>NZ_KB902181.1 GCF_000379425.1 Corynebacterium lubricantis DSM 45231
AACACACCCCTAACATGGTGGTGGTTTGTGTGTTAAGTGAATATGTATCATGTCTACTAGTCGCCTAGTAACAGTGCTGATACACCCCAATAGGTGTGTCGGTGGTTGATGGCGGCGGGGAAACGCCCGGTCCCATTCCGAACCCGGAAGCTAAGCCCGCCCGCGCTGATGGTACTGCATCCGGGAGGATGTGGGAGAGTAAGTTACCGCCGACCAAATAATTTAACAGTGAAACAGGAGTGTGGTTGTGAGTTGAGTCGTATCAATACGAACTCCTTACAACCACACTCCTTTTCGCATTCCTATAATGGTGAAGAGCTTCACCAATAAACCAAAAAGGAAGGTCCCTGAGATGAGCGACGATAGGAATCGTGGAAACGATCGACGAGGTAACCGAGGCGAGGATCGCCCGGACCGTCGAAACTCACGCCCAAATGATCGTCGCTCCAACGACCTCAACTCCTCAGGACGTAAATACGAAGTACGCGGCTCCGAGGGTCGCCGCTCAGACAGCCGGAGTTCCGAACGCCGTCGTGAAGACGGCAAGATCCGCCACGACCGCTCCAACCCGCAGCGTCACGGTTTCCGCGAAGACCGGATGGCACAAAAGCTCTCCGAGCCAGACCTTCCAGGCGACGTAGACATCAAGGACCTAGACCCAATGGTCCTGCAGGATCTGCGCCCTCTCTCCAAAGACAACGCCGATCGCGTGGCGAAGCACATGATCATGTCTGCCTCTTTGATGGCTGATGATCCACAGCTTGCTCTGCGACACGCCCGTGCGGCCAAGAACCGTGCAGGTCGTGTCGGTGTGGTCCGCGAAGTCAACGGTATCGCTGCCTACCACGCAGGTGAGTGGAAAGAAGCCCTAGCAGAGCTGCGCGCAGCACGACGTATGTCGGGAGGCCCCGGACTGCTCGCCGTCATGGCTGATTGTGAGCGAGGCTTAGGACGCCCAGAGAAGGCTATCGAGCTGTCCAAGAGCCCGGATGTCCGCGAGCTTGACGCCGAATCGAAGATTGAGCTCGGGATCGTCGCTGCCGGCGCACGCCGTGACCTTGGTCAGAACGACGCAGCCGTTGCGACTCTTCAAAAGCTTAACCCGTCCCTGGATTCTTCCGGTTTGAGTCAGGTGCGTCTGTCTTATGCCTATGCCGACGCGTTATTGGAAGTGGGCCGTAAGGATGAAGCAAAACAGTGGTTTGAACACGTCGTTGACATCGATACTGATGAATCCACGGACGCTGCTTTGCGCGTCGAAGAGCTAGGCTAAAGTCTTACTTATGACGCTTTCTCAACAGTATGATTCGCTGCTCCTTGATCTTGATGGAACGGTCTGGGCTGGAGGTGCTGCAATCGACTGGGCCGTTGACTCAATCAAACAAGCGGGCCTGCCGTCTGTCTACGTCACCAACAATGCCTCCCGGGGTCCCCAGGAGGTGGCAGACAAACTCAACGGCATCGGATTGGATGTTGCTGCTACGGACGTTCTGACTTCGGCACAGGCCGCCATCACCCTGGCAGAAAGCGTTTTGGAGCCGGGTGACCCTGTCTATGTTGTGGGCGCACCTTCCTTTAAGGATCTCGTCACCTCGGCTGGCTATCGCGTCGTCGACTCAGCAGATGAGAATCCTAAGGTCGTGCTGCACGGTCACTTCACGGAAACTGGCTGGCACCAACTTTCGGAGGCTGCCCTTGCCATTCGCGGTGGCGCGACGTACCTCGCCACAAACCTTGACACGACGTTGCCAATGGAGCGTGGACTGCACGTCGGTAACGGCTCGATGGTCGCAGCTGTCACCTCTGCTACTGGAGTTACTCCAGCGTCTGCGGGCAAGCCTGGCCCGACGATGTTCCATCAGGCTGCATCTGGTTTGCAGTCTCAACGTCCTCTTGTCGTGGGCGATCGCCTCAACACCGATATTGCTGGTGGCGTTGCCGCAAAGATGGATGTCTTGCATGTCCTGACTGGCGTTTCCGGCCCACTCGAGCTCATCGAGGCACCTGCGGAGCAACGTCCGACCTATATCGGCGAAGACTTGCGCGCGTTGTCGGAGTTCGGTGCGAACCTGGTTCCAGGACCTCAAGGCGGCTTTACCGCACGTGTAGACGGTAATGACATCTTGCTGCTTGCCGGCGACGAAGGGGCTACCAGCGTGCAGGCCCTGCGTACCGTTCTCAACGTGGCTTGGGCGATGAATGAGCCACCTGAGTTCATTCGCCCCATGTCGGCGCAAGCCGAGGCCGCAACCGCTCAGTGGTGGTGACAATGTCGGCACCCAAACCGCATGATCCGCGTGCCACCGGTATTTCACCGGATCAGCTCACGGCTCAATTCGAGGAGATCCTGGCTCAGCCAACGCATTCGCTTGCCGACGAGGCTGAGGTCCTCGGCCAAGCGCATACGCTGCTGAATGAAGCGCTCCAGGAAAGATGATCAGCTACTAAGAGGAAGGACCGCGCTGTGGCCCCAGGACGTCGTCGCTTAGACGCCGAGCTAGTTCGACGCAAAATCGCACGATCACGGGAACAAGCCGTGGAGTGGATTAAGTCAGGGAAAGTCTCGGTTGGTGGGTTTGTTGCTACGAAACCTGCCACCGTCGTGGAACCCGACGTGTCTATCAAAGTTGCTGCGAGCTCGGACGACGAGTGGGCATCGCGAGGTGCTCATAAGCTGATCGGCGCCCTAGATGCCTTCGTGCCTCATGGGTTGCAGCTCGAGGACCGTCGCGCCCTGGATGCAGGTGCGTCTACAGGTAGCTTCACCGATGTGCTGTTAACTCGCGGAGTAAAAGAAGTCGTCGCCGTTGATGTCGGTTATGGCCAATTGATTTGGCGGCTGCAGAATGACGATCGGGTAGTGGTGCTTGATCGGACAAATATTCGCCATCTGACCCCCGACATGATGGGCGGGCCCGCTGACCTGATGGTCGGGGACCTTTCCTTCATCTCTCTCAAGCTCGTCCTTCCCGCAATCGCAGCATGCATGACCGATGGTGCAGATTTGCTGCCGATGGTGAAGCCTCAATTCGAAGTGGGCAAGGAGCGACTCGGTCACGGTGGTGTCGTCCGCTCGGATGAACTGCGAGCCGAAGTTACTCACGATATCGCCGCGTTCGCGCTCACTTTGGGCCTGAGTTGCAAGGCGGTTGTCGCCTCTCCGCTCCCAGGGCCCAGCGGCAACGTAGAATATTTCCTATGGCTTGTGAAAGATGGCGGCCAGTCGGGGCCGTCGGATGACGAGTTAGTGCACATGATCGCCACAGCAGTGGAGGAAGGTCCGTAATCTCATGACTGAACAACCTCAAGCTCGAGGTGCTCAGAAGAAACGCGAAATTCTTCTCGTTCCGCACACCACGCGCTCAGGCAATATCGCCGCAGCCGCGCGGGCGGCGGAGCTGATCACCGGGGCAGGAATCAGTCTGCGGATCTTGGAGCAAAACGACATGCGCCCGGTCGTCGAGCATCCTTCGTTGGCCAGTTTGGAAACAGTCCCACACACCGCCGAGGCAGCCAAAGGCTGTGAGCTCGTCCTCGTCCTCGGCGGCGATGGCACATTCCTGCGCGCTGCTGACCTTGCGCATGCTCAAGACATTCCAGTACTGGGTATCAATCTCGGACATGTCGGCTTTTTGGCAGAGGGTGAGGCAGAGAGCCTTGACCTCGCCATCGGCCGTGTCATTGACAAGACGTACCGCGTCGAAGAGCGCATGACTATCGACAGTACGGTCTTCGACGATGAAGGAAACATCATTGACACCGGCTGGGCACTCAACGAGGTCAGCGTCGAAAACTTAAACCGCCGGGGCGTCCTCGATGCCATCCTCGAGGTCGACGAGCGTCCGGTGTCCTCCTTCGGTTGCGATGGTGTACTCATCTCTACACCTACGGGTTCTACCGCCTACGCCTTTTCCGCGGGCGGGCCCGTGATGTGGCCTTCCCTCGACGCGATCCTGGTGGTGCCGAATAATGCGCACACCTTGTTTGCAAAACCTCTGGTAGTGTCCCCGAATTCGATGGTAGCGGTGGAATCTCGTCCAACCACCTCGCCGGCCATGGTCGTCATGGACGGTTTCCGCCCCATCGCCATGCCGCCGGGCTCCCGGACGGAAGTCGTGCGCGGCAAGCGCGCCGTGAAGTGGGTGCGTCTCGACGATTCAACCTTCACCGACCGCCTCGTACAAAAGTTCCGCCTCCCAGTTTCGGGTTGGCGCGGACCCGCAACGCCAAAGTAGGCTCGAAGCGTGCTTGTAGATATTTCCATTGAGAACCTCGGCGTGATTCCCAAGGCCTCTGCGGAACTCCACGAAGGCCTGACCGTGCTCACTGGTGAAACCGGCGCGGGTAAGACCATGGTTGTTACCGGGCTCCGCCTGCTCACGGGCGGGCGCGCTGACGCGTCGCGTGTGCGTACAGGGGCAGATCAGGCCGTCGTCGATGGCTCGTTTAGCACGCAGAAGTTGCCGGAAGCCGACCAGGCCGAAGTCCGCAAGATCGTGGATGAGGCAGGCGGAAGCCCGGACGAAAACGGCGAGTACTTGGTGTCTCGATCGGTCAAGTCCTCGGGTCGCTCGCGCGCGCATCTAGCAGGTCGTAGCGTGCCGGCAGCGACGATGGCGGAATTTTCCTCCCGATTGCTCACCATCCACGGGCAAAATGACCAACTGCGCCTGCTCGCACCCGAGGAGCAACTGGCCGCCTTAGATCGTTTTGACCCTTCACTCGGCGGGCTGAAAGCAACATATCGCGAAAGCTTTCTCCAGTGGCGAGAGCTGGCGAGGGACTTAAAGGAGCGTACGGAGAAGCGTCGAGAATTAGCCCAAGAGGTCGACCGGCTGCAGTTCGCCATCGATGAAATCGACGCGGTGAAGCCCGAAGCAGGCGAGGATGAACTGCTCTTGGCGGACATCCGCAGGCTCCAGGACGTCGACGCTCTGCGCGAAGCCGCACAAACCGCCCTCGGGTCGATCGATGGCAACGACGATTACGGAGACGAACAAGCTGCCTCCTCGCTGGTGGGTGCCGCCGAAAGCGCGCTGACCCAATCCAGCGACAAGGAGCTGCAAGAGCTCGGCGAGCGTGTGTCTGAGGCCTCGAGCATTCTGGCAGAAGTCGCGGGTGATTTGGGCAGTTACCTCTCGGATTTACCAAGCGACCCGGCCGGGCTGGAGTCGCTGCTGCAGCGTCAGCAGGACTTGAAGTCGTTGACAAAGAAATACGCCTCGGACGCGGCCGGTGTCGTGGAGTTTCGGGATAAAGCTGAGCAACGGCTGGCGAAAATTCATACCTCCTCGGAGGCCTTGGAGGAACTAAAGAAGCAGGCGGCGGCCGCAGAGAAAGACATGGTGGCCAAGGCCGCGACGCTGACCAAGGCGAGGAAGAAGGCTGCAAAGTCTCTGGCGGCCGCTGTGACCAAGGAGTTGCACGGTCTGGCAATGCCGAAAGCCAGGTTAGAGGTGGTCGTCGATAAGCAAAAATACAGCCGTGACGGTGCTGATACCGTCGAACTGCGACTTGCTCCCAATGATGCGATGGAGGCGAAGCCTCTGGCTTCGAGTGCGTCGGGCGGTGAGCTATCGCGAGTGATGCTGGCACTCGAGGTGATTTTGTCGTCGACATCGACGGGCACGACTTTGGTGTTCGACGAGGTCGACGCAGGTGTCGGTGGACGCGCAGCGGTGGAGATTGGGCGCAGGCTCGCGCGACTGGCTACGCACAACCAGGTCATTGTGGTGACGCACTTGGCGCAGGTGGCGGCGTATGCGGATACGCATTTGCATGTGTCGAAGAATGTGGGGGACACCTCGGTGACCTCGGGAGTGGCCACGCTTGACGGTGAGGAACGAGTAGAAGAGTTGGCGCGCATGATGGCGGGTCTCGACGATACTGACACCGGTCGGGCACACGCTCAGGAGTTGCTCGATCGCGCGCAAGTTGAAGTCGCAAATATGAGGCAATAATTCCCCGCGTGCCTTCGCCACTTTTGACGATTCACCGGCAACAATAGCGGGCATGAGTAGCATCTTCTCCCGCACCGACGATCAGCCAGGACTGCAAGGCACGTTGCGCGATTGCACGGCAGAAGCCAAAGGAAAAGGTTTCAAACGCTTAGGCGTCGGCGACATTGCTGTGATCAATTCGCCCGACCTCTCTCGCCGGGAAGCCCAATTACTAGTCAACGCGCAGCCGGCCGCGGTGATCAACCTGTCGAAGTTCTCCACGGGCTCGATTCCCAATTTCGGCCCGCACATGCTGCTCGACGCCGGGATTTTGCTCATCGAGGACGTCGATACCGAGGCTCGCGAGAGTCTGCGGGGCGGGAAGAAGAGCACCGTCACCGCCGATGGCGAGATTTACGTCAGTAACAAGCCGGCCGGCAAGGGCACCGTGGTTGACCGGGAATCGGCGGATCGCAACTTCAGCGAGTCCCAGACGCACCTGGTCGACCACATGGAGGCCTACTTCGGTAACACCATCGAGTTCATCCACTCGGAGGCCCCGCTACTCATCGATGGGGTCGGTGTGCCAGATCTTGGCGACGAGATGGCCGACAAGAAGGTGCTCATTGTCTCTCCCGAGGCAGGCCACCGCGACAGCGTGATTAACCTGCGCAACTTCATCCGCGAATACGATCCAATCATTATCGGCGTTGCGCAGGCGACCGACACCCTGGCGGAGCTGGGCTATAAGCCAAACTATATTGTCAGCGACCCGAATGACGTCTCGAACGACAGCTTGCGCGGCGGCGCACGGGTGATCCTGCCCGCCGATCCGGACGGACATGCGGTGGGACTGGAGCGCATCCAGGATCTCGGCGTCGGTGCAATGACCTTCCCGTCGGCGCTGGACTCGCCGATGGATCTGGCCGTGTTGCTCGCGGTCTTCCACGACGCGCAGATGATTGTCACGGTCGGCGACCAGGTGGACCTCGACGCGATTTTTGCTGGAAACGAAGATGCTGGTCCGTCGTCGATGTTGACCAGGTTGAAGGGCGGTGCCCGCATCGTTGATTCGCAGGTGATCGAGGATCTATATCACGTCAGTTCCGGTCGCGGCGTCGCCTGGGCTTGGGCACTATTCGCGGTACTGGTTGCCATCGCGGTGATCATTCTCGTCGCAGGCCTGGGTGGGGATGACTCGTTCGGAATGAACCTAATCAATACCTGGAACAATATCGCGCTGACGGTGCAGAGCTGGTTCAACTAATTTCTCGGGTTTTCCTGGAAGGAGGACAACACAATGGCTAAACGACGAGGCCAAGGTGGCTGGGTAGTCACCGGGCTTGGATTCGGTGTCGCTCTTGGTGTAGCGCTGGGCACGCTGGTTATTGCACCGGCGCTTAACATCGGCGGACCAGTGGCATCTGAACAGGCCACCGCCCAACCTGCCGACAATCAGGCAGACACCCAAGCCGCTGAAGCTCAGGCGCAGGCCGCCGACGAAGTCGTGGCAGGGTCCTCCTCGGAGCTGGTGGCGGACACGCTCACCGATCGCCCGGTGGTTGTCCTCGTAGCCTCTGACGCGCCGCCCGAGAGTGTCGATGCGGTGACCGACCTCCTTGACCAGGCAGGCGCCCTGAATTCTGGGCAGATCACCTTGACGGAGAAGTTCTTTGATCAAGACTCCACCGACGAGTTGATGTCGTTGATCTCGAATACCCTTCCTGCCGGGGCACAGTTGTCGGAGGACAATCTGTCGCCGGGTATTCACGCTGGCGAATCGTTGGGTTCCGCATTGATGTACGACCCGGAAACCGGCGAACCGCTCTCCAGCGTGGCCGATCGCGCCCTTGTACTGCAAACGCTGCGTGAGCAGGGCTTTATCGACTATGAGGATGGCACTGTTCTCCCAGCCCAGGGCGCGGTGGTGCTCACCGGCGACGGTGAATCGGAGCACGCAGCTTCGGTGTTGGCTGATTTCGCCACCGCCCTGAGCACCCGCGGTGATGCGGTTGTTGCTGCGGGCGGCGAGTCTGCGGCGGCAGGCGAGGGGGCCATCGGCCAGCTGCGCGCCGAAGGGCCAACTGACGTATCCACAGTGGATTCGCTTGATCGTGCCTGGGCGCAGGTAGCCACAGTTCTTGCGCTGCAGGAGCAGTTTACTGGTGGTGCTGGTGCCTATGGTGTGGCTGAGAACACCGATAGCGTGATGCCCACCACCGAATAGTGAGCTGCGTCACTCTGATGGTTTTTAACTGTCAATTGATAGGCTAGTGGTTGTACACTGAGGGTCCGTAAGTTTTTCCCATTCCTACTTACGGGAGGCACCTGATGGAAACCACATCAGAAACCAAATTTATCGTGGTCACCGGTGGCGTCGTATCGTCGCTAGGCAAGGGCCTCACCGCAGCATCGTTGGGCCGTCTGCTCATCTCGCGCGGGATCACCGTGACCATGCAAAAGCTGGATCCGTACCTCAATGTCGATCCCGGCACCATGAACCCCTACGAACACGGGGAAGTGTTCGTCACCGACGACGGCGCGGAAACCGACCTGGACCTCGGCCACTACGAGCGCTTCCTGGATCGCAGCCTGACCCAGAACGCGAATGTCACCACCGGTCGCGTCTACTCCAGTGTGATCGCGCAGGAGCGCCGCGGGGGATACCTGGGCAAAACCGTCCAGGTCATCCCGCATATCACCGACGAGATCAAGGCACGCGTGTTGGCCATGGCTGACGATCAGGCGGACGTCGCCCTCATCGAGATCGGCGGCACCGTCGGCGATATCGAGTCCCAGCCCTTCCTCGAGGCCGTCCGCCAGCTGCGCCGCGACATCGGACGTGAGCGCATCATGTTCCTGCACTGCTCGCTTGTGCCCTACATCGCGCCTTCGGGCGAGCTAAAGACGAAGCCGACCCAGCACTCGGTGGCCGAGTTGCGCTCCATCGGCATCCAACCCGATGCGATCGTGCTGCGCAGCGACCAGCCAATTACCACTGCTATCAAGGATAAGATCGCGAATTTCTGCGACGTTGACATCGACGGCGTTGTCTCCTGCCCGGATGCGTCCTCGATTTACCAGATCCCTGACGTGCTGCACGAGGAAGGGTTGGACGACTTCGTCGTCAAGCGTCTTAATCTTGGCGGCGGCGAAGCCGACCTGACTACCTGGCACGACCTCACCGACCGCGTCGAACACCCCTCCGGCGAGCTCACCGTCGGCATTTTGGGCAAGTACGTTGAGCTGCACGACGCGTACTTGTCCGTCGCGGAGGCAATCCGTGCTGCAGGGTTCGCTTATCGACGAAAGACTGTCATCCAATGGATCACCACGGAAGGCATTACCACTGACAACGTCGCTGATCAGCTGTCGCACCTCGACGCCATTGTGGTTCCCGGCGGCTTTGGTGGGCGTGGCATCGACGGCAAACTGGCCACGATTGCCTACGCGCGCGAAAACCAGGTGCCTTTCCTAGGCATCTGTCTGGGTTTGCAGTGCGTGGTGATTGAGGCCGCCAAGCGCTCCGGTTTGCCGGAGGCGACCTCCACGGAGTTCGACTCGGAGACCTCCACACCGGTGATCTCCACCATGGCGGAGCAACGCGCGGCCGTGGCAGGCACCGCGGACCTTGGGGGCACGATGCGCCTGGGCGCCTACCCGGCAGTGCTCGATGCTGGCTCCGTAGTCGCGTCGGTCTACGGTGCGACTGATGTCTCTGAGCGCCATCGTCACCGTTTCGAGGTGAACCCGGATTACGTGTCTCAGATTGCTGCTGGTTCCGGCCTGGTCTTCTCGGGCAAGAGCCCGGACGGATCTCTGGTCGAGTTCGTGGAATACCCGCGCGAGGTGCACCCGTACTTCGTGGCCACGCAGGCGCACCCAGAGTTGAAGTCGCGCCCGACGCGTCCGCACCCTCTTTTTGCCGGCCTCGTCGCGGCAGCAGTGGAGCGTGGCCGGGAGTAGATTGTAGGACATGACTCGCCATAGTTTTGAAGTGACCGATTCCGAATTGCTCGTGGACGCACCGATTATCTCGTTGCGCCGCGACACCGTCACCATGCCCGGCGGTGGCACGGCCAAGCGTGAAATCGTGGAGCACTTCGGCGCGGTGGCAGTTGTCGCGCTCGATGATCAAAACCGCATCGCTATGGTCGAGCAGTATCGTCACTCCGTGGGAGCGCGTCTGTGGGAGCTGCCCGCGGGAATCCTCGACTTCGCTGGCGAAGAGCCGCTCACGGGCGCGGAGCGCGAGCTTGCCGAAGAAGCCGGGCTCGCCGCCGATTCCTGGTCGCTGCTGACCGATATTGTTACCTCGCCGGGTTTCTGCGAGGAGACCGTGCGCATCTTCTTGGCCCGCGACCTCCGAGAGGTGGAGCGCCCCGAGGTGAGCGAAGAAGAGGCCGACATGAACTTTTCCTGGGTTCCTTTTCACGAGGCGGTCAACGCGGTGATGGCGGGCAAGATCGCCAACTCCATTGCTCTGGCAGGGATCATGACTGCCGCGGAGGTCGTGGCTGGACGCCATGAAACCCGCGACATTGACACCCCGTTTGAGTTCCGCCCGAGGTCCATGCCGGATCGTCGTCAAGCGCAAGGCATTGTCCCCGACATGAAGCAGATCCGTTGAACGCCCGCGACATCGCGGGCACGTGGCTGAATCACCTCGCCGTCGAGCGCGGGTTGTCGCAAAATACGCTGAGCAATTATCGACGAGACGTTGAACGCTACCTCGACTGGCTCGATCGAGCGGGCAAGACTGATCTCAGTGACGTGTCCACCGCGGATGTTGAGGCCTATTTGCAAGACCTGCGCCGCGGTGTCGACGGGGCAAAGCCGCTCGCGAGCTCGTCGGCAAGCCGTGCCCTCGTTGTGGCACGTGGCCTGCACAAATTCGCGGTGTCGGAGGGCAATGTCGCCGCCGATGTCGCGGCTGACGTCTCGCCGCCGTCGAGCGGGCAGCACCTCCCGGATACGCTGACGGTCGCGGAGGTCACCTCACTTCTCGATGCTATCCCCACCGAGGATCCCATCGGCCTGCGCGACAAGGCGCTGCTCGAGCTGCTTTATGGCACGGGCGCGCGCGTGTCCGAGGCGCTGGCACTGCTTGTCGACGATGTCACCGACAACGACGGCGTCATCGTGATTACCGGTAAGGGCGATAAACAGCGGATCGTGCCGATTGGCTCGCATGCACGCGACGCCGTCGATGCCTATTTGGTGCGGGGGCGGCCCGTATTTTCGCGTGGCAAGTCCCACGCCTTGTTTCTGAATAAACGCGGTGGTGCGCTTTCTCGACAGAGTGCCTGGACGATCATCAAGCACGCTGCGGAGCGCGCCGGCATTGACAAGGAAATCTCGCCTCACACGTTGCGGCACTCATATGCCACGCATCTGCGCGAAGGGGGAGCCGACGTGCGCACTATTCAGGAATTGCTAGGGCATTCATCGGTGACCACGACGCAGATCTATACTCATATCACTGCGGATAACCTCCGCGAAGGGTGGAACCTGGCGCATCCCCGCGCCTAATCAAAAACCGAAAGGCGCCTATAGTGCGAGTTCGTTCACTGGTTGCAAGCGTTGCTGCCGCAACATTGCTTGGATTCTCGGTCCCTGTTGCTTCGGGACAGATTCCTGAAGGACTCGATCCTTTGACGGTCCAGTCGATTATTCCGTCGACTGTTCCGGTTCCGGCGGGCACGACCACAACCGTCGACCTCGGGGTTCCCGTAGAGGTTGCATATAACGACGCGGGCTGGAGTGTTTCCTCCTCCGGAACAGGTGTGACCGTGACAGCGCCGAATGAGCCAGGTTCTCAGATTAGTGTTCCGGTTACCGCTGGTGACTATTCCGCGACCATCACGTTGGTAGCGGAAGGCGATTCTGGTGCTCCTGATTCTGGTCTCGAGCCTGAACCTGCGCCGGTACCTGCTCCTGCTCCGGCTCCCGCTCCGGCGACTCCCGAGCGTCAAACCGCATCCACCGTCGATTCAAGTCAAGCCAAAAAGCTTTACCTGGACGGTGTTGTCGAAGACAACGTGCTTCGCGTGCAGTTGTCCATCAACCAAATCTCCGATGTGATGCCGCTGGTCAACGCCTCGCGCGACGGTAGAAAACTGCGCTACCTTGACATTAATGGCCAGATCATCAAGAACGTTGAACGCGAAATCAAGGTGACCGAGCGTTCCATTACCCTGACCTACCCGGCAGGTGAGACACCGGACAATCCGTTCATCATGGAAGTCGTTCGTGACGATACTGTTGCCGAGTTCTACGCCATCATCACGGCATCAAATGCGCCGGTAGCGCAGCCGAAGTCGGATGGGAACCAAGAGGGCTCAGTAGCATCGATGGCACAAGATACCGAGGCGGCCTCCGAGCAGCAATCATCCTCGATCTGGTGGATTGCCGGGGGAGTCATTGCGTTAGTGTTGGTGCTTGGTGGCGTGTTCGTTTGGCGAATGCGTCGCTAATCTGAGGTCGCTCATGGCTGTGTCGCTACCATAGGAAATGACACGCATGTAAGCTAAGGCTCGTGGACCCAAAAAGCCGGGAGTCAAGGAAGAAGGTATGACGGTGAGCAAAGACGGACTGTTCGACGCTTCTGAAGCGAAGGAAGCTCCGGATGCGCCGGTGGGGCTGACTGGTCGCCCGGTTCGCGAGCTTCCGCAGCCAGCACCTTTAGAGAAGCACGGTCCGGCACGCATCATCTCGATGGTGAATCAGAAGGGTGGCGTGGGGAAGACCACCTCTTCAATTAACCTGGGAGCGTGCCTGGCAGAGCAGGGGCGTAAAGTCCTGCTCGTTGACTTAGATCCGCAAGGTGCGTTGTCTGCCGGTCTTGGTGTGACGCAGGAAGAGGATGCCATAACGGTCTATGACCTGATGCTGGATAACACTGCGAGCATTCACGGAGCCATCCGCCATACCAATGTCTCCGGGTTGGATCTGGTGCCGGCGAACATCGACCTTTCCGCTGCGGAGATCCAGTTGGTCAACGAAGTTGGCCGCGAGCAAGTGCTGGGGCGTGCCCTGCGACCTGTTCGAGGTGACTACGACTACATCATCATCGACTGCCAGCCATCGCTTGGCCTGCTTACCGTGAACTCCCTCGCATGCTCTGACGGTGTCATCATTCCGATGGAATGTGAGTACTTCTCGCTGCGTGGTCTGGCGCTGTTGACCGATACGGTGGAGAAGGTCCGCGATCGCATTAACTTCGATCTGGAAATCATTGGCATCCTGGTCACCATGTTTGATCGCCGCACCACCCACGCACGTGAGGTGATGGACCGCGTGGTGGAGGTCTTCGGTGATCGCGTATTCGATACCGTCATCACTCGCACCGTGCGCTTCCCGGAGACATCTGTTGCCGGTGAGCCCATCATCACCTGGGCACCAAGCTCCCAGGGTGCCCAGCAATACCGGAACCTAGCCCTCGAGGTCATTGAGCGGACGGTTTAAGTGACACAACCCGAGATCACCGGATTCAACCTCGTTTTAAATAACTTCGAGGGTCCGTTCGATCTGCTGCTGAAACTAATCAGTGGCAAGAAACTCGATGTCACTGAAGTGGCTCTTGCCGAGGTGACAGACGAATTTATCGCCTATACGCGCATGCTCGGGGAGAAGGCCAACCTCGACGAAGTCACTGAGTTTCTCGTCGTCGCGGCCACGCTGTTGGACCTCAAAGCGGCGCGCCTTGTCCCGCGCGGCGACGTCGAAAGCGACGAGGACCTCGAGCTGCTGGAATCCCGGGACCTGCTTTTTGCTCGCCTGCTTCAGTACAAGGCCTACCAACAGGTGGCCGACCTGTTTGTGGAGTGGCAGCGTGACGCCGCACGCCGCTATCCGCGGGCAGTGTCCATTGAGCAACGTTTCGCGGATCTTCTTCCACCAGTGCGCCTGGGGCATACTCCTTCGACTTTCGCGCACCTAGCCGCCAGCGTATTTCGTCCCAAAGCCGCAGAGCGCGTCGGCATCGATCATATCCACCAGGTGGAAGTCTCCGTGCCACAGCAAGCGGGCAAGATTTTGGACACACTCAAAGTCATTGGCCCAAACAAGTGGCTGTCGTTTACTTCGCTGACTCGCGATTGCACCCGCTCGATGGAAGTCGTGGGCAGGTTCCTTGCGCTACTTGAACTCTATAAAGCGCGCGCAGTGGAGACGGAACAAGAAGAAGCGCTGGGCCCACTCGAAGTCTCCTGGACGGGACTTGAAGTGGACCCAGCGGTAGTTGCGGCGTCTAACTGGACTTAAGGACGATCCCGCAGCATCGAGATTGCTGGCTCTGGCAGCTCTCGATCCGAGTAAATGCGGACGTCCGGCTCGTCGGGGTTATCCTCGGTACCCACGCGGCGACCTTCCCAGACCGATTTCAGCCCAAGCTTTTCAATAACGCGCCCACTGGCAGGGTGATTCGTCGTAATGCGCGCTGTAACAGGCAATTCCGGATGCTTCTTCTTCGCTGCCTTCACGGCCGCCTCGGCGATCTCGGTAGCGTAGCCTTGGCCCCACTGGTCTGGGCGGAGACGATATTTCACGTCCCAGACCTGGCCATCAACCACTTCAGCGCCGCCGATGCCGACAAATTCCGACGGACGCTCGCGAAGGTAGATGCCCCATGGCCCAAGATCGAAATCCTCCCACGACTTATGGGTGCGCTTGATAATGTTGCGCGTCACTTCCTCATCCGTGTGGACTGCCCACGGCCGGTGTGCCCAAATGCGGGTGTCTGAGTAGACGCGAAATGCCTCCGCGGCTTGGTCCTCGGTCAAAGGGACGAGGATCAGGCGGTCGGTTCGTGTGATCTGTGCCATACCGGCATGTTACTGCGATTGTCCTCACCATAAAAGTAGATTCTTAACATTTCTTCACAATCACACCTGTGTAACTCTTGTGAGGTGCTTTTACCATGGAAAACATAGCCAAGAAAAAAATTTCGCGGGGGTAACAATTCCTCCCGCTACACTTGGAAACCATGAATAGCTTGCTCTCGGTCGACGAATTTCGACGCTTAGAAAATCCGGTTGTCTTTCATTCCTCCATGGGCCCAAACATCCCACAGCAGGTGATCCCAGGTGCCTTCATTGCGGATCTGGAAGGGGACTTTTCCGACCCCGCTAGTTCTCTGCCGCACACTGTTCCGGCCACTATCCAGCAGGTTTTCGCCTCCTATGGCATCAGCGACGACACCCAGGTTGTCATCTACGATGCCGATGGTGCCACCGCCGCGCGCGTCTGGTGGCTTGCCCGCGTCGCCGGATTAAGCAACGTCGCACTCCTCGACGGCGGACTACGCGCCTGGGTCGCCGCCGGGGGAGAGCTCACCGCACCTTCGACTCCTACCTCGACGGGCACTATCAGCGCCGCACCCCGCTGGGATTTGCTTATCGACGCGCCCGAGGTCGCCACGACCTCACGGACAGTAGTGGACGCACGGTCGCATGGCCGTTTCACGGCTGCAGAGGAAGAGCCACGTCCAGGATTGCGGGCAGGCCACATTCCTGGATCCCGCAACGTCCCATTTTCGTCGTTGTACAACGAGGACGGCACCTTCAAGAGCCCAGACGAATTAGATGCGATCTTCCCCGATGATCACCTCGCTTTTTCCTGCGGTTCGGGAGTAACTGCGTGCGTGACCGCCTTTGCAGCTACCCAGGCGGGGCGCAGCGACTTGGTTGTCTATGAAGGTTCGTGGTCGGACTGGGGCCGGCCGGACTCCGGTTACCCGGTAGCAGTCGGAGAGGCGTAGATGATTCCGCAGTTGCGCAGCCAAATCGAGTCGATCCTCCTTGTCATCGACTCGCCGACGACGGTGGCCTCATTGGCACAGGCGTTGGAAGTGGAAGAGGCCATCGTCGATAAACATTTGCGTGACATTGCCACTGAGCTCACGTCGAGGGGATCCGGAATCGACCTGCGGGAGACGGAGGAAGGCTGGCGGTTATACACGCGTCCCGAGAATGCGCCAGCCGTGGAGAAGTTTTTGCTCGACGGCACGCAGTCTCGGCTGTCGCGGGCTGCGATGGAGACGCTCGCGGTCGTCGCTTATCGACAACCGGTAACGCGCGCCCAAGTCGCCGGTGTGCGTGGGGTCAATGTTGACGGTGTGATGCGGACTCTGACGCTGCGCGGCCTCATCAGCGAAGTAGACCCCGACGAATCGACGGGCGCGCACAAGTACGTGACCACCGAATTGTTCCTCGAGCTGCTCGGCATTGATTCGCTTGAACGGCTTCCTGACCTCGCCCCGTTGCTTCCGGATATCGATTCTATCGACGAGGAATGGTAATATGGCCCTCGTTGAAAATCGCATACTAGATTAAGGACACGTAAAGTGACCCCTCCCGCTCGCCGAGAAGGCACACCGGACCCAGAGAAGAAGCTTCCCAAGAAGGAAGACGAATTCTTTCTCTCCAACGCGAAACCGGCGCGTCACCAGAACGTTGATATCAATCAGCGTCGCGAAAATGCCGAGAAAAACCCACTCGAAGACAATTGGTGGGACGACGATAAACCCCAAGGCGTTCGGCTCCAAAAAGTTCTTGCCCAAGCAGGCGTCGCTTCCAGGCGACATGCTGAGGTCATGATTGACAAGGGCCGCGTCGAAGTAAATGGCCAGATCGTGCGCAAGCAAGGCGTGCGCGTGAACCCGAACGTGGATGTTGTCCGCGTCGACGGTGTCCGCATCAACGTCAACGAAGAGCACGAGTATTTCGTGTTCAACAAGCCTCGCGGCGTGCACACGACCATGAGCGACGAAATGGGCCGACCATGTGTGGGCGACTACCTTTCGGAGAAGACCTTCTCCGGCCAGCGTCTCTTCCACGTCGGTCGCCTCGACGCTGACACGGAAGGCCTGCTGCTGCTCACCAACGACGGTGAGCTTTCCAACCGTCTCATGCACCCGAAGTACGAAGTTTCAAAGACCTACCTCGCCACCGTGCTCGGCGAAGCCAAGAACACCCTTGTGCGTGACCTGAAGAAGAGCATTGAGCTCGACGACGGGCCAGCCAAGGTCGACTTCGCGCAGATCATCGACGTGCACCAGGGTCAGTCCCTCGTGCGTCTCGAGCTGCACGAAGGCCGCAAGCATATCGTTCGTCGCATGCTTAAGGAGGCTGGCTTTCCTGTCCAGCGCCTCGTACGCACCAAGCTCCACACCGTTCAGCTCGGCGAGCAGAAGCCAGGCACCATGCGTGCGCTGAACTCGTCCGAGCTGACCTCTTTGTACAAGGTGGTGGGAATGTGAGTCTGTCGAACATGCCCAATGACGGCTTGATCCTTGCCGTCGATGGTCCATCGGGCACTGGTAAATCGACGACCTGCCGGGCACTGGCAAAGCGCCTTGATGCCAAGTACGTCGACACCGGTGCAATGTACCGCGTCGCCACTCTTGCAGTGCTGCGTGCTGGCGTTGACCCAGCCGACACTGCCGCAGTAATTGTGGCAACAGCCAACTTGCCACTTGAAGTTTCAGACGACCCCGATTCCACCGAAGTTTTACTTGATGGGGAAGACGTCTCTGGCGAGATCCGTGGCACCGAAGTCACGCGGAATGTCTCCGCTGTTTCCGCGATCCCAGAAGTCC
The DNA here is from genome assembly GCF_000379425.1 of Corynebacterium lubricantis DSM 45231. Classification (GTDB taxonomy): domain Bacteria; phylum Actinomycetota; class Actinomycetes; order Mycobacteriales; family Mycobacteriaceae; genus Corynebacterium; species Corynebacterium lubricantis. The sequence continues at coordinate 17,539 of NZ_KB902181.1, forward strand.
GCGAGAACTTGGTGGCTCTGCAGCGCAAGCTCGCAGCCGATGCCCACCGCGCGATCGTTGAGGGCCGTGATATTGGCACAGTCGTGCTCCACGACGCCCCCGCCAAGGCGTATCTCACTGCTAGCGCCGACGTGCGCGCACAGCGTCGCTTTGACCAAGATATCGCTGCTGGGCGTGAAGCCGATTTTGACACCGTCTTGGCCGACGTCCAGCGACGCGATGAACTCGACTCCTCGCGCGCGACTTCTCCATTGCGCCCTGCTGATGACGCAGAGGTGATTGATACTTCCACTATGCCGATCGACGAAGTATTGGACCGTCTGATCGCCTTGATTGAAAAGAGCGCGAAATGACTGATAAGCAAAATCACTCCGACGAAGAAACTAGTTTCGTTTACGCTTTCGGCGGTGGCGAAGAAGTAGACGCCGATCAGGCCTACACCGACGAGATCATCGAAAACCCTGGTGGCGGCTGGGCTGCTGATGACTTCGACGAAGATCAGTTCGACTTCGAATTCGATGAAGACACTGACTTTGACGACCTCACTGAGGAACAATGGCAGGAAGTTGACGAGCAGCTCGGCATCCTCGACCCAACCATGGTGGAAGAGGCTTTGCCTACCGTCGCTATTGTTGGACGCCCAAATGTGGGTAAGTCGACCCTGGTGAATCGCTTCTTGGGTCGTCGTGAAGCTGTCGTTGAGGACCACCCCGGTGTGACCCGCGACCGCGTCAGCTACCTCTCTGACTGGGGCGGACGTCGCTTCTGGGTCCAAGACACCGGCGGTTGGGATCCCGACGCTAAGGGCATCCACGCAGCCATTGCACGACAGTCTGAGGCTGCAATGCAGACCGCTGACGTCATCATCTTCGTGGTTGACTCGCACGTTGGCATTACCGAATCTGACTCGGCCATGGCACATGAGCTGCAGCGTTCTGAGGTACCAGTCATCCTGGTGGCCAATAAGTTTGAGTCCGACAACCAGTGGGCTGACGTCGCAGAATTCTACGGTCTTGGACTCGGTGACCCTTGGCCAGTGTCCGCACTGCATGGACGAGGTGGCGCCGACGTTCTCGACGAAGTTCTGCGCCAGTTCCCAGAGGTGCCGCGTGCGGCGAACTCGATCACCGACGGTCCGCGACGCGTCGCTCTTGTGGGTAAGCCGAATGTCGGCAAGTCCAGCCTGCTGAACAAGCTGTCGAAGTCGAACCGTTCGGTGGTAGACAATGTTGCAGGCACGACGGTGGATCCAGTCGACGAATTGATTCAGCTCGACGAGCGCCTGTGGCAGTTCATTGATACGGCCGGGCTTCGTCGTAAAGTTAAAACCGCCCAGGGCCACGAGTACTATGCATCGCTGCGAACCCGCAACGTCATCGAGGCTGCCGAGGTCTGCGTTGTCTTGATCGACTCTTCGCAGGAGATCACCGAACAGGATCAGCGCGTGCTGTCGATGGTCCTGGAAGCCGGCAAGGCGCTTGTGATTGCTTTTAACAAGTGGGATCTCATGGACGAGGACCGCCGATACTTCTTCGACCGCGAACTCGAGGAGCAAATTGACCGGTTGCCGTGGGTAACCAAGGTGAATATCTCTGCCGAATCGGGCCGCGCTCTGCACAAACTCGAGCCAGCGATGATCGAGGCGCTCGACAACTGGGATCGCCGTATTTCGACCGGGCAGTTGAACAACTGGCTGCGCGAAGCGATTGCAGCTAACCCGCCACCGATGAACAACAACCGACTTCCTCGCTTGCTGTTCGCCACCATGGCGTCGACTCGTCCGCCAACAATTGTGCTGTTTACCACCGGCTTCCTCGAGGCTGGGTACCGCCGCTATTTGGAGCGCAAGTTCCGTGAGCAATTTGGTTACCACGGCACTCCAGTCCGTATTGCGGTTCGCGTGCGTGAGCGCCGAGGCCGGAACCGTTAGCAAATGGGCCACTGGGGTCTTCGCGTCGGTGCAGTAAGTGCAGCACTTACCTGTGCGATTGTCGCGAGCGCGTGTACTCCGGGTTCCGTCAGCGACCAGGCTCTCGGTGGCGCGCTGAACTTCGGGCAGCAAGTACCCAGTGGTTTGCAGCGCCAATCTCTCAATGTTGAGGGAGAGCATCGCTCCTATCTGATCTCCGTTCCAGAGGGCGATTCCCCCAAGCCCGTAATCTACGTCTTTCATGGCTGGGGCTTGAACGCGGCAACGATAGCTGAGGATACTGATTTCCACGAAGCAGACGCGATTGTTGTCTACCCCGAGGGCAGCAACAACGCGTGGGCACCGGCTTATTACGCGGACGATCCCTCGGGTAGAAGCGACCTCTTTTTCATGGATGCGGTGCATGAAGATGTGAAGGCCACTTACTCGGTAGCGGAGGATCGTGTTTACGCTGCTGGATTCTCCAACGGTGGTGGCTTCGCAAGGTACCTTTCTTGCCAACGCCCAGGACTCATAGATTCGATTGCTACGGTCGGCGGTGCGTTTTTCGACACCACCGTGAGCGAATGTGCTGCGGAGCCGACACCTTTTCTGAATATCCACGGCACCTCGGACCCCACCGTCGCATACGGCGGACGGATCCACATGAATGACGGCGTCCCGTATACCTATCTCGGTGTCAGCCAAGTCCTGGACCACGCCACGACGAGGAATAACTGCAGCACTGATCGCGAGGAAAAACGGGAAAGCGAAACCGTCACCCTTGTTGATTACAGCGATTGCGAAGGCTATCCCATTGAGCACCTCCGAGTATCGGGATTGAGCCACTTTTGGCCTCGTGGTGAGCTCGATTCCGGTGGGGTGGATGCCACTGAGCGAACATTGACCTTCTTTGGCTTGTGAGATCATGCCGGGTCACCCGGGAATTCGACGTCGACGTCGTCGAATGAATCACCAGGCAGGAGAAAGCTCGGCAGCTTGTCTTGCTTCTTAGGTGCGCTAGCTTCGCGACGAAGTCGCGGTGGTTGGCGCTTGGTTGATGTGTACCAGCTTCCATCGGGGAAGTAGTAATGTATGTCCCCGTTTTCCTTTTCGATTCGAATTTGACCCATCGTTACCATGGTGTGGCAAGAACTACACAGGGCTAGCAAGTTATCCATATCAGTTGCCCCACCCTCAGCCCATTCGTGGAGGTGATGAATCTCCATGTAGTTACAGTTGTTGCAGCCGGGCATGCCACATTGCCTGCGAGATTGCTCGAGTACGCTATCAGCCTGATGATCAGTTGCAATGCGCTGAGTACGCCCTCTGTTGATGACAATCCCGTTCTCGTCGACGAGATCGAGTTTGAAAAATCCGTTTTCAATCACGCCACGAAGTACGCTGCTTGGCGCGCCAGGCTGGAAGGGGAGAAAAGCATGACCGTCCGTTGTCATCGTGACATTGATTTGGGCACCCGGTGCCCGCCTGCATTGGATCGGTTGGGACCTGGCGATGTTGAGCAATCCCCTTAACCCGAGCAGCTTATTCGCACGGGGTGTCATGCCGAATCGAGATGGATCAGGATGCTCAGCTTCATCGTGAGCTTTGTCCACAGCTTCGTCATCAGCGAAATCATCGCCTTGGAGTCCACCGAAGTCCTCTTTGAAAGAGAGTTCGCCGATCTTGATTGCAGATAGGAAGTTTGCACCGTCTATTGGATTTAGATTGAATGATCCGACGACTCGACCATCTTCATCTACGTGGTACGTAAGTTTATCAGCGGTTGGTTTTGGTTCTTCGGCTGGATCTAGACCAGCGAGGGCAAGCCTCAATTCTTCAATAGTTAACTCTCGTGCAAGGTCTACCAGGGAAAACTCATTTTCATAGGTCATGTACTTTAAGATCATTCGAAGAGCTGAGTAGCTTATTTCCCCCGAATGCAAGCTTTTCGCTGCGACATTGAAGTCAAGCAGGGCAGTACCAACGCTTATGTACTCGTGAGCAGATTGCCTACTAAACCCATATACACGCACCAGCCAAGCAGAAGTACTTTTTGCCCCATTAGATTCTGCAAGTTTTCGCTTGTGAAATTGAGCGATAGAGATGAGTAGTTCCGCTTTGGAACGTCGAGCCTGAAAACTCGTTCGCTGGACCTCGTGGATAATGTCTTCATCTGATTGAGACTCGAGAAATTCGGTGTATGACATGGTTGAAACGCCCCCGGTGCGTCGTATCAGTACGACGCGTTGCAAGAATGTCTTTGTTTTCCGTTGTATTTCATTTTAGAACACTTGTGTCAAATATGGAACACCTGTACGAAAGAAATTTGCGCTTAGTTTCTATCGTTTGATAGTCCGCCGTGCGGACAAATTGCGACCCTGAAGCCGAAGTAGAGTACTCAACGGGATGGCCCGAAACTGACTAACGCAACGCCAATACCTATCACTCAATAGTCCGCCGAGCGGACATTGTCAGCTGGCAGACTTATGTTTAGGTGGTTGATGGGATGGGCCAGGAGCGGCCTACACCATGCATCAATACCTATTGCCTGACAGTCCGCCGTGCGGACAAATTGCGACCTCCAAAGGACCAAACGCCAGGGACACCAAATAGCGCCTAGTCGCGCTTATACACAAACGCCTCAGTGCGATACGGGATAGGTAAGAGTTGCCCAGGCTGAAACTCGAGACGGTCAAAGAGATACCAACGCAGGTTCTCCTTCATGCGTTCGCGGACCTCCTCAGAGGCGCGCAACCAGGAGGAACGAGTCTGGGAAAGTGCGTACACCTGGTCGGTTGTGAGGTGCTGGATCCAGCGCATGCGGAGCTCGTCGTGAAGCACCCACGGCGCGCTGACCTCAGGGTAGAAGCCCTCGCGCTGGATGTCGCCAGAGCGCATGATCCGGGCGAGGCGCAGAATCCATGGGTGGGAGACATCGAGGGTGTTCCAGACGAGGAGGAGCTTGCCGCCCGGCGCGATGACGCGGTCGGCTTCAGCGGATGCGGCAGCGGTGTCCACCCAGTGCCAGGTTTGGGCGCAGGTCAGAGCATCAACACGAGAAGAACGAAGCGCAGTGTTTTCGGCAGTCGCGCGCCAGACTCCAAGAGAAGGAAAGGAAGCCGCCAGGACTCGGGTCATGTCGGCGGAGGGGTCGCTGGCGAAAACTGTTCGAGTGGGGCGCAGCAGGGTAGAGGTCAGCTTTCCGGTGCCGGCGCCGATGTCGGCGACGCGGGAGCAATCGTCGATAAGCATTGCTACCTCGGGCGGATAGGACGGCCGGACGTCGTCGTAAACGTCCGCTCCGCGGCGAAATGCTGCCGCAGAATCCGCGCGGTGCGAGGCGTCGCGAAACGTGGGCGCGGCCTTCTGACTCGCGGGACGGTGGAGGCTGCCGACGGGATTCATGGTTAGACAATTTACCCGTATGATGTGGCCTCATGAGTAATTTGCCTGCCCCGGACAATCCGCGATGGCTGATTAAGACTGTTACCTCTCGTTGGCGGAGCACGGTGCCCGCGGCGATTCTGATGGCCACGGGATTCGTGTGCAACGGATTAACTCCTGTGATTGTTGGGCAAGCTATCGATGATGCGATTGCCAACGGGAGCGTCAATCGATTGGTGAAGTGGATCGCAATTCTGGTGGCCACGTACTTGGTCAATATGACTGTGGCGTATTTCGGCCGTCGCCTGCTGATCAGCGCGACTCTGTGGGTCGGCCACGACCTGCGCATGGCGGTGACCGATCGCGTGATGCATCCGCGCGGGATCGCAGGCAAGAAGCGCACGGCGGGCGAGCTGCTCTCCATCGCTTCCTCCGATACCCAGCGCGTCGCGGATGCCGTGATGATGACCGTGTTTCCGGTCGCCGAAGTGACCTCCATTATTTACGTTGGCGTGATGATGATGGCGATCAATGTGCCGCTCGGCATTGCTGTGCTCGTGGGTGGGCCAGCCGTCGTCGCTATTGCGCTTTATTCGGCGACACCACTGCGTGTCGCGTCGGGCAAGCGGCAGAAATCTCTGGCTGCGACCGCCGCGATGGCGACCGACGTGGTGCAGGGGCTGCGCACGCTCAAAGGCCTCGGCGCGGTCAGTACGGTCCGCGAACGTTACAACACCGTCTCGAATGAGGCGTACGAGCGCACCGTCGACGCCAATGCCGCACAAGCGAAGCTCAATACCGTGACTGAGACGACGGGCTCTCTCTACGTTGTCGCAGTCGGCATCGCGGCGGGTTTTATGGCACTGAACGGCACAATCTCGATCGGCGAGCTGATCACGGTTGTCGGCCTGACGCAGTTCATCATCCAGCCGATGACCATGTTGGGCAAAAACATTGCGTCGCGTTGGGCATCGGCGCAGGCCTCTGGCGCACGCATTCGCAAGATTCTGGGAGCAGGATTTTCGCTTGACGACGAAGCCACTGACGTCCCCGCCTTGGCGCAAGGAATCACGGTGAATACCGGTGAAGCCCCAGACGCGCTGCTGACGGCTCCGCGTGATCGGGTTGTCGTTTCGCCACACTCGGCTGAGCTGTTTTCGGGCACTGTGCAGGACAACGTGCACCCCGACCCCGAAGTGGCCAAGCATGCCCTCTGGGTAGCAGCGGCCGAAGATATCCCTGGCGGGATTGAGAAGGAAGTTGGTGAAAACGGCGGACAGCTCTCTGGCGGGCAACGCCAACGCGTGGCGCTGGCGCGCGCCATTGCGGCTGACCCAGAGGTGTTGGTGCTGCAGGATCCAACAACGGCCGTGGACTCGATCACCGAGCAAAGAATCACCGAACGTCTCGCCGCCGAGCGTGATGAGAAGCCGACGGTGATCTATACGGAACAGCCGGCCTGGCTGCGAGTGGCAAAGGTGGTGGAGCAAGCATGAGATTCCCTCTAGCTACCTTCGGTGAAGTGCGCCGCGAACTTGGCGTGCAGCTTAGGGCCGTGCCGAATGCGCGGTCGCAGAGCATATGGGCGCTGATCCTGCTCAGCGTTGGTGCCTACGCAAACGTGGTGGTGCCCCAGATCCTGGGCTCGGTTGTGGACATCGTGATCGAAAACGGAACAGCTCGCTCGCTGTGGGAGTCCGCCGGCTGGCTTGTCGTCGCCTCGTTTGTGTCCGCGGGAGCCAGCGCGCTGGGATTCTTCCTTGTCGCGAGCATTGCCGAACGCGTGATTGCCAACCTGCGCGAGTCGATGGTGGGTACGGCGCTAGGGCTGCCCGTCCACCGCGTGGAAGAGGCTGGCTCGGGCGACTTGGTCTCGCGCTCAACCGACGACGTCTCCGAACTCTCCACGGCTGTCACCGAATCCATTCCAGTTCTGGCATCAAGCGCCTTCACTCTTCTGGCCACTGCGGTAGCGCTGACCAGCATGGACTGGCAATTCCTGCTCGTGCCACTGGTTGCTGCACCCGTGTACTTCTTTGCGGCGCGACGCTACCTCAACGTGGCACCGGAACGCTACGCTGCCGAGCGCGCCAGCATGGCAGAGCGAGCGCGGCGCATCTTGGAAGCCATCCATGGTCGCGCCACAGTACGCGCCTATCAAATGGAAGAAGCCACTCACAAGCACATCGACGAATCCTCCCTCGCCGTGGTCAAGAACGGCTTCAAGGCGCGTACCACCATGATCACCTTGCAGATCTGGATCTCGGTCGGCGAGGTACTCATGCTGTCGGCCGGCCTCGTCGTTGCCTTCGTGACGGTGAACTCGGGTGCCTTGACCGTCGGCGCCGTCACCGCGGCCATGCTGATGCTGATCCGCGTTCGAGGCCCGATCATGGGCTTGATGCGCATTCTGGACACCATCCAGTCCGGCTACGCCTCGCTCGCCCGAATCGTCGGCGTGACTGCGCACCCGCCGGAGCAAATTCCTGACGTCGGCGCGCCTGAGATCGAGGGCAATGTCGAGATGATCGACGTGAGCTTTGCCTACGGCGAGGCAGGGGAGCACCTCGCAGTGGACAGCGTGAACCTCAGCATCGCGCCAGGTGAGACCGTCGCGCTGGTGGGTGCCTCCGGCGCAGGAAAGACCACGGTTGCGTCGCTCGCCTCGGGGCTGCGCATCCCTTCGGCAGGCAAAGTCCTCGTCGACGGGGTAGAGGTACACAAGCTTTCCGACGACGAACGCGTCGCACGAATTGCGATGGTATCGCAGGAAGTTTATGTTTTTTCCGGGACGCTTCGCGACGACCTCTCGCTCGCCACTCCAAACGCGAGTGATGAGGAGTTGTTGCAGGCTCTTGACAAGGTGGGTGCGGATTGGTTTGCGGACTTACCTGAGGGACTAGACACAGTAGTCGGCGCGCAAGGTTTCCAGCTAGAACCTTTTGAGGCGCAACAATTGGCCCTGGCGCGAATTTTGCTTCTCGACCCCGCAGTTGTCATTATGGATGAAGCAACAGCCGAAGCAGGCTCTCGGAACGCAGGAAATCTCGAACAAGCGGCAGCAACTGTAGCCCGGGATCGAGCAGCGTTGGTGGTTGCGCACCGCTTGGATCAAGCGCGTACGGCTGATGAAGTGATTGTGATGGATAATGGACGTATTATTGAATGCGGTCCCCATGATGAGTTAATCGAGCTCGACGGAGCATACGCCCAGATGTGGCAGGCATGGCAGGAAGGACGACACCCCGAGTGAGTTTGCAGACCCGCATAGCCACTGCGCTTGCAGCGGCTATTTCGCTCGTCGCATCAAGCTGCAGTGCGTCGGAAGAAGAAACTACACCTCCCGTGAACGACGCTTTCGGTGAATCCGAAGTTCGCGAAATTGAACCAGAACCGGAACCAGAGCCACAGTCGGAAGCGGCAGCACCGACCACTGAAATGATTGGCGAGTCCCGCTCTGGCCGGCGCACCATCCAGGTGGGCGATGAGAGTCGCAATTACTGGATTACTGCGCCCCCAGCCGCCCTTAATGGCCAAAAAGTGCCACTCATCTTCGTCTTCCACGGCATGACCGAGTATGCGAGCGCGATCCGTGAATACTCAAACTTCGACAAGGCCAATGCCATTGTGGTGTATCCGAATGGAATCGAACAGGCGTGGGCGCCAGCACCCTATGCAGAAACAACTGGCGAGGAAGATATCGCCTTTGTCGATGCGATTCGTGAAGACGTGGAATCGCGCTACTCTGTCGATTCCGCTCGCGTTTTCGCGGCTGGCCTTTCCAACGGAGGTGGCTTCGCGGCGTATCTAGGTTGCCAGCGCCCGTATCAGTTCACCGGCATCGCGACCGTGTCGGCTGCCTACTATTGGCGCGTTTCTGACGGTTGTTCAGAGATACCAATGAAGCACATCGACATCCACGGCACCGCGGACGAGGTCATCGAATACGACGGCGGAACACGCCACGAAACCGAATACCACTCGGTGCCGGAGATGTTGAATGAAGCCGCACGTCGTAACCACTGCAGCGACGAGGTCGTCCTCACTCAAGTTGGCAATACTGCCGTCAAATCCACGTATCAAGGCTGCGACGCACCATTGGAGCACATCCGTGTGGGAACCGGTGGCCACGTGTGGCCAGGACACCCCACTGATAAATCCGGCGTGGATTCCGATTTGACGACCAACGAGATTTTGAACTTCTGGGGCGTGGCGTACCGGGGCCAGTAAAGTAGGTGGGGTGAATACTCCAGCACCGCGGAAAACCGCGACCGTAGTGTACAACCCCATTAAGGTAAACCGGGAAGAGTTAGCAAAACTCGTCGACAAGCATGCTCACGGCTACGACGTGAAGTGGGAGGAAACCACCGAGGACGACCCCGGATACTCCCAGGCGAAGAAGGGCGTCGACGCGGGCGACGACTTAGTCATCGCTTGCGGTGGCGACGGCACCGTGCGGTTGGTGGCGGAGGCTGTCTCGGAGACGGAGGCCAGCCTGGGCATCATTCCTGCTGGAACCGGCAACCTCTTGGCGCGGAATCTGCGCTTGGATGCGGACTTCGAAGCGGCCGTGCGCACGGCGTTCGGCGAGAAGGAACGCACAATCGACCTGTGCCATGCCGAAGTCACTTACCCCGATACTTCGAAGGAAACTTTTCCCTTCGCCGTGATGGCAGGTGTCGGCATTGATGCGCAAATGATTGCCAACACTGACGACGATTTAAAGAAGCGCATCGGATTCTTCGCATATGGAGTAGCGATTCTGAAGTCGTTGAAGGGCGGCAACCGGATCAAGCTCACCCGGCGCCTGGATTGGGGTCGCTGGAGAACGCTGCGGGCACACAGCGTGATCGTGGGGAACTGCGGTGATCTGGTTAATAACCTGACCCTTTTGCCGGATGCCGTTCCCGATGACGGCAAGCTTGATGTGGTGATCATGCGCCCGAACGGCATCTTTGGCTGGGCCATTATCGGGGGTCGTTTGGTGTGGCAGATGTCGCAGAAGCTTTGGTTCACCCTGCGCGGGCAGCGAGAGAAGGCTAAGAGCTCCGGCGACGGCAGCGATTCACTGCGTTACCTGCAAGGCGAGTCGATTGAAGTCTCGTTCTCGCACCGCGAGGTTTTCGAAGTCGACGGTGACGAGATTGGGGAAGTGGATGCGTTCCACGTGCGGATCGCACCCGGTGTGTTGAAGGTGCGCGTGCCTTAGAAAAATTGGTCGGACTGACAGGATTTGAACCTGCGACCCCCACACCCCCAGTGTGGTGCGCTACCAAACTGCGCCACAGCCCGCGTGCCACAAGTGGCAACGATTTACAGGTTACAACATTGTGAGTTTCGAATGCTAATTGCCCTAGGGCTAGCTCACGTCACCCTCGGCGTAGACCCAGCTACCATCATCTAACCTGCGGAAGGAGGAGCGCTCGCGCTGGGAACCGCCCTTGTAGAAGGCTTCGAACTCGACGATTCCGGTGGTATCGAAAAGGCCGCCACCTTGTTTATCAAGGATGACTAAGCGCTCCCACTGCACGGGCGAACCCGACAGGTCGAGGGAGCCGGGACGACTCTCTGGAGCCCAGGTGCGCAGGAGGTACTCGGAATTGCCGGTCGCGAAGGCACTGAAGCGCGAACGCATGAGTGTCTCCGCAGTGGGGGCCTGCTTACCGGCGTGATATTGGCCGCAGCAATCCTTGTAAGCGAGGCCGGAGCCGCAGTAACAGGTCACTGATGCACCGTCACGATCTTGCGCTTGGCCAGAATCTCGTCGATCTCTGAGGTGTTCGCGGCGGCGTAGAGGGTGCGCTTTTGATCGTCGTTAAGCTGCCCGTACAGCGTGATCTTGCGCTCGAAAGTGGCACCGGTGATGTGGGTGACCTCGACGCGGACGTCGTCGAGTTTCATGCCCTTCGCGGCCTCGCGGATGGCTTGGGAGGTGGAAGTTGCCAGCGAGCTCATGAACAGGCCCTTGGACGTGACACCCTGACCGCGGCCGCCATTGTTGCGAGGGCGATCGGTAGTGATTTCCCTGTTAGAGGTGCGCACGACATCACCGAAGCGGGTGCCGCGGGCGGTGCGCGAAATTGCGTTGTCGTCGGTGGTGGGCTCGGGCGTGAACTCGGGTTCGATGTACTGCTTCGCCCACGTACCGATGATGTCGGCGGCGCGCTGCGCGGTGCCGGTCTTGGTGAGCAGGTGGTCGGCCTTGTCCAAGCTCATCAGGCTCTTGGGGTAGCGGGTGGCGCGGAAGATGGTCTGCGCGTTGTCGATGCCCACCATCTGGTCGATGGGCGAGTGCACGAGCAGCAGCGCCTTGCGCAGCTTCGGGAGGTAGGTCTCCGGGTTCAGCGAGGCGAGGTCCTCGAGGAAGGCGCGCGAGATGACCAGGTCCTTGCCGCCCAAGGTAACCGTGACGGAGCCGTTCTTATCGGCCTCGCTGACGCTATCTGCGTAGTGGAGCACGGAGTGCGCTGGATCGAAAGGCGCGCCGACGGTGGCCACGGCATGGAGGTAGGGCATCTTGTGCTCGGAAGCAGCACGTAGCACGGCGGCGCCGCCGAGGGAGTGGCCAATGAGCAGCTGGGGAGCGCGGTAGTTTTCCTTGAGCCACTCCGCGGCAGCGACCACGTCTTCCACATTCTGGGTGAAGGAAGTGTCCGCGAAATCACCTTTGGAGCCACCGAGTCCCTGAAAATCGAAGCGCAGCGTGGCGATGCCATGTTCGGTTAGCTGCTTCGACATCCGGGAGGAACCAGGGGTGTGGCGAGAGCCCGCGAAATTGTGAGCCAAGACCGCATATGCAGTGGCTGGAGCATCTGGCCGATCAATGGTGCCGGCGAGTTCCACTCCCGTAAATGAAGGGAACGTGACGTTGACAGATTGCATGGCGCGAAATACCTCCGGAAGCGTGTGGACCTGTATCCATTCAAGAATAGGTGAGTGCTCCGACAGGCGCTTAGCCAACTCACGTAAACTCGTCGGCTAAGGCACATTTAAGGGAAGGACTTTTGCGCATGGCTGCATTCGACTGGTTTTGGAAGGCGATGGGCGCATCGGGCGAACGCAACACCAAAAAGTCGAAAGGCATCGTCGACGAGGCGCATCAGCGCATTGATTCGCTCGCAGCGCTATCGAACGAGGAGCTAGCCGCCAAGGCGCGCGGACTGGTCACGGAGAACCAGATCACCGACAAGTCTGAGTTTTTAGCGATCTTGTCCATTGCTTCCGAGCGCACCCTCGGTATGGTGCCTTTCAACGTGCAGAACCAGGCTGTTCTACGCATGCTCGAGGGCGATGTGATTCAGATGGCTACTGGTGAGGGTAAGACCCTTGTCGGAGCGATGGCGGCCACCGGCTACGCGCTGACGGGCCAGCGCACGCACGTCATTACGGTGAACAACTATCTTGCCGAACGCGATGCGCAGTGGATGCGACCGCTCGTCGAGTTCTTTGGTCTGACCGTGGGGTATGTGACGGAGCGCACGCCGCGGAGGGAGCGTCGCGCGGCGTATGAGAGCGACGTGGTCTACGCGCCAGTGACCGAGATCGGGTTTGACCATCTCCGCGACAACCAGATCACGCACCGTGATCAGACGGTCCAGGTCCCAGCGCAAGTTGCGCTCGTCGATGAGGCCGATTCCGTGCTTGTCGACGAGGCGCTCGTCCCACTCGTCCTCGCTGGCTCCGAGCCCGGCGTGCAGGCTACCGGGCAGATCACGGATGTGGTGGCACACCTGCGCGAGACCGAGCACTACACAATTGACGACGACCAGCGCAACGTCTTCCTCACCGACGAAGGTGCGACACGGGTAGAGAAACGCTTGGGCATCGACTCGTTGTATTCTGACGAACACATCGGCACCACGTTGGTCAAGGTCAACTTGGCCTTGCACGCCAAGGCGCTGCTTCTGCGCGACGTGCACTACATCATCGACGACGGCAAGGTCTCCCTCGTGGATGCCTCGAAGGGGCGCGTCGCCGAGCTGCAGCGCTGGCCCGATGGCCTCCAGGCCGCCGTGGAGGCCAAAGAAGGCATCGATGTAACCGAGGGCGGGCGAATCCTCGATTCGATCACGCTGCAGGCGCTGATGCGCAGGTATCCGCGCGTCGCTGGCATGACCGGCACCGCCGTGGAAGCCACCGACCAGCTGCGCGAGTTTTATGACTTGCATATCTCTGAGATTCCGCGCGCCAAGGAACTGCAGCGTTTCGACGAGGCCGATCGGGTCTACCACACCATGGCCGATAAGCAGCACGCCATCGTCGAGGAGATCGCGCTGCTCCACGAGACGGGTCAACCCGTTCTAGTTGGTACCCACGATGTTGCCGAGTCTGAGGCACTTTCTGAGGCGCTGGAGGCACGCGGGATCACGGTCAACGTGCTGAACGCGAAAAACGATAGGGAAGAAGCCCGCATCATTGCCGAGGCAGGCGACTTGGGCCGAGTCACTGTTTCCACACAGATGGCAGGACGCGGCACCGATATCCGGCTCGGTGGAGCAGACGAATCCGACCACGACGAAGTGGCGAAACTCGGCGGGCTCGCCGTGATTGGTACCGCGCGTCACCGCACATCACGCCTGGACAATCAGCTGCGCGGACGAGCGGGACGCCAGGGAGATCCAGGCTTGAGCCTGTTCTTCGTGTCCATGGAGGATGACATTGTGGTCTCCGGAGGCGCCGACAATGAGCTGACCGTCAAACCCGAACCCGACGGGCGGATCCAGACCAAGCGGGTGCAAGACTTCGTCGAGCACTGCCAGCGTGTTACCGAAGGCCAGTTGTTGGAGATCCACAGGCAGACCTGGAAATATAACCAGCTGCTCGCCGATCAACGCGAGATTATCGACGAGCGTCGCGCGACGTTGTTGGATTCCGATAAGGCCTGGGAGGAGCTCGCTGCCCGTTTGCCAGAGCGGGCTGAGCAGTTGCAGGGGCTTGAATCGTCGATACGCGAACAAGCAGCGCGCGAGATCATGCTGTACCACCTGGACAACGAGTGGTCGGAGCACCTGGCGTTGATGGATGATGTGCGCGAATCGATTCACCTGCGCGCAATCGCAAGGGAGACTCCGATTGACGAATATCACAGGATTGCGGTTGCCGAATTCAAGGAATTGGCACAGCGTGCCGTAGATGAGGCCGTAGAGACGTTTGAGTCGGTTGAGATTGATGGAAATGGTGCCCACCTGGAAAATGCGGGGTGGAAGCGCCCGAGCGCGACGTGGACCTACATGGTCTCGGACAATCCACTGGCAGGCAGCGGCAATTCGGTCATCTCGGGAATCTCCAATATGTTTAGATAGTGAAGGCCGAAATGTGGCACTCCGCGACTCTTACAGCGCGAGGGAACCGTTTATCGGTATGATATCCGTTAGTTACTAAATCCTTTGGAATAGTGTCAGGAGAATAAATTGAGCGAGAACACCGGTACTCCAGAGCAGCAGGTTGAAACCACTTCGGTTTTCCGTGCAGATTTGCTGAAAGAAATGGAAAATGGTGCGAGCCCTGCGTCCACAAATCAGGGCGTAGATAACCTTCCTGAGGGTGCGGCGCTGCTCGTTGTCAAGCGCGGCCCTAACGCAGGCGCACGTTTCTTGCTTGACCGCGACACCACCACGACCGGTCGCCACACTGAAGCGGATATCTTCCTCGATGACGTTACGGTGTCTCGTCGTCACGCGGAATTCCGTCGCAATGAGGGCGAGTTCGAGGTAGTAGACGTGGGCTCCCTGAACGGCACCTATGTCAACCGTGAGCCACGCAACTCGCAGGTGCTCACCACTGGCGATGAAATCCAGATTGGTAAGTTCCGCCTGGTTTTCATTACCGCAGAAAAGTAAGCAGTTAGTCCCCTCAAGGGAGATCCATATTCATTGAACCTGAAGTAGAGCAAGAGACACACGTGAGCGCTGTACGCAAGACCCAGACGCACCCGACCTCGCCGAAGGCCGGGCAAAAGACGGGGAAGAAGACCATGTCCATCGGCGTGGTCATTGAACGCCTGCGCGAAGAGTTTCCGGACGTTACCGTCTCGAAAATTCGTTTCTTGGAATCTGAAGGTTTAATTACTCCACAGCGCACCGATTCGGGGTACCGTCGCTTCACCGAAAGCGATGTCGAGCGGCTGCGCTACATTTTGGTGACCCAGCGCGATAATTATCTGCCGCTCAAAGTGATTCGTGAGCAGCTCGACGCGATGGACTCGGGTCAGGTCACGGCGCTCTTATCTGGAACCGATGCCGAGCCGATGATCTCGGCGGATAAATTCCGCGCTCCTGCACAGACGCGCTTGACGGATGCGGATGTGGCACAGCAGGCCAATACGTCCGTTGATCAGATTACTGAGCTCACCCAGATCGGCGTGCTCTCGCCTGACTCTTCTGGCCTGTATAACGCGGACGATGTGCAAACGGTCTCTACGGCATTGGCGTTGAAGGAATTCGGGTTCGATGCTCGCCACCTGAAGTCGCTGCGCAATACAGCTTCACGGCAGGCAGACCTCATCGCGCAGGTGACAGGCCCTGTAGCCAAGTCACAGCGTTCCACGGCGAAGCAACAGGCCGAGGATCTTGGGCAGCAAATGTCTGCCTTGGTGGTCTCGCTTCACGCCTCGCTGGTAAAGAAAGAACTCCGGTCCCGGCTGGACTAGGTTGGGCCTGTAGAATCAGGGACTATGAGCATGGTCCCTTTAACTTATTACGGCGTACATTCTGTTGGCCCGGAAAATTTCCTCTGTGCCCTGTTGCACTGGGAGGAGCGGGGCCGCATTGTTCCAGTCTGGATCCCACCAATTGAAGGTGCTCGCTTGGCGGCGCGCGACGCGATGTGGGAATCTGACCGCCCTGACACTTATGATTTGATGGTCTCCATCATTGAGCAATCCACTCAAGGCGTGAAAGCCATCGAGATTTCCAGCTACTATCACGGCACTTTCGTGGCCACGCTGGAGATGGAAGACGGCGAAGAGATTGATGCTCGGCTGTCGGATGCACTAGTTCTCTCTACGATTTTAGATCTGCCGATTGAGGCGGACGAGACGGTGCTTTCGCAGGCGTCGATCTGGATTTCGGGGGAGGATGCCCGCGATCAGTTCGGGATCGATCTGCCGGTGGCGAAGGAAGACGACTCGGCTTCTGCCAGCGGTGATGCGCAGGCAGATGCGGATTTCGAGTCTCTCATGCGCAGCCTTGGTGTGGATGAGGCAGACATCTCCGGCGAGTCTAATGACAACGATGAAACTTAAGCCTAAACTTAAACTTTAGGTTTAGACTTCGGCGTGTTTCACCTGTCTAGGCTTGACCAACGTCTACGCTTGGCATTTAATAGCTTTTAAGGCGCATTCATAAACACCATGGGAGTAATTACGTGAGTACACAACACACCGACCACACAGATCAGGCAGTGCAGGAGTCACTCTTCGACATTGGTCCATCCGATGAAGTCGGCTACCGCGTGCCCATCGCATGTCAGGTTGCGGGCATCACCTACCGCCAGCTGGATTACTGGGCACGCACCGACCTGGTGAAGCCTTCCATCCGCGGCGCACAGGGTTCCGGCTCCCAGCGTTTGTACTCCTTCAAAGACATCCTGGTTCTGAAGATTGTCAAGCGCCTGCTCGATACCGGTATCTCCCTGCAGAATATCCGTCTCGCAGTAGACAAGCTGCGTGACCGCGGTGTCAACGACATCGCCGAGATCACCTTGGTCTCTGATGGCACCTCCGTGTACGAGTGCCGCAGCGCCGACGAAGTAATTGACCTCCTCAACGGCGGCCAGGGTGTGTTCTCTATCGCCGTCCCAGGTGTGATGAAGGAACTCACCGGAACCATCTCGTCCTTCCCATCCGAGCGGATCGCCACCGATGGAGACGACGACAACGTGGTCACCATCGATGAACTTGCAGCCCGCCGCCAGCGCAAGACCTCCTAAAATTTTCTCCCATTAGCGCCCAAAAGGCCCGCTACCTCCCAGTCGAGGTAGCGGGCCTTTTGCTCTGTCTTGGTTAAACCCCTGAAGCAGCGGAGACTGCAGAGGCAAACTCGTCGTTCGAGGTTACGGTGACCTCGTTTGTGGCGAGCTCCTTGATGCCCAAGTCCACGCCGGCGTCGCCAACGTGTACGACGTCAAGTTCAATGCCTTCGTCCAGTAGTGGCTGGAGTAGATCGACATAAGACTGATCGTCGTAGACATCATCGGAACCAGCGGTGATCAACACGATGCGGAAGTCGCCTTCAGAGCCAGCGACAGCATTCACCGCAGCTTGAAGCGACTCGCGGGTATTGGACATGCCCGCATTACCCAAGCGCTCTACCGAGTTAGCCACGGCATCAGGCTCGCTGGTGAATTGGAGGTTTGTACGCCAGCTCTGGGTCACGCCAGGGTTCAGCGGGGAAGAGTAGTTCCAGAGGGCCACTTCGTGGCCGCCCTCGATCACAGCGTTGGATGCCTCACCAACGGCCGCCGCTACAGCATCGGAATAAGGCGCCATCGCATTGGAGGTATCAACGAGGTACAAGGTGTCGCGCGCCTCGTTGGAAGCTGCAGGTTCCTCGGATGGCTCCTCGGAAGGTTCTTCTGATGGCGATGCTTCAGCAGAAGGCTTCACCGAGCCCGCGACTACTGAGGAAGCGGCGGCGAGGACCTTTTCTGAGGCATTGGACTCTACTGCTTCGCCGGTGAAGTTCTCGGAGGCGAAATCTGCCAGGGCGCTGCCGGCGCGAGTTTGGTCCTCGTTGACCTGGTCGGTCGCGTTCAGCGGGAAGGCGTAGTAGGTAACCTCAGCCCCGTCGATCGCCGTCACGGATTCTCCATCGGCGCGAGCGATGTTCACGTCGCCCGAACCGCCGAGCGCGGCTTCCGCAGCTGCCTCATCGGAAGCAAGCGCGGTGGCAACAGCCGCGGCGGCGGATGCATCAGGTGCGGAGGAGTAGTTCACCTGATCTGCCTCGGCGGTGGACTCGCCGTCTAAGCCGAAGGCCTCGGTGATTACGGCGGTGGGCTCCGAGGACGAAGCGGTGCGGGACGCCTCGGAGAGGGCTTGCTCGGTTACCTGGTTATTTGCACCGATATAAACGGCTGCTTGATCCACGGAATCAACCAACACCGGTGTCGCGCAATAGTCTCGCACGACGGGTTGAGAGTCCGCCCAATCGTCGATAAGCGACTGTGCGACCTCTTCATTAGCGGCCGCAACTGGGACCTCGAGGTCGCCGGAGACGCATTCTTGCGCGGTAGTTTCCTCCCCAGCATTATTGCCGCGGAAGAAGAAAAACCACACCGCTAGGAGTACAAGGACCACGAGTAACGCGAGCACCGCAAGGGCGTTACCGGACAGAGAATAATTATTCTTCCCACTACTATGACGAGCCATACGGCTATCTTAGCTATTTCAGAGCAAACACAAGGCGATTGACAAGCCGGGCACGCAGGTCTTTTCCGCGATCGGCAAGAGCACGCTGCCGGGAAACGTATTCCGCTTTGCCCTCCGGGGTCTCGATCGCGACGACGTCGAAGCCCAAATCCCGACAGTCATACGGTGAGGCTTCCATGTCTAGACGACGTGCGTCTGTGGCCAGCTCGAAGCAGTCGAGGACGAGCTCACCAGGGAAAATAGGGCTAGCCTTTATCGCCCACTTGAACAAATCCATGTTGGCATGCACACAGCCGCCCTGCTCTGACACGGCCTGAGACTCACGAGTCAAGACGGTGAGGTTGAGGGGGCGCGCGGGGGTAGTGAAAAATCGGAACGCATCATAGTGAGTGCATTTAATACGATGCTTATCGACGACTGCCTCCGTGCCTTCCTTGCCAAGTCGCAATGGAAGGTCGTGGCGCGGAGCATCCGTGCGATATACCATGGCCCACTCGTGCAGCCCGAAACAATCAAACTGGGCGGGGTTCGAAGTCGTGCCCTGCAAAATGTCGAGAATCTTTTCCAACCCGTCTCGGCGGCGTGCAAGGAAACCAGCGCCATCGACGCTCAAGGAGTTGTTCTCGTCGAGGAGATAATCGCGCCACTGGGCCTGCGGTAGTTCCTGGGCTTCGAGCAGACAGGTGTCCATGCCCGGAGACCACCGATAGAGGTGAGAGGGCCGCAGACTGTAGTACTCGAAGAGGAAATCCCAGACGGGATGATTTTCACCACGTGCGCGCCGAGCCAGGTGAGGCTCGACCCATTGGGCTGCGCGGGCGTGGTGCTCTTCGATCAGCACCTGCCACTGTTGAGGTTCTAAAACGCGCACGATGCTAGTGGGGATCCTCGTGGGTCCAGTCGGTGACAGTGCCAACGTATTCCTCGATCAAGTCCTCAAGCGCGATGATGCCAATCAGCTCGCCGTCGACGCGGACCTGCGCCATGTGCGCGCTGCGGCGGTGCATGGCGGAAAGTGCATCGTCGAGCGAACCGGTGCCCTCGACGATACTTAAGGGGCGGATCCGGTCATAGGGGATGAGCGCGTCTTCTTCGTTATCGAGGAGATCGAGAACATCCTTGACGTGGATATAGCCCAGTAGGGAACCGGATTCGCCCGAGACGGGGAAGCGAGAGAAGCCGGTTTCTTGCACTTTGGCTTCGAGCTCGCGCATCGGAATGCCGGGCGCTCGGTAGGAAACGGTGACCACGTCGTCCATCGGGATCATGACGTCTTTGAGGCTGAGCTCGTCTGTCATCAAGGCCTTGCGCAGGCGGTTAGTCTCTTCCGCATCGAGGAGACCTTCCTTGCTGGACTCCTGAATCATCGAAGCGAGTTGGGCCTCGTCGACGCTGGTATCTAGCTCATCCTTCTGCTCCACGCCGACCAGCTTGAGCACCATGCGCGCAACCCAGTTGAGGAAGTTAATGATGGGGCCTGTGATCTTGATCCAGACGTCCATCGCAGGGGTGAGCCACATCGCCAGAGACTCCGGGCCAGCGATGGCGATGTTCTTCGGGATCATCTCGCCGAACAGGATGTGCAGGTAGGTGATGATGGCCAGGGCGATCACGAACGAGATCGGGTGGATCAGGTTCTCGGAAATACCCATGGCGATAAATGGCGTCTCGAGGAAGTGGGCGACAGCCGGTTCCGCGACACGTCCCAGGACCAGCGAACAGATGGTGATACCGAACTGTGCGCCGGCCAAGTAGATCGACAGGTGTTCCGTGGCGTTAATGACGCGCTTTGCGCCCTTATTACCTTGGGCTTCAAGGGCATCGAGCCTATCGCGTCGCGACGAGATCAGCGCGAACTCAGCCGCAACGAAGAAACCGTTCGCGGCGAGCAGTGCCACGATCAGCAGAATTGTTGACCAAATACCCATTACTTGTACTCCTCCGACTGCTCATTGGTGATCGGAGTCAAGATGGCGCGGTCGACGCGACGATCATCCATGACGGTGACATGCGCGATCCAGCGTCCACGAATACCGGACTCAAATTCCTCACGGGCATCGTGCTCGGTCTCCGGTAGGAGAACAACGTCGCCTACCTGAGGGATCGACCCCTTAACCGACATGATCAGCCCGCCGAGCGTTTCAAAAGGCCCGTCTGGCGAGGTGTAGCCGATCTTTTCTGGCAACTCGTCCAGGCGCACCAAGCCTGCGATCTCCCAGGAGGCGCCGAAGCGCTGGAAGTCTCGTTCGGATTCAGCGTCATCGTACTCGTCGTAGACCTCACCGAGGATCTCCTCGACAACATCTTCGATCGTGACAAGGCCCTGGGTACCGCCGTATTCGTCGGCAACGAGGACAACCTGGGATCCAGCCGAGCGCACGCTATTGAGCACCGAGTCACCGTCCAAGGTGCCGGGCACATAAGGCACTGGCTTAGCCAAGCCCTCGAGGCGAGTGGTGGAACGAAGTTCCTTCGGGATAGAGAAGGCGTCCTTAATGTGCACCACACCAACCGTGTCGTCGAGGTCACCGCGGCGCACAGGGAAGCGGGAGTGACCCGTCTCTCGTGCCAGAGCGATCAGGTCGGAAACGGTGTCATCGACATCAAGCGAGTTGATGGTGGAACGCGGTGTCATGAGCACCTCGGCGGTTGTCTCACCGAACTGCGGGGAGCGATCGAGCACGCGGGCCGTGGAGGCGTCGAGGCCACCGACCTCAGCGGAGTTGCGCACGATGGCACCGAGCTCCTGGGAGGATCGCGCGGAAGCTGGCTCGTCGGAAGGCTCGAAGCCGAGCTTGCGCACAAACCAGTTCGCGGACGTGTTCATCGCGTTGATAAACCACTTGAACACGGTATTGAAGGCGTTGACAGGTGGGACCACGAACCTGGCGACATTCAGCGGGTCAGTAATCGCCCAGTTTTTGGGCACCAGCTCGCCGAAGACCATGGACAAGAACGTCGCGACGATTAACGCAAGCACCAGGGCGACCGAGCTGGCCGCACTTTCGCTCAGCCCCATGAGTTCAAGCAAAGGCGTGAAGTATTGGGACAGGACAGGCTCCGCGAGGAAGCCCGTGGCCAGGGTGGTGACGGTGATGCCCAGTTGGGCGCCAGAAAGTGTAAAGGAAAGGTTCTGGTAATCGCGCTGCACAGCGTGGGCGCGACGATCGCCTTTCTCTTTCACATGGTTGTCAATCGTTGAGCGCTCAAGGCCTGTGAGCGCGAATTCGATTGCAACGAAAAAACCGGTGGAGGCAGTCAGCAGCACGAAGCCGACCAGCGCAAGAATAGATAAGGCTATGTCCATTAGTTATCTGACGCCACATCAGGGGAGTTAAGTCGAGCGTCCGTCTTTCCTGGGTGTGCGGCGTCCGGATTTCGAACGGCCGTAATTCCTACCACGGTTCGACCCCGACGCCTGCCTGCGGGAATTCGAGGAATTCCCACGTTTCGTGTTGTTCTTTGGCTGCGCCGCCTGCCCGGGAGGAGGGAGCGGAGACCCCTTGGGTGCCCGCGCTCCCGTAATTCTAGCCAACGAGTCGGATTCTGGTGTGACCCGCACCGGTTTTGCATCCACACCTGCCTTTTTTAGGAGGGCTTCGACTTCTTTTTGTTGGTCGTCGGTGACAAGCGTGACGACGACGCCAGAGGTGCCAGCACGTGCGGTTCGACCGGCGCGGTGCAGGTAGGCCTTGTGTTCGGCAGGGGGATCGACGTGGACAACGAGCGAGACATCGTCGATATCAATGCCGCGTGCAGCGATATCCGTGGCGACGAGCACTGGGGAGGAACCGTCCGCGAAACCCTCGAGGGCGCGGGTGCGTGCGCCTTGGCTCTTGTCGCCGTGAATACCCTGGGCGTCGATGCCCACGCGGCGCAGCTTCTTCACCTGGCGGTCCACGCCGTGTTTGGTGCGCATGAACATGATGGTCTTGCCCTCGCGAGCGCCGATGCTCAAGACGACATCGCCGCGTTCGTTGCGGTCAGTGACCAGCAGGCGGTAGTGCTCCATCGTGTCCACGGACGCTTCCACCGGAGCGGTGGAGTGCGTGACAGGATCGTGCATGTAGCGCTGGACTAACTTGTCCACGTCGCCGTCAAGCGTTGCGGAGAACAGCAGGCGCTGCCCATCGCGTGGGGTCAGGTCGAGCAGCTTGCGTACCTGGGGCAAAAAGCCCATGTCAGCCATTTGGTCAGCCTCGTCGATCGCGGTGATTTCCACCTGGTCGAAGTAGAGCTTCTTCTGGTTAATCAGATCCTGGGCACGCCCTGGCGTAGCGACGAGCAAATCCACCGGTGCGGCGAGCGCCCGGATGTGGTGGTTGATGTTTACACCACCGACGATGTCCAACAAGCGCAGGCCGAGTGCGGCGGCGGGCTCGTCGAGACGCTCTCTTACCTGGGTAGCCAACTCGCGGGTGGGAGTTAAGACGATCGCGCGGGGATGACCCGGCCGTGATGGGGCTCCGGCGAGTTGGGCCAACATGGGCAGCCCGAAGGTAAAGGTCTTGCCCGAACCGGTCGGGCCGCGTCCGAGGACATCTCTTCCGGCGAGCGCGTCAGGGATCGCCGCCTCTTGGATAGGGAACGGCTCGGTAATGCCTTGCTTATTAAGCACGTTCACAATGGGCCGTGGAAGGCCGAGGTCGGCAAATGTAGTCATTTACCGAAGCTTACAGCTTAAAATGGGGGTCCATCAAAAGCAGGTCCGGCGGGTCATTAACTATTTGGTATTTTCATTGGAAACTATTGGGAATATTCCGACTAAAAAGCGCCCTGTGGGAGATTCCACAGAGCGCTTCGTCGTCAAGCGAAATGCTTTTAGGCTTCGACCTCGGAGCGGTCTCCCGACCACAAGGTGTGGAAGGTGCCTTCCTTGTCGATGCGCTTGTAGGTGTGCGCACCGAAGAAGTCGCGCTGACCCTGGACGATAGCTGCTGGCAGGCGCTCTGCGCGCAGCGAATCGTAGTAGGACAGGGAGGAGGTGAACACTGGAGCAGGCAGGCCGAGGCGGGTTGCGTAGACAACCACGTTGCGCCAAGAATCCATCAGGCCCTCGAGCTCGCCATTGAAGTACGGGTCGAGCAAGAGGGACTCGAGCTCTGAGTTGTTGTCGTAGGCGTCCTTGATGCGCTCAAGGAAGGCCGCGCGGATGATGCAACCTGCGCGCCAGATCATGGCCATGTCGCCTGGGTTGACGTCCCAGTTGTACTCGTCGGAGCCAGCCTTGATCTCGTCGAAGCCCTGTGCGTAAGCGACGAGCTTGGAGGCGTAGAGGGCCTTGCGGACCTCCTCGACGAAGTCCTCCTTGGACACGCCGAGCTCCTCGAAGGACTGCACGGTGCCGGTTGGGAGGTTTCCCTGGGCCGCCTTGCGCTGGCCGAGGGAGGAGGAAAGTGCGCGGGCGAAGACGGCCTCGCCGATGCCGGTGGTTGGGATGCCCAGATCGAGGGCTTCCTTGACGGTCCAGCGACCGGTGCCCTTCTGGCCAGCTGCGTCGAGGATGACGTCGACGAGTGGCTTGCCGGTCTCGGCGTCGACCTGGCGGAGAACTTCCACTGTAATCTCGATGAGGTAGGAGTTCAGGTCGCCCTTGTTCCATTCGGCGAAAATGTCGGCGATTTCAGCTGGCTCGAAGCCTGCGCCGAAGCGGAGGAGCTGGTAAGCCTCGCCGATGACCTGCATGTCTGCGTACTCGATGCCGTTGTGGACCATCTTCACGAAGTGGCCGGCACCGTCAGGGCCGACGTGGGTCACGCACGGGGTGCCATCGTCTGCGCGGGCTGCGATGGACTCCAGGAGTGGGCCGAGGGTCTCCCAGGATTCCTTCGGGCCACCAGGCATGATCGAAGGGCCCTTGAGAGCGCCTTCCTCACCGCCGGAGATGCCGGCGCCGACGAAGTGACGGTTGCGCTCGGACATTTCCTTTTCGCGGCGGATGGTGTCGGTGAACAGTGCATTGCCGCCGTCGATGATAATGTCACCGTCTTCCATGGCATCAGCGAGCTGATTGATCACGGCATCGGTGGCAGGGCCAGCCTGCACCATGATGATGGCCTTGCGGGGGCGCTCAAGGGAGTTGACGAACTCCTGGATGTCTTCGCCGGCAACGAAGTCGCCGGTGGAGCCGAAGTCTTCCATGAACTGTTCAGTCTTAGCGTAAGTACGGTTGTATAC
Source organism: Corynebacterium lubricantis DSM 45231 (assembly GCF_000379425.1). Classification (GTDB taxonomy): domain Bacteria; phylum Actinomycetota; class Actinomycetes; order Mycobacteriales; family Mycobacteriaceae; genus Corynebacterium; species Corynebacterium lubricantis. The sequence continues at coordinate 42,381 of NZ_KB902181.1, forward strand.
AGCGACTTTGTGGCCGCGGGAGGCAAAATTACGGGCGAGGTTGGAGCCCATAACTGCGAGTCCAACGACGCCGATTTGTGCGAGATTATCAGTGGTCATAATTTCAATCATACGCATGTGCAAGGTACGTGTCAGGAGGTTTTGGCAAATAATAGTACCTTTAATGTTCTTACGAATGTGTATTCTTATCAACCATGAACTATGAAATGCTTGCGCGGGCGAAAGAAACTCCATTAACCGCTGCGGAGTTGGATGAACTGAATGCCGCTCTTCCCGCATTCGACAAGTACATTGAACTTAAATTCACGCAGTTCAGCGGGGAATTAGTCGAGGCGGAGGTCGAGGTCCACGACGGTATTTTGCAGCCGACGGGGATCGTCAACGGCGGCGTTCTGGCCTCGATCGGTGAGACTGTGGGATCGACCGCGGGGGTAATGCACGCCAATGCACCGGTCTCGGGGGTCAACAACTCGGCGGATTTCCTGCGTCCGGTCAGCGTTGGCACCATCATCGCTCGCTGCGAGCCCGTGTATTTGGGTCGGCGCACGCAGCTGTGGCGAATTGAACTGAAAAATAATGAGAAGCTGGCCGCAGTCTGCCAGCTGCGGACGATGGTGTTGGAAAAGCGCTAGAGGCTTTGAGCTAGAGCCAGTTGTTGCGCCTGAACCACCACAGCATGGCGAGCACGAACGCCAACATCAGGAGCAAGGACATCGGGTAGCCGAACTCCCAATGAAGTTCCGGCATGTTGTCGAAGTTCATGCCGTAAATACCCGCGATGAGTGTCGGGGCGGCGACCATACCGACGACTGCGGAGATGGTGCGCATGTCGGTATTTTGTTGCATGGTCACTTTGGCCACTGATGCGTCGAGCAGCGAGGAGAGCCGCTCGTCGAAGCCATGTACCTGGTCGTTGACGATCATCGCGTTATCTTGGACGTCGCGGAAGTAGCTCCGAATCTGCTTCGAAAGCAGATCCTTATTCGCCGAGATGCCGGTGCGTAACGCCGGACCCAGCGGGCCAACAGCATGGCGCATCTCCAAGATCTCTCGTTTATACATGTAGATCTTGTCAATGTTGATCTTTTTGCGAGGCGTAAAGACTTCGTTTTCCAGCTCATCAACGTCCTCGGACAGCTCGGCGGTAATGCGTGCGTAATCGTCGACAAGGTGGTCTGCGATCTTCCATGCGATCGAGGCGGGGCCCAGTGCTGCGACCTCAGGCTCGGCATCGATCTCGGCGGCCAGCCGGGGCATCACGGCGTTGTGGCGCACCGTGACAATGAAATCGGGCCCGATGAGCATCTGGACTTCGCCGGTGGAAATGATCTGACGGGTATCGGTGACTTCTTCGTCATCCATGTACTTCACCGAACGCACGACCACAAACAACTGATCGTTATAGCGCTCTACTTTAGGCCGCTGGTGAGCAGAGACGGCATCCTCCACAATCAGCTCGTGGATGCCGAAGATATCGGCGACCTTTTCCATCTGCTTGGTGCTGGGCTCATGCAAGGAAAGCCAGACAAATCCGGTATCGACCTCGCGAGCTTTGTCCAACGCCGCGCTGATCTGATACTCACCGGCCAGGCGCAATCCGTCGTGGAAGACGCGACAATGGTCTACTGCACGTTCAACTGGCACCGAATAGGTGTGGGAGGGACGCGACTCATCCGATTCGTTTGGCCGTACCGGCTTGTTTGCACGCGGAATACGAGGTGGCATGTGTCATCCCTTCCAAAAGATTCGGCTAGGCGGTGCTCAACCTGTCATAGTCTACCCCTGCCTATACTGGATTCTATGCCCACTTGGAAAGAAATCACTTCAGCTAACCCAGCCCATTCGCAGAACTACGCGCAGCGCTGGGAGAACATGATCGCGCAGGGACACGACATCGACGGGGAAGCCCGCCTCATCGATGCCATCGCTCCCCACCGCGAATCGAGGATCCTCGATGCAGGGTGTGGCCAAGGCCGTCTCGGCGGATATTTAGCGCAGCGTGGCCACCAGGTTGTGGGCACAGATATCGACGAGATCCTGATCGGTGTAGCCAAGGAAAAATATCCCGAGGGGACCTGGTACGTCGGTGACCTGAGCGCCGATCCGATCGCCGAGAACGACTTCGAGGTGGCTGTATCCGCAGGAAACGTGATGGGCTTCCTCGACCCGGCCGGCCGCGAACCCGCGCTGCAGCATATCTACGATGCACTCGCCGAGGACGGAAGGTTCATCGTGGGCTTCGGTGCGGGACGGGGCTGGGGATTCGACGACTTTATGGACACCGCTCGGCGCGTCGGTTTTACGGCCGAGAATGTCTTTGAGTCCTGGGACCTCAAGCCACTCGAGGAGGGCTCCCAGTTCCTCGTCGCCTTCTTCCGTAAGCCGGCCAAGCTGAGCTTCTAGTTGCTGACCCAGGCACGATCAGCCTGGGCGAAAAACTCCACCTCGTGGCGGGACGCGAGTCGGCATGCTTCCGCGGCCTCGTCGAGAAGCTCTGGGCTTTGCTCGAGCGTGCGCTCAATGCGCCGCACTGCCGAGCGCGCCGAATTCTCGAAGTCCGGACCTGAATAGGTATCCAGCCACTTGCGGTAGGGATGCTCGGCGGAATTTCGATCCGCAAGCCGCGTCCCCACTTCGAAGTAGAGCCAGTAACAGGGCAGGACAGCGGCCTCGCCGATGGCCTGGGGCTTGGCGTGAGTCTCGGCCACCAGGAAATCCGTATACGCGCGCGTGACCGGAGACGGCGACAGGGTAGCGGCAGGCGAGTGGGCTAGCCACGTGCGATGCATGTCCTGCTCGACCTCGATGGCGTTGTCGGCATCAATCGCCCAGTCGCCTCCCAGCTTGCGCAGCGCCGTGGCATACCGGTTCAGGTAGAGCGCGTCCTGCTGCACGTAGAAGGTGAAATCGGCGTGGCGGAGTGCGCCGGAGCCTAAGTCGTGGATGAAGGGCAGCGCCATGATGTCCGTCAGGTATGGGGCGGATTCTTGCCACAGGCGCTCGGTGTAAGGGCCGGCGGGTGCGAGGCGTGCTTCGGTCGGGGCCGAAGTCGAGTGTTCCCACGGGCGTGTGGATGCGGCAGCAGTCATTCGTCGTAAAGCGTGCGTGTGGTCGACGGGGCCGTTGCCGTCGCCGATGTGGAGCTCGTCTGCGTAGCGAATCGACTCGTGGATCCAGCGCGTGGCCCACTCAGCCGCATCGTTCGGCGACAGTCCGGCGGCCAGTTTGGTCGCCAGCGCCGAAGAGAGCGAACAACCGGTGCCGTGAGTGTTCGAGGTATCTACCCGGTTGACGGGGATGCGATGAACACTCCCGTCGGGGCTGACCAGGGCATTATCTGCCTGTCCGCCGCATAGGTGGCCACCCTTCATCAGCACCAGCGCATTGATTTTCCCGGCAAGGCGGGTGGCCTGGGCAATCGCAGCCTCGATGGTGTCAGCAACGGGCTCCTCGGCCAGCACTGCCAGTTCGGGGAGGTTGGGTGTGACCACATCGGCGTGGTGCGCGAGCGCCAACACGGCCTGTTCCGCATCCGAAGCGAGGAGGCGGTCGCCGGAGGAGGCAATCATCACCGGATCAAGGATGACGGGGCAGTCAAGCTTTGCGACGAAGGCAGCGACGATCTCAGTGACCTCGATGGAGCCGAGCATGCCGATCTTGACGGCGTCGATGGCAACGTCGTCGCGCACGGCTGCGAGCTGGCTGAGCAGGGTTTCAGGAGGGGGAGTGTGCACCGCGGTGACGCCACGGGTGTTTTGAGACACCACCGAGGTGATCACGCTATAGGCGAAGCCGCCTGCAGCTGAGATGGACTTAATGTCGGCTTGGGCGCCAGCGCCGCCGGTGGGGTCGGTGCCGGCGATCGAGAGGATGCGGGGAATCATGAACGACCCCCGAACTTTTCAGCGCGGTGGCACAATACGGCCAGTTTCATGGCATGGTGAAGCATCAGGACTATCCCTTCGCTAGTACGAACTAGAGCAGGTTCGACGGGTGTGATCTCAGCATTCCTTTCAGTTGGAATGCACCCCGTGTCACGTGTTGATCACCATAGCACGCACAAAACCCGGCTGAAGGGCTTTTGTCCTTCAACCGGGTTGTGGGGTGACGCTAGTACGTGGTTAATCCGCGGGAGCGGAAGATGTTGCGAACGTGCTCGGTCGACTCCAGCGTCGGTGGCTTCACGTCCTCGAGCTCGTAGGTGAACCCGATGTTGCGCCACTTGTCGGCGCCCATGTTGTGGAAGGGGAGGACCTCAACGCGCTGCACGTTGTCTTTCCACTTCTCCACAATATCGGCGACGTTGTTGACGTTTTCATCCGAATCAGTCAAGCCTGGGACCAGGACGAACCGAATCCAGACCTTCTTGCCCATCTTGTTCAGGCGATCGCCGAAGTCGATGGTGGGCTGCAGCTCGCGGCTGGTGACCCGCTTATAGGTTTCCTCATCGCCGGATTTCACGTCGAGGAGGATCAGATCGATATTGTCTAGGTCCTCGTCGGTGAGGCGGGAGCCGAGATAGCCCGAGGTGTCAATGGTGGTGTGCACACCAGCGTCATGCACTTCCTTGAGCACGCGGCGGGTAAAGGCGATCTGGAAGAGTGGCTCGCCACCGGAGATGGTCAGACCCCCGCCCGAAGCGTTGAATACCGGGCGGTACCGCAGGACGCGTTTGACCACGTCACCGACGGTTTCGAGGGTGCCCTCTTTCATCTCCATCGTGTCCGGATTGTGGCAGTAGAGGCAGCGCAGCGGACAACCGGACATGAACATGGTCATTCGGGTACCCGGCCCGTCCACGGCGGTGACCAATTCCCATGAGTGGACTAACCCGATATCACCGGTGCGACGCGCTTCCATCAGCTCCGGGCGAGTGAAATCATCGCTTTCAAAGTCCCCGCCGATTCCGGCGGCGACTCCGCGGACCTTCTCACCTTCCTCCGGTGAAAGTGTGACAATGCCTGTTACACCATCTTGTGCCACAGTGATACCCCTAACTTAGTTGAAGATGCAGGTTATGCCATCTTGTGGAAAGTACGCGAGATGACGTCGCGCTGCTGTTCCTTGGTGAGCTTGACGAAGTTCACGGCGTAGCCGGACACGCGCACGGTCAGGTTGGGGTAGTTCTCTGGGTGCTCCATCGCGTCTTCGAGAGTGGACTCGTCGAGGACGTTGATGTTGGCGTGGTAGAGACCTGCCTCCATGTTGTTCTGGGTGCGTTTCGATTTCATCGAAGCCATGCGCTCGTCGAAAGTTTTAGCGGACATTGTGTTCTCCTTGAAGTGAAGTGTGTGAGGTTGATTTATTCGCCAGTGTCCATGATGAAGCCGGCGTCCATGATTCCCACCAGGTTGGTGATCTGCTCGTCCTTGGTGCGGCCAAGGCCCGATGGGGTGATGGTGTTGGTTAGCGAGATGCCGTCCAGCGCATCGTTGTAGTCGAGCTTGCCCACCGAGAGCATGGAGGCAACCATGCCGTGGCTGTCGGCACCGTTTTCAGGGTTAGCGCCTGGCGCGAACGGGGTGCCCGCCTCGTGGCCGGATGGGAAGGAACCGGTGTTCTTGCCGTAGACCACGTTCGAGGTAATCGTCAGGACAGACTGGGTAGGTACAGCATCGCGGTACATCGGGATGGCCTTGATCTTCTCCATCACGGTGTGGACGACGGTGGCAGCAATGTCGTCGGCGCGGTCATCGTCGTTGCCGTAGAAGGGGAACTCACCCTCAGTCTTGTAATCGACGACCAAGCCTGTTTCGTCGCGCACTGGGTAGACCTTGGCGTACTTAATCGCAGAGAGCGAGTCAGCGACGATGGACAGGCCGGCGATGCCACAGCCCATGGTGCGCACAATGTCGGAATCGTGCAGCGCCATCTCGACGGATTCGTAGGCGTACTTGTCGTGCGCGTAGTGGATGATGTTCAGTGCCTCGACGTAGGTGCCAATGACCCAGTCCAGCATGAGCTCGTACTTTTCCCAGACCTCGTCGAAGTCCAGTGGGCCGTCGCCCTCGATGGGAGTGTGCTCGGTGGTGATCTGCTTGCCGGTCATCTCGTCGCGGCCACCGTTGATGGCGTAGAGCAGGGACTTCGCAGCGTTGACGCGCGCGCCGAAGAACTGCATCTGCTTGCCCACGGTCATCGGGGAGACACAGCAGGCAATAGCCGCGTCGTCGCCCCAGCGGTCACGGATCTGCTTATCAGACTCGTACTGAATGGACGAGGTCTCGATGGAGATCGCGGCACAGAACTCTTTGTAACCGGAAGGCAGGTTGGAGTCCCAGAAGATGGTGATGTTTGGCTCCGGTGCAGGGCCGAGATTGCGCAGGGTTTGCAGCAGACGGAACGAGGTCTTGGTGACCTGGTGGCGGCCATCGTCGGAGAAGCCCGCATCAGACCAGGTTGCCCAGTATGGGTCGCCGGAGAAGATCTGATCGTAGTCCTCGGTGCGCAGGAAGCGCACGATACGCAGCTTAATGACGAGGGCGTCAATGATTTCCTGAGCGCCATCCTCGTCGAGCAGGCCCTTTGCCAGGTCGCGCTCGAAATAGATATCGAAGAACGCAGAGAGGCGACCGATGGACATTGCCGCGCCGTCCTGGCTCTTGACCGAGGCGAGGTAACCGAAGTAGGTCCACTGCACAGCTTCCTTGGCAGTGGTAGCTGGACCGGAGATATCGAAGCCATAGCTCTCCGCCATGGTCTTCAGCTTCTTCAGCGCCTTGACCTGCTCGGAGTGTTCCTCGCGGTAGCGTGCCCAATTCTCGCTGAAGGGTTGATCGGCAACCTTATCCTTGGCGACCAGCTTTTCGTCGATAAGCGCATCGACGCCATAGAGTGCCACGCGACGGTAATCGCCGATGATGCGACCGCGACCATAAGCATCGGGCAGGCCGGTAATGATGTGCGCCGAGCGTGCCGCGCGAATGCGCGGGGTGTAGATGTCGAAGACGGCATCGTTGTGGGTCTTGCGGTACTTGGTGAATGCAGTCTCGACTGCAGGGTTGACTTCCTTGCCGGCCTCTTTCACTGCTTGCCTGACCATGCGGTAACCGCCGTTTGGCATCATCGCGCGCTTAAGTGGCGTATCGGTCTGCAGGCCGACGATCACGTTATCGTCGTCGGAGATAAAGCCTGCGTCAAAGGCATCGATGTCCGCTGGGGTATCGGTGTCCACGTCGTAGACGCGACGCTCGCGCTCGACGGAGAGATAGTTCTTTTCTAGATGGTCCCAGGTGCGGAGCGTCTTCTCCGTCGGCCCCGACAGGAATGCAGCGTCGCCGTCATAGGGGGTGTAATTGCGCTGGACGAAGTCACGAACGTTGATTTCGTCGGTCCAGGGGCCTTCATCGAAGCCTTCCCAAGCTTGCTGGGTGGAAGTGGTGACAACAGTCACGTCTGGGTTCCTTTCGCGAGGATGTTTAGTTGAGCTGGGGTGGAGTTCACGCTCTATCATCCAAACAACACGGAGCGCGCCCGCCACGTTCACTACAATTATATAGGTAATACCTTTTTGGGGTACCCCCTTAGAAGTGACCATAATCACTGGTAAACCTATTAACTGATACATCCCACTCTAGCCCCAAGACAAAGCCCGGTCCACCGAATGAACGGTGGGCCGGGCAGTGATGTTGCTTTAGGTGGCGCAGATTACTTTGTGTTTACTGCTCGCCAAATTTCGAAGTGTCGCGGATTTCTGCATGCGCCAGCTCAGAATCAGCAAGGGAGCGCTTCAGCTTCAAAAAGCCGGTGCGACCGTGCATCTGCTGAGAGGTGGTAGCCAGGTTGTAGCGACGTGGCGAGAGAGCGTTGAGGCCCCAGGTGAACATGGAGACCAGGCGGTTACGGAAGCCAACCAGGAACATCACGTGCACAACGAGCCACATGATCCAGCCCAGGAAGCCGGTGACCTCAACCTTGCCCATCTTCACCACGGCGGAGAAGCGGGAAACAATGGCCATGGAGCCCTTGTCGAAGTACTTGAAAGGCTCGCGCTGATCTGGGGTCTGATCCTCGTTGACCTGATTCTTGATGGCTTCAGCGGCGTACTCGCCACTCTGGATTGCCACCTGAGCAACACCAGGAAGACGATCAAGGCCCATCATGTCGCCCACGACGAAGACGTTGCGCTCGTCGCCGACCGACAGGTCTGGGTTCACTGGGACGCGGCCAGCGCGGTCGACCTCGAGGCCAGTCTGCTCAGCGATAAGCTTGCCCAGTGGGGAAGCGGCCACACCAGCGGACCAGATCTTGGTGCGGGAGTAGATGGTGGTTTCCTCGTTGGACTTGGTGTCCTTAAAGGTCACTGTTTCTTCGTCGACGTTGGTCACCATGGCGTTGAGGCGAACGGTAACGCCGAGCTTCTCCAGCTGGCGCTGTGCATTTCGGCCCAGACGCTTGCCGAATGGAGGCAGCACCTGAGGCGCGCCGTCGAGCAGGATGACCTTTGCCTGAGAAGGCTCAAAGTTAGAGAAGTTGTCCTTGAAGCTACGTGTTGCCATCTCAGCGATCTGGCCAGCCATCTCCACACCGGTTGGGCCGGCACCGACGACGACGAAGGTAAGCAAACGCTCGACCTCTTCAGGGGTCTCTGCGACCTCTGCACGTTCGAAAGCGCCGACGATGCGCGCGCGAAGTTCCAGTGCGTTGTCCAAAGTCTTCAGACCTGGGGCGAATTCAGCAAAGTGATCATTGCCGAAGTAGGACTGGCCGGCGCCTGCAGCAACGATCAAAGAGTCGTATTCGTACTCCTGAGTGCGGGAAGGCAGATCGACGGTGACAGTCTTTGCCTCAACGTTGATGTCGCTGACATCGCCCTTGACTACGGAAGCGTTTTGCTGCTTAGACAGAATCTGACGGGTGGAGCCGGCGATCTCGCCGGAAGAAAGGATGCCCGTAGCCACCTGGTACAGCAGTGGCTGGAAGAGGTGGTGGTTGCTGCGGGAGATCAGGGTGACGTCTACTTCTGCATCAGCGAGCTTTTGGGCGGCAAAAAGACCACCGAAGCCAGAACCGATGATAACTACATGATGGCGGCTGCCAGCAGGCCGGTATGGCTTGTCAGACAAAGTGACACTCCTTGTATTTAAGTATTGCTCCGGGTATTTTCAGGCCACATGCCAGTTTAGCGATTGGCTTAAACTTGCGCTGACCGTTACAGCGATTAATCATACGCTCATACGGTTTAATCGCGACCCACGCGCCTGCCAAAGAATGTTAATCGGCCGGTATATGGTAGTTGGCGTGATCAACCCTCCCCACACTCGCGCACTCGATACCGATATGTGGCCCGGCGTAGCGTCGGTCCCAGACGGATTTGGCATGAAAGTGCGGAGCCGTTTGGCAGAGGCGCAATTTGCCCGTGCCGTCGCAGCGGCTGGGCTGCACCTACGCGTTGACGAGTCGGACACAACACCTGACCTCGTCATTGAGTATCCGGAACTGTTTAACCGCCTCGCTGAGGGCGGCTGGGTTGGCCTGGCCGAGGGCTACCTCGCAGGAGAGTGGCGGACCGAAACCCCCGAGGACCTCGCCAGAGTTCTCAAGGAGCTGCTCTCGGCCAATTATCGCCCGAGGACTACTCGCATCGATCCGAACAGCACATTCGTCGGAGGAGAGATTCCGCCGGAACTCGTGGCTCGTTACTCAGGCGATGGCATGAGCTCATTCGCCGGCCGCTTCGCCACTGGCGTACCGACGACGCAGCGCATCAAAGCCGATTCGCATGTCCGGGGCGCGGGACGAGGCAACGAACCGGCCACCCATTTCATCGATGTGACCGAGATCAGCGAACCCGTCGACGTGGAGCGCGCCGATCTTGGCGATGCCCAACGTCGCAGCGTGGAAGCAATCCTCGAGACACTGTCGGTCGGGCCGGGAAGCCACGTATTGGAATATCCGTCGGCGGGTGGCGCGTTCGCTATCGCCGCGGCGCAGCAGCGCGCGACAGTAGATACTGTCACATCGGATCCCGCAGTCTCCGCGGCGATCAGTGAAAGGTTCACGTTCGCCGGGGTTTCTGAGGCAGTGCACACAGAGCTTCTCGACGACGCCTCGTTGAACCCTGGCTCGTGGCACGGCAGGTACGACGGCATCGCCAGCATGGAAAAGCTAGAAACCTTGGGGCATCAGCAACGCGCGGGATATCTCTCAGCAATCGATCGACTCCTAGCTCCAGGCGGGCGCGTTGGGCTGCAGTCGGTGGTAGCGACGGATCTGATGAATCAGGCAGGCTCGGCGTCTCTCGAGTCGCTGCGGGCGTATGTGTGGCCAGCGCTGGACTATCCTACGGTCGAAGGTTTTCGGCAACTCGTCGATAAGCGAACTGGCCTGCGAGTTGTTGGCGAAGTGCATGCCCCGAAGCACCTCGAGCTGACGTTAAGGCTGCAGCGAAAGATGTTCACTGGTCAGCTCCGCGAGGCAGCGGCCGACGGGTTCGATGTGGTGTATCGCCGACTGTGGATCTGGCAATTATCGTTGCGGGAGGCGCTGGCTGCGCTGGGGATGATTGACGTGGTGCAGTTTACGCTGACGCACCGCCACCGAGGTGGCAGGCGCTAGCGCGATCGGGACCTAGTTGCCGACGTTGAAGAACCAGTGGGTGCCGAACTTGTCTTGCAGCATGCCGAAGGACGCGCCCCACGGGACCTGGCCGAAAGGCATGCTGATCTCGGAATCTGCGCTGAGCTGATCCCACCAACCCTGAATCTGTTCGAGGTCTTCTGGGCCGCCGGTGATGGCCACGGGAGTGTCATTGCCAAGGATAAGTTCTTGCGCGTCAGGGGAGTCAGAGGCAAAGAGGATGGGCTCGCCGTTAACGCGCAGCTCTGCGTGCATGACGAGGTCGAGGTTTTCGGCTCCACCGACTTCTTCAGCGGTGTGGACCTGGTCGAATTTCATGATCTGGAGTTCTCCGCCGAACACCGAGTTGTACAGCTCCATTGCCTGGGCTGCGGTGCCTGGAAAACGTCGGTACGAAGTAAATTGTGCGGTCATGGAGGCCAGTGTAGACCTGCGAATTAATTCATGCTGCGCAGCAATTCCTGATAGTTTTCGATCGCCGTCTCCAGCATTGTGAGATCCAGTGATTCGTCCACCGCATGCATCTGGGAGCGCTCGCCTGGGCCCCAAATTACTACACTTGAGCTGGGGAAACGCTGATGCAATACGGCTCCGTCGGTGACATAGGTTTGTGGGCCCGCGTCAGTGTGGCTTGCCAACACTTCCAATTGGGTGTGCGGCCTCAGTGGTGGGAGATCAGCCACGGTTTCTACGGTGAGGCGCCCATCGTCGCCACACAGCTCACGCAGCCAGTTTTTGAATGGTTGCGAGCTCCCAACGGTGCGGATGTCGAGGACGAGTTCGGCAGATTCTGGGACGATATTGGGCGACGTGCCGCCGGAAATGGTGCCCAGGCTGATCGTGTCGGCGCCGAGGTAATCGTCGTGACGCGCGGGGAATTTATCAAGCTTGGCGACGATCCGCTCGCATAACAACTGGATGGCGTTGACGCCCAGCTCTGGTGTCGAGGCGTGTGCGGACGTTCCCGTCGCCGTGACCTTGAACCAATTGGCACCGCGGTGGCCCAGGGAATATTCGTTATCCGTGGGCTCGGGAATGATGATCAGGCGCGGGTCGGGCAGAGGCAGGGCTGGGGCCGCATCGCTAGCACCGAGGATGCCTACCTCCTCGTCGGCGGTAAGTAGGAGACCGGCCGAAAAACCCTGTTCATTGGCATAAAGCAACGCTGCGACGGCGGCTGCGATGCCACCTTTCATATCAACGCTGCCGCGCCCATGGACGCGACCATCAGCGACAACGCCGGAGAACGGGTCGCGCGACCACAGAGCGGGGTTACCGGGAGGCACAACGTCGACGTGGCAGGCAAAGAGCACCTCCGGTGCCTCGTCCGTAGCCATGAGAGTCCACGGGTAGCGCGTGCCGCCGTCGCGGAGAATGAAGGACCCTCGCTCGTTCAAGAACTTTGCGACGATTTGCTGTAGCTCACGCTGGGCTTCAGGCTGGCCGGATACCGTATCTTTTTGGATCAGCTCGCTCAATAGCGGTATTACGTTATGTAAACTACTCACGAGGAACCATTTTAGCCGCCATTTTCGGGCGTACCCTAGGTGGCATGCCACAAGATAAAACAGGCCGCATTGAAAACGGCTCGCTCATCATTCCTGTCGAATTTGATTATCCGCAGCAGGCGGTGTGGGACTTCGTCACCACATCGGACACACTCGTCACGTTCTATGGTGCCTTCACGGGAGACCCGGCCTCGGGCGAGGTCGAACTCGCCATGGTCGAAGCACCCGACAATCCGGGCAAGGTTACGATCAATCGCTGCGAGGCTCCGGATCTACTCGATGTGCATATCTACGATCCGAACGGCGCACCGTGGTCGCTGATCCTGAAGTTTCAGCCCATCGACGAGACGCGCACCCGCGTGGAGTTTATTCAGGACATCGTTGGCTTTGAGTCGATGGCCGCCGACGTCGGCGCGGGTTGGGAGTTTTATCTGGAACGCTGGAAAGTGGCGATGGCGGGAGGGGACGTCAATGAGATTGTGTGGGAAGACTACGCGCCGTTGGCAAAGCAGTATGAGCCAGAGGTACCGCCGGTAAAATCTTAGTTGACATAATGTACATTATCGGACAATTGCCGGAGAGGGACAATGTCCCCAATTACGTCAATGTGACGTAATTACTTGGGACTATTTCCTTGACTCCCGATAAGCCATTATGAGCTGATATGCCGACATCAGGGCCAGCAATGCGCCCACAACGGCAATGAACCACATTCCTTGCCAGGCGACGAAGATCGTAAACAAGATGACCACAATCAGCCGCAGCCAGATGGCTGGGATCATTTTCTGAGCCATGCGAGATCTCCCTCTTAGTTCGAAGCCTGCGAAAGATTAATGCGCAGGTTCACTTCGCCTTCATCTGCAATCGTCGCCGCAACAAACTCTGGAGACTCCACGCCGTAGTCCTGACGGTTGATCGGAATGTCTCCGGCGACGATGAGATTGTTACCAGAACGCACTACGTCAAATGTATGGGTAATCTGGCGCGTTTCTCCATGGATGGTCAAATCACCGGTCAGCTCAACATTGCCGATCGAGCCGTCATCCGGGAGATTTGATACATCAGCAGGCTCGGTCAGGACAAAGTTGGACTCAGGGAATTCATCGGTGTGCAGGATCTTCTGCCGCACATTTACGTCACGGACATCCCGATCTGTGACGATATTCGTCATGTCGACGGTGATCTCGCCAGCCTTCACCTGACCTTCAGCGATTGTTACTGCACCAGTTACACCTTCAGTCGAACCCGAGGTGACCTTACGCTCTGCGGGCAGCACCTCGTAAAAGGTGAATCCCGCTGACGAAGAATTAGGCCCAGGCGCGGTATTTACTTGCCACTCGCCATCGACCTCAGTAGTTGCAGGTTGCGTCCTTTGCTCGTTGATTCCTTCAGTTTTTACTCCAGCGCCCATCACGAGTGTGTAGATCACCGGAAATAACGCAAACGCGGCTAAAGCCAAGATCACGAGTACGACGACCGCCAATATCACATTGGTTGTCTTTGACCTTTTCTGCACGCCTACCTCAATCTCTCAATCTTTGTGGCCATGGTGACGAGTTCGTCACACAGCTCATTTATCTCATCCGGATCTGCACCTTCACGCGATGCAGTGGCAATGTCCTCCGCAGCGCAACGAAGCGCATAAAGATTATCGCGAAGATCATCTGCCTTCTCCGGGCGCATGATCACTGCGTCTTGAGGAATGGGAGTCCCAGAAATATTGTTGCGTTGCTCGTAGGCACGCTGCTTACAGGTGGCGCTGCAGTATTTCCGACGACGGCCTCTCCCCTTCTGCTGAGCTAATTCACGTCCGCACCACAAGCAGGTGGGGCTCTTCGGCTCAAGGTGAACAGTCACGGATTTATATCCTAGTCCACCCAGGGAACAAACTAAATGTCATCGCCGTTATAATAGGAAGAACGTAATGGTGCCCTTGTCTTGGGCACCCTTAAATGAAGGGATGGATGCTACATGGCAGATCGCGTATTGCGCGGAAGCCGCATGGGTGCAGTCAGCTACGAAACTGACCGTGACCATGACCTCGCCCCACGCCAGATGGTCAAGTACCAGACTCCATCAGGTGAAATCTTTGATGTTCCATTCGCTGATGATGCGGAAATTCCAGAGGAATGGATGTGCAAGAACGGTCAGCTTGGCACCCTGATTGAGGGTGAAGGCGTTGAATCGAAGCCAACCAAGCCCCCTCGTACCCACTGGGACATGCTGCGTGAGCGTCGCTCCATTGAGGAGCTCGATGTCCTCCTTGAGGAGCGCTTGGAGCACCTGCGTAAGCGTCGTCGCAGCGCTGCTCGCCTGGCAAAGGAACAGCAGGGCGAGAGCTAAGCGCTTAAAACTAAAGCACTCAGACTTTAAATTAGTCTGAGTGCTTTTTGCTATGCGCCGAGATAGGCGACTGCTGAGATCTCTACGAGGAATTCCGGACGGGCTAAAGCCGCTACACCCACGACTGTGTGGGTGGGCAGAACTTTCCCGGTGAAGTAGCGACCGCGAGCGATGTTGACTACTGGTGCATCGGTGACGTCGACCAAGTAGGTCGTCGTGGAGATGATATTTTCCAGGAATCCGCCTGCTTCCTCCACGACCGCTTGGAGGTTCTGAAACACCTGATCGGTTTGCGCTTCGATGTCATCTATACCGACGATGTTGGCTTCCTGGTCAAAGGCAACCATGCCGGAGATATGAAGGAAATCGCCGGCACGGACGCCATACGAGTACATCGTTCGCTCGGCAGGACCTGGTGGGAGTTGGGCCGGCATAATGGCCTGTTGTTTCTGGTTCATGCAGATCCGGCCTTTCTCTTGCTAAACCTCGCCGCGGGCGTGCTTGACTTCGTAATCTAGCAGCTTGCCGCCTTCGGAGACCATGCCAGTGACTTGCTGGGCGCCTTCTTGTACCTTTCCAGGTACGTCAGCGAGTGAGGAATGCTGTACTTCGTACTTGGCCAACTTGGCTCCCTCAGAAACCATTCCAGTGACCTGCTTGAAGACGCGTCGGATGTCCTTCGGTGCCTCAGCCAATTTCGAGTGCTTCAGCTCATAACCAGCCAAGCTTGTTGCATAGGAGGTGACGTCCTTCAACTGGCTCAGGCGGTGCTCAATGCCCCACTTGGTGACCTCTACAAGTGACTCACCTGCAAAGCTTGCGTCCAGCTTGGATTCACCCAGCTCACGCTCGGTGAAAGTGATGGGCACCTCGCGCACGTCGAAATCCTGTTGAATCGCCCTAAATGCGAACTCCGTTTGGAAGATGTAGCCCTTCTTCGAGAGTTCATGCACGTCGATGGTTTCCAACACTTCGCGACGAATCGCGCGGTAACCAGCAGTCATGTCCTTAATATCGCCGGTCAAGGCAAGCGAAATGTACAGGTTGCCACCCTTGGACAAAAGGTAACGTTGCTTTGGCCAGTTCACAACCTTGCCGCCCTCGACGTAGCGAGAACCGATGACTAGGTCCGCGCCGTCGTCGATTTGCTCGAGCAAAAGGTGGAGCTGTTCTGGAGCGTGGGAGCCGTCAGCGTCCATTTGAACGACTACTTCATAGCCCTTTTCTTGTGCCCACTCGAAGCCACGGATGTAGGCCCCAAGCAGACCGTCCTTGGTCTCGCGGTGCAGCACGTTGATGTTCTCGTCCGCGGCTGCCATTTCGTCAGCCTTCTCACCGGTGCCATCGGGAGAGCTATCGTCGACCACCAAGATATCGACCTGAGGAGTGGACTTGCGCACACGTCCCACGATGAGCGGGAGGTTCTCAACCTCATTATAAGTTGGGATGATTACCAGCGTTGAGTCACTAACCTTGGACAACGTTCCGGGCTCCTTTGCTTTCTGGTGGCGTGGTTTAGGCACGAGCTTACCTGCGCTTGCGCAATACAACCGATGCAAGCATCAATAATACGCCCATACCGACGAGAATCCATTCGACGACCTGCCCGTATCGCGCGGCAAAGGTGATGGAATCTCGCAGTGGAAGCGTCTCAGTGAGGGTTGCCGCCTCAAACATGCCCGTTTCCTGGGACACGGTGCCGTCGGGGTGCACGATGGCAGAAACACCGGAGGTCGCCGCAACCACGACGGCGCGGTCAAGCTCGATGGCCCGCATCCGGCTCATCGCGAGCTGTTGGTAGGTCATATCGGTGAATCCGAAGGTGGCGTTGTTCGTCGGTGTGGTGAGAATCTGTGCGCCATTGAGAACCGCGTCGCGGTAGGCCGCGTCAAAGATCACCTCGTAGCAGGTGGCTACACCCACCACGATGCCTCGCATGGAAACGGTGCCGTCGCCGTTGCCAGGTTTAAAGTCACCGGCTAGATCAACGTATTCGGAGAAGAGCCGGAAAAAATCGCGCATGGGCATGTATTCGCCGAATGGCTGCAGGTAGATCTTGTTGTGGTAGTCACCGGGCCCAGTCTCTGGGTCGAAAACGACCATAGTGTTTCGCGCGCCGACTTCGTCTCGCGTGATCGTCCCGACAAGTACGGGGGCGTCGACTGCGGCGACGGCGTCGTCGATAAGCGAACGTGCTTGAGGATCTGTAAACGGATTGACGTCAGAGGAGTTCTCGGGCCAGATGACGATATCGGGCTGCTCCCCGGAGTCGGCGAGCTTGTGCGTCTCGCGGGCATGATTGGCGAGCACGGCGCGGCGTTGCGCGTTGAAATCCAAGCCCATGCGGGGGACGTTGCCTTGGACCGCGGAGGCCGTGACCTCTTCTGTGGTGTGGGCGGGGTTGTTCACGGTAAATCCGGCGCCGATGGCCAGCACAAGCGGGACGACGATGGCAACTAGTCCGCCGCGCAGCGAGGCGAGTAGGCCGACGATGCCACAACCTATGAGGGCCGTGGCCAGGGTGACGAGGGCTGGGCCGCCCCAGGGCGAGAGGTCGGCGAGCGGCCCGTTGATTTGGCCCCATGCGAGACGCACCCAGGCGAATCCGCCGAAGGGCAACGACGAGCGGACGAATTCGACGGCCACATAGATGAATGGGAAGGCGAGAAAGCCCCACTTGTGCCGCGCGATGAGCACACCGAAGGCGCCGGTGGCCAGTGCGTATAGCGCCAGGACAATGGAGAGAGCGATATAGGGCAGATTGCCGACGAATTCACCGATCCACGGCAAAAGCAGGAGGTAAAGCGCGAGCGCGTGAACGAACCCGAGTAAAGCACCGGCCCAACCGGTGGGACGGTGCTGTTTCCATGGAATGAGGGAGGCATAAAACAACGCGATCCCCAGGATACCCGCTCCCCACCAGCCGATTGGCTCGTAGGAGGCGTAGACGAGTACCCCGGAAACCGCGGCTAGGAGCAACCGGGCAAGTAGGATCACTTACCCTCCTTGAAATCGTCCGGGTCGAGGCCCTCGGACCATTCCTTGATTTCTTCTTCGTCGATCACCATATCGTTTTGATCCATGGGGTGAGCATAACCCTGAGACGGGTGCTGGCGCCGAGCGGAGTCATCGCCGAAGGAACCATATTGAGTGTGCTGCTGGGCCATCGGAGACTGCTCGTACATGCGGACACCGAAGTCCTCGATGCCGTGTGTGAGGCGGCGGGCGGCGCTGCGTCGAATCAGCGCGCGAGTCGGGCCAAAGACCAAAAGCAGCCCAATTATGGAAGACACAATTCCTGGAACCAGGCTGAGGACCCAACCGGCCATGATCAGGCCGGTGTCCCCTGCGATCCGTCCCGCATTAGCCTGCGGAGAGTTGGCGGCTTGCAAGGTGCGACGCAGCGAGATGCTCGCGAGGAGTGAACCGAACAGCATGAGACCGACTGCGGTGAGGATCGCCCAGCCATAGCCGATCCATGCACCTAAAGCGATAAACGCGACCAGTTCTACAAGCACATATCCAAGCACTAAAGGCATGGTGCCAGACTACCTGCCTTCTGTCTTAAGTATCCACAGCGGGTTGCTGTGGGCATGTTGGGAATGTGGCCGGAAATTTAACGGGGCATCCTGCGCCAAATAGGTCGCGGAACCACATTCATGATCCAGGCCAGTAATTGCAGCGGACGAGGAATCCAGACGGTGCGACTCCCCTTCTTCTCCATGGCGTCAACGACATGCTTTGCGACGACATCCGGGGTGACCGACATGATTGCAGGCTTCATGCCTTCGGTCATGGAGCCGATGACAAACCCTGGCCGAGCGGTGATCAGGCGGACGGGTGTGCCATGCAGGCGATCAGTCAGGCCCTGGCAAAAGGCGTCGAGGCCGGCCTTCGTCGAGCCGTAGACGTAGTTCGCGCGACGGGCGCGCCAGCCTGCGATGGAGGAAAAGGCGATGATGTCGCCGGAGGTCATCTCGTCGGCGAGTACGGTCAGGACCGATACCTGCGCCAAATAATCCACCGCGGCGATTTCGACGGCGTGGTGCTCGTCGAGTTCTGCTCGCTGTTGGTCGCCTAAGATACCGAAGCAGACAATGGCCGTGGTGGGTTGGGCAGCTGTGATTAACCCGCGGTGGGAATCCGTGTCTGTTGCTTCAAAGGCGACGGTGCGCACTTCTTTGGCACCGGCTGCGCGTAGCAGCGCAATGTTGTCCTCGAGTGCCTCTGGGCGTCGGGCGGCGAGTACGACGTCGCGGCCGGCGCACAGGCGTTGGGCAATTTCGATACCGATATCGCTCGTGCCACCGAGGACCAGGATGGGGCCAGAATTCATGCCCGCTAGTCTACTGGGTGGCCCGCTACCGGGAACTAGGAGTTGACGGTGAAGCCAGTCATCGACAGTGAACCCATGGTGCGTTGCTTGTTGAACTCCCCGACCTCGGTGCCCTTCAGCGCGGAGGCGGCACCTGCGATATAGGCCAAAGGAAGGAAGTGATCCGGCGTTGGCACTGCACGCTGGTAGGCCTCGTGGGATTCCAGTGCGGCGAGGCGCTCTGGTTCGGTAGCCATAAGTTCTGCGGCAGCCTCGTCGAAGGAGTCAGCCCAGCCGAAGCCGGTATCGCCTGCCTGCCACTGCACCATGGACAGGTTGTGTACGACGTTGCCGGAACCGACGATGAGCACATCGTTTTCTTCCGCGAGGCGGGCGAGCTTCTGACCTAAATTGATGTGGTGCTCCAGTGGCTTGGTGCCGTCGATGGACAGCTGCACCACGGGGATGGTGGCCTCTGGGAACATGTGCTTAAGCACCGACCAGGTGCCGTGGTCGAGGCCCCAGTTGAAGTCTTGCTCCACCAGGGTGGGCTTGGCAATGTCGGAGACTAATTCTGCGATCTCAGGGTCGCCCGGTGCGTGGTACTCAACAGCGTTGAGCTCTGGTGGGAAGCCCCAGAAGTCGTGGATGGTTTTCGGATCGGTCATAGCGGTCACACCCGTGCCGCGGGTGTACCAGTGCGCGGAAACGGACAGGATGGCGCGCGGCGCCATGCTCTTGCCCATTTCGGCCCATTTCCGGGTAAAGGTGTTGTCCTCGATGGCGTTCATCGGTGAGCCGTGGCCCACGAAGAGTGCTTGGGTTGTCATCGCAAATCCTTTGGTTGAAAGTTTAAGTATTCTGCTTGTGTATACCCTACAACAACAATGTCCTCTATGCGCATTCCCCACTCGCCCGGCTTATAAATTCCAGGCTCGATGGAAAACGCTATCCCTTCCTGCAGCACGACGTCATTGCCGCTGATAATGAACGGAGCCTCGTGCATAGCTAGGCCGATGCCGTGACCGAGGCGGTGCGTAAACCACTGCCCAAATCCCGCCTCGGTGATGATGTCTCGCGCCACCGCATCCAGTTCACCTGCGGTAATGCCGGGACGCACCGCGTCACAGGCAGCCTGCTGGGCCTGCTGCAAGACACTGTAGGCACGAAGGAACTCCTCGTTAGTCACCTCCCCCACCTGATAGGTGCGAGTGCAGTCCGAGTGATACCCCACTCCGACCGTGCCACCGAGATCAACGACCACAGGATCACCCTCCTCCAGGACGCGGTCGGAGAAAGAATGGTGCGGGTTGGAACCATTGGGACCTGAGCCAACGATGACGAAATCCACCACGTCGTGTTCTTCCAGGATGAGTTGCTCCAGGTCCGCGGCAACTTCGCGCTCGGTGCGCCCGGCACGCAGCAAGGAAGGCACCTGCGCATGCACCCGGTCGATGGCGCCACCGGCAAAGCGAAGCTGTTCCAGCTCAGCCTCGTCCTTCGACATGAATAACTCGGCCAGCACATCGGTGGCCAAAACGGTCGCCGAGTGCTCGTCGAGAAGCGACTGCAACGTCAACACATGATCGGCCGTGAGCGATGAGCCGACCCCGACCGTGCCGCTGCCGAGCGGTGCGACTGCGAGTTCGTAAACGGCGTCACCGTCCTGCCACCCGACGATGTCGACGCCGTCGAGCTCGAGCGCGCCGATATCGGTCATCGGGGCAACCAAGCGCGGCTGACCCGTGGCCGGGATGGTCAGCGCCGTGAGCCTCTCGTGGGAGGAAATCCACGACCCGGTGAGATACGCCAGTTCCGGACCCGTGCCCACGATGACGCCGGCCAGCGACCGCTCTCGGCACAGCTTCTGGGCGCGCGAGATGCGCTGCGTGTACAAGGAGTGCGGAAATGTCTTATCAATAGATGTGCTCATAACGCATATGGTAGACCCGCTCGCGCCACAGACTAGTCTGGGCTGTGTGCTCACCAACACGCTCGTCCGGATTACCAACGGCAACCGTTATTGCACCGGCACGCTGATCACCCCGAACACCGTGCTCACCTGCGCCCATTTCTTCCGCGAGGAACCCCACAACACTTATGTGTGGGTTGCCGGACGCAGGCTCGTCTACAAGGACATTCAGTTCTTCGCCGGCACGGACGTTGCGCTGCTGACGCTGCCGACGAGCATTTCGCTTGACGACGATGCCTATCCCGAACTCGGGTCAGCCCCCTCCCCAGGGGCACCGACCGCCACGGTGGGGCTCGGTGGTACCCATCGTCGTGACGGCTCGTACCGGATTCGTGCGGGGCGTTACCTCTTCCCTGTCCCCTTTTCCACCTCTCGCGACCGGAAAACGAAGGTGCGGCGCGGGGGAATGATCTTCAATATCAACTCTGCGGTGAAAGGTGACTCGGGCGGGCCGGTATTTGTTAACGGGAAGATTGTGGGGGTGCAGTCGATGATTACTGATCCCTTTAATCTCAACCTGCACCTAGCCACGATTGCGCTGGTCGGTCACCTTAATCTCCGATAGCAACGACCCCGCGACGAATCGCACCGACGGCCGAGCGCGCGGAACGTTTAATCCCGTCGGTATAGCCGGTCTTCGCAACCTGCTCTAAAAGGTCGATGACCTGACGGCACCACCTCACAAAGTCGCCGGGAGTGAGCTCGGCACCGGACTCCTTAGCCGCGGCGAGGCAATAACCCAGCGGTGCGCCTGCCGCCCACTGGTGAATAGAGAGGGAGAATCCGGACTCCGGTTCGCGCGTCAGCGGCAGTTGGAGGCGCTGCTCGTCGGCGATCAGCTCCTGATAGATACGGTAGGTATCGTTCATTGCGTCCGCCATGCGATCCGTTGCCGCCTCGGCTGATCCGCCGGTGGTCTTACGGTTTTCGAAGACACACATGGAAGCCACACCTGCGAGTTCAGCGGGATCCAGCTCGTTCCAGATGCCGCGACGCAAACACTGCGCGACGAAGAGATCGGACGAGTTGTGGATCATGGCCAGGCGTTCGCCCTCCTCGGAGACTTCGGGTTCCCCGTTGACAATGTCGACGTAATCCATTTCGGTGAGCAGGCCGATGATGCGCTCGAAGGTGCGTCCGAGAGTATCGGTGGCACGATCGACGCTGGATTCCAACTTGTTTAACTTGCTTTGCTCGCGGACCAATTCGTTGGCCACTCGTGCCAACATCTCCCGGTCCGTGGCCGGCCAGGAATGCACCGGGTGCTCGCGGATTGACTCGCGCAGCGCCACCATCTGCTTGGTTGGGCGCACGCGTGCCTGTTCCTTCAGCTTCTTCGGTGCATTGAACTGGCCCTTGTGCAGCTGATCAACGATCCTGCGGGTATGACGCCGCGGCTGATCGCTGACGTGGCGAGGCACCTTGATATGCCCCACCACCACCGGAGGATTTCGAAAAGTTGCACTATCGATCCTGCCTGACCAGCCCCGCTCCGTGGTAATCCAGGGCCGCGGATCGTGCTGCTTCCCCGCCGGGGCCACTACAGCGGCAAGCTCTGGGCGCTTTTTCGACGGCAGCGCAATCACATCGCCGACGCGCAGGCGCGACAGGATCTTCTCTGTCTCCTGCTGGCGATCTTCAATGGCGAAGCGTTTCGCGTCCTTCTCCGCCTCGGAAAGTTCGCGGCGCATCTCCATGTAGTCAACGAGATCACCTGCGGCATCGTCGGAAGGCGGCGCAAACGAGGAGATATCGCGGTCCAGTTGAGTGCGCAGCTTGTTGACCTTGGCCTGTGCCCGCTCGATTTCGCGCACCTCGCCGACGACCGAGCCGTCGGCCTGGTACTGGGCGAAAGACTTCTCAATGAGGCGCAGCGAATCGTCGTAACCGTTCATGGCCAGCAGGTTGATGGCCATGTTGTACCCAGGGGTGAAGGTGGAGATCAGCGGGTAGGTGCGCGTCGAGGCGAGACCGGCAACCGCCTGCGGGTCCATCGCCGGAGCCCATTGGACCACGGCGTTACCCAACACGTCGATGCCACGGCGACCAGCACGTCCCGTGAGCTGAGTGTACTGGCCCGGAGTGAGATCAACGTGGGCTTCCCCATCAAATTTGATCAGTTTTTCCAGCACTACCGTGCGCGCTGGCATGTTGATACCGAGAGCAAGAGTCTCGGTGGCGAAAACGGTGCGCACGAGCCCCTTGACGAAAAGCTCCTCGACGATGTGGCGGAAGCCGGGCAGCATGCCCGCGTGGTGCGCCGCGAATCCCCGCGACCACGCCGTGCGGAGCTGACGGAAATTCAACACCTCCAGGTCTTCTTCTGGGATGCCTTCCACGCCCTTATCGACGATGGCCTTAATCTCCTCCGCCTCTTCAGGCGTGGTCAACTGCATCCGTGAGCGCACGCACTGGAACAATGCACCGTCACAGCCCGCGCGGGAGAAGATGAACACGATTGCCGGGAGCATGTCTTTGCTCCCCAGTGCGCGGATTACCTCCGGCCGGCCCGTGGGCAAGAAACGATCCTGGGGACGATCAGCACCACTGCGCCGACCTGCTGCGCGGGCGCGAAAGCCCTTGCCCTGCTCATAATCTGCCCGGCCTTCTTCTGCCACACCGGATTCCAGGCGGGCAATCTTGCGCTCCAGCTCGCGGTTGACTCGGCCGCCTTCGCCAGGCTCAAAGAGCGGGTAAATCTGCTTGCCCACCATCATGTATTGACTCAGCGGAACCGGACGGTGTTCGGACACGATGACGGCTGTATCGCCGCGCACCGTGGAAAGCCACTCGCCGAACTCCTCGGAGTTCGACACAGTAGCGGACAAACCAATAATGGATACGGACTCGTCGAGGTTTAAGATGACTTCTTCCCACACAGCGCCGCGGTCGCGGTCTGCCAGGTAGTGAATTTCGTCCATGACCACGTAGGCCAAACGATCCAAGGTGGGCGATTGTGCGTAGATCATGTTGCGCAGTACTTCGGTGGTCATCACGACGACCTCTGCGGAACTGTTGATGCTGACATCGCCGGTGAGCAGGCCCACAGACTCTTCCCCGTGTTCAGCTACGAGGTCGTGGTATTTCTGATTGCTCAGCGCCTTGATCGGAGTGGTGTAAAAGCATTTCGTGCCACGGTGCAACGCGAGCGACACAGCGAACTCGCCCACAATGGTTTTGCCAGCACCGGTAGGTGCACACACCAAGACACCGCGGTCTTGTTCGACCGCGGTGCAACCCTCGATCTGAAACTCGTCGAGGGGAAACTTCCGACTAGCGCGGAACTCATCCAAGTGCGTAAGTGTCATGCCCCTACATTAGAGGACATCGTCGAAATAGTCGGTCGACGGGAGGTCCTTCTTCGAACTTGTTTGAGGCGCAGATTGAGCTGGCGAGATTGCCACGGAGCCTGCACCCTCGATGGGTTCAGCGGCCGCAACCTCGGTGGGCTTTTCCTCGTCGGTAAGTGCGGACGAAGCATCGTCGTCAAGATCCATCCATTCAGGACGCTTCTTTTCACGACGCTTGTCGTTGATCCGGCAGAACTGGAAAGCCAGTTCCACTAAAATATTGATGGCAATGGCAAGGATCACCATCGAGTAAGGATCTTGGCCCGGAGTCATGAACGCCGCGAAGATGAAGATGACGACGATGATCATGCGACGCTTGTCCTTGACGTGCTCGTATTCGAGCACACCGAGGATATTGAGCATGATGATGATCAGCGGCACTTCGAAGCTGACACCGAAGATGACCGTCAGGCCCAAAACGAAACTGTAATAGCGCTCGCCTGTCAGCCACGCCGTTTGGAACTCGTCGCCCATGGACAGCAAGAACTCGAGACCAACATCGAGGATGAAGTACGCCAGCAGTGCGCCTGCAACGAACAGGGCGACCGCAAAGGTGACAAAGATGAAGGTGTAGCGCTTTTCCTTGCGGACCAAGCCTGGAGTGATGAAGAGCCAGATTTGAGTCAGCCAAACTGGTGACGACAGCACTAAACCAGCAAGCGCGCCGACCTTGAGGCGGAGCATGAACATCTCGAACGGGCTGGTAGCCAGGAGACGACATTGCTCGTTCTCGCCGAAGGTGACGCGGAGATCTTCAGGCAGGTTGCAATAAGGCCTGCGGATGATCTCGCCGAGGGACATCATGCCGAAGGGTGCGTTTTGGTACCAGATGAAACCGATTACCGCACCAATACCGATAGCCACCAAGGAGATGACCAGACGGCGACGAAGTTCCTCAAGGTGTTCCTTGAGGGCCATTGTGCCCGTCGGGTTCTTCTTTCTCTTCTTCTTGGTGGATTTATTCTCAGCCACTGGAATTAGTTCTGAGGGTTCTGCTGTGGCTGCTGATTAGGCTGCTGCGGCGCCTGAGGAGCCTGCTGAGCTTGTGGAGCCTGCTGGCCTGGCTGGTTCTCTGGGCGATCCCAAAAATCCTGCTCTGGCTGCTTGTTCGCCGCAATCTCGCCTTGATTCTGTACCTCGTCTTCAGCCTTCATTTCCTTGACTTCGGACTTGAAGATGCGAGCAGAACGACCAACGGAACGAGCCAAGTCCGGCAGCTTCTTTGCGCCAAAAAGAAGCAAGATGACGACGAGGATGAGGATGATTTCCGTGGCACCAAGATTTGGCATGTGAAAGCCCTTTCGAGAGTAAGTGATGCTTTGCCGTTGAGTACTAACTTAACAGCTAAACACCGTTGTTCGAAAGATCATATCGCTCAAGCGCGCCATTCGCTCGGCGAGCTATTTCATCAGCGACGGATAGTGGTGCGACAACGCGAATCCGGTCCGCCTGGCTAAGACAAAATCGCACGAGCCAGTCCTCGCTGCCATATGACATTTGGGCGCTCCACCACCCCGACTCGGTTTCCTCGCCGAGCTCCAAGTCCCAATACTCGCTCAGCCACGTGGCCTCGGGCGCAATCAACAACTCGGCAAAATGATCGTCAGAAAAACCAAAGGGGTCATCGGCATCGAATTTCTGGGCAGGGGCGGAGCTTTTTTCGTCGAGAAGCGATGCGGCGCTGATGCGATCGAAACGGTAACTTTTGCTGGTCTGGCCATCCCAGGCGTTGAGGTAGGTCTGGCCGTCGCGGTGGAAGAGTCGCTGCGGGCTCACCACTCGCTGTGAAGAAGTGTCTGAGGAGGCCGAATGGTACGTGATGGAGAGCTGACACCCCTCGGCAATTGCTTGTGCAATGACAGTGGCGACGGCGCCATCCTGGGCTGCAACCGAGTCGTCGATACCGGCGCTGCCAAGGACGTCGCGTAGTTTCTCCGCGGCGGAGGTAACAGCACCCTGGTCGACCAGGCCAGGCAGGGTTTCCAAGGACTCCAAGGTCAACAACAGGGCGTTTGCTTCCGTGGGGGTCAGCCGCAGGGGCTTGTCGAGGCCCTGGTCATTGATCAGTGTCACACCTGTCCAGTCCGCGACGAGATCAATCATCTCGCCGGGGCCGTTGCCCACACCGGTGAGATGCAGGCGTCGGAGCGCGTCCATAATTTCCTGGGGCTCTGCGTTCAAGTCGCGGGCGACTTCCATAATGGTGGCGTTTGGATGCTGCCGAAGGTAGGGAATCAAGTTCAAAGAGTTGACCAGACTTTGCATCTTAGTTGTCTTATCCATGAGTACCTCCCGCTTTCTGCAGTAATGCGATTACGTCAGCTCGGACATCGTCCGGTTCTAGCACCACCGCATCGGGCGCAAAGCTTGCCGCGGTTCGGACCAACCAATCGCGCTCAACATTTGTGTAGGTGACGGTCTCGCCGTCCCTCGTGCCTTGCTCGCTCAGCTCGTGGGCCTTCCCTACTGGCACAATTAAGGTCGCATCGATGAGTGGGCCGCGCAACGAATCCTCGACGACCTCTTGCAGTGGCCGGCTCGCTGGGACGAATTCGGTCGTGCGGATCCGTTTCACATCGGTCACGCGCAATGCGCGGAAACTACGCTCCGCTTCTCTCTCAACGTCCCACCCCACAACGTACGCACGGTTGTTGAGTGCGACGATCCCCCACGGGTCCATGACGCGTCGCTGCTTTTCGGCCGTCGGGGTGGGCTGGTAGGAAAAACTCATCCGCTGATGATTGCGGATACACGCGGTGACCGCCTGCACCACTTCCGCGGGCACGCGCAGGACATCGTTATCCACGGATGTGAGAGGACCATCATCGAAAGAGCGCGTCGCACCTGAGGCGGCAAGCTTGGTCCACCCCGACCTGGCGAAAGCGCCGAGGCTGCCCTGTTGACCAAGATCACCTGCAAGGCCCAAGACTGCTGCCTCGGCGTCCGTGAATTCAATCGGGGGCAGTTCGTAGGAGTCCTTATTGACCCAGACTTTCCCACCCTCCATGCGCGCGGGTACTCCCGTCCGGCGCAGAGAGCTAATGTCGCGAGTCAGCTTCTTATGGAACGAGGCTTCGGACTGATCGCGGTCATACCCATCGACGTGGGCACGGACCCACTCGTAGCTGCGTGGCGACTCGGCCCCAAGCAGGGCAAACGTGAGGTTGGTCAGTCTTTCCACTGATGCGTCATCTGCACTCATCATTTGCCCTTTCGCTCTAAGACTCGGCGCTGGCGCGCATGTATCCGATCAGCTCGTCGACACGCTCATCCTCGGTGACGAAAGGATCGAGCATCTCAACGACCTTCGGTTCCGGACGTTCCACCTTGAGATGAACCCAATCGATGGATGTTTTTGCATTGTATTTACGTGCGGCCGCCAAGAATTGGCCGCGCAGGGTGGCGCGGGTGGTTTCGGGAGCGGTGTCTACTGCGTGTGCAATCGCCTCGTCGGTAGTCCAGCGTTTGACGGCGCCCTTGCGCTGCAGCAAGTAGAAGAGGCTGCGTTCCGGGTGAATGTCGTGATATGTCAGGTCGATCTGCTTCAGCTTGGGATGGTCGTATCCCGCCTCCGCACTCAGGCCCAGCTTGTCACGGTACTTGTCTAGCAGGATGCGCTTGATCACCCAATCGATTTCCTTGTCGACGGAAGAGAAGTCTTGGGTCTCAATCGCTGTCAGCGTGCGCTCCCAGAGATCGATGACTCGACCTATTTCCTCATTCGGCGTGCCTTCGTCGGGGCGGACCTCCAGCCACTTCTTTGCTGAAGCGAGAATGGATTTCTGAACCTCGAGAGCTGTCACCGTTCCCCCACCGACAAGATCAAGAGGTGTGGCGCCGGTGGCATCGTCGGCAATCTCGCGAATGTGCAGGATTGGGTTTTCGAGCTCGAAGTTTTCCAGGTCAAAGCCCGCTTCCAGCATTTCAATGACCAACAGGGTCGAACCGACCTTGAGCGCGAACGTGGGCTCTGCCATGTTGGAATCGCCCACGATCACGTGCATGCGACGGAAACGATGCGAATCCCCGTGTGGTTCATCGCGGGTGTTAATGATGGGCCGGGTGCGCGTCGTTGCCGAGGACACACCTTCCCACACCTGGTCAGCTCGCTGCGATAAGACAAAGCGACCGTCCTTGATCAGGCCGGCGCCTGCGATGAGTTGGCGCGTAATCATAAACGGCAGGAGCTGCTTGCCGAAGGATTTCAGCACCATTTCGCGGCTAATCAAATAGTTTTCGTGAGCACCATAAGAGTTGCCTTTCGAGTCCACATTGTTCTTAAACAAGTAGACCTGCCCACCGATGTTATCGTCGGCAAGCGCCTGCTCAGCCTGAAGTGCAAGCTGGTGGAAGATTTTCTCCCCCGCCTTGTCGTGGTTGAGCAACTGAGTCAGGCTGTCGCACTCAGCGGTGGCGTACTCAGGGTGCGACCCGACATCGAGGTATAAGCGGGCCGCGGACGGCGTGAAAATATTGGAGCTCGAGTATTCGGCCACAATCGGGCGGAATAGGTAGCGTGCTACCTCTTCCGGTGACAGGGCTGCGTGCCCATTACGGATGGCGGTGATGCCGAATTCCGTTTCCACGCCCATAATGCGACGGGTATGAACAGTGGACATGCGGCTTACTGTCCGCCCTTTTGAACATATGAGCGGACGAACTCCTCGGCGTTCGTTTCCAACAGGCCGTCGATTTCGTCCAGCAAATCGTCGGTGCCCGCAGTATTGATGTTTACTTGGCCGGCCTGGGTCTCGTCGGTCGGGTCATCCCCGCCA
Organism: Corynebacterium lubricantis DSM 45231; assembly: GCF_000379425.1. Lineage (GTDB taxonomy): Bacteria > Actinomycetota > Actinomycetes > Mycobacteriales > Mycobacteriaceae > Corynebacterium > Corynebacterium lubricantis. The sequence continues at coordinate 71,222 of NZ_KB902181.1, forward strand.
CCGGTATTTCCGTGGACTTGTTGCTGTGCCATGGGTACTCCTTAAGTTTTGGCCTATGCGTTCTGCTCTGATTCCACACTAATCGTGATCTAGTGCGGGTGTGGCGTATTTATATGATCGCGCTCATGGTGCGTGTGATAGTACGTCGGGGTCTGTTCAATTGCCTCAAGGGCTGAAAGTAGTTCGTCCGTCGTGGCGGAATTGTCAAGGATCTCGCCCATCTCATCGACGGTGAACTTATCCACGTCGGTGATGGCAATTTTCGCCGTACCCTCGGAGTACTTAATAATCACGGTCTGCCAGCTTGATGCGATGACGTCGTCGCCGAACTTTTCGCTGACGCGCCCGCGGAAGTAGGCCCGCGAGGATTCCGGAGCCTCATTTGCTGCGCGCTCGATCTCTTCAGCGCTGACGAGGGTTTTCATTCGACCAGCACGTACAAGGGCGTGGTACAGGGACTTCTTAGGATCGATGTCTGAGTACTGTAGGTCAATCAGCTTCAGCTTCGGATCAGAGATGCTAATTCCGCGGTCCAAGTAGCCCTTGATCAGGGCGTACTTTGCGGTCCAGTCGAGTCTGTCGGCCGTGGACAAAGGATCGCGCTCGAGATCGTCGAGAAGCTCGGCCCACAGAGCGATGACCTTGCTGTCCACGTCGTCGGTAGCCACCACTCGGTCGCGGTAGATGCGCAGGATCTCAATCGCGGTGAGCTCGCGGCCGTCCTTGAGCTTGAGCTTGTGCGTCAGGGTCGGATCGTGACTGATGCGCTTGAGCTCCTCGACGCTTTCGACGAGGGCGAGGTCCGTGAAATCTACTTCGTTCTCAATCGCATCGATGACGAGTTTGGTCATGCCCAACTTCATGAAGGTGGAGTACTGGGACATGTTGGCGTCACCGATGATGGTGTGGAGGCGTCGGAACTTCACGGCGTTGGCGTGCGGCTCATCGCGCGTATTGACGATGCCTCGGTTCAGAGTAGTCTCTAGCGAGATCTCCTGGACGAAGTAGTCGGCGCGCTGCGAGACCTGGAAGCCATCCTGCTCCCCTTCTGGGCCGATGCCGATGCGACCGGCGCCGATGATGACCTGGCGGGTAACGAAGAAAGGAATAAGCGCCTTCGTCAGCACGTCAAAGTCGGTGGCGCGAGCGTACTGGTAATTCTCGTGGGAGCCGTACGACGCGCCCTTGCCGTCGACGTTGTTCTTATAGATCTTCAGGGGCGGGCAGGGCTCGTGGCCCTTGAGTACCGAGACTCCCTGGTCGTAAAGCGCCTGGATATTCTCGGTGGCAGTGTTCAAAATGTGGTCGCCAGCGGCATCGTAAATCATGGCCTGCCAGGCATCGGGTACCTCGGGCGAAGCGTACTCGGGGTGAGCGTGGTCAACGTAGAAGCGCGCACCATTGGTGGTCACCACGTTGGCTACACCAACCGCGTCCGGCTCCACGACCGGGACCGTGTGGTAGCGCTTCAGGTTGAAGCCGCGGGCATCCTGCAATGGAGCCTCGTCCTCGTAGTCCCACCTCGACCTGGCACCGGTGTTCATCGCCGCGTAGGCCACCACCGCATGGGTCGAGGTGACAATTGGGCTCACCTCGGGTTGGCTCGGCGTGGCAATTCCGTACTCAGTTTCAGTTCCCATGAAGCGTGTCATGGGCTATACCTTAGCCGACTACTTCCACGGAAACTACGCGTTTACCTTGACGGCCTGCGATGCGGGACCACTCATCGGGGCTAGCGGTATTGGGGAGATCTTCGCTTTCGTTTTGTTCAGCGACCACGGCGGCACGCAGGTGATCGGCGCTGAGGCCATCCTCGCTGATTCCGGCGATGTGATCCTTGATGGCGAGCTTCTTCGCGCGGTCAACGATGTTGGCAATCATGGCGCCCGAAACGAACTCGGAGTAATTGAGGACCTCAGAGGAACCGTCAATCATTTCCAGGCGTACATATGGGCGTGGCGCGAACAATGCACCCACGCCAGCGTCGATAAGCTCTTCGATGCTCCCCGAGTGCGGCACGGCCTCGGTGAGGTGGCGGGAGAAGATGTCCGCCGACTCTTCCCTGCCAGGACGGTCGACACGGACCTTGATGTCCAGGCGACCGGGACGCAAGATTGCCGGGTCGATGAGTTCCTCGCGGTTCGTGGCACCGATGACAATGACGTTGGAGATTCCCTCGACGCCGTCGATCTCCGTGAGGAGCTGGGGCACAACGGTTGTTTCCATATCCGAGGACACGCCGGAACCACGAGTGCGGAAGATGGATTCCATCTCATCGAAGAAGATGATCACGGGGCGACCATCGCCGGCAAGCTCACGGGCGCGTTCGAAGATCAGACGGATCCGGCGTTCGGTCTCGCCGACGAACTTGTTCAGCAGCTCTGGGCCCTTGACGTTGAGGAAGTAGGCCTTGCCACCGTCGCCGATGCGCTGCGAAAGCGAATTCGCCACCGCCTTGGCGATGAGAGTCTTGCCACATCCCGGAGGGCCGTAGAGCAACAAGCCCTTTGGGGGCTGCAGATCGTACTTTTTGTACAGATCGGGGTGCGAAAAAGGCAGTTCGACCGAATCCTTGATGGTTTCGATCTGAGGGCCCAAGCCACCGATGTCCTCATAAGTGATGTCCGGGATCTGTTCGAGAGACAGCTGGGCTACTTCAGTCTTATCTACGCGCTCGACGGCGAAACCCGCCTTCGCGTCGATAAGCACGGTATCTCCGGCCCGCGAATTGGCGCGCATGGGGTGGGTCAGGTGCACGAGCGATTCGTTGCCCAGCTGATCGGCGACAATCGCGCGGTCAGTGCCCACCTTTTCAATCAGGGTGGCAAGTGTACCCGTGTCGCTAAAACCACAGGCCTCGACGACGACGGAGCCTTCGCCCAGGCGGACCAGCGCGCCGGGTTCCAACGTGCCGGGCTCAATATTCGGCGATACAAGCAGGCGCATCTGACGCCCGCTGGTAAATACTTCCGCCTCGCGGCCCCGGTTCGAACCGGAGAGGTAAATACCGTAAGTCGAGGCAGGTTCTCCCAGCGCATCGACCTGTGCGTGTAAATCCTTCAGCTGGTCACGGGATTGCTTCAGCAGCTGCGCCAGCTTCGCATTACGCGAACTTAAGGATTGGACCTGACGCTGCAGGTCACGGTTCTCGCTAAATGTTTCCTCGGAGCTCATAGCTCCAGCTTAGCGCCGTGCCTTTCGCTGCGGGCGAGGTGGTACCGCTCCATCTGCTAGACGACGAGTCCACACCAGGAATGCAGTATGGGCATTCATCCGGTGCTCGGGGCGGGTTGCCAGGCCTTCAACTTTCCACTCTCGCAGCAGGGTTTCCCACGCGCGGGGTTCGGTGAAGCACTTCGCCTCGCGGATGCCTTCCATGACGTTCATCAGCTGTGGCACCGTGGCCACGTAGGTCATGAACACACCGCCAGGAATCAGTACTTCCTTCACGGTGTCGATGAAGTGCCAGGGCTCGACCATATCCAGGATCACACGATCAACTGGGCCACCGAGGGCCTCCTGGTTGACCTCCCCGAAATCGCCCAAGCGTGGCGTCCACCACTTCGGGTGTTCCCCGAAGTAGTCGGCGACGTTGTCCTTGGCGTACTGCAGGTGGTCGTCGCGAATCTCGTAGGAGAAGACGTGCCCCTCTGGTCCCACAGCGCGCAGCAGGGACATAGTCAACGCACCCGAGCCGGCGCCAGCCTCGAGGACGCGGGCACCCATGAAGATGTCACCCTCGACAAGGATCTGAGCTGCGTCTTTGGGGTAGATCACGGCGGCACCGCGCGGCATGGACAAGACGTGGTCGACTAGGAGGTGGCGGAAGCACAAGTAGTCAGATCCCATCGACGACTTCACAACGGAACCTTCATCGGAGCCGATGATCTCATCGTGTTCAATGTGTCCCTTGTGGGTGTGGTACTTCGCACCTGGGACCAGCTCGATGGTGAAATGCCGACGCTTGGCATCGGTGAGCTGGACTTTGTCGCCGGCTTGAAATGGGCCTGAGTACATAGGGCGAGAGACCTCCATAAGGGGTGCACGTAAATGGTGAATTAGTGTCCGGTCAAGTATGCCGTAAGAGCATCCTTAAACCATATTTGGTCCTGGACACCGGCAAGCTCACGCGCCGAGTGCATCGACAGCAGCGGGACACCCACGTCGACAGTGGGAATGCCCAGGCGCGTTGCCGAAATCGGCCCGATCGTGGAGCCGCACGGCACCGCATTATTGCCGACGAAGGTCTGCACCGGCACATTCGCGTTGCGACACGCATTGATCCACATCGCCTCGGTGACGGCATTGGAGGCATAACGCTGATTCGCATTGATCTTCAGCACTGGGCCCTGATTAATCAGGGGGTGATGGGTGGGATCGTGCTTGCCTGCATAATTCGGATGCACCGAGTGGGCGGCATCAGCGGATACGAGAGAACTCGCGGCGAACATCTCCATCGGATCGCCCCACGCGCGGGCAATCTTTAGCAAGATCCGCTCAAGCAAAGGCCCACCGGCTCCGGTCGTGGACTGCGATCCCACCTCTTCGTGATTAAACGCTGCCATAACCAGGATGTCTTGGGCGTCTTCCTTCGCTTCGATCAGCGCCCGCATCGACGCATGCACGCTGGACAGGTTGTCTAGACGCCCAGCCGCCAGGAGGTCATTGAATACCTCGCCCTCGGCAGCGTCCGCGCTGATAAGTTCGTGGGACAGGATGTAGTGCTTGTCCACGTCCGCGGCTTCGGCCACGATGTCCATGATCGACTCCGGAGCTGATTCAGAATCCCCCACCGACATGATGGGTTGCATATGTACTTGACGATCCGGAATAAATTCGCTGGAGCGTTCCAAATGGATGGCAAGGTGCGGGATCCTCGCCACAGCTCCGGTGTTCACCAGACGCTGCGACCCGTCTGCCAGCACGATCCGACCGGCAAAGGTAAGTTCGCGGTCGAACCAACTTGCCAGGATCGGCCCACCATAGACTTCTACCGCCAACTGGTGAAAACCATGCGCCTTGAAATCGGGCTGAGGCTTGAGCATGAACCCCGGCGAATCCGTGTGCGAGCCAATGATCCGGAATGCGGGATTCGGCTCATCGGGCACCCACCAGGCTATGACTGCCCCACCGTCAACATAGACGTGCCCGCCCGGCGAGGTGGACAGGTCCTCTACAAAACCATGACTTACTAAGGTCTCAGCGACCTCTCGGGCCGCATGAAACGCCGAGGGGGAAGCCGAAATGAAATCGATCATGTCGCGAATGTGGTCCATGACTGTTCACTTTAGGCACCCTCTAAGATGGAATCCATCATGACACCACGACCCATTGCGCTCTCCCCTTCCCGTGCCTCCGATTACAACCAATGCCCGCTGCTCTACCGGCTCCGGGCGATTGACCGAATCCCCGAGGACAAAACGCTGGCTCAGATCCGCGGCACGCTCGTTCACGCAGTCCTCGAGGACGTCCACGGTTGGCCGCGCGAGGAGCGCACCTACCCGGCGGCGGTCAAGAGGATCAAGCCGAATTGGGCAAAGATGTTGCAGGATGATCCAGAGATCGCATCGCTTGTCGACGACGAGACAACGTTTTTCGTTGAGGCTCGCTCACTCGTCCGTGGATATTTTGAAATGGAGAACCCACAAGGATTTGACTCTTCTGACCAGGAACTTTATGTCAACACCGTCCTACCCAACGGCGTGCCGGTGCGCGGTTTCATCGACCGCGTCGATAAGGCGCCATCAGGTGAGGTCCGCGTTGTCGACTATAAAACCGGCAAGAAACCACTGCCACGCTACTCCCAAGACGCACAGTTCCAAATGCGCTTCTACGCGCTGGTGTACTGGCGCTTGTTCAACACGGTGCCGACCCAGCTGCGCTTGATGTATCTCAAGGTCATCGACTCGATGATCCTGACTCCTTCGAAAGAGGAACTCGAATACTTCGAGCGCGACCTGGGCGATCTGTGGTCGAAAATTGAGTCGGACGGAAAATCCGGATCCTTCCGCACCAAGAAGTCCAAGCTGTGCGGGTGGTGTTCCTTCCAGGACATGTGCCCAGAATTTGGTGGCACACCGCCGCCGTACCCAGGGTGGCCGGGTTCGACGGCGGACGTAGCAGAAGAGGCCTAAAACAGCCCGGTGATCTTGCCGTCGACGACGTCGATGTTCGTGGCGGCGGGCTTCTTCCCCAGCCCGGGCATCGTCGTTACGTTCCCTGTCATGGCAACGATAAATCCTGCGCCTGTGCGCGGCCTGAGCTCGCGGACGTGCAGTGTGTGCCCTTCTGGTGCGCCGAGCAGCGAGGCGTCATCGGAGAATGAGTATTGTGTCTTCGAGATACACACGGGCATGGCGTACCAGCTATTGCGCTTGATGGTCTCCAGATCTTTGAGTGCCTGAGGCGAGTATTCGACGCGATCGGCGTGGTAGATCTCGCGGGCAATCGTTTCGATGGAGGCCTCAACACCTTTATCTCTGTCATAGAGCTGGTGCGAAGAATCGACGAGGTTGTCAACGACGGTCTCGGCGAGCTCGATTGCGCCGTCGCCGCCCTTGGCCCACACGTCTGCCTCGGCGAGTGCCACGCCGAAATTCTTAGCCCACCTGCGCATGTAGTCACGCTCGGCCTGGGTGTCGCTGGCAAACAAGTTCACCGCGACGACGGGCTTGACCCCGAACTTGCGCAAGTTCTCCACGTGGCGCTCGACGTTAACGATGCCCGCTTCCAAGGCCGCGAGGTTTTCGTCGGTGAGGTCTTCGCGAGCGACCCCACCGTTGTATTTCATGGAACGGATCGTGGTCACCACCACGGCTCCAGCCACATCGAGATCGCCGTACTTGGCCTTGATGTCGAAGAACTTCTCTGCGCCGAGATCGGAACCGAAACCTGCTTCGGTCAGCACGATGTCGGCGTATTGCTGCGCCGTCGTAGTGGCGATGAGCGTGTTGCAGCCGTGAGCAATATTGGCGAAAGGACCACCATGGATCAGCGCGGGGGTGCCGCCGAGAGTCTGTACCAGGTTCGGATTCACGGCTTCCTTGAGCAGCGCAGTCATCGCACCATGGGCGTCGAGGTCGGCCGCGGTGACAGGAACGTCGTCGTAGGTGAAGCCGATGGTGATTTCCCCGAGGCGTCGCTTCAGATCGTCAAGGTCTGTGGCAAGCCCGAGCACGGCCATGATCTCGGACGCCGCGGTGATAGTGAAGTTTGTTTCGGTCGGCACGCCTTGTTTTGGACCTCCGAGGCCGGTGACTACATGGCGCAGGGATCGGTCGTTGACATCGAGACAGCGCTGCCACGTCACCTTACGTGGATCAATGCCGATGGCATTGCCCTGCTGGATGTGGTTGTCGATCATCGCGGCCAGGGTATTATTGGCCGAAGTGATGGCGTGAAAATCGCCTGTGAAGTGCAGGTTGATGTTCTCCATCGGAACGACCTGGGAATAGCCGCCACCGGCGGCACCACCCTTGATACCCATAACTGGGCCAAGGGAAGGTTCGCGCAGTGCAACCATCGCCTTGTGCCCGAGTGACGCGAGGGCATCGGTCAAACCAATTAGCGTGGTCGACTTTCCCTCCCCTGCAGGGGTCGGGGAAACACCAGTGACCAGTACAATCTTGCCCGGCTTTGCGGCCGGTGTGACCTGGTTCAGATCTACCTTGGCCATGTACTTGCCATAAGGAATCAGGGCATCCTGGCTGATTCCGGCCCTCTCTGCGATCTCGGTGATGGGTTCGAGAGCGTGGGCTTGAGCGATGTCAACGTCTGAAAGCATGGTTCTAGAGTATTACGGAGCCGAAGGCAGAGGAGAGAAATACCGAAACTGCAATGCACAACACCCCTGGGACCAAGAACGGGTGATTGAACACATACTTGCCGATGCGGGTGGAACCAGTGTCATCCATCTCCACGGCGGCCAGCAGCGTGGGATAGGTCGGGAGGACGAATAGCGCCGAAACCGCGGGGAATGCGGCGACAGCTGTGAGTGGACTGACTCCCATGGCGAGAGCAGCAGGCATCAGAGCGCGTGTGGTTGCTGCCTGGGAGTAGAGCAAGGACGCGGCGAAGAAGAGGATCACTGCCAGCAACCACGGTTGCGCTTGCAGGATATCTCCCGCGATAGCCTGGATGTCTTCAAGGTAATGGTTGATAAAAGTCGTGCCCAACCACGCCACACCAAGGACACACACCGATGCCGACATGCCGGATTTAAACACCTGGGTGTTCAGGATCTCGCCAGCAGGGATCCTCGTAATCAAGACGATGATGGTGGCAGCCGAAAGCATAATGGCCATGATGGCCTCGTTGCGCGGGATCGTAGGATCACTGATCAAGCCGATCTGCTCGGAGATCGCGGTGGCGTAGAGCATCACGGAGACGATGGCGATCAGGAAGACAACCACCGATGTTTTTGCGCCGCGTTTCGGGCGGTACTCGGCTGCTGGTTTAGGCTTGCGCACCAACCCTTTGGCTAGTCTCTCCTGGTAGACGGGGTCGTCGTTAAGATCTTTGCCCAAACGATTAGCCAACCATGCCGTTGGGAAGATGGCGAGGAACGTCGCGGGAATCATCACGCCGAGGAGCTGGAGATAGCTCACGCCGAGGGGTTCGAGCAGCGAGGCCATGTACACAACCGCGGCGGAAAGTGGCGAGGCGACGATGGCCATTTGGGAGGCAACCACTGCGACCGACAGCGGGCGCGACGGGCGCACGTTGCCCTCCTTCGCTACTTCGACGATGACGGGCAGCGTGGAAAAGGCGGTGTGGCCGGTGCCTGCGAACACCGTCATCAGCCAGGTGACAATTGGCGCGTAGACGGTGATCTTTTTCGGGTTGCGGCGCAGAAACCGCTCGGCGATATGGACTAAGTAGTCCATACCGCCTGCACGTTGCATCGCGGCGATGGCGGTAATGACGCACATGATGATGCCGATGACATCGAAGGCAATGTCATCGGCCGTGACGTTCATGCCCGTGATGCCGAGGAGAATGACTCCGAGGCCACCAGCGAAGCCGATGGCGATCGAGCCCAGACGAGCACCAAGGATGACGGCGCCGAGCAGGATGGCAATGTGAAGAACAATCATGAGAGGTGTCCTTTGAACGTGGGATGTTCCGCTCACCATTATCAAACAAAAGTATGATCATTTTTGGTGTTCTAGCGGAACGTGATCAACCCCACGCCCAGCACCCCGCTCGGGGATTCTACTTTTCTTCGAGGTAAATCTTGCCCCGGTACTGCGGGTGCATCAGGTTCTCTTTGGACAGGACGTTGTTCAAAGTTTCTTCGTCGAGAAGCCCCTTCTCTAGGATGATCTCGCGCACTCCGCGACCGGTGGCTGCCGCCTCCTTGCCCACCAAGTCGCCATTGTGGTGACCGATGAATGGGTTGAGGTAGGTGATGATTCCGATCGAATTATCCACGTAGCTCTGGCACACCTCGGGGTTGGCGGTGATGCCCACAACGCACTTTTCGCGCAGGGTGTGCGCCGCGTTGCGCATGATGGTGATGGATTGGAAGAGCGACTCGGCGATGACAGGTTCCATCACGTTGAGCTGTAGCTGGCCGGCTTCTGCTGCCATGGAAATGGTCAGGTCATTGCCGAAGACCTTGAAGCACACCTGATTAACTACCTCGGGGATGACCGGATTGACCTTCGCCGGCATGATCGACGAACCTGCCTGGCGCTCAGGCAAGTTGATCTCGTTGAAGCCCGCGCGCGGACCGGACGACAACAAGCGCAGATCATTACAGATCTTCGACAGCTTCATCGCGGAGCGCTTCACCGCGCCGTGTGCCATGACGTAGCCGCCGGTATCGCTGGTGGCCTCAATCAGGTCCGGCGACGAGGACACTGGAAGTGCGGTGATCTCGCGGAGTGCCTCGAGGACGGCCTCGCGGTAACCGGACGGAGTGTTCACGCCGGTGCCGATGGCCGTTGCGCCGAGGTTGAGCTCAAGGAGCATCTCGGACGCGTTGATCAGGGTCTTCTGCTCCTCGGCCAGGTTCGCACCGAACGCGCGGAACTCGGAACCCAAAGTCATGGGCACAGCATCTTGGAGCTGCGTGCGACCCATTTTCAAGATATCGCCGAACTCATCGCCCTTAGCGCGGAAAGCTTTTTGGAGTCTGTCGAACTCCTCGATGAGCTCTCTCATGGCGTAGTGCAAGCCCAAGCGAAGGCCGGTGGGGTAAGCATCGTTGGTGGACTGCGCAAGATTGACGTGATCGTTCGGGTTGATCACGTCGTAGGAGCCCTTCGGCAACCCGAGTTTTTCTAAGGCGAGGTTGGCCACAACCTCATTGGTATTCATGTTGGTGGAGGTACCGGCACCACCTTGGTAGGCATCGATCGGAAACTGATCCATGCACCGACCCTCGTCGAGAATCTGGTCACATGCCCAGATAATCGCGTCGGCCTTGTCCTTCTGCAGGGTGTGCAGGCGACGGTTTGCCATGGCCGCGGCTTTCTTTACCTGCACCATGCCGCGAATGAAGTACGGCATGTTGTTGATGGATGTGCGCGACATTTTAAAGTTATCGATCGCGCGCATCGTGTGGACCCCGTAGTACACATCCTCTGGTACTTCGACGGTGCCGAGAAGATCCTCTTCAGTACGTGTTTGCACAGCTTCCCTTTCGCTTGACTGTGGAGTCTTAACTGGAGCTTGGAATACCTACCTCCCACAGCCTAGCGAAATTACAGTCGCGCGATACGAAGGTCGGAGGCCAGAATTGCCTCCCCACCGACTGCCGCCAACTGGTCCATAACGGCGTTGGCGCGCTTGCGCGGAACCATCGCGCGGACGGCGACCCAGCCTTCGCGGGACAGCGGGGACACCGTCGGACCGGACAGGCCTGGGGTGATCGCCGAGGCATCTGCCAGACGGTCACGATCAATGTTGTAGTCGAGCATGAGGTAGTTGCGCGCGTGCAGGATACCCTGAATGCGGGAGAGCAATACCTGCATTTCGCGGGTGGTTTCTACGCCCTTGCGCTTGACCACTACTGCCTCGCTAGAAACGATGGGGTCGCCGAAGGGTGCGAGTCCCTGCTGGCGCAAGGTAGCTCCCGTTGACACCACGTCGGCGATGGCGTCTGCCACGCCGAGGCGGATGGAGATCTCCACCGCGCCATCGAGGCGGATCACATCGGCCGTGATCCCCCGCTCGGCAAGGTAATCCTCCACCAAGTGCGGGTACGAGGTAGCAATGCGCTTGTCTTGGAGCTCCTCGACCGTCCAGTCTTCGTCGGCAGGTGCCGCGAACCGGAAGGTGGAGTCACCGAAGCCCAACGACAAGGCCTCGTCGACGCTCGCGCGGGAATCGAGGGCCAGATCGCGCCCGGTGATACCGAGGTCAAGGTGACCGGCCGCCACGTAAATCGCGATGTCCTTCGGGCGAAGGAAGAAGAACTCAACCTGGTTTTCGCTGTCGAAGATATTGAGAGCCTTGGTGTAGCCACGGCTTTTATAGCCAGCTTCCTTCAGAATTTCCGACGCGGCTTCCGACAGGGATCCCTTATTGGGAACGGCAATCTTGATCATGAACGTCCTTTTGAGGTGCGTGGTGTACGAGCTTAAAGGTACTTATAAATATCTTCAGGTTTCAGGCCACGGGAGACCATCATGACCTGGGTCCAGTACATGAGCTGGCTCATTTCCTCGGCCAATTCCTCATCGGACTGGTATTCAGCGGCGATCCACACTTCACCAGCTTCTTCGATGATCTTCTTGCCAATCGTATGTACGCCCTTATCTAATGCCTCTACCGTGGAGGATCCTTCCGGGCGCTCCGTCGCGCGTGCGGACAATTCAGCAAAAAGCTCATCAAAATTTTTCACGGACATCACTTTAGCCCATGGCCTTAAACCACGTCGCGACATCCTCGGCTGTAGCCCCGATGAACCGAGACGAGTCGAAGGGAACAACACCTGCGGGGACCTTCTCAGCCAAACCCAACACCTTGCAGCCGGCAGCAGCCGCCGCGCTCATACCCGCCCACGAGTCCTCAAAAACCAGGCAATCTGCGGGACTTTCGCCCACGCGTGCCGCGGCCTCCAGGTACATTTCCGGGTCAGGTTTGCCGTGTGCAACCTCATCGCCGGTGATGGTATCCTCGAAATACTCACGTCCCACAGCGTCAATGCAATAGTTCGCCAAGTAGCGCTCCGTGTTCGTGGTCACCAACATCCGCATGCCACTAGAATGCAGCGAGCTCAAAAGCCCTGGTACGCCTGGATTCGGTTCGAGCTCCTCAGACAAAAGCTGACCCATGCGCTCATACATCCAGGATTTATGTGCGGCAGCCTCATCGTCGTTAAGCGACACTCCTGCCCACTGCGCACAAAGACCTAGCGTGTGAGCGAAACTCCCGCCGATCGTCTCTTCGCGGATTTCAGGCGTGATCCGACGCCCAAGGCGTTCGGAGAGCTCGTAGGTGGCAATGCCCCACAGGGGTTCCGAATCGATCAGAGTGCCATCCATATCCCAGAAAATTGCCTTGGGCATCGTGTGTGTTTTACTCCAGGTCAGGTAGTTGGTTCAGCGCCTCTTCCTCGGCGCCTGTTGCGGCAGAAGCGTTGTAGATCAACTGCTGCAGCTCTTCTTTTTCCTCTGGCTCCAACACAGCATTGGCGTGCTGCTCGTTGAAGGCATAAATATTCGTGTGGAAGTTCTCCACCACCGCGACAAGTTCTTCGCTGCCTGGATCATCGTCCAAAGTTTCCAGGGCGTCGAGGAACATTTCAATGAGTTTCTGCAAATCAGGCAGCACCTTTGGATCAAAAGGCTGCTCCCAGAACTCTTTGTCTTCCTCACGAAGATACGAGCCCGAGGCGAATGTATGCAGGTCTGAGATGAATTCGTCGACGTCAGCTTGGAACTGTTCACGGATGGTCATGATGACTATTGTCTCCCAAATTCCTTAGAGGCGCACGCCGAGAAGCCCATGGACAGCGGTTTTGATCAAATCGCCGTGGTCGCCGGTGGCATTATCGACGATCTCGAGCGCAGCAGGTGTGTCCAGATCGTTCGAGAGCGCTTCGCGCAGCTTCACGACGATTGCCTCTGCCTCCAATTGGGAACTTTCCTGCGACAGATTTTCGCGCCATTTAGTCAGGCGCTGCTCTGCCTTCTTAAGAATGTCCTCAGAGAAGTCCCGATCGTCGCGGTAGTGGCTGGAGAACAACGCGAGGCGGATGGCGCCCGGCTCGTGGCCCTGCTCGGTGAGCTTGTGCACGAAGACCAGGTTGCCCAAGGACTTGGACATTTTCACGCCATCGAGTCCGATCATGCCCGAGTGGACATAGTGGCCGGCCATCCGGTCGATGCCGTGCGCTGCCTCGGCGTGTGCAGCCGAGAACTCGTGGTGCGGGAAAGCCAAGTCGCTGCCGCCACCCTGGATAGCGAAATGCGACCCAAGGCGGTTGGTGGCAATGGCGGAACACTCGACGTGCCAGCCAGGGCGCCCCGGGCCAAAAGGCGAGGACCACGCGGGTTCACCTTCGCGGTGGCCACGCCACACGAGTGCGTCAAGGGGATCGCGCTTGCCTTCGCGGTCAGGGTCTCCCCCGCGCTCCGCGAATGCCTCTGCCATCTCGGTATCAGAGTAATTCGACTCGTAGCCGAAATTCTCGGTCGCCTCGATGGAGGCGTAGACATCGCCCTGGTCGAGCTTGTAGGCGGCGCCTTTTTCTAGCAGCGCGGTGACCATGTCGATGACTTCGTCCACCGATTCTATTGCACCGATGTAATCGCGGGGCGGGATGATATCGAGGACATCCATGTCAGAGCGGAACAGATCGATCTGGCTCTTGCCAAGATCCCGCCAGTCAACGCCGTCGCGCTCGGCGCGCTCAAACAGTGGGTCATCGACATCGGTGATGTTTTGCACGTAGTGGACTTTGTGCCCGTTGGCCAAAAGGATTCGGTGCACCAGATCGAACGTGAGATACGTGGCCGCGTGGCCCAGGTGAGTCGAATCATACGGGGTAATTCCACAGACATACATGCCAACTTCGGCGTTAGCGTCTGTGGAGTTGACCTCCACTGGGCGGATCTTTTGATCCGCCGTGTCATAGAGATTGAGTGGTACTTCTTTTCCCGCAACGACGGGTATTTCAGGTTTTGGCCAAGACTGCATGCGCTTAACCTTACATCGGTGCCATGACACCGGTTGCAAGCAAGATCATGACGATGATGCCCACAGGGATGCGGTAGGCCGCGAACCATGCAAACGAGTGGTTGGAGACAAACTTCAGCAACCAGGCAATAGAGACATAACCCAGCACGAAACAGATGAGCACGCCGACGCCGAGCTGCATGCCCGTCGCAGCCATACCAGCCTGAGGGGCAAAGGCGTCAGGCAAGGAGAACAAGCCCGAAGCCAAGACCGCAGGGATGGCCAGCAGGAAGGAGAACCGGGTGGCAACTTCACGGTCGAGGTTCATAAACAGACCACCCGAGATCGTGCCACCGGAACGCGAGACACCAGGAATCAGTGAGAGACACTGGAACAAGCCCATGACAATGGCGTCCTTCATGGTCAGGTCCTCATATCCGCGGTTCTTCTTGCCCACGCGTTCCGCCCAGATGAACACGAAAGAGAAGACGATCAGCACGGTCGCGGTGATCCACAGATTGCGCAGGTTCTCACGGATGAGGTCCTTGCCGAAGAATCCGAGGACACCGACTGGGATCGTGCCGACGATGACCATCCATCCCATCTTGTAGTCCTGGCCGCGCTTGTCCTTATTGAAGACACCGGCGAACCAGCCGGTCAGGATGCGCCAGATGTCTTTTGCGAAGAACACCAGCACGGCTGCTTCGGTGCCGAGCTGGATCACCGCGGTAAATGACGCACCTGCATCTTCGCCCCAGAACAACTCCGAGACGATACGCAGGTGCCCTGAAGAGGACACCGGAAGAAATTCGGTGAGACCTTGAACGACGGAAAGCACGATGACCTGTAACCATGACATCTGATCCGCAACTTGAGCTACTTCATTCACGTCGAACCACCCTACCGCTAATGTGGGGCGAGTGAAGAAACGAAACGTGGGACACAGCGGACTGAAAATTTCACCGATTGGGTTGTCCGCTGCCTCGTGGACTGCCGACACGGCAACTGAACTTTTGAGCGCATTTGTTGACGCTGGCGGAAACCTCATCACCGTTACCTCCGAGATGCTGCCACTTATTGCTCCGGCGATTGCACAGGTAGGGCGAGAAAAACTGGTGATCTCCTTGACCGCGGGTGTGGACATGTCACTGCCTGTCGGTCAGCGCGTGGATTGTTCCCGAACAGCTTTGCGACGAAGTCTCGTCCGCGCGTTGAGCGAATCGGGCCTCGAATACGTAGATATTTTCTCGGCGGCTTACTGGGATCCCCGAACCCCATCACATGAAGTTTCAAGCACGCTCGCGGAAATCGTACAGTCAGGTCACGCAATGTACGCAGGTGCAGCTGGCTATGCGGGGTGGCAATTGGCGGTGACTCCCGGACTCACGGCAGCGCACAACGAGTACTCCCTTTTGCGTCGAGAAGTAGAAGAGGAACTTCTACCGGCCGCGGATCACCTCGGGGTTGGCACGATTGCCGCCGCACCATTGGCCCGCGGACTGCTCTCGAGTGGCTATACAGTCAATTCGCCCGCTGTCCACCCATATCGCGGCGACAAATCCCGCACCATCGTCGAGGCCGTGGCAACGGCCGCCGAGGGCTTGTCCATGAGCCCCGCCGCAACAGCATTGGCCTGGGTTCTCGGCCGAGAAGGCATTAGCGGAGCGATTGTCGGGGCCCAGTCTGCTGAAGAGCTGACGCAACTCCTTCCTGCTGCGCAGACCCCGCTTCCCCGGCCGATCATGGCCGCCCTCGACGACGTGTCAAAGTAACAGTTCAACGTGACGTACATCCTCACGATTGAATAGGGCTTCTTAGGCGCGCCTTGCTAGGCTTAACCTCTGTGAAGAACCTCAAAACCATCGCCCTCATCTCTACTCTGACACTTGGGCTTGCTGCATGCGGTCAAGACACCGCTCCAGAAGCTTCTCAAGAAATGGGTGATGCAAAGCCACAGGCCTCACCGCAAGATGCCAATCCCGATGGCGAGGTCCACGAATTCGACTCCATCATCGATATGGATCAGACCGGCGACGTTCTCGGTCTCAGGACTGATTCCATACTGACTGTTGGCACCATTGATGCCATCACCTCGGGATCGGCCACGGAAATCCCGCTGGATGACACCTGCACCGATGTCTCCGCCAATGACGGAAAGTTCGTTATCACCTGCGACACCACGGTGCGCGTCATTGACTCTGCGACGGACTCGGAATCCTCGATCACGACTGAGGAGCCGATGCAATCGTCGGCAATTGTTCGTTCTGGCGAGATCATCACCGCATCGGGTACCGAAAACAAGGCATGGGTCTACCGCGACGGAGAGCGTGTCGACGATTTCATGGTCCAGGACCCCACCGACGAGATGATCGCAGTGCAACACGACGATGGGCAACCTGATTCCATCGTGCGCATCAACCGCCTCAACACCACCATCCAGGACCTCGACTGGGAAAACGGGCGGGCTGGCGGCACGCTGCGCGTGGGCATGGGCATTGGGCAAGCAGTCCCAGGCAATGACGGTCTGGTGATTGTCTCCGACGCCATGGGTCCTCAACTGGCTATCTATACAGTGGGCGAGGTCGTCCGCTTGCAACAAACTGCTCCAGTTGCAGCAGATCCTTGGGGTGTTGCATGGGATAACAATCGCAACCTCGCGTGGATTGCGTCGACATCGACGAATACCGCGTCAGGCTACGACATCTCCAACGGCGTTCCACTGGAACAATCAACCGTAAACACTGTCCCCGATGCACTCGATATGGCAGTTTTGGAAGACGGAACCCTCGTGTTCGCCTCCGCATCCGGTGCGGGTCTGCAAGTTATCAATCCAAATTCTGTGACCGAAGAAGGATAATTCACCATGGGCCTTTATGACCTAGCGCTTAAGACAATGTTTCTCATCCCACCGGAGCGCATCCACGGGATTATCAACTTAGGGCTTAAAACCCTCCACTCGGTCCCCGTGGTCAACCGGGCAATGGAGTCCGCGGTGCGGGTCAAAGATCCCGTCCTCTCCCAGGAGCTGTTGGGCACCACTTTTCCCGCGCCGCTCGGCCTAGCCGCAGGTTTCGACAAGAACGCTGCGTCAATTGACGCGTGGGGTGCCGTCGGTTTCGGTTACGCAGAGCTTGGCACGGTCACACCCAAGCCGCAGCCTGGCAATCCCGCACCGCGCCTCTTCCGCTTGCCTCAAGATAAAGCCATCCTCAACCGGATGGGCTTTAACAACAAGGGTGCGCTCGAGGTTGCTGAAGGACTAAAGAAGCGGAAGTCCTCGGATGTCGTCGGCATCAATATCGGAAAGAATAAGACGTCAACGGACGCTGTTGCCGACTTCCGCCAAGGAGCCGCGGCCTTAGGTAATCTCGCGGACTATGTCGCGGTCAATGTCTCGTCTCCAAACACGCCTGGTCTGCGCGACCTGCAGGCCGTCGCAGAATTGCGGCCCCTACTCGTCGCAGTAAAAGAAGCGACAGATTCCCCGGTATTGGTAAAGATCGCACCTGACTTAGCTGACGACGACATCCTGCAGATCGCAGACCTCGCTATCGAGCTGGGTCTGGCGGGTATTATTGCCACTAACACCACGATCTCGCGCGAAGGACTGGCAACAGACTCCGACGAGGTCGCTGCAATGGGAGCTGGCGGAATCTCCGGGGATCCGCTCAACGAACGCTCGCTTGAAGTACTCAAGCTCGTGCGCAAGCATGTAGGCGACAAACTGCTCATCATTAGCGTGGGAGGTATTTCCACGCCTGAGCGAGCATGGGAACGTATTACGGCAGGCGCAAACCTGCTCCAAGGCTATACGCCTTTCATTTACGGTGGCCTCGGGTGGATTCACTCCGTGCACACCGGTTTGGCAAGCCAAGTCCGAGCCCACGGCCTCAGCAACATCAGCGAAGCGGTGGGCAGCGGACTTACATGGCGGAACGACGCAATATAAGCGCGCAGAGCACCGCGACACCGGCGTACATTGCCAACCAGTAGGTGGCCATGACGCCGAGCTCAATCGTCGGCAGGAAAACGCTAAGCAGGATCAGCGCAACGGCGACGATGAGCGCTGCTACTTGCTTCTTTGAGGCTGGCTGGTCGCGGCGCATCGTCGCAAAGCCTCCGAAGAGTAATGCACCGATCCAAATGAAGACGCTGCCGAGCGTGATAGTAAACACTCCGCCACCGTTGATGAAGGCGATGACAGCTTGGATGATCAGAACGAGGGCGAGTGCCATGAAGGCACCGCCCACGCGAATTTGTAAAGGAATCATTTAAGACTTGTTCTCGTAATATCCCCACAGCACTGTCCGCGCAATGGAATGGAAGTAAAGGTTAAAGCCGAGGACAGTGGCAGTGGAATCGGGATCGATGTCCAATTCCTCTACGTCGACAGCATGTACAGCATACAGGTAACGATGCGGTGCATGGCCTGCGGGAGGTGCAGCGCCGTAGTGCTCGCGCAGCCCGGAATCACCCTTGAGAGTGACTACCCCATCGAGTCCGCGCAGAGTGGCATCGGAGCCCGCTCCCGTAGGCAGTTCGGTGACTGACACAGGGATATTAAAGACTGCCCAGTGCCAAAAGCCGGATGCGGTTGGCGCATCCGGATCAAAACACGTGATTGCCAGGGACTTTGTGCCTGCGGGAAGGTCGGACCACGAGAGTTGCGGAGAAATGGATTCCGGAGCGCGAAGCTTTTCCGGAAGTTCCTGGCCATTTTCCAAGTCCGTGGAGGTCAGAGTAAACGATGGCAGGTCCTTCAAAGGTGCATAAGGATCAGGACCTGGGAATTGGTCTTGCACATAATCTGGTGTGTTTGTAGCCATAGTTCTTTTCTACCTGAATCGAGTCAAAGATGTGATGGATTACAACGATGCAATTTTATCGCCTCAATTATGCGGTTAACGTGGCGATTTGTGTGTAGTTAGTAGTTCGGGATAAAGTACTTCAAGTGCCCAGCCGAGAGGTTGAAAACAATACCCAGCCCGGGTGGCGGAATGGCAGACGCGCTAGCTTGAGGTGCTAGTGTCCTATTAACGGACGTGGGGGTTCAAGTCCCCCTCCGGGCACCATTATGTGTGCGGTTTCAGACATTAAATGTTTGGAGTCGCACACTTTTTTATTTAAATCTTTAAAGATGTGCACTTTGCACGACTTTGTTTTCTACGACCTGCGGTTTTATATTTCGCAGTGCGTTAGGTTCGGGCCGGGGGCTCCAGTTGGTCGAAAAGCGGACCTAACGTCGGGCGTAAACTAAAACCCCAGGTCAGATAATGGTGATATCTGGCAAACTGCACCTACTGGGTGTTACCCCACGATTCCCACTTTGCCGGCGGAAATAATATTGGTGTTTCCTTTGTTCTTGGCGTTAGAATGTTTTGTACCGAGTAGTCCATCGCACTAGACTGAGCGGTACGTCAAACTCAAGGAGACACCGGAGACACCATGGCACTGACAAACGAAGACCTGATCACACGCACTGAGATCCACGACGCACTCGTCGCCTACTCTCAGGGCCTCGATCAGCGTAACTGGGACCTGTACGACAAAGCGTGGACCGAAGAAGCAACCTTCGAGGCTCCCGATGAGGGAATCGAGCCTATCAAGGCGACCGACCTGAAGAAGTTGCTGCAAAGTTCCAACGATTCGACCCGTTTGTCGGGCCAGCATCTGCTGAACAACACCCACTACCACATCGACGGCGACACCGCCCGGACGATCACTGAGGTCTCCTGGGTGACCCTCCAGACCACGGATAAGCCAAATATCGTCTTCGAGGTCCGCGCTGGCGGCATGTACGTCGATGACTTGGAGAAGACTGAGGCTGGCTGGCGCATCGCCAAGCGCATTCTGGTCACGAAGAACAAGAGCACTCGTGGCGTGTTCTACACGGATGAGCGCATCGCAAATATCCGCGACTACGCGTTGAATACCAACTGGTACAAGTAAATAACCGCACTCCTAGCGACGATCAGCCGGAGCAACTAACTGCTTTGGGGATCGTCGTTATGTCTTGATAGAAGGAACAATAGTGTCAACCTCGTCGTCTCAAACTGCGGATGATCAGCCCGGGAAAGTGCTCGGCATTCCGAAGAACCAACTGGCGGGTGTGGCTGTCGGCCAGATCGTTGAGTGGTTCGATTGGACCGCCTATGCCCTACTCGCGGTCTACTTCTCGCACCTCTTCTTCCCTGCCGATGCCGATCCTCTTACCTCGTTGTTAGGTTCATTCGGCATCATGGCCGTGGGCTTCATCGTCCGCCCACTTTCCGGTCTGGTGGTCAGCACGATCGCTGACCGGTTTGGACGACGCCCCGCACTGCTGTTCACCATTTGGGGCATGGGTGCGGCCAGCCTGATCATCGGTATCGCGCCGACGTACGAGCAGGTCGGAGTGCTTGCCCCGATTATCCTGTTGCTCGCCCGAATCGTGCAGGGCGTAGCCATTGGTGGCGAGTTCTCCTCCACGGCCGCCCTGGCCATGGAGTCAGCCGGCGAGGGCCGCCGTGGCTGGGTGGCGGCGCTGTTTACCTGCTTTGGCTACTTTGGCCAGATCCTGGTGATCCTCATGGTCGCTGCATTTAGCTTCACGCTTAGCGACGATGCGATGGGCAGCTGGGGCTGGCGTGTCATTTTCATCTTCGGCGCCGCTCTCTCGGTACTGGGAGTCTTCCTGCGACGTCACATGGAGGACACGGTAGACACCTCGTCTGTGCAGAAGAAATTTAGCTGGTCCGCCATCTTCGAGCCAATGCGCAAGCATCCAAAGCAGACCATCCAGGTCGTTGGACTCACCGTTGGTTTCACCGCGATGGTCTACGCGTGGGGCTCCTACTTCCCTACCTTCGCCAATACCTACCACGGCCTGGATCTGAGCTGGGGCAACCTTTCGCTGTTGATCGCCAACTTCGTCAATATCGTGGCAGTATTGATTGCCGGCAAATTCTCCGACCGGTTCGGACGTAAACCGGTGATGATCACCGCTGGCGTCTTGCTCACCCTGATCACTGTGCCAGCTCTGGGTTTGCTCAACGACAGCGTTGTGCGGCTCATCCTGGTGCAGTCGGTAGGCAACGCTCTTGTGGCATCCCTTCAGGCAGCCGTGGTCCCGCTCTACACCGAGCTGTTCCCGAAGAAGTTCCGCGCGGCAGGATTCGGTTTCCCTTATGCTTTTACCGTGGGTGTCATCGGAGGCACGGTTCCACTGATCGGTACCCAGCTCGCCAGTGTGGGCATGGAAAATATCTTCCCGTGGTACCTGGTCACGCTTATGGCCATTTCCACCATGTTCTATATCGGCGCCAAGGAAACAGCGTTTAAGCCGCTACCGAAGTAGCAAAAGAAAAAGCACTGCCCCGGCTCCATGTGCACGTGGAGCCGGGGCAGTGCTTCGTCGTAAAGCGAATTAAGCGAGACGACCGCCATCGACGGCGATGTCTGCGCCGTTGATGTACGACGCCGCGTCGGAGGCAAGGAAGACAACCACGTTGGCAATCTCGTCGGGGCGCGCGTAGCGACCCATCACGGTGCCGGCCTCGAAGGTCTCCTTCGCCTTCTCTGGGTGCTCGGAATCCCAGGCCTTCTCCACATTGCGCATCAAGTTCGTGTCTACCTGGCTCGGCAGGATGCCGTTGACGCGCACGCCCTTGGACACACCCTCGCGGGCGGCCTGGTGCGTCAGGCCGCGGATGCCAAACTTGGAGGAGGTGTACGGCGACATCGGCGAAGCACCGACGATCGCGCCGTTAATGGACACGGTGTTCACAACGGAACCCTTGCCCTTTTCGTACATGATCGGCAGCACGTTTTGCATCGCGATGAACGCGGCGCGCAGGTTGACGTTCATGACCTGGTCGAACTGCTCCAGGGTGAGGTTCTCGATGCGATCAACGGTGCCAGAAATGCCGGCGTTGTTGAACAAGACATCGACGGTGCCGAAGCGCTCAACGGTCTTGTCGACATAGTTCTTCGCCTGCTCCGGATCGGTCACATCGGCAGCGACGGTGAGCACGCGCTCCGGCGCGGCCAGCTTGTCTGCGAGCTCTGCAAGCGCCTCAGCGTTGAGGTCGATGAGAGCAACGTTTGCGCCATTATCGACGAATGCCTCTGCCGTAGCAGCACCGATGCCACCGGAAGCACCGGTGATGAGCACGGTCTTCCCCGTGAAATCAAAGTAATCAGTTAAGCGAGACAAAGCAGTCTCCTTTCCCTAGGGTTATCTGTCTAGCAAGTATAACCCTATTGGGCATACCAACCTTTTAGTCCTGCTCGTTAGGGTCGTTGTCAGCGTCTTCCTTCGTCTGATGGAAAGTGCCCTTGACGTGATCTGGGGCCGCGTAGATGGAGTACAGCTTCACCGGCTCGTCGCCGTTGTTGACCATGTTGTGCCACTTACCTGCCGGCACGAACACAGCGAAGTCCGCTTCTACGTCTTGGTCGACCTCCAGGTCGTCGGGGGAATTACCGATCATGAAACGACCGGTGCCACCTTCAAGGCGCAGGAACTGATCGTGATCAGCATGGACTTCCGCGCCGATCTCACCACCAGCCGGAATGGACATGACCGTCATCTGCAGGAACTGGCCGGTCCACAACGTGTCACGGAAGGCATCATTTTCCAAAGTGACGTTCTCAATGTTGAGCACGTAAGGGTTCGGGCCGTGGTCATTGCGCAAATCGCTCATGGAATTCTCCTTGGTTGTATCTACTGAACACCTGCTCCCTAGTGTAGGAGGAATCGCAGTGGCCCGCCTACACTATTCCTCTATGACCGCGAATCGCTTCAGAATCCTCCTTCTCACCCTAGCGACGGTCCTTTTTATATCTTTGTGGGCAGCAATCGATGTTCCGCCACTTTCGGTATTGCGCGACTGGGCGGATTCCACGGGCCCTTGGTTTCCCGTCTTGTTCTGGCTGATGTACGTGGGCATCACCCAACTCCCGATTCCTCGAACGGTGATGACGCTTTCGGCAGGCGTCTTGTTCGGCACCGGCTGGGGCATCCTCATTGCGGTGACAGCCACTACCGTGTCCGCCGCAATTTCGTTGCTTATCGTGCGCGGCTTGCTACGCGATTGGATTGCGCCCCGGCTCACGCATCCGACGGTGCAAAAGATCAACACTCACCTGGAGCAGCGGGGCTGGGTCGCGGTGATCAGCTTAAGGATGATCGCTGCAGTGCCGTTTTCCGTGCTCAATTATGCGGCAGCACTGACAAAGATCAAGGTGGTGCCATTCACCGTGGCCACGCTGATCGGCTCGGCGCCGGGAACAGTGGTCACTGTGTTGTTTGGGGATACGCTGACGGGGCAGGCCAATCCGATTGTGGTCGTTGCCACCGTAGTGCTGGCAGTCATCGGCATCATTGGTTTGATTGTTGATGCCCGATCTGCCAATCGTCAAGGCCAGAAAGTAGACTAGAAGCATGATTGCCGTCCACGCTCGTTACCGCGGCCGAGAGACCCGCCGCGCAGATCTCGTTCGCCGCTCAGCTGAGGCTTTAGCCACCCTCCCCGGGGTGGGCACCTTTGAAGAAGTAGGTGTCGAAGACATCCGTGCGCACGTCAGCGGGCCTGTCGAAACCGTCGATCTGATTATGGCCCTGCTCTCTGACGGAAACTGGGCCATTGGGCTCGGAATCACCCAGCACGGACCAGCTGTGTTTGCGGCGACTGAGGCAGTAGGCACACGCCCAGCACAGGTCCGTGTCAACGTTGACAAGGCTGATGTCGGCACTGAGGCGCGCGATATTGAGGCGACCTTCGCGCTTATCGCTCACGTGCTGGCTAAGCGCACCGTCGAAGGCCGCGAGGCCACCTCACTTGTGCGCCGGGGCCTGAACCAAAACGAAGCCGCCCTGGAGTTGGACATCTCCAAACAGGCGATGAGCCAACGCCTTCAGGCGGCTGGGTGGCAGGCTGAGCAAGCTGGCTGGCAGCTTGCGGTGAACTTAATTAGCTGGGCTAGCTCTCCTCAGGCTCAGTAACCGGCCGCTCCTGTGGCTGCTCCTGCTTCAGTGTGTCCCCTGCGGACGCTGGCAGCGTCGGAGCACCAGTGCTGGAGCTGCGCTCCAACTGCTCGAGTTCGGCGGCGATCGGCGAATCTGCTGGCCTATTCGCCACGGCACGTGCCTCGGCGACGGCGCGGGCAATCTCAGGATCCGAGGAGGTATCAAACCAGGCATCGGTATCATCCTGGCCGGCCATTTCCTTGGTCTCCTGATCGGCCTTGGATGGCTCGTAGCGGAAGACCCCGTCCTCGTCCTTCTTGGCAAACGCCTTCGCAAACTGCTCGAGCGAATCTCCAAACTGCGAAGGAATCATGAACATCGTTGACGCCTCGCCCTGCGCCATTTGTGGCAGCTTGTCCAAGTACTGGTAGGTCAAGACCTCAGGCGTGACTTCCGACGACTTAATGGCTGCGTTGACCTTTTGAATTGCGCGGGCCTCACCTTGAGCGTTGAGGTACTTTGCGGCGCGCTCACCTTCAGCACGAAGGATGGTGGCTTGTCGCTCAGCCTCTGCCTGGAGAATCGACGCGTGCTTCTCACCCTCTGCGGAAAGGATTCGCGCCTGCTTTTCACCCTCGGCAGTCTTGATGTCGGATTCGCGCTGACCTTCTGCGGTAAGAATCATTGCGCGCTTCTCGCGGTCGGCTTTCATCTGCATCTCCATCGACTGCTGAATCGATGGTGGCGGATCAATCGCCTTCAGCTCGACTCGGCTAATGCGAAGGCCCCACTTCGCGGTCGCGGCATCGAGCTCGCCGCGCAGGCGACGGTTAATGGTTTCACGGGAAGTGAGAGTTTCTTCCAGGGTCATGCCACCGACGACGTCACGCAGGGTAGCAACGGAAATCTGCTCCACACCGACGAGGTAGTTGTCCACGCCGTAAATCGCGCGGGCGGGATCATTGATCTGGAACGTCACCACGATGTCGATGGCGACTGTCAGGTTATCTTGGGTAATCACGGCCTGAGGCGGGAACGAGACGACTCGCTCACGAGTATCAACGCGGGCGCGCACGCGATCGATAAAGGGCACCAGTAGGGTCAGGCCACCGGAGACCGTACGGGTATAGGAACCCAGTCGCTCAATTACGGCAGCCTCGCCCTGCGGGATCAACGCGATGGACTTAAATACCACCGCGACCACGAGGACGAGGACAAGTATTACGACAATGGTTGCAATCATGATTTAGGAATCCTTCCAAACAATGGCAGTCGGCCCGTCGATCTCCGCGACCGTGACGTGCACTCCCACCGGAATGTTTTCGGATGGGTCAATAGATTTTGCCGACCAGATCGATCCGTCGAGGCGAATCTGGCCACCAGAGGAAGTAATCGTCTCAATGACTTCCGCTTTAGTTCCAACGAGGGCCTTCGGGGAGGTATCAAGCGCCCGGGGCTGGTGGTAGCGACGCTTCAAAAGCGGCCGCAAGAAGACCAGCAGCGCTGCAGATGCACCAGCGAATACGACGACTTCCGCCCAGAGAGGGACCCCGAGAAGGGCAACACCGGTAGCGGCGAGAGCACCACCGGCGAGCATGAGCAGAGTAAATTCGCCCACGGCCAGCTCAAGGCCGGCGAGGACTAGCGTTGCGATTAACCAAATTAAGGGGCCCACGCCTCAAACATTACAGATCTTCTTTACTTAAACCAGGGTTAGTTACGAAATCGACGAGTCTTTCAACGGCACCGATCAGGGTCGAATCCAGGTCTCGAAACGAGTTAACCGCACCATAGACACGGTTCCACCCTTCCTTCGGATCACTCCACCCCAGCCGCTGGCACACCCCCGTCTTCCAATCCTCGCCGTAGGGCACCTCAGGCCATGCGCGGATGCCCAGTCTTTCCGGCTTCACCGCAGCCCAGATATCAATGTACGGGTGGCCCGTCACCAGCACATGCGGGCCAACATTGTGCACGAGGCGAGTTTCCTTCGATCCTTCCACCAAGTGGTCAGCCAAGACGCCGATCCGACGACCCTGTTCAGGACCGAACTCAGCCAGACGCTCCGGCAAGTTGTCTAGGCCCTCAAGATATTCCACGACAACACCTTCGACGCGCAGATCATGCCCCCAGACCTTTTCGACGATCGCCGCGTCGTGGATACCCTCGACCCAGATCCGCGAAGGCGCCGCCACTTTCGCCTTTACGTTCTCTACTTTGCGCGAGCCAGAATTGGATCGCGCAGGAGCACGCTTTGCGACGAAGCGCGTCAACGTCACCCGATGCCCCTCATAAAGGAAGGCACCGGGAAGCAATTGAAAGAGCCGCTGGGTGCCATAACGATCCTCCAAGCGAACGAAATGGCCCTGGTAGGTCTTCTCAAAGTTGATCACGGCCCCAACAAAATCGTCGCCATAGACCTCTACGACGATGCCCGGCTTGGCAGGAACCTCTGGGTAGGTGGGTGCTTGGTTGCGCGCATGACCGGAAAGAATATCGCCACGGTAACGATCATCAGACTTCATAGTCGGGTAAGTCTATCGGCTAGAATGCCCTCCGTGGATATGCGCGCCGAAGTCTATTCTCCCCTGCAAAATACCGCGGTCTGGTTGGCCGCCTGGCTGTACGGGGACGAGTCCACCGACGAACTTTTGAGCGCGCTGACCGCTCTGGGAGGCAAGCACTCCTGGGACGGCGGTCCGATCACGGACATGCTGCGCGAGATCCGCGCTGTCGCCGACGTTGCAAGTGAAGATCCCGTCATTCGGCTTATTTTGTGGGGGCCCGGGCAGGCGGCCGGGATTCCGGCTGGCTCCCCTGCTGCTGAGGCACTGACCAGGGCGGGGGCAATCGTCGTCAAGCAATCTGGCGGTCTGTCGCACATCCTTGTCCCCACCTATGCCACCGAAGGCGTGCACTGGCGGTGGTTTGAGGAAGAAGCCCGTCTCCCGGAACCGGCGTGGTTAACGCCGGGTGAGGCGGATCAGTTGCTGTCGCAGGCAACGGAGCAGGCCGCGCAGTTGATTGAGGCACTGGGCTATCGCACTTCCGAGCTGCGGAACCCGCGGCTAACGGTGGGCTCCCTGGCGGATTTCTATGACACCCCAGGTCTGCCCAACGGGGTGACCCCGCGGGCGGCGAAGCTATTTGCTCGCGCCGACAAGGTTGCTGCGATCATCGAGACGGTCACTGATCGCATTGGCGATCACAGCCTCGATCCGCAGTTGTTTGCGCTGTGGCGCCACATCCGCACTGCCCGGATGGCGGGCGTTGCGGATGCGGTGCATGACTATTGGCGCGAGAGCTGACAGCAGCCAGGTGAGCACGGCGCGCCGTTGACGGTGCAGCCCTGAACCGTCACTGTGGACAGCGATTCCACTTCCTCTTCGCGGCCGATCGTCTCAGCAATTTCGACGACCATCTGCGCAAATTCCGGTGTGTGGCCCACCGTTGGCGTGCGCGTCAGGGTGATGGAACGCTCCTCGCACGACTCCTTGAGCTCGGAATCCAGATCCCAGATCACTTCCATATGATCGGAGATGAAACCGACCGGCACGCAGATGAGGTGCTTGAATGAGCTGTCTGCGGCCGCGAGTTCTTCGGTTCGGTCCACGACATCAGGCTCCAGCCACGGCGTTGCCGGGTTGCCCGAGCGCGATTGCCACACGACCTCGTACTCAGTAACTCCTGCCTTTTCGGCAATCAACCGGGAGGCCTCCTCCACCTGGCGGGAGTACAGATGTGCGTCATCAGGACCGCCAGCTACCTTGTCAGCGGCCGTGGGCACGGAGTGCGCGGTGAACAGGACCTTAGTTTCGGCTTGGTTGGCGCCGTCCCATGCCTGCTTAAGGTCCGCAGCCATGAGGCTGATGAACGTAGGGTGCGCGTAGAACTGCCAAAGCTTGGTGAAGTCGATCTGCGGGGTGACTTCGCGCATACCGACGATGTCCTCGTCGTATTGGCGGCACGCCGAGTAGCCGCCCCATGCAGAAGTGGCGAAGACAAGCACGCGCTTATGACCGTCCGCCGCGATTTGCTGGGCAGTGTCGTTGGCAAACGGGTGCCAATTTCGGTTGCCGAAATAGACGGGAAGATCATGACCGCGGGAGGCAAGTTCGCTCTCGACGTTCGAGATGATCTCGCGGTTGAGCCGGTTCAGCGGGCTGACACCACCGAAATTGAAGTAATGTTCGCCGACCTGCTCGAGTCGCTCGCGGGGGATGCCCCGGCCGCGAGTGACGTTCTCTAGAAAAGGCACAACCTCGTCATTACCTTCGGGTCCACCGAAAGAAAGGACGAGGAGTGCATCATAATCGCTCAATGACATGCGTATGAGCCTATCAAACTTTCGTTCTAGATTAGATTAGACGAACAGCGTATTCCGACATGCTGGACCAACGCACAGGTGACTTCTTCACTACGTCGCCGGAAGCTGGTGCTTCGATCATCATTCCGTCGCCCAAGTAGATGGCAACGTGGCTGTTTCCCTGTGGACCCCAGAAGAGCAGATCTCCGCGTTGAGCTTCGCTCGGAGAGATCTTGGTGCCGCGCTGGTACTGGTAACCGGTGTAGTGCGGGAGCGAAATTCCGGCGCCCGAGAAGGCGAACATGGTCAGTCCAGAACAGTCGAATCCGACTTTGTTGTAGTCGCCGTGGCTATCGGCCACCCCGCCATCGGAGATGCCGCGGGTTGGTCCGTTCGCATTGCCTCCGCCCCACGCGTAAGGCGTTCCCAGCTGGGATTCGGCACGAGCGATCACGGTTTCGATCTGCGCCTCGCGCGACGAGTCCTGTGCGAGTGTGTTGGCCTGGTCGCTGACATCCTCAGCGGTAGGGACCTGCGGCAGAAGCGCCTCAAGCCCTTCTCCTCCGGGGGCGATCTCGCCGGTCGTAGGAGGGATCGTCGAGGTGACATCGGAGTCAGTGCTTGACGACGAGTCGCCTGCCGGATCGGTCTCTGGCGCGAGTTCGGGGGATGTCTCCGTGGTTTCCGGGGTAGACGAATCCTCGGTTGTCTCTTCGGTCGCTGTGGTCTCTTCGGTCGCTGTGGTTTCGGCGGTATCCGCCACCTCGGCTATTGAAGCGTCAACCTCATCTACTGCGGGCCCAAAAGTCTCGGGACTACCAGTGAATGAGGACAGATCGGCAAAATCGGTGTCTCCCTGCGACGCAATGACGACGAGAACTGCGGCGACAAGTCCCGCCGCCGCAGCGATGTCGGCAGCATTACTCTCGTCAAAGGATCCGGAACTCAGCTCAACGCTATTAACCGCCTCAGCCACATTGGCCGAAGAAGGCTGTGAGATCTCTAAACTCGGAGCGGACTCGGACGCTACTTCGACTGCTTGCTCTGAGATCTTATCTTCGGCCTTCTCTGAGACCTTATTGTCGGAAGATTCTGATTCTTCTGAGTTTTCCGAAGACTGTCCATCGACTGCAGAATCGGCAGAAGAGTCAGAGTCAGCTTCCTGAGTTTCCTCAGCTTCCTTAGCTTCCTTAGCTTCCTCAGTGACGTCCTCTTGAGCGGCTGCTTGAGGCGCGGGGCTATGGTCCGGTGTCCCCGCAGAACCTGGCCGAACAGTTTCCAGCTCTTCCTGTGCCTGCTGAAGTTCATCCTCCGCTACAGAGCGCTGATCAAGAGTCGACTCAAGATTGGCTTGGCTCTCAGCCAGAAGTTCTTGAGCGTGAGCCTCCGCAGCCGTGGCCTCGTCCGCGCGATCGCTCGCTAGTTGGCTAGCTTGGCGTAACAAGGATTCGTTGTTGGCATCTACGGTGCGTTGATGCTCGAGCTCAGTCAAGGTGTCTTGCTTGTCGCGCTTTTCTCGTTGCAGGTAAGCACTGCGTTCAAGTGCG
The DNA here is from genome assembly GCF_000379425.1 of Corynebacterium lubricantis DSM 45231. Classification (GTDB taxonomy): domain Bacteria; phylum Actinomycetota; class Actinomycetes; order Mycobacteriales; family Mycobacteriaceae; genus Corynebacterium; species Corynebacterium lubricantis. The sequence goes on from NZ_KB902181.1 coordinate 101,154, forward strand.
TCTTTCTGCGCGTCTCCGCTGGTGGCTTGGCTGGCAGGTCCAGACGTGCCGGCCGCCCGATAGGTTGAACGGGATAGCTCATTGAGAGCCTTCTGTGCCTGCGCCACGGCCTTTTGTGAGCCATCGAGCTGCTTGCGCGCCTCCTCGGCCCCCTTACGGGCTTGCTCAGCTGCAGACCTAGCGTCGCCTAAATCAACGATCGCGCGATTGACCGACTCGCGCAGGTCACCGACCGTCAAATTCAATTGGTCGATATTTGCCTGGGCATCCGAAATTTGCGACACCAGCTGGCTCGCAGAGACACCGCGTTCCTGGGCCATGGCAGGCGCAGAAAATGCGACGAGAGATATGGACGTTGTACTGGCGACGACGGCAAGCCAAGTTTTGACTCGCAGCCCGCGCCCAGGGGCATATGGATAAGCCACGTAGGTGCTCCTCACACCGCACGTCAAAGTGGGCATGCGTTCATAAAGGCATGAACATAGCCCAAAAAGGTCAAGGTGCTCACCTTGACGTGTGATTGTTGCTGATCGACTACAGGGAGAAGGCGCACGAGCGAAGTGCCATACCGATTCCCCACAGCATCATTTTTCGGAGCTTGGCGTGCTTCCCCACATGCCCGAACCGATCCTTCGATACTGAAGTGTTTCAATTGCATTGACACCGACTCGCGAGCCGACACCAGTACCATAAGCCACTTTGTCACTTCGTTGCAGAATCTTTACCATCTTTAACTTCGGTCAAGTCATTTCCCATGACTTACCGGGTCCGTTGCCTGCATATTTAACGACACGCACAAAAAATGTGATATTCACCACAGGAGAGATCACATTGACATAACTCTTCGACAACAGTTCAGGGGTTCAAGTTATCTTCCTTGACTGCCTGAGAGGCCTTAAAAATACAGGAAGGGGAACTTAACGCCGCTTAGAGAAGTAGGCCGTAGCGAACAAAACGACAACGATCGCGAGCGCGACGACAACTGATACGGCCAACCAGGGAATGTTAAAGCTCGTGACACTTTCGGCAAACGCGTGAAGCCCTGTCGCATAATCGGGTTCCGCCATTAATGCACGTTGCGCCGTTTCAATCTCCGCCCGGTCCAACGTATCGCTCACGACCGCCACGGAGTTGGGAGTGCGAACAACTACCGTGTCAATGCCAGTGGCTAGATTCATGTCTTGAGCCAGATCGCGCAAAGTCGCCGCAGAATCCGACGTGCCCTCGAGAACCACTACCCCAATCTCGGGGAGATCCATCTCATGAATCTGATCGAGGGAATGAAACAACGATTCTTCTAGTGCCCAGTTGTTGAGATTGTCAGACCCAAAGGCAACTCCATCTTGTTGGAGCTGTTCAACGAGGGAATTTTGATCGTAATTCATGGCGAGGCGCACTTTCTGCGGTGGTTGAATTTCTGTGGATCCTTGGTGGATCGCGCTTTATCTGCATTGAGCGTAGCCCGAACGGGGGTAAGCGAACACCTTAAAAGAGGATTACGCGCTCGAATTACATGCCAACAAAACGCCCGTACTGTTAGACTGGCGGAAGACCGTGGTCACTTTGCCTACAATTGGCTGTTGACCGCTGTGCTGACGTTAATCATCGAGAATTTATTTTCAAAGAAGATTGACGTAAGTCCCAATAACGGGTCATTCCTAGTGATAATACGGACCAACTTAGAGAAATGGAGCTCCCTGTGGCTGAAAGCAAGAACTCCTTCAATGCCAAGAAGACGCTCAGTGGCGGCGAAAAGTCCTACGACTACTTCGCACTTGACGCAGTCGAGGGCATGGAGAAGCTTCCCTACTCCCTGAAGGTTCTCGGCGAGAACCTCCTGCGTACCGAAGACGGTAAGAACGTTACCGAAGATCACATCAAGGCAATTGCTAACTGGGATCCAAAGGCTGAGCCTTCCATCGAGATCCAGTTCACCCCAGCACGTGTGTTGATGCAGGACTTCACCGGTGTCCCTTGTGTCGTTGACTTGGCTACCATGCGTGAGGCAGTTTCCACCCTGGGCGGCAACCCAGACCAGGTGAACCCACTGGCTCCTGCTGAAATGGTCATTGACCACTCCGTCATCATCGAGGCATTCGGCAGCTCCGACGCTGTTGAGAAGAACGTCGCCATCGAGTACCAGCGCAACGAAGAGCGCTACCAGTTCCTGCGTTGGGGTGCAGAGAACTTCTCCAACTTCCGCGTTGTTCCTCCTGGAACCGGCATCGTCCACCAGGTCAACATCGAGTACCTGTCCCGCGTTGTCTTCGACAACGATGGCCTGGCATACCCAGATACCTGTATCGGCACTGACTCCCACACCACCATGGAAAACGGCCTGGGCATCCTGGGCTGGGGCGTTGGCGGCATTGAGGCCGAGGCAGCAATGCTCGGCCAGCCAGTCTCCATGCTGATCCCTCGCGTTGTTGGCTTCAAGCTGACCGGCGAGATCCCAGTAGGCGTGACCGCAACTGACGTCGTTCTGACCATCACCGAGATGCTCCGCGAGCACGGCGTCGTGCAGAAGTTCGTTGAGTTCTACGGCAACGGCGTGAAGTCCATCCCACTGGCAAACCGCGCAACCATCGGCAACATGTCCCCAGAGTTCGGTTCTACCGCAGCGATCTTCCCGATCGATGAGGAGACCATCAACTACCTGAACCTGACCGGCCGTAGCCAGGAGCAGATCGACCGCGTCGAGGCTTACGCAAAGGCACAGGGCATGTGGCTGGAGCAGGACGCTCCAGAGGCTGAGTACTCCGAGTACCTCGAGCTGGACCTGTCCACCGTTGTTCCTTCCATCGCTGGTCCAAAGCGTCCACAGGACCGCATCCTGCTGTCCGAGTCCAAGACCTCCTTCCGTAACCAGCTGCCTGATTACAACACCGCCGGCAACGAGACTTCCGAGCCAGTTCGTGCAGAAGCAACCGAGTCTGTCGAGTACAACGCTTCTTGGCCAGCAAACGGCGAGTCCGCTGCAGCAGGCGCTGAGGGTCGCGCTTCCAAGCCAGTCATCGTGGAATCCCCACAGGGTGGCGAGTACACCCTCGACCACGGTGCGGTTGTAATCGCTGCTATCACCTCTTGCACCAACACCTCCAACCCTTCCGTCATGGTTGGCGCTGGCCTGTTGGCACGTAAGGCTGCTGAAAAGGGCCTGAAGTCCAAGCCATGGGTCAAGACCATCATGGCTCCTGGTTCCCAGGTCGTTGACGGTTACTACAACCGTGCAGACCTCTGGAAGGATCTTGAGGCTGTCGGCTTCTACCTCACCGGCTTCGGCTGTGCATCCTGCATCGGTAACTCCGGCCCACTGCCTGCAGAGGTTTCTGACGCGATCAACGAGTACGACCTGACCGCTACGGCTGTTCTTTCCGGCAACCGTAACTTCGAAGGCCGCATCTCTCCTGACGTGAAGATGAACTACCTGGCATCCCCACTGCTGGTTATTGCATACGCAATCGCTGGCACCATGGACTTCGACTTCGAGACCCAGCCACTGGGTCAGGATCAGGATGGCAACGACGTCTTCCTGAAGGACGTTTGGCCTTCCTCCGAGGAGATCGAGTCCACCATCGCTGGCACCATCTCCCGCGAAATGTACGTCGACGATTACGCTGACGTCTTCAAGGGCGACGAAGCATGGCAGAACCTGGATGTTCCAGAAGGCAAGACCTTCAAGTGGAACGAAGACTCCACCTACATCCGCAAGGCTCCTTACTTCGACGGCATGCCAACCGAGCCTGAAGCAGTTCAGGACATCAAGGGCGCACGCGTGCTGGCTAAGCTCGGCGATTCGGTCACCACTGACCACATCTCCCCTGCTTCCTCCATCAAGCCAGGCACCCCAGCTGCTAACTACCTAGACGAGCACGGCGTCGAGCGCAAGGACTACAACTCCTTCGGCTCCCGTCGCGGTAACCACGAGGTCATGGTTCGCGGTACCTTCGCGAACATCCGCCTGGCTAACGAGCTCGTAGACGTCAAGGGTGGCTACACCCGTGACTTCACCCAGGAAGGCGCACCACAGGCGTTCATCTACGACGCAGCTCAGAACTACGCTGCTCAGAAAACCCCACTGGTTGTCCTCGCTGGTAAGGAATACGGCACCGGTTCTTCCCGTGACTGGGCTGCAAAGGGTACCAACCTGCTCGGCGTGAAGGCTGTTATCACCGAGTCCTTCGAGCGTATCCACCGCTCCAACCTCATCGGCATGGGTGTCATCCCACTGCAGTTCCCTGAGGGCGAGTCCCACGGCTCCCTCGGCCTGGACGGCACCGAGACCTTCGATATCTCCGGTATCACCGCACTCAACGATGGCACCACCATCCCAGAGTCCGTGAAGGTCACCGCTACCAAGGAAGACGGCTCCACCGTGGAGTTCGACGCGAAGGTTCGCATCGATACACCGGGTGAGGCTGACTACTTCCGCCACGGCGGCATCCTGCAGTACGTGCTGCGTCAGATGGTTAAGAGCTAGTTCATTCAGACTGACCTCTGAATAGCTGGATCTAGGGGCCGCGCCTGCATGTTCAGGCCGGCCCCTTCCACTATCCCCATACTTAGGAGCGTCCTATGCCAATTATCAGTGAAGACGAATTGATCCGCCGCCGACAAGAGATACTTGATGGTGCTCGAAAATGCTTTGCTGAATTTGGCTATGAGGGCGCTACAGTCCGATTGCTGGAAGAGGCCACCGGGAAGTCCCGCGGGGCGATCTTCCACCACTTCGGCGACAAGGAATCACTCTTCCTCGAGATTGCTCGCGAGGACGCACAACGCCAGGCCGACGTTGTCTCCGAAGGTGGCCTTGTCGAAGTGATGCGCGACATGTTGCGTCACCCCGAACGATACGACTGGTTAGCCACTCGCATCGAGATCGTCCGCAAGCTGCGCTCCGACCCTGACTTCAAGTCCCGGTGGCATAAGCACCAGGAAGTCCTCGACCAGGCCGTTGCCAAGCGCCTGCGCGAGAACGCAAGTAATCACCGGATGCGCACCGACGTACCCATGGAGGTATTGCACCTCTACCTCACCACGTTTATGGACGGGTTCATCACGCGCCTCGCCTCGGGTGAATCCACCGAGCACATGGAAGCCGTACTCGACCTCGTAGAACAGTCTGTCCGGGCACTGAGTTATACCGAATAGACCAAGCGGTATAGAATAGTGGGCTATGTCGAAAATTTTGTTGCTGTCGCTGCGCGACGGCCCACTTGGAAATAGCATCGCTGCGGCTGAAGCCCGCGATGTCATGGCCGCCACTGGGCTCAACAACGACACGATGGTCCACCGCATCATGGGCACGACGGATCAGATTATCGGCAGCCTCGACGGCATCAGCGGCGTCATCGTGGGCGGCAGCTCGCTCAATATTCTGAACGACACGTGGTCACCGTGGCAGCACCACGTCCACACACAGTTGGATTCGCTTATCGACGATTCACTGCCCGTCTTTTTAATCTGTTATGGCGCAAGCTGGCTGACTAACCATACGGGGGGATCAGTTTCCCACGACCATGCCGAAGAATCTGGCCCTAGTTGTGTGAAACTCACTGCCGCAGGTCGAATCGATCCCCTCCTGCGTGGCTTCCCCACGACGTTTACGTCGTTGACAGGGCATACCGAAAACGCGGAACACGTCTCGGATCGCCTGACCGTATTGGCCAGCGGACCAACTTGTCCGGTGCAACTTGTGCGGTACCGAACTCAGGTGTGGGCTAGCCAATTCCATGCCGAAATGGACGCTCAGGCAATGAAGACCCGCATGGACTTCTATTACGACTACGGCTATTTCGCTCCGGAGGACTACGACCAGATCGTGGAGTCTCTCCCCTCCATCGACACAAAGTGGTCAAACAAACTATTGCATCGCTTCGTGGACTATAGCTTTAGGCGCTAAATAACTTGAGAGAGTTCCTCATCTCCGTCGATGAAGGCAAGAGCCTGAATATTCGGCAGAGAATCGCGCAGAGCTACGTCGGCGATAACTTCCGCGACTAGCTCACGCGAGGTCGTCGCCTGCTCCACCCGGCCCTGCGTATTCTCGATGATCTTGATGCCCGCAGCGGGCTCGTCAGTCAATACCGCAGGTGCAAGGATCAAGAACTCTAGGTCTGTTTCGAGCAGACGCTTGTCGGCGGCCTTCTTCGATTCCACGTAGGCATACCAAGTTCCGCCATCATCTTCGACTTCGTTCTCCAGGGAACCAAGGTAGGAGACCATGATGAATCGAGGTGGAAGCTCAAGCTCCGTCAGAGCATTAATCACCGCGATGGCACCGTCACGGTCGACCGCATAGGTGACGTCGGCTCCCCCGCGTCCGCCGTTACCCGCGCTCCAGACAACCACATCAAATTGCCCGAGGATTTCCTTCCACTCTTCGTGGCCAACTTCGGTGAGGTCTCGCACTAAAGCGGTTGCACCCAATTCTTCGACTTCGGGGACAGAATCTTGGTTGCGGACTAGGGAAGTTACCGAGCTATTTGCCTCTACCAACATCGTTGTAGCCAGCTTGGCAATCTTGCCGCGACCACCGATTATCAGAACATTTTGTGCGCTTCGAGTCATAAGTCCACGCTACATAAAAGAAGTGGCTTTTACGACCACTGGAGGCTACCCAATGAGAAAGTTGAAACACTGGTAGATACACTAATTTCCATGTATGCCATCATCACCGTCACCGGCGCGGATCACACCGGAATTATCGCTGCAGTCACCACTGCTCTCGCTGAAAAAGACATCAACATCCTCGATGTTTCCCAGACCCTCATGGACAAGTGGTTCACCATGATCTTGCGCGTTGAGCTGGGCGATTCTTCTTCCGACATCGCGGGGCTGCAGAAGCATATGGATGAGGTTGGCGAACGCGAAGCGTTGGTCATTCGCATTCAGTCTGAAGCACTCTTCACCGCAGTCAACGAAATCTAGAGGGGCTGCACACATGGATCTCAACTTTGCCAGCCGAAATATTCTTGACACCATCGACATGATCGAGAAGTACCGTCTTGATATTCGTACGGTGACCATGGGTATCTCGCTTCTGGAATGCTCTCGTACCACGATGGAAGAGACCGCCCAAGCAGTCTATGATCGTGTGACCACTCAGGCAGCACGCCTGGTAGAAGTCTGCGAAGGCATTGAGACGGAACTCGGTATTCCTATCGTCAATAAGCGCGTCTCGGTCACTCCGATTTCGTTGGTCACGGCCGGTTGCGAGGGCGATCCCGTGATCGTCGCAAAGGCGCTAGATCGCGCTGCCCAGGAGATCGGCGTCAACTTTATTGGCGGGTACTCAGCACTCGTCGAAAAGGGCGCAACAACGTCCGAAAAGAGGCTGATCAACTCTATTCCTGAAGCCCTGTCCACCACTGATTTGGTGTGTGGCTCGGTCAATATCGCGACGTCCCGCGCTGGCATCAATATGAATGCAGTCGCTCGGATGGGCGAGATTATTAAGGAAGCCGCCGAACTAACCAAGGACCAGTCATCGATTGCGTGTGCAAAGTTCGTCGTCTTTGCGAACGCCGTCGGCGATAACCCCTTCATGGCGGGCGCCTTCCACGGTGTCGAGGAGCCCGACTGCGTGGTGTCCGTGGGTGTCTCCGGACCTGGTGTCGTCGACCGCGCACTGGGTTCGCTCAAGGGTGCCTCTCTCAACGAGGTAGCCGAGGAGATCAAGAAGGCAGCCTTCAAGATCACCCGCACCGGCCAACTGGTGGGCAACATGGCCGCTGAGCGTCTCGGCGTCCCGTTCGGCATCGTCGACCTGTCCCTGGCACCAACGGCCGAGATGGGTGACTCCGTGGCTCACATCCTAGAGCACATGGGTCTCGACCAGGTGGGCACCCACGGCACGACCGCTGCACTCGCGTTGCTCAATGACGCGGTGAAGAAGGGTGGCATGATGGCGTGCTCGCGCGTGGGCGGGCTGTCGGGTTCCTTCATCCCCGTCTCCGAGGACAAAGGCATGATTGACGCTGTGCGTTCCGGCTCCATCACGATGGACAAGCTGGAGGCCATGACCTCGATCTGCTCCGTCGGTTTTGACATGATCGCGATCCCTGGCGATACTCCGGCGACGACGATCGCCGGCATGATTGCCGACGAAGCCGCAATTGGTGTGATGAATCACAAGACGACTGCTGCGCGCTTAATCCCAGTGCCTGGTACTAAGCCAGGCGACGAGGTCAACTTCGGTGGTCTTTTGGGATATGCGCCTGTTATCCCTGTTAATGAGGTCGGAAATGCCGATTTCATAAATCGCGGTGGTTATATTCCAGCTCCAGTACACGGCTTCCGAAACTAACAGCCCTGTGCTTCGCGGGGGCGTTAGAGAACTCACCGCTACGTAATTGTATTGGTACAGCCTGGGTGAGCAATTCTTTCGCTAATGTAGGGGTTAGGAACTAATCACTACTCGGAAGTGAAAAACATTGAGCGCCCCCGCTACTACTCCTCAGTCCCCCCACGCACGCGACACCAGTACAGTTCTCGCGGAATTGAATGTGACCTCCGATGGATTGAGCACTTCCTCGGCGGATCAACTCCGTGAGAACTATGGTCCTAACTCCCTGCCGCAGGCAGAACAAGAAACCGCCTTTCAGAGGTTACTCAGGCAGTTCAACGATCCATTGATCTACGTACTGATCGCCGCGGGCGTGCTGACCGCAATTCTTGGTCAGGTCATGGACACCATCGTGATTGCTGCCGTGGTAATCATCAACGCGCTCGTCGGATTCGTGCAGGAGGGCAAGGCAGCAGACGCGCTTGAATCTATTCGCAACATGCTCTCCCCGGAGTCCGAGGTCTTGCGCGATGGTGTCTGGTGCAAGATTCCTGCGGAAGACATTGTCCCCGGAGATATGATCAAGTTGCGTGCTGGCGATAAAGTCCCGGCGGATGCGCGCGTTTTGGAGGCTGTGAGTCTCCGAGTTGAAGAATCAGCGCTGACGGGCGAGTCGGTTCCGACTGATAAGTCCACGCATCCCGTCGCCGAGGAATCGGACCTGGGCGATCGCACGTCCATGGTATTTTCTGGCACCACAGTGGCCGCCGGCAGCGGTGTTGCCGTTGTGACATCAACGGGTAAGGCCACCCAGATTGGCCATATCACCACGATGCTCGAGGAAGTCGAGTCCGTTGACACTCCTCTGACAAAATCGATGAGCAAGCTCTCGTCGGTCATCGCTGTAGTTGCGGTGATCTTGGCGGTTCTGATGATCGCCGTCGCCTTCTTCTTGTACGACTATTCGTGGTTTGACCTGATCATGTCGGCCATCGGCTTCGCGGTGGCGGCAATTCCGGAAGGCTTGCCTGCGGTCATGGCCATCACCCTTGCTCTTGGTGTGCAGAAGATGGCGGAGCGCAATTCCATTACCCGCCGGATGAATTCGGTGGAGACTCTCGGCTCCGTCACCACAATCTGTTCCGACAAAACGGGCACCTTGACTAAAAACGAGATGACCGTGCGCGAGGTGGTGACCAACCAACACAGCTTCAATGTCACTGGAACCGGCTACGCTCCCATCGGCGAGATCACCTTGGACAAGCAGCAGGTTGAGGCTGCAGATTACCCCGATCTGCGCCGGGTTGCCGAAGTAGCCGCCTTTACCAATGATGCTTCAGTGCTTCAGCAGGACGACGGATCCTGGACGCTCAATGGCGAGCCAACCGACGGTGGTATCCGCACCTTCGCGCTCAAAGCCGGCATTGAAGAGCCAAATCACTCCCGCCGCATCGCCTCTGTGCCTTTCGATTCCGAATATAAGTACATGGCCACCGTCGATCAGCTTGACTCGGGCACCGTGGTACACCTGAAGGGTGCCCCGGATCGTCTCCTGAACCGCTGCGATACCCAGCTCGCGGCGGACGGTAGCACTGAGCCCCTCGACACCGCGAAGTGGGAGCGCATTATCGACGAGCTCGGTGCCAAAGGTCACCGCGTGCTCGCCGCTGCTTCACGACGAGCCACTACAGAAGATTCTCATCTCACCACCTACATCGTCGACGATGGCGGTTTCACTCTCCTCGGCCTCTACGGCATCATCGACCCGCCTCGGGAAGAGGCCATCGAAGCCGTCGACACCGTGCAAAAGGCTGGCATCCGTGTTCGCATGATCACCGGCGACCACGCCTCCACCGCGACTGCAATCGCCAAGGAAATCGGTATTGCCGAAGGCGACCACACGATTACCGGATCAGATATCGAGGCTGCAACGGACGATGAGCTGCGCGAAATTGTCAAGGACACTTCGGTCTTCGCGCGCACCTCGCCCGAGCACAAGCTCCGCCTGGTGCAAGCCCTCCAAGCTAATGGCGAGGTTGTCTCGATGACCGGCGACGGTGTCAACGATGCCCCATCGCTGAAGCAGGCTGACGTCGGCGTGGCCATGGGTATCAAGGGCACCGAGGCAACGAAGGATGCCGCCGATGTCGTCCTCGCGGACGATAACTTCGCGACGATTGCCCACGCGGTGAAGATGGGTCGCACAATCTACGACAATCTGCGCAAAGCAATTGTCTTCATGCTTCCTACCAACGGTGCCCAGGGTCTGGTCATTTTCGTGGCCATGCTGCTTGGCATGACCCTTCCGATTACTCCCCTGCAGGTCTTGTGGGTCAACCTCATCACTGCGGTGACCTTGTCGCTCGCGCTCTCCTTCGAGCCCCCTGAGCCGGGAATTATGAAGCGCAAGCCCCGCGACCCGAAGGAATCCTTCCTCAATAGCGAGGCAGTCATCCGCATTGCCTATGTGTCCATCCTGATCGGTGGATCCACAATCCTCGTTTTCAACTGGCTCGACTCAATGGGTGTCGCGCTGGAGATTGCCCGCACCGTCGCTGTGAACACCCTTGTCGTGGCGCAGATTTTCTACTTGTTCACTGCCCGCTTCTCAAAGGTGAGTGCGCTGCGCAAGGAATTGTTCACCACGAACCCGATTTCATGGATCTGCGTTGGGATCATGGTGGTGCTTCAGATCGGCTTCGTCTACCTGCCATTCATGCACACTGCTTTCGACACGACTTCAGTAGCCCTGAATACCTGGGTAATTCCGCTGATTGTCGGCGTTATTGTCTTCGCAGTAGTCGAGATAGAAAAGGCTATTCGCCGGGCACTAGCTTAGCGACGATGCGCTGCACCGTCGGGGTGACCCACCCCACCACGGTGCCGATCATGAACGCTGCGATGACGGTGCCCTCTCGGATTCCCTCCAGCTGCCCAAAGAGGATGAACGACAAAATGACGGCCAACACCACCAGGGTCACATCATTTCCGATCTTGACCTTGGAGAAGTCCCATCCCGTGACGGTGCTAATCGCAACGACGAGGCCTTCGCCTGGCATGAACAAGAGCTTTGGAGTCACCGAAATGGAGACACCAAGTGCCAGTAGGAAAATTCCGATGCAGAGGGTAACTAGCTGCAGCGCATAGTTCGATGTTTCCACCCAAGACAAAACATTCATCCACAGATCTAGGGTGAGCGACGAGACGCCCAATGCTGCCAGCTGCCACCAACCTGATTTGGGAAACCTGCCACGCAAAATCAGTAACTGCAACACGATCAACATTAGGTTCCACACGGCTGTCCAACCGCCGAAACTGAGGCCGCCATGGAGCGTCAAGACCCAGATCACCGCCGATATCGGCGAGGTACCCAGTCCCGCTAACGTGACCATAGCAACGCCACTCATCATGATGGTGACGCCGATGACCGAGATAATCAGCCTGATGATCAGGCTCGCACCACGGTATTTATTTGTAGAACGTTCCATGTTCCCCCATTTCCTTCAGGCAAGATAATAACCCGTGCCAAGGGAACAAGATGCACAGCGTTCCGTTAGGCGAGTTCGACGATCTCCATGTACTCGTCGCTCCACATGTCCTCATCACCTTCGGGCATGATGATGACCCGCTCAGGCTTCAGAGCGCGCACGGCGCCAGGGTCGTGGGTGACAAGGACGACGGCCCCTGTGTACGTGCCAAGAGCGTCGAGCACCTGCTCGCGGGACTGCGGATCGAGGTTGTTGGTCGGCTCGTCGAGAAGCAAGACGTTGGCGCGCGAGGACACCAACGTGGCCAACGCCAAACGAGTCTTCTCACCACCGGAGAGCGTGCCTGCGGGTTGTTCGAGCTTGTCTCCTGAAAACATGAAGGCACCCAGGAGGCCGCGTAGGTCCTGCTGATCGGCATCTGCGCACGCCTCGATGGTGTTCTCCCACACGGTTTTATCTGGATTGATGGTGTCGTGCTCCTGGGCGAAGTAGCCGATCTTCAACCCGTGTCCCGACACGATGCCACCCTCGCCATCGGTGCGTTCCACACCAGCCAACAGCTTGAGCAAGGTGGTCTTACCCGCGCCGTTGGTACCCAGCACAACAACGCGTGATCCCTTGTCAATGGCGAGATCGACACCAGCGAAGACTTCCAAGGAGCCGTACATCTTCGTCAGGCCAGTCGCATTCAACGGCGTCTTGCCACACGGTGCAGGTGCTGGGAAAGAAATCGATGCGACGCGATCGTTGACGCGAACCTCGTCCAGCTCGTTCATCATGCGGTCAGCGCGGGCCAGCATCTGCTTCGCCGCAGCCGCCTTCGTCGCCTTCGCGCCGAGTTTCGCGGCTTGCTGCTTGAGGGTCGATGCCTTCTTTTCCGCGTTCGCCCGCTCGCGACGACGACGGGCCTCATCCTGTGCTCGAGCTTCCTTGTAACGGGAAAAGCCCATATTATACACGTCTGCCTCGGAACGGACAGCATCAAGGAACCAGATCTTGTTGCACACGTCGTCGAGCAGATCGACATCGTGGGAAATCATGATTAAGCCGCCTTCGTGCTTCGACAAGAATCCACGCAGCCACGAGATGGAATCAGCATCAAGGTGGTTGGTGGGCTCGTCGAGAAGCAATGTCGTTTCGGACTTACCCGCACCATCGTTGGCGGCAAAAAGAATCTGAGCCAACTCGACGCGGCGGCGCTGACCACCAGAAAGCGTTTTGAGCGGCTGGTCGAGGATGCGCTCATCGAGGCCTAGGTTGTCGCAGATCTGGGCAGCTTCTGCATCGGCCTCGTAGCCCCCGAGCGCATGGTAGCGCTCCTCAAGACGGGAGTATTTATTGATCGCCGAATCACGCTTGGAGCCGTCAGCGACCTCCATAATCTCCTGCTGCTTCTCCATCGAAGCACGGATCTGATCCAGTCCTCGTGCCGAGAGAACGCGATCGCGCGCGGTTTGCTCGATAAATCCCTCGCGAGAATCCTGCGGCAGATAGCCAACTGGTCCACTGTTGGTGACGCTACCGCCGTAAGGCTCGGTCTCGCCAGCCAAGATGCGCATAGTGGTGGTCTTGCCTGCGCCATTGCGCCCGACAAGACCAATTCGGTCACCTGGCTGGACGCGTAGCTGCTGGCCAGGGGCCTCGAGCAGAGTACGGGCGCCGACACGGACTTCAAGATCATTGGTGACAATCACAACAGGTCAGTGTACACTTTCCTGCCCCGTTCCCCACTACTGTGAATGTTTGTGCGCGATACTAGTTGACGAGCGGGGCACAGTGACCTAAACAAGAGGGTATGAACAGTCAAAACGAGCCATTCGGGCGCGAATACGTCATCTCGTATGTGTTGAATGACTACCAAAAAGGTTCGCTCGTCGCTCGTTTCGACGGTCAGCCCTCCACCGCGCAAATGAAATCATTTCTGGCCGGCTACAGCTTGTCATCGTCCGAGATCAAGGAAGTCACGGCACGTCCGGCGGCCACGGTGTCTATTCAGAGCCCACGCTCGGCTAATCCGACGATTCAAACCAATCGTGCCCAGCCCAGCGCTGCGTCAGGCACGTCCATGTCCGATTTCCGCCAGCAATTGGATAAGTTGAATAATCGAAAGTCAGGCAAGTCTCGTGGAAAGACGCCCGCGAAAACCAAGAATTCCATTGCTGGGTTCATCTTCAGTGTCATCGTTGCACTGATTGTCATTCTTCTTGGGCTCTTCGCCTAGAGATATAGGTGAAAACAGCTGCGCGCCCTTCCGTGTTTGCGGAAGGGCGCGCAGTTGTGTGGGAACTGTTAGACAGCAAATCCCAGGGCGCGAAGTTGCTCGCGGCCATCTTCGGTAATCATTTGTGGACCCCAAGGTGGCATCCAGACCCAATTAAGAGTCAGCTTATCGACGAGGCCGTTGCCCACGACCGCCTGCTCAGCTTGGTCTTCGATGACATCGGTAAGTGGACACGCAGGAGAAGTCAGCGTCATGTTGATGACCAACTCGTTCTCCCCTTCATTGTCCTCAATCCACATGTCGTAGACGAGGCCGAGGTCAACTACGTTGATCCCCAATTCTGGGTCGATAACGTCGCGCATGTATTCTTCGGCGTCTGCCGTCAGCGCGATTTGCTCTTCGGTCTGCTCAGGGCGCTCTGCCGGGCCGTCAAAGCGTGACGACGAGCTCTCGGTTGCCTCAGCTGCCTCAGCTTCTACGTTCGGATCAGTGTTAGGTTCGGTCACTTGCTTTCCCTTTCATTGAGTGCATCTGATGTGGCCGCTTGAAATGCTTTCCAACCCAGCAGTGCGCACTTCACACGCGCTGGGAATTTTGCGACACCGGAGAATGCGACACCGTCGCCGATCATTTCCGGGTCACCTTCCTTTTGTCCACGGGAGGTGATCATGTCCTCGAACGCGGCAAGTTTCTCCATGGCCTCGTCCACTGGCAAGCCGATGACCTCGTCGGTGAGCACCGAGGTCGATGCCTGAGAGATAGAACATCCCTCGGCCTCATAGGACACGTCCACCACGGTTTCGCCATCTTCGGAAAGGTGAACGCGCAGGGTCTGCTCGTCACCACACGAAGGGTTCACGTGGTGAACCTCGGCATCATACGGGTCCCGCAGGCCCGCGTGCTTGGGATTCTTATAGTGGTCAAGAATGACCTCTTGATACATCGATTCTAAGCTCATTACTTCACCCCAAAGAAAACTTGCGCCTTCTTGATGCCTTCGGCAAGCGCATCAATTTCGGACTTCGTGTTGTACAGGTAGAAGCTCGCCCTGGCGGTCGACTGAGCATCAAGAGCCCTGTGTACCGGCCACGCGCAGTGGTGGCCAACGCGAATGCAGACACCCTCGGAGTCCAACACCTGACCGAGATCGTGCGGGTGCACTCCTTCGACATTGAAGGACACCGCACCACCACGGTTTTCGGCGGTGAGCGGACCGGCAACCGTCACACCCTCGATGGCATTGAGCTGCTCCAAGGCATATGCAGTCAGCTCGTGCTCGTGAGCATGGATGGCATCCATGCCGACTTCCTCCAAGAACTCCACTGCAGCGCCGAGGCCCACAACCTGACTGGTCATCTGGGTGCCAGCCTCGAAGCGCTGCGGAGGTGCAGCGAAGGTGGTCTTTTCCATGGTGACCACTTCGATCATGGAACCACCGGTGAGGAATGGTGGCAGCTTGTCCAGGTGGTCACCCTTGCCGTACACGACACCGACGCCGGACGGGCCGAGCATCTTATGGCCAGAGAACGCCGCAAAGTCAACGTCCAGCGCATGGAAATCCACTGGCATGTGAGGAACGGACTGACATGCATCCAACACGGTGAGAGCACCCACAGCTCGTGCGCGACGCACCATTTCAGCAACGTCGGCAACAGCACCGGTCACGTTGGACTGGTGGGTAAACGCAACAACCTTGACAGTCTCGTCGAGCTCGAGCGAATCGAGATCGATGCGACCATCCGGGGTGGTCTTGTACCACTTGAGGGTGGCACCTGTTCGGCGAGCCAGTTCCTGCCATGGGACAAGGTTTGCGTGGTGCTCCAGCTCAGTGATCACGATGGTGTCGTTCTCAGTAACCTGAAGGTCACCCGCACGATCGTCACCAAGAGTGTAGGCAACCAGATTCAGGCTTTCCGTCGCGTTCTTGGTGAAGGCGATTTCGTGGCCCTCGGCCCCGACGAAGCGCGCGATGTTCTCTCGCGCGGTTTCGTAGGCGTCGGTTGCCTCCTCAGCGAGTTCATAGGCTCCACGATGGACTGGTGCGAATGATTCGAGGACGAATTTCTCCTCTGCGCGCCAGACCCGCTCCGGACGTTGAGACGTTGCACCTGAGTCTAAGTAAACCAGGGGCTTGCCATCGCGTACCGTGCGACCGAGGATAGGAAATTCGGCGCGGATAGCGTCGACGTTCAGCGTTCCGTCAGCGTGTGTAAATGTCATGTCCTAATTTCTTTAGCTACTTAAGCGTTTTGGGTGGTGAACTGTTCGTAACCCTCGGCTTCGAGTGCGTCTGCGAGCTCTGCACCGCCGGTCTTGATGATCTGTCCGTCGGAGAAGACGTGAACGAAATCTGGACGAACGTAGTTGAGGATGCGCTTGTAGTGCGTGATCATCAAGATGCCGCCGTTGGTGTCTTCCTGGTAGCGGTTGATGCCATCGGAGACGATGCGCAGGGCGTCAACGTCGAGGCCGGAGTCGGTCTCGTCGAGAACTGCGAACTTTGGCTTCAGTAGGCCGAGCTGCAGAACCTCGTGGCGCTTCTTCTCGCCACCGGAGAAACCTTCGTTGATGGAGCGATCGCCGAAGGACTTATCAATGCTCAGTGCGTCGCGCTGACCGCCGAGTTCCTGGACCCACTCACGCAGCTTAGGAGCTTCACCGCGCACAGCGGTGACAGCGGAACGCAGGAAGTTGGAGGAGGAAACGCCAGGCACCTCGGTTGGGTACTGCATGGCGAGGAAGAGGCCGGCGCGTGCGCGCTCGTCAACGGCCAGCTCGAGGATGTTGACACCGTCGAGCAGGACTTCACCGTCGGTGACCTCGTAGCGAGGGTGGCCGGACAGGGTGTAAGCCAAGGTGGACTTGCCGGAGCCATTCGGGCCCATGACGGCGTGGGTCTCACCGGAGTTGATGGTCAGGTTAACGCCCTTGAGGATAGGGGTTGGCTCCTGGCCTTCCTCGCTAGGAAGCACCTGAGCGTGAAGGTTCTTGATTTCAAGCGTAGACATTTATGCTCGTTTCTTTCTTGTCGTTATTGTTTCTCAGGTGCGGACTTAGAGGTTGACTCGCGCCAGCTCGTCTTCGACGCGTGCTTCGAGTGCTTCCCGGATGGATTCCACTGGAATCTTGCGGATGACCTCGCTGAAGAAACCACGGATGATGAGGCGACGGGCTTCGCCCTCTGGGATGCCACGGCTCATCAGGTAGTAGACCTGCTCGTCGTCAAAGCGACCGACAGTAGCTGCGTGGCCTGCGCCGACGATCTCGCCAGTCTCGATCTCGAGGTTCGGGATGGAGTCTGCGCGTGCGCCTTCGGTGAGCACGAGGTTGCGGTTGACCTCGTAGGTGTCAGTGTTCTGTGCGTTCGAGCGAATGAGCACGTCGCCGACCCAGCAGGTGCGAGCCTCTGGCAGCTTCGAGTTCTTGTCCGCCTGCAGTGCACCCTTGTACATCACGTTGGAGCGGCAGTTCGGGAATGCGTGGTCAACGAGCAGACGGTTCTCGATGTACTGACCATCATCGGCGAAGTACACGCCGAGCATTTCCGCGTCACCGCCAGGAGCGGTGAAGGTGACGCGGGGAACGATACGCACGATCTCGCCACCGAAAGTAGAAACGGTGTGACGCAGGGTTGCATCGCGGCCCAGGACAGCGTTTTGCTCGCCGAGGTGGACCGCATCCTTCTCCCAGTCAGCGTCGACGACGACGGTGAGCTTGGAGTTGTCGCCGAGTGCCCAGTTCACGTTATCGGCATGGGTGCCGGAACCCGTGTACTGCAATACAACGGTTGCCTCGGAGCCAGTTTCAGCAGACACGACGATGCCACCGAAGGAGGTGACGTCTGCGCCAGCACCGGTGACGGTGATGTAGATGGGCTCGTCGAGAGCCTGATTAGCCGGGATGGTCACAAGCGTCGCGTTCGGCATGGAGGTCCATGCCTGGGCAGCAACGCGGTCCACGGGAGCACCAGCGACGTGCAGTCGCTCGTCGTCACGCTCAAGCTTTTCAACCTTGACGGACGCATCGGCCTTGACCTCGATGTTCGCCTCTGTCGCAGGGTCGAATGAACCGTTGTGGAGGCCACGGATGCGACGCAGCGAGATGAAACGCCAGACCTCGTCGCGGCCACCTGGAACCTCGAAGTCATTGACATCATAAGACGAAGGAAGATCGCCCTTAGTCTGGTTCGGGGAACCGGTCTTTACAGCAGTGTCGGTCATTGTTTTTAGCCCACCGAGCCTTCCATTTGCAGTTCAATAAGACGGTTGAGCTCGAGTGCGTACTCCATTGGGAGCTCCTTCGCAATCGGCTCGACGAAGCCACGGACGATCATCGCCATTGCTTCCTCTTCCGCGATGCCACGGCTCATGAGGTAGAACAGCTGTTCCTCGGAGACCTGCGACACGGTTGCCTCGTGGCCCAGGGTCACGTGGTCATTGCGGATGTCGTTGTACGGGTAGGTATCGGAGCGCGAGATGTTGTCCACCAGCAGTGCGTCACATTCCACGTTCGAGGTGGAGTGGTGCGCGTTGGCATTGATCTGAACAAGACCGCGGTAGGCAGCGCGACCTCCACCACGAGCCACCGACTTAGAGACGATGTTGGAGGAGGTGTACGGAGCCATGTGGGTCATCTTGGCACCGGTGTCCTGCAGCTGGCCTTCGCCAGCGAATGCTACGGAGAGCACCTCGCCCTTAGCGTGTGGGCCAGTCATCCAGACGGCTGGGTACTTCATGGTGACCTTGGAGCCGATGTTGCCATCGACCCACTCCATGGTGGCGCCCTCTTCAGCCTTGGCGCGCTTGGTCACCAGGTTGTAGACGTTGTTCGACCAGTTCTGAATGGTGGTGTAGCGGCAACGGCCACCCTTCTTCACAATGATCTCCACGACTGCGGAGTGCAGCGAGTCGGTCTTGTAAATAGGAGCAGTACAGCCCTCAACGTAGTGCACGTATGCATCCTCATCGACGATGATGAGGGTGCGCTCGAACTGGCCCATGTTCTCCGTGTTAATACGGAAGTAAGCCTGCAGAGGGATATCCACGTGGACCCCTGGAGGAACGTAGATGAAGGAGCCACCCGACCACACAGCGGTGTTCAGCGCGGAGAACTTGTTGTCACCAGCAGGAATAACAGAACCGAAGTACTCTTCGAACAGCTCTGGGTGCTCCTTGAGCGCGGTGTCGGTGTCCAGGAAGATAACACCCTTTTCCTCCAGGTCCTCGCGGATCTGGTGGTACACAACCTCAGACTCGTACTGAGCTGCAACACCTGCAACGAGGCGCTGCTTCTCTGCCTCAGGAATGCCCAGGCGGTCGTAGGTGTTCTTGATGTCGTCAGGGAGGTCTTCCCAGGACTGTGCCTGGCCTTCGGTGGACGAGACGTAGTACTTAATGTTGTCGAAATCGATGCCAGAAAGGTCTGCGCCCCACTTTGGCATTGGCTTCTTATCGAAAATGCTCAGCGCCTTCAAACGCTGGTTGAGCATCCACTCGGATTCGCCCTTCTTCGCAGAGATGTCTCGTACGACATCCTCGTTGATGCCGCGACGTGCAGATGCGCCCGCAACGTCCGGGTCGTGCCATCCGTAGTTATATGCGCCGATGGAATCGATGATTTCGTCATCGCTCATCGGGGTCTCAAGACCTGGTGCTGCCTTAGCTTCGGTCATGATTCGCTCCTTTCCGTCTGGGTCCTCGCTTTTGCCGCGAGAGGGATATTGGTGGTACACACGCCATTTCCATCGGCGATGGACGCTAGTGGCTGAATATGAAGCCCAACCACCTGAGAGATTGCTTCGTGCTCTGCTTCGCATAGTTCGGGGTGGTCTGCCGCCGCTGAAGCAACCGGGCAATGATGCTGACAGATCTGCACACCGGCACCAGCACGGGTGACGGTAGCTGCATATCCGTTTTGGTCCAACGCAGCTGCCACATCTCTGGCAACTCGTTCCACCGTGTCTTCATCATGATCTGTTGCTTCTTCGATCCCCTCGAGGATCTTAGCTATGCGTGTGCGTGCGAGCGTGCGCACCGCCTCGTCTCCCCCAGCCTCACGCAATTGCGCGAGCGCTAGTTGGGCGAGGTCGTCGTAACTGTGGCCGAATTGATCTCGCCCGAGTTCTGTGAGGCGGTACTGCTTGGCAGGCCGCCCGCGGGATTGAGTTTGCCCACTAATTGCTAGTGCATCACAGTTCTCGGCGAGTTGATCGTCCACCAAATTGTCTAGGTGTCTGCGGACACCCGCGGCTGAAAGGCCGAGATGCTCTCCTAATTCACCAGCGGTAGATGGGCCGAGTTTCAGTAGTAGCAACATGACCTCACGCCTCGTGTCTCCTTCGACTGAGCGCGCTACGGATCCAGTATGTCCGGTCATGTATTCACCCCTTCTCACTTAATGGCTATCTGACTTTTGCATGATTTCGGTAGCTATCTTTAGACAACACTAGTGTGCCGTAATTAATTCCCTGTGTCCACCCAGGTGTTCACCCCAGCAAACAATCCCAGGGCGAATTCCCGCAAGGATTCATCGGCTCAGAAAATACCTGCGTAGAATGTGCCGTTGTGACTGATCAACCACGCCACGAATCCTCCTCGCGAGGTGGCATCTTTGATGCGTTGCCTCGCTTAGGGACGCCAGGTTCTCGGTCTGCGCTTTTGCATCTCGACGAAACACCCGCCGACACCTCGGCTCGCCCTTCCTTTCGGGAAGCGAACCGATTTAGCCTGCTGCGCATCCTGGGTACTGTCGGTGCTTTATTAATCGCGCTCGGCGGTCTCGGTGGCGGCGCGCTGCCTGTCGTGGAAAACCCCTTCGGACAGCTCCCACTCGGCGACATTATGGCCCGAATGCTGCAGACCTCGTCGGCACTTGTATTAATAGGTGTCGCCTTTATGGTCACGGCGTGGGTGTTTATGATGCCCTTCATCACAAAGCGGGACAACAATCTCCCTGTTTCTCCCGCACTAGTGATGCGCAGTTTCGTCGCGTGGACGCTGCCGCTGATTTTCACGGCTCCACTTTTTACCCAAGACATTTATTCTTATCTGGCGCAAGGCTCGATCGTCGCGCAAGGCATGGACCCGTACGAAGCGGGTCCGGTACAACTGTTGGGCACTGAGAACCACCTCGCTCGAAGCGTGCCCTTCATTTGGGCAGACTCCCCTAGCCCCTACGGACCTGTTGCACTAGGGATTGCCGCAGCCATCTCGGTGATTACCAACGACTCCATCCTCCTAGGAGTACTGTCACATCGCCTCATCTCGGTCATATTCCTATTCGGCGCTGCATGGGCAATTACTGCACTGGCGAAGCGCTGCTCAGTCAATCCTGCAACCGCACTGTGGCTGGGTATTCTCAATCCGCTGACGATTCTGCATCTCGTCGGAGGCATTCACAACGAGTCCGTGATGTTGGGACTCATGCTGATCGGCATGGAGGTCGGCCTTCGCGGCATCAATCGGATCGGGGAACAGGGACACAGAGCTTCCGGCTGGACCTTAATAATTCTGTCCGGCTTCCTGATTAGTTGCGCAGGCATGGTGAAAGTCACCGGATTCGTTGCCCTCGGGTTCACCGGCATGGCGCTTGCTCGACACTTCGGCGGTTGGCGTGGCTTGTTCAACGCCATCGTCGTCCAGGTTCTCGTTCTCGTTGGCACGATCGGCACGGTTTCCTGGGTCACCGGGATTGGACTTGGATGGATTACCGGACAAGGCGGGGCTGCCACCATCCGCAGTTGGCTGTCGATCAGCACGGACATCGGCGTCGTCTTCGGTTTTATCGGAATGCTTCTGGGCTTAGGCGATCACACCGATGCTGTCTTAGTGTTCACCCGCGGTATCTGCGCGCTTGTCGCGGCCGCGTTTGTTGTGCGCATGCTCTGGGCAACATACCGTGGATCAATCCATCCCGTCGGCGGGCTGGGTGTGTCCATGTTTGTCCTCGTTATCCTCTTCCCCGTCGTACATCCCTGGTACATGCTGTGGGCAATCCTGCCGCTTGCTGCATGGGCGAACCGAAACTTCTTCCGCTACGCCGTTGTTGGTTACTCAGCACTGTTTAGCTTCATCGTTCTACCACGGGGTTTGTCCTTGCCTCCCGACACCGTGGCAGCAATTTACGCGGCCGCAATCATTGGATACGCAGTACTGCTGTTTTTCGCGTGGCTATGGCTCCGCAAGAAATCCGTGTGAGATACCCTATGGGGCGTGAGTAATACTTTCGATGGACCAGTCCTTGAGGTGCGAGACGTAGCGAAAAGCTTCGGCACTACCCAGGCGGTCAAAGGAATTTCTTTTTCAGCTCAACCCGGCCAGGTGCTCGCGCTATTGGGACCCAATGGCGCCGGAAAAACCACCACCATCGAAATGTGTGAGGGCTTCCAAAAGCCGACGAGTGGCTCCATCTCCGTCCTCGGCCTCGACCCCGCTACCCAGGGTGAGAAAGTCCGCGAAAAGATCGGCATCATGCTGCAAGGTGGCGGCTCCTATTCCGGCATCACGGTCCGAGAAATGCTCCGCCTCACCGCAAGCTATAACGCCCACCCGCATGATCCCGAATGGTTGATCAGCCTCCTCGGCCTCGAAGGGGTGGCCACCACAACCTACCGGCGCCTCTCCGGTGGACAACAGCAGCGACTCTCGCTGGCACTCGCCATCATCGGGCGTCCCCAGCTCGTCTTCCTCGACGAGCCCACCGCAGGCATGGATGCTCAATCCCGACTCATGGTCTGGGACTTGATCGATCACATGCGCGCCGATGGCATGACCATCATCTTGACCACCCATCTCATGGATGAGGCAGAGTCGCTTGCCGATCAGATTGTCATCATCGACCACGGTCGCATCGTCGCCGAAGGCACTCCCGCCGAGCTCGTCACCAGTGGCGCCAGCCAACAAATCAGCTTCCACACCAACTCGCCGTTCGATATCGAGGCGGCCAGGGGGTCGTCGTTAAGCGTGCTCGCAACTCGCCCATTGCACTATGTGCTTGACGACGACCCGACGCCCGAACTCATCGCGCGTCTTGCGGCGGAAGCGGCTAATCAAGGTGTGTTTATTACCCAACTGGGAGTGAGCCGCCGCAATCTTGAGGAAGTATTTCTTGACATCACAGGCCGGGAACTAAGGAGCTAGCCGCATGAACAATAACGAAGTTGTATCCATCAGCGACCTTGCTCCGGGCACCTTTAGCCCACGCCCAAAGCGCGCACCGGCGTGGAAAATGGCGTTGTCGCAGGGACGCATTGAATCCAAGTTGATGCTGCGCCACGGCGAACAAATCCTGTTGAATATCATCATCCCCGTCGCGGTCCTCCTAGCTGCGGCGCTGCTGCCAGTACTGGGTGAAACCCATCTGGACAATATCGTCCCGATGGTCTTTGCGATTGCCGCAACAAGCGCGGGGTTTACCGGGCAAGCCATCTCATTGGCCTTTGATCGCCGCTATGGAGCACTCAAGCGCACCGGCGCCTCCGGGGTGCCGGCGTGGACGATCATCGTAGGCAAGATCATTGGTGTGCTCACGATGACGTTGGTGCAATTGCTCATCATTGGTGCCGTCGCCCTCGCGTTGGGGTGGCGTGTCAGCATCGGTGGTGCGGTTCTCGGCATCATCGCGCTGGTCGTAGGGACCATCGTGTTCACCTCACTCGGCCTGTTCATGGGTGGTACCTTCCGCTCCGAAATTGTGCTCGGCCTGGCGAATCTGATTTGGCTAATTTTGGTCGGCATCGTGGGCTACGTGGCCTATACCGGCGATATATCTCACCCGGGAGCGTGGTTGCTCGTACCTTCAGTCGCGCTGACATCCGCTCTGATTTCGGCCTTCTCGGGGACCATTAATTTCATCGCCTGGGCGTTCCTCCTCGGCTGGGCCGCTGTGGGCACCCTCGCTGCGATCAAGTGGTTCCGCTTCGATGGATAAAGTACCTGCAGAATACTGTTTCTATACAGCACATACGATAAGCTTCCCTCATACCAAAGTTTGATCGGAAAAGGATCTACATTGTCTGTCAGCACCCAATCAGCACCCGGATCGCAGTCCCGCAGCAAGGACGATCACCCCGCCTATAACGGTGTCGGTCCCTCGGTGCGCCTCCAGCGGATCCTCGCTCTCATCCTCCTGATTGCCCAAGGCGGAATTACCGTTACCGGCTCCATCGTTCGCGTCACCGGGTCAGGTCTGGGCTGTAATACTTGGCCGAATTGCCACGAAGGGTCGCTGGTTCCGGTCGAAGGTGCGGCCCCGCTGCTCCACCAGATCATCGAGTTCGGCAACCGCCTGCTCACCTTTGTGGTGGCAGCTTGTGCGCTCGCGGTCTTTATCGCGGTCGTCCGCGCTAAGCGTCGCAAGGAAATCAAGCTGTACGCATTGTTCTCCGGCCTTGGCATCATCGCCCAGGCAGTTATTGGCGGTATCTCCGTGCTGGTCGATCTGCACTGGTGGGCCGTGGCCGTGCACTTCCTGCCATCAATGATCTTGGTCTGGATTGCTGCACTATTGTTCATGCGTATTAATGAGCCCGACCAGGCTCCCAAGGTTCGTCGCTTTCCTCAGAGCATTCGCACCTGGACCGTCATCGCTGCAGTTGCGTTGTCTTTCGTTCTAATGACAGGCACCATGGTCACCGGCTCCGGTCCGCACTCCGGTGATGCAGGAGTGGGCATGGAGGGTCGCCTCGACCTTGATACCGAGATGCTCGCATATGTTCACGCAGCCTGCATGTATGTCTACCTCTTTGCCACCTTGGTGGTCGTGGTGATGCTGTGGCGCCAGCACGCACCGAAGGATGCCAAGCGAACAGCCATTGTTCTGGTCGTGCTGATCCTGATCCAGTGGGCAATCGGTGTCACTCAGTTCTACTTGGGTGTGCCTCGCTGGACCGTCCCAATGCACATTGCAATGTCCTCGTTTGTTGTCGCGTTCTCCGCCTTCCTCTACGCCCATGGGCTGCGTCGCACCTTTGATGCCAACGATAAAGTTCCATCGCTACCGTCTGAAAAGGACTCTGCGCCAGTTTCTACATAACAACCGGTGGAATTCGGTAGCCTGGAAATCATGAAAGCTATCCAGATTGCCGAATACGGTGGCCCCGAGGTACTCAACTACACCGAGGTCCCAGAGCCGCTTCCCAATGCCGACCAGGTCCTCGTTGAGGTCACCGTGGCCGGCATTAATTACATCGACACCTATTACCGCGAGGGTATCTACCACTCAGCACTGCCGTTTATCGCAGGTGAAGAAGGCTGCGGCCGCGTCATCAATGACCCCAAAGGGGAAATCGCGGAGGGAACCGTTGTGGCCTGGATGTCCGCGCTAGGTTCCTATGCGGAGCAAGTGGCTGTACCACGCAATCGCCTCGTAGCGGTGCCTGAAGGCATCGACCATGAGGTGGCGGCCTCCATGCTCTTGCAGGGCACGACAGCCCACTATCTCGTTCACGGCGTGCACGAGACCAAGGAAGGTGATTCCATTCTGCTCACCGCTGGCGCAGGCGGTGTCGGCTTGCTGGTCACGCAGATGGCGCGCGAAGTGGGTGCCGCTGTCTACTCCGTAGTTTCTACTGATGAAAAAGAAAAGCTGGCATACGATGCCGGCGCCACCGAGGTCTTCCGCTACGGCGAGAACCTCGCAGAGGTAGTGCGTCGTCGCAATGGCGGGCACGGTGTCGATGTCGTCCTCGACGGCGTGGGCAAAGACACCTTCAATGAGTCTCTGGAGGCCGTTCGCCCCCGTGGGCTCGTCGTCCTGTTCGGTGCAGCCTCTGGTCCTGTCGAGCCCATCGATCCGCAGCTGCTGAACAAACACGGTTCGATCTACCTCACTCGCCCATCTCTCGGGGCGTACACCGCCACTGACGACGAGTTCAGGCTGCGCGCCCAAGCAGTCGTCCGCGGTGTCGAAGAAGGCAAGCTCAAGTTCCGCGTGGGCCAATCCTATCCGTTGTCGGAGGCCCGCCATGCGCACCAGGATCTTCACGACCGGAAGACCACGGGATCCATCGTGCTGCGCGTCAAAGAGGACTAACCACAGTCCCTGTTGCTCTCGGCACCGTAAAGCAGCCAAAAGGAGCGCGCCCCGCGATGATGACATCGCAGGGCGCGCTTTTTCTATTTATCTGCAGAGTACAGGCACAAACACTAGAGCCTAAAACCTAGAACAAGGTGAGGTTCCAGCCGAGCATCTCGGACAGCGTGGACCAACCGAGCACGGCATCGATCGACAGGCCGATGAACAGCACCGCTAGGTAATTGTTCGACAAAATGAAGAGCTTGAGCGGCTTGACGTTCTCGCCGGCTTTCACACCGTTGTGCAGACGAGTTGCCATCACCAGGAAGACGACACCTGAAGCGATCGAGACGACGAGGTAGATCCACGAGGTTGCAGGAATGAGCAGGAAGGACGTGATGACGGTCAACCACGAGTAGATCAGGATCTGCTTCGTCGTCTCAACTGGCGAAGCAATCACAGGCAGCATTGGCACTTCTGCCTTCGCGTAGTCATCGCGGTACTTCATAGCCAGCGCCCAGGTATGAGGTGGCGTCCAGAAGAAGATGATCATAAACATGACAATTGCTTGCCACCACTGATCAGGAGTTCCGTCGTTGACGTTGTCGCGGATGGCAGCCCAGCCAACCAAGACTGGCATACAGCCTGCAGCGCCGCCCCAAATGACGTTTTGCCAGGTCCGACGCTTCAGCCACTTCGTGTACACGAAGATGTAGAAGAAGTTGGTCAGAATAATAAAGAATGAGGCCAGCCAGGAGTTACAGATAAATCCGAGCCAGAGCACACTGGCAATGAGCAGCACCCATGCGAACACTGATGCGCTCTTCTTGGTGACCTTTTCCCGCACAAGTGGCCGTGCACGGGTTCGCCCCATCTTCTGATCAATGTCATAGTCGGCGACCATATTGAATGTGTTCGCCGCAGCAGCGCCCATCCAACCGCCAACAAGAACAGCCAAAATGAGCCATACCTCTGACCAATCCAGCCCACCGCGGTTTGCTTGCAGCATCGCGGGAATGGCTGCCACCAGGAGGAGTTCGATGACCCTAGGCTTCGTCAGCGCAAAATAGGCCTTGATCGTCTCCAAGAATTACTCCTCATACTCTTTCACGCCACAAACATGCGACGCTCGTACCGCTGATAGCGGATTCGTCTAGGTATCTAGTCGGATGTGGTCTCGACAAAGTTCCCGGACCTTTTTATCCACCGGCCAATGCTACCCGTAGTCGGGACTGACAGACCAATCACACGCCATTTTCGCGTTCGCTTGACGACGAAGAACCCGCGTCGATCCAAGCTGGTAATTTGGAGGCAAGAGGCGTATCTAAATTCCCACGCCAGATACTACCAATTCTGGGTGGGAAAGCATTACGATAAGCACTAGACGTGATTTTTCGCAGCTTCGATTCTTCGTTGTCGTGTCCAAAATCACTCTTTGTAGCTCATTCTTTGCGATAATGGCGCTTTGGATACTCGAATAAACTGACTAAGTGAGGCTTTTGTGACTCTGTCCCCTGAACTTCAGGCCATGACCGTTCGTCGTTACCCTGATGATTGGTCCGAGAACGATACCCGTGCCATCGACACTGCTCGCGTGTTGGCCGCGGATGCTGTTCAGAACTGCGGCTCTGGTCACCCTGGTACTGCGATGTCCCTGGCGCCGTTGGCCTACACGTTGTACCAGCGCGTGATGAACGTAGACCCTAACGATAAGAACTGGGTCGGCCGCGACCGCTTCGTCCTTTCCAACGGTCACGCATCGCTCACCCAGTACGTTCAGCTCTACCTCGGTGGCTTCGGGCTCGAAATCGAAGATCTCAAGGCGTTGCGTACGTGGGGCGCAAAGACCCCTGGACACCCTGAGTACAACCACACCGATCACGTCGAAATCACCACCGGCCCTCTCGGACAAGGCCTGGCTTCTGCCGTAGGCATGGCCATGGCTGCTCGTCGTGAACGTGGCCTGTTTGACCCTGCAGCTCCTGCAGGCGAGTCTCCATTTGATCATCACATTTACGTCATCGCTGGCGATGGCTGCCTCCAGGAAGGCGTTACCTCTGAGGCTTCTTCCCTCGCTGCTACCCAGCAGCTCGGCAACCTCATCCTGTTCTGGGATGACAACCGCATCTCCATCGAGGATGACACCCAGATCGCGTTTACCGAAGATGTGATGAAGCGTTATGAGGCATATGGCTGGCAGACTCTTGAGGTGGAATCCGGCGAAGATGTCGTCGCGCTCCTCGATGCTGTGGAAGAAGCTAAGGCTGACACCGCGCGCCCAACCATCATCCGTGTCAAGACGGTCATCGGTTACCCTGCACCAACCTTGATGAACACTGGTGCTGCTCACGGTGCCGCTCTTGGTGATGAAGAAGTAGCTGCTGTGAAGAAGGAGCTGGACTTCGATCCAGAGGTCAACTTCCCAGTCGAAGACGAAGTCATCACTCATTCCCGCAGCCTGCGCGACCGCGGCGCTGAAAAGCACGCTGAGTGGCAGAAGAAGTTTGACGCATGGGCTGAGCAGAACCCAGAAAACAAGGCTCTCTTCGATCGTCTCTCGGCACGCGAGCTTCCTGAGAACTGGGACGCAGAGCTGCCAACCTGGGAGCCAGACGCCAAGGGTGTTGCTACTCGTAAGGCATCCGAAGGCGTGCTGCAGGCACTGGGCAAGACTCTTCCTGAACTGTGGGGTGGCTCCGCCGACCTGGCAGGTTCCAACAACACTATCATCAAGGGCGAGCCTTCCTTCGGCCCAGAGTCCATCTCCACCAACGCCTTCACCGCCGAGCCTTATGGTCGCAACCTGCACTTCGGCATCCGCGAGCACGCCATGGGCGCAATCATGAACGGCATTGCGTTGCACGGCCCAACCCGTATTTACGGCGGAACCTTCCTGATCTTCTCGGAGTACCTCTACCCTGCTATCCGCGTGGGCGCTCTTTCCGGGGTCGACAACTACTATGTCTTCACCCACGACTCCATCGGTCTCGGCGAAGACGGCCCAACCCACCAACCAGTTGAGACTCTCGCAGCACTGCGTGCCATCCCGGACCTGGCAGTGATCCGCCCAGCTGATGCAAACGAGACCACCGCGGCTTGGGCTGCTGCCCTCGAAGGCAAGGCTCAGCCAAAGGCACTCGCACTGACCCGCCAGAACATTCCAGTTCTGGAGGGCACCAAGGAGAAGGCGCGCGAGGGTCTCAAGCGCGGCGCCTACGTTTTGGTCGAGTCCTCCAAGGAAACCCCAGACGTCATCCTGCTGGGCTCCGGCTCCGAGGTACAGTACGCCGTCGAGGCAGCAAAGAAGCTCGAGTCCGAGGGCGTAGCAACCCGCGTCGTCTCCGTCCCTTCCATGGATTGGTTCCTCGAGCAGGATCAGTCCTACATTGACGAGGTTCTTCCTCCTACAGTCGGCGCGCGCGTTTCCGTCGAAGCCGGCGTTTCGATGCCATGGCATCGCTTTACCGGTAGCTTCGGCGAGAACGTTTCCATTGAGCACTTCGGTGCATCCGCACCGGGCGCTGAGCTCTTCGAGCGTTTCGGATTCACCGCCGACGCGGTGTACGAAGCAGCGCAGAAGTCGCTGAACAAAGTTAACACTCACACCACATCTGACAACTAATTATTCGCACATCCTTTGAAAGGGAGCTTTACATGACTCATATCGATGATCTAGCAAGCTTGGGCACTTCTACTTGGTTGGATGATCTTTCTCGTGAACGCATCACGTCAGGGAACCTGGAAGAAGTTAAGGCTTCCAAGTCCATCGTCGGCGTGACCACTAACCCAGCCATTTTCGCTTCTGCAATGTCTAAGGGCGATTCCTATGACTCTCAGATCGCCGAGCTAAAGGAGCAGGGCGCTGCGGTCGATGACGCCGTGTACGCGATGTCGATTCAAGACGTGCAGGACGCCTGCGACATCTTCGCTGACGTATACAAGTCCACCAATGGTGAAGACGGTCGCGTCTCCATCGAGGTTGATCCTCGGATCTCGGACGATCACGCTGCCACTATCGCGCAGGCCCGTGAACTATGGAATAAGGTCGATCGCGAAAACGTGATGATCAAGATCCCAGCCACTGACGAGTCCCTCCCTGCTTTCTCGGATGCACTTGCCGAGGGCATTTCGGTAAACGTCACTCTGATCTTCTCCGTTGAGCGCTACAAGCAGGTCATTGCCGCGTACAAGGAAGGCATTAACCGTGCTTACGAGGCTGGCGTAGATGTTTCCAAGATTCGTTCCGTGGCGTCCTTCTTCGTGTCCCGCATGGACAGCGAAGTTGACAAGCGCCTCGACGTCATCGGCACCGACGCTGCAAAAGCACTTAAGGGCAAGGCAGGCATCGCGAACGCGCGCCTCGCCTACCAGGTCTTCCTTAACGAGTTCGCTGGAGAGCTACCCACCGGTGCGCACAAGCAGCGCCCCCTCTGGGCTTCCACGGGCGTGAAGAACCCTGAGTACCCAGAAGACATGTACGTCGTCGAGCTGGCCGGCCCGAACACAGTCAATACCATGCCAGAAAAGACCATCGACGCGGCCCTCGCAGGTGACGGTCTCCGTGGAGATACCCTCACCGGTACCAGCGACGAGGCACAACAAGTCTTCGACCAGCTCGAGGCTGTGGGCATTGACCTCGCTGATGTCGTAGCAGTTCTCGAGCGCGAAGGCGTAGAGAAGTTCGTCGACGCGTGGCAGGAACTGCTTAACTCCATGGCAACTCGCCTGAAGTAAGCCAAGCCGATACTCGTTAGTACACCGTTGTAGAGCCGAAGCCCGGGAACCAACCTCCTTGTTAATGGTCCCGGGCGTTCGTACTTAACAAACATTTAATGTTTTGAATCCGAAAGGTTTTTAATGGCCGAAAATAGCAACACTTGGGTTAATCCTTTACGCGACCCGCTAGATAAACGTCTGCCACGCATTGCTGGTCCTTCGGGCATGGTTATTTTCGGCGTCACCGGCGATCTAGCGCACAAGAAGCTACTCCCAGCTATCTACGATCTGGCGAACCGTGGACTTTTACCCGCAGGTTTTACCTTGGTCGGTTTTGGTCGTCGTGAATGGTCGAAGCAAGATTTCGAAGCCTACGTCAGAGATGCTGTCGAAGCGGGCGCACGCACGCGCTTCCAAGAGCACGTGTGGCAGCGACTCTCCGAGGGCATGCAGTTTGTCACCGGAGCATTTAACGACGATGCCTCTTTCGACAAGTTAGCCGCCACCTTGGCAGAAGCTGATGAGTTCCGCGGAACGGGCGGAAACTGGGCGTATTACTTGTCCATCCCGCCTTCAAACTTTGCCGACGTAGTCAACCAGCTTGAGCGCACTGGCCTAGCCGAGGCACCGGAGAACTCTTGGCGCCGCGTGATCATTGAGAAGCCTTTTGGAGATAACCTCGAATCGGCACACGAGCTGAACGCCATTGTCAATCGTGTTTTCCCTGAGTCCTCGGTCTACCGCATTGACCATTACTTGGGTAAAGAAACCGTGCAGAATATTCTCGCGCTGCGTTTTTCCAATCAGCTGTTCGAGCCGTTGTGGAATGCAAACAATATCGACCACGTACAAATCACCATGGCCGAAGACATCGGCCTTGGTGGTCGCGCTGGTTATTATGACGGGATTGGTGCGGCCCGTGATGTGATCCAAAACCACCTCATCCAGCTGCTCGCGCTCGTGGCCATGGAAGAGCCTCTGAACTTCTCGCCTCGCTCCCTTCGCGCGGAGAAACTCAAGGTGCTTCGTGCAACCACCCCGGTGGAGCCGTTAAGCAAGACCACAGCCCGCGGCCAGTACACCGCTGGCTGGCAAGGCTCGAAGAAGGTCCCAGGCCTGCGTGATGAAGAGGGCTTCGACCCCAATTCCACGACCGAGACTTTCGCTGCCTGTACGCTGAAGATCAATTCTCGCCGTTGGGCTGGAGTGCCATTCTACCTGCGCACGGGTAAGAGATTAGGCCGACGTGTGACCGAGATTGCACTCGTTTTCAAGGAGGCCCCGTACCAGCCTTTCGACGAAGGTCAAACAGGCTCGCTGGGCAACAATGCTGTAGTCATCCGCATCCAGCCGGATGAGGGTGTCTTGATGCGCTTTGGATCCAAAGTCCCGGGTTCCACCATGGAAGTACGCGACGTAAACATGGACTTCTCCTATTCGGAAGCGTTTACCGAGGAATCCCCCGAGGCTTACGAGCGCTTGATCCTCGACGCTTTGTTGGAAGACACCAGCCTCTTCCCCACGAACGCCGAGGTGGAGCGGAGCTGGGAAATCCTGGATCCGATCATCGAACATTGGCACAGCAATGGACGCCCCGATGAATACGAAGCAGGTACGTGGGGGCCGCAGTCAGCCGATGACATGCTTGCAAAAGACGGAAGGGTCTGGCGTCGCCCTTAGGGCGACGTGAGGTTGAAAGGACACCACTGAATGATTATTTCTCTACCCAATACCAGCACTTCACAGATCTCTAAGACTCTGCTGCAAGCCCAGGAAAACTACTCTCTGGCAACCGGACGCGTTCTTACATTGATCGTAGTTGCCCGCGAGGAGGACGACGTGGATACTCTCCTCGACGTCGTCCGCGACGCGTCACACGAGCACCCTTCCCGCGTGCTATTTTTGGTTTCGGGATCGAAGAAGCGGGAGACATCGATGGATGCTGAGGCTATCCTCGCCGCTGACGCGGGCGCTTCCGAAATCGTCGTGTTGCGTTTGTATGGTGAGCTCACGGAGCAGTTGGCTTCCGTTGTGACTCCCCTGTTGTTGCCTGATACTCCGATTGTGGCGTGGTGGCCTACCACTGCGCCTTCGCACCCGAGCGAGCACCCGATTGGCAAGATCGCGCAACGTCGCATCACAAACGCGCGCTACAGTGTATCCGGCAACGCTCTCCTGCGTCTGTCCAATGGTTACACTCCTGGCGATTCGGACATGATTTGGTCACGGATCACGCCGTGGCGTGGCATCGTCGCTTCGGCGATTGATCGCCACCCGCATGAAGAGATCGAAGCAGCGGAAATTCTCGGACCTGCGGACAACCCGAGCGTGGATATCGCTGCCGGTTGGTTGGCCGAAAGGCTGAAAATCAATGTGCAGCGGAAAAGTTTCGCTCCCGGCGAGGAAGATAAGAAGACTCTATTTTCGATCCGTTCGGTGGTCTTGCACCGCGCTTCCGGACCTGTGATCGTGCGCGTCAAGGACGAGCAGACCATGTGTCTGGAGCTTCCGAACCAGCCTGACTCCTTGGTCGCCACGAATATTCGCACAGATGCGGAGTGTCTCGCTGAGGAGCTGCGCCACCTCGACCCCGACGTAGCATACGAGCGTGCCCTTAAAGGGTTAGCTCACGTCCATTAATTCAGTACAGGAGCATTTTATGGTTACGGTTTCCAAGGTCCCCGATCTTGTTTCACTTATCGACGAGGCCGCCACGCGGTTCGTCGATACTGTTTCGGCGATCCAGGCTGATTCCGCTGGTGGCGTGGGCGGCGACGGCATCGCGCGAGTCGTAGTTACCGGTGGCACGGCTGGAATCGGTTTGTTGGAAAAGTTGGCTACCGTCAACGGTGTGAATTGGTCGCAGATCTACATCTTCTTCGGCGACGAGCGCAACGTGGCAGTCTCCCATCCAGATTCCAACGAAGGCCAAGCGCGTGCAGCGCTGTTTGATCATGTAGAAATCCCTGACGAGCACATCTTTGGCTATGGTCTAGGAACTGCTGATCTTGAGCAGGCGTCGGCTGACTACGAGCAGTTAATCGTCGAAAAGGCCCCGCAGGGCTTCGACATCCATCTGCTGGGCATGGGCTACGAGGGCCATATTAATTCTTTGTTCCCTCACTCCTCAGCTGTTGCCGAAAACGAGCGCCTCGTTGTTGCGGTGACGGATTCTCCGAAGCCACCATCCGAACGCTCCACTTTGACTCTTCCTGCTGTTTCTCGTGCTCAGCGGGTATGGCTTCTGGTCAATGGTGAGGATAAGGCGGAGGCAGCTGGGCGCGTAGCGCACGGCGCCGACTCCGCGGAATGGCCCGCGGCTGGTGCCCACGGTGTTCAGGAGACTATCTTGTTTGTTTCTGAAAGCGCCGCCACTCAGATCTAAATCCGCACAATCACAGTACAATCAACAAGGGCCTTGCGACGAAAACGTCGCAAGGCCCTTGTTGATTGAGAGCTTGGAATTCTTCCACCTAGCCCATCATTGTGGCGTGGATCGGTGTGTGCTTAGCGATGGAGAACTCTTCGCTATACAGCGGGTTAGCAGCTTGAGTAGCTAGCTTGACCGCTAGCTCGCCGTAGGCCGGGGCAAGCTTGAATCCGTGACCGGATCCGCCAGTCAGCACCACCACGTTGCCAACTGCGTCAATGATCGGCGCCTTGCTCGCGGTGTACGTGTCGTAGTGCACGCTATACCGGTTCGGTTCGGGTCGTACTCCTGGGAATAGCTCATGGACTTTTCTTCCGAATTCGGACACTGCGTCACGGTTCACTCGCGGATCTTCGTCTTCTATATGGGGATCAACGGGAACTCCCCACAGATCAAGCCCCGCGATTTTCACGCTATATCCATCGACGCACGGAGCACCGAAGATATGGAAGTCATCCCTGTCGCGGATGAAGCATGGCATGCGTTTGGGCTGGAAATCCGCAAGGTTTTCTGGCTGGAACCACGTGAGAAGTAGTCGGCGGACTTCAATGAGTTCGGCAATCTCAGGCACCAACTCATTGCTCCACGCACCACAGGTGACAATCACCTTGTCTACCTCAAGATCGCCTTCCGGTGAATGGATCACTACCTGGTCGTGATTATGGGTAATGCCTAAGATCTTGTGGTGCTCATAAACCTGCGCACCATTTCGGGTGGCAAGCTCGATTGCACTGAGCACTGAGCTTTCGGGGCGCAGAGCCCCGCCTTGGAGATCCAACACGCCTGCTTCATCGTCTTGAAAATCCATTGCGGGATACCGCGTTCGCATCTGTTCAGCATTCAGGCGCTCGTGCGGAAGGTCATATTGCTGGACCGACTCGATGAGACGTTGGAAAGCTGGCTCCTGCTCACGTCCGGTGGACAACACCCCAAAATTGTGAAGGAGGATTCGACCCGATAGAGCCCCGAGCTCGGTCCACAGTTCCTTCGACCGTTGTAGCAACGGTACGTAGGTTGCTCCTTCATGGTAAGCGGTGCGGAACAGTCTGGATTCCCCGGTGTAGGCACCATAACCGTGTCCGATTCCGAACTGCTCAATCCCGATCGCGTCAACGCCAGGCGTTCGACTGAGCTGCCACAATGCCATTGAACCGGTTGATCCGAGCCCGATGACGGCGATTTTCTTCCTCAAGTTCATGATGCTCATGCTCTCCTAGTTAGTGTGTTGTGTTACGCCAACCGTGGTGATTCCCACAAGTTTAGTGATGTCCCAATTCCCTTGTCTAGGGCATTCTCATAGATTTGTGTGGCCCAAGCCACATCTTCCACTGGCATTCCTCCCACGGAGTAGAGGAAAATCTCTGAATCGTCGTTCCTCCCCTGAACGTTCCCACTGCAAATGTCGCCGATCTGTTGAATCTTGTCTCGCTCCAGCTCTCCGGATCGAACCATGTCATGCCAATGCGTTCCTGGGATGCCGAGCAACTGGTATGCATTTGTGCCGTACTCCTCGGCCCACGCATCATAGAGACCCATGTAATCCACAACGAGTCGTACTTCCCCTTGCAAGAAATCGTCGTCAAAGCGAGCCGCAGCAGGCAAGAGTAGTGTCGCGCCAGGTTTGATCCATGACTTTTTGAAAAAGGGGAATGCTTCGGAGCCGGCAGCATCCGTGGTGGTCGCCGCGACGACGATGTCTGCGTCTTTGGTCGCCTCTTCCACCGAGTCAACAGCGATGACCTCCACTTCTGGAAATTTTTCCAGTGCCCAGGTAGCAAACTTTGTGACACCGCGTTCACTTCGCCCCTTGATTTTGATGGTTGTGATGCCTGGTCTCAGAGCAAGACAAGCTTCAGTTGTGGTCCTTCCCATGACCCCGGGGCCAATCACCGCAAGTGTTGTGGCGCTTTCTCGGGCAAATAGTTTCACTCCGACACCTGGCACCGCGCCCGTTCGGTAGGCCGACAGCAGATTCGCCGACATAATGGATTTCGGAGCACCAGTGACCGTGTCATTGAGCACAAAGGTGTGAATCGAGCGAGGAAGTCCGGCCATGCGATTCTCTGCGTTCGAGCCGTACCACTTCACTCCCGTGTTGTTGAAGCGGCCGCCCAGATAGGCCGGCATGGCCATAAAACGGCGATCGGGGCCGTCCTTTGGCATTCCCGCGAACTGGGGTTCTTCCGGAAAGGTAATCATGGCACCGTGAGAGTTGGAATCAAGTCCGGCCATTTTATAGTCGCCTTGTGCAAGCAGGACCAGAGTTTCTTCCATGACATCGACGCACTGGGCGATATCGGTAACTCCTGCTGCATACATGTCTTCTTCGTTGAGAAAGAGAAAGTCGATTGCTGTTGAGGGAATTTTTGCGGTGGTCATGCGTCAGGCCTTTCGATTCTCAGGAGTATGCTCTTCACGCGGTGAGGTACCGTCGGGAAATTCTGCAGGTATGGAGTGTTCAGGGTTCTTTCGACTAGCAAACTCTTGCCCATTTGGACTGAGTTGATAGGCAGACTCAGCGTGTTCGGAACGATCAATTCCGCTATCTTCAGCGTTGGGTTCGATGCGGATACCCATTGTCTTTTTCATCAAGGTCGCGATTATCCACGTCACCGTAAAGGCATAGACAATGGTGACCAGTACTGCGAGTGGCTCCCTCCACAGCAGCGACGCATCTCCGCCCCGCAGGACCCCAGCGATTCCTGCTGGTGCCGACGCGTCGCCTAAAAGCATCACGTAAAAGACACCC
Organism: Corynebacterium lubricantis DSM 45231; assembly: GCF_000379425.1. GTDB lineage: Bacteria > Actinomycetota > Actinomycetes > Mycobacteriales > Mycobacteriaceae > Corynebacterium > Corynebacterium lubricantis. Next base: position 138,057 of record NZ_KB902181.1, read on the forward strand.
GCGATTCCCGCCATTCCGTGCACCGCGAACACGTCCACGGTGTCGTCGATACGATGCTTGCGCTTCCAGGTGATGGCCCACGCTGCAACCGCTGCTCCGAGGAAGCCGGTTAACAAAGCGCCGATCGGACTGACTGCATCGGCGGCTGGAGTAACGGCAACCAGTCCCGCGATGATGCCTGTTGCCAGGCCAAGGAGGGTGGAATGTCCGTACCGGATCCTCTCCACCACTACGAAGCCAAGCATGCCACCGGCAGCGGCGAGCAAAGAGGTCACAACCACATAGCTTGCAAGGAAGTTGGCACCCCCTGCTGTCCCGCCGTTGAACCCGAACCAGCCAACCATGATCAAACCTGCACCAAGCAACGTCAGGGGCAAGTTGTGAGGCCGCATCGAAGTGTTATGCCGAGGCCCAAGGACCAAAGCAAGAGCTAATCCAGTCGCGCCGGCATTCATATGGATGGCGGTGCCTCCTGCGAAGTCATGGAACCCGAGGACGTTGACCATCCAACCTCCGACAATGCCGGCTTCTTCGTCGTCGAATGCAAACACCCAGTGAGCCAGCGGCGAGTAGACGAAAGTGAGCCACAGGACACCGAAGATGAGCCAAGCGCCGAACTTCATCCGCCCAATTGCGCCGGAAGCCGCAAGAGCAAGAGAGATCGCTGCGAAAAGGATATAGAATCCTGCCCACATCATCCCTCCTGCCCCATCGTCCTCCATGACGGAGCGAAAGCCTGCGTATTCAAGTGGATTACCGATGATGCCGAGCCCACCGAGGGAATTTCCCATCACCAAGCCGTGGCCGTAGAGCACATAGACAACGGCTGTGACAGCCAAGGAACCCATCACCATCATGAAGGTGTTGAGGACTTGATGACCGCCAATCATTCCACCATAAAGGAAAGAGAGACCTGGAAACATTAGACTGACCAGCGCAAACGCTGCCAGTATCCAGGCTAGATCTGAGGGGTCCATGCGTGTCCCTTTCGACTGAGTAGATTACGTTGAGCATTTCTAACTATTGCTCGATAGGAACTCTACAAGCGCAGTTTCTATCACTCAATAGAATGCATCTATTTGTAATCCATATCACCCTTGAGGCTGGATCAAAGCACGAAAAAGCGTACGGCCCCTTCCCGAAGGAAGGGGCCGTACGCGAGAGCCGAGGCGGTTTCACCCGCCGTCAGGCCAGAAGAGCGAACTACACGTACGCCTGAATTAAGTTCAATCCGACGATGCACGCAATCCAGACAATAGCCAGCAAGATGGTCACACGGTCAAGGTTCTTCTCCACCACTGTCGAGCCCGAGAGGTTAGACTGCATTCCTCCGCCGAACAGGCTAGACAGGCCACCGCCTTTACCCTTGTGCAGCAGCACGAAGACGGTCATCAAAATGGAGACGACAACCAAGACAATCTGAAGCGCCAATGTCATGAAGGATCGGTCCTCTTTCCTATAAAACGTGAACTTTTACAAGCTTACACCACATGCCCTGTTCTACGGCCATCGACGCTACCCGGAATTCCTTAGCGCAGTAGCCAACCCATTCATGGTCAATTGGATACCTCGAGACACGCTCGTGCGTTGATCTCCAGCGCGGTGACGACGCAGCAATTCCAACTGAATCACATTCAATGGCAGCAGGTATGGGAATCGGGACCGCACCGAACGTGCGAGGTCTGGGTTATCGGCAAGCAATTCATCACTTTGAGTGACCAAAGCGAGCATGTCCAATGTCAGCTGATATTCATCAGAGATGGTGTCATAAATTCTCGTGGCAATCTCCTCATCCTGCACCAAAGTGGAATAGCGCTTCGCAAGCCGCATCTCCACCTTGGCCATCACTTGAGCCATATTCGACATCACTGAGTTAAACCACGGCCAGTCACGGTAGAGCATCCTGAGCTCGTCGGTACGCGCGGCTTTTTCTTGCTCGTCCTGACCTGCGTCGATCCACCACGCCAAAGCCGAGCCAACGCCAAACCAACCCGGGATCGCAGCGCGAGATTGAGTCCATGCAAGCACCCACGGGATGGCGCGGAGATCGGAAACATCGCGCGTTTGTTTTCTACTCGAGGGCCGCGACCCGATGTTGAGTTCGCTGATCTCGTCGACAGGAGTCGACTGCGTAAAATACTGGATGAAACCAGGGTCTTCATGCACAAGCGCGGAGTATTTCTTTTTGCTCAACGTCGAAATCTCCCGCATCACCTCACATGCGCGGTCATGGTCGTCGAGATGATCGGCTGGAAGTAAACTCGCCTCGATTGTGGCTGACACCAACGCCTCAAGATTGCGCCTAGCGGACTGCGGATTGCCGTATTTCGCCGAGATGATCTCGCCTTGCTCGGTGATGCGCACCGATCCCCGCACGGCTCCTTCGGGTTGGGCGAGGATGGCCTCGTACGATGGCCCGCCTCCCCTGCCGACAGTTCCGCCGCGTCCGTGGAATAACCGAATCCGCACGCCTTCCTGCGTGCCTAGCTGCACCAGCCGGGTCTCCGCATCGTAAAGCGCCCAATTGGCGGCGAAATAACCGCCGTCCTTGTTTGAATCCGAGTATCCCAACATAACTTCCTGCAGGTCTCCGCGCTGACGGAGATAATCGCGATACATCGGGATATCCCACAGCGCAGCCAGGACCTGGGCACCGGCGTCAAGATCTTCAATTGTTTCAAACAATGGAATGATATCCACGCGACCTGCAAGATGGTCATTGTGCACTTGCAGGAGCCCGACCTCTTTGAGTAGCACCATCGGTTCAAGAATGTCCGAAACAGACTTTGCCATCGAGATGATCTGACGCGGCACCATTTCTGGACCAAACGCCTCCACCGCCTCAGCCGCCTGTTCAAGCAGGCGCATTTCACGCTCGGCTGTCTCGCTTAAGGTCACTTTTGCCTTCGGCATCAAGGGCCTCGGGCTCTGCAGCTCTTGCAGCAGGATCCCAATCTTCTCATCTTCTCCGAGGCCTGAGTAGTTTTCGTGCACTCTCGCCATGGCAAAGAGTTCTTCCACGATGCTTTCAAAACTTTCGGAATTCTGGCGTAAATCTATGGAGTAGAGATGAAAGCCAAAGGTAGCTACAGCGGCTCGCAGCCTAGACAGGCGGTCGTCTGCCACGATGGTGTCATGTGAAGCGCGCAAGGACGTATCGACGATATCAAGTTCAGCCTTAAACTCTTCCACACCACCATAAGGCTCGAAGACTTCATGCCATGTGCCGTCAAAAGTTTCGGAACCCAAAACGGATGCAGCTGTTGCTCGAATTCGGCCTCGAATCCCGTGCAGGGCGCGCCGATAAGGCTCATCGATTCGGCTCGGTACATTATTGTGCCCCGCCGATGCGAGGCTAACAAGCTCTACAGTGACCTCAGTCATGCGATCTGAAAGACTCAGTTCGTGTTCGAGCGCATTGAGTTGAGATTCGTAATGCTTGAACACGACTTCCGCTGCTCGACGAGTGGCATAATCCAGAGTTTCTGCCGTCACATAAGGGTTTCCATCGTGATCGCCCCCGATCCAGCTACCTGGCCTCACGAGCGCAGTGGTGATTGCCCCCGTATCGTACTTATCAGTCAATGTTTTGTGGACATCGAAATTGATCTGGGGAATCTGCTCCAGCAGGGACAGCTTATAATAGCGTAAGCCAACCTCAACTTCATCTTCGATTCTCGGGCGAGCGACACGAATCAGTGCGGTTTGCCAGAGGATCGTCATCCGCCGGCGGATATTGTGGTCGATCTCATCAACGAGCGATTTGGTACGAGCAGTCTCAGGCCGGTCGAGGATGCGGTGGCGCTCCATCATGAGGTTCGTGACGTGTTTCTGAGCGTCAAATACCGTGCGTCGGCGAGTTTCTGTCGGATGCGCCGTTAACACTGGAGAGACAAGTCCATCTCTAAACATGTCTTCGATCTCTTGCGTCGATGCAGTCGACGAGTCCAATTTTGCCCATGTTGCCTCCAAAGTGGAGTCTGGCGCTGGTTTACCCGCATCAAGATCCTTTTCCCGCTTCCACGCATCGTGAAGGTCTTCAGCCAGGTTTGCCATCAGAGCGAAGTGACTAAAAGCTCGAATAATCTGCGTAGCATCTTCCGGCGGGACGTTAGCGAACATATCCGTCAAGACAGAAAGCTCTTCGTTTCCTTTGGCGATCTCAAAGGCCGCTTGGCGGGCACCTTCGACGCGATCGAAAACTTCTTCACCCTCTTGCTCAGCAATGATCTCACCGAGAATCCGACCTAGATGGCGAATATCCTCTTGCAGGTGATCGTGGTTATCCATTAAATTCGTCATCCTTTCGCATTCTGACATTTAACCGGTATCGCGGGTATCGAAACCTTATGAATCCCTTTAGAGACACCACTGCCCCGAGTGAGGTCGACTGCGCCTCAAACTCGGGGCTGCAATGGTGCACCGAAGGTGACTGAACTAGTTCACTGCGTTTGCTGCTGCAGCGCAGAGTTTCGCGAAATCCTGACCATCGAGGGACGCGCCGCCAACCAGCCCGCCGTCGACGTCGGGCTGCGCGATGATCTCGCCAATGGTGTCAGTCTTTACTGAACCACCGTAAAGAATCCGAATTCCAGCGGCGATTTCGTCGTTGGCGATCTCACCGATCAGGCTGCGAATAGCTGCGTTGACTTCCTGCGCATCTGCTGCCGATGCGACCTTGCCGGTGCCGATCGCCCACACTGGCTCGTAAGCAATCACGGTTTTTGCAAGGTCATCCGCGGACAGGCCAGCAAGTGAGTTGCGCGTCTGCTCGACAACGTAATCCACGTGGGTGCCAGCTTCACGGATTTCGAGCGGTTCGCCGACACACACAATGGGGCTGATTCCGTTCTTGAGAGCAGCCGCAGCCTTGGCTGCGACAATCTCATCGGATTCGTTGTGGTACTGGCGGCGCTCCGAGTGACCTACTACAGCCCAGCTACAACCAAGCTTCGCCAGCATCGCGCCGGAAACGTCACCGGTGTACGCGCCTGAATCATGCTGCGAAATATCTTGAGCACCATAGGTGATCTGCAGATCGTCGCCCTCTACCAGTGTCTGGATCGAGCGGAGGTTGGTAAAGGAAACAGTCAGTGCGACATCGACCTTCTCGTAGGCTTCCTTCGGCAGAGCAAAAGCAAGCTTCTGAACCGAACCAATTGCCTGCATGTGGTCATGGTTCATCTTCCAGTTACCGGCGATAAGTGGTTTACGTGCCATGTGTAGGTCCTTTCGTAGACGTGAGCGGAGCGGAGATTATTTCGACTTAGGCATCCAAAACAGCAACGCCAGGAAGTTCCTTACCCTCGAGGAACTCGAGGGAAGCGCCACCGCCGGTGGAGATGTGGGAGAAGCCAGCCTCATCCAGGCCGAGGGTGCGAACGGACGCTGCAGAGTCGCCGCCGCCAACTACGGTGAAAGAGCCATTGTTTGCAGTTGCATCGATCATCGCCTGAGCAACTGCCTTGGTGCCCTGGGAGAAGTTAGCGAACTCGAACACGCCCATTGGGCCGTTCCAGAACACGGTCTTGGAATCAGCGATGACCTCAGCGTACTTCTCTGCAGTCTTCGGGCCGATGTCAAGAGACATCCAGCCCTCTGGCACAGCGTCGAGTTCGACTTCCTGGCGCTCTGCGTCAGCAGCGAACTCGGAAGCAGCGACTAGGTCCACTGGGAGGACAATCTTGTCGCCGAAGCGCTCGAGCAGGTCCTTGCAGGTGTCAACCATTTCTTCCTGTAGGAGAGACTTCTGGGTGTTGTAGCCCTGTGCGGTGAGGAAGGTGTAGCACATGCCGCCACCGATGACGATCTTGTCAGCCTTGCCTGCCAGAGCCTCGATCACGCCGAGCTTGTCGGAGACCTTGGATCCACCGAGGACGACAACATAAGGAGATTCAGGTGCATCCTTGACCTGTGCCAGGGTGTTCACCTCGTTCTCGACGAGTGTGCCTGCGTAGGAAGGCAGACGCTTTGCTACGTCGTAGACGGAAGTCTGTGCGCGGTGGACAACACCGAAGCCGTCGGAAACGAAAGCACCGTTGTCCGCAGCAAGTGCGACGAGCTCATCGGCGAACTCGCCACGCTCTGCCTCGTCCTTGGAGGTTTCACGAGGATCGAAACGGACGTTCTCCAGCAGCAGGATCTCACCTTCGGTCAGACCGTTTGCGCGCTCGTGCGCATCTTCACCGGTTACGTCTGCGGCAAGAGCGACATACTGACCGAGGCGCTCAGACAGTGCCTCGGCAACTGGGCTCAGGGAGTACTTTGGGTTTGGCTCGCCCTTGGGACGGCCGAGGTGGGCCATAACGATGACCTTTGCGCCACCATCAAGCAGTGCCTTCAAGGTTGGCAGGGATGCGTCGATGCGGCCGGCGTCGGTAATTTCACCAGCGTCGTTCAGTGGAACGTTGAAGTCAGAACGGACCAGGATATGGCGTCCGTCCACGCCCTCGTCGAGAAGCGCCTGTAGGTTCTTGACAGTCATGAAAACTCCTTGGGAATACTGTGATTTCTTTTGGGTAATAGGCAAACAAATAGCGGCCCACGATGTGCTTGAAACACACCCCGGGCCGCCGGATGTCAAGCTGCAATACTCAGAATTAATCGTAGCGAGTATTCAACAGCTCGGGGCGCGGAATTACAGGCGCTCTGCAACGTACTCGGTGAGACGCAGCATCTGGCAGGTGAAGCCCCACTCGTTGTCGTACCAGGAAACAACCTTGACCTGGTTGCCGTTGATGACCTTGGTCAGACCAGAGTCGAAGATGGAGCCGTGGGAATCGGTCACGATATCGGTGGATACCAGTGGATCCTCGGAGTAAGCGAATGCCTTACCGAACTCTGGGTCCGAAGCAGCTTCCTTCATCGCAGCGTTGACTTCCTCGACGGTGGTCTCCTTGTTCAGGGTCACGGTCAGGTCGGTTGCGGAACCGGTGATCACAGGAACACGCATTGCGAAACCGTCCAGCTTGCCCTTCAGGTCTGGGAGAACCAGAGCAACAGCCTTAGCTGCACCGGTGGAAGTAGGAACGATGTTCTGAGCCGCTGCGCGGGCACGACGCAGGTCGCGGTGAGGAGCATCGTGGATACGCTGGTCACCGGTGTATGCGTGAATGGTGGTCATCAGGCCGGCTTCGATGCCGAACTTATCGTTGAGGACCTTTGCCATTGGAGCCAGGCAGTTGGTGGTGCACGATGCGGAAGAGATGATGGTGTGGTTCTCAGGATCGTAATCGGTGTGGTTCACGCCCCACACGAAAGTTGCATCTTCGTTCTTCGCTGGAGCGGAGACGATAACCTTCTTTGCGCCAGCATCGATGTGAGCCTTTGCTGCGTTGGCATCGGTGAAGAAGCCGGTGGACTCGATGACGATGTCTACGTCATACTCGCCCCACTTGAGATCCTTAGGGTCGCGCTCTGCGGAAACAGCAATCTTCTTGCCGTCGACGGTGATGGAGTCCTCGTCGAATTCAACTTCCTTGCCCAGACGGCCAAGGATGGAGTCAAACTTGAGCAGATTAGCCAGGGTCTTGGTATCAGTCAGGTCGTTGACGGCAACAATCTCAAGATCGCTTTCGTACTTGAGAACTGCGCGGAAAAGGTTGCGGCCGATGCGGCCAAATCCGTTGATGCCAATGCGGGTAGTCACTGAAATTACTCCTCTGTGTTCGGGTGAGATCCGGACAAAGCACCGACAAAATGTGTTCCTAGCTGCGATGTTTGCCCAACGGTTTTCAGTTTAGCGGTGAAACTACCTTCGTGCAGAAGAGTTGGACATGAATTTCAAGTAAATGTCCGATCGTTTCCACATTTGTGCAAAACAGTCACATTCACACATTGCGCGATGTCGGGTTATGGAGAATTTCCCAGCTCAATTAATAGTAATACCTAGGATATTTCACCCCCACACCTGTACTTGCGCTAGATGCCTCGTCATCAAAAACGACTGTGAATTCTGTCACATAGATAGGGGTGGAGTGCTACAAGTCTTTTTCGTCGTCAAGCACAACTGCAGAATGCGTATCGGGAATTCCAAGCTCGCTGGCCCGACGATCGGCCATCGACAAAAGTCGACGAATACGACCCGCGACCGCGTCCTTAGTCATCTGAGGATCGGCCAAACGACCAAGCTCCTCAAGTGACGCGTGACGGTGCTGCACGCGTAAATGTCCGGCTTCAGCAAGGTGTTCCGGGACATCATCGCCCAGGATCTCGATCGCACGCTCGACTCTCGCGGCTGCAGCCGCAGCGGCCTGCGCCGACCGCCGCAGATTGGCGTCGTCGAAGTTTGCCAACCGATTCGCATTGGTTTTCACGATTCGCTTGCGACGCTTATCGTCCCATTCCACGCGTGTTCGCTGAGCACCCATACGAGTTAACAAAACGCCGATGGCATCCCCATCGCGGATGACCACCCGTTCAATCCCGCGAGACTCTTTAGTCTTCGCAGCAACGCCCATACGTCGCGCGAGACCAACCAATGCCAAGGCCGCTTCCTGCCGAGGGCAGACAACCTCTAAGGTCGCAGTGCGCCCTGGCTCGGAAAGTGAACCGCGAGCCAAAAAGGCACCACGCCACGCGGCCTCCACATCGCTCATCGTGCCCGAGATTACCTGTCTTGGTAGTCCGACTACGGGGTGACCAGAAGGCGTGACTAACTTGAGCCGGCGGATGACTTCCTCAACACCGTCCGTCACCTTAATCTCATGCCGGGTTTCCCGGTGAGAAGCACCAGGCGCAATCGTGGTGACCTCAACCGTGCACTCACACACCTCACCTAGAAGCTGTGCGCAATGATCTGCAATCGCACGATCGTCGAAATCCGCAGCGATGATAAGACCACGAACACCTTGTTCGACGCCACCCGCATAACGAATCATTGCAGTTGCCTCCGCTTGGCGGGCATCCTTATTGCCAGCGCCAACCTGCAACAATTCGTTTTTCACCTTCGCGGTTAACGCCACGATGATCAAGCCTTTCTCTAGCGTTGTGTATACAAATCCTCCAGAGCCGAAGCAAGTTTATCTGGATCGTGCTTGTTCAAACTCACGCCAGCTGCGTCTGCCACGTGGACATCATAGTACGCAATAGTTGCGCCTAGCCCATTGGCTGCCCTGCGAAGATGAGTTCGCTCCCCTTCAGTAGGGCTGATGTAATTATCGGCAAGAAATACGTCGACGTGGAGATCCGGTGCATGCTGGGACAGCACATGAATATGACGTTCCGTGGTAAACCCATGTGTTTCGCCCGCTTCAGGCGACAAGTTGAGAATAACAACAACCATAGCTTTGCTCGCATTAATGGCCTGAACAATTTCCGGAACGAGCACGTGTGGGATGACCGAGGAAAACCAAGATCCGGGGCCAAGAGTAATGACATCTGCCTCAGCGATGGCTTCCAACACATCGGGATTCACCGTCGGGTGTGTGGGTTGGAGACGGACTCGCCTGACCACCCCCGGGGTCGTTGCCACCGCTACCTGCCCACGGACTGTTCGCATGACACGTGGATCGTCGTCAAGCCCGCCCACATCGGCCTCTAAATCAAGCGGCTCGAGGCACACCGGCATCACACGCCCGTTTACTCGTAGCCAGGTAGACAGCGTGTCCAGAGCCTGACGCATGTCGGAACTCCGCTCAGTCAGCCCCGCCAGAATTAGGTTGCCCAGGGCATGTCCAGCGAGTGCGCCATGCCCGCCAAAGCGGTGCTGGAGAAGGTCTCTGCTCGAGTTGCCCTCCTCGTCTTCTGGAGTCAAGGCAGCAAGAGCCATCCGCAAATCCCCAGGTGGAATAATGTCCAGCTCCTTGCGGATGCGACCGGATGATCCTCCATCGTCTGCGACCGTCACCACAGCATTGACCTTGGCATCGGTAAATTTCTGCATTGCCAGCAGCGTTTGGTACAAACCGTGTCCGCCTCCGAGGCTGACTACCGAGCAATTTCTTTTCGCCATGAGCTACTTCCCTCTTCCCTATTATGTGTCCAGAGGGCTATTTTCTTGAAATATCACGGTGCAGGACGCTGACGTCTACATCGCCGCGTTGACTCAGCCTACGTTTCAATTCCTCAGAAATAGCAACCGAACGATGATGTCCGCCGGTACAACCTATGCCGATTGTGATGAAATTCTTTCCCTGATAGCGATAACCCGGAAGCAGCGAACCGATCAACTCGGTCACCTTGTCCACGAAGGACGTCGCATCTTCCTGGCTCAACACGTAATCGGAGACCTGTGGATCTGTCCCCCGGAATTCGCGGAGCTCGGGAATCCAATAGGGATTCGGAAGGAATCGGACATCAAACATGAAATCGGCATCCGGCGGTGAACCATGCTTGAATCCAAACGATTCGATGGTGATGTGTTGCTTCTTCTCGGCGACGTCACCGAAGGAGGCCTCAATGGCACGGCGGAGATCGTGTACGGACAAGTTCGTTGTATCGATAACGATGTCGGCTTGATCGCGCACAGGTGCGATTGATTCCCGTTCACGCTGAATACCCATACTCAGCGGATCGTCGCCCTGCAGTGGGTGCGTACGCCGCATGCCATCGAAACGCTTAATCAGGACGTCGTCGCGTGCCTCTAAGAACAGGATGATCGGCTCATAGCCGAAGTCCTTGAGGTCGGTAATGGTACCCAGCAATGATCCTTGAAACATGCGGGCGCGGACGTCGGTCACAATCGCAATCTTGTCCACCGGGGAATTCTTGGACGTCGCCAGCTTCACCATGTCCACGATGAGCTGTGGTGGGAGATTTTGGGGAACGAAAAACCCTTTGTCTTCGAAAACCTTTGCCGCGGTAGACAAACCGCTTCCCGACATGCCGGTGATGATGATTGGGGGCTGGAAGTTGCGTTCAACTGTGCCGTCATTCTCCATGCCCCCATGTTAATCAATCTGGCTATGACTTGGGGCTATTGTTCGAGCTTTTGGTGTAAGTGCTCATACACAACCGCCGCAAGCTTCGGACCAATTCCGGGTGCCTCGGCTATCTCATCCACAGGGGCCTCTTTGATCTTTTTCACGCTACCGAAATGCTTCACCAAATCGGCGCGACGGGTAGGTCCCAACCCCGGGATGCCATCTAGTGCCGAGGCCCGCATTCGTTTCGAACGTTTCTGGCGGTGATAGGAAATGGCAAAGCGGTGCGCCTCGTCGCGAATTTGCTGCAGCAGGTACATGCCTTGCGAATTGCGGGGCATAATCACGGGCTCATCGTCGTCAGGAACCCATACTTCTTCAAGACGCTTGGCCAGGCCAATGAGAGTCACGTCGACAATGCCGAGCTCGTCGAAGACTTCTTGTGCCGCGTTGACCTGTGGTTTTCCTCCGTCGACAATGAAGATATTTGGTGGGTAGGCAAAACGACGATTGTTCGTGGACTCGATACCCTCCGCCTCTTCGGCAAACATCGTGTCGTCCTCTTCAGGGTTGGCTAGCTTGTCGCGGTTATAGCGTTTGAAGCGCCGCCTCGTGATCTCGGCGATCGAGGCGACATCGTCGCTATGGCCGTCGCCGGCTGCTTCCTTGACGCGGTATCGTCGATAATCGTTCTTCTTGGGCAGCCCATCCTCGAACACAACGAGGGAGGCCACAACGTCGGTGCCCTGGATATGCGAGATATCGGTGCACTCAATGCGCAGCGGGGCTTCCTCGAGGCCGAGCGCATCCTGGATATCCTGCAGGGCCTGGGAACGAGCGGTAAGGTCGCCGACGCGCTTCAACTTGTGCTGGTGCAGCGCCTCGGCGGCGTTACGGTGCACGGTATCCATCAGTGACACCTTGTCGCCGCGCTGCGGAACGCGGATGGACACCTGCGAACCACGCAGGCGCGACAGCAGTTCTTCGACCTCGGCCTGTTCCTCGGGCATGACCTGCACCAAAATCTCCCGTGGGACTGGGTTGTAGGTGCGCTTAGGCTCGTGGGATTCCTGGTCGACTCCCCTGCGGCGAATCTTTTGCTTCTCCAACTTTTTGTCCTCGGCGGCTTCTGCCTCGGCGCGCTCCAGGGCGTCGGAGTAGTACTGCACGAGGAAGTTCTGCATCAGAAGTGGGATCGCCGGATCGGCTTCTCCATCGTCGCGGCGCTCCATGCTGCCCGGTTCATCACCAGTCTTCTCCACGACCCATCCCCGCTGGGCGCGGATGCGGCCGTCGCGAACATTGAACACCTGCACTGCTGCTTCCAGTTCATCGGTGGCAAAGGCAATAATGTCCGCATCTGTATCGGTGGACAGCACGACGGTCTGGCGCTCCATGACCTTCTTCACGGCTTCGAGGTCGTCGCGAATCTTGGCTGCCTTTTCAAACTCGAGATTCTCGCTGGCCTCAAGCATCTGCTTATTCAATGCCTTGGTCACGGGCTCGGTGTTGCCAGACAGGAAGCCCATGAAACCCTTGACAATCTCGTCGTGCTCGGCTTCGTCGACACGCCCGACACACGGTGCAGCGCATTTGTCGATGTAGCCCAAAAGACAAGGCCGTCCCAGCGCCTCGTGGCGGTTGAACACTCCCTTGGAACAGGTGCGCATCGGAAATACTCGGGTGAGCAGATCGAGGGTTTCCCGCACCGCCCAGGCATGCGAGTAAGGGCCGAAGTAGCGCACGCCTTTACGACGAGGCCCGCGGTAAAAGAAGGCACGCGGGAAACGCTCGCCGACGCTGACAGCCAGCATCGGGTACGTTTTGTCGTCGCGGTACATGACGTTGAACCACGGATCAAACTTCTTGATCCAGGTATATTCCAGCTGCAGCGCTTCAACTTCGCTGGCGACAACGGTCCACTCCACCTGAGAGGCAGTAAACACCATTTGACGAGTGCGCGGGTGCAGCTGCTCGGGCGCCTGGAAATAATTCGACAGGCGCGAACGCAGGTTTTTGGCCTTGCCAACGTAGACGACGCGACCGGAATCGTCGCGGAATTTATAAACACCCGGTTCCGTAGGAATAGTTCCTGCGGCCGGGCGGTAGGTATTCGGGTTTGCCATACTTAGTCTTCTGGCATGTACTTGGCTTCCAGTTTGCGGAAGTCACGCACAGCCTGCAGTGCCTTTTCGCCGTCAGCGGACTGGATTGCCCAAAGTGGAACGTATTCAAACTCAGGTAGCTCGAGGCGTGCCATCCGCGAACCCTGTGGGAAGGTCAAACCATAGATGACGATCCACGAGTAGAAACGAGTGCCGATCAGATTGCGCACCTCGACGCCATCGGAATTCGCGCGCACGCGAGGACGGGTCAAACCGATCCACGACACGATAGAGATAATCACACCCACACCTGGGTAAGCGAGCTTGTCAATCTGAGTCACGGCGGCGCCGGTGAACTCAATATCGACCACAGCACCCATGAACAGGTGCACTGCCATCACGATGATGACCCATACGATTGCTACGATGCGCAGGAAGCGGGAAGTCACTTCGAATTCCCACGGCTTGTTGGTTGTAGCGGCGAAAGGGTCCGCGGCGTTCATGATCGCGATTTCGCGCTCTGTTGCCTTCTTATTTTCTGTTTGCTCGTCCACGTTTAAAGGTCACCATTTCCACTAGTGGTTGCTGGTTAAAGATCCTAGTCGCCAGCGCTGAAAACTAAAACTTTCGTATTAGTTCTTCACAGGCCGGGTGCGTACCTTAGCGAGTTCGAGACACGCACCAATCGCAGCTTGCATCGCTTCGGCGCCCTTATCTTCAATCGCACCTTCGCCACCAGCGCGTTCGATGGCCTGTTGCTCGTTGTCAACAGTCAGCACACCATTGCCCACAGGGGTCTGCTCGTCGAGCGCGATGCGGGTCAGGCCCTCCGTTACGGAGTCACACACATAATCAAAGTGCGCGGTCGAACCGCGAATGACGCACCCGAGCGCAACAACAGCGTCATAGCGCTGTGCCGCAGCCTGCACGACAACGGGAAGCTCCAGGGCACCAGCCACTTTAAACTCGTCGACCTGTACACCCGCAACTTTTCCAGCTTCGCGAGCACGCTGCACAAGCTTATCGACGATGCCTGCGTTCCACTCAGTGGACACGACAGCGACGGCTAAGCCTTCCGCTTTGAGCTCCGCTAGTCCCGGACGTCCTGTAGTAGCCATGATTACACTCCTGGTTCTGGATGAGTTGCATCCCATTCGCTGACCGAAGGAAGGTCGTGGCCCATGCGATCGCGCTTGGTACGCAGGTAACGGATATTGTCGTGGGTCGGAATAATGTCGATCTTAACGCGACCGGCCACCTTCGGGCCGAAACCATCCATCGCCGCGGTCTTGAGCGGATTATTCGTCATCAATTGGAAAGAATCGAGCCCAAGATCCGCGAGGATTTGACCGGCCACGGAATACTCGCGTGCATCAGCAGGAAGTCCCTGCTCGAGGTTTGCATCAACGGTGTCCATCCCCTTGTCCTGCAGGCTGTACGCTTTCAGCTTGTTCAACAGACCGATCCCTCGGCCCTCTTGCCCGCGCAGGTAGACAATGACACCGTTTCCGGCCTCTTGCACGCGACGCATCGACTCATGGAGCTGTTGGCCACAATCGCATCGTGTCGAGGTAAACACGTCACCGGTCAGGCATTCCGAATGGACTCGCACAAGCACATCATCGGCTTTTTCTACATCACCGACGACAAGCACGATGTGCTCGTTGCCATCGATTAAGTGGCGGTAACCATAGGCAGTGAACTCACCGAATTCGGTAGGCAGCTTCGCGCTGGTAATCCGCTCAACCTGCTTTTCCGCGTGGCGACGATACTCAATCAACTGCTCAATCGAGATCATTTTCAGGCCATGCTTATCCGAGAACGCGCGGAGCTCGTCGGCACGCGCCATGTCCGTCGGATCGTCCTCGGAGACGATCTCGCACAGTGCGCCAACGGGCGATAGGCCCGCCATGCGTGCCAGGTCCACGGTGGCTTCCGTGTGTCCGTCGCGCTCGAGGACGCCACCGGGGCGAGCCCGCAGAGGTACGATGTGACCAGGGCGAGTAAAATCGCCGATCTGCGCGTCCGGATCGCCGAGCCGGCGGATCGTCTCTGCGCGAGAGGTAGCCGAAATGCCTGTGGAACCGGTGTTCGCATCCACGGTGACCGTGTAGGCAGTGGCCCGCGCATCCTGGTTGCGCGCCACCATCGGCGGCAGGTTGAGGGCATCAGCGCGCTCGTCGTTCATAGCGACGCAGATGTATCCAGAGGTGTAGCGCACCATAAAGGACACCAGCTCAGGGGTGGCTTTATCGGCGGCAAAAATCAGGTCGCCCTCGTTCTCGCGACTCTCGTCGTCGACCACGACTACGGCTTCGCCGCGCGCAATGGCAGCGACCGCGTCTTCTACAGAATCTAGACGAATAGTGCTCTCACTCATGCCGGTTAACTCTACTCTGTGACCATTTTCTCGACGTACTTGGCTACAACGTCGACTTCCAAGTTCACCGGATCCCCTGGTGCCAAATCGCCGGCGGTGGTATCCGCCAACGTTGTCGGGATCAACGACACCTCAAAGTAGTCAGCGCCCAGCGACGAGACGGTCAGCGAGGTCCCATTGACAGTGATAGAACCCTTCTCCACGACGTACTTGTTGAGCTGCTCGGGCAAGCTAAAGCGGAATACTTCCCAGTGCTCCGAGGCTTCGCGGCTGAGCAGCTCCGCCACACCATCGACGTGACCTTGCACAATGTGGCCACCGAAGCGATCGCCGACCTGCATCGCGCGCTCGAGGTTCACCCGCGAGCCTTCCGTGTAGGTTCCCAGGCGGGAGCGGTTGAGCGTTTCCTGCATCACGTCCGCGGTAAAGACGTCCCCTTCGTTCGTGACCACGGTCAGGCACACGCCGTCGACCGAGATGGAATCACCGAGTGTCGCATCGGAGGTGACCTTCGGGGCGTGAATAGAAATCCGCACGGAGTCACCCAATTGTTCCGTAGCACCGACGGTGCCGATCTCCTCGACTAAGCCTGTAAACATCTAGTTTTGTTTCCTCTTTAAGTTGATCAGTAGGTCTTCGCCTAATTGTTGAACATTCTCCAGCGCGAATCGAGGCATTGACGCCAAGGTTTCCGCGAGCGGACGCATAACGACTCCATTGCCGCCGCCCATGAGCATGGGCGCAAGATACGCCTGAATCCGATCGGCAAGATCGGCCTCAAGCACACTCGTGAGCAAGCCCGCTCCGCCTTCGACGAGGACGTCGCGCGCGCCAGTGTCGTATAACGCCCGCAGCGCTTCGTCGAGAGTGCTGTACTGTTCATAACCCAATTGGGTGAGATTTCCTTCCGGCACCTCTCGCGTACCGACGACCACACGCCGCGGTTGGTTCCCGTACAGGCTGCCGTCCAGCTTTCTGGCAGTCAGCGAGGGGTTATCGGCAAGGGCTGTACCAGTGCCGATGATGATGGCATCACGTTTCGTGCGGTCCACGTGCACCGCTTCGCGAGCGGTCGCACCGGTGATCCACTGGCTTGTCCCATCCGGGGCTGCCGTAAATCCATCGAGACTGGCGGCGTATTTCACGGTGACATGAGGGCGCTCAAGCTCGAGCGCAGTCAGCCACGGCTGCAGGTCGGCGACTTCGGTCGGCCGGAATTCCACCTCGACACCCTGCTCGCGCAGATACTGCGCGCCACCTACGGCCAACGGGTTCGGATCGGCCGTCAGATACACCACCCGTGCGACTCCCGCCTCCGCCAACGCGTGGCTGCAGGGTCCGGTGCGCCCGGTGTGGTTACAGGGCTCGAGGGTGACTACGGCGGTTGCGCCGCGCGCTTGGTCTCCCGCGGCGCGCAGCGCCACGATTTCTGCATGGGCCCCGCCGGCGGGTTCAGTGCCACCGGTGGTAATCAGGCGACCTGCATCGTCGTAAAGCGCGCACCCCACGGGAGGGTTCGGGCTGGTCGTGCCGCGGACCGCATGGCCCGCGGCGATCGCATCACTACTGCTGAGCAAGTTCGCGCAGCTTCTCTACTGCCGCCGCAGGGTCATCCTTACCGAAGACTGCGGAGCCAGCGACGAACGCATCGACGCCGGCCTCTGCGGCCTCGGCGATGGTGGACTCGTTGATGCCACCGTCGATCTCGATGGTGACGTCCAGGCCGCGCTCGTCGATAGCCTTGCGCAGCGTGCGGACCTTCTCCAGCATCTCCGGCATGAACTTCTGTCCGCCAAAGCCTGGCTCGACGCTCATGACGATGACTTCGTCGAAGTGCTCGAGGTCGTCGAGGTAAGGCTCGATGGCAGTGCCTGGCTTGATAGCGAAACCTGAGCGCACACCCTTGGAACGGATGTCCTTTGCAAGGGCGACATGATCGTCGGTGGCTTCGACGTGGAAGATGATCGTGTCGGCGCCAGCCTTAATGTAGGTATCGATCCACTTCTCGGGCTCCTCGATCATGATGTGCACGTCAAGGTGCTTATCAGTGATGCCGTCAACGGCAGCGGTCACATCCGGCCCAAAGGACAGGTTGGGAACGAAGTGGCCATCCATGATGTCCACGTGGATCCAGTCGGCGTTGTCGATCTTCTTTATATCCTCGCCGAGAGCGGTATAGTCTGCGGCCAAGATGGAGGGTGCAATATATGGTGCGGGCATGACATCTATCCTACCTGTTCGGTTTTCCTCAAAACGGCGAAAAACATTGCATCTGTGCCGTGGCGATGTGGCCACATCTGCACGCTGAGATTGTCGCCGACATTATCCATTCCCTCGACATAGTCGTGGGCGTTCAGTTCTTCGACGTGGCCCTCTTTGAGCACCTTATCGACGATGCCCCGCGTCTCCCGCAAGTCCGGCGAACAGGTGGAGTAGACCACAACTCCCCCGGGCTTGACCAGGTTCACGGCGCTTTCGAGCAGCTCCTGTTGGAGCACGTTGAGCTCAGCGATATCGTCTTCGGTCTTCTTCCAGCGAGCTTCAGGACGACGCCGCAGGGCGCCGAGACCCGAGCACGGCGCGTCGACGAGGACGCGGTCGAAGCCTGGTTCAAGTCCTGGGTTACGGCCGTCGGCGAGATGAACCTTGACCGGCAGGCCAGCGACGGTCTTGCGGATCAGTTCGGCGCGATGCTCACTGACTTCGATAGCGTCCACTGAGGCGCCGTCGATGCGAGCCAACGCACCCATGAGTGCGGCCTTGCCGCCTGGACCTGCGCAGAGATCAAGCCAACGGCCTTGATCGTCGTCCACTTCGACTTCCGTGACGGCGCGCGCGATCAGCTGGGAGCCCTCGTCCTGCACAGCGGCGAGTCCATCGCGGACGGGTTCGAGCTGACCCGGATCTCCTTCGGGAAGGTAGACGGCGTACGGCGAGTACTGGCCTTCCTCCCCACCGGTAACCAGGGCGAGCTCTTCAGCAGACATCTCACCGGGACGCGCAACAAGATGCACCACGGGACGCTGGGAATCCGCTTCGAGGGCTTCTTCGAGCTCGCCGAGCCCCACTGCTCTGGAAAACGAGCGCGCAATCCACTCGGGGTGCGCGGTTCGGAAGGCAACAGCCGCCAGTTCTCCTTGCGGTGTGAGCTCTTCGATCCACTTCTGCGCAGGCTTCCGCGTGATCGTCCGCAGGATACCGTTGGCGAAGCCCTTAGCTTGCTCATTGCCGGATTCCTCTACAAGCCGGACAGAGGTGTCCACGGCGGCGTGAGGTTCAACGCGGGTATACAGCACCTGATAGGTGCCAAGACGCAGTGCGTCAAGAACCTCGGGCGCAATCTGATCAAGGGGGCGCGAGGACGCCTTGGCAATGACTGCGTCGAGAACACCAAGTGTGCGCAGCGTGCCGTAGGTGATCTCGGTAGCGAAGGCAGCGTCGCGGTCCTTGATTTTGCGGTCGCGCAACATCTTTGGAAGCGTCAAGTTCGCGTAAGCACCGTCCTCGGCGACGCGCCGCAGTACGTCGAAGGCTGCTAGGCGTGGGGCATCGATTCCGGTGCTGCCCCGCTTGGGGTTCTGCTTTGCACCTGCCTTCTTCGCAGGTCCCTTCTTGGGCCGTGCCGCTGGTTTTCCGGCAGGTTTTCCCGCAGGCTTCTCAGCGCGTTGCTCTGGTTTGTCCCGGCGGCCAGCCGAACGGGAACGAAATCCTCCACTCATTCAAAAACCACCTTGTCTGCTGCCTCATCTGCACCGTCTACTGCGTCTGTGCCCTGGGAATTCAGGCCACGCGCCCACGCAGCAGCATCCATGGACTTCTTTCCTGGTGGCTGGATGTTGCCCAGTTTGGCATCCACTGTGCCAGTACCCACGAATACCGCGTTCTTCTCGATGCGCAGCTCGCCGGGAGCGAGCGTGGCTTCGTCGAGAAGCGAAATAGGTCCCACCTTGAACCTCTCTCCGCTCAGCGTGGTCCATGCCCCTGGGCCTGGGGTGTGCGCGCGGATGTGACGGTCGATGGCGAATCCCGGCTGCGACCAGGAGATACGTGCATCCTCGGTGGTGATCTTCGCGGCGTGCGAAGCCTCGCCAACCTGTGGCTGCGGGTCGGCCTGGCCGGACTCTAGGAGATCCATCGTGGCCACGAGCAGATCACCACCGGAATAGGCCAGGCGTGTCAGCAGGTCATCGGCGGTATCGGTGGGGCGGATCTCCTCGGTGACGGTGCCTAGGATATCGCCAGTATCTAGCCCCTCGTCGATGCGGAAAGTCGTCGCGCCGGTGATCTCGTCGCCCGCGCGGATCGCTGCCTGCACAGGTGCTGCCCCGCGCCAAGCCGGCAGAAGGGAAAAGTGGAGGTTGATCCAGCCGTGCTCGGCCACATCGAGGAGATCGGCAGGGATGAGGTTGCCGTAGGCCACGACAGGAACGGCATCCGGTGCCAGCTCCTTGAGGCGAGCTCGCACAGCATCCCCGTCGTCAGTGCCCGCCTTCAGCGTCGAGGGGGTGAGCACCTCGATGCCGTGCTGCGTAGCCAAAGCCTTGACTGGGGATGGGTGCAAGCTGCGACCGCGTCCACGACGCGCGTCAGGCTGAGTGAGCACGGCGACGATCTCGTGTTTACTGCCTAAGAGCTTTTCAAAGGCAACCACCGCTGGATCCGGGGTGCCGGCAAAAATAAGGCGCATTAGTTCTCCTTAAACCAATCAGCGGCGCGGATGATTCCCATCGCTTCTTTCCGCGATTGTGGATCGAGGCGCTTGAGGAATAGGACTCCGTCAAGGTGGTCAGTTTCATGCTGGATGCAACGCGCCAACAGGCCACTAGCCTGAATGGAGATATTCCTGCCACGGCTATCCTGCCCGCGCACGACGACATTGTCGTAGCGCTCGGTGTCCATTGAAATGTCCGGAATGGACAGGCAGCCCTCTGATCCAATCTGCACAGTGTCGTCCAAGGGCTCCCACACCGGGTTGATGATGTGGCCACGCAGGCCGCTTTCAATACCGGTGCAATCAAACACGAAGATCCGCTTCGTCAAACCGATCTGGTTTGCGGCCAGACCGACACCGCCTGCGTCATCCATGGTCTCCAACATGTCTTCCACCAACCGGTCAAGAGAAGAATCGAATGTAGTGACCTCGGAAGACCGCGTGGTTAGCACCGGGTCACCAAAGAGGCGGATTTCGCGGATTGCCATAGCGTGCAGGGCATCCTTTCTATGCACAAGTGAATGATCGCTTACTAGTGTACTTGTGCGCTAGACACGCTAACCGATGTGGATCGGATCAACCTGGATCCGCACTGGGGCGCCATCGTTGCGGTCTTTCCGGGTCGCCCGATTGATCTGCGCTGCCCGGAGCGCCGTGCCAAGAGCGTTGCGCCCGTGCAGCGGAGTCCGAATGAGAATCCGCTGCGCTGGGCCCAGCTTTTGGGTATCCCACGTGCCGGGCAAGTCATTGCCCGGAGGCAGGTCCACGGGGCCCAGAATCTCGGCATGCTCCGGAAGTTCCAGCAGTTCCTGGAAGTGCTCCAGCGACACAGCTGGTGCGTCGACCGCGGCCATGTGCACCGCCGGCGGAAATCCCACTTCTCTGCGTTGACTGAGTTCCAAGGCTGCGTGCCCCGGCATGTCCCAGCGGATCAGATGCTGCACCGCGGGCAGAGCCGGATCGGCGACCACGACGACTTCTCCCTGCTGCATCTGCGGGGAGACCAACGTGGCCGTTGCCGCCCACTTTTCCAAGGTGTCCTCCACCGCGCGTAAATCGGGACGCCCGAGCAACGCCCAGGTGTCCAGCAAGACTGCAGCCCCGTAGGTGGGGTCGTCGCTAAGCACTCTCGGCTCTGCTCCTGGCGTGGCCACGACGATCATCGGCGCGTGCTCCACCGTATCTTGGATGCGATCGCCCCACGACGAGACGACGCGCGTCGACGGGAAGGCGCGACCGAGCTCTTCGGCCGTGCGCGCGGTACCGATCACCACGGCGCGGATCTTGCGCGATCCGCAATTGCCGCAGGTGTGCGCTGCGTCCATGCGCCCGCACCAGCGGCACGTTGGGGCGGCTGCTTCGCCTCCCGAGGGCAGCCCGAGCGGGCCGTTGCACCAGCGACACCGCGAGGGTGTGCGACACGTCCCGCAGGCCAGCGACTGCACGTATCCGGTGCGCGGGACTTGAAAAAGCACGGGTTTGCCGCGTGCAAGCGAACGCCGTGCAGCCTCGAAGGCCACCGATGGCAGTCGCGCTGCGCCGGCGCGTGGATCGCGGGCGAGTTCGAAATCGCTATCCCCGGCTGCGTGGATATACGGCGCCTTCGACCGCAAGGTGTGCCGCGGAGCGATCAGGTCGTGGGCCCAGCCGGACTCGACGAGCAGCTGCGTCTCGGCTGTGCGCGAATGTCCGCCAATAATCAGCGACGCCTTTTCAATCGCGGATCGCGTGGTTAATACCTCCCGCGCATGCGGATAGGGCGCGCGTGGATCGATCAGATTGTCATCGCCGTCGTGCATGATCACCATCAACTTCAGGTCCTGCACAGGAGCGAAAGCAGCAGATCGCGTGCCGACGACCACGCGGCCCTGACCATGGAGAATCGACAAAAAGCGCGAGTAGCGCGCCTGTGGGCCCTGCGACGCGGTGAGTACCGTGATCTGGCGCGCGCCGATGATTTCTTTTAGTGCTGCTTCGCAAGCGTCGACGTCGCGCTGATCGGGAACGACGATGAGTACTCCCCCGCCCTCGATGGCGACTTTCGCTCCGAGGGTGGCAATAATCGTGGGCCAGTGATCCCCCGGTGCGACCTGCCACGCAGCGCGTGCCAGCTTCCCGTCCAAGATGGCGTCCACGAAAGACGTCCCGTTTTCGTACTCCGCCCACGCGGACAGGTCCGGTTCGGTGACGGTGCCAAGTTTTTCCCACGGGGTGTCCGAATCAGTTTTCTCCGCGCCCGCGTGGCGCGCCGGAATCGCGGCCCGAAGGATGTCAGAACGCACGCCGGCATAGCGCTCGGCGAGGGCATCCACGAGCTTCTGGATCCGCTTCGGATAGACCACATCAGGCGAGATCACCCGCTCGATATAGCGCAGCGAGCCCTCGTGCTCAGTGGTGGCCGCACGCTCAATCACGAAGGCATCTACGAGTCGGCCGGCGAACCTGATGCGGACCCGGACCCCCGGTTGCGCTGCCTCGAGATCGTCGTCTTGGACGAGGTAATCGAAGGTCCGATCGAGCTGAGCTAAGCCCAGCAAAGGCAAAACCCGCGCCACGGGGAGATGCACTGTGGCGCGGGAGTTACTCATGCAAGCAGATTCTAGCCTTAGATTGCTGCTTTCAGGTCGTCGACCTTGTTCAGCTGCTCCCATGGCAGGTCAATGTCGGTCCGACCGAAGTGACCGTACGCCGCGGTCTGCGCGTAAATCGGACGCAGCAGGTCCAGCTCGCGGATGATCGCGGTTGGGCGAAGATCGAAGACCTTCTCCACTGCCTGCTGGATATCCGAGTCGGATAAACCTTCCTTAGCAGTGCCGAAGGTTTCCACGTACAGGCCGACTGGTGCCGCGCGGCCGATGGCGTACGCGACCTGGACCTCGGCACGGTCAGCCAGACCGGCGGCCACGATGTTCTTGGCTACCCAGCGCATTGCGTATGCAGCGGAGCGGTCCACCTTTGATGGGTCCTTGCCGGAGAAGGCGCCGCCGCCGTGGCGAGCCATGCCACCGTAGGTATCAACGATGATCTTGCGACCGGTCAGGCCAGCGTCACCCATGGGGCCGCCGAGGACGAAGGAGCCGGAAGGATTGACCAAAAGCTTCAGGTCATCGGTGATGTACTTCTCCAGGCCGGCGTCCTTAATCACCCAGTCCAGAACCTCTTCACGCATTGCCTTTTCCAGGTCAGCGCGCTCGAAGTCGCGGTCGTGTTGGGTGGAGATAACCACGGTATCCAGGTACACAGGCTCGTCGCCGTCGTACGCGAAGGTAACCTGGGTCTTACCGTCAGGACGCAGGCCTTCGACGATGCCCTGCTTGCGCACATCAGTGAGACGGCGTGCGAGGCGGTGGGCGGTAGAGATCGGGAGTGGCATGTACTCCTCGGTCTCGTTGGTGGCGTAGCCAAACATCAGGCCCTGATCGCCAGCACCGGTTTGGTCGTCCTCATGTGTAGCCCCGTTTTCGCGCACTTCCTGAGACTTCGTCACGCCATCCGAGATCTCCGGCGACTGATCACCGATGGAGATCGAGACACCACAGCTATGACCGTCGAAGCCGACGTCCGAAGAAGTAAACCCGATATCGACGAGCTTTTCGCGCACCAACTTAGCGATGTTCGAGTACGCAGTAGTGGTCACTTCGCCGACAACGTGAACCTGACCCGTGGTCACCATGGTTTCCACGGCGACGCGCGAGTTCGGGTCCTTGCTCAACAGATCGTCGAGGACGGTATCTGAAATGGCGTCACAGATCTTGTCTGGGTGGCCTTCAGTGACTGACTCACTAGTAAAAAGCCGGTAGTACTTCTCAGGGGCAGACACGGTAGATGGATTTCCTTACTTGAATCAAAACAATATTCGGTAGTACAAAAATGTAGCGAGGTACCTCAACCAATATAGACCAAGCGGTCTAAGTCGGCAATATTACACACGAAATTCCTCGACTGCATCCATGATTTGGGCAGCAACCAGGTGCTTGGAGCCATCCTCCACGACAGTTTCCGAGCCATCCGAGCCCAGCAACCAGCCACGGTTCGTGGATTCACCGAACACGCGACCCCCGGCTACCTCATTGACCATCAGCAGGTCACAGCCTTTCTTCTGCAGTTTCTTCCGGCCGTATTCCAGAGGCGTCGTTGCATCGTCGCCGGTTTCGGCCGCAAATCCCACCAAGGTCGTCGTTTCCGACAGCTCTCCAGAGCGTCGCTTTTCGACGAGGCCCACCAGAATATCTGGGTTCTCCACCAAGTGGATGGTGGACAGGGAATCGTCGCTAGTCCCCTTCTTTAGCTTGGACTGCGCTTCAGAATCCGGCCGGAAATCGGCCACTGCGGCGGCCATGATGACCACATCCGCATCTTGCGCCGCCTCGTAGACAGCTTGTTCCATCTCGCGAGTGGATTGAACCTTGACGATGTTCGCCCCCGGAGGAGTTTCTAGCGCCTCAGTGGCACCTGCAACAATGGTCACATCCGCCCCGCGGTGGGCAGCTATGTCCGCCAACGCGAAGCCCTGACGACCCGACGAACGATTTCCGATGAACCGCACCGGGTCGATGTTCTCTTGGGTACCACCCGCGCTGATAACTACTTTCAGCCCCTTCAGGGAGTACGAATAGTCCACGCCCTCGAGTGCAGTCCTGGCAAGATCTGCAATCTGGTCCGGCTCGAGCATGCGACCCGGGCCGGAATCCTTACCCGTCAAGCGACCGTGCGCAGGCTCCAGAACGACAAAGCCACGCTCACGCAGAGTTTTAACGTTGGCCACCATGGCTGGGTTGTTCCACATCTCGGTATGCATCGCGGGAGCAATGACCACCGGGCACGTAGCAACGAGGATTGTTGCTGTCAGCAGATCATCAGCACGACCGGCAACAATTCGTGCCATCAGGTCCGCAGTGGCAGGGGCAATGACAATGAGGTCGGCTTCTTGACCCACCCGCACATGCTGCACCTGATCGACCGCGTCGAACACCTCCGTCGACACAGGATGCCCCGACAATGCTTCAAAGGTCGCCGCGCCAACAAACTTCAACGCGTTGGGAGTTGGCACCACACGCACGTCGTCGCCGTACTCTTTCAAATTTCGCACCAACATACAGGCCTTATACGCTGCGATTCCGCCAGAGACACCGACGACAATATTGCGAGGGGAATTCAACACGACTCCTTGAGGGAAGAAAGCATTTTCTTTCAACGACTCTACTGAACAAAGAGGCTTCAGGGCTGAAGGAGCGTTCCGATGAGTTCCGCATGGTGTTCATGGAGGTGCTTGGGGTCGCCCCGAGGCTTCCAACACCGGCGCTGCTCGAGTTTGGCTAATTGTGTTTAGCTAATTAACCCCCAAATCCTCCAAAAATGGAGCTAATTAGCAATACTGAATTAGCCAAATGGGATCTCCCGCGGATTCTCCCGCCTGATACCTGTCAGTTGACAGTCCGCCGTGCGGACAAAATCGAGCCACACATGCCTGAACAGGTCCCCTTCCGCCCAATACCTGTCGCTCAGCAGTCCGCCGTGCGGACAAAATCAACCCACGGTCGCCCGAGACGGACCCCGGCTACCCCATACCTGTCGCTCAGCAGTCCGCCGTGCGGACACTTTCCAGCCACACATGACCTCCAAGCAGCTCCCCGAACATCCCATACCTGTCAGTCGACAGTCCGCCGTGCGGACAAAATCGAGCCACGTTGCCCGAGACGGACCTCGGCCACCTCATACCTGTCGCTCGACAGTCCGCCGTGCGGACACTTTCCTGCCGCACACACCCGAACGAAGGCAAAACAAAACCCGCTGCCTCGAAAGAGGTCAACGGGAAGTTGTTAGCGAGCCTGAAGGTTACTGACCTTCTTCATGCTCAAGTAGTCCAGCCTGAATCTCGCGCAATGCGATGGACAGAGGCTTCTCGCCTGGCTCAGGAGTGACAAGAGGTCCGATAAACTCGAATACGCCCTCGTCGTGCTGCTGGTAGTAGCTGTTGATCTGGCGTGCGCGCTTTGCAGCGAAAATCACCAGAGCATACTTCGACGACACTTTGGTCAAAAGCTCGTCGATAGGCGGGGCGGTGATGCCCTCTGGCGTGTCATACACCAGGTTTTCGGACGTACCCATTTCGTTGGTCACGTTACTCACTTACACCTACTCATTATTGTTATTGTTCTCGCCCAAAAGGATAGCACTAATTGCAGATACCGCGGTATCCACATCGTCGTTGATAACAACGGCATCGAACTCATCCTGGGCTGCTAACTCCGCTCGCGCTGTTTCCAAGCGACGGTCAATGACCTCCTGCGGTTCCGTCCCACGCGAAGTCAAACGGTCAACCAAAACTTCCCACGAAGGAGGTGCGAGGAAAACCGTGACCGCCTCAGGCATCAAAGCCTTAACGTTGCGGGCACCAATCAAATCGACCTCGACCAGAACTGGTCGGCCTTCATCGAGGGCCTCGCGAACAGGCTCCGCAGGGGTTCCGGAGCGCTGCAGTCCGCCGTGTATATCGGCCCACTCCAGCATCTCGCCAGCATCAATCCGGCTTTGGAACTCTTCGCGGGAAACGAAGTAGTAATCGCGTCCGTTTCGCTCGCCCTCGCGCGGAGCACGAGTTGTCATTGACACCGAGAAGTACAGATCAGAAATCGATTCTCGGAGTTGGTTCACTACCGTCGACTTACCGACGGCAGATGGACCAGCCAAGACGACGAGCCGTCCCTTAGGGGTGACTCCGGGCACGAATTAGTCCTCGGAGAAGCCGAAGCGCTCGAGGAGCGCGCGACGTTGACGCTCGCCAAGACCACGCAGACGGCGGGTCTGAGCGATTTCAAGCTCTTCCATGATCTCACGAGCCTTGACCTTGCCAACCTTAGGCAGAGCCTCGAGGAGAGCGGAGACCTTGGTCTTGCCAATGATCTCGTCGGTCTGTGCCTTGTCCAGAACCTCCTTGAGGTTCGTCTCGCCACGCTTCAGGGATGCCTTAAGCTCTGCACGCTTCTTGCGAGCCTCGGCTGCCTTTGCGAGTGCTTCCTTGCGCTGCTCATCAGTCAACTTGGGAAGGGCCACGGGGTTCCTCCATGTTCGTAGTAGTTAGTTGTGTACCAGCGCACCACTTTGCACTGGTGACAGGGAAATCAAACCCGAATCTCAATGGTGTGAGTTCCTGACATCGGCCAAGTGTAACACCGGACGATGTCAATCACGACACCCGCGCCGGTATTTCAGCACGTCATCGGGTTGCTGGTAATAAACTACCAGGCTTTTTAGTTAAACGACGAAACGCCCTAATTAATGTACTGTTTCGCCTGGTCAGTTACCTGTTTTCGCAGGTCGTGCACGTCCGGCCCAGCACCGAGAACCGATCGCGAAACACTTGGGAAAACAAGGTGAGAATTCTTACCTGCAATACGTGTCACATCGTCGACGGTTCCGCCCTGAGCACCGACACCTGGCATCAATACCGGGCCGTTGAGATCATCTAGTCGCGGTGGATTCACAAGCGTTGCACCGACCACAACACCGACGGAGCCAACAGTAGATCCCTGGTTGAGTTCCGCGCACTGATCGACCATGTATTGGGCCACGGTGCGGTCGTCGTCAAGCGTGCGTGATTGGAACTCGACGGCCTCCGGATTCGATGTCGCGCCGAGCACGAACACGCCGCCGCGATTGATCGCCGGGGCCAGCGCGCCGACGCCGAGGTATGGCGAGACGGTGACGGCGTCGGACTGTAATGGGGAGGACTCTCCTAGCCAGGCCTCAGCGTAGCCGTCCATGGTGGAGCCGATGTCGCCGCGCTTGGCATCGGCGACGACGAGCGTGCCCGCCGAACGAAGCTCACGGATCGTGTCCTCCAACACGGCGTAGCCTTGCGCACCGAAGCGCTCGAAGAACGCCACCTGTGGCTTCACCAAGGCGACGTGGCCGGCGAAGGCCTCGACGCAGCGCTGCGAGAACTCGCGCAGGCCGTCAACCGAATCGGTCAACCCCCACGCCTGAAGAAGAGACGCATGCGGATCGATGCCGACACACAGTCTGCCAAAGTCATCGCCCGCGGCGACGAGACGCTCACCGAACTGCATTTACTCTGCGCTCACATAATCTGCTGGAACGTGCTCGAGCTCCTGCAGAGCCGTCACGGTGATCTCGTTGGCACGCAATGCCTCGATGCCTTGGACAGCCGCGGTCACGCCCTGCACCGTGGTCATGATTGGCACGTTGTTGGTCACGGCGGCGGCGCGGATCTCGTAGCCATCGTGACGAGCTCCGGAGGAACCGGCCGGGGTGTTCAGGATCATGTCGATCTCGCCGTTCTTAATGCGATCGACGATGGACTCACCTTCCGCACCTTCTCGGACCTCAGACGCCTTGAGCACGACCTCGCAGTCGATGCCGTTGCGACGCAGCATCTGGGCGGTACCTGCGGTGGAGAGAATCTTGAAGCCCATGGTGGCCAGTCGCTGGATTGGGAAGATCAGCGTGCGCTTGTCGCGGTTCGCCACGGAGACGAAGACGGTGCCCTTGGTAGGCAGCTCGCCGAAAGCGGCAGTTTCAGCCTTGGCATACGCGACGCCGAAGTTGTCTGCCAAGCCCATTACCTCGCCGGTGGACTTCATCTCTGGGCCGAGGATGGTGTCCAGGATGGTGCCATCCGGGCGACGGAAGCGGGTAAATGGCAAGACTGCTTCCTTGACTGCGATCGGGTGCTCGAGTGGGAGCGTGCCGCCGTCGTAGTTGGTAGGCAGCATTCCCTCTTCCTGCAGCTCAGGAATGGTAGCACCCATCATGACGCGGGATGCAGCCTTCGCCATGTGCACGCCGGTAGCCTTGGACACGAATGGCACGGTGCGCGATGCGCGTGGGTTCGCCTCGATGACGTACAAAATGTCGTCCTTCAGCGCGAACTGCACGTTCATCAGGCCCTTGACGCCGATACCGTGAGCCAGTGCCTCGGTAGAGCGGCGGACCTGCTCGATGTCCTCTGGGCCGAGCGTCATTGGAGGCAGCGCACAAGCCGAGTCACCGGAGTGGATACCAGCTTCCTCGATGTGCTCCATCACGCCGCCAAGGTAGACGTTCTCGCCGTCGCACAGGGCGTCGACGTCGATCTCGATGGCGGAGTCCAAGAACCTATCGACGAGCACCGGGTGGTCTGGGGAGAGCTCGGTTGCGCGGTTGATGTAGTCTTCCAGGCTGGCTTCGTCGTAAACAATTTCCATGCCACGGCCGCCAAGCACATAAGACGGACGCACGAGCACTGGGTAGCCAATGCCGTTGGCAACAGCCTTTGCCTCGTCGAAGGAGGTTGCGGTGCCGAACGCTGGTGCTGGCAGGGATGCCTCTGCCAGGACCTTGCCGAATTCTCCGCGGTCCTCGGCCAGGTCGATGGCCTCAGGGGTGGTACCAACGATGGGGACACCCGCGTCGCGCAGGCGCTGTGCCAGGCCAAGCGGGGTCTGGCCGCCGAGCTGGACGATGACACCTGCGACGGTGCCGGATTCGGACTCTGCGTTGTAGATCTCCATGACGTCTTCGAAGGTCAGTGGCTCGAAGTAGAGGCGATCTGCGGTGTCGTAGTCGGTGGACACGGTCTCTGGGTTGCAGTTGACCATGACAGTTTCGTAGCCCTTGCGGGAGAGCTCGAGTGCTGCGTGAACACAGGAGTAGTCGAACTCGATGCCCTGGCCGATGCGGTTCGGGCCGGAGCCCAGGATGATGACCTTTTCCTTCTCGGTCTGAGGAGCGATCTCGGACTCGGCGTTCGGATCGTACTCGTAGGCCGAGTAGTGGTACGGCGTCTTCGCCTCGAACTCACCGGCACAGGTATCCACGGTCTTGAAAACCGGGCGGATGCCCAGGGACCAGCGCAGGGAGCGCACGCCGTCTTCGCCCGCAAGTTCTGGGCGCAGCGCGGCGATCTGTGCGTCGGAGAGGCCGTAGACCTTAGCTTCGCGCAGCAGTGCCTCGTCGAGAACTGGAGCGTTTTCCAGGATCTCGCGGAACTCCACCAGGTCCTTGAGCTCAGCCAGGAACCATGGGTCAATGCTGGAGGCTTCGTAGACCTGCTCGATGGTGGCGCCGAGGCGCAGTGCCAGCTCCACGTCGTACATGCGGCCCTCGGTGGGGCGCTTTAGGTCCTCGAGGACAGCGTCGAGGTCGGTGGCACGCTCGCCGGCGAAGTACTCGTCGGACTTGGTCCAGAACCCGTTGGGCTTGGACTCAAGCGAGCGCATGACCTTGTTCAGACCCTGGATGTAGTTGCGGCCGATGCCCATGGCCTCGCCCACCGACTTCATGGTGGTGGTCAGGGTGTCGTCGGAGCCGACGAACTTCTCAAAAGCAAAGCGTGGAGCCTTGACAATGACGTAGTCCAGCGTTGGCTCGAAGGCCGCCGGGGTTTCGCCGGTGATGTCGTTGGTGATCTCGTCGAGCGAGTAGCCAATGGCCAGCTTGGAAGCAATCTTCGCAATTGGGAAGCCGGTTGCCTTCGACGCAAGTGCCGACGAACGCGAGACACGTGGGTTCATCTCGATGGTGATGATGCGGCCGTCGTTGGGGTTCACCGCGAACTGAATGTTACAGCCGCCGGTGTCCACGCCGACCTCGCGGATGATCGCGATGCCCTGGTCGCGCATCTTCTGGTATTCGCGATCGGTCAGGGTCAAAGCCGGTGCCACGGTGACGGAGTCGCCGGTGTGGACACCCAGTGCGTCAACGTTTTCGATGGACGCGATGACAACAACGTTGTCGTCGCCGTCGCGCATGAGCTCGAGCTCGAATTCCTTCCAGCCGAGAATGGACTCCTCGATCAGGACGTTTGCCTCTGGCGACGCAGCCAGTCCGCCGCCGGCAATGCGCTCGAGGTCTTCGGTGTTGTACGCCAGACCGGAACCCAGGCCACCCATGGTAAACGAGGGGCGCACGACAACGGGCAGGCCGAGGTCCTTGACGGCCTCGTGGACTTCGTCCATGTTGTGGCACACGGCGGAGCGAGCGGACTCGCCACCGATCTTGGTCACGATGTCCTTGAACTTCTGGCGATCCTCGCCGCGCTCAATCGCGTCGATGTCGGCGCCGATCAGTTCGACGTTGTGCTTGTCCAGGATGCCCAGGCGGTCGAGCTGGATGGCAGCGTTAAGTGCGGTCTGGCCACCAAGAGTAGCCAGGATCGCGTCGACCTTGTGGCCCTGTTCGGCCTCGCGGACAAGGATCTTTTCAATGTAGTCGGGCTCGATTGGCTCGACGTAGGTATGGTCTGCGAACTCCGGGTCGGTCATGATCGTTGCCGGGTTGGAGTTGATCAAGGTGACGCGGAGGCCTTCTTCGCGCAGGACGCGGCAGGCCTGAGTACCCGAGTAGTCGAATTCGCAGGCCTGACCGATGACGATCGGGCCGGAACCGATAACCAGGACGTGATTAATATCTGAGCGCTTTGGCATGGTGTTTCCCTTCCTGGTTACTTCTTGTTTGGCGAGAACTTGTCCATCAGTTCAATGAACTGATCGAACAGTGGGTTCGCATCGTGTGGGCCGGCGGCGGATTCTGGGTGGTACTGCACGGAGTAAGCCATGCCGTTTTCGAGTGCCACGCCTTCCACGACGTCGTCGTTAAGGCAGGTATGCGTGACCACTGCTCGGCCGAAGTCGGTGTCGAACTTCTGGCCTGCTTCGCCTTCGAGCGCGAAGCCGTGGTTCTGCGAGGTGATGTCGATCTTGCCGGTGAGGTGGTTCTTGACCGGCACGTTGATGCCGCGGTGGCCGAACTTCATCTTGTAGGTGCTCAAGCCGAGTGCGCGGCCGAGGATTTGGTTGCCGAAGCAGATGCCAAACAGCGGGATTTCTTGAGCGATGATCTCGCGGGTGATGCCCACCATCACATCCGCGGTGGCTGGGTCGCCAGGGCCGTTGGAGATGAACACGCCGTCTGGCTTGTACTGCTCGATCTCAGTGACCGGGGTGTTTGCCGGCACGACGATGGTTTCGATGCCACGGCTAGCAAAGTGATTCGGAGTGGCCGACTTGATGCCCATGTCATAAGCCACGACCGTGTAGCGCTTCTCGGCGGTTGCCTCGATGGTGTATGGCTCCTTGGTGGACACCTCGGTTGCCAAGTCCGCACCCTCCATGGATGGCTGCGCATTGACCTTATCGACGAGCTCCTGCACGTCCTTAGTTGCGTCATCGCCAGAGAAGATGCCGGCCGGGACGGAACCGAAGTTGCGGATATGGCGCACAATGGTGCGGGTATCCACGCCACCGATACCGATGATGCCCTGCTTTTTCATCTCGTCTTCCAGCGAGCGCTCCGCGCGCCAGTTAGACACGCGCTTGGACAGGTCACGGATGACCAGGCCTGCGACCCAGATCTGGCCGTCGCGGGATTCATTGTCCTCGTCGTTCCAACCGGTGTTACCGATCTGTGGTGCAGTGGTGACCAAGATCTGGCGGTGGAAGGAAGGGTCGGTCATGGACTCCTGGTAACCAGTCATAGCCGTAGTGAAGACGGCCTCGCCCAAAGTGGTGCCCTCGGCGCCGAAGGCAAAGCCGGGGAATGTAGTGCCATCGCCCAACACGAGGATGGCAGGAGTGCGGGATGCAGTCACGGGAACCCTTTCTGACTGTAAATTATTCATTCGTATGTATTCTATGCGTTTTACTGTGCGATAGCGCTATCGCCGTGCGCTGGCGCCGAAATCTCGCCATCTGACAAGGTCACATGACCACGCAGAATGGTGTGGGTGACTTGCGCGTTGAAGGTCATGTCCTCGAAAGGCGTATTCTCCGACTTCGATTCGAGTTCCTCACCATGCACGGTCCACGGAGCATCCGGGTCAACGACGGTGAGGTTGGCAGGCTCCCCGACCGCAATGGGGCGGCCGTGGCCAGGCAGGCGCGTGATCTCGGCGGGCTTTTCGCTCATCACCTTGGCCACGAAGCGCCAGTCAGCCAGTCCGGATTCCACAAACACCTTTGCGACGATGGCCAGCGAGGTCTCTAGGCCCAACATGCCAGGACGGGCGTGTTCGAATTCGACGCACTTTTCTTCCGAGCCATGAGGAGCGTGGTCGGTAGCCACGCAATCAACGACACCTTCGAGTAGGGCGTTCTTCAACGCCTCGGCGTCGCGGCGCTCGCGCAACGGTGGGTTCACGCGGTACACGCCGTCGTAGGAGGACAGGACTTCGTCGGTAAGCAAAAGATGGTGCGGGGTGACCTCGGCTGTGACCGCTACCCCACGCGACTTGGCCAGGCGCAGCTGATCCACGGTGCCTTCGGTGGAGGCATGGCAGATGTGCAGGCGGCCGCCGTAATCGCGGTTCATGATCGCATCGCGGGCAACAATGGCCTCCTCTGCCACGCGTGGCCAACCGCGCAGGCCGAGCTTCGCAGCCTCCGCACCCTCGTGGGCCACGGCGCCTTCGGTCAAGCGCACGTCCTCTGCGTGCTGAGCCAGCAGGACATCCATGCCCTGGGAGTACTCGATGGCGCGGCGCATGAGCTGCGGGTCGCCGACGCACTTGCCGTCGTCGGAAAACATGCGGACCTTAGCCTGCGAATTGGCCATCATGCCAAACTCTGTGAGCTGCTTGCCCTCAAGGCCCTGGGTGATGGAGCCGACTGGATGCACGTCACATACGCCATAGTGTTGGCTCTTAAGCCAGACGGACTCGGCGATGATCGGCTGATCCATCACCGGCATCGTGTTCGCCATGGTAAACACGGCTGTGAACCCACCCTTGGCGGCTGCGTTGGAGCCGGTCTCGATGGTCTCGGTGTCCTCGCGGCCTGGCTCGCGCAGATGAACATGCATATCGACGAGGCCTGGAAGCAAAACGTTGCCCTTGCCGTCGATGACCTGTGCATCCTTGGCGGCCGCAGTATCGATGTCACCAATCTCGGCGATTTTGCCGTCCCGGATCAGCACGCTGACTGGGTCGCCTTCGCCGTAGGGGCGCACATTGTT
Source organism: Corynebacterium lubricantis DSM 45231 (assembly GCF_000379425.1). Lineage (GTDB taxonomy): Bacteria > Actinomycetota > Actinomycetes > Mycobacteriales > Mycobacteriaceae > Corynebacterium > Corynebacterium lubricantis. The sequence continues at coordinate 172,065 of NZ_KB902181.1, forward strand.
CAGCAACACAGCCTGGATCGCGGCTGGGCTCGTGACACCCGTGGCTGGGTAATTATTCTCAGTCATCTTTTCTCCTAGCTTTCCGCAGCCAACAGGGTGAACAGCACGGCCATACGCACGTGCACACCATTGGAAACCTGCTGCAGCACCGCTGCATTGTCGTAGTCGGCGACGGCGTGGTTAATTTCCATGCCGCGCAGCATCGGGCCTGGGTGCATGATGATGGCACCGTCTTTCATCTTGGCGGCGCGCGCCTTGGACAGGCCGTAGAGCGTGGCGTACTCGCGATGCGAGGGGAAAAACCCGCCATTCATGCGTTCCTGCTGGACGCGCAACATCATCACCGCATCGGCGTCTGCAATCTCTGCGTCGAAATCGAAGGAGGTGCGCACCGGCCAGGTTTCTACTCCCTGAGGCAACAAGGTCGGCGGCGCGACCAAGACGACCTCGGCGCCGAGCGTGGACAACAAGTCCACGTTGGAGCGCACCACGCGCGAGTGCAGGCAGTCACCGACAATGATGACCTTCTTGCCCGCGATGTCACCGATACGTTGACGCATGGTCACGGCATCCAGCAGGGCCTGCGTGGGGTGCTGGTGGGAGCCGTCGCCGGCATTGATTACTGCCGGACCATTGCCATTCGGCGCGACCCAATCAGCCAATAGCTTGGCAGCGCCCGAGGAGCTGTGCCGCATGACGATCGCATCAGCGCCAATCGAAGCCAAGGTCAGGCCCGTATCTTTCAGGGACTCGCCCTTCTTCACACTCGAGCTCGAGGCCGAGACGTTAATCACGTCGGCGCTCATCCACTTCCCGGCGGTTTCAAAGGAAGCACGAGTACGGGTGGAATTCTCGTAGAACAGGGTAAAAATCGTGCGGCCTCGCAGGGTGGGCAGCTTCTTAATTTCGCGGCCTTCGAGCGCTTCTCGGAAGCGATCGGCCTCATCCATCAACCCGACGATCTCGTCGCGTGACAAAGATTGAATATCTAGCAGATGCTTCATCTACTCCCCTTCCGGCTCTTTAATCAACACAACGCTGTCTTCCCCATCAAGAGCTGCCAGATTCACCACGACATCCTCGCTGCTGGAGGTAGGGATGTTCTTGCCCACATAGTCGGCGCGGATCGGGAGCTGGCGATGTCCACGATCAACCAAAACGGCAAGCTGCACTGTCTTTGGACGTCCCAAGTCACGCAAAGCATCGAGTGCTGCACGGATCGTGCGGCCGGAGTACAGCACATCGTCGACAAGCACAACAACAGCGCCGTCTAAGGCGATCGGAATCTTGGTGGGTTGCAGCGCGCGGTGCGGTTTCTCACGCAAATCGTCGCGGTACAAGGTGATGTCCAGGCTGCCAACGGGAACGTCAACGCCGGAAAAGTCTTTAATGTTGTCCGCCAAAAGGCGAGCCAAGGGAACACCCCCGCTGGGGATGCCGAGCAGCACGATCGGTGTGTCCTGATCCAGTGCCGTCTTCTCAATAATCTGATGCGCGATGCGTGCAACAGTGCGTGCGACATCGTCTGCTGAGAGCAGCTCTAATGTGACGCGGTTGTTGTTTCCACTCATCGAACCTCCTTCTCCGCCTCTCTGTGCGGTCTTTAAAGGATGTCAATGTTTCTTGGTACAAGCTCGGGTCAAAATTGTCTATGCTGGTGTGCTTAGAACGATTGTTACTTTAGCACTTCAATCGGACATCCTGGGAACCAGTATTCACGAAAATTGAGAGGATCACGATGGGGATCACAGCCGATCATGTCGTTCCTGCAGACAGGGACACTGTCTGGGACTGGCATACCCGCCCGGGTGCCGTGGCGCGGCTTAGCCCCACCTTTCTGCCGATGCGCCCCGTCCAGCAAGCTGAGCGTCTCTCGGACGGCACGACCATCTTCTCTCTGCCAGCCGGGCTGAAATGGGTGGCAAAGCACGATCTTTCTGGCTATCACAATCGCCACCAGTTCACCGACGTGTGCATCAACGCACCGATGAAAGCTGTAGCGAATTGGAAACACGTGCACATTTTTTCCGATGACGAGGATGGCACCCGCATCACCGACGAGATCACCACTCGCCTGCCCGCAAAATCCTTAGAGCCGATGCTCGCCTACCGGCAACACCAGTTGATCGAAGACATTTCCTTCCTCAATCGCATGGGCCAGCTCGCCGATTCCACGCCGCTGACCATCGCAATGACCGGCTCGCGCGGTCACGTCGGTCGCGCGCTTATGGCTCAGCTGACCACGGCCGGCCACTCGGTGATCCAACTCGTTCGCGGCGAGGCAAAAGAAGGCCAACGTCACTGGCACACCAGCCACCCCCATCACGATCTTCTCGAGGGCGTGGATGCCGTGGTTCATCTCGCCGGTGAACCGCTATATGGACGATTCAATGAGGCCCATAAGCGTGAGATCTACGAGTCCCGCGTCAAACCCACCCGCGAGTTAGCCACCCTCGCCGCTAACACTCCCGGAGTGCGGACCTTTGTCGCGTCCTCCGCCGTGGGTTTCTACGGAGCCGGAGGCAGCGAACAACCCATCGATGAATCAAGCGACCGCGGCGAAGGCCACCTCGCCGACACAGTTGTGGATTGGGAGGAAGCCACCCAGCCCGCCAAGGATGCCGGACTGCGGGTTGTCAACGTCCGCTCGGGCATCGCGCTCGGCAGCACCGCCGGCGTATTACCCATCTTTAGAACCCTCTCAGCCACAGGACTTGCCACCCGCTTCGGTGACGGCGAATTCTGGATGTCGTGGATCTCCATCGATGACCTGACAGATATTTATTTTCGCTCGCTTATCGACGAGTCCTTGGCCGGCGCAGTCAACGCCACCGCCCCACACCCCGTGCTCAATAGCGAATTCTCCGATGCGCTGGCGAAAGAACTCAAGAAGCCACAGTTGATGCCAGTACCAGCATTCGGTCCGCGCATGCTCCTTGGCAAAGAAGGCGCCGAAGAACTGGTCATGGCCGACCAGAACGTCACTCCTGCCCGACTGCTCGAGGCTGGGCACATATTCCGCTACCCCACGTTGAAGGCAGCATTGGCGCACGAGCTGGGCACTGAGAGTCTCTACGGTACATAATCTGCCCAGCAGGTGCCCGGTTGATACTGTGGTGGAATGGATGAAAAGAACCTTCCACAACCATTTTCAATAGAACAGGTAACCACGATTCTCCACGACGAGAATTTGGATTACCGGATGGAAACAGCCCCGACCGAGACTGGCGAAACCACCATTGTCCGCACTGGTTTTGCCAATGCAGCAATCGCTTTCGTGCAAGAAGGCGACACCCTGGTGTGCGAAGCATTGTGGCGCGGCGAATTCCCTCGCGCGCTGGCCACCAACCTGCTGGCTGCATGCAATGAATACAACCAGATGCAGTTCGCGCCGACCTTGCGCTTCTACGAAAACGGCGAGCATCACCTGTCCGCGAATGCCTACCGCATCCTGGATATCTCGAAGGGCGCCTCCTTCAACCAGATCGGCGCCTTTGTTATGTCCACGCTGGATGCTGTGGTTTCGGCCTTCGATTTCCTCAGCCAGCAATTCCCGAACCTTGTGACCTGGGAGGAGACCCATGAGCACTAAAGTCACCCTCGACCGCATCGACGAAGCCATGCGCGGACACGGCATCGAGATCGCCCGCGACGACACCCGCAATCTCGGACAGGCCAACATCAACGGGTTCAACGTGGCGTTCGCGCTGCTCAGCTCCGTAGTCATCGTCCGCGCTGACGCAGCAACAGAAATTCCAAGCGACGACGCAGACGCCACGTTCTACCTCGCGGCGAACCAGGTTAACTCGGCGTCCTTCGGCGCGCGTGCGGTGATCGTCGATAAGCTAGACAACCTGATCGTGCGCACCGAGCGCGAGCTACCACTTGCCGCCGGGCTTGACGACGAGCAGCTTTCCGCCGCACTGAAATCGGCCGTGGACGCGGTGCTTGCCACCCAAGACGCGATGGTAGCGATCACCCAGAACATCAACGAAGCTTTCCGCGAGGAACAAGCTGATTAGGATCTAGAGAGGCGCTCTTTCTCTTCTTCTGGGTCGAAGTGCGCCTCTGGCCAGGAATGGTCCATCTTCTCTAGCACTCGGGACAGCAGTGCTTTGACGACCATTCGGGCGTACTGCTTGTTGTTGCCGGGAATACAGAACCACGGTGCTTTCTCCGTGGAAGTGCGCTCTAAGGCGATTTGGTACGCCGCCATGTAGAGCTCCCACTTGGAGCGGACATCAATGTCGCCGGGATCGTATTTCCAGTGCTTGTCGGATCGCTCAATGCGCTCCTCCAGGTTTTCGCGCTGAAAATCGCGGGAGATATTGAGCATCACCTTGATCACGGTTGTGCCCTGAGCGACCAATTGCTCTTCAAAGTCGACGATGGCACCGTAGCGCCGCTCGATCTCCTCGTCATCGGCGAGCTTTTCTACGCGCTGGACAAGGACGTCTTCGTAATGGGACCTATCGAAGACGGAAATGAATCCAGGTGACGGAAGGTGCGGCTCAAAGCGCCACAAAAAGTCGTGCGCGGCCTCTTCCTCGGTGGGTTTACCGAAACCAACCGTATGCACGCCTTGCGGGTCGAATTGCCGCACGACGTGGCGGATGACTCCGCCCTTACCCGAAGTATCCATACCTTGCAGGACCAAAAGAATGGACTCGGTTTTGTCTGGATGGGAGCGCCCGTTGGCGAAAAGCTTCTCTTGCTGATCAGCGAGTTCTTCGTCGAAGGACTGGAAGAGCTCATCGAGGTCATCTTTGTCGCCGTCAAAGCCCGGAGTGGAATCCGGGTCAATGTCGGCGAGATGAAAGCCTTCAGTGACGCGCAGCTCGGGGACATCGTCTATATCGAAATCGGACATGTCCGCGAGTGTAGTTAAATTTGCTCGTCTTCTGCAGCCTCGGGGGCATTGGCTGCGTGCAGCTGCACAACGTCGTCGAGTACCGCGTGGATATATGGTGCAGCCTGGCTACCGGAGTACTCCGACGCCATCTCTACGCCTTCGACAACCGAGATTGGACCGTCGACATCGTCGTTGAACATGATCTCCCACGACGCCACGCGCAAAATCGCGCGGTCAACTGCAGGAAGGCGACCCAGCTCCCAATCCTGGGAGAGAAAACGCTCAATGACATCATCGATGTCATCCAGCTTCTCAGCCGTGCCAGAAACAAGGGCGCGCGTGTACTCATTGACAGGAGCAACCTGGTTATCCGGGTTTTTCGCCAGCTGTACTCGGTCCTCGACAATAGCTACGGGATCCAAGTCTCGTGCTTCTGCCTCGAACAGGATGTCTACAGCGCGACGCCTAGCGCGGTAACGTGTACCGTGACGCTTCGGATTCCGCGGCTCCTTCTGGTCACGGGTTTCAGTGGTTTCGCTCATTAGTTGTTTACGCGAGAGAGGTACTCACCGGTACGGGTGTCAACCTTGACCACGTTTCCGGTCTCCAGGAAGAGAGGAACCTGGATCTCTGCACCCGTTTCCAGAGTTGCTGGCTTGGTGCCACCAGTGGAACGGTCGCCCTGCAGGCCTGGATCGGTGTGGGTGACCTCAAGGTCCACGGAGATCGGCAGTTCGCCGAACAGTGCGCTTCCCTCGTGGAAGGAAACCTGCACGCGCATGTTCTCCTTCAGGAATGCGCCTGCGTCACCGAAAGCGGTCAGTGGCAGCTCGAACTGCTCGTAGGTCTTGTCGTCCATGACAACGTAGGAGGAACCATCGTTGTACAGGTAGGTCATATCGCGGCGATCAACCGTCGCGGTTTCAACCTTGACGCCAGCGTTCCAAGTCTTGTCGACGGTCTTGCCGGAGACGATATCCTTGAGCTTGCTGCGCACGAATGCTGGGCCCTTGCCCGGCTTGACGTGCTGGAACTCAATGATTTGCTGCAGCTTGCCATCGACAACGAGGACAAGTCCATTCTTAAAATCGGCGGTTGATGCCACGAAACACTTCCTATCGAATCTCTTGGAGTCTTAGCGTCACCATATTACACCACGGTGAGCTGCTTATTAACACTAGTAATGATCTTTGGGGCCCCGCTGGTGATCACCAACGTATCTTCAATCCGCACGCCACCTTTACCTGGGACATAAATCCCCGGCTCGATGGTCAGCGTCATGTTCTCGGCCAGCTCTCCCGTGCCGGTGGTTGCGGCGCTGGGGGCTTCATGAACATCCAGGCCGATGCCGTGACCGGTGGAGTGGACGAAGTACTCCCCATAACCAGCCTCGGTGATGATGTCACGGCACGCCTTATCGACGTCGACGAGTGCTGTGCCTGGGGTGGCCGCACGGCATCCCGCTAGCTGGGCTTCTAAAACGACACCGTAGATTTCCCGGGCGAATTCGCTCGGCTCGCCGACCATAAACGTCCGTGTCATATCCGAGTTGAAGCCACGGCGATGCGCTCCAAAGTCGATGGTCACGATGTCACCGTCGGTAATGATCCGGTCGGAGGCGCCGTGATGAGGCTTTGCAGAATTGGGGCCGGAGGCAACGATGGTATCGAAACTGGGGCGCTCCGCGCCAAGCTTGCGCATCCGGTATTCCAAGTCAGCCGCGACTTCGATTTCGGACCTACCTGCCCGCAACTCCCCCGCGGCGAGGAGGTCCTCCATCGCCCGGGAGGCTAACTCAGCGATCTCCGTAAGGAACTGAATCTCGATGGGATCTTTGATCAGACGCAGGTCTTCGATCACACCGGTCACAGGAACAAGCGTGACATCGTCGGGAAGCGAATCCTGCCAGCTCTCAAGCTCCGCGATGGTCACGTGGCTGGCCTCGTAGCCCACTCTGCGGCCTTCCGGGACCTTTTCCAGCAGAGCCTGGGCAGTCGCGCGCTGAATAATCGCTGGAATATCCGGGACTTCTTCCGCAATCTGCGTGGTATAACGCCCATCCGTGGCAATCCCTGCGGAGAGATCCTTGGACAAGATCAATGCGCCGTTAGAGCCGGAAAATCCGGACAGGTACCGCACGTGCGTCAAGTGAGTGACCAACATATCGTCGATACGCTGCCCTGCAAGCCGTGCTGAAAGGCGACGTCGACGGGTCGCGAAACGTGTATCTGCTAAAGCCATGTGGCTTAGCTTAGTCCCGCGAAATACTCCATGGCAGCCAAATAGCCGTGTGTCCCGAGACCAGCGATCGTGCCAATCGCAATTGATGACAGATACGAGTGGTGACGGAACTCCTCGCGGGCATGCACATTCGAGATGTGCACCTCGATGAAGCCGTGTCCATCGGTGAGCTCGACGAGTGCGTCGCGCAGCGCAACCGAAGTATGAGTCAAGCCACCTGGGTTGATAATAACGGCCCAGTTGTTGTCCGCGGCCTCGTGGGCCCACTCGATGAGCTGACCCTCATAATTGGACTGGCGACACTCTGCTTCGAGGCCGAGCTTGTCTGCCTGATCAGCGATCATCTGCTCGATGTCGCTCAACGTGGTCGAGCCATAAATTTCAGGCTGGCGCTTGCCCAACCGGTTGAGGTTGGGGCCATTTAGAACGAGAACCTTCATGGGTTAGCCTTCCGAGATTTCTGCGTATGCGGCCTGCAGTTCCTCGATGGAAGGGCCCTCAATGCGAGTGACTTCGCCGACTCCTTCCAGGGCCACGAAACGGATCTTGCCATCGCGGTTCTTCTTGTCGTGGAGCATTCCCTCGTACAGCTCGTCGAAGGCGCCCGCCTCATAGGTCGTGGGCAAGCCAACCGACTGCAGGATGTCGCGGTGGCGCTGCACCAAGGCATGATCGATAAGCCCACGGTTCTTCGCCAGGTTGGCCACAAACATCATGCCCACTGCGACCGCATCGCCATGGCGCCAAGAGTAATTCTCGCGCTTTTCAATGGCGTGGCCGAAGGTATGACCGTAGTTGAGCATCTCACGCAGACCGGCTTCTTTGAGGTCCTGGCCGACCACAGATGCCTTCACCGCAATGGAACGCTCGATTAGTTCTGGCAGATTCTGATCTACGTCGAGGGCGCGCTCGGAGCTGTCCTCGATGATTTCCAGGATGCGCTCGTCGGCAATAAAGCCCGTCTTGATGATCTCGGCGGAACCAGCGGTAATTTCCTCTGGTGCCAAGGTGTAGAGGCGCTCTAAGTCGACGAAGACTGCGTCTGGCTCGTGGAAAGATCCCACTAGGTTCTTGCCGGCATCTGTGTTAATGCCGGTCTTGCCGCCCACGGCAGCGTCGACCATGGCGAGCAACGTTGTCGGTGCCTGGATCACTTTGATGCCGCGCATCCAGGTTGCTGCCACAAATCCTGCCAAGTCGGTGGCAGCGCCTCCGCCCAAACCGATGATGACGTCTTGGCGGGAGAAGTTCTCCGTACCAAGGACATCCCAGATTCCGGAGGCGACCTCGATGGTCTTGCCTGCCTCAGCGTCCGGGGTGGCTGCAAGGGTCACAGTGAGATTTGCTGCGCCGAGCTCTTCCGCGATCACGCGTGCGGGTGCAGCCAACGTGGGTTGGTGCACAATGGCGACGTTTGCTGCACCAGTCTCCTTGACGTGGGCTGCGAGATTGTTCGTTAGGTTCCGAGCAATGTGCACGTTATACGGCGTGGGACCATTAACTTTAATAGTTGCCATGGCTTGCGGTGTCTCCTAATCGAGGTCGAAATCAGCGTCAATAATAGAAAGGATCTCAGCAACTACTCGCTGAGGTGGGCGCGAGTCGGTGCGGACGCGATAGTCAGACACCTCACGGTAGAACGGTTCCCGCGCTTCTAGGAGTGAACGGTAATGCGCTTCGGGATCTTTTGCAGCGAGAATTGGGCGGGTGTTCTCCCGAGCAGTTCGGCGCGCGCCCTCCTCAGCGGTCACGTCAATCCACACAACCATGTGGTTCTGTAGCAGCTGGCGGGTCGATTCCGTCAATACTGCGCCTCCGCCAAGGGAGACGATTCCCCCGGTCATGAGCGCCTTTTTCACATACTCTGCTTCGGCTTCGCGGAAGGCTTCCTCGCCGACCTCGGCAAAGTAGTCGCCACAAGCAGTACCCTTATCCTCCTCGAGCATCTGATCGGTATCAACCAGAGGAAGATTTAGCGCGCGTGCAATACGACGCCCGATGGTAGATTTTCCAGCGCCCGGTGGGCCGACCAGAACTACACGGGGGCTTGTGTGGCAGACGTCACCCAGTGCCGAAACAGCAGGCTGTTTGTCCATCTATTCATCTCCAAAAGCTAGACGCGTATTCACGTATTCCTGATACGCAGAGATATTACGCTTAGTTTCTTCCACGTTGTCTCCCCCGAATTTTTCCAGCACAGCTCGCGCCAGAACCAGAGCGACCATCGCTTCTGCGACGACACCGGCGGCAGGGACGGCACAGACATCGGAGCGCTGGTGAATACCGGAAGCTGCTTCACCCGTGGTCATGTCCACAGTGCGCAGTGCGCGTGGCACCGTGGAAATTGGCTTCATCGCAGCGCGTACGCGCAGCTGCTCGCCATTAGTCATGCCTCCTTCGAGGCCACCGGCACGGTTGGTGGCGCGGTGTACACCGTTGTCGTCTCGCACCATTTCATCGTGGGCCTCAGAGCCGCGACGACGTGCCTCTTCAAAGCCGTCACCGATCTCAACACCCTTGATGGCCTGGATCCCCATTAGAGCTGCAGCCAGTTGAGAATCAAGGCGATCGTCGCCAGAGACATGGGAGCCCAAGCCGATAGGCAGGCCGTCGACGATGACCTCGACGATGCCGCCGAGCGTATCGCCGGCCTTCTTCGCCGATTCAATACAGGCGATCATGTCTGTTTCGGATTCTTTCGCAAAAGCGCGCACAGGAGATTCGTCGATCGCCTCGATATCGGCAAATGATGGAGTCTCACCCTTGTAAGGAGCACTTTCACCGATGGAGATCACGTGGGAGAAGACTTCAACGCCGAGCGTCTCGCGCAGGAAGCTGCGGGCGACGGTCGCCGCAGCAACGCGGGCGGCAGTTTCGCGTGCCGACGATCGCTCCAGCACTGGGCGGGCGTCGTCGAAACCGTACTTGACCATGCCAGAGAAGTCGGCATGTCCCGGGCGGGGCCGAGTCAGTTTTGCCCCGCGGCCAGAGCTCATGGCCTTGTTGATCTCTGGGTCTTCCATATCGACGGGCTCAGCGGACATGATTGTGGTCCACTTTGGCCACTCGGTATTCCCGATCTGAATAGCGATGGGGCTGCCCAGGCTCTTGCCGTGGCGAACACCGGTGAGCAGGGTCAACTCATCCTGCTCAAACTTCATGCGGGCACCGCGACCATATCCCAGCCGACGACGACCGAGTTGTAGTGCTATTTCATCTTTTTCAACAGGAACCCCGGCCGGCATGTGCTCAATCATGGCGATGAGCGCTTGGCCGTGAGATTCCCCCGCAGTAGTCCAACGAAGCATGTCGAACATTATCGCACACTCCACCAACCAAGTGGTGAATTAGTACGTGTAGTGCATGAAACCCAAACCGGCAATTCCCGCAGCCCATACAGCCCATGCACCGAGCAGCATGCCTGGGCCATGAGGCGCACTCGAGTCTGCTGCGATTTTTGCCACGATGACTGTAGTAACACTTGCGAGCACGATTGCCACCCAGACTCCGACGAAGCCTGCCGTGCTTGCCACGGCAATCCCTAAAGGCAGAGCCAACTTGATGTCTCCCCCGCCGACTCCTCCACGAAGCAGCGCAACTACGAGATACAGCGCGGGCCACAGCACACCGATGAGAGACCCCGGGGAAAAGAAAAGCGCCCAGACCAGGGCGATAGCGCCTGCGGGCAGCGTGAGCACATTGGGTAGCCTGCGTTCCCGCAGATCACTAAAAATTAGCGCGACTGACCATAGTAGCGCTCCCCCGAGTCCCCACATAGTGGGAAGACTAGTTCAGATGATCTTCCAATGCTTGTCGCATCTGTTCACGCGGGGCTGGCACACCGGTAAATTGCTCGAACTGGCTAAAGGACTGAGCTGCCAGCAAAACGTGGCCCCCAACGGAGCGATGTCCATTGGCTGCAGCGCGGATAACCAAGGGAGTGGGCCAGGGATCGTAGATCACGTCGAAGGTCGAAGCGTGTCCCAAGACAGAGACGTGCTCTTCGATTCCTGCGGATGGCACGGTAGACACAATCACATCAGTTGCCAGGGTGATCGCCTCGAGATCGGCATCGAAAGTGACAAACTCGGCTTCGATGCCGAAGTGATCAATCAACCCCTTCAACTCAGCAGAGCGGTCCGAGCGGTTGATCACGACGATGTGGCGCACCCCGAGCTGAGCCAGAGCCCAGATCGCCGGGCGTGCAGTGCCTCCCGCCCCAATGACGACGGCACTGTTCGGCGACGCGGAATCGTCGAGAAGCTCTCCTAGCGCAACAAGAATGCCCTCGCAGTCGGTGTTATCGGCCCGCCACCCCGCATCGGTACGAACCAGTGTGTTCGCCGAGCCGATTAATTGCGCTCGCTCGGTGACTTCGTCGGCGAATTCGAGGGCTGCGAACTTGCCAGGCATGGTCACGGCGAACCCGCGGTAGGACTCATCCGATTCCCCCACGATGCGAGGCAGGTCCTCGGCGGTGCATTCAATGCGTTCGAAGGACCAGTCGTCGAGACCTGCTGCTTCGTAACCGGAATTATGCAAGACCGGCGAAAGAGAATGCTCGACTGGAGAGCCCAATACTGCGGCCTTAAACATGGTGGGTATCTGCCTATCGCTGGGAATCGAGAATGCCGGAGTTCTGCGCAGACTGCACGTCGTCGAGGTGTTCTTCGAAGGTGTCGTTGAATACGGTGGTGCCTTGTTCGTCGATGGTGACGAAGTAGAGCCAATTGCCTTCTGCGGGATTCTCCATCGCCGTAATGGCCTCCTCAGATGGCGAGGCAATCGGAGTGGCGGGAAGTCCGTCCATCGCGTACGTGTTCCACGGAGTCACGCGAGCGCGGTCCTCGTCGGTTGTTGCCAACTCGACGTCGTCAAGCGAGTAGTTCACTGTGGAGTCGAACTGCAGCGGCATCGGCTCGTCTAGGCGGTTGAGGATGACGCGCGCGACCTTGTCGAATTCGCCTGCTGGAGCTTCACGCTCAATCAGCGAAGCGGCAACGAGGAGCTCATAAGGGGTCAGGTCAATCGCACTGGCACGTTCAACAATGCCGGTGCTGTTGTATGCGGTTGTCGAACGGGAAACAAGGTCGGTGAGGATTTCCTCGGCACTCGAGCTCGGGTCGACGACGTAGCGACCCGGTGCAATCAGGCCTTCCAAGCGCTTGGGGTTACCGCTCTGCTGCGATACCTGCGCCAGAGCCCACTCCGGCACGCCGAGGGCTCCCGGATCCGCGTTGGCGCCCATGTTCTCCAACTTCTCGACAGAGATGCACTGTTCAGGGGTGCCGTTATTGCAGGTCACATCGGAAATCATGGAGTAGATGCCCTTGCGGGTGTCACCACCAACAACGACAACGTCCGACAAGGTCGCGCCACCTGGGATATCCAATAGATCGATCTGATTAGCAGGATCGAGCAATGCCTCCACGGCGGATTTTGCACTCATTTCCTGCTGGAGACGGTAAAAACCTGGCTGGATGTTTGCCGATTCAAGATGGTTCAGCGCTGCCGTTTGGAACGCGCCGTCCGTGCGAACCACATTAAGTTCTTCTAGCTCCGGCCCAAGAGCTGACATCGAACTGCCTTCTGGAACTTCGACGACCTGCTCTACGCCGTTTCCGGTGCCCTCGTAATCGGCAGCCACGGAAGAACTACCGTCCGAGGAGGTCAAGGAGAAACCGATATACGCAACCGCGCCGACGATGAGGAGTAGCGAAGTTACAAGGACCGCAACCGCTCCAGTGCGGCTTCTGGAAGATCGTCCGGAAGTCATCAATTCATCTCCTCATTAGTGTCTGTTCTAAGTGGATTGCTTTGTTCGTTGAGAAAATTCGCCCGGCCATCGAGCCAGGATTGTAAAATTTCCACGGCCGCAGCCTGATCAATGACCTTCCGGCCGGCTTTTTCTGAAACGCCGGAAGCCCGTAGCGCTGTTGTGGCAGCTACGGTGGACAGCCTCTCGTCGGCAAGCCTCACGGGGATTGTGCCGTTTAACCTGCGGTTGATGCGAAACGCAATCTCTTTGGCGTGCTTGACGCTGGACGAACCGTGTCCCTTGAGGTCACGCGGTAACCCGACGATAACCTCGACGGCGTCGTACTCTTCGATGATCGCTACAAGGCGGTCGATGTCCGCTTTATCGCGATCTTTGAAGCCAGTTTCGCGCGGCACAGTCTCTACCGGGGTGGCCAGGGTGGCTTCCCTGTTAGATGAAGCGACCCCGATGCGCACAGTCCCCACATCGATTCCGATGCGGCGCCCCAGACCGGGGTCTTGCGCACCAGGAGTATCCGGTGTGACGTGTTGTGCTGCCATGAATACGTTGCCTTGGAACCTTTTCAATCGGAGTATTGAACTAGAGTTGCGTCTCACACGCTATAGGGTGGAAACGAGAATACTTCGCTTCCACCTCGGCGTGTTCCGTAACCTTTTCGTAATAATACTCCTGCGAGGCTACTTATCCGCGATTTGGTCCTTGACCGCGCGGAAGGCCTCCTGCAAACCAGCAGCATCTGCGCCAGAGCCCTGAGCCAGATCCGGCTTACCGCCACCGCGGCCATCAACATAGCCACCAAAGGTTTTCACCAGGTCACCAGACTTGATGCCCTTCTCCACGGCTGCCTTATTGGCACTAACCGCGAAAGGCACCTTGCCGTCAGCTTGGCTGGCAACCACAACCACACCGGGTCGATCCTGGATCCGACCGCGCAGGTCTTGCGCGATGGTGCGCAGATCCGAGGCCGGGGTGCCCTCAGGAAGTTCCACAGCAATGACCTTGAAGTCGTTGATGTCTTCTGCCTGGTTCACCAAGTCGCCGGTGTTGGCCAGCAACTGGGCCTGGTGCAGGGCGGTGATTTCCTTCTCCGCAGCCTTGAGCTTCTCGGTGAGCGCTGCGATGCGCTCTGGCAGTTGCTCCGTTGGGGTCTTCAGCTCGGCAGCAAGGCCCGAGGCAAGGGCTGCTTCCTTCGAGTAGTAACGGAAGGAATCCATACCCGAGTAAGCCTCAATCCGGCGCGCGCCGGAGCCCACAGAGGATTCACCCAGCACTGCAATGGGTCCAATTTGCGACGAGTGCGTGACGTGGGTGCCACCGCAGAGCTCGACCGAGAACGGGCCACCGATCTCCACGACTCGAACATCGTTGCCGTAGTTCTCTCCGAACAATGCCAATGCACCCATCGACTTCGCCTTGTCTAGCGTGGTCTCGATTGTGTTCACGTCGAAGTCAGCATCGACTGCTTGGTTCGCAATCGTAGTGATCTCGTCGAGCTGTGCCTCTGAGAGCTGCTCGGTGTAATTGAAATCGAAGCGCAGGTAACCAGGCTTGTTCAGGGAACCAGCCTGCACAGCTGTAGGGCCCAGCACCTGGCGCAAGGCAGCGTGGATCAAGTGAGTTGCGGTGTGTGCCTGACGTGCACCGTGGCGCCACTTCTCGTCGACCTCTGCGTGGACGGTGGAGCCCAGATCGAGGCCACCGTTTTGCACGGTTGCCTTGTGCACGTAGAGCTTCTTGCCGATCTTTTGGACGTCATTGACGTTGAGGATCGTATCTCCGATGACCAAGCGGCCTCGGTCACCCAACTGACCGCCGGATTCTGCATACATCGGGGTGGCATCCAAGATGACCTCCACCTCGTCACCGGCTACCGCTTCGTTGACCTTTTCGCCGTCGCGGACGAGGCCGATCACATTGGAATCAAGCTCGAGCTCGGAGTAACCAACAAAGTCGGTTGGGTTGTTGTCTACCCACTCGCGGTAAACAGATTCATCGGCGGCACCGTGCTTCTTCGCCTTGTTGTCGGCCTTGGCACGGCTGCGCTGCTCGTTCATCTCGCGATCAAATGCCTCCATGTCCACATCAAGGCCGGATTCGCGAGCCATTTCCAGGGTCAGGTCGATTGGGAAGCCGTACGTGTCGTGCAGCTCGAATGCTTGCTCACCCGACAGGACATTCTCGCCTTCGGACTTCACAGCGGCTGCTGCCACGTCGAAGCGCTGAGTACCGGACTCAAGGGTCTTTAAAAATGCGCGCTCTTCGTTGATAGCCACGCGCAGGATGCGCTCGCGGCTCTCTGCGATCTCAGGGTACGAAGGGGTCATCGTATCCATGATGGTGTTCATGAAGGTTTCCAGGACACCGCCGGTTGCGCCCAGCAGGCGTGCCGAACGAACAATGCGGCGAAGCAGGCGACGCAGGATGTAGCCGCGGCCTTCGTTGGATGGAGTGACACCATCGAGCATGATCATCATGCCGGTACGGGAGTGATCCGCAATCACGCGGAAACGAACGGCATTGTCATGCTCGTCGTCCTTGTAGGTAGTTCCGGTGAGCTTTTCGGCAGCATCGATCACGGGACGCAGCAGATCGGTCTCATAGACGTTTTCTACGCCCTGGAGGATACAAGCTACGCGCTCGACACCCATGCCGGTATCGATGTTCTTCTTTGGCAGCTCGCCGACAATCTCGAAGCCACCCTTCTTGTCGCCCTCGCCACGAATGGACTCCATGAAGACAAGGTTCCAAATCTCCATGTAGCGGTTATCGTCAGCTGCTGGGCCGCCTTCGTTGCCGTATTCTGGGCCACGATCGTAGTAGATCTCGGAACAAGGACCACAGGGTCCTGGGATGCCCATCGACCAGAAGTTGTCTTCCATACCAAGGCGCTGGATTCGCTCCTTCGGCACTCCGATAGTCTTCTCCCAGATTTCAGCTGCCTCATCGTCGTCGAGGTACACGGTGACCCAGAGACGCTCGGGGTCCATGCCAAAACCGCCGTCTTCCAAGGAACCAGTCAGCAGATTCCAGGCGTGCTTAATTGCACCTTCCTTGAAGTACTGGCCGAAGGAGAAGTTTCCGGCCATTTGGAAGAAGGTGTTGTGACGTGTGGTCACACCGACTTCTTCAATATCGAGAGTTCGCACGCACTTCTGAATCGAGGTAGCCGTACCATTTTCAAATGGCGGGGTTTGCTGACCTAAGAAATAAGGCTTGAAAGGCACCATGCCCGCGTTGACGAACAAAAGCGTCGGGTCATCGAGGATGAGAGACGCACTCGGCACAGCCTCGTGGCCTGCGTCGACGAAGTGTTGAGTAAAGCGGTCCCGAATCTCATGGGTCTGCACGAGCGGTGTCCTCCGATTTGTGGTCGAAATAGGGTGAGAAAAATAAAACTACTGCAGATACACTCTACCCCCGCGGTTTACCGCGGACGATTCTGCGTAGCTTTCCGACGAAATCACGGATCCGGTTTTCGGCACCGTGGTCGGTCGGCTCATAGTACACGGCATTGTCAAGGCCTTCTGGGATGTATCTCTGCGGCACTACGCCCAACGGGGCATCGTGAGGATAAACGTACCCCACGGCATTTCCCAAGCGAAAGGCGCCTTCATAATGACCGTCACGCAGATGCGCCGGAACGTGTCCAGCTTTTCCATCACGGACGTCGGCGATTGCCCGATCAATCCCGAGAATTGTCGCGTTAGACTTTGGTGCAGTGGCAAGGTGAATTGTGGCTTGTGCCAGCGGGATTCTCCCCTCCGGCATGCCGATGAACGAGACCGCCTCATACGCTGCAACGGCAACCTGCAGCGCCGTGGGATCGGCCATCCCGATATCTTCCGATGCGTGGACGACGAGCCTGCGTGCAATAAACCGCGGGTCTTCTCCTGCCTCGACCATGCGGGCAAGATAATGCAGCGCCGCATCAACGTCGGAACCACGAATCGATTTAATAAACGCGCTGACCACATCGTAGTGCTGGTCGCCGTCGCGGTCGTAGCGGACAATCGCTTTGTTGACGTTATTGCGCACCGTTTCAATGGTGAGCACTCCGCCGTCGTCCACCGCTTCGGCGGCCGCATCTAGATAGGTCAACGCACGCCTGGCGTCGCCACCGGCAAGCAGCACGAGTTGTTCGAGAGCATCGTCATCGATAGAGATCCGAGAATCCAACCCGCGTGAATCTGTGATTGCGCGATTGATTACTTCACGGAGATCGTCTTCGTCCAACGGCTCCAGCTGTAACAGCAACGAGCGCGACAAGAGTGGCCCCACCACAGAAAAGGAGGGGTTTTCCGTGGTGGCTGCCACCAAGAGCACCGTGCGATTTTCCACAGCGCCAAGCAGCGCATCCTGTTGGGTCTTGGAAAACCGGTGCACCTCGTCGATAAAAAGAACAGTGCGCTGCCCGTCGATGAGATCACGGCGTGCTTTATCAATCACCGCGCGCAGTTGCTTGACACCCGATGAAAGGGCCGAGAGCCCGACGAAGTTTTGCCCCATCTGTTTCGCGATCAACGAGGCGATGGTGGTCTTTCCGGTTCCAGGTGGACCGTACAAAATTACCGATGCGTCCCCCGAACCTTCGATGAGACGACGAAGTGGCTTGCCCTCACCGAGCAGGTGTTTTTGTCCTGCCATTTCGTCGAGCGATCGCGGCCGCATGCGAGCGGCTAAGGGCGCCCCGGCTCCCGCATCGAAGAAGGAGGTGCCACGTTGTGCGAAGTCCGCTTCGTCCTGCCCGCTGCCATTCGTGCCAGAAGCAGCGCCCCGCGGTTCTTCGAACAATCCATCTTGCATGCGATCGAGTCTACCTATTGGCGTTGGGCCCTTCGATCGTCAAGACGCTCTGCAACGCTTTTTGCGAACTCGGAGACGACTGTGTACCTCGTCGCACGACCGTTGGCCGCGTAGCGTGACAGCGCTTCAAACGTCTCGTACAAGTCACGTCGAATCATCAGTTCCTCCTCGGAGAAGCCACCCGATTCGGCCGGCCGGAGCAGCTCGCCGGTGTGTTCCATTTGCAACGTCGATTCATGGTTGACACCGAGATAATCAATCTCAGTCTCGCTCAGATCCAAAGTTTGTTGCGCCCTGTCGCTATAGACCAACGTGCGAGATAGCGAGCCGTAATACATCAGCGTCACGCTTGAAAGGGCCCAGCCGATTAAGGCCGTGGTGATGGATTCATGCAGGACATCTTCGTTGAGAATGCTTGGCCAGACCCCGGAGATCTCACGAGACCACGCCTCGACGAATGCCTCTGCTTCATCGTCGGAGATCGGACGGTTGGACAGGTACTGCGGAAATCCGCCGACGACGCAGGCAAGATCGAAGGAGACATCGCGGAAGCCGGCCCACTCGTAGTCCAGAAAAATGGTGCGTTCGGCGACAATGATGTTGTCTGGGGACAAGTCAAAGGGAGTAAAGGCGCGGAACTGTCCATGCAGAATCCTGTCTTGGATCCGCGGGACTTCCTTCGCTACAGCTGCAGGTACTTCGAATCCTGATTTTTCTAATACCTCAAGGCCTGACTCCATGCCGAAGTCCAATAACCGCTCTCGCAGATCCTGCATTCCCTTCGCGTCGCCCTGATTGCGCAGCATGCGGGAGAGCAAGATGTTAAACGCATCTTCTTTTCCTGCGGTGCCAGAATGCATCTTGCCCAGAGACGTGCCCAGATTGCGGAGGATCTGAATTCTCTTTTCCGGATCCGATTCCGCAAGGAGATCAGCAAAAGTATCACCGTCTCCGCTATCGGAGATGACAAGGAGACGCTGATCAAAGTCATGTGCCAAAAGCACTGGTCCCGGGCGCACTTCTTCGGCGAGGGACGTAGTGAACTGATAAGACACTACTTCTCGCATAAATGCGGCATCTTCGACCTTATCGCCCGTGATGGGTGAATGCTTGAGTACCACCGTGCGATGAGGCAAGAAGGGATTGTTCGCGACGCGTGCGCGGGACACATTGGCGTTGCCTGATCCGCTCAGCGGAGTTACATCGTGGAGCTTTTGCCCGCCGCCGTAGCGTCGAGTCAAAAGGTCTTCAGCGACATTAACTATTTCTTCCTGATCCAAAGCATTTCTCCTTATCTCTCCACCATTGTGCCCTACCCGTAGAAAGTATGTTTGTAGAACACACAAAAACCTCCCAGCCGTACTCGAACCTTCAAGTAGCTGGGAGGTCAGCGTGTTGGGGCTGTAGGAAGCGCGTCCCTACTTAGCCGCAGCGGCTTCTACTTCTTCCTTGGATGGCTTGTAATCCACACCCGTCTCCTTGCGCTGCTCTGGCGAGATTGCACCAGGCGCATCCGTCAAAGGATCGACACCGCCACCGGACTTCGGGAACGCGATGACGTCGCGGATGGAATCAAAACCACCGAGCAGCGAGACAATACGGTCCCAACCGAAAGCAATACCGCCGTGAGGTGGTGCGCCGTAGGCGAAAGCGTCGAGCAGGAAGCCGAACTTTTCGCGAGCTTCTTCCTCACCGATACCCATGACGTCGAATACGCGCTCCTGCACGTCGCGGTTATGGATACGGATGGAGCCGCCGCCGATCTCGTTGCCGTTGCAGACAATGTCGTAGGCGTACGCGAGTGCCTCGCCTGGTTCTTTGTCGAAGGAATCCATGAACTCTGGCTTCGGCGAGGTAAATGCGTGGTGCACAGCGGTCCACTTCGAGTGGCCCAAGGCCACGTCACCGGAAGCAGTGGCATCTGCTGCTGGCTCGAACATTGGGGCGTCGACGACCCAGGTAAATGCCCAGTCGCCGTCCTTGATCAGGCCGAGCTTCTCAGCGATAGCGCCACGTGCAGCACCCAGCAACGCGCGGGAGCTCTTGGTCTCGCCAGCTGCGAAGAAGATGCAGTCGCCTGGGTTTGCGCCAACGTGCTCAGCGATGCCTGCGCGCTCAGCTTCGGTGATGTTCTTCGCCACTGGGCCAGTCAGCTCGCCGTCTTCGCCCACGAGGATGTAGGCAAGGCCCTTTGCTCCACGCTGCTTTGCCCACTCCTGCCAGGCGTCGAGCTGGCGACGAGGCTGGCTTGCGCCACCTTCCATGACTACTGCGCCGACGTACTCGTTCTGGAACACGCGGAAAGTGGTGTCCTTGAAGTACTCGGTGCACTCGACCAATTCGATGTCGAAGCGCAGGTCCGGCTTGTCGGAGCCGTACTTCTCCATTGCTTCTTTGTAGGTAATGCGTGGGATTGGGGTGGAGATTTCGTAACCGATCAGCTTCCACACATCGGTCAAGATTTCTTCAGCAACCTGGATCACATCGTCTTGGTCAACGAAGCTCATCTCAACGTCGAGCTGGGTGAACTCTGGTTGTCGGTCGGCGCGGAAGTCCTCGTCGCGGTAGCAACGAGCGATCTGGTAGTAACGCTCCATGCCTGCCACCATGAGCAGCTGCTTGAACAGCTGTGGCGACTGAGGCAGTGCGTACCAGGAGCCTGGACGCAGACGAGCTGGGACGAGGAAGTCGCGGGCGCCCTCTGGGGTGGAACGCGTCAGCGTTGGAGTCTCGATCTCGGTGAAATCGTGGCGGTCCAAAACGTTGCGTGCTGCGCGGTTTGCTGCGGAACGCAGGCGCAGGGCTTCCGCCTGACGGTCGCGGCGCAGGTCGAGGTAGCGATACTTCAGGCGTGTCTCTTCGCCGACTTCGTTGTTGGAAGCATCTTCGATCTGGAACGGCAGTGCAGCCGACTTGTTCAGAACGGTCAATTCAGTAACGTTGACTTCGATTTCGCCGGATGCCAGGTTGGGGTTCTCGGAACCTTCTGGACGTGGTTCGACAATGCCGGTGACCTGAATGCAGTACTCGCTGCGGAGATCGTGCGCCGCCTCTGCCACTGCAGATTCACGGAAAACTACCTGCGCGAGACCAGTCCGGTCACGCAAATCGATGAAGATCACACCGCCGTGATCACGGCGACGAGCGACCCAACCAGTCAAGGTGACAGACTGGCCAGCAATGTCTTTGCGGAGATCTCCCGCGAGGTGAGTGCGCAGCACGGTTTCTTGCACGTCCTTCCACGTGTTGGATGTTGAACTTCGAAAAGTCTACCCCCTTGGGTAAGAAGTTTGCGCTCTCACCCCTATTTTTCAGCTGCATACCGGTATATGACGCAAATTGCATGGCATGATATGCCCATGACTTTCAAAGGCGATATTCAGAAGTCCGGCAATCGCGCCCGGACGGGTGGCGGCGGACGCACCGGTTCTGTCGTCGCAGGCGGCGGCATCGGCGGCCTGCTCATCATTGGACTCTTCTTGCTTCTTGGCGGGAATCCCGGCGACATCGGTCAAATCACCGGTGGTGGCCAAGCCCAACAACAACAACCCGCAGATCCCGCACAAGATCCGGGTCTGGCACACTGTCAAACTGGTGATGACGCGAACCAGTACGCGGACTGCCGCGTCGAATTCACCGCAATATCCCTCGATCAAATGTGGACAGAGGTTCTCCCCCAGCAGGCAGGCCTTGAGTACCGCGAACCTGGACTTGTCGTCTTCGAAGACGCCACCCAGTCGGGTTGCGGTTATGCATCCGCCAATACTGGCCCGTTCTACTGCGGTGGCGATCAAAGTGCCTACTTCGACGTCAGCTTCTTCAACCAACTAGAACAGCTCGGTGGCGAGAACGCTCCACTAGCGCAGATGTATATTGTCGCCCACGAATTTGGCCACCATATCCAATACATCGAAGGCACCCTCGACCTGATCGACTACAACAACCCGGGCGAGGATTCCACCGCTGTTCTTCTCGAGCTGCAGGCTGACTGCTACGCAGGTATGTGGGTTAACCGAGCCGACGAGGGCCAGGACGCAATGCTGCAAACCGTCACTCCAGAGCAGGTTGAATCCGCCATCAACACGGCACGCGCGGTCGGCGACGATAATATCCAGCGTCGCTCCACCGGCGAAGTCCAGCCTGACCTGTGGACGCATGGTTCCTCCGAGCAGCGTCAAGAGGCATTCCTGCGGGGCTACAACAGTGGCAACATGTCTTCCTGCGACTACCTCAACACCGGTAACTACGCCGCTTAAGCTCAACTACTAGTCCACAAAACCAAGCCGCTTCCGCTCGATCTTCATGATCTCAGCGGCTAGGTGCGCCTCGGAAATGTCAACGGCATCGTGGGTTGAGGCGCTTTCCGAAGGCCGGGCGTAGACGTCGAAGATCTCTTGCTTGCCCGCGAGCATTTCGGTGAGTCGCTCGTCGACGGTGTCCTCCCCGATTAGCCGGTGAACAAGGACTGTGGAGGTTTGGCCCATCCGGTGCACACGGGCAATGGCCTGCGCTTCAATTGACGGCTTCAGCTGCGGTTCCACCAGAATCACCACGGAAGCCGACTGGATGTTTAGCCCCGTTCCACCTGCGGTGATCTGTGCGACGAGGACGCTCCCAGGCACAGCATTACCTAATTCGTCGATCATCTCTTGTCGCCGTGGAACGGGCACGGAGCCGTTTATTTCTCCGACCACGCGGTCGCCAAGTGCCGCGGTAATAGATGCCAGAACTTCGCGGAAGTAGGAAAATATCAGCACGTTCCGTCCTGCCTCGCCGGCCTCGTCGACAAGTTCTTTAATGCGTTCCATCTTTGCCGGCTCGCTGCTGAGAGTGGTCATGGCAGCGCGGCGCATCCCCATAAAATT
Source organism: Corynebacterium lubricantis DSM 45231 (assembly GCF_000379425.1). GTDB lineage: Bacteria > Actinomycetota > Actinomycetes > Mycobacteriales > Mycobacteriaceae > Corynebacterium > Corynebacterium lubricantis. The sequence continues at coordinate 194,605 of NZ_KB902181.1, forward strand.
GGAATCTTCCACCGCACGCTCGTAATCCTGACGGTCCGCCGAGGTCAGTTCAATCCAGTCGGTTTGTTCGAGCTTCTCCGGCAATTCATCAAGCACATCCGATTGGTTGCGGCGCAGGTAGGCGGGTGCGACGCGAACACGGAAATTGGCGGCGTTCATCGATTCCATTCCGCGGGTGATCAGCTCGGGGGCGACGTAACTGATCAGCTGGGCGAATTCTTCGACACGATTTTCCAGCGGCGTACCCGTCATCAGCAGGGCATGCGGTGCTGCGTCGATGATTGCGCGCACGGCCTGGGTACGCGCCGCGGCGGGATTCTTAATGAAGTGCGCCTCATCGACGACAAGCAAGTCGGGTACCGCAACTTCGGTGATCCCCATGGTGCGCGCCCCGTCGAAAGTGACCACGCAAATGCCACCTTCGCTCGCCCAGGCGCGTAGTTGGTCCTCTTTGTCGGTACCGTGAGCAGCAAAAACAGGCAGGTCAGTAAAAAGCTTCGCCTCGCGAACCCAATTCGGTAGCACCGATGCCGGGCTGACCACAAGGGTGCGGCTTTTGCCCTGCGCCGCCAAATGCGCCGCGGCGGCTAAAGCTTGGACGGTTTTGCCCAACCCCATCTCGTCGCCAAGCACGACCTTTTCTTGCACGAGCGCGAAACGCGCACCGAAGGATTGGTAGCCACGCAGATGCAGATCGGTTAGGTGCGTATCGTCCAGGCGCAGCGCGCGGATTCGGTCGAGGACATCGCCGGCGAGATCGTCGCCTCCCTCGATCTCGCGGCCCAGCAGCGTGGCCAGCAGTCCCTGGTAGTGCGCGGGGCGGGTGAGATAGTCCTCCCAGGTGTTGTCGCCGACGGCGACGAAACGCGCGGGCTCGAGCAGCCCCGGTTGTGCCGCACCCCAGGCGATATCATCGTTGAAATTGCGCCAGGCCAGCGGTTCCTCCGACGTCGTGGCCACGACCCATTCCTCGCCCGCGCTATAAAACGGGATTTGCTCGGCATAGGAAATCAACCGGCGGCGCCGCTCCACATCATGCGGGCCCAGCTTCTCAATCTGATCAAAGGTGGCCAAAACTCGCACCAGGCGCGTCGCTGCTGCCGTCGCGGTGTCGCCGATGCGCGTCGAGGAGGGGTCCTCCGCCTCGTTCTTCAGCGTCTGCGCGGCCGCCTTCATCCGGCGGGCGGTCTGCTCGCCGATGCCGTTGATCCCTGTCAAGTCGCTAATCGACGATTCAAGCACCTGCTTCACCGTGGTAATGCCGGAAGCCTCCAGCCCCTGAAACCGCAGCCGCTCGTTGGTAACGCTGCGCAAAGCATCGACGGGGAGTTGTGCTAGCAAGATTTCGGCACGGTCACGTGCGAGTTCGGCCAGCGCAGATTCTGCTTGACGACGAAGGTCTGGTTCCGAGCCCGGCGCGTTGTTGAGTTCCCACGCTTTGGAGAGCACAAAGCGAATTTGAGTCGGGTCGACCTGTTGGAAGTGGAGCTCACCTCCGGTTCCAATGGTCTTTTGTAAGGCGCGCTTGGCCCCGTGCAGGTACGTCTCGGGCGTGCCGTGGGGACCGGGGAGAAGGTGCACGCCTGTTGATTCCTGCAAGCGTGTTGCCTGGTCGAGGCGGCCCAAAATTGTGTCCACGTCGCGTGTTAAGGCTTGAAAGCTCCCTTCCGAGAGCCGTCGCGAAAGTGCGCGGGCGGCCTCTTGTGCTTCCTGGAGCTTGCGTCCGCCGAATAGGCGTCCGAAAAATCCCGGCGCGGCGTCGCGGGCTTGCGTGGCTAGTTGCGGGATTCCGTCCAAGCGCTGGGGGTAGGCCGCGAGCTTGTCTGCGGCATCTGGCAGCGATTCGAGTTCCGCGAAGGCATAGAGCCCGGGTGGCCAACTCATTTCGCTGGGGATAATCAGGTAGGCGGTCTGACCGTCTGCGTCCTCCGTGAGATAGGTCATCTTGGAGTTGGGCACGTCCTGGGCGCCGGAGCGTTCGATGAGGGTGAGCAGGCTGCGGAGGGCAGAAATCCGGGAGAGGTGTGCGTCGTTAGCGCTGAGTAGCTGGTCTAGTTCTTCCCGGGACACTGGCATGGAAAAACAGCCTACACTTGAGACGATGAACAGTTCAGATAATCGCGCGACAGCCTTTCTTGCCGCATTCAATGACATCGAGGACCATCTCCGGGTACAACTCGGGGCGAAAAAATCTGACAGCTTCCGCTGGATGGTGGACCAGGCGAAGCGGCGCCACGTGTTATCAGAAACCCACGCCGAGGACCTCAAGGAATTCGCGGAGCTCCGCAATGCGATCTCGCATGGTCGCTATACCAAGGACCTGCGCCCGATTGCCGAGCCGCTGCCCGAAGCAGTGGAGCACATCGAGAGAATCCGGGACCTGCTCCAGCATCCTCCCCTTGCCCTGGAGGTGTTGGGCTCGCACCAGAAGATTTATACGTTTGCCCCAGATGACGATATTCACGACGTGCTCCGCATCATCAAGAACACCGAGATTAGTCAGTTCCCTGTGTACAAGGAAGGTCGTGCCGTTGACCTGCTAACCACGAACACCGTCGCCCGCTGGGTAGCCGCCGATTTAGACGACAACGATCATTTGGATGCGCGCTCGGTTGCCGAGGTGTTGGACTATGCCGAAAGCAACGACCGTGCAGTATTCCTGCCCAAGGATGCGACGGCACAGGAAGCTTTAGATGCCATGGTGATTCCGGATGGCAAGCGTGGTCTGCCTCGTGCAGCGGTGATCACCGAGCATGGGTTGGACACGCAGAAGCCTCTTCGCGTTGTAGGCGGATCGGACGTTGTCGCACTTCGCAACGCCCTTCAGTAGTCATTCCGGTATCCAGTTCAAAAACCGCGCAACACTCCGGGAATAGATAAACTTTAAAGTTGTTGACATGTCAAATAGGCTAGTTACAGAACATCACAACCAGAAGGAATGAGATAAATGCAGTTTGGCATCTTTACCATCGGCGACGTCACCACCGACCCGACAACAGGCAAAACTCCGACCGAGCACGAGCGCATCAATGCAATGACTGCTATCGCTCTCAAGGCGGAGGAAGTAGGCCTCGACGTTTTCGCTACAGGTGAGCACCACAACCCACCGTTTGTGCCTTCGGCGCCTACCACCCACCTGGCTTATATCGCGGCAAAGACGGAGAAGATTCAGCTCTCTACGTCGACGACGCTGATTACTACTACCGACCCCGTGCGTATCGCCGAGGATTACGCCTTCCTGCAGCACCTCTCCGGTGGCCGGATGGATCTCATGATGGGCCGCGGTAACACCGGTCCTGTCTACCCTTGGTTCGGCAAGGACATCCGCGAGGGCATCCCACTAGCCGTAGAGAACTACCACCTGCTGCGCCGGCTGTGGCGCGAAGAGGTAGTCAACTGGGAGGGCAAGTACCGCACTCCGCTGAACGGCTTTACTTCTACCCCAGCTCCACTCGATGGTGTCCCACCGTTCGTATGGCACGGCTCGATTCGCTCCCCACAGATCGCGGAGCAGGCTGCCTTCTACGGTGACGGCTTCTTCCACAACAACATCTTCTGGAACAAGGAACACACCGCACAGATGGTGAAGATCTACCGCGAGCGTTACGCGGCTTACGGTCACGGACAGGCAGACCAGGCCATCGTCGGCCTTGGCGGCCAGGTTTACATGGCAGAGACCGAAGAACAGGCCAAGAAGGAGTTCCGCCCGTACTTCGACAACGCCCCTGTGTATGGCCACGGCCCAAGCATGGAGGAGTTCACCGAATTGACCCCGCTGACTGTGGGTACCGTAGAGCAGGTGATCGACCGGACCATGCAGTTCGCTGACTGGGTCGGTGACTACCAGCGCCAGCTCTTCCTGATGGATCACGCCGGCCTTCCACTCGAGGTCGTGCTCAATCAGATCGAGATCCTGGGCACCCAGGTCGTTCCAGAGCTGCGCAAGCGAATGGAAGCACGCCGCCCTGACCACGTGCCTTCCGATCCTCCAACCTTCGCAACGCTGCGCGAAAACCGCGACGCACCACACTTCAAGGTCAACCCAGGCGAGGCAGGTACCAAGTAATGAATACCGTCACCGTCATTTCCGCAGGACTGTCCATCCCGTCAACGACGCGCCAGATCGCGGATGCAGTCTCGCAGCGCGTTGAGGCAGCCGTCTCCGCTCGCGGCGAGTCCGTCAAGATCCAAAACATCGAGCTGCGCGGCTACGTCAACGACATCGCCCAGGTCTTTACCACGGGCTTTTCATCGGAGCGTCTCGACGAGATCAAAACCCAGGTCAGCGAGTCAGACGGGTTGATCGTGGTCACCCCAGTATTTAAGGCAAGCTACTCCGGGCTGTTCAAGATGTTCTTCGACGCCTTAGATACCGAGGCGCTCAACGGGATGCCCACTATCATTGCCGCCACTGCAGGCACTGCGCGTCACTCTCTCGTCACCGAGTACGCAATGCGCCCACTATTTACCTACATGAGGGCCGTCGTCGTCCCAACCTCCTTGTTCGCAGCCACCGAGGACTTCGGTGGCGAAGAAGGAAAGGCCTTCGAACAGCGCGCCTCGCGTGCCGCGGGAGAACTAGCGGATCTTATTGTCTCGCAGAATTCCGCAGTGGGCGGACTCGGCGGTGCCACGGCTGAGGGCCAGGGCACCCACCGTCGTCGTAAAGCGGGCGTTGATTTGGAAGAGGACATGGTGCCTTTCGCCGAACTGCTCAAAGACCACGACGGTAACGGCTAGGGTGACGGTAGACCCATCCTCTACTACTAAGGACCCTCATGGCATCCGCGAAACGTCCCCAGGTCACGCCGCTTCAAGAAGGTGAGCTGGTTGATACCAAACAGATGGTCGCCGGCGAAGGCGTGAATTGGCCGCGCCATAAGGCGTCCACCGAGTCGGTTCTGATCGTGACGGAGGGCGGGTGCGTCGTTGTATTCGACGATTCCGAGCACCCGCTGGCCACCGGTGAGAGCCTGATTATACCTGCTGACACCTGGCACGAAATTCAGGCGAACCCCGCATTTACTGCCACTCACATCATGCCCAAGGGCCTGCGCGTGACTTTCTCCGCGTAGCTTTTCCTCCTCGCCACGCCGGGGCCAATCAGGAGTACCGTCGTGCCTAGGTCATACCAGGGTCATACCAGGATCTAGAGGAGGAATTTCATGAACACGTTTGACGTCGCTGTGATTGGTTGGGGCAAGGGCGGAAAAACCCTTGCCGGAACGCTGGCTCGCGCAGGCAAGAAAGTCGCGATGATCGAACAATCATCGGACATGTACGGTGGCGCGTGCATTAACGTGGCCTGCATTCCTACCAAGGCGCTGATCCACAATGCTGAGACGCGCACAGACCACGACTACGATCCTTCCTACTTTGCCACTTCCGTGGAGCGCCGCGATAACCTCACAGCAGCTATGCGGCAGAAGAACTACTCCATGCTCGCTGACCTCGACACGATAGTGGTTTTCGACGGCAAGGCACGCTTTAGCGGCCCCAAGACCATTACCGTCAGCGCCGGCGATGACGAACTCGACGTCACCGCGGAGACGATCATTATCAATACGGGCTCATCACCCAATATTCCAAGCATTCCCGGCGCCGAGGTCGGTGGTGTCATTCACACCTCGATCACCCTTCAACACGCACACCTGCCGAAAGAACTAGTCGTCGTCGGCGGCGGTTACATCGGCATCGAGTTCGCCTCCATGTTCGCCCAGTACGGGTCGGAGGTGACAGTCATCGATCGCAATGCGCGGCCTCTTTCGCGTGACGACGAAGACGTGGCTGCAGAAGTCGCCAGCGCCGTCCGCGATACCGGCGTGAAATTTATCAATAGCGCACAGGTCGTCCGCATCGACAGCGACGAGGCAAGCGCCACCGTCACCTACACCATTGGTGACGAAGAGCACGAGGTGCGCGGCGATGCCGTCCTCTTGGCACTCGGGCGCCACCCCAACACCGCCGAGCTCAACTTGGAGGCCACCGGTGTGAGCACTAATGAGAAGGGGGCGATCGAGGTCGACGAGTTCCTGGAAACCTCGGTACCGGGCATTTATGCTCTAGGTGATGTCAACGGTGGCCCGCAGTTCACCTATGTCTCCCTTGACGACAATCGCATTGTGCAGGATCAACTCTTGGGCACCGGCAAGCGCTCGACCAAGGATCGGGTTGCCGTGGCCTCCACGGCGTTTACTACCCCACCGTTCTCGCGCGTTGGGCTCAGCGAAACGCAGGCCCGCGAGCAAGGCCTTGAGATCAAGGTAGCGAAGAAGAAGATCGCCGATATCGCGGCGATGCCTCGTCCCAAGATTGTCGAGGACCCGCGCGGCTTGATCAAGATCATCGTCGATGCACACACTGATGCGATTCTCGGAGCAGCGCTCTTCCACGTTGATTCCCAAGAGGTGATCAACCTTGTTTCCCTGGCTATGCGCCAAGGAGTCACGGCGACAGTGCTGCGTGATTCCATTTACACCCACCCCTCTTCCTCCGAGGCGCTGAACGAGGTTTTGGGCACCATCTAGGAATTATTTCGGGTACATTCGCGGTAAATAGTATGTACGAGAAAGGGTGCCTCCATGTCTGCCACCAGCATCAGTGTTACTGACTTGTTCACCATTGGCATCGGGCCTTCTTCCTCGCACACCGTGGGTCCGATGCGGGCTGCCCAGGCGTTCGTCGATACGCTCTCTGAAGACCCAGCGCATGTCACGGTGACCTTTCGCGGATCGCTGGCGGCCACGGGTGTGGGACACGGAACGGACCGGGCGGCGCTCTTGGGGCTGGTGGGATACACCCCGACGACCGTGAGCCCCGAGGTCGAGCCGGTGTTGGGCACACCGATTCCTGCCAGTGGGACCATCGCGGGCCCGGACAGGACGGTGTCCTATTCGTTGGTGTTTGACCCGCAGCCAGTATCCGAACACCCGAATTGCCTCTATTTCGACGCCCGAGCTGCGGACGGAACTGTGCTCGCCGAAAGGATGGAATACTTCTCGCTCGGCGGAGGATTTATCCAAGACCGCGCGGAAATCGATGCACAACACTTGCAGGGCCCGTTGCCCGCAGGCGCAGCGTCAGCCGCGCGCGAGGCGGACGTGCCCTACCCCTTTGAATGCTCGGACGATCTGCTTGTGCTTTGCGACGAGTCGCGGACCTCCATTGCCGATGTGATGGCCGAAAATGAGAGGTACCTGCACAAGTCCGACGGCTGGGACACCGTGGTCCGCCACCTTGACCAGGTATGGGAGACTATGCAGGAATGCGTCGCCGCGGGGATCGAGAAGGACGGCACGCTGCCCGGCGGGCTCGATGTGAAGCGCCGCGCACCTCGACTGCATCAACAGCTTTTGGATAAAGATGCCGACGATCGCCCCAGGGGCCTCGACGCAATGGAGTGGGTCAACCTTTATGCCTTGGCGGTCAATGAGGAAAACGCCGCTGGCGGACGCGTGGTCACGGCTCCGACCAATGGCGCCGCTGGCATTATCCCCGCTGTCATGCACTATTGCCGCGACTTCACCGATGGGTTCACCGCCGAACAGGCTCGGGAATTCCTGCTGACCGCAGGTGCGGTAGGCGCGATTATTAAAACCAACGCGTCGATCTCTGGAGCCGAGGTGGGCTGCCAGGGCGAGGTCGGATCTGCTTCTGCCATGGCCGCCGCCGGCATGTGTGCCTACCTTGGGGGCAGCCCCTCCCAGGTGGAGAACGCCGCTGAAATCGCGCTCGAGCACAATCTCGGCCTGACCTGCGACCCAGTGGGAGGCTTGGTGCAGATTCCGTGCATTGAGCGCAATGCTATCGGTGCCATCAAGTCGATCAACGCGGCTCGGCTGGCAAAACTGGGCGACGGTAACAACCGCGTCAGCCTCGACAACGTCATTGAAACCATGGCCGCCACCGGGCGCGACATGCTGACCAAATACAAGGAAACCTCCACCGGCGGCTTGGCCACTCAGCTCGGGTTCCCGGTCAACATCACCGAATGCTAATTAGAGTGCGCTAAAGGCCTGGTCGATCACGTCGTGGCGTGCTGCAGTTTTACCGTTGTAAGCGGCTGCTACACCGCTGGCTTTCTCGGTATCCCAACCCAGCAGGGGCGCAATGATGTTTGCCACTTTCTCCACGACGTGATCTGGGACGGCGCCGAGGGTGCCCACGGTGAGCCTGCGGTCAATGACATCTTCGAGGGTCAGTGCGTGCTCGTGGGTCACGGCGTACACGGCTTGAGCGGCGATATCGTTGCTGGTTCCTGGCCAGAGCAGTTCGTCGAGCCCTTCTCCTTCGGCGACGGTGCGCAGGACCTCGGTGTGCTCGGTGCCGTAGAGGCGCGCGAGGTGCTCGCGCACCGCAGGGCTGAGCGATAGCTCGCTGCGTTCCTGCACCGCTACAGTGAACGCATCCGCGACGGTGTCGTAGTCCCCGAAGGAGCTCGACAGTGGGCGCTTTGTGTCGTCGAAACGCTTTGTCGGCGGAAGCTTCGCTGCCATGGCCTTCACCACGGTGTCAATGACCTTCTCTCCCATCGCTCGGCCCGTGGTCCACTTGCCGCCGGTGACGGTGAACAGGCCGGCCAAGCCCTGTTCTTGGTGGTCGCGGACCTCGAAGCGTCGCGACGAGGTGTAGGTATCGTTGCCGTCATCGATCAGCGGACGCACACCCACAATCGTGTCCTCGACCTGATCGCGTGTAAGCGGGTGCGACGAAACGGAATCGAGCGTCTCGCGCAGCAGGTTGATGTCGGATACGTCAGTCGTTGTCGAATCGGGGTCGCCCGAGGTCGGGGTATCTGTCGGGCCGACGAGGGTGCGGCCTTCCCACGGATTGACCACAATGTGGCGTCCATTGCGTCCTCGGACATAGACGGCTTCTTTTGTCTGCAAATCCTTGGTGATCAAATGAACACCCTTCGCTTGCTTAACTCGCACGCCTGCTTGTCCCGAAAGGTTTCCAAGAGCTTCTGCAACCCAAGGGCCCGCCGCATTAATCACCGCGGATGCAGCGACCGAGAATGTTTCTCCGCTCAAGTTGTCGCGGATATCAACACCTTGAATCGCGCTTCCTTCTCGGTCAATGTTGACTACCGAAGCATGATTGACTGCCGTTCCTCCCAGTGAGGCAAAGTCCTTCACCATCGCCAGCAAGAGACGTTCAGCATGAAGATTGAGGGTATCGTCATGTCGCCAGGCGCCTTGAAGACCATCGGTCTGGAGCCAAGGTACCTGTTTAAGCAGCGCCTGTTTTCCAATCCACTTGAAGCGTGGTGAGCGAACATCTCGGGGGACCCCAACATTGCGGTTAAGAGCCATGGCTTCATACAGGCCGACTCCGGCGCCAAGGATAGGCGCTGGTGGCTTCGACCAATCGTAAGCTGTTAATAGAAAACTACGGGGCTGCACGAGGTGAGGGGCTGCAATTGTAAGGAAGCGGCGTTCGCGAACAGACTCTGCCACCACGGCAAAGTCGTATTGCTCTAGATACCTAAGCCCGCCGTGGATTGCCTTTGTTGTAGCCGCCGAGGTCGCATGTCCGTAATCGTTCTGCTCGACTAACAGTGCTTTGAGCCCGCGGCCAGCGGCATGACGTGCGACCTGCACACCAGAGATACCTCCGCCAATGATGACTACGTCGTAGCGCACATCGAGTGGGCCTCCGAACACACGATCAGAAAGCTTACTCATAATTTCCACTCCACTTGGTCGAAACTGCTAATTTCAGGATGTCCAGCGACACCCCGGTCGTAATATTGATCCCCTTCACGGCGAACTCCGACTGTCTGCCAGCCGTCTTCACCGGCGGCATCTAGTTCTTCAACTAGGTCAGAAAAGAAGAGAATCTGCTCTGCTGGAACTCCAATGACTTCACGAATCGTCGAATACGATGAGGCAAGTTTCTTTGGCCCTGCGTTTTCAGTGTCAAAATGCCCGGTAAACATCTCAAGCAGGGAGCCTTCAGGTGAATTTCCAAACCAGGCGGTCTGAGCATTAACCGACCCAGAAGAGAATATTTTCAGATCGATACCTTCAGCAAACCAACTCCGGATCGCCGGAATCGAATCGTCAAAAAAGTGGCTTGTTAGATCACCATTATTAAATCCGTCCGCCCAAATCAAACCTTGGAGAGTTTTTAAAGGAGTTCGCTTCTGATCGCCATCGAGCCAGCCCTCAAGCGCATTAACTAGATCTTCAACTGTCGGATTTTCAGTGAGTCCTGCTTCATCGATAATTTGCCCTTTGGCACGCAGTACATCTGGATGGTCTGCTTTGTCAGTCAACCATAGCGAAAATCGCTCGCGTGAGTAGGGATAAAGTGTCTCATGGACAAACCATGTCGATGAGGTGGTCCCCTCAATGTCGAGGACAATCGTTGTCGGTCTAGGCAAACGGATGTTCATCCACGCGCTCCTTCATTTGGGCTGGCTTCTAACATGCGACGTAACAGAATTGCGAAAACCAATTAACTCATCGATGCAACAAGTGCATCGTGGGTGGCGAATTTCGTGGAGATTGGCTCGCCTTCGAGCTTTTCTTCAGTAAAGTCACCAACCCAGCCTTCACCATCGTGAAAGAAACGAATTGCGGTAAAATCTGGGTTCTCCGTCCCCATATCGAACCAGTGAGTAGCACCCTTAGGCACTGAAACTAGGTCTCCGCCTTCGCACACAATCGCGTGCACAGTGTCTTCAAGATGCAAGTAGAATGTCCCACGACCATCGACGAAAAACCGCACTTCATCGTCAGAGTGGGTGTGTTCGTCGAGGAACTTTTCCCGGGCGCCAGCAGCAGTTTCTGCAAAATTTGGCTGGCCCGTATTCTTTAATTTGGCTACATCGACAGTGACGAAATTGTGTTCTTTCTTTAGCTCCTCCACTTCGGCTTCGTATGCCGCTAGAACAGCCTCTTGGTCCGCATCCTCAGGTAGTTCCTTCGTTGCCCATTGATCAAAACTGACACCCAGCTTCGACAACTGCTGTGCAATTGCTTCTTTTTCCTGGCTGCGGAAAGTTTCGGTTTCGGGTTCGTTGACGTTCCATGTCACAAGCAAAGTCATAAGAGTTCCTTTCACAGAATGATTTGTCGCCCTAATTCTGAATATGGTGGACGACGTGATTTCTAAATTCTATCCGAGCTTCCGAAGATTTCGGACCTGCTCGAATACATCCAACATTGGTCCGCGCAAGAGCCCAGTGCGAATCTCGCCTACTTGTTGGTACAAGGCGTTGTCAGATTGATTGGGCTGGACTATTTCACCGCCAGCAGTCCATTCCATTAGCTGCTTCTCAACCGACTCGGATAATCCAAGTGCGACATTTGCCAGAGCCGCATTCGCTAACGGTGGGCCGTCGACGCGCGGTGGCTTGCGCCATGGAATGCCGGTCACTGATGCCTTGATCGAGTTCCATACATTTGAGTTGCCTCCTCCACCGGTGACCAGCACCTCTTCCAGCTCGGTACCGGTTCGGTGGAAAACATCGAGGTAGCTCGAATACTCAAAGGCGATGGATTCCAGTGCAGAACGCCACAGCTGGCCAGTATTGGTGCCGGAGTGTAGACCGAGCCATGTGCCCGACGCATTTGGGGAATCAGGGTTACCACCTGCCAGATACGGCAGGAACAAGACTCCCCCACTTCCGGCTTCTTCACTTTCTGCCAAACTGTCGAAATCAGAATACGCATGTTCATCATGTGCGAGATTTGCAACTTGGTCTCGGAACCACCTCAAGGAAAGTCCCCCTGCTCGGATATAGCCCCAGTAGAACGACTGACCTGGCAAGGTTCCGTTGGAATAAAGCATCCCAGGTACGTTGGTTACTTCAGGAATAATCCCTTCGACACCTACCGTTAGAATTGAAGTGGTTCCAGCAGAATCACAGGCCTGGCCTGCTCTTAAAAGCCCAGAAGCTAGGTTCGACTGCATCACATCACCTGCCCCAGCAACGATTGGAGTTCCTGCAGGCACTCCCGTCAGGTTCGCAAATTCTGAAGTAAGTTCCCCAATGATTGAATCCGACGGCACGATCGGGGGAAGAATGTCCTCTGGAATTCCAAAAGCATCAAGTTGGTGTGAAGAAAACCCTCCGGTAGAAGCATCCCAACCAACCATCCACCCAGATACATGGGTTGGTTCTGTATACATTTCGGATTGACTCAAGCCCGCGAGACGAGCGGAGACGAAAGGTGCGACGGAGACCGTCCGCTTCACCCTGGCCCAAATTTCGGGTTCATTGTCTCGCACCCAACCCAGCATGAACGGTGCTGCGTAGGCATCCAAAGTTGAGGTACCCGATTCCTGGAGCCATAGTGGTTCAAGTTCTCGAGCGGCCTTCGCAGCAAGGTCTGCAGACCGCGTATCCAAGCTTGTAATAATTGGATACAACACGCGGGAGTCTTCATCGAGCAGGACTTGGCCAACCAAGATTCCGGATAAGGCGATGCCAGCTATGTCAGCAACATTAATTCCTGATTCGGTGGCTTCTCTCACCGCCTGGCTAATCGCAGAAACAGTGGCATCAACAAGTTGGTTTGCATCCATCTCTGCCAGACCCGGACCTGGATAGGAGATGGTATGTGGTGCATACGCCTTCCCTACTTGCAGCCCCGTAGTGGTGTACACAATGGCTTTTGAGCCTTGAGTTCCTACGTCCACGCCAATGGTTACGGTCATCGAGAACTCCCAGATTCTCAGCGGTCGCCTCGAGAGAATGAGCCCCACGGTTAGACCGAGCTGTATAGATCGTTGATTACATCCTAGACAAACCCGTATAGATCTGGAAGTTTGGGGTACTCAACCAATCAGTTACTCCGAAAGGGCCGACCTCAGTGCCGTAACTACTTGATCAAGCGCAACCGGCTGCTGCGTCTGATCTGCCATGTTCTTCACCGAGACCTCGCCGGCCTCCAATTCCTGGTCACCGAGTACCAGCGCAAATGAAGCACCTGCGCGGTCCGCTCCCTTCATGGCACCCTTGAGTCCGCGGTCGCCGTAGACCATGTCGGCGGAGATACCGGCGGCGCGGAGCTCGTCGATAAGCAAAGCCATGCGACGCTTTGCCGCGCCGCCGAGCGCGACCCCGTAGACGTCGACGCGACGGTCGACTCCGTCGAGGACGACGCCTTCCGCCTCGAGGGCGAGCACGGTGCGGTCAACGCCGAGGCCGTAGCCGATGCCGGAGAGGTCTTGGCCACCGATTTGTGCCATCAGGCCGTCGTAGCGACCGCCGCCACCAATGCCGGACTGGGCACCGAGGCCGTCATGGACAAATTCGAAGGTGGTCTTGGTGTAGTAATCAAGGCCGCGAACCATGCGCGGATTGATCACGTACGGCACACCCATGTCGTCGAGGGTGCCCGTGACAGTTTCGAAGTGTGCCCGCGTGTGGTCGTCGAGGTGATCAAGCATAAGTGGCGCATCGGCGGTCATCTCTTGGACCTCGGGGCGCTTGTCGTCGAGGACGCGCAGCGGGTTGATCTCAGCGCGCTGGCGGGTTTCCTCGTCGAGAGGCAGCTTGAACAGGAACTCCTGCAGCTTCTCGCGGTAGGCTGGGCGGCAATTGTTATCGCCCAGGCTGGTCAGCTCGAGGCGGAAATCCTTCAGGCCCACGGCGCGGTAACTGCGGTCGGCCAGTGCGATGACCTCGGCGTCGAGCAGCGGATCGTCGACGCCAATAGCCTCAATACCGACCTGCTGCAGCTGGCGGTAACGGCCGGCCTGCGGGCGCTCGTAGCGGAAAAACGGACCGTAGTAATTCAGCTTCACCGGCAGGTAACCGCGATCGAGGTTGTGCTGGATCACCGCACGCATCACACCCGCGGTGCCCTCCGGGCGCAGGGTGACGGAGCGCTCGCCGCGATCGGCGAAGGTGTACATTTCCTTGCTCACAACGTCGGTGGACTCACCCACGCCGCGGGCAAACAAGGTGGTGTCCTCGAAAATCGGAAGCTCAATGTGCTGGTAGCCAGCCAAATGCGCCTGGCGAGCAAACTCGTCGCGGACCCGAATAAAGGTCGCGGATTGTGGTGGCACATAATCGGGCACGCCCTTCGGGGCTGCCAGTGCCTTGAACTTCTCCGGGGATTTTCCAGTCTTGTTAGTACTCACAGGCAGAAAGTTTAGCCGTTCTGCTTTGCTTGAATGAGATATGGGTTGGTAGTGCGCTCCCCGCGCACCGAAGTTGTGGGCCCGTGCCCCGGCAGAACCGCCAATTTATCGTCCAAGTCCCACACCGGCCCGGCAAGCGATCGCAGCATGGCATCATTGTCCGAATCCGGAAAGTCAGTCCGCCCGATTGTGCCCCTAAACAACACATCACCGGTGAAAACAACCTCGTCGTGGATCAACAGCACGCTGCCCATCGTGTGGCCGGGAGCGTGGGCAACGCGCAGTGTCACTCCCGCAATTTCGAGAATTTGTCCGTCTTCGAGGTGGCGAAGATCGCGCACGGGGACCATATTTTTAGCGTCAAAAAGCATCAGAGTTTCTTCGCGCACACCCTCCGCACCCTTGAGGTAGGCTTCGTCGCCTTCATGAATGTAGACTGGAATGTCGTACTTCGTGGCCAAGGACCCCGCATCGCGGCTGTGATCGATGTGCCCATGAGTCAGCAGCACCGCCTTGAGCCCCACCCCATTCTCGTCCAGTTCCGCAACAACTTTGTCATGGGCATGCATGCCGGGATCCACCACAATCGCCTCATCGCCTTGGGTGATGACATACGTATTCGTTTTGTATGGCCCCGCGGCAAAACCGGAAATATTCATGGGCACAGCATAGTGGATGAGGGCGACAAGCCCGCTTTACGACGAATGCCCGGCCTACACTTTGTGCGGGCCGGGCATGAGGGAGTGAATTACTTCAGCGCTTCTAGTGCTGCGTCGTAGTTAGGCTCTTCGGAGATTTCGTCGACGAGCTGGGTGTAGAGGACCTTGTGGTTCTCATCGGTAACAATCACCGAACGAGACAGCAGACCCTGCAAAGGAGAATCCTGCAGAGTCACGCCGTAATCCTCGCCGAAAGAGGAACGGAAAGCGGAAGCGTTGACAACGTTCTCAATGCCGTTGGACGAGCAGAAACGATCATGTGCGAAAGGCAGATCCTTGGAGATGCACAGCACGGTGGTGTTCTCGTCGAGCTCTGCTGCGCGCGAGTTGAATTCACGCACAGAGGCAGCACAGGTGCCGGTGTCCAAGGAAGGGAAGATATTCAGGATCAAGCGCTTGCCGCTCAATGCGCTATCGGTCACAGGAGCCAAGTCGGTGCCCACGAGCTCGAAAGCTGGAAGCTGGTCGCCCACTGCTGGGAGTTCGCCTGCGGTAGTTGCTGGTTCATTCTTAAAAGTTACGTTTGCCATGGGCCCCACTGTAGTGAGAACGAACGTGACCCGCCACGCTCCCGGCTCACCGATTCAGTAGAGTGTTAACGTATATCTACCGTACGTCCCACATAAGGCAGCGAGGTTTCAACCCGGTGAGTAATAACGAACAGCGTGGCAAAGACGCCCTCAAAAAACTTGAGAGCGAGCTCAACTCCCGTGACCGCAAAGAGAAGCGACAGCCGATTACCGTTGCGGCTCTTGCAGCTGTAGTCATTGCGGCTGTCGGCGGTGGTATTTACTACGCAGTGACGTACAACAGCGACGAGGAAGTCGTGGCTGAAGAAAGCGCCCAGGAGACCACACCTGCAGAGGAGACTGATCCTCTCGCCGGCTACGAGCCACTGGCTACCCAGCGAGCCGAGGCTCTACCGGCAACAGTGGAATGTACCTACAACGACGCTGGCGAGGCCGCCCGCGACGTGGGCATGCCGGGGACCGAGAACATCTCCACCGAGGGCACGGTCACAGTCAATCTGGATACCACGGCTGGACCGATCGGCATGGAACTCGACCGCACCGTTGCGCCTTGTACCGTGAATGCGATTGAGTATCTCGTCGACCAGGAGTACTTCAACGACACCGTCTGCCATCGCCTCACTACAGGCGAAGGCCTGAAGGTTTTGCAGTGCGGCGATCCGTCGGGCACTGGTTCCGGCGGACCTGGTTTTGAGTTTGCCAATGAGTACCCCACCGATGAGGCTGAAGACACCAATACCCCCGTCATCTACGAGCGGGGCACCATCGCCATGGCCAATGCAGGCCCAGACACCAACGGTTCGCAGTTCTTCTTGAACTACGGCGATGGTGGCCTGCCACCACAGTACACCTACTTCGGCAAGATTGACGACGAAGGCCTCTCCACCCTCGACTCCGTTGCGGAAGCCGGTGTCAATGCCGCTGAATCCCAGATGGGACCACAAGACGGCCCACCGGCTGAGGAAGTTCGCATTACCTCCGCGACCGTCGCTAGCTAGTTGCCATTTTTGCGGTGCAGAGTCTGACAGGAAGCTTAAGGGAATATGATTCTTGCAGGTAGAGCAAAAAATTAAACCTTTGAACTTTCTGTGCGATTCGTGTTGCAGGCCCTATCGACCCAGGCTATAGTTCCAAAGGGTAATTCGTAATGCCTCGAATACATCAGTTGTATTCGTGACGCTCCACAGAATGGGATACACATGAAGCTCCGCAAGGCTCTCGTTGCAGCAGCAACCGCACTCACCGTCGCCACCGCAGGTACCGTCGTCGCAAACGCAGAAGATAACCCTGCTGCTAGCTCCACGGCAACCAACGTTGTGGACGCACCTGACACTGAAAAGGATCCCGAGACGGATACCGAGACCACCACCACCGAAGAAGCTTCCTCGGACCTCAGCAGCAACATCAACACCGATGATCCAAACGAACTGAAGTCCTGGATCGGTGTCTTCACCGCTGTGATCACCGCGCTGGGTGCAGCCTTCGCTTTCATCACCAAGTACTTCGTCTAAACCTTTCACGAAGAAACTTCCAAATCCGCGCTCCTCATCAGGAGCGCGGATTTTTGTGCTCACAAACAAGGCACAAAGACAGGCGAGGCCCGCGGATTTCGCGGGCCTCGCCTGTCAAAATTTTCTGAGCCGGTGTGGCTCAACCTAGTCTTCTCTTTAGCGGCTGCTCAAGCTGCTCAAGTTGCTCAGGGAGGAGCTCGACGAACGCGAAGTACCACCGTTGGAGAGCTCTTCGTCGACATTCACTGGCATGGAGATCTCCGTGCCAGCATCCGTTGTGATGGTCAGTAGCTGCTCTCCCGTGACTTCCGCCGGCAGGTCGATGATTACGGTCGCACGTCCGAATTCGCCGTAGCCATTGTCCGCATCAGAAGTCGCAGTATCGATGCCAACAGTTTGTTCTACATCTCCGATACGCAGGGTCACGGTCGTTGCCATTGGCTCGTCTTCGCTGGAGTAATTCAGGGAGCTCACCTCAATAGTGTTGGACGCACCCGAAACAAGGCCGCCTTCTGGAAGTACGACGCCTACCTCGCCCTGGCCCTGACGCACTGCAGCTGCGCCGGTACGCAGGTAGTCCTGGAATGCCTGGAAGTCGATGTAGCCAACGTTGACCTGGTCGCGCACGTCTGCTGGATTGATGAATCCATCGCCGCCCTCGAACATGAAGGTCGAGGTTGCTACCTTGTAGTCGCGGTTAGGATCAAGTGCTTCACCGTTGATGGTGACGTGGGTCATGCGCGATCCCTTTGGTGCAGAAGGATCGTAGACGTAGTTGACGTTGTCAGAAACGCCCATGGACAGACGTGGGCGCTCATTGCCGTCCTGCCACTGGTTCTCCAACGCATCAAGGATTGCCTGGCCCGACAGGGTCGCGTAGGAAAGCTCATTGCCGAAAGGCTGCATGTTCACAGCATGCTCGACAGTGACCTCGCCTGCAGGAAGGTCCGCACGCACGCCACCTGCGTTCATCAAGCCAAGATCAATCTGGCCACCGCCAAGGAAAGCATCCATTGCCTGGAGGTTGGATTCTGCAAGCATGTTGTTCGCCGTGGACTCAACACCACGGTTCGAACCGGGGCCAGCCCCAGGGTTGGATCCACGGTAGAAGGATTCAGTGGTCTCTGCGATAACCTCAGCACCCAGTACTTCCGACTGTGCAACAGCATTATCGACGATTGCAGCAACCTCAGCATTTGGAGTCAGACCCAACGTGACGAAATCCGCTGCGTCGTATTGCTCGGCAGTCAGGTTGACGATCTCGTTGGTGTCCTTGTTGTAGGTGATATCCAGATCGGTCACCATCTTGCCGTATTCCCAGGACTGCGCGTAAGGAACCGCAGCATCAATATCGAGCTGTCGCAGGTGAGTGTCGCCACCGAAGAGGAAGTCAACGTATGCAGCGTCCATGTTCAGGTTGTCGATCTCAGCTGGATCGTGCTGTAGAACGACGACGATGTCAGCCTCGCCGGAATCCTTCAGTCGCTTTGCTTCCTTGTTTGCCTCCTCCGACGCGTTGCGGATGTCTAGTCCCGCGGTCGCGCTTGGGGAAACTTTCTGTGGGGTCAGGTTCGAGGTGGTACCGACGATCCCGACCTTGACACCATCGATTTCCTTCACCATCGATGCCTCGAGAGCGCGGGTACCATCCTCGAAGTACACATTGGCACCTAAGATTGGCGAATCAAATCCAGGGATCAGACGACCGGTCAGATCGTCAAAGCCCTTGTCGAACTCGTGGTTACCTGCAGCATTAACCTCGATGCCCATTGCGTTAAGCGCTTCAATGGTGGGCTCGTCGTTGGCAATCGCGGACACGAAGGCGGAGCCACCCACATTGTCGCCCGTGGTAGTAGCGATGGAACCATCTGCGCCTGCGTTGACATATTCAATGAGAGAAGCGATATTAGCTGCGCCCATCGACTGACCAGCCTCTGGAGCTTCGTACTTGATTTCGTCTTCCAGGTAACCGTGGAAGTCGGTGAAATTTGAAATGGAAATGGTGACTTCGTTGCTAGCGTCTTCTTGAGCATTAGCAACAACAAATCCCTGCATAACCAGGGCAGTGGTAGTAGTCGCGGCCACCAGGTGGCCGAGGCGACGGAATTTAGACACGGAAATGTCTCCTCGTATGTTGAAAATGTTTTTTTCAGAACATTGCCAGTCTTAATCAATCTGAGACATTACGCAGAGGAGAGAAGTTTGTTTCCGCAGGTAGTTACCCATTGTGTGCCAAGAATTCACCTTAGAGTCACCTGTGAGAGACTATAAGGTTTCTTCTTAACCTGAGACGCGGTAGATGTCGAAGACACCCTCGATATTGCGCAGCTGGTTCATCAGCGCACCCAACTGTTTCGTATCGGACACGGATACGGTCAAGCGAATGGTGGCAATGTGGTCGTCGCCAAGCTGCGAACTCAATGCACTGATGGACAACTTCTGATCGGTGAGCACACGCGTGAGCTCGGCGAGGAGCCCGTGTCGATCGAGCGCCTCAATCTGCAGGGTCGCCACAAAAGCACCGCTTTGAGAACTGGAGCCTGCCCACGACACCTCGATGAGGCGCTCGGGCTCTTCCTGCAATTTCGGCGCGTTTGTGCAATCGCTGCGGTGCACCGAAACTCCCCCGCCACGGGTGACGAATCCGATAATGTCATCGCCGGGCACGGGCTGGCAGCACTTCGCCAACTTCGCCATCACATCAGGGCTGCCTTGAACGAGGACTCCGGCTTCACCGGAATTCTTCGGTTCTTGGGAGACCAGCTTCGACAGCGGGGTGCGTGCGGTCAGTGCATCGACAGCATCGTCCTCGTCGCCGAAGCGCGCCATCAGCTGGTGGCTGACGTGTTGCGCCGAGACGGTGCCGGCACCGATGGCGGTATAGAGCGCATCAACGTCCGGGTAGTGCAGCTGCTTGGCTACCGACTTCATCGACTCCGCGGTGAACAGGCGGTGCATCGGAAGGCCACCTCGCTGCACCTCGGCTGCGAGGGCATCTCGTCCGGCCTCGAGGTGCTCCTCGCGGCGTTCCTTCGCAAACCACTGGCGAATCTTTGCCTTCGCGCGAGGAGAGACAACGAAGTCCTGCCAATCTCGCGATGGACCAGCATTTTGGTCCTTCGAGGTAAAGACCTCGACCCTGTCGCCCGACTGCAAGGTCGACTCGAGGGCAACGAGCTTACCGTTGACCTTCGCGCCAATACAGCGATGCCCGACTTCCGTGTGGACGGCGTAGGCGAAGTCCACCGGGGTGGAGCCCGCAGGAAGATTCACCACATCGCCCTTCGGCGTGAACACGAAGATCTGCTGAGAGGTCAGATCGTAGCGTAGCGAGTCCAAGAACTCATTCGGATCGGCGGCTTCCTTCTGCCAGTCCAACAGCTGGCGCATCCACGACATCTGATCGACTTCGGCCTGGTCGCCTTTGTGGGAGCCCTTAGTCTCCTTGTACCGCCAGTGCGCTGCCACGCCGAACTCGGCGTTGTAATGCATCTCGTGGGTGCGGACCTGGATCTCGAGGGGACGGCCGCTATCTGCCATTACCGTGGTGTGCAAGGACTGATACACGCCGAAACGAGGATTCGAAATATAGTCCTTGAAGCGCCCTGGCATCGCCGAATAGATCGAATGCACGACGCCGATTGCCGCGTAGCAGTCATTGACCGTATCGACGAGCACACGGATACCGACCAGATCGAAGATCTCATCGAACTCACGACCCCGGACAATCATCTTCTGATAGATCGACCAGTAGTGCTTCGGGCGTCCCTTGACCTCAGCCTTGATGTTATTGGCGCGCAGCTCAGCGCTAACCTTTTCGGAAATCTCCTTCAACGCGCGATCGCGCGAAGGAGCACGGTCAGCAACGAGGCGAACAATCTCCTCATACTTCTTCGGGTACAAAATGGCGAAGGAAAGATCCTCGAGCTCCCACTTCACGCTTGCCATGCCGAGGCGGTGCGCCAACGGGGCGATCACTTCCAGAGTCTGGCGGGCCTTCTTCGCCTGCTTCTCTGGCGGCAAAAAGCGCATGGTGCGCATATTGTGCAGACGGTCTGCCACCTTGATCACCAAGACGCGCGGGTCCTGAGCCATCGCGACGATCATCTTCCTGATCGTCTCAGCCTCGGCAGCCGCGCCAAGAGCCACCTTGTCTAGTTTGGTCACACCGTCAACGAGGCGCGCAACCTCCGGGCCGAAGTCCGCGGTGAGATCGTCGAGGGAGTAATCCGTGTCCTCAACAGTGTCGTGGAGAAGTGCTGCCACCAGTGTGGTGGTGTCCATGCCGATCTCGGCACAGATCGTAGCCACTGCGAGCGGGTGGGTAATATACGGGTCACCGGATTTGCGAATAACTCCTTCATGGAGCCGTTCCGCGGTGTCATATGCCCGTGAAAGAAGTTCTGCGTCCGCCTTCGGGTGAAACTGCCGATGAATCGACAGCAAAGGCTCGAGCACAGGGTTAATTCTGGACCGTCCACCGGTCAAAGAACGCGCCAAACGCGCAGACACGCTTCTCATGCCGGGGAGCCGTTGTGATCGTTCCTGCGTCATCGTCGCCCCCTAAGAATTGGTGAAAATAGCTAGTCTATAAAGACTACTACCCTTCCTTGTTGGGTGTGTCATTCAACACAACCAATGGACTCCCGTTCAGGCGCGCACGGCCACCAAGATCCTCAACTTCGAGGACAACTACGTAGCCCGTAACCGTGCCGCCTGCGCGCTCAATGAGCTTGGTCGCGGCGATCAATGTTCCACCGGTAGCCAGAACATCGTCGACAAGCACGACGTTTTTACCGTGGATATCCGCACCGTCTGCCGGAATCTCTAATGCTGCCTGGCTGTATTCCGTCTCGTACGACTGCGACAAAACTGGTGGCGGAAGCTTGCCCTTCTTACGGATAGCAAGGATTCCCTTTTCCAGGTTATACGCCACTGCGGAACCCAGCAGGAACCCACGGGCATCGAGGCCACCAATGACGTCTGCGCCGAACTCCTCGCAGGCAGTTGAGAGTTCATCGACAACGACTTGCAGCGCATCCGCGTCCGCGAGGACTGGAGTTAGATCCTCGAACAAGACTCCTTCTTCTGGGAAGTCTTGTACGTAGCGCATCTTGTCAGCAAGCGCTTCACGGGCGGTTGCATATTTACTCTGGGTCACTTGTCGATTCCTCATCTGTTACTTGCCAGCGATCCATGTTCCACCCAATACCGGTGGGGCCTGTGTACACTGCCACGTTACTTACGTTTCGGTCTACTACGAATGTACGGGGTTGAGCAGCTAACGGCAGGGTGGGAAGCTCTTTCCAGAAATACGATTCGTGTGCCCGCAACGCCCGTACATTAGACAAGTTTACGGCTGCCGAATTGTACTCAGACATTGGGTCAATGGCACCCAAGAAAGCATCGATGGATCCATCGCCTGCTTCCCCGTCTGACTGGGTGGCGTCGATAGACGCTAGATCGTCGAGCGTTTTACCGGACTCAGTCGCGTCGACAACCGTGATCCCGGCTGGTTCGCAGGAATCTTTGATGGCCTCGACCATGGCAGCCTTGCGCTCATTCGGTGTTGCGTAGCCGATTCGAATTTCCGTACCTGTGGCTGCACGTGCCGCTTCAATATCGGTTTCCAAATGATCCTTTGAGCGCTCCCCCAACTGGCGAGCAACCGGATCGCCATGCCGAACTACGTGAACATTGACAGGAGGTACTTCTACCCCCGCGATCTCACTTGATGCTTCCGCAACTGCAGCTTGATCCACGCACTGCGACAGAGCTTGGCGATTCTCCGCGATTGACCACGTACCAGAGTCGGCGAAACGCAAAGATTCCGTGAGCTCTCCCACCATCGATTCCACCGTGTACGGGTTGCCCTCGGCGTTGAGATCCAGCCACTCCGGAGAATCTGTTTGCACATCCGCTACTCGCAACGCACCGGCTTGGACAAGTTCGGCCGAATCCGCGCTCTGCGGCCAGACAACGAGGTTTTCCAATGCCGCACTATCGCCATTGAAATGTTCGTTGCGCGCTAAGACTACTTCACCGTCTTCACCAACCGAGTCGATGCGGAACGGTCCGAACGAGACCTGGAGTTCCGGGTCGAAGTTGTCTAGGTTGAACCCCTCGCGCCAGATTTCAGCGATCGGTGTCAATTGGTCTGGGTCTTCCGACTCCAGTGCTTCGACGAAGGTGTTTGCATCCATTTCTAGGCGTTGACCAATGACATGGGCCGGAAGAATTGTGCCCGGGCCGAAGAGCTCGCGCCATCGATCGCCCTGGCCTTCTTTGAACACCACGGTAAATTCCTTTGCCCCAGGCAGGCAATCAAGGTGATCAATTTGATCCATCAATGGCATGTGAGCACCGAAGAGATCCGGATGAGTACCGGCTGTATAAGCCAAAAGGAAATCTGAGCAGGTCAGGTGCGCCCCGTCCGAAAACTTTGCATCAGTCTCAATCGTGTAGATCACTTGACGATTGCGTCCGGGCAGGACCTGCGTTCGCGCGACATCAGTGTTGGGAATCATCTGCCCGCTGGGACCAGGAACGAACACCGCGGGATAGAGGCGACCCGAAAGCAGGTGAGCATTAGTGGATACACCCACGTTTGAACCCGCATTCGAGGTCTTGAGCTCCTGCGAGACTTGATAGCCGAACATGTCCCGAGAACTCGGTTCGGTAAATCCACCAGTTCCGTCCGTCAACGAACACCCAGCCAGAATAGAGGCTGCAGTAACCATTCCGGCAAGGGCCGTTATCGATCGTTTGCGCATCACGTTTCTACTTCCTGGTCTCAAGTTTTGGGTCTACAGTTTCGGGTCTTCCCTTCGAAGCCTAATTCCGGCCTGGCCGCCATGAGGCTTGTTGATTTCCTGTGCCCTCGCCTGGGCCGTAGTCGTTTCCACGAGAACCTGGAGTGTCCACAGTGCGCTTCGCGGAAGTGGAAGCGGTGGAGTGTTCAGCGGAATCGTCGTCAAGCTCCTTGCCCGATGTACGGTAGGCAGCCACAGCCTTGTTGTGCTCCTTGTACTTCTTCTGGCTATTCACAATGGAGACCAGAATTGGAGTGGCCAGGAAGAGTGAGGAGAAGATGCCTTCCACTACACCAAT
Source organism: Corynebacterium lubricantis DSM 45231 (assembly GCF_000379425.1). Taxonomy (GTDB): domain Bacteria; phylum Actinomycetota; class Actinomycetes; order Mycobacteriales; family Mycobacteriaceae; genus Corynebacterium; species Corynebacterium lubricantis. The sequence goes on from NZ_KB902181.1 coordinate 218,578, forward strand.
GAGCTGAATGATCGCCAAATCTTGTAGCGTACCCACGCCCAGCAACCACACCGCGACGACGAGAAGAGCAATGATCGGCAGCGCCGAAATCACCGAAGTAGAAATCGAGCGCATGACCGTTTGGTTGACCGCCAAGTTGGCTTCCTCCGCATAGGTCGAGCGTCTGGAATCTAAGACCCCAGAAGTATTTTCCTTCACCTTGTCGAAGACAATCACGGTGTCATAGATCGAGAAGGTCAACACTGTCAGCAAACCAATGATCGTCGCCGGGGACACTTCAAGCCCAAACAGCGAGTAAATGCCCATGATGACGACGCCATCGACGACGAGTGCGGCCATCGCTGCGACAGCCATCTCTCGCTCAAGGCGCACTGCAACATATACTGCCGCCGCAATCAGGAACACCACGAGCGCCAAAAGCATGCGCTGTGTAATGGTGGAACCCCAAGATTCCGACACAGTCGAATCACCCACAGCATCTGGTGTGGCAACACCTTCTGCGTTTAGTGGCTGATGCTCTTCATAAATGGCGAGGCGAGCCGAATCAATTTGATCTTGCGTCAGGTGCTCGGAGTTGATCTCCAGAGTTCGGGAATCTCCTGCACCAACGATTTGGGTGATTTCGGGAGTCACTCCGGTAGCGTCGACAAACGTCTCCTCGACCTGCTCAGCGACGAGATCGCCGGCCTGCATGGAGAGCTTGGTGCCGCCTTCAAAATCGATCGAGAGATCAAATCCGCGAAACAGCATGGAACCAATACTGACGAGCAACAGGACAATCGTGATCCCGTACCACAGCTTGGATCGGCCGATGAAGTCAATCGATCCTTCACCCGTGTACAACTTGTCAAAGTTGGACATCTTCTTTTTCTGCGTCGAAGGTTTGTCCGCTGGTGTGGGTTGTGAAACTGATGTGGTCATGACTACTTCTCCTCGCTTTCGGCGGAGGTTGTTGTGGCCAAAGAAGCATTCGCTCTGTGCGCCTCGGCCTCAGGATCGCGACCGGCTTCCCGATCGGCTTCAGCGAGGGCAAACATCTTGCCCATGCCGTTAACTTTCGGATTGGCCCAGAATTGCTTCCGCGAAGCCAAGATCATCAATGGAGCGGTGACTAGGAAGGTCACCAGCAAGTCGAACACAGTGGTCAAGCCCATGGTGAAGGCAAAGCCCTTCACTTCGCCAACCGCGAGGAAGTAAATCACCACGGCCCCGATCAGGGTCACCATGTTACCGGTGACAATGGTTTGCTTGGCTCGATCCCAACCACGTTGGGTAGCCGAACGGAAGGTCTTGCCCGCTCGAACTTCGTCCTTGATGCGCTCATACAACACGACGAAGGAGTCGGCGGTGGTACCGATACCGATGATCAGGCCTGCAACGCCGGAGAGATCCAGAGAGTAACCAATCCAACGGCCTAGCAGAACAAGTGAACCGTAGACCAAGAGGCCTGCTCCAAACAGCGTGATGATGGATACGAAGCCAAACATGCGGTAGTACCAGAACACGAAGATTGCGACGAGGAGCAGACCAACTGCACCTGCGATCAGGCCGGCCTTCAGTGATGCCTCACCCATCGACGCCGGAACGGTCATTGCAGTACCGCCAGGCTCACCGTTTTCACCGGCAAAGGACAACGGCAGCGCACCGTAGCGCAGGTTATTCGCCAACGCTGTTGCCGACTCCTGGGTGAAGTCACCAGTAATCGAGGTCGCTTGGCCGACTGGGGTAGCACCCTGGATCTGAGGGGCGGAGATGATCTCGGAATCAAGTGTGATCGCGATTTGCTGGCCCAGGTACTGGCTGGTCAGCTCGGCCCAGGTCTGGGAACCATTGAATTCGCCGTCCTGCTTAAAGGAGAAGCTAATTTCCATCTGGCCGGTCTGCTGGTTGAATCCACCGGTGATCGGCTGATTGGTATCAATCTGGTCGCCGGTCAAACGCGGGCCGTTTTCATCGGTGACACCGGACAGCAGTGGTACAGGATCAAGCAGCATTGCTTGACCAGAAGTTGGATCACAAGTCACCAGTGGACGTTCCGGCACATCGGTGCCAGCGAGTTCATCGGTGCCGGAAATCTCATCTGCAGTGGAAGGCTCGCACCGCATCAGCTGCAGTGCTGCGAGTTGCTGAGTCGGATCTTCGGACTGGCGATCGTCGCGAAGCATGTCTGTGACTTCCTGGCGGAACTCGCCCGCGGCAATGGAATTCTCAGGCTCCGGCAATGGCTCAGCATCGATTGCGGGCACGTCCAAAGCGTCGGCCTCGCCGAGTGAGGAATTGATCACGCTCATCGCCTCGTCGAGAGATGCTTGAGCGTCTTCCTTGCTTAATACGCCGTAGCGCACCCAATCGTTGGCTGTCTGGCCAAGCACCTCCGGGTAAGCTGCCGTATCTGGCATCCCGGGCTGCGCTACAGGCCTAAACATCAACTGCGAGGTTTGGCCGAGATTGCGAACCTCTGCCGTGTCCTCCCCTGGCACCGTAATCACCAAAGTGTTGCCATCAACGACAACTTCCGCGCCCGAGACGCCCATGCCGTTTACACGGTTCTCCAGAATGATGCGTGCCTGGTCTAGCTGATCTTGGGTGGGTTCTTCGCCTTGGGGGACCAAGGTCACTCGGGTACCGCCCTGCAGATCGATACCGAGCTTTGGGGTTGCCGAGCGATCACCGGTGAAAAACACCAATGCATACACAACCGCGACAATCAGCACGAAAAGGGCGAGAGCCCGTTTGGGCCACGCTCTCTTCGAGCTACTCTCACTGCTGCGCCGGGTAGTTACGGACACGGAGGTATCTCCTCAACTATTAATCGTTCACGTGATGGCTCTGCTTTCCACGTCCATTTAAAGGATCGGGGAATCAAGCTCTCTGTTGCTGCGTGCGAATTGCGCGCACGGGAAAACACACAAATCCCGATGGTACGTCAAATGTAACAAAACAGTTAAGCCCGACCCGCGTTCATGTACAAGGAAGGGCCAGACTTTAAAAACCGTCTGGTTTAGCGGTTGTCTCGTGTTTCGTCTTCTGGGAATCCATCGGTCTGAGAATCGGACCTAGGTTCTGGCGTCACATCTGGGTTGGTCTGCGGATTGTCTGCGGGCAGATTCTCCGGGTGCGTTGTATACCCAGGCTCTTGTGCCTCAGGTGCCGCGGCTTGGTCCCACACTGCACCTGCAGAACCTGGAACCTCATTATATGGAGTCGGAGTTTCCTCGACCTTGCGCATGATGCCTTGGCGCTCCATGGTCACGATGGTGCCTGGGGCAAGCTCCAAGTCGACTTCCGTGTCACGCGTGGCGACGACAGTTGCGTGGAAACCTGCGACGGTAACAATCCGGTCGCCGGCATTGATTGAATATTGCATTTCTGTGACTTGCTGCTGACGCTTCTTCTGCGAGCGCATCATGAAAAAGGAAGGAAGAAGGAATACCGCAAGGACGAGAAGTAATAATAAGAGATCCATAGGCCTTTATTGTGGCATGTGATTCTGTGGTTCGCCTATTCGACCCGCATAAAATTTCCTACGAATGACCCGTACCACTACATCAGATTAAGCTGCCCAGGTGCTTCAGGAGGAGGAGTCAGTCCAAGGTGGTGCCACGCCGCTGCCGTGGCCACGCGTCCGCGTCCCGTTCGGGCCATCAACCCCGCGCGCACCAAGTACGGTTCGCACACGGCTTCGACGGTCGCGGGTTCCTCCCCGACTGCGATGGCTAGGGTATTGACTCCTACTGGCCCACCGCCATGGCCCTTGATTAGAGAACTTAAGACTGCTCGGTCGAGTCGATCGAGTCCGAGCTCGTCGACATCAAAGACTTCGAGTGCGGCTTGTGCTGCAGGGACGTCGACGTGACCGTTTCCGTTTACTTCGGCCCAGTCCCTGACGCGACGCAATAGACGGTTCGCGATACGAGGTGTGCCACGTGAACGAGAACCAATTTCCACCGCGGCATCGTGGTCGATGCTGACCCCGAGGATCTTAGATGCTCGCGTAATGACCTTGGTCAGGTCGTCTACTTCGTAGAACTCCATCTGTGCAGTAAAACCAAACCGGTCGCGCAACGGCCCCGTCAACATACCCGCACGAGTCGTTGCACCCACCAAGGTAAATGGCGGAATGTCCAATGGGATGGAAGTAGCCCCAGGACCTTTACCCACAATGACGTCGATCCGAAAATCCTCCATCGCCATATAGAGCATTTCCTCGGCGGGGCGTGCGATGCGGTGGATCTCGTCAATAAAGAGGACGTCGCCTTCGACGATGTTCGACAACATAGCCGCCAAGTCACCCGCTCGTTCAAGTGCAGGTCCCGATGTCATCCGCAACGAGGTGCCCAATTCTTGGGCAATGATCATCGACAGGGTGGTCTTCCCCAGTCCCGGCGGGCCAGAAAGCAAAATGTGGTCGGGGGTCACCCCGCGCCTTTTCGCACCGGTCAGAACGAGATCTAGCTGCTCGCGGACTTTGGGCTGGCCAATAAACTCATCCAACCCTTTGGGGCGGAGAGTTTTTTCCACGTCTCTTTCTTGGACGTGCTCCCGCGGGTCAATCGGGGCATTCTCGTCGCGGGACACTGCCTTTCGCTGCATGTCAGGAGGTAATTGGAACTCCGTCTTTTCTACATCAGACACAAGCTACGACCTATCTCTTTCCACCACTAATTTCTACCAAGTTGAGCCAGCGCAGTGCGCAGCACCGTCGAGGTATCTGCAGCCTCGTTCTCCGCCACGACGGACTCCACCACGGGGCGCGCTGACTTCTCGGTAAAGCCAAGCCCGATGAGCGCTTCGACGACCTGCTCGACCATCAGGTCGGAGGAGCCGAGCTTTAAAGAAACTGGGACACCTGCCTCCTCTTCAACTGCAACCGCCTTGAGCTTATCCTTTAGCTCCAGGGCCATGCGTTCTGCCATTCGCTTACCTACGCCAGGGATGGTCTGGAGAGCCTTGACGTCGCCCGAGGAGACAAACCCCGCGACCTCAGAGGCGTTGTACAGCGATAACGTTGCCAGAGCCAGTTTGGGCCCCAAACCACTCACGCTTTGTAGTGTATGAAATAGCTCTCGGTCATCGCTGTTGATGAAGCCGTACAGCGTCATCGAGTCTTCCTTGACCACCATCGCGGTCAGCACTCGGGTGGATTCACCGCGCGTCAGTCGCCCTAATGTCGGCGGAGCTGCGAGAAAACGATAGCCCACTCCCCCACATTCGATGACTGCATGGTCGAGGCCGATGGAAAGTACTTCACCATTTAAAGAATCAATCATGAACGTTTCACTCCAGTGGCGTTAAGCGCCTGTTGAGTCCGAGCAAGTAGTGGAGCCCTCCAGCAATGGCAGACGGCGATGGCTAAAGCGTCAGCGGCATCAGCGGGCTTTGGTGGTTCACTGAGCCCAAGGATGCGAGTAATCATGGTGGTCATTTGTTTCTTATCGGCGCGACCATTTCCCGATACCGCCTTCTTCACCTCGGAAGGCGTATACATATGCACCGGAATATCACGTTCCGCAGCGGCCAAGACCATCACACCAACGGCATGCGCAGTATGCATCACAGTAGAGACATTGCCACGTTCAAAAATACGCTCCATGGCAACAACGTCCGGCTGATAATCATCCATCCATTCGCCGACCGCCCGAGAAATGCGCAATAGTCGCTCGGAGAGCTCCGCATCCGAAGGAGTACGCACCACTCCGACCGCAATAGGAATGACCTGCCTACCTCCGCCAGTTTGCACAACGGAAAGGCCGCACCGAGTCAGACCCGGGTCGATGCCCATCACACGCAGACCTTCGGTACTCACACACACCTCACAAAATTAATCACACATTTGTTCTACCATAATCGAGCGACAAACAGTGACGCCCCGCAGCGGTATGGACAAGAATATACAGCGTGCGGGGCGAAAAAGAGATAACGAACTAAGCGTCGAGCGCTTCAATGACCTCATCTGACAGGTTCATGTTCGTGTATACGTTCTGCACATCGTCAGAGTCTTCCAAAGCATCGATCAGCTTCAGCACCTTCTGCGCGTCCTCGACACCTAGGTCTGCTTCTACGGATGCACGGAATTCCTGATCCGCCTGCTCCACCTCAATACCTTCGCCTTCAAGGGCAGCCTTGACCGCCTGGATATCCGTTGGAGCACAGACAATCTCGAACTCTTCGCCGAGGTCAACTACTTCTTCAGCGCCGGCTTCGAGAACCGCCATCAGTACGTCATCTTCGCTGAGCTCACCCTTCTTAATCTGGACTACGCCAGTGCGGGTAAACATGTACGCAACGGAACCGGATTCGCCCAGGTTACCGCCGTTTTTGGTCATCGCGGTGCGCACCTCAGTAGCGGCACGGTTGCGGTTGTCAGTGAGACATTCGATCAGAATCGCTACACCGGCTGGGCCGTAGCCCTCGTAAGTGATGTTCTCGTAGTTAGCGCCACCAGCTTCTTCGCCGGAGCCCCGCTTACGAGCGCGCTCAATGTTGTCTCCTGGAACAGAGGCCTTCTTGGCCTTCTTGATCATGTCGTCCAGGGTTGGGTTAGCTGCTGGATCGCCACCGCCGGTACGGGCCGCAACCTCGATGTCCTTGATCAACTTTGCCCACAGCTTTGAACGCTTCGCGTCGTTCGCGGCCTTCTTGTGCTTTGTTGTTGCCCATTTTGAGTGGCCTGCCATAACCGTTCCCTTTCTATCGGTGGTTGCGCGGGGCACATCCGCGCACTACGCGTCAATCACGTGTGCTGCGGGCCTACCGCGTGTCGGCTATCAACTATACGCGCATAGCGCTTGACGACGAGAACCTGGCTGGTGTGTCCACCTATCAGGTTATAGATTTAGGGGAAATTACCCTACTTGAGTGTTCGCAGCGGGAAAGGCTTCCTGCCTTCACGCAGGGTGCGCGTCAAACCTTCCTGCGTCACCATCGCCACGAGATTTCCCGCGCTATCGAAGATGCGTCCGTGAGTCAGCGCACGTCCCGCATGTGCCGAAGGCGAGACCTGGTCGTAAAGCAGCCATTCGTCAGCCCGAAATGGTCGCAGGAACCACATGGCGTGGTCCAGCGATGCCATCTGGACTTTGTGTCCGGGGTGAGGAACCATCGACGACTGCAATAGCGTCATGTCGGACATGTAGGCCAAGGTGCAGACGTGGAAGGTGTCGTCGTCAGGCAATTGCTGCTTCGAGCGGAACCACACCACCTGCTGGCTCGGTGTGTATTTATTGTGCTCGTAGCGGTCTGGGGGAACCATGCGAAAATCCCAGTCCGACCATTCTTCAAGGAGTGCTCGGGAGCTTGGGGGCAGGGTACTGCGGGCATCGTCGAGATCCTCGGGGCGTGGTACCTCGCGCATGTGATCCGAGTGTTCAATGCCCTCGTCTCCGCTGCGATGGAAACTCGCCTGCATGGAGAAAATAGTCTCGCCGTTCTGAATCGCCTCGACGTGGCGGGTTGCAAAGGAGTTTCCGTCACGCATGCGATTAACCAGAAATACCGTCTCTTCGTTCGATTTCCCTGGGCGGATAAAGTACCCGTGCAGCGAATGGACAAACTTGTCAGTTTCGATTGTGCGGGTAGCGGCTACGAGAGCTTGGGCAGCCACTTGGCCTCCGAAAGTGCGCTCCAATTCAGATTCGATCACCGGAGACCGATAGATATCGGAATCAATCCGCTCGAGGTCGAGAATGTCACTAATCGAGTGCTTCGCAGTCATAATCGAAAACGGTACACGGTTTTGCGCGGAAGACAGGTAGCGTGGTGGTACATGAGCTCACTCACCCCCAAAAAGCTGCATCTTTCCGTGGCAATTCTTGAATTTTTCACCTGGACCTTCCTCATCGTCGGAATGGTCCTAAAGTACTCGGGAGTAACAGATGCTGTTACACCTATCGCAGGCGGTATCCACGGCTTTGGCTTTTTGTGCTTCGTGGTCTTGACCATCTTGGTGTGGGTGAACAACAGCTGGACCGCAGGTGTTGGCATCGTCGGGCTGGCCGTATCACTCATCCCATGGGCTGCCCTGCCGTTTTCGATCTGGGCCGAGCGTAGTGGCCGACTCGAGGGAGGATGGCGCTTTTCCGATCCGTCCGAACAACCCCAGTCGCTTCCAGAGAAAGCTCTCGCACAAGTTGTGCGTCACCCCGTACGCAGCCTGATTATCATTGTCGTGCTCGTTGCTATTGTGTTCGCAATTCTACTTGCCATCGGGCAGCCATATGACCCCGACGCAATTGCTGATCAGATCCAGTAGACGATTGGGTCTACTGGATCTCGCCAAACTCAAAAAATTCCGGCAGCGGGGCTGTGCCACCTAGGCGCAGGATGCGCACGATGGGCCGGAGCCGAATTGCTCTCGTATCGGCCACTGCATCGTTGTAAAAGCGCACCGCCAACATAACGCGGGCATTCGCGTCCGCTAGTTCGCTGCTGTCGATGTTGCCGACAGCGGCGATTTTCTTATTGAGACTACGTTCACGTTGAATCCGGGAATCAAAGGCACCAGGAACGAGGCCGGCCTCTTCTGCGCTGCGTGCATCCGGCGCGACCTCGGGCACCAAAACTGCAATCACAGCCGCGCGGCGGTTGAGGGCGGCTTCGAGAGCGGCACGGCTTCGATCGGTGCGCACGTGCAATTTATCCAGGCGCTGCGCGGTGGAATACGCCCAGGCTAAGGCCAGGGTAATCAGAACGGCCAGGACGACCCATAGTGTTGTTGTCATTAGCCGACCTTGACAATCTGGTGGCCAGCACCGTCGGTTACGGTTTCGTAGACTTGCATCACCTTGGCCGCAACAGTTGACCAGTCGTATTGTTGCGCGCGAGCTACTCCCGCTTCGACCAGCGATTCGCGGGCGTCGGTGTCGTCGATAAGCGAGCGCAACGCGTTGGCCAATGCCCGGTCGTTGCCGACAGGAAAAAGTACGCCCGCTGGAGTCTCGGACTGGACGTCGCAGACCGCGGCGAACGCCTCAAGATCACTTGCGACGACTGCGCAGCCGGCGGCCATCGCCTCGACGAGCACGATGCCAAAGGATTCTCCACCGGTGTTCGGGGCGACATAAATATCTGCGCGGCCGAGAATCTCTTCCTTCTCGGCATCGCTGACGCGCCCGACGAAATCGACGCCGGGGACATTGCGCGGGCGGCCTCCGCCCATCACCGTGACTCGCACGTCGCGATCTAATTGAGTCAGGGCGCGCAGGAGAATATCCAATCCTTTACGAGATTCATCAAGCCTGCCGAGAAATACTATTTCGGTGGGCGCGCCCTCAACGTGGGGTTTGCGGGCAGCGGAGAAGCTACTGGTATCCACGCCGTTGGGGATCAGGACGGGGTCACCGCCAAGTTGTTCGACCTGCCACCTGCGAGCCATCTCGGACACGGCGATGCCGCCATCAATCTTTTCCAAGGCGGGCTGCAAGATCGGGCGAGCAATATTGAGCAAGCGTGACGACGCTGCAGAGGCATGGTAGGTAGCCACGATCGGGCCTTCAGCAAGCCGCAGCGCCACCATGGAATAGCTCGGCGAATTGGGCTCGTGGATATGAAGCACGTCGAAGGCTCCGTCGCGGATAAATTCCTTCGTTATCCTGCGCACGTGTGGGCCAACGGACAAGCGCGCAACCGAACCGTTGTAATGAATCGGAATCGATCCGCCCCCGCGGGTGACGTACTCAGGGAGTTCAGTCTCGTCGTTGGCTGGCCCAAGCACGCCGACATAGTGTCCTTGAGCAATCAGAACATCCGCAAGATCAAGGATATGGGCTTGAACTCCGCCGGGTTCGTCAAAGGAATAAGGGCACACAATTCCAATTCGCACGTTAGGACGCTCCCTATTTCTTCCGCTTCTTGCGTTTGTCTACGGGCCACTGGGGTTGCAGCATATGCCAATCCTCAGGGTGAGCCGCAATATTGGCTGCGAATAGGTCGGCGATGCGTTGGACGGTATCTTCCAATGTGGTCACTTCCACGGGTGCTGAAACAGAGATCCCCCACCCCGGATCTTTGTCGCTGCCGGTAAACCAGCAATGCACCGCGTGGAGGGGCGCTCCCGTTTCGATTGCCAGCTGGGCGGGGCCCGCGGGCATGGTTGTTTCCTCTCCGAAGAAATTCGCGGCTACGCCACGTTCGGAGAGATCACGCTCGCCCAAGAGGCAGACGATGCCACCACGCTCCAACACCTGCTTGAGCTGCTGGAAAGGCGGGACCTTCTCCCCTGTCAGTGCAATGACCTCGAAGCCCAGGGACTCGCGGAATTCCACGAAAGCCTCAAACAGGACCTCGGGTTTCACCCGCTCGGCCACCGTTGTGAACTGGCCGTATTCGGTGTTCAGCCACATTCCAGCCATGTCCCAGTTTCCGCTGTGCGGCAGAGTGAGAATCACACCCTTGCCCTGATTAATCGATCGATCAAGCAGGTCACGGCCAACAAATGCGTCCGAAATCGAGTCGATGAGCCCTGGGTCCCCAGCGAGTTGGGGCAAGCGGAATGCTTCGCGCCAATACCGTGCGTAGGACCGCACCGATGTTTTAACCAGGTCCGATGTGACGTTTTCAGCGCCGACAACGCGCGTGAGGTTACGGCGCAGCATCTCCATGCCGTGACCATTATCGGAAGCTTTATCTGCGCCCCAGTTGAACAGGCGGGTAACTAATTGGTTGGGCAGCTTGCCAATGACCTTCCATCCCGCCAGATAGCCCAGGGCGGAGAGGTTCTCTTTCGACAACTTTTCAGACAACTTTTCAGGCGATGAGGGGCGTGCCACGCGTTAATCCTTCTCTGCTTCCCGGTGTAGTTCCTGATTGGCAGCTTGTTCTGCCTCTTGTTCAGCTTCCTTGGAACCCGCCGGAGCAGATACGGGTACCTGCGCTTGGGGGTCGCGTGAAGCAATCACCAAGCGCTGGATCACGGTGAACACGGAACCAACTGCCAAAAGCCACAGCGCGACCTCGATCGCGTAGGGAACTCCGAAACCTTCCAGCGCGAGGCCACCAAGGCCAAGGATCAGGCGTTCTGGGCGTTCGATCAACCCGCCGACCATTTTCAGGCCGCCTGCTTCGCCTCGGGCCTTGACATAAGAAATGATCTGGGAGGTAACAATGACCACGAGCGACACCGCGACGGTAAGCGGGTGGGCCTCGTCGATATAGACCAGCCAGAACGTGATGGCTGCAAACAGCGCGCCGTCAGTTATCCTGTCGCAGGTGGCATCGAGTGTGGCACCAAATGCGGTTCCCCCGCCGCGCATCCGCGCCATCGTTCCGTCGACCATATCTAAGGCCGCGAAGATCGCGGTGAGTGCTGCTGCCCACACCAGGTAATCCATGGGGATGAGTACAACGGCGATGACCACGGTGAGTGCGGCGCCGATGACGGTGACAACATTGGGCGTGATGCCTGTTTTCAGCAGCGCCTTCGCCACCGGCTCGACCACTACGGCTGCCGGTTTTCTGCCATGGACACTAAGCACTTCTGTTCTCCTCCGCAATAACGGTGCTCCACCCCTGCGCCATCAGCGCGCGGGTGTCACGTAATAACTGGGGAAGCACCTTGGTTCCGTCGAGCACCGTCATAAAATTGGCATCTCCCGACCACCGCGGCACCACATGCATGTGCAAGTGGTCACCTACGGAGCCACCGGAGGCGCGTCCCAGGTTCAGCCCTACATTAATTGATTCTGGCGCGGAAACTCTTTTCAGCACGCGGATTGCGCGTTTGAGAAACACCATCAGTTCCGCGGTTTCCGCTTCGTTGAGATTTTCCAGCTCCGCTACCTTGCGATAAGGCACCACCATCATGTGGCCAGAGTTGTAGGGATACAGATTAAGTATGAGATAGACGTGCTCGCCACGCGCCACAATCAGTGCGTCTTCGTCGGATTTCGTCGGCGCGATAGTGAAAGGATCATCAGAGCTTTCGCTTGACGACGAGGCGCTGTCCCCCGGCACCTGCGCAATATAGTGCGCCCGGTAGGGAGCCCACAGACGCTGGAGGGCATCAGGCTCGCCCACTCCAGTGTCTGTAAAAGCTCCGTTGCCTTTAGCCTCGCCGTGCGGCAAAGGTTTCCTCGCTCGGCTGGTCGTTGATACGTTCACGCACCCAAGAATCGATCAGATCGACTGCTTCTGCAACTGGAACGCCGTTGACCTGAGTGCCATCGAGGAAGCGGAAGCTCACTGCGTCAGCTTCAACGTCGCGTGCGCCTGCGAGCAGCATGAATGGAACTTTTCCGGTGGTGTGCGTGCGAATCTTCTTCTGCATGCGATCATCGGAGGTATCCACGTCGGCGCGGACGCCGCGCTTGCGCAGTTCCGCAGCGATCGTCTCCAGGTGAGGCGAGAAATCATCGGCGACGGGAATGCCCATGACCTGGTGTGGTGCCAGCCATGCCGGGAAAGCACCTGCGTAGTGCTCAAGCAACACGCCGAAGAAGCGCTCGATCGAGCCAAACAGCGCACGGTGAATCATGATCGGCTGCTTCTTGGTGCCGTCCGAGGCGGTGTATTCAAGGTCGAAGCGATCTGGCATGTTGAAGTCCAGCTGAACCGTGGACATCTGCCAAGTACGGCCGATCGCGTCGCGAGCCTGCACCGAAATCTTCGGACCGTAGAAGGCGGCACCTTCTGGGTCAGGAACGAGTTCGAGCCCGGAGTTGGTAGCCACACGGTTCAGGATTTCAGTGGAACGCTCCCAGATCTCATCGGAGCCCACAGACTTCTTTGGGTCGCGGGTGGACAGCTCGAGGTAGAAATCATCCAGGCCGTAGTCGCGCAGGAGCGACAGGATGAAGTCCAACACAGTGGTCAGCTCTTCTTCAAGCTGGTCCTCAGTGCAGTAAATATGCGCATCATCTTGGGTAAAGCCACGCGCACGAGTCAGGCCGTGGATTACGCCCGACTTCTCGTAGCGATAGACCGTGCCGAACTCGAACAGGCGCAACGGCAGCTCACGGTAGGAGCGACCACGAGAGTCGAAGATCAGATTGTGCATGGGGCAGTTCATCGGCTTGAGGTAATACTCTTGGCCCGGCTTGGTTTCGTGGCCGTCCTCGTCGTATTCCGCATCAACGTTCATTGGCGGGAACATGCCTTCTTTGTAGAAGCCCAGGTGGCCGGAGCGTTCGTACAGGTCGCCCTTGGTGATGTGCGGGGTGTTCACGAAGGAGTAGCCCGCCTCGATGTGGCGGCGACGGGAGTGGTCTTCCATCTCATTGCGCACGATGCCACCGTTGGGGTGGAAAACTGGCAGGCCCGATCCCAGATCATCCGGGAAAGAGAACAGGTCCAGCTCAGTGCCTAGACGACGGTGGTCGCGCTTCTCAGCCTCTGCCATCATCGTCTGGTACTCGTCGAGCTTTTCCTTCGACTCCCACGCAGTACCGTAGACGCGCTGCAAGTCAGCGTTGGCTTGGTCGCCGCGCCAGTAGGCTGCAGACGAGCGGGTAATGGCGAATGCAGGGATGTACTTGGTCGTTGGCACGTGAGGGCCACGGCAAAGATCGTGCCACTCGACTTCGTCGGTACGAGGGTTAACATTGGCGTAGTAAGTCAGCTCACCGGCACCAACTTCGGTTGCTTCATCAGAATTCGGGTCAACATTGCCTTTGTCTTGAACAAGCTCCAGCTTAAACGGCTCGTCCTTGAGGTCTGCAGCGGCTTCCTCAGAAGAGGCGTACACACCGCGCACGAACTTCTGCCCCGATTTGATGATCTTCTTCATCCGCTTTTCCACGGTTTTCAGATCCTCTGGGGTAAACGGTTCTGCAACATCAAAGTCGTAGTAGAAACCGTTCTCAATCGCTGGGCCGATGCCCAGCTTTGTTCCAGGAAACTCAGCCTGTACTGCCTGCGCCAGCACGTGCGCACAGGAGTGACGAATCACGCCACGGCCGTCCTCACTGGAGGCGGGAACCGGGGTGAATTCTGCGTCTTGTTCTGGAACGTGGGAAAGATCTTTGAGGTTGCCCTCAGAGTCTTTGACACACACGATTGCGTTCTCGCCTTTATTCGGGAGATCGCGCTCGCGCATGATTGCGCCGACGGCAGTGCCCGCGGGAACCGTGAAAGATGAAAGATTGACGGGCGACGAAGCCAGATCGTTAGCCATAGATTGTGCGCTCCTTTTGCGCTCACGCGTTCGCGGCATACCTGGCCGCGAACGCTCAACTAGCAAATAGACCCCTATTGGGTACTCGCACAGTCTACTCGTAGGCCCCGAAACTTTAGGACTCAGCGTCGGGTTTGGCTTCGTCGATAAGCAATGACTCTGCCCAGAACTTGTCGCGCTCGCCGTCGACCGAGACCCCTGGTGGTACCCAGTACACGGCAGACCCGATATGCGAGATCCAGGTGTTCAGGCGATCTGATTCATCCAATCGCTGCTGCACGGGAACGTACTGCACGTCAGGATCCTTTTGGAAAGCGATGAACACGAGTCCTGCGTTAGACAATTGCCCAAGCGCTGGGTCGGGTTGAATGTCGTAATTGTAGGGTCGGCGCTTGAATTTTTGCTCCGGGTGATCGTATGGAGCCTTTGCCCGCGCCATGTGACTGTTCTTATCAATCACCGGTAGACCGTATTTGTCAATGGCGTCGTAATCTGGGTCGTCGAACTCATCAGTGCCGGTGAGTGGAGCACCATTGGTCAGGTTGCGTCCCATCGAGTTTTCGCGTGAGACCCGATCCAACATCTCCCACGTATCCAGGTTCATGTTGATCCGGCGCACGATCATCGATGTGCCGCCTCGGGTGAAGTCGGCACCCTCATCGATCCACACCTGCTCGGAGTATTCTTCGTCGATACGCGGATTAACCGTGCCATCGACTTGGCCGAACAAGTTGCGTGGCGTGGAGTCTTTGGGCAGGGCGCCGTCGGCAGACAGGAAGCCTTGCTGCAGCCACCCCGTGTCCACATAGTCCGTGCCGGAGCGCACCATGTGACGCATAGCAAAAGAGGCGGTAGTGGGATCATCGGAACAGATCTGGAGGACCAGATCCGACTGTCCCCACTTGTCCTCCAACTGGTCCAAGGAAAACTCCGGCAGCGGCTTCAGCCAACCGGGCTTTTGATCGCTTACATCCGCGGCATCGAAAGCACCCGGGCCGAAACCCACCGTGATGGTGAGGTTCGCAGGGGTCTGCGCCATCTCAGGCTCAAGAGAGCCCAGCGGAGGATCACCAGCGCACAACGCGCGCGCATCTTCCGTCCACAGCCGCATGAGGCGCCGCAGACCTGCACGGTCCACATCGTCCTTGAGGTTGAACGCCACAAGGTTGAGGTGGGCCGGTTGTGCAGTGGCGATTCCTGCCTGGTGCTCGCCGTCAAATTCAACGGTTGCCTGACCCAGACGCTTACTATCCGCCTCGTTGGTTGATTCTGGCTCGTCCGCCGGCATGGATGCGCTGGCGTGCGCCTTATTCACGCCGGAATTCAATCCGGAGGCCAACGCGACCGAGGAAGCTGCAACAGTCACACCGGATATGAATCCGCGACGTGACACAGACATGTTTACTCCTACCTTCAATTTCCCTTAGTAACTCAGTTGGTGAAAATTAGTGCTGCATCTCCATATCACCCATGTCAGAGTCACCCATCTCTGCGTCTGGATTGTGTCCTTCGAGACCTCCGTCTTCGCCGTAGTTCTCGTCGCCAGGAAGAAGGGTGCGCACTGGGACGTCGGCGACGTCGTAGGTGTTGCCCTCGGAATCTTCGATGGTCACGTCGATCACGTCACCCGCTTCGATGGCTTCTTCGTAGTCCATGATCATCATGTGATCGGCGCCGGGGGCTAGCTCATAGGTGCCGTTGGCAGGTACGACGAAACCGCCGTCCTTTTCTTGCATAACACCGTCAACTACCTCGTGGAGCTCATTGACTGGCTCACCGAGGCTGGTGCTGAAATCGACGATGTTGATGTCTTGATCGGTGGAATTGACCAGGGTGCCGAACACGCCGGTCATTCCCTTACCCGCTTCCATGGCGCGGACTACTGGCTCCTCCAAAACGATTGCTTCCGCATTGGCAGCAACGGTCTCTTCGGAGGCAGTAGTTTCAGCTGCGGTGTTTGTAGCCGAATCTGAAGTGGCATTGGTGGAATCTCCACAAGCTACCAGTGTGACGGCAGCAGCGAGTACAGCAATACCAGTGGTCAGACGACGGGACATGTTTTTCTCCTTGTTGGAATGAAGTTACTTGCGGTTCTTGGAAGCGGCCATGATGCCGCCTACCGCGATAACCACAAGCACGATGCCACCAACCGCCCACACCCAGGGCGAAATTCCAGATTGCTCAGCTTGTTCAGTCTCGGAGGCTGCCTCTGCAGTCTCCTCTGAGGCCGACTCCCCTTCGGTTGCGTTCGCAGCAGGAGCCTCTGTGGCGCCTTCGACGCTAAAGTTGGTCATTCCGCGAGTCGCGTGACCGTCGGAGGACGTAATCTGGAACCCAATTCGGTAGTTGCCCGGACCCGGATCAATGCCTTCTGGCACCTCCAGGGTGACCCAACGCTCGTTGACCACTGGCTCGCCAGAGAACAACACTTCGTCGGTGTCCGCATCCGAGATAGCGAAGGTGTTGAAGCCTTCGTTCACGTATCCGGAAAATTCCAGTGCGATTTCCTCGGGAAATTCAGCTACCTGTTCACCGTCTGCCGGGACCCCACCCACCACTGTGTCGTGGGCAAGAACCTGTGGCGCGGAAAACACTGCAAGCAGCGCGACTGCCGAGCCAACAGCAAAACGGCGAAGACGTGGGTAACGCACTGATTGAATCTCCTTTGAAACTACCGAGCAACCTAGCAATCCGATCCGAATCGATCGGCACATGGTGTGGACGAACTATCAGTAAACATCGTAGTTCTTTTGGACGATAAACCCTAAGCAGGATCCATCACACCACTAGTCGAAAGTTGTAGTTCAAAAGTTCCCCGTTTTTGAAAATAATTATCTTTAGCACGGGTTATGCCGGTGGTATTACTTTTTTCCAGAGCGTTTAGAGGAGGACTGGCCAAAAAAACCAATGCCAAAACTAGAAATGGAATCGCCACCGGCCACTGGCCCAAAACAAGAAAGACAATGCCAATGGGAAGAAACGCAGCGCCAAGGGCAAGGTTATTATCTCCGGAGTTCTTGCCGTTCCGGCCTTCACCGTTAGGGTCATTGCTCGCGCTATTGTTAGCCATATCACAAATGGTACCGGTTGGACCCCGGGCTTGGAATAAGAAAAACCCCGCAAGTGCTGGCTTGCGAGGCAACTTCACATCATTTGTGGTCCTAGCTGGGATCGAACCAGCGACCTTTCCGGTGTGAACGGAACGCTCTTCCACTGAGCCATAGGACCTAACTAACAGATAAAAACCATACTCTGCACCCCACTAGACCACCTAATCGGCAGGTCAGGGCCCAAAACAGCCAAATCAGCCTCGATTGGACTACATTCATGTAATTCACAACTTCCCTTACACGGCAGAACCACCCCCTGACCTGACGATTTGTATTCTGGAACATAGCCAGGCTAAAGTTTTGACTCGCACCAAGCTACGCAGTAATGCACAGCGAAGTGCATGCGGATGTAGCGCAGTTGGTAGCGCATCACCTTGCCAAGGTGAGGGTCGCGAGTTCGAGTCTCGTCATCCGCTCTCATTTCACCGGGCCTGGTTGAAATGTTTCGCGCGATTAGCTCAGCGGTAGAGCACTACCTCGACACGGTAGGGGTCACTGGTTCGATCCCAGTATCGCGCACCAAGGGTAAAACCTTGAAAATGCGGATGTAGCGCAGTTGGTAGCGCATCACCTTGCCAAGGTGAGGGTCGCGAGTTCGAGTCTCGTCATCCGCTCCAAGTACATATAGCGTACTTTGGAGGTAACTCCACGGTGGATTGGTCGAGTGGTTAGGCAACGGTCTGCAAAACCGTGTACACGGGTTCGATTCCCGTATCCACCTCCAGCTTTAATTTTGCGCGATTAGCTCAGCGGTAGAGCACTACCTCGACACGGTAGTGGTCACTGGTTCGATCCAAGTATCGCGCACCAAGTACTCGCAAGAGTTCTGATGCGGATGTAGCGCAGTTGGTAGCGCATCACCTTGCCAAGGTGAGGGTCGCGAGTTCGAGTCTCGTCATCCGCTCCATCAAAGGCCACCCTTCACGGGGTGGCCTTTACTAATGTGTGGGTATGGAAACTCGCACGTATATCTCTCCCACCGAGCTCATCGGGGACTCCCCTGACAGCGAGGTCCGCGCCGTGGCCATTGCCACGCTGGCCGGCGCCATTTCCACCGACGGGACCAGCCAAGCCCTCGGCAATCAAACAGACACCGATCTTCTCCTCGGTCTGCGCACGTGGGCCGATTGCATCCTGGTCGGTGCGAACACGGTGCGCGCAGAGGGCTACGGCCCGTCCGATACACCTTTCGCGATACCGTCCAAGTCACTCGGCTTCGACACCAACTCCCCGTTTTTCACCGAGGCGCGCCACTCGCCGTTGATACTTACACCCCGAGCATCGCTTGACGACGAGGCGCTGGCCCCTCGTCGCGAAGCACTCCGCAAAGCGGGCGCCACACTCATCGATGCGGGCACGGGCAGCGCCGAAGAGTGGATGCAGATCATACGCGCGAGGGGCTATGGCCGCATCACGTGCGAGGGCGGCCCTGGAATCTTCTCCATGCTCTTCGACGCCGACCTAATCGACGTTTTCCACTACACACTGGAACCCCTGATACATAGCGATTCCGCATCCCGACTCCTGGCCCCGCGCCCCAACGGGAACGCATATGCACGCAGAATGCGCCTAGAAGATGCCCGCGCTACCGACGATTCGTTGCTGTTCCTGCGGTACCGCCGGGTACGGTAGGCACGTGACATTGCAACGACTAGATTCAGCGTGGAGCGCACCCACTCCGCTCAACGGACCCGCGAGCGTCCCCTGGCACCGAGTAGGCAACGCCATCGGGTGGCCGGTGGCTATCTTTTTGGTGACCCACCGCCTCGTCGTGCTGGCCTGGACTGGCTCTGCCACCGACGACTTCACCACGGTGCAAACGGCTGCACGGCGCTTCGTCGAGCGGGTGCCGGTCTACGACGAGATCTACCACCACGTCAACCCGCACTACCTCTATAACCCGGGCGCCACCCTATTGCTCTCGCCGCTCGGGCTCGTCGCGGACTCGGATGTGATCAGGCCGTGGTTCATCTTGTTGAACGCGGTAGCCATCATCGCGGCCTTGGCAATTCTCACGCGCATGGTGGGCCACCGCTTGAGTTCACCGCTGTTTCCCATCTCGATCGCGCTTGCCTTCCTCACCGAGTCGGTGACGAATACACTGGTGTTCTCCAATATCAACGGCATTTTGTTGCTCGCCCTGGTCGGGTTCTTGTGGTTGTTGCTGCACCGTCGGTCCTGGGCAGCGGGCATTGTGTTGGGGCTGGCGATCGTCGTCAAGCCGATGTTCTTACCTTTGCTGTTCCTGCCACTAGTGAAACTGGATTGGAAGGCCCTGCTGGGCGGGATCGCGGTGCCGGTTCTGCTTAATCTCGTCGCATGGCCGCTGACGCCGGGTGCAGGCGAATATACGACGAAGCTTGTGCCCTACCTCGGCGAGACCCGTGACTACGCCAACTCCTCGCTGGCCGGCTTCGCGGAATACTTCGGCATGCCGGCGTGGTTCGAATGGGCTCTCTGGATCTTCCTGGCAGCCTGCGTTGCCGTCGCTGTGCTGGGGCTCGCGCGCTTCCGGCACACCGACGAGCTGCTGTGGGCCACCACCACAGCTGCGCTGTTGCTCACTGGTGTGTTTCTGCTGAGCTCACTGGGGCAGGCCTACTACTCCATGATGCTGTTCCCGGCGATGTTTACCGTGGTGCAGCGCGTGAGCTTGTTCCATAACCCCATGGCCTGGGTCGCAGCAGTGCTGTGTCTGGCGCCTGCGACGTGGTACTCGCCCAACTTCCCCATGGTGGGTACGTGGCTGACCACGTTTTTGCCTATGGTCGGCTGGGCGGCCCTTCTCATCGTGGGGGCAACGTGGGTAGTATTGGTATCACGTCAACAAAAAGCGCAAGGAGTTAATCATGGTCAATTATCAAGACTGGACCGAGGAACAATGGCGCGAGAAGCTTAACGACAAAGAGTTTTACGTTCTCCGCCAAGCAGGCACCGAGCCTCCAGGAGTCGGCGAATACACCGATAACGTAGCCGAGGGTGTGTACAGCTGTCGCGCATGCGGGGCCGAGCTATTCCGCTCGACCGAGAAGTTTGAGTCGCACTGTGGCTGGCCATCTTTCTTTTCCCCGCTGGCGGGAGACAAGATCATCGAGCGCGTGGACAACACGCTAGGTATGCGGCGCACCGAGGTGCTGTGCGCAAACTGCAATTCTCACCTCGGACACGTCTTCGCAGGCGAAGGGTACGATACCCCGACTGACCTGCGTTATTGCATCAACTCGATCTCGATGCAGTTCGACGCTAAATAGCCTCGAAAAAGATATCGACCGATCGTGTCTCAGGGGCCTCCATTGGCCCAAATAGACACGATCGGTCGATTTCTTTCTGTAAAAATTAAGGCAGCGCCTTCACGATCTCGCCGATCTCGGCCACGCGGCGGCCGGAGAAGAATGGCACCTCTTCGCGCACGTACATGCGGGCCTCTGTGTAGCGCATCTTGTACATCAGGTCGACGATGCGGTCCAAGGACGGAGCCTCGAAGGCTAGCATCCACTCATAGTCGCCCAGTGCGAAGGCTGGGACGGTGTTCGCGCGTACATCTGGGTAGTCGCGCGCAGCCTGGCCGTGCTCAGACAAGATCTTGCGACGCTTCTGCTCGTCCATGATGTACCAGTCGTAGGAGCGCACGAATGGGTACAGGGTGATCCACTCGCCTGGCTCCTCATCCATGATGAAGCTCGGCAGGTGGGACTTATTGAACTCTGCTGGGCGGTGCAGTGCGTTGCCAATCCAGTGGAGTTCCAACGACTGGCCGAGCACGGTATCGCGGCGGAAACGAGAGAGCGCATCCTGCAGGGTGGAAAACTCTTCGGCGTGCCACCAAATCATCAGATCCGCATCGGAACGGATGCCCGAAATATCGTAGATGCCGCGGATAATGAGGTCGCCCTCGTTCTCCAGCTCGTCGAGAAGCTTGGTTGCCTCGGCGATGATGTCCTCGCGGTCCTGCGGGAGCGCGCCTGGGATGGCGCGGAAGATCGCCCACTGGGTGTAGCGCTGCATGCTGTTGAGCTTTTCAAAATCGAGTTTTGCCACGTCCTAGTATTCCTTTCAAAAATACGTCTCTTCGTTTCGCACCGGATCTGGTATCAAACGAAAGTACGATCTATCTTAGCCCCTGCCGCTACCCAAAAGTCACGACTCCCCTGAAATTTTCTCAGCGTGAACCTGCCTTCCCAAGCGTGGTATTACCCTCGGCGCGCCTCCCCGTAAATAAGTGGCGCGCTCGATAGTTTGGAGGGCGTGACGAATACCGACTCCAACTCCCAGTCCCCTGCAACTAAGTCGCATGCTGAAGGCGACTCGAATGCGTTGCCAGAGGAGTTTAGTGCTGCGGTGGAATCCATGCATGCGGCGACGCTGCGGAAAGAAATCACCCTAGGCACGATTCGCCCACCTCAACGCCCTGCGCCATATAGCCACGCGATTGGGCTCGAGGTCTCCCACGGTGACGTCGATCTAGAGAATTCGGTGCCTCAAGACTCGTCCGGCGATGCTTTTGGTCGCCTTATCCTGTTGCACTCCCCCGATGCGGAAGAGGCATGGGAGGGCACCATGCGCCTCGTTGCCTATATCCAGGCCGACATGGATGATGCGGTGGCTTCCGATCCATTGCTCCCCGACGTTGCCTGGCAGTGGCTCAACGAGTCGCTGGCTGAGACAGGCGCGGGATTTACAAACCTTGGCGGCACCGTAACGTCCACCGCGTCGGTCCGTTTCGGCGAGATCGGCGGACC
The DNA here is from genome assembly GCF_000379425.1 of Corynebacterium lubricantis DSM 45231. Taxonomy (GTDB): domain Bacteria; phylum Actinomycetota; class Actinomycetes; order Mycobacteriales; family Mycobacteriaceae; genus Corynebacterium; species Corynebacterium lubricantis. The sequence continues at coordinate 240,534 of NZ_KB902181.1, forward strand.
TCCTCGTGCGCACCAATTAGAGATGCGCGCGTCGTGGACTGCCGACGGGATCGACCTGTCCACCCACGTGGAGGCCTTCTCGAAGGTCCTGGCTTTGGTGGCTGGTCTGCCTCCAGAGGGTGTCACTCGCCTGGGCAACAGTTAGCATAGAGGGCGTGAAATACGCCGACCATGTAGATTATGAACTCGTTGATTCGCTCGAGGGGTTTAAACGTGCCGCTTCCGCGCTGTCTCGCGGGAGCGGTCGTTTTGCTTTGGACACCGAGCGCGCCTCATCCTTTCGCTATGATGATCGCGCCTTTCTCGTCCAAGTCACCCGCCCCGGGGCACCAACTTTCTTGATCGCTCCCGAAGGTTTGCGCGAGGAGTTCGCCGATGTTTTTGCACCAGTGCTTAACGACGAAGCGTGGATCCTTCACGCCGCGGGCGAAGACATCCCCAGCCTGTCGTGGTTGGGACTCAAGCCTGGGGAGCTTTTCGATACGGAACTCGCAGGGCGCCTCGGTGGGTTTCGGCGGCCCAACCTCGCTGCCATGGTCGAAGAATTCGTGGGTGTGCATCTGGAAAAGGGCCACGGGCGCGAGGACTGGTCCCAATCGCCTCTGCCACAAGAATGGGCGGAATATGCGGCTCTCGATGTCGCTTATCTCGAAGAGCTCGCCACAGCGGAGGCCGAGTTCCTGGCCAACCAAAACAAGTTGAGTATCGCCGAGCAGGAATTTGCGTATCTTGTCTCAACCGGCAGCGCCCAGAGTGAGCAGCGGCAGCGCACCTGGCGTGACCTGAAGGGGATCAAGAGTATTCGCTCGCGGGCCTCGCTGAATGTGGCCAAGCATCTGTGGGAGGACCGCGAGTACATTGCTCGCGTCACTGACACGTCCCCTGGCGCATTATTGTCGAACCGGGCATTGATTGAGATTGCGAAGGAGATGCCCTCGTCGAAACGCTCGGTGCACAGGATTCGTGGGGTGTCCCGGAAGTTTGACCCGTGGGACTCGCTCGTGCAAGCGCGCGAGGATTCGCCTGCGGTGTATCCGCTGATTGAGCGGGAACACTCCTACCCACCCGGGAAATCTTATTGGGAGCGTGAACATCCGGATTCGTGGCAGGTGCTGCAGCAGATTCGTGCGGACGTCCTCGACTTGTCGGAGGACATTGAGATTCCTGTGGAGAATATTCTTGCACCGAAACTGCTCAGTGAAACGGTGTGGGAAACAACGAATGGTTCGTCTCAGAGCGCGTCGTGGACAACGCACCGCATGGCCAGCTTGCTCGGCGAAAAAGGGGCCCGTGAGTGGCAGATTCAACTCACGGCACCCATCATTGTCGGCCAGCTTTAGGGTTTAGCGCGCCAAAAAGTTGGCCCACTCGCGGACCTGCTGCGTCACCGACGCTTGGTCAAGACCGACTTCTTCAAGCACTTGCGGGCGCGTTGCCGGGCGCGGGTAAATACTCGGGAAACCGAGCTGGCGCAGTGGCGTGTCTACCTGAGCAGAAGAAAGCGCCTCGGCGAGCGCGGAACCAACACCGCCGCGGATGAGTCCGTCTTCCATGGTGACCACCAGATCGACGCCTGCGGCAAGCTCCACGAGCTCAGGGGTGATGGGATACACCCAGCGAGGATCAACCACGGTGACCAAGATTCCTTCGTCGCGAAGCGACGCCGCCGTCTCGATGGCAGTTTCAGCGAACGTCCCCACCGCTACGAACAAGACCTCGAGGGTCTCCTCATCGGAATCATCCGCGGCCTCTGGGCGGAACAGCACATCGATGCCCGATTCAAGTCGCTCGACTGCCTCGAGATCGGCGCCGACATCACCCTTGGGGAAGCGCACCACGGTAGGGCCCGTGGTCACCTCGATGGCCTCGTTGAATTCCTCGGCGAGACGTGTGGCATCGCGTGGAGCCGCGATACGGATACCAGGAACGATAGAGACCAGCGACAGGTCCCACACACCGTTGTGGCTGGCGCCATCTGGGCCGGTCACACCGGCACGGTCGAGGACAAAGGTCACTGGAAGCTTGAGCAGGCCAACGTCCATGAGTAGCTGGTCAAATGCGCGGTTCAGGAAGGTCGAGTACAAGGCAACCACGGGGTGAATACCCGCGAGCGCGAGACCCGCCGCCGAGGTCACTGCATGTTGCTCGGCAATGCCCACGTCGTAAAAACGAGACGGGAATTTTTCAGCAAAAGGCTGCAACCCCACCGGTCCCGACATCGCGGCGGTGATAGCCACAACATCGTCGCGCTTCTCGCCGGCCGCCACGATCTCCTTGGAAAACACCGAAGTCCAGTCCGGTTTGGTTGACTTCTTCTGCACACCGGTTTCGGGATCCATCACACCGATGGTGTGCATCTGATCCTTCTCGTCGTTGAAGGCCGGCGCGTAGCCATGGCCCTTCTCGGTGACCACGTGCACGATGAGCGGGCCGTCGTATTTCTTCGCGTACTCAAAGGCCTGATTCAGCGCATTCAAGTCATGGCCCTCGATCGGGCCGATGTACTTCATGCCCAGCTCAGGGAACATCGAAGTTGGCAGAACCTGGTACTTCACACCTTCCTTCAGCGCGTGCAACGCATCAAAGGTGCGCTCGCCGACCCAACCCATGGATTTCAGCGTCTTCTTGCCATGCTCCATGACCTCGTCGTAGGCCGGCTGGATGCGAAGATTCGCCAGCTGCGCGCGCAGGCCTTCGAGGTTATTGGAGAAACCTCCGATAGTCGGCGAATAAGAGCGCCCGTTGTCGTTAACCACGATGACAACGTTGCGCTCACCAGTAGCAATGTTGTTGAGGGCTTCCCAACACATGCCGCCGGTCAGTGCACCGTCACCCACAACGGCGACAACATTCTGGTCGCCCTTGCCCTGCAGCTCGAAGGCTTTCGCCATGCCGTCGGCGTAGGACAATGCAGCCGAAGCATGCGAGGATTCCGTCCAGTCATGCTCGGACTCAGCTCGGTCCGTGTAGCCGGACAGGCCGTCCTTTTGGCGCAGGACATCGAATTGATCGGCCCGACCGGTCAGAATCTTGTGCACATACGCTTGGTGCGAGGTATCCCAAATAATGGGTTCATCAGGCGAATCGAACTGCCGATGCAGCGCGATTGTCATTTCGACGACACCTAAATTAGGCCCCAGGTGGCCACCCGTGGCAGACACCTTTTCCACGAGAAATTGGCGAATCTCATCAGCCAATAGTTCTACGTCTGCTTGAGGTAGCGCCTTAAGGTCCGCAGGAGTTTTGATTTTACTCAGGACACTCATTGGACCTCCATTGCTCTGCTTCACCAGTGCATAGCCTCCCTTTGTGTTAATCGAACATCTTACACTGCTAACGGGTCAGTTCAGCCATCACCTCGAAGTGGTGAGTGTTCGGAAAAGCATCAATCAAGGCCATCCGATTCACGCGATATCCCGCCTCGCCCCAATCAGCAAGGTCGCGAGCAAAAGTCGAAGGATCACATCCCACATGGATGACTTGTTCGGGCGCCTGCGCAGCAATCGTCTCGATGACCTCTTTGCCGGCACCCGCGCGCGGTGGATCCAGTACGACGAGTCCAGGTTTTTCAAGCTTAGCGACGACAGCCTCAACCCGACCATTGACCAGTTCAAGGTTGTATCCGTCCAGCTCGGCCTGGCTTTTATCAACGGAAGCGGAGTAGTCAACAGAAATGATCTTGCCTTCCTTGCCCTCTTTCGCCAGTGCATCAGCGATTGCAGGGACGAAGACGCCAACGCCGCCGTAGAGGTCCCAGCCCACGGTGGACTCGAAGGATTCCTTTGCCCATGAGCGAATCAATTGGGTGTAGGTATCCGGCGCATTGGTGTGCGCTTGCCAGAACGCGGTGGCAGGAAATGTGAACTGGTGTCCGTCGGCACGCTCGATGACCTCGCCGGAGCCTTCGATGACACGGGTGATCTTTTCTACACGACGACCGCGGGGAACCCTGCTCGACTCAACGATGTGTCGGTTCCCATTGGAGTCCATGACGGCCACGACTTCCGCACCGGGTGTGAAATCGAACTGTGAGAGATCGTGGATCAGACCTGGGAAGACTTGGCTGCATGGTTCAGTGACTACTTCGGTGGACTTGCGCTTCCGTAGACCAGCACGGCCTTGTTCATCGACGCCGAGTCGAACTCGGGTGCGCCACCCCAGGGTGGGAGTGAGCTGGACGGGTTCGATTTTTTCGAGGTCGAAGCGTTCCAAGACTCCGGAGCGCTGCGCGAGGGCTCCGAGTTGGCCCGTGAGGACGTCGACTTTGTAGCCGAGCTGCACCTCTGGGGCGATGACCGCGTAATCGCAGCACCCAGCGCCGTGGGCGGCAGCCTCACAGGTGGACGCGATGCGATTTTCCGATGGAGTCAACACTTCGAGGACTTCCGCGCGGGCCCAGCGTTTCTTCGTCTTGGTCACGGAAACTCGCACGGAGTCTCCGGGGACGGCACCCAAGACAAACACAACTCGACCGTCGTCAGCGTGGGCGATTGCCTCGCCACCGTGCGCCATCGAGGTTGCCGTGAGTTCAATAATGTCGCCAGTTTTCATTTCAGCCTCGGTCACGGGCGCTTATTCTCCTCGTCGCCATCCATCAAACGACGCATCGCGTCGGGCATTTGCTGCTGGGCAGGCTGCCCCTGAGCTGGCTGCTGTGCACGTTGCTGCACTGCCTGTTGTACCTGCTGGGCCAATTGCTGAGGCAAGATTACCGGGAGGGAGTTACCTGCAAGAATTGGGTCATTGCCGCGGTAGACAAAAACGCGTGCTGTAAGTTCGCGGCCCAAGGTAGCAAGCTCTACTTCTTTGCCTTCTGGTGAGGCCAGCGTCATACGCAGCATCCAGCGCGGACCGTCAACACCGATAATTCGGATCGAACCGTTGACCCCGGTGCCCACGACTTCCCTGCCCCATGGGCCGAGTTCCATCTTGGTGGGCATGCCCTGTTGCCGCATCCCGTCCGAAATTTCTTCGACGGAGCGCTCCCACTGTCCACCCGAGCTTGGTGCTGCGAAAGCTACCGGTGTGATCCGCCCGTGGCGAGTGACGATGTGCAGCATCTTCGGCCCCTGGTCGCCCATCTCTACCTGGACCTGAGTGTCCTTCGGCAACGGGATCCGCAGGGAACCGAGGTTGAGCACGGATACGCCAAAGTCGGAAAAATCAAAGTCGTTGAACTCAACGGAATCACCATCAAATGGGCCGACGTTGCCGTTGACCGGGTCATGTTCAAAACCCTCGGAGACCCCGGATGCCAAGGGTGCTTCCGTTTCGTTCGCTCCTTTTTCCGCAGGATCGGGTTGAGCCACAGGGGCTTCGTTGTTAAGCGAAGCCTCCGTGCTCTCTGCCGACGCTACCTCGGGCTCGCTCGCGGGCGTGTCCTCGGAGCTCTTCTCCGAGCTCTTCTTGCCAAATGGCCACAAAGCCATAATTGCTACCTTTCTACTTCTCTGGTTTGGGTTAGTTCACGCCTGTAGAACCATGGCCGCCAGCGCCGCGCTCGGTCTCATCGAGCTCATCGACCTCGACGAAATCGCACAATTCAACCCGCTGGATAACCAATTGGGCGATCCGCATTCCACGGGTAATTTCGATCGGTTCCCTGGGATCTAGGTTAATCAGACTGACCTTGATCTCGCCGCGATAACCCGCGTCGACGGTGCCCGGACTGTTCACAATGGACAATCCCTGCTTCGCAGCGAGTCCCGAACGAGGATGCACCAAGCCTACTGTCCCCACTGGGAGTGCTAATGCAACCCCGGTTCCCACCAGCGCGCGCTCGAAGGGAGCCAAAGTGACGTCCTCGGCTGCGTAAAGGTCCACCCCGGCATCACCTTCGTGTGCCCGTTTCGGCAGCGGAAGCTCTGTGTCAAGCCGCTTCAGGGGAATCGGCGAAAGTCCGTCTAGATCGTGTTGATTTTCAGTCACGATTTCCACCCTACGGCAGCGGAATAGAACTTTCGCTTCCGACTAGCCTAAAGTTGTAGACGTGACTGACTCGAATGCCCACGAAGTATCTGTGTCCCCTGCCTCAGCCTCCCCCCAAGCTGCCAAGCCCAAGGTTTTGTACCGCGAGCGCCAGTGGGTGCCATGGTATTGGTGGGCCCTGCTCATCGCGTTCGCCTTGCTCGTCGGTTTCCAATTCAGCCTCAACCGCGACTTTTGGTGGTTTTTGATCTGGCTCGTTGGCACACTGGTTATCGGTGCATGGGTCTTGGTCTGGTTGTCCAAGACGACGCTGACGGTCGAACAAGACGCCGACGGTACACGGTGGCTACTCGCCGATAAAGCGAACTTGCCGGATTCCGTCGTTTCCCGCTCGATGGTCGTGCCCGAGTCGGCAAAGCGCAATGCGCTGGGCCGGCAGCTCGACCCGGCGGCCTTCGTGATTTCCCACGGTTGGGTCAAGCAATTAGCCCTGATCGTTCTCGATGATCCGGAAGATCCGACACCATATTGGCTGTTGTCCAGCAAGAATCCTCAGAAATTGCTTGAGGCCTTCGTGCCCGACAAGATCAGTACCCCGGAGAGCACTTCCTAGTCGCATTCCAGTCAACGAAAAGCAGCCACCTCCCTTTCATTCGCCTTTGGGAGGTGGCTGCTTTTATGTATTTGCGCGCAGTCCTACTCGCAGTCGAGACAGACGGGAGCACCGTCCTCGATATATGCCAGCCGGTTCTTCTTCTGCACGAGGAAACATACCGAACAGGTAAATTCGTCGTCGCGTCGAGGAATTACGGTGACGTTGAGTTCTTCGCCCGACAAGTCGGCCTGTGGGATCTCAAAGGAATCGACGATTTCACCCTCGTCGTCCATCGAACTACCTGCAACCTCAGTGGTTTTTAAGCCTTCAAGCTCTTCGGTTTCAAGTTCGTCGTCAAGGCGGCGGCGCGGTGCGTCGTAATCCGTAGCCATGGTGTAGCCTTCCTGAATTTTCTAGCGGGTCAACTTTGATTCATAAGAAGTTGTCTCAGAGCTGCCCATTCAAGTTACGGGCATTCCTAATTGATAACTTTCGACGCGATACTAAAGCATAGGAAGGCGTATGTCATCTCCGCAGGTCATTGGGGTAGTTGCTGATCTCCCCCACTCGCGGCGAAGAGATCCCGAAACGATCCAGAAATCCCCGGGGCCGTAGCCACCACAGGGAAACCTTTTGTTCCCGAAACTTGCAGGCCAGGGTGACTGAACACTACCCCCGATTCGGTAGCAATCACAGCTCCCGCGGCGTAATCCCAGGGATGGATGCCGTGTTCGTAGTACGCATCGACTACCCCCTCCGCCACGCGACAGATTTCAAGAGCGGCAGCACCCATCCGACGGATGTCGCGGACACGCGGGAGGAGGTGGGTGAGCACGCCTGCTTGAGCTTCGCGACGATTCGCTGTGTATCCGAACCCTGTAGACACTAGGGCGCGAGCGGGGTCTTCCACCTGTGCGGCTTGCAGCACCGATGTCTTGCCGTCACGCGTCACCGTGGCTCCAGCTCCATGGGCAGCCTGGAAAATGTCCCCCGTAGCGACGTTCACTACTGCTCCAGCGACGGGCTCGCTGCCCAGCGCTATCCCAACAGAGACCGCGTATTCCGGGATGTTGTAAAGAAAGTTCACCGTGCCATCGATTGGGTCCACGATCCATTGGTATCCGGTTGCCGATGGCTTGTTGGCACCTTCCTCTCCCAAAATCCCATCATCGGGACGTGCCGCACCGATCCGCTCCACGATGTACTTTTCGCTAGCTTTATCAACAATCGTGACTGGGTCCACGTCAGAAGACTTCGAGTGCGTCTCGGCGCGCAGGCTTCCATCTGCGCTGAAACGCGCACGCTGTGTGCGCACGAGGTCAGCCGCACCGGTGGCAATATCGACCGCTAGATCACGCAGTCGAGCGAATTCGGCGATGTCTTCAGGAGTGAAGTGTGACGAAGTGTGGGAGTCAGACATGTAGTTGATTGTGCCCTTTTTATCCCAGACTGGCAGCGCTCCTAAGTTTTTGTAGGATTGTGCCCATGAGCAACGAGCACATCGGGTTTGGCGTAGATATTGGCGGTTCTGGCATCAAGGGTGCACTAGTCAACCTTGACTCCGGTGATTTTGTCGGAGAACGCGTCAAAATTAAGACTCCATTTCCATCCACCCCGGAGGCGGTTGCGGCCGTGGTCGCCGAGATTGTTTCCCAAAAAGAGTGGGATGGTCCGGTGGGTATCTGTATGCCCTCGGTGATTAAAGACCAGATCGCACTAAGTGCCGCGAATATTGATAAATCGTGGATCGGGACCAATGCTCGCGACGTGTTCGCTAAGGCTTTGGGTGACCGCGAAATCTCTGTACTCAACGATGCCGACGCTGCAGGTATCGCCGAAGTAGAACATGGAATCGCTGAGGCCAGCGAGGGGCCCGTGATCTTCCTGACCATCGGTACTGGGATCGGATCTGCCTTTTTCATTGATGGCAAGCTTTTTCCCAATACGGAACTCGGACACATGCTCGTCGGGAAAAAGGAAGCAGAACATCAGGCCTCTTCCGCGGTGAAGGACCGTGAGGAGCTCAGCTTTAAGAAGTGGTCGAAGCGGATCGATAAAGTGCTTCTGGAGTATGAAAAGTTGTTCAACCCCAAGTTGTTCATTGTTGGCGGTGGAATCTCACGCAGCCACGAGAAGTGGGTCCCACGCCTGACTCTAGAAACTCCGGTGAAATCCGCCAAACTTCGCAATACTGCAGGTATTGTGGGCGCAGCGATGGCTGTAGCGGGGCATGTCACTCCCTAGTCGATTTCGGCTATATTGGAGGACAAAATCTTTAGCCCCAATGCGAGGTAAAGCTGGCAAATACTGTACAGTTGAGCAAGTTCCTCGCGCAAGAGGTAGGGAATAATTTCATTCCCGATTTGGTTCCTACTTACAAACAGGTGCCTACCCAACGCAGTGAGTTGGATCAGCACGATAATTAAGGCGAAAGGGCGTACGTGGCAGCCAGCGATTCTTCAGGCAAGGCAACCGCAGCGGACGTAGAGACGTCCGCCGACGGTCTGGTTAACAACGTCGATAACCAGCAAGCAGCGTCTAGCACGGCAAAGAAAACGACCAAGAAGGTCGCTAAAAAGTCTGCTAAGAAAGCCACCAAAAAGGCAGTAAAAAAGACCGCTAAGAAGTCTGCGAAAAAGACGACGCGCAAGACAGCGGTTAAGAAAGCTTCGACACTTCCCCCCGAAGACAACGTCGCTCCGGAAGGCGTGGAGTCTGAAGATCCAATAGATCTAGACACAGAAGATGCAGTCGAGGAGCAAGACTTCGACCCGAATCTTGTCAAAGAAGACGATTTCGACGATGAGATCGACGGTGAGGACGAACTCGCCACCACCGAACTCGGCGAAGAAGACGATGACGAAGAGGAGGAAGGCTCCTCCGTTTGGGACGTCGAGGAATCCGCAGCGCTACGCCAGGCCCGCAAGGATGCCCAGCTCACCGCATCGGCCGACTCTGTCCGTGCGTACTTGAAGCAGATCGGTAAGGTTGCGCTGCTTGATGCAGAGCAAGAGGTGTCGTTGGCAAAGCGCATCGAAGCTGGGCTCTACGCACAGCACCGTCTCGACGAGATGCAGCGCGCCTCCGACGAAGGCGATAAAGAGGCCAAGCTGACTCCAGCGGTCAAGCGCGATCTTCGTGCCGTCGCGCGTGACGGCCGCAAGGCTAAGAATCACCTCCTTGAGGCGAACTTGCGTTTGGTGGTCTCCCTTGCAAAGCGCTACACAGGTCGTGGCATGGCGTTCTTGGACCTGATCCAGGAAGGCAACCTTGGTCTGATCCGCGCAGTGGAGAAGTTCGATTACTCCAAGGGCTACAAGTTCTCCACCTACGCAACGTGGTGGATTCGCCAGGCAATTACCCGCGCCATGGCTGATCAGGCTCGTACTATCCGTATTCCGGTTCACATGGTCGAGGTCATTAACAAGCTTGGCCGCATCCAGCGCGAGCTTTTGCAGGATCTTGGTCGCGAACCAACGCCACAGGAGTTGGCGAAGGAAATGGATATTACCGAGGAGAAGGTGCTCGAAATCCAGCAGTACGCCCGTGAGCCAATCTCGCTGGACCAGACCATTGGTGATGAAGGCGACTCACAGCTCGGCGACTTCATCGAGGACTCCGAGGCAGTTGTAGCCGTCGATGCAGTGTCCTTCACGTTGCTGCAAGATCAGCTGCAAGATGTGCTGCATACCCTCTCTGAGCGTGAAGCAGGCGTTGTCCGTCTGCGCTTCGGCCTCACCGACGGCATGCCTCGCACGCTTGACGAGATCGGCCAGGTCTACGGCGTGACCCGTGAGCGTATTCGCCAGATCGAGTCGAAGACTATGTCGAAACTGCGTCACCCGTCGCGCTCTCAGGTCCTGCGCGATTATTTGGACTAAAGCTAGTCTCTAGCAAGCAAAGGAAAACACCCATCACTTCCCTTCTACGAAGGATTGAGATGGGTGTTTTCGTTTGCCTATTGCGGCTGAGCTTCTAAGCTTCCTTGTGGGCTCATTTTCGCCGGCAGGCCGTCTTTCCCGTATGACAGTCGGCGGTGAACCCATTCGAAGGGACCTGGTTGATCCAGCTTTTCCAAGGCGTACGCGAGCGCGAGCAGCACAATCCAGACCACGAATGCCACAACTTGTAGGACGAATGCTCCGGCATCGACGAAGAGATTCAACGTAAACGGCAGCATGAGGACAAACAAGATAATGGACTGGAGCAAATAGCCCGTCATCGAGCGCTTTCCTAGTGCCACGGGAGCGGCCAACCACCACGGCACCTTTTGTGTCTGTTCAAATTTTTCCTGCGCCGGGATAAACAGCACTGAGGCCAAGGCTAGGATTGCCGGACCCGTGAAGTATCCGAGGAAGCTATTCAAGCTATAGAAAATTGGCGCCCACTCGGGGTCGATGAATCCTGCGGATGAAAGGCCCCAGGGCAGACCGACGAACAAGACAATAACGGCTCCTACCGCAATCCAAGTACCCAAGGTTTTCAGGTATTTCCTCGGCTCGTGCAAGACGCGTGAGCGAGCGAAAATGAAACCAACCAGCATCACGGGCAATAGATTAAATGAGGCGTAGAGCACCGAGGCAACATATCCGGCTGCATATAGTGCGCCCATACCCATGTAATCCACGTACGTATCGGGGTTAATGATCACCTGAGATGCCATGGTATCTTCCGGAAAATACACGGTGTACACGAATGACATCGCTCCGATGATGACGCCGATGGCAAACAAAACCGCTGTGATCCACTTCAGCGTTCTGTTGGACAGCCCCATCATGGCGATGATGATCATCGCAAGTAGCCCATAGAGCAGTAAGATGTCACCGTAGAAGATGAATACACAGTGGACGAGGCCGAAAAGCGCCAGTATTCCGTAGCGACGAAGCAGGATATTCCTGGCCTTTGACCGGGGGAAATTCCTCCGGTGCAAACTCACCGAGATCAGGCCAACGCCAAAGCCGAGCAAGGTCGCGAACATCGGTAGTCCACGCACGTGCACGAACATCCCCGAGAACACCATTGCCAACTGATCGAGGAAGTGCTGAAACACTGTTGCCCCAGGCCGAAAGCCACCGAGCGAGAGATCGCCGGTGGCGTTTTCGTACCCAGCCCATGCCGTAGGCATATTAGCAGCAGCGATTCCGAGGAGAGCTAGTCCGCGAGCAGCATCGGGTGCGAGGATACAAGGTGAAGTAGTCCCCCTCCTGACTGGGCTTTCAGTGGAAGACATGTCCGGCTCTCCTACTAGTTTGTTTGAGAATTGATAGCGTCAGTTACGCACTGTTCGTAGGCAGCCTGGTTGGGATTGTCGCCTTCGAGATGCACAATGCAGTCAAGCGCCCCGGATCCTTCAAACAAGGTCAGCCCGGCGACAACCATCAGCACAATCGCAATGGATGCGAGGATAGCCAATATGCCGGTGACCAAACCGGTGATAGCCATTCCCTTTCGCTTCTCGGGTCCGACCATTCTATTGCCCCTGCGGATCCCCAGGATGCCGAGGACTACAGCAACAATTCCAAGTACTGACCCCACCGGGAACAGGGCGATGGTGACCACCAACAACAGGGCGATAATGCCCAGGATCATTGCCCACAGAGCCATGTTGTTCTTCTCAGCTACGCCGCCTGGGTAGGCGCCAGGATATCCAGCTTGGTATCCCGCTTGATTCCCACCTGGGTAGCCCGCGCCGTAGGTGTTGTCGCCATACGAGTTAGCACCGTATGAGTTAGCTCCATAGGAGTTGTCTTCGGTGCCGTAGCCTGCTGACGAACCGTACTGTGGCGCTCCGTATTGAGGGGTTCCATAACCTGAGGTGTCCTGCTGATCGGGCGAACCTTGAGAAGGACCCTGAGAAGACCCCTGGGAATAAGGACCTTCGGAACCATACGACGAAGAATCCTGATTACCGGAGTCCGGGAAATTCTCGGGGTGTTCGCCCCGATAAGGGTCGTTGGGGTTTGACTTATCAGTCATCGTTCGCTGGTCCTCACTTGGTTCAGACTGTATTAATTGCTCTCATCCAGACTACCTACAGCCACCCTCAAACGCCCCCTTAAGTGATAAAACCCTTACCAGTCTCGTAGGTAGGCGATCCTGTCTCGAAGTTGCTCCGCAGAACACAAGGCCGTGGGAGGTCCGCCGCAGGCCTTCCTCACTTCGGTGTGGATGGAACCGTGTGGTCGCCCAGTTTTACCCGCCCGGATGGACACCAAGGTGTTCAATTCCTTTCTCAGCGCGGGAATCTCGTCTGAGGCCACCCCAGAACCTTCGTTCTGCTTTTTCGACCCAGTAGTAGAGACACCAAGGATTTCCTCTTTTTCACGCTCAGCGCGCTCCTGTGCCTTCCGCGCCTTCTCCTCAGCTTCATGGGCGTCTAGCTGATCGCTCTGCCGCTTACGCAGCAAAGTCTTCACCTGTTCAGCATCAAGCAAACCAGGCAGGCCAAGGTATTCGCGTTCTTCATCCGAACCCGCCACCGTCGGCGTGCCGTAGGTTGAACCGTCAAAGATCAACGAGTCCAGTTCCGCTGAAGCGCCGATCGATTCATAGGAACCCGGCTCGTCTGGCTCGTCCTGGTTCCGATTCGCCTCAGCAACTAAGTCATCGTCCCAGCCTTCTTTTTCGCGATGCGGCTTACCCAAAATATGATCGCGGGAGACTTCCATCTCCTCGGCAAGTTTCAACAGCACCGGAACCGACGGCAGGAACACCGACGCCGACTCGCCCGGCATACGGGAGCGCACGAAACGTCCAATAGCCTGAGCAAAGAACAATGGAGTCGATGCCGAGGTTGCATACACACCCACCGCAAGGCGCGGCACGTCGACACCTTCGGAGACCATACGGACAGCGACCATCCATTCGTCACGGGAGGCCGAGAACTCGTCGATACGCTCAGAAGAGCCCGGCTCGTCCGAAAGAATCACCGAGACCGGGGTTGAGCTCAGCTGGGACAAGATCTTTGCGTAAGCACGCGCCGTCGTCGTATCCGTGGCGATGACAAGCCCGCCAGCATCAGGCATGTTGGTACGAATCTTCAGCAGACGCGTATGCGCCGCCTTGAGCACCGAAGCGATCCAATCGCCCTTCGGGTCGAGCGCCGTCTTCCACGCACGGGCGGTTTCCTCTGGGCTGAGGATCTCGCCGAGGCGTGCGGAATACTCCTCGCCAGCAGAGTCTCGCCATTGGGCTTCGCCGGAATAGGCCAAAAACACCACGGGGCGGACGACACCGTCACGCAGCGCCTCGGAATACCCATAGGTGTAATCGGCTCGCGAAATCTGGTGGCCTTCTCCATCCTCTTCGTAGCGAACAAACGGGATCATCGAGTCGTCGGAACGAAAAGGCGTACCGGTCAAGGCCAGGCGATGCTCCACATCGTTGTAAGCCTCGCGGACACCATCGCCCCAGCTCTTCGCGTCACCGGCGTGGTGGATCTCATCCATAATCACCAACGTGCGTCGCGCGGAGGCCACGGCATGGTGCTTGAAGGGATGCATGCCGACCTGGGCATACGTCACCACGATGCCGTCGTACGCCGGATTCACCGCCGACGAATTGGTGAAATTCGGATCCAACGAAATGCGGAACCGCTTCGCGGCGTCGCTCCACTGGTGCTTGAGGTGCTCCGTTGGCACGACGACGATGACGCGGTTGACTGTCTTATCCCCGAGCAGCGTGGAGGCAAGCGTCAATGCAAAAGTCGTCTTACCTGCACCCGGCGTAGCTACTGCGAGGTAGTCTTTCGGCTTCGTGTTTAAGAATTGGTCAAGGGCCTCCTTCTGCCAGATACGCAGATTCGGCCCAGGAGCAGCTTGTGTCACTTCTTGCGAAGCCCCTTATAAATTCGCTCGCAGTCAGGGCAGACCGGTGAGCCTGGCTTCGCCTGCTTCGTCACAGGAAATGTCTCACCGCACAGCGCGACGACCATTTTCCCGTCGATTGCCGAATTAATAATCTGGTCCTTCTTCACATAGTGGAAGAACTTCGGGGTGTCGTTGCCTGTCGAGGTGTCTTCTCGAATATCGGGGCGCTGAATAGTTTTCGTCGTTGTTTCCACACCACCCATCATGCCCCACTTATCGCAATTTATTAAGCCAGAGGGCTACCCTTGGTCTTTATGGTAGAAGGCATGGATCACGATTGGGTAGACGCGGACGAACCCGCCAAATCCCGATCTAAGCGTTTCCGATTCAAAACTTCCCCGGCACAACTCATTACCGATGCGATTCGTACGCCCGAACAAAACCGACACTCACGCGAAGTCCGCTACCTTATTCTGCAGCTCTCGCGCATCCCCTTCATTTTGATCAGCATGGTGCTCGCGTTCACCGGCAACTGGGGTCTCGCTGCAATATTCTTCATCATCTCGATTCCCCTGCCTTGGATCTCCGTCGTGATTGCCAACGGCAAGGGCGAAGTCCGCGACAAGCGCACGCGAAACGTCTACAAACCAGCAGCTGCGCGATACATGGCCATGGAAGCCGAGCGCCGCGCCGCCTTGGAAGCGGGCGAGTCCTCAGGTGAAGCTTCAGACCCCGCAGACGATGAACCTACTACTATCGATCACGAAGATCCCGACGATCCACATCCTCAAGATGAACGTTAGTTTTTAGTCCTAGCCAGAAGGAGACCGCGAGTGCCTCTCAACCCCGACCTCGTCCGCGAATTGGTGGAATCGCTGAAAAAATTCGGATTCACCGCGGATGGCATCGCAGCTCACCTCGGCCCACAGGTCACCGAAGCCCTCTATCGCGGCGAGCCCGGGGTGGTCTCCTACACAACCCGCGACGGTTCCGCGCTCTCCCACCTCATTCGCTTCTTCCTCCTGCGCCAGCCGTGTAGTGGTGAAGCACTCGCCGACATTTTGGGGGCACGCTTAACAGAATCGCTTTACGACGAGGGCGTGGTCTCCCAAACTCCTGCCGGAGAATTACAGGTGGCCTTAGATGTCCGCCCCCACGTCGTCGCGGGCCAAAATCAAATCATTTTCTCCGATCTGGACGCTTCTATGACCGATCACGTTCCCGATAGTGATCACGTACTGGGCGTCGGTTCCGCAAGCGTCTCTCTCCTTTCTGCGACTCCCCTGACTCCTGTGGAATCGGTTCTGGATCTAGGCACAGGCTCTGGAGTGCAGGCGGTCGCACAGGCCGGCTCCGCATTACGGGTCGTCGCCACCGACGTTCATAAGCGAGCCCTCGACCTAGCTCAAGCCACTCTCAACGGCGCTGGCATTGATAACGTCGAACTTCGCCACGGCGCCTGGTTTGATCCGGTTCAGGGGCAACGCTTCGACCGGATCGTTGCCAACCCACCGTTTGTCGTTGGCCCTCCTGAGATCGGGCATATCTACCGCGACTCCGGCCTTGATCTGGACGGTGCGACGGAACTCGTCGTCAGTCAAGCACCCGACCATTTGCAAGATGGTGGCACCGCCTACATGCTTGGCTCGTGGGTACTTACTCACGATCAGTCGTGGGCATCCCGCATTGCTTCCTGGCTTCCGAAGCGAGGTGTGTCCGCGTGGGTCATTCAGCGCGACCTCGCCGACCCCGGGAAATACGTCAGCACCTGGCTCAAGGATGAATCCGTTGATCTGCGTTCCCGTGCTGGCATTGTCCGCACGGAGCAGTGGCTGGATCATTTTCAGCGCAACGACGTGGTCGGAATTGGATTCGGCTGGATCTTCCTCCGCTCAATTGGAGACCAGCCAACGGAAGTCACTGCAGAGGAAATTCTTCAACCCTTTACCGACCCACTCGGCCCAGAAGTGGATGAATATTTCCAACGCATGGACTGGCTACGAGACAAAACTAGCGACGATATCTTGGCCGCACGTTTCACCGTCCGCCCTGGTGTCGCCCGCGAGGACGTTCAGGTCGCAGACTCCGAGGTTGGTATGGGATTTAATTCTCGGGTTATTCGCCTCACGCGCACCGATGGTCCACGCTTCTCCCACGAAGTGGACGCACCGTTGGCGTCGATCATTGCAGGACTCCATCCCAGCGGTCTGAGTCTGGGAGAAACCATAAGTCTGTGGTCTGCTTCTCAAGGCATCGAAGATGACGCCGAATTGCTCGATTCTGCTGCTACCGCCGTCGTTGATTTGATTCGTCACGGTGTTGTTTTGCCTGCAGAGATCGCCGAGATCAACGGAATCTAGGGGGCACACTTGATCAGCGTTTTAACACGAGTGACCGAGGCACACGTCACCGTTGACGGCGAAACTGTCGGCTCGATTACGTGCCCAGACACCCGCGGGATTCTCGCTCTGGTAGGAGTGGGGCGCGAAGATGCGGAGGACGCCTGGGAGACCACGGCGCGGAAAATTGCAGAGCTCCGCATTTTGCCCGATGAAAAGTCCGTCACTGACGTCGGAGCTCCAGTCCTTTTGGTCAGCCAGTTCACTTTGATGGGACGTACTGCCAAGGGACGTCGACCCTCGTGGAGTGACGCAGCTCCAGGTGACGTGGCAGAGCCTGTCATTGAGAAAATCGCCGCGTATCTCCGCGATCGAGGCATCACAGTGGAACAAGGATCCTTTGGGGCGATGATGAAAGTCCACAGTGTGAATGACGGCCCCTTCACCGTTCTTGTGGAATCTTGAGCGGGAAAAACTCTTCTTTTTTGCTCCGGGAACAATTTGCAGACGTGGATCGTTGTGTAACTAGACTGCAAATTCTTCAAGGAGGCTTTGAATGACTCAACCGTCGCTCAACGAGGAAAACAATGAAAAGGTTGACCGCGGTAGCCGCCGGAATCAAACCAATGACAATCCCTCGGCCGACCTCGTGCGTGTATACCTCAACGGCATTGGCCGTACTGCGCTTCTCAATGCCGAAGAGGAGGTTGAATTAGCGCAAGATATTGAAGTTGGCTTGTATGCACAGCACCTTCTTGATGATCCAGATACGGAACTCACCCGCGCAAAGAAGCGCGATCTTAAGATCCTCGCCAAGCAAGGCCGTAAAGCACGCGCCCACTTGCTTGAAGCAAACCTTCGCCTCGTAGTTTCTTTGGCTAAGCGCTACACCGGTCGTGGCATGCCACTGCTTGACCTGATTCAAGAGGGCAATCTCGGCTTGATCCGCGCGATGGAAAAGTTTGACTATTCCAAGGGCTTCAAATTCTCCACCTACGCAACGTGGTGGATTCGCCAGGCCATTACTCGCGGTATGGCAGATCAATCACGCACTATTCGCCTCCCAGTTCACCTGGTCGAACAGGTAAACAAGCTTTCTCGCATTAAGCGAGAAATGTACCAATCACTCGGTCGCGAACCGACGAATGAAGAACTCGCAGACGAATCTGGGATCGAAGAATCCAAGATTGAGATGCTGCTTCGTCAGTCTCGTGACCCAGTCAGCCTGGATATGCCCGTCGGTGCCGATGAGGAAGCCCCTCTGGGAGACTTCATCGAAGACTCAGAAGCAACGGATGCGGAGTCCTCTGTCGTCGCAACCTTGCGCCATGATGACATTCAAAAGGTCATTGGTTCCCTAGAGCAACGCGAGCAGGATGTTATTCGTCTGCGCTACGGCCTCGACGATGGAGTCCCACGTACGCTGGACCAAATTGGACGTAAGTTCGGCTTGTCGCGGGAACGTGTACGCCAGATTGAACGCGAAGTGATGGCAAAGCTGCGCGTCGGCGATCGGGCTGACAAACTGCGAGAGTACGCGAAATAAGGTTAACCCTATAATTCTCCCCCGAATTATTGCCTGAGTGACCACATGGTGCCCCGATGGGGTACCATGTGGTCATGTTCGTTTCGGCTAACTTTCGCCGAATCTAAGAAAGAATGCGAAAAGGGGTCTATACATGCGTGATTTGGTTGATACCACCGAGATGTATTTGCGCACTGTGTACGAGCTTGAAGAAGAAGGCATCACTCCCCTGCGGGCACGCATCGCCGAGCGCCTCGACCAATCGGGGCCAACGGTGTCTCAAACAGTCGCCCGCATGGAGCGCGACGGGCTGCTCGTCGTAGAAAAAGACCGGAGCCTGAGCCTAACTACGGAAGGCAGGGAGCGAGCAACACGAGTGATGCGCAAGCATCGCCTGGCTGAGCGCCTTTTGGTCGACGTACTGGGCATGGATATCGGCCAAGTCCATGACGAGGCCTGTCGCTGGGAGCATGTGATGAGCGATGCCGTCGAGCAACACGTGGTCAGCGTTTTGAATAGCCCAAAGCGTTCCCCCTTCGGTAACCCAATTCCTGCGTTGGATGAACTGGGCGCGGTACCGGCTAAGGATCTCGACCTTGGGCAGCGCGCCGTAGATGTGGATTTGTCCTCTCCGGTCAAGGCGGAGATCGTCCAAATCCACGAAATTCTTCAACTCGATCCCGTCGAGTTTGCCGAGCTTGTTGCAGCCGAGGCCAAGGTCGGCGCAGCCGTTGAACTCACCCACACAAATGAGGGACTAGAGATAACAGGTCCGAACGGAAAAACAATTGTGGTCGATGACGCACTCGCCCATGCAATTCGTGTTCGCACCATTGATTAGAGTAGGAGCATGACCAAACTCCTAGTTACCGGTGGCGCTGGCTACGTAGGCAGTGTGTGCGCTGCCGTTCTCATCGAGGCAGGCCACGACGTCACCATCATCGACAACCTATCCACGGGTAACGCCGATGCACTTCCAGCGGACGCTCGTTTTGTCGAAGGCGACGTCCGCGACGAGATTGATTCCGTCTTAAGCGAAGGCGGCTTCGACGGCGTTTTGCACTTTGCTGCACGCTCGCTTGTCGGTGAATCCATGGAGATTCCGGAAGTGTATTGGAACGATAATCTCATCACTTCCCTCGCCTTGCTCGATGCGATGCGCAAGCACAACGTTGGATCACTCGTCTTTTCCTCGACCGCTGCAACCTACGGTGAGCCAGAACAGGTGCCCATCACCGAGGATATGCCGACGAAGCCGACAAACCCCTACGGTGCCACCAAACTTTCCATCGATTATGCAATCACGTCCTATTGCCAGGCGCATGGGATCGCGGCTACAAGTTTGCGCTATTTCAATGTGGCCGGCGCCTACGGTCTCATCGGTGAAAACCGTGTCGTAGAAACCCACCTGATTCCCCTCGTGCTGCAGGTAGCTCTGGGCCACCGCGATAAGATTTTTATGTTCGGCGATGACTGGCCGACGAAAGACGGGACTCCGGTCCGCGACTATATTCATATTCGAGACCTCGCCGACGCTCACCTTCTGGCGCTTGAAAACAACCGTCCGGGCGAACATCGTATTTTCAATTTGGGCAGTGGTGATGGTTATTCGGTGCGCGAAGTCATCGACATGTGCCGTGAAGTTACTGGCCATGCAATTCCCGCTGAGATCGCACCGCGACGCGCAGGCGATCCTGCGACCTTAATTGCGTCAAGCGATAAGATTCGCGCTGAGCTTGGATGGAATCCCACACGTACGGACCTGCGACAAATTGTCACTGACGCCTGGGCGTTTACCTCTCAACTCGGTGACAAGGCACACTCCGCTTCGCGACGAGCATAGTCTTGGGCACCCTTTTCTAGCGGGCCTGCTGTTCTACCTCGATTAAGGCCCGCTGGAGCAAGCTGCCGTTTACGACTGCTTGAAGCAGTCCCGCATGGTCACCCATGTTCAATCCGCGCAGCAAGACATCAGAAAGGGAATGTCCGCTGAGTTCGTCCTGCACCACAAGCAACGCGGCTGTGGCCATTGAGCTCACACCGAGTTTTGTGGCAATGATCGCCCAGAGGCTCAGCGCATTTGCCCGAATCACTCCCGAAAAATTCGTGGCGATTGCGAGAAATACCGTGGCAAAGTGTCCAGGTTGTTCAAGAGCCGGCGCCACTAAACAGTCACGGAGTTTCGAGCGGGCCAGGACTGTCGCCACGGCGACTAATTGGTCAATGCGAGCAATCGTTTCCTCTAGGCGCGGCGGATCATCCAACGAGATCAAAGCTTTGACTGGCGCTGAAGTAATTACCTCGCACGCGGAAATTATCGCATCTGCAGCTCTGCTGGTGTCCGTTTCCAATGCGCGCAGTAATTCGTCGGCACGCAAATACGCCTTCTGTGCGACTGCCTCGATGTTCCCGAACTTGCCTCCGTTGCGCTGCGTGGAGGCGAAATAGCCCAGCGCTTCTTCTCTGGTGAGAGCTGGCAGGCCCCCATTATCTAGGAGCGGGCGCATGGACGGTGACAATGCCACGTTGGAAACCACGCCTCCATCCCAGCCACGAGGCACCGAGTATCCAATGTCGCGCCAGTGCGTGGCCTCAGCGCCAAACTCAAGACGATACGGGCTGCCAGACGCAATTTCTGACACCGACCAGCATACGTTGATGATGGGACCTTTTCGTTCGTCGGAGAGATCATAGAGAACATCGATCGCCTCTCGTACTAGGCTCGACTCCAAAGCACGAGAGACAATCAACGCCACGAAGAAGTCATTCTCTTGTGAAAACGGCACATCTAGTGCGTGCGCGAGTTTGGAAACATTTGACAGGTCGGCCCGCATCACTGGGCCGATCTCTAATTGGCGAGAGTGCGAAAGTTCCATTCGCCCTACGCCGTGGTGGTTTGTGTCGTTGTCATCGGCGGCTTGGAAACCTATGACGATGACAGATTCTTGAGGGAAGAAGCCGAGAATTCCAGGGAGTGCTGCGATTAGATCGCCTGTGCCGTACAGGCTGTTGTCGGTGGGCTCGTATTCTCTATTGTCCATGCTCTCATGGTGTGGGAATCACTGCGGTGACATGGGGAGACGCAATGAATTGCCCGTATTCTGTGGAAAACAACATTAAAGGGCATAGATTGGGGGGGTAGTAGCGCAAAAATGCAGCGTCGTGGACAATAGTTTATCCACAGCGGGTTCACGGGAATCATTTCGCGCCCTACACCGTTGTAACTATTAACAAACAAATGCAGTTAGTTTTTTTAGTTTAGGGAGGATTCCATGGACGAAGATAGTCGTCAGATGTATGAAATGGAGTACCCAGCTCCGGCTGTTGAGACAAATGAAGCTTCGGGGCCAACCCTAGTTATCTCGATGCAAGGCTACGCCGATGCGGGCCACGCCGTCGAGTGCGTTGCCAACCACCTCAAGGCAGCCTTGGACAATAAGGAAGTTGCCACTTTTAACACCGATGAACTCATCGATTACAGGTCGCGGCGTCCTTCGGTACAGATGGCCTCTGGTGAAATCACGAATTTAGAAGAGCTCGATCTCGATATGCGCGTGGTTCGCGATAGCGCGGGGAAGTCGTTCCTTCTTTTGTCTGGTCCCGAGCCTGACCTGCGCTGGGAAGCGTTTAGCCGTGCCGTTGCGGATCTCGCAGACAAGTTCAATGTCAGTGAAACCATCTGCCTGTACGGGGCACCGATGGCAGTTCCACATACCCGTCCATTGGTAGTTTCTGGCCACTCGAACGATCGGGACCTGTTAGGCAAGCTGTTCACCATTGACACGAAGTGGACAGTTCCGGGTTCTGCGCAGATGATGATTGAGCGGGAGCTGCACAAGCGTGGTCGAAAGGTTGCTGGCCTGACTGCGCACGTTCCCCATTACCTTGCGCAGTCTCCGTACCCGCCTGCTACTTACCAGCTCCTGCAGTCGATCTCTGACGTGGTCAAGTTGGAGTTCCCGCTCAAGTCCCTCGAGCACGACATTCAGCGGGTCAATCAGCAGCTCACTGAGCAGACCATGGGTTCTGAAGAGATCATGCATGTGGTCACCCAGCTCGAGGAGTATTACGACGCTGAGCTTGGCAAATACCGTAATGAGCACCCGAACGCGATGATGCCAGGTGAATCCCAGGTGCCAAGTGGCGAAGAGATTGGTGAGGCATTCGAGAACTACCTTGCTGCCCTCGACGATCGCGATGCTCCGCGCGGTGAGCTGCCTCAGGCTAACCAATTATTTGATCTTGGTGGCTTCGACATCACTAATGGGGATCAGTCTGAGGGACCGGAGGAACCTGAGGACAAGCAAAAGGACTCGGACGATCTGACCGACGACGACGAATAACCCACGGGTTAATCCACTGCGCAAAACCTAGTGAAAATATTCAGGGAGCATCTCGGCTACGGTAGATACCGTGAACCTTGCCGAAATGCTCCCTGACTTGTCCGAGGTCCCAGATTCGCTTTACGACGAGGCGATCTGGGATTCCTTCATCTCCTGGACGAAGGAACGTGGAATTTCCCTCTACCCTGCCCAGGAAGAGGCATCGCTGGCAGTGTTGACGGGAGATAACGTCATCTTGGCCACTCCCACGGGGTCGGGTAAGTCCATGGTGGCCAACGCAGCGCACTTCATTGCTATGGCGCGCGGCCAACGCACCTTTTATACCGCACCGATCAAGGCCTTGGTCAGCGAGAAGTTTTTCGCGCTCTGCGAAATTTTCGGCGCCGAGAACGTGGGCATGATGACAGGTGATGCCACTGTCAACGGTAATGCGCCGATCATTGCGGCCACAGCGGAGATCGTCGCTAATATTGCTCTGCGCGATGGCAAGCATGCCAATATCGATCAGGTTGTCATGGACGAATTCCACTACTATTCGGATCCCGAACGTGGTTGGGCGTGGCAGGTACCGCTGTTGGAACTTCCCAAGGCGCAGTTTTTGTTGATGTCGGCCACGCTCGGCGACACGCAGTGGCTCCAAGATGATCTCACGGAGCGTACCGGGCGCCCAACAACTCTTGTCTCTGGGTCCGAACGCCCCGTGCCTCTAGATTTCCACTATGTGTTTACTCCGATTCATGAGACGATCGAGGAGCTTTTAAGCACGGGGAAGGCACCGATTTACGTCGTGCACTTCTCTCAGCGCGAGGCCACCGAGCGTGCTCAAGCTCTCACGAGCATGACCATCGTGAACGACGAGGAAAAGAAGCGCATCGCCGAGGAGATCGGGGATTTCCGCTTCACCACCACGTTTGGCAAGAATTTGTCCAAGCTGGTGCGTCGCGGGATCGGGATCCACCATGCCGGCATGTTGCCGAAGTATCGTCGTCTAGTGGAAAAACTTTCGCAGACCGGAATGCTCAAGGTGATCTGCGGTACCGATACCCTCGGTGTGGGCATTAACGTGCCCATTCGCACAGTGCTGATGACCGGTCTGGCGAAATATGACGGTACGCGTCAGCGCATTGTGAAATCGCGCGAGTTTCACCAGATTGCCGGCCGTGCTGGCCGCGCCGGGTATGACACGGAGGGAACCGTTGTCGTCGAGGCGCCCGAGCACGAGATTGAGAACGTCAAGCTGCGTCGCAAGGCAGGCGACGACCCTGCGAAGCTGAAGAAGATCCGGAAGAAGGCCCCTCGCGATGGCCAGATCTCCTGGTCGGAGAATACCTTTGAGCGGCTCACCACTGCCGAGCCGGAAGAGTTGACCAGTCATTTCAAGGTGTCTAACTCAATGCTTCTTAACGTAGTCGCACGCCCCGGCAACGGTTACGAGCACATGGAGCATCTGCTGCGTACAAACCATGACACCCGCGCAAAGCAGAACCGGGACATCCTTACCTCGGTCGAATTATTCCGCGGCTTGATCAACGCGGGAATTGTAGAACGCACCCCGGATTCTCCCGCATCGCGTCCGTACACTCTCACCGAAGAGTTAGACCGCGACTTTGCGCTGAACCAGCCGCTCTCCCCTTTTGCTTTGGCCTTTTTGTCTCTGCTCGATCAAGAATCCGAGACGTACACCCTAGATGTGGTCTCTACGTTTGAGGCCATCTTGGACGACCCACGCCAGCTGCTCCAAGCACAACAATCGGCTGAACGCGGTGAGGAAATTGCCGCGTTGAAGGCCGACGGCGTCGACTACACGGAGCGCATGGCCTTAATCGAGGATGTCACCTACCCGATGCCGCTTAAGGACGAACTCGACGAGGCCTTCGAGACCTTCCGCGAGGGAAACCCCTGGGCGAAGGAGTTTGAGCTCTCTCCGAAGTCCGTGGTGCGTGACATGATCGAGCACGCCATGACCTTTTCCGATCTCATTTCCACCTACGGGTTAGCGCGCTCGGAAGGCGTGGTGTTGCGCTACCTCACCGACGCGTGGCGCACTTTGTCGAAGTCCATTCCGGCGCAGTACATGACGGAGCAGTTGGACGACGTTGTCGCATGGCTCGGCGAGTTGATCCGTCAGGTCGATTCATCGCTTATCGACGAGTGGGCACACATGGCCGACGAGGACACTCCAATCAGCCAGGAAGCCCTCGATCGCGAGCTTGCTTTCGGAGTCGAAGATCCGTCGGCGCTCACGGCGAACCGCCGCGCCTTCAAGATCATGGTGCGCAATTACTTCTTCCGCTTGGTGGAGCTCTTTGCCTTCGAAAAGGAAGATCAGCTGGCCACGATGCTGGACTACCTCGACTCGGCAGATACGCCCGACTGGGGTGAGGCACTCGATGCCTACTTCGATGACTACTCCGACATTGGAACGGGTCAAGAAGCCCGCGGCAACGAGTTCTTCCAGATCACCGGTGAGGAGTCGCGCTCGTGGCAGGTGCGCCAAATCATTCAGGACCCCGAGGGCGATAACTCCTTCCAGCTCTATGGTGTGGTGGATCTGGATGCCTCCGATGAATCCGGTGAGGTGCGTTTGAGCCATCTGGAGCTGAAGCAGGTGTAGAAAACCATTCACGGCCCTTTCCCGGCGCGCTACTATTAGCCACATCACGTCACGCCACCTCTGTGATGTGCAGCACGCACCTAAAGAAAGGACCTTTCTGATGGCTCACTCCCCCGATCACGACGTCGAAGCCGTGGTCAACGCCGCCGTCGAGCGAGCGTATGGCTGGATCAACTCCACGTCCACAGCCGATCACAATGACGGTGCTACTCAACAATTGGCCGCGCTGTTGCGCGACCCAGCCGGTGTGAATTTCACCATGGATTTCGTCGACCGAGTCATGCGTCCGGAAGACGATAGGGTCGCAGCCCACGCGCTGCGCAAGACCGCTCGTGGCGTGGACGCTTCCTTCCTCGGAAGAATCAACGGGCTTCTTGTTGGGGCCGGTGCCTATTTCGGCCCAATTCTTCCCAAGATGGTCATGCCCCTGGCGCGCAAGCGGATGCGCCAGCTAGTCGGCCACTTGGTCCTCGATGCGGAATCTGAGGCGCTGAACACCGTCTTGGATAAAGCTGCGGCTTCGGGCGAACAGCTCAACCTCAATCTCTTGGGCGAGGCCGTCCTCGGTGAGAAGGAAGCCGCGGATCGGGCTGCGAGGACCCTCGCGTTGATTGAAAATCCCCGGGTCACCTATGTCTCGGTGAAGGCGTCGTCGATGGTGGCGCAACTTAATCCCTGGGATGTCGAAGGTTCTGTGGAGCGGTTGAAGGAACGCCTGCGCCCCTTGTATCGCGCGGCCGCGAGACGCACACCCCAGGTATTTATCAACCTGGATATGGAGGAGTATCACGATCTGCACCTGACCATCGAGCTGTTTACCCAATTGCTCAACGAGTCGGAGTTTCGCGATCTGGAGGCGGGCATCGTCTTGCAGGCGTACCTGCCAGATACCTTCGCTGCGCTGACTCGCCTGGCCGAATTTGCCAAGCAGAGAGAGGAAGCGGGAGGCGCGCGGATTAAGATCCGGCTGGTCAAGGGGGCGAATCTTTCGATGGAGCGGATGCAGGCCGAGATTCACGGCTGGGAGCTTGCGCCTTATCACTCGAAGGAGGACACCGACGCGAACTACTACCGCCTGCTTGATTTCGTGATCAACGAAGAATACGCGGATGCGCTGTCCATTGGCGTGGCCACCCACAATCTTTTTACCGCGGCGTTGGCCTATGAGTTAGCACAGCGGCGCCGGGTATCTCGCATGGTGGATTCGGAAATGCTGCAGGGAATGTCCCCCTCTCAGCAGGAGGCCGTGCGCGGAGTGTTCGGCAAGCAAATTCTTTATACCCCGGTGGTCCATCGCGATGATTTCGATGTCGCCGTGTCCTATCTCATCCGGCGCCTCGAGGAAAACGCGGCCCCAGAAAACTTCCTGCACGCGCTTTTCGCCCCGTCTCCAGCGACACCCCGTCCGGGCGGATCTGGCCCGATTGGGGACCAAGAACAGGCGTTTCGCAGGGCCGTTAACCGGCGCTGGGAGGTATTTGCTGGCGCTCACCGTGACCAGGACCGTGAGGCGAACCCAGAACGCGCAGCTCGAGCGCCCCAGCAGGACACGGGCATGTTTGTTAATGAGCCCGACACGGATCCTGCGCTCGGCCCCAACCGGGATTGGGCCAAGTCCCACCTCGCGAGCGCGCCTCACGCCGTGGAACATGAGGAAGTCCGGGAGGTGGCAATCGTCGATAAGCATGTTGCTCTAGCCAAGGAACAGGGTGCTGCTTGGGCGGCGACACCGGCCCACGTGCGTGCCGAGGTGCTGGAGTCCGTCGCGGATGAGCTCGCCGCCGCGCGGGGAAAGTTCGTCTCGGTCATGGCGCATGAGGCGAATAAGACGATTACGCAGTCGGATCCGGAAATCTCGGAAGCGATCGATTTCGCTTCCTACTATGCGCACAGCACTCGCCTGCTGGATGGGTATGACGCAGAGTTTGTGCCGCACCGAGTGGCCGTGGTGGCTCCTCCGTGGAACTTCCCCGTGGCCATTCCTACCGGTGGCATCCTTGCTGCTCTCGGTGCGGGATCGGCGGTCATCGTGAAACCTGCCCCACAGGTCGTGGCGTGTGCCGAGACAATCGTCGATGCTATTCACAAGGCGTTGGATGCGCATGGCCTGCCTCGAGAGTTGGTACAATTTCTCCCCACCGACGAAGCAGATGCCGGCAAGCGCCTGATCTCGCACGAGGACGTCGACGCTGTCATCCTCACCGGCGCCTCAGAGACTGGTGCGCTCTTTCGGTCCTGGAATCCCCGCATGCGCCTGATGGCGGAGACCTCGGGGAAGAACGCGCTCATCATCACGCCGTCAGCGGATCCTGACTTGGCGGTGGCGGATCTCTACCAGTCCGCGTTCGGGCATTCGGGACAAAAGTGCTCGGCGGCCTCCTTGGTGATCTTCGTCGGCTCTGCCGGAACCTCGCAGCGGATCCGCTCGCAGCTCGTCGACGCCGTTACCACCCTCATCCCCGGCGCGGGCTCCGATATCCGCACCACCATGAACGGTCTCATTGAAGCACCAGGTGACAAACTCCTGCGCGGGTTGACCCGCCTCTCGCCAGGCGAACGATGGTTGCTTGAGCCAAAAAAGCTTAACGACGAAGGAACACTCTGGTCCCCGGGCATCCGCGACGGAGTCAAGCCCGGAAGCTGGTTCCACCTCAATGAGTGCTTCGGTCCGGTGTTGGGCATCATGCATGCCTCCACGCTTGAAGAGGCTGTACAGTGGCAAAACTCCACCGGCTACGGGCTCACTGGAGGCATTCATTCGCTTGACGACGACGAGATCCGCTACTGGATTGACCATGTGGAAGTGGGCAACGCCTACGTCAATCGTGGGATCACCGGTGCGATTGTGCAGCGCCAGCCCTTCGGCGGCTGGAAGAAGTCGGTGCTCGGCCCCGGCGCAAAGGCAGGTGGCCCGAATTACGTGGCGCAAATGGGTCAGTGGCATGAACCTGCCGACTCGCATGTGGGAGGTGCCGGCGCGAGTATTGCGCCACGCGTCACCCAGCTGCTGCGAGAACTCACGACCAGCCTCGACCAGGAGTCAGTTGCCTGGTTGTGGCGCGCGGCGGCGCTGGATCAGGCGGCGTGGGACTCGGAATTTGGTCGCGAGCACGACCCCACAGGGTTACGCACGGAGGCGAATATTTTCCGCTACCGCCCAGTGCTCTCCCCGCTCAAAATTCACGTCGACGAACACTTTGCGCCCAAGGATGTGCTGCGCCAAGTCATCGCTGCGGAGGTAACCGGTGCCCCGGTGGAATTTAGTGCCGAACCCGAGTCCGTGGATGCAGTGCGCGACCTGCTTCACCCTGTGGGCATTAGGGTGCAAGACAGGTGCGCGGTGGGCGAATCGGACAGGATCCGGGCGATCGGCGAGATCTCCGCGGAGCTGTACCTCACAGCGGTGGAGGCGGGCGCCGTTGTCTTAGATCAGCCCGTTATTGCCGAGGGCCGCAGGGAGTTGCTGCCCTACCTCTTGGAGCAATCAGTCACGGTGAGCATGCATCGATTCGGCATTGAGCGCAATGTTGCGGGAATCAGGACCGCCTAGAGCCGCTCGAAGATCAGCGAGGTGTTGGTTGATGCCACCTCGGGGCGGGTACTGATGACATCGGAGACGAAATCGCGCAGTGCTGCGGAGTTGGCCACTGCCACATGCGCGACGAAGTCACTGCCCCCAGAGACGAAATACACCTGCTGAATTTCGGGCAGCGACTGCAAAAACGACGCGAACTCTCGCAGCGCGCTGCGGGCACCTTGGTGCAGGCGGATCTGCACCAAGGCCTCAGTGCTCAAACCGAGCGCGGTCGCATCGATCTCGGCGCTGAACTTGGTGATCACGCGATCGTCGATAAGCGAGCGAAGCCTGCGATGCGCTGTCGACTCGCTCACCTTGACCCGCGTGGCGATCTCGGCGATCGGCATCCGGGCATTGTCGCGCACTGCTTGGAGAATGCCACGGTCGACCTGATCCAATGGGCGATTCATGCACCCTCCCTGTCCCCTGTGGTGGATTATTGCAACTCATCTTATTACCTGGCTGATTCATCCAATCCTCTGGTCTATGTCTGAGGAAAGGTCCATAGTAAAGGGAACATACTTTTGTGAGGAGGAACACATGAAAAAGGCGATTGTGGTCGGTGCCGGCATGACGGGACTTGCTACGGCATGGCACCTGCAGGAATACGGCTATGAGGTCGAGGTCCTCGACCGTGTTGGTGTGGCAGGCGGTGCCTCCTGGGGTAATGCTGGCTGGCTCGCGCCGGGCAAGACCATCCCGCTGTCGAATGCGGGGCTGTGGGCATACGGTCCGACGGCACTGTTTGATCGGCATGCATCGCTGAGCGTTCCCGCGCGCATCGACCCGAAGCTGTGGGCCTTTGTGGCGCAGTTTATGGCACGCGCGAACTCCCGGTCGTGGAATAAGACGATGGCTGCGCTCACTCCCGCTGATAAGGCCTCACTTGCGGCATTCGACGAGCTCATCGATGGCGGTGTTGATGCCGTGACCCATGCTGGTCCGTTCATCGTGGGATTTGAGAAAGAGTCGGAAACGAAGGGCTTTCTCGATGAGGTCGCGGGCGCGCAGCGCCACGGCCAGGACATCCCCTTCGAAGAAATCAGCAGTGAACAGGCCCGCGAGTATGCGCCGATGCTCTCCGATCGGGTGCAGGCACTGTTCAAGATGGGTGGCCAGCGTTATATCGAGCCCATGGTGTTCTGCGAGGCGTTGGCAGAGTCGGTGCGCGAGCGTGGCGGTGTGATTACGAGCGGTGTCGAGGTGACAGACGTGCATTCCACACGCACCCCGGCAGTCAAGCTCGCCACCGGTGAATGGAAACAAGCCGACGCGGTGGTCCTGGCTACCGGCGCGTGGCTGCCTTCCCTGGCTCGTGAACTGGGAGTGCGCACGATGGTCCAAGCTGGTCGCGGATACTCGTTTACCGTGGCCACGCAGCAAGAGGCAAAGCACCCTGTGTACCTGCCGGCCTCTCGCGTCGCATGTACGCCGGCGCCTTCGCGAGGCCGCTTTCAAATCGCCGGCACCATGGAGTTCCGCGGGCCTGACGAAGCTTTCCAACCAGCGCGCATTGACTCGATTATTAAGGCAACGGAGCCGATGTTCCAGGGCATCGACTGGTCCGATACCGAAGATGAGTGGGTCGGGTCGCGTCCTGTGACCCCCGACGGATTGCCACTTGTTGGGCGTACCCAGGTCCCGAATGTGTATACCTGTGGCGGACATGGAATGTGGGGAATCATCCTGGGGCCGATCTCTGGCAAGCTTCTGGCGAAGCAGATTGCAACCGGCGAAACCGATCCAATTATCCAGCCGTTTGATCCGCTGCGCTAACTTCTCGAAAGCTGTGTGTCCCTCAGTGTCCCTCAGTGTCCCCCTGTGTCTACGTGCCGGTATTCACATTGATCGACTATTAGGTGAGAAGACAACAAATATGGGTCTGCCAATAGCACAACCTATGGGCCGTGCGATAAAGTCATAAGTATGAACAATAAAGAGTACCGGCCGACACTCGCACAGCTGCGCACTTTTGTCACCATTGCTGAGAACAAGCATTTTGGAACTGCAGCGAACAAGCTGTCCATTTCCCAGCCGTCTCTTTCGCAAGCTCTCGTCGCCTTGGAAACTGGACTGGATGTCCAGCTGATCGAACGGTCGACGCGCAAAGTGATTGTCACGCCTATCGGCGAGGAATTGCTTCCCTATGCGAAGGCCACCCTTGAGGCCGCTGACGCGTTTCTTGCGCGTTCTCGGGGTGCGCACGGTCTGCTCACCGGCCCGCTTACCATTGGAATTATCCCAACCTTAGCCCCATATATCCTGCCTCAGTTGCTGCAAAATCTGCAGGATGGCTACCCCGATTTGGAGCCGCGGATCGTCGAGGAGCAAACGCGGCACCTGCTCAATCAGCTCCGTGACGGCCAGATTGATGTGGCCGTTATGGCCCTGCCTTCCGATAGCGCCGGAATGATCGAGCAGCCACTATTTAATGAGCCGTTTACCATTGTCGTGCCCGAAGACCATCCGCAGGCAGGCGAGAACAATCTCAAGCTTGACGTGTTGGAGGACCTCGACCTTTTGCTTCTCGACGATGGCCACTGCCTACGCGATCAGGTCCTCGACTTGTGCCGCACCGCAAACATTAACCCCACCGAGGCAAGCGATTCAGTGACTCGAGCGTCTTCGCTGACCACGATCCTGCAGCTGGTCGTGGCAGGTCTTGGCAGCACACTCGTTCCCCAGTCTGCGCTGGCTACCGAATGCCGCCGGCCAGGCCTTGCACTGGCCCATTTCGATGAATCGGTTACCGCGCAGCGCACGATTGGTCTGGTGTACCGCTCGTCGTCGTCACGCGCCGAAGAGTACAAGGCCCTTGGTGAACTGATCACGCAGGCCTACGAAGAAGCAGTGGAAGCCAGCCAGGAACTGATCCTGGCGTAGGCCGTTTTCCTAAAGAAAACCGTTGTAATTCTGGTTTTGTGGGCCCTGGTTCTGATCAAAGTCGCGCGATTGATCATAAGGAACCGGGCCACCCGCGGCTTGGCGATACATATGCGCATCGATCAAGATAAGCGCAGGCAGAACGATCAAAGCGGCCAGTCCGAAGGTGACCACAATGATCATCATGGCAAGCACACCCGCCACGATGTTGTAGCCCAGCAGGCGAAGGTAGTTTCGCTTGCCTGCCTCATAGGACAGCACAAATGCCTGGCCGATGGACGTGGCACGACGTTCCACAATGAAGTGCACCGGAAACGCGAGCAGCGGACGCACCAGAACGGCGACAATGCTGGCTAGGAACACACCGAGGATGGCGCGCCCGCTGATATCGGCGGGATCCGTGATGGGTGTGCTGCTATAGCCCATCAGCGCCAGGGCTTGATCGCCACCGATGAGCAACGCCAGCCCACCAGAAACGACTAGCATCGCAAGCGACACGAGCAATGAGGTGGCGAAAGCCGGCCACATGTTGACCTCTGTAATCAGGTCCCGGTAGGTAATCTTGCGCTTGTCCACCTGCCAGATCGCGCCGCGGAGCAGGAACAACGACAAGAACACTCCCACTATCGCAGCCAGGGCATCCATGAAGAATGATGATTGGCCGCCACCACCCGCCGCCAGCGCCATACCCATTGGGACAGCCAGAATGAAGATGACCACGCCGGTTAACAGCGCCCCGAGAATCCACACCACAGCATTGGAAAACATTGTCGGGAAGGCCCAGGAGACGCTTCGGAACACATCAATTTTCCCGTTGGTATTCACCATCGGCTGCATGTGCTGGTTCCCCTGCCCGAACTGCGGGTCAGCGCTGCCATAGCCTCCGTAGCTGTAGTAGTCCGATTCCCCATAGCGCGCCCAGTGTCCCTGATCTTGCTGTGGATCTTGTTGTGGGTACTGCGGGTACTGATTCGACTCCGCGTCGTCGTCGGAGTTATACGGGTACCCGTTATTCGGCGGGTTAGACATAGTACTGGCCTTTCCAAGGGATCGTTGTCACGACCTTTAGTCTACGTGCCATGAGAACTACACCTAATGAGCCAGTGCGACTAGACTTCACAACCAGTCATGACTACTACTGCACCCACGCGCGAGGAACTTCAATCGCGCCTTAATACGCTATCGCTTGTCAACGAGCGCAGGTTCGCCCGCAGGCTCCGCAAAGCACGTGCGCCCGAAGCCTTAAGCGCGATCTCCCGCGATATGGATAAGGCCGCCGCATCTGTTGAAGCCATCGATGCTGCGGTTCCTCTCATCGAGTACCCTGAGCAACTCCCCGTCTCAGCGCGCCGCGATGACATCATGTCCGTTATCCGCGACAACCAGGTCGTCATCATTGCGGGGGAAACCGGCTCGGGTAAAACTACCCAGATCCCGAAGATGCTGCTTGATCTCGGGCGGGGTCGGCGCGGGTTGATTGGACACACGCAGCCTCGTCGATTAGCGGCGCGAACAGTGGCCGAACGAATCGCGGATGAACTCGGGCAAGAGATCGGCGACACCGTTGGATATGCCATCCGTTTCGACGATCGAGTCTCACCGACAACGGCCGTGAAGCTGATGACCGATGGTATTTTGCTCGCTGAAATGCAGCGCGACCGTTTCCTCAATGCCTACGACACGATCATTATCGACGAGGCCCACGAGCGCTCCCTCAACATCGACTTCCTCCTGGGGTATTTGAAGCAACTCCTGCCGAAGCGCCCCGATCTCAAGGTGATTATCACCTCAGCGACGATCGATCCGGAAAGCTTCGCGCAGCATTTTGCCGATGCTGCGGGCGACCCGGCGCCGATCATCGAGGTCTCGGGACGTACCTACCCGGTGGAAATCCGTTATCGTCCACTGGAGCAGCAGGTCGGCGACCGCGTCGTGGACATTGATATGCACGAGGGTCTGATTTCGGCCATCGAAGAGCTGATGAGCGAGGGCCCCGGCGATATCCTGTGCTTCTTCCCTGGCGAGCGGGATATCCGCGATGCGATGGAAGCCATCGAGGCAAAGCATTGGCGTGGTGTCGAGGTGACCCCACTCTTCGGTCGGCTTTCCAACCAAGAACAGCACCGCGTGTTTTCACCGCACTCGGGCCGCAGGATCGTGCTGTCGACGAATATCGCCGAAACGTCGCTGACCGTGCCTGGTATCCACTACGTCATTGATACCGGTACCGCGCGTATTTCGCGTTATTCCACGCGCACCAAGGTACAGCGCCTGCCCATTGAGGAAGTCTCGCAGGCATCCGCTAATCAGCGCTCGGGTCGCTGTGGTCGTGTCACCGACGGCATTGCGATTCGCCTGTATTCCGAGGAGGACTTTAATTCCCGGCCGGGCTTTACCGACCCGGAAATCCTGCGTACCAACCTTGCCAGCGTGATTTTGCAGATGATTTCTTTGCGCCTCGGCGCCATCGAAGACTTCCCCTTTATCCAACCACCGGAATCAAAGGCCATCCGCGATGGGTTGGTTTTGCTGGGCGAGCTCGGTGCCCTCGAAGAATCCGAGCAACCACAACTGACCGCAATCGGCCGTGATTTGGCGCGTATCCCGGTGGATCCGCGGATGGCACGCATGCTTGTCGAGGCCGAAAAACTCGGCGTGCTCGACGATGTCACCGTCATCGTGTCGTCGATGACCATCCAGGACGTGCGCGAGCGACCTTTGGAATACCAAGCCCAAGCCGATCAAGCGCACGCCCGGTTTAAGGACACGACCTCCGACTTCCTCTCGAGCTTGAAGCTATGGGATTACATCAACGAATCACGCGACGAGCTGACAGGTAACGCTTTCCGGAAGCGGATGAAGAAGGAATATCTGCATTACATGCGAATCCGCGAGTGGTATGACCTCGTGCGCCAGCTGCGCGACGTGGAGAAGCAACTTGGTTGGTCCCACGCAGAAAACGTGGTGAGCAAGCGCAACGACGATGCTATCCACCAATCGCTCCTTTCCGGGCTCCTGTCCAATATCGGAGCAAGGGATGGTAACTCTAAGGAATTCCATGGCGCCCGTGGCACGAAGTTCCTCATCTTCCCTGGCTCGGCGCTAGCGAAGAAGCCACCAGAGTTCATTATGGCCGGCGAACTCGTGGAAACCTCGCGGCTTTGGGCTCGCGACGTGGCCAAGATTCAACCTGCCTGGGTGGAAAAGCTCGCGGCCGGATTGTTGAAGCACTCCTACTCGGAGCCATTGTGGTCGCGGAAGCGCTCGGCCGCGATGGTGCATCAAAAATCCATGCTTTATGGCGTCACCATCGTCGCCGATCGTCTTGTGCCCTATCACCGTGTGGACAAGGCAGCTGCGCGGGAAATGTTCATCCGCCATGCTCTCATCGCAGGCGAATGGGATACTCACCATAAGTTCCTCAGCCATAACCAGGAGCTGCTTAGCGAGGCAGCCGCCGTCGAAGACAAGGTCCGACGTCGCGGTCTCGTCGTCGACGAGGAAACTCTCTTCGATTTTTACGATGCTAAGCTCCCCGAGTCTGCTACCACCGGGCGATACTTCGACTCATGGTGGAAGAAGAAGCGTCACGAGGATCCTTCCTACCTCGATTTCGATCCCACGGCACTTATCGACGATTCGCACAGCACTGATGCCGCGACGGACTTTCCCGATACGTGGCGTCAGGGCTCGGTGACGTATGACTTGAGGTATAAATTCGAGCCGGGAGACCCCTTCGATGGTGTCACGGCGCTTGTTCCCATCCCTTTGTTGGAAAATGTCGATGAAGAAGCGTTCCAGTGGCTCGTCCCAGGTTTACGATTCGAACTGGTCACCGAACTCATTCGTACTTTGCCCAAGGCGCTGCGGAAAACTGTCGTTCCCGCACCAGATTTCGCAGAGCGGGCAACCCCCAAGTTGATTCCCTTTGAGGGAAGCATCACTGATCAACTGGCGGAGGTCTTGCGCTCGCTGGGCGGTTCGGGGATCAATGGCTCGGATTTCCGAGTCGATGCTCTGCCACCACATCTTAAAATCACGTACGCGGCCATTGATCGCCGCGGCACAATCGTCGACCACGACAAGGACCTTTTCGATTTAAAGCAGCGTCGCTCTGTTCAAATCAAGTCCTCGATGTCCAAGGCGAGCCGGAAATCCGAAACCAAAGCAGTCAAAGAGTGGACTCCTGAAACACTCGGCACCGTCCCCTCTACTGTTTCAACATCGGTCGATGGCAACCAGGTCGAAGCATACCCAGCACTGGAGGCAACCCCTGACGGCGTGAAAATTACAGTCCACCCCACGAAGGCTGCCGCTGACGCATCGATGATTACCGCAACATTGACGCTCTTGTTGCGCAATATTCAGGTACAAACTGCGCCGATGACTAAAGGCCTTCCATTAAGGCAAAAAGTCGCCGTAGATAATTATCCTCACGGTCGCGCCGAAGGATTGGTGGAGGACGCGCGCGTAGCTTCGATCCGCGATCTCATGTTTGAGCACGGTGGTCCTGTTCGTTCGCCTGAGGAATTCGATGCTTTGTGGCTTAAGGTCAAGCCTGAAGTGGCTGGCCGGGTGCGTCGCGCCATTGTAAGCATTGCACCTGGATTAGTGGAATATGCACAGGTGGCAGATGAACTGGCTAAGTGGGACGGACCTGCCATCGATGATATGCGTGAGCAGCTGGGGTTCTTTTTGCCGAAACATGCCATCACCGTTCATGGCATGCAACACCTCCAGCATTTGCCACGCTATTTGGCTGCAATGAAGATTCGCCTCGACGAAATGACACTTGATCCGGACAAAGATGCGGACCGCCAGGAGGTAGTGACACAGACGAAGAACTACCTGCAGGCAAAGTTGAGGCGTCTTCCCTCTGGGCGCGAAAAGTCGCGCGACGTGAAAGAAATTTTGTGGCAGATCGAGGAGCTGCGCGTCAGCCTCTTTGCGCAAAGACTAGGTACACCGAAGCCAGTCTCCGAACGCCGTATTCAAAAGATGGTGGACAAACTCCAATAAAAACTGGAGCACGCTTAGTCTAAGTCGCGGTCTCGGCGTCGCATGAGACGGATTTCTGATTCAAAGTCATCGGCGCTTTCGAAAGACTTATAGACAGAGGCGAAGCGCAGATAGGCGACTTCGTCGAGCGCGCGAAGTGGTTCGAGGATGGCAAGGCCAATTTGGTTCGCATCAATCTGTGAACTGCCTTGGCTACGTACTTTCTCTTCCACCTCCTGTGCGAGGCGTTTGAGCGAATCATCGGACACGTCACGTCCTTGGCATGCACGGCGCACGCCAGTAATGAGTTTGTCGCGGTCGAATGGTTCGGATAGACCATTGCGTTTCACCACGGTGAGAACCGCTTTTTCCACGGTAGTGAACCTACCGTGGCAGGATGCGCACTCCCGACGCCGGCGAATCGAGGTTCCGGAATCAATGATGCGGGAATCAATCACGCGGGAGGAGTCATTGTGGCAAAAGGGGCAATGCACGAAGGAAGCCATCCAGTTCTATCAGCGAGCGAAACTTGCAAGACAAGATGGTATTCTACCTGCCAGCCGACTCTGCCCCAAGGGCGAGTTAATTACCGAGTTGTCGGGGCGATTTCTGCTACGTAGTCCACGGGTGCGGACGGCTGCGGGTGCTCAGGTTCGAACGCTCCGCTTACAGCCGCACCAAAGATTATGCTCATTCCCATCATCGCACCGGCGACCAGAGTGCTCAACCGCTCGCGTCGACTTTCGATTCGGCGAAGTCTTGCTGAAGGTGCCTTTAACGAAGGTTGATATTCCCGCCCAGGCGTTCGAGGCGAAGATGGAAGAGTTCGAACAATAGAAGAATTCCGATAGGTTTCATTGAGCTCTCCGGGAGCCCCGAGATCCCAGATGGAAGCAGATGGAACTACCTGAGCGTAGACTTTGTTTACCGAATTACGTGTTGTTACCTTGCTATTTAGAACGGTCATCGTTTCTCCTCGATTGATTTAACTTGATAATAAACACCAGGATCGACGCTTTCGAACAAAGATCTCGCTCGCCTGTTCGATAGTTCGTATGTTCGATTTATATCACGCTCAGAAAGTTTTGTCCACGCTTCGAACAAATATGTCGAACAAACTTGCAGTTTCGTGATAGACATAGAGGGAGGAAACAATAATTTGAGGATTCGAGACGAGTTTCTCCGCAGACGCGGACAGCTCTAGTTACTAGGAGTAGACATGCCCGCAAAAAAGAACGAGGACAAGAAGCCGAACCAAGCCACCCTTTCGGCCCGACAAAAGCGCATTCTTGAAGTTATTCAGGATGCCGTAGTGCTTCGCGGTTACGCCCCAAGCATTCGTGAGATCGGCGACGCTGCGGGCCTGCAGTCCACGTCTTCCGTGGCGTATCAGCTCAAGGAATTGGAGAAGAAAGGGTTCTTAAGGCGAGACCCCAATAAGCCACGCGCAGTGGACTTACGTCACCTTCCTTCAGCTCCGCTCAAGAAGCGAGAGAAGCCAGCACAGGAAGCTCCACCAGAATCCGTACAGACGAACTTCATTCCGGTTGTAGGCCAGATCGCGGCTGGCAATCCCATTCTTGCCGAGCAGCATGTCGAAGAGTATTACCCAATGCCCGCTGACGTCGTCGGTGACGGCGAGCTGTACATGCTGCAAGTTGTTGGGGAATCCATGCGGGATGCAGGAATTTTGGACGGAGATTGGGTCGTTGTCCGCGCACAGCCAGTCGCAGAAGAGGGTGAGTTTGTTGCCGCGCTGCTCGACGGTGAAGCCACGGTTAAGGAGTTCCATAAGGATTCCACTGGTGTGTGGCTCCTTCCCCACAACTCTGCTTTTGCTCCCATCCGTGGCGATGAGGCCGAGATCATGGGCAAAGTCGTGTCAGTGATGCGGAGCCTCTAACCCACTCGCACCCCTCCTTCTCGAGCCCTTTTCCTCACCAGACTTTCTGTCCCTGGTGAGGAATTTTCTCTTTTCACACCCTACCGGGGGGATACGGAAGGATTCCCACGCATTCGGAAATAGAACTTTGAAACAATGGAGGTTCAACGGTTCCCTAGATTGAGAAGGCCAACTATGTATGCAGAGGAACGTCGTCGCCAAATTGCTTCGTTGACCGCCGTCGAAGGCCGTGTCAATGTCACCGAGCTCGCCCAGAAGTTTGATGTGACTGCGGAAACCATTCGTCGAGATCTAGCGGTGCTCGACAGGGAGGGAGTCGTGCACCGCGTCCACGGCGGTGCTGTGGCTAGTCAATCGTTTCTCACCACCGAGTTCCCACTGGATACGAGATTTAGAACCTCCCCTACGGCCAAATCCGCCATCGCCCGCGCAGCCCTCGACCAGCTTCCCGCGCCAGGCGGCTCCATCTTCCTGGATGCGGGAACCACGATTAATGGGCTTGCCGATCTACTCGCAGACAACCCACAATCACATGAGTGGTCTATTGTCACCAACTCACTGCCCATCGCTCTAGAACTCTCGGGAGCAGGATTAGATAACGTCCAACTCTTAGGCGGGACCGTCCGAGCTATTACCCAAGCAGTCGTCGGCGACACTGCCTTGCGCAGTCTGGCACTGATGAGGGCTGACGTTGCATTCATTGGCACCAACGCACTGACCATTGATCATGGCTTATCTACAGCGGATGCCCAGGAGGCAGCGGTGAAATCATCGATGGTGACGAACGCTCGAAAAGTCGTGGTGCTGTGCGACTCTACAAAACTAGGAAACGATTATCTAGTGAGCTTCGCGTCCCTGGATCAAATTGACGTTGTCATCACCGATTCCGAGGCACCTGAGACATTCTCCTCCGAGCTCCGCGAACGCGGAATCGAAGTAATTCTCGCATCCTAATCGCAGGTCGCACGCAGGTTTCCTCTGACGCCCTGGCGATAAGCGGAGGAAAATTGTCACATTTTCAAAAAGTTCTTGGAAATTCGGACACAATCGGGCATACTTAGGTTGTCCCGCATTATGGCCCGTGCCACTAAATTCCCGAAAGTCTACGGATATCACTCCACAAAAGAGGTGCACCGTGATCCTTACCTTTACTCCGAACCCCAGCAACGATGCCACCCTTGGCCTCTCCGAACCCCTCACGCGAGGCGCCGTCCTTCGACCGACAAACGTGCAGCGTAACGCGGGTGGCAAGGGGGTTAATGTCGCTCACGCACTCTTTTTGTCGGAAGTGGATTCTCTCGCGTTATTTCCAGCCGCAAAGAATGACCCGTTCATCGCGTTAACAACGACGATCGGCATGAAATTCGAGGCAATTCCCATAGAGGGAAATGTCCGAACAAACACTGCGATCACGGAACCGGACGGAACCACAACAAAGCTCAACGAACCCGGGGCCCAGCTTTCTCCAGAGAATGTGCGTGAGATTGAGCGTCGACTCGGAGAGTTAGCCCAGCAGTCCGACATCGTTGTCCTCGCAGGATCACTGCCACCAGGGGCACCACGTGATTGGTACGCCACTCTGGTCCAGCTGATTCACAAGAATTCACCTGGCACCCTCATCGCGGTAGACACGTCCGATAAACCCCTCGAAGAACTTGGACGCAGATTTCCCGAATCTGCTCCGACGATTATTGGTCAAGTCCTTTTGAGTGGTGTA
The DNA here is from genome assembly GCF_000379425.1 of Corynebacterium lubricantis DSM 45231. Classification (GTDB taxonomy): domain Bacteria; phylum Actinomycetota; class Actinomycetes; order Mycobacteriales; family Mycobacteriaceae; genus Corynebacterium; species Corynebacterium lubricantis. The sequence continues at coordinate 280,764 of NZ_KB902181.1, forward strand.
TCCGCCAGCGGTTGACTCAGCGATGAACTGACCGCTGACGGAACAGGATTCCTTACGCCACCAGAGCCTCCTGACCGTCACCGACAACGACGCCGACGCCGTCAGCTGCCCGGGCCTTCGCCAGCATCTCCGCCGTCGAGGACAGCATCGCCAGAGGCATGTACCGACGCTGCTGCATCCAGTCCTCATGCTGCTCAGCCAGCACTGCCCCGACCAACCGGACCACCGAATCACGGTCAGGGAAGATCCCCACGACATTGGTCC
>NZ_KB902182.1 GCF_000379425.1 Corynebacterium lubricantis DSM 45231
ATCTTCCCTGACCGTGATTCGGTGGTCCGGTTGGTCGGGGCAGTGCTGGCTGAGCAGCATGAGGACTGGATGCAGCAGCGTCGGTACATGCCTCTGGCGATGCTGTCCTCGACGGCGGAGATGCTGGCGAAGGCCCGGGCAGCTGACGGCGTCGGCGTCGTTGTCGGTGACGGTCAGGAGGCTCTGGTGGCGTAAGGAATCCTGTTCCGTCAGCGGTCAGTTCATCGCTGAGTCAACCGCTGGCGGATACACCACTCAAAAGGACTTGACCCAAATCAGCAGGACTATTTCTCAAAACGATGCCTTGACCCGCGGCTCTGAGATAGATTGCAATTGACTTGCTTGCTTCCAAAATTGCCGAACCCGCTTATGCTCATGTTCAGGGCAGAATTCATCAATTAGCGTTATTTTTAATTCGAGAGGTACACGAAACATGTCTAGCTCCGCCGAAGGCCATCCCTCGGAAACTGAGTACGACGAAGAAATTCGCAAAGTCCGGATTCCCAAAGGAACAAAGCGACCCAAGTCGTCAAAAAACGCCAGTTATGAACGCGACATCGTATATGACGAGAACAATCGCCTAGCGGGACCTTCAGAATCTCAGCTTCCGACTGAAGAAGATTTCGCTGCACTTGGATATGTCCACCAAGAGTCATTGGTCACCCAATCCGAAGAGGAGCACACTTTTCAGCGCAAAGCGCGCAAGGATAGCTTCTTTCTCGATGTCGTATGGCCTATATTCGAAGAGATCGGTATCGCCGTTTACGAAGACAACAAGGAAGAAATCCACGGTGTAGTTCGAGCTCAAACCAAGAAAATATCAAAAGGCGTCAAAAGTCGGCTTAGAAACGTCAGCCAACAGTTCGCCTCCATAAATAAAAAAGATTCACGGAATTCCGAGCTCAATTCAATCGCCAAAACCAAAGTTAGCCGTGAAGAATACGCCTACATATTAACTTCGAAGGCACTTGCAGAAAGATTCGCAGAAAATCAGCAACACTTGCTTTCAAACTTGTCGATTGGCGAAGATCTTTCTCCAGAAGAAATAGAAGACGAAATCCGTAAAATTCTAGACACTCACGTCGATGACCACAATCTCGCCACGGCGCTTCATGCACTGCTTGGTCTAGATCAGATAAAGCCTACACCGACGGGCAGCGCCATTCCGATGCCTGCAGGTAAGCCGAGTGAAAAAATGCGAGCGACACCTGAAAATCCAAAACTAGCATCTAAAGATGACCGCGAAGATAAAACTGTGTAGCAGAACCGGTCCAGCGCGATCAGGCAACTGCACCAAATTTTGAAAAGTGCACAAAAGCAGCCAGCGGATAATTCCACTGACTGCTTTTTGCGTTGTACCCCGTACGGGATTTGAACCCGTGTTACCGCCGTGAGAGGGCGACGTCCTAGGCCGCTAGACGAACGGGGCGCGCTCGCTTGTTTGCGACTCGTTAACAATAAATGAACTAGGCCCGATGATACAAATCACGAGGTAATCCCCTATTTATTAGACTCTAGAATGCTGCGATACTTTTTAGTAGTGGTAGACTTACTTGTTGAAGGGGAGTAGTTCACACCCGCTTTTTAGTGGCGATGAATGGTCGACATCCTGGCGGCAGGTCCGCCCGGCCATCAGTCCGTGGCAACGGGCGAACGAGACCTTCTATCCAATCCCGCGCTTGGGTAGACGTTGCCCGAGCCCCGAATGTAAAAGGCCTCATCATGACTGTTGAATCAGTAGATACAGAATCTCATAAAAAAGAGCAGAAAATCGTCGAGAGATTTATGCTTCTGTCCATCGCCGCCGCAATTGTCACCATCTTGCTCAAGGCTGCGGCTGCCGTCCTCACCGGCTCGGTCGGCTTCCTCTCGGATGCACTGGAATCCGGAGTGAACTTGATCGCAGCGGTAGTTGCGTTCATTGCCATAAAGGTCGCTGCAAAACCTGCCGACGAAAACCACAACTTCGGTCACGGCAAGTCGGAATATGTTTCCGCGCTCGTTGAGGGCGCCATGATTTTCGTGGCCGCCGGCATGATCATTTACACCGCCGTCGAACGCCTGTTTAACCCACAACCACTGGAGCAGGTAGGAATCGGCTTGATTCTTTCGGTCGCTGCCGCACTGGTCAACCTACTCGTTGGACAAGCGCTCATCCGAGGTGGCAAGAAGTACCGTTCCGCTGCGCTTAATGCAGACGGCCACCACCTAATGACAGATGTGTGGACCACAGTTGGTGTCGTCGTCGGTATCGCCGCGGTTGCCCTGACCGGTTGGACCTGGCTCGACCCGATTATCGCTTTGCTCGTTGGCATCAACATCATGTGGACGGGTTACACGCTGCTCAAATCGTCGTTAAGCAACTTGATCAGCGAAGCGCTGCCGCAAGAAGACTTGGACGTGCTCAACGAAGTCCTGGACAAGTTCGCCGCTGAGAAGGGTGTCGGCTTCCAGCCAGTGCGCACTGTTGCGTCGGGTCGCCAGCGTCTCGTGTACGTGATCATGGAAGTGCCGGGTGACTGGAGTGTGGAGTTTTCGCACGAACTTGCCGACGAGCTGGAGGAAGCGATCTTCACAGCACTCCCCAACTCCGAGTCGCTCATTCACACGGAGCCGGCGAAAGTGACGACCAGGTAGCTAGGCTTCCTCGAGCTTGTGCAGATGCTCCTGCAGGTCTGCGGGAAGCTCGGCAAACCAGGCGTCTTCCTCGCCCGGTTCCATAAGCAGGCGGCCGTACTCGGTCATATTCGCTCCGGGAATGTCGTTGAGGTACACCATCATCTCGGTAGCGGGAATGCTTAAAATGTCCGCAATCTCGCTGGTCAAGCGCAGAAGGAGTTTCTCCTTCTGCGCTTTTGTGCGTCCGCTGCGAATATCGGCGCGCACCCACACCTGCCCCTGGGGTGCTGGCTTTCCGCCGATAAAGTGCGAGCCCGGCGCGATCTCGTTGAAGATCACTTGGACCAAAAATCGTGGCGCTAGGGCTTCCTCATGGTGTGCCGTAGTGATGCACTCCGCGATGCGCCCCTTCGCCTCAGCCGAGATCGTAGTGGGTTGAGACCAGACGGTGTAGGTGGGCATTTTCGCTCCTTGTATTCCTTTATTTGATGGTTTCCGAGCGTAGACCCCCATGAAAATTTCTGCCGAAATACATTGATTACCATCGATATGTTTTATAGAGTTTTATATAGACACTCATCAATATGAGAGGTCCGCAAGGCCCGCTTTCCACCGCCCGATCCTGACCACCCGACGAAAGGCTTGAGTCATGCCCGCCCCTGAAACTTCCCTAGATACGCTGGATACCCGCATCCTCCAACGCGCCGTGACAGATCTCGCGAAAAAATACGAAGGCATCTTTTCCGCAGAGACAGTCGAGCGCTATGTCTACGAGTCCTACGCCACGCTCTCGCGTACCGCGCGCATTAGAAAGTACTTGCCTGTTCTTGCCGAGCGTTTTGCGAAGGATCGACTCCGCGCGCTAGCTATCTCCGAAGGAAAGATCGACACCGTTATCCCGCAGGTCCTCTTCGTCTGTGTCCACAACTCTGGCCGCTCACAGATCGCCGCCGCTCTTCTGTCGGACCTGGCAGGGCCGGATGTTGAAGTTCGCTCCGCCGGATCACTTCCCGGCTCTGAGATTCATCCCCTAGTTATTGAAGAGCTCAAGTCACGCAACATCGATCTAGCCGGAGCATTTCCAAAGCCGCTTACCGACGACGTTGTCCGCGCCGCAGATTACGTGATCACCATGGGTTGTGGTGACGCTTGCCCTATCTATCCAGGCAAGACCTACCTTGATTGGGACCTCCCCGACCCAACGGACCAAACGCGAGAGGAAGTCAGTGACATTGTTGATCAGGTTGACGTCCTAGTGAACAACTTGTGGAAGGAGATCGAAGCCAAGAACTGACATTATTCAGCAACGTGTGAAACCACATTTGGCCCCCTCTCAAGTCAATCTCCCCATAGACTTGAGGGGTAAGTACCTTTGGATCACCTTTCCACGCCTCCTGGCTACTAACAGGCTTGGAGGAGAAAGCGTGATACCAAGGAACTCGTCCAATAGAGAATCGGTGTTCACCATGCTTGATTTCGTTAAACGCTCAGGAACTCTCCTAATCGCCTCCGGTGTCATTGCCATCATTTTTGGCTTCATCGCGCTAGTCTGGCCAACCTCTACAGTTGTCGCCCTCGTGGTCCTGTGGGGTGCCTACGCCCTCGTCGATGGAATCCTCTCCCTCATCTCTGCATTCCAACCCGCAGGTCGCCCGGCGCGCGGTTGGCTGATCGTGATGGGCATTATCGGTATCATCGCTGGCCTTCTCGTTCTGTTCCGACCCTTTGAAAGCGCGGTCGCGCTCGCCTGGATTCTGGGTATTTGGCTGATCCTGCGCGGCATCATCGGGCTCATCACAGCATTCGGCCCAGTTGCCATGGGCTCACGCTGGATGATCGGACTCAGCGGCGTGCTCTTCATCATCGCTGGCATCCTCTTTATCGCGAACCCTGGCAGCGCAGCCGTCGGTGTTGCGCTGTTCCTGGGTCTGCTCGCGCTTGGTTGGGGTATCTTCCAGCTCATTAGTGGTATCCAGATCCGCAATGATGCGAAGAAGGCACAGGGCTCGGGCTCGCGGGTGTAGCAGCCAGCTGTTGCGGGCGTGCATTACCTCCCTGACAATGAGGGCATGCACATTGAGCAGCAGCACCTCAATCCCCTGCTTCAAGTCCTCCGTATCGCCTTCGTTGCCGTCCCTGAGTCAGAAAAAGTGACAATCAAGTTGAGCTACGGCGAACGCAACTGGGGTTTCCAACTCGGGTGCCGTGATGCCCATGGAAATCGCCTCGAAGTTTCGAACCGGATGCATTCACTGGTGCGCGAGCCCGTCAAGACTCTTCACCATGCCCTTGCACCCACCAAGCAGCACACCATTGTTGTGACCTTGGATATCGACGGCAATTGGAAAGTCACCTCGGTTCCAGGAAATCCCACTTACGTCACGCTCCGCGACCTGCCCATCAAGGATGTGCCGCAGCCACTTCCAGAGCCTTCGCAAGAGCGTATCGACGAGCTCACGTCGCTCTGGGAGAGCCACTCTCAGTTTTATAGAACTTTTGGTGGGGCAACGGACGAGCAGCTAGAGGACCTTGCAAAGGTGTTGGGGCAGCCAGTGCCTCCTGAATTGGCCGCGTTCCTGCGCCTCTCGAATGGTCCTGAACTTGATTCCTTCGACAACGTCGAAGAGGAAAGCTTGAGCGACTATTGGTCGTTATCGCGCACGGAAATCATCGCTCGGGATTACACAAACAGCACCGATGTTGCCCTCGCCCCGTCATTCAATAACGTTGGCTACACGAACGGGCGCGAAGGAGCCACTCAGCTGCGCCAAAGGCACCCCGGGTGGATCCCCTTCGCAAATGACTCTGACGGAAACTACCTGGCCATCGATACAGTTCCGGGGCCAACTGGTACCCCAGGCCAAGTTATTAATTTCGGTGATGAGGAATTTGAGGGACCCACACTGATCGCGGACTCACTAATCGATTACCTGGCGGGGCGTTTGACTCCCAAGGTGAAGTTGCCCAAAAAGCAATTCACCGTGAAATCCGAAGCACCATTTGAGCCAGCGAGTGTGCCTTCCGGCACTCAGGAATTGGTGGTCGGGGAAGCTCCGAGCGTCCAGGTAGACGAGCTAAAAGGACACGAGTTGTTCAGCCTTTATCTTTTTGACATCCGCGACGTTGATCTCACCGGAATCACTGATCTCCCACTCCAGGAACTCGTGCTCTCAGGCATTCCAGATGTGGACCTGGCACCACTTGCTGGCCATCCCACCCTGCGTATTCTCAAGCTTCGCCAGCTCGATTCCATTCGCTCTCCCGAAGTCTTAGCCGAGCTCCCCGCTTTGGAAACCGTGACGCTTGAATTCACTGATGAAGCAACTGAGTGGCCGGTCATCGAGGCACTGTCGCGCAGCACAACTCTCGCAGGAGTCGATTTCAGATGGCAGACGAAGCTCAGCATAGAGGATCTCAACAAACGTGCGGTTGCTCTCGCCTCGGGCGATGCACCCAATATGATGACCGAGACTGGGCGGATTTAGCCAATACCTAGCTGGGCACCTACTTGTTACCGGCATATACTTTTGCCCCCATAGTCAAGTCATGCACATTGAGCAGCAGCACCTCAATCCCCTGCTTCAAACCTTTCAAACCGCGCTAGCTGGCGCTCCGGAAGTGGTATCAGCAACGATACATCTCGATCTCACCAAGAACTCCCTCGGATTTGATAGTAAGTTTTTTGAACATTTAGACGACGCCGTCGACGCGCTTTACGCTGCCATCGAACCAACCAGCAAGATCTCAATCGATCTCTCGCTGGACAGGAATGGTTCCTGGATGCTCAGTACTACGCAAGCCAATCCTTCTTACATTCACCTGCGCAATCTTCAAATTTCCGATGTACCAAGTACACTTCCACAACCAACGCAAGAGCGTATCGACGAGTTTTCAGCCCTCTGGGAAGAACAGGCGCATCTCTACACTCCCGCAGTGCCTGCAACCCGCGAGGAGCTAGCACAACTGGAAACTTCTGTGGGACAGCCTGTGCCACCGGAAATGGTCGCGTTTCTGCACCTCTCTAACGGGGCGCGGCACAGTTCATTCGACCAAGATCGTGGAACCACCACCTTAATTTGGGACATCCTGGATACTCAACAGGTCGCCGATCGCCACCAAGAACTGGTTGCAGTCGCGCTCAATCCGAGCTTCACTTCGGTCGGATATACACGTGGCATTGAAGGGGCGACACAACTTCGTCAGGACCATGCCGGGTGGATTCCTTTTGCCCACGATTTTGGTGGAAACTACCTCGGCATCGACACGGCTCCCGGCCCTCGTGGCACAGCAGGACAGGTGTTCCTCTTTGGTCGCGATGAATTCGAAGGGCCCCTCGTCATCGCCGATTCTCTGGTCGATTTCTTCACCGGGCGATCCTCTCAAGCAACAGAGCAGCGCGAAAAACTCTTTGCCCGCCACACAGCTGGTCGCTTCAATCCGGCTGACATTCCGGACGGGACCCAAGAGCTCATCCTTAGCAATCACACCGGCATCGACCTCAATGCTCTGTCCGGGCACCACATCAAAAGCCTCACCCTGAGAAATACCGCCGAGCTAGATCTCGAGGGAATCGCGCAACTCCCCCTCCAAGAGCTTGACCTTGCCAACGTTCCTACCCTGGACCTGGAACCCCTTGCGGGGCATCCCACCCTGCGCATTCATACGCTAAGCGAAATCGACTCTGTGGGCTCCCCCGAAGTCGTGGCTGGCCTGCCCACTCTGGAGACCGTGACCATCGAAGGAATCGGTGCGACTTCCGAATCGGCACTCCTTGAAGCTTTGTCGCGCAATCCATCTCTTGCCAGTGTGAGTTTCGGGCGCAGCACCGGGCTCAGCCTTGCAGAACTCCACGCACGCGCGCGCATTCTCGATCCCAACTACGCACCGAAAGTGTGGAGCAAACAAGGACAGCTCTAGTCCGCGCTCTATTCCGCGCGTGGCACCCTAATCACATCTCCCACGTGTATCACGTTCGGGTTGACGATCCCCGGGTTGGCCGTGACCAGCCGGTGATACAAGCTACCGTTGCCATAATGTCGCTGCGCAATAGACCACAGTGTTTCCCCGCCGGCCACGATGTGCTCCAAGTACGCGGTATAGCCGGGCACTATCAACGCACCCAAGATCACAGGGACTATTACTCTGTCGCGCTCTGATCCATCTCGAGGAGAGACGTGATAGACCTCGACGTAGGCGAACACTTGGGTAAAGGCCGCAGTGGTGACATCCGCAATCACTTGAAATTGTCCATGCCCGCCTACGCCATCTCCAGCCATGAAATGCCCAGCGACTTCATCGTGCCCCTCGGTGATCCGATAGCTATAGCTTGCCTCAAAGGCAGCTCCGGCGGTGCCTGCAATATGAATGTGATTTCCAACGAGGTCGTAAGGTTGCGGTTGCTGAATGTTGATGCTCATGGCTTGTTCCTTCGTCGAGAAGCAATATTTTATTTTGAGCACAAACTTACTTTCCCTTCAGCATCCCACCTGGCCATCGAAGGAACAAGGGGGTTCACCTAAACGTGATCCCGAAAGGGGTGGGTCAGCTCTTGCTGCCTTGGACCCAATCGCCAATCGCTTTGATTGCAACCGTGTCAGTGGTGACCCCGATATGGCTGGTGCCCTCGAGGATCTTGTAGGTTCCCGATTTTGTTTGAGCGGCGATGACTGGTTCATACTGTTCGGCTTTGAAGGATTCATCATTGGCACCGGCAATCAGCAGGAATGGTTGTTGCAGAGCGGCGAGGTCGCGCTTGTAGTTGGACCGAGGCGCAAAGCCGGTGTTGAGCCGAAAGGAATACTGGGTGGTCACCGTTGATCCGAGCGGTCCATCGAGGACTTCCTGTGGCATGGCAAAGCTGATCACCGGCAGGTGGTTCAGTGCAGTGATGCCAACGTTGTTGAGCATGGTCAGCCCGATAATCCGGCGCGTGGCTGGGTAGGCCCAGTTGCCGGAGTTCGGCTTCGTCGTGGGCGCGTTGTACTTGAGAAATGGCGCCATCAACACGAAGCGATCTGCCTGGTGGCCGTGTTTTCCGCCGGCGAAGCGCACCACTAAACCGCCGCCAGACGAGTGCCCACCGACGACAACCTCGCCATAATTCTGCTCGCTTTGCATCTCCGCGATCAGATCTGCCAGATCGTCCTCGAGTTGACCAATGTAGTCGATGTCTCCGCGCCGCTGCGGGTTGTCTCCGTGTCCTCGCAGGTCGGGCACCACCACGGTTCCAAGTCCGCGGGCAGCCAGTGCGCTGGCCATCGGGTGGAATTGCATCCCGTGCCATGCAGATCCATGTATCAGCACGATCAGTCGATCGTTGCCTTCTTCATACCGTCGGTACGGTAAACGGCTCCCGTTCCTTGCCTGGTAGGTACTCAGAGCGGGAAGTGAGCTGTAGTCGGCGTCGACCGCAGACGAGAAGCCTATCCCCTTTTTCTCAGCTGCCGAGCGCTGCTTCGGGGCCTGGCTGAAAGTAAAGCCCAACGCCAAACCGAAATAGATGATGAGAGTGATACCAATACTGATCAGGATTGAAGTGAGCACACGCTTCAACCTACCCAGCCCAGGGATTAACCGCGACTTCTGAAAATTGCCCGGTCAGTGCACAAAAATACGTGTTTCATCTCATTTAATAATCACGGTTCAACCAGTCCCCCAGGTCATAGACTGAAACTACGAAACGCACGTGGAAAACACTGCTCATCATCATCGCCTGGTTCCAAGTCATCTCCACCCTGATCGGCTAGGGCACCCTCTGGTTTATTCCGCACATCTATGCCCCTGCGCTAGATCCCACACCTTTTGCCGGTCAATACATATTGGCCGGTTTTTTGCTTGGTGTCGTCGTTGGTGGCTGGCAGTGGGCGGCCCTCATTGTTGGCTGGAAGTGGCCGCAGTGGTTCGCGCTGGCACACCTGGCTGCAGGTTTTGTCATGGTCTGTTGGATCTTCGGCGAATGCTTGGTACTCAACGGATTCGGTTGGGCTCACGCACTGTGGGGGGAGTCGGCTTGCTGCAGGTTACTTTCGTTGCGGGCTATTTGGGAGTGCTCAAGCCCGAGGAGGATCGCTCCAAGGTGCCAATTTCGGCGCCGGCTTCGTCGTAAAGGTGCAATGTTTCCTTCTTCAACTCGGCGGAGGATGCCCTGGAGAGCCAGGTGTCCACGCCTTCACAGAACATCATCGTTGTGGCGAGTGGGGAAAGAAAGACGCGTTCGTCGCGAAGCTCCCAACTACCGATGATCCGATTGCAACCGTCGGTGCCGCTGAGCGTTCCGTCGTCGGCAAGGGTCAGTTGGGGCTTGTGTGGTTCATTACTGCCCCAACTGCCTTGCGGGGAACTTGCTTGGCTGGGCGAACTGCACGCTGCAATCAGTACGCCGGGGAGAAGTGCTGCGGCAAGAAGGGCGGTTTTCAGTTTCATGGATTGAGCGTAGCGGGTTTGTGAGGTCCTTGCGGGTGGCTGAGAGGAGTCGGTTTAATTCCCAGCTTTCTCCAACACAGCGGGGCGTACCATCGTGGCACAAGGCCAAACTGGACGGCTCAGTCACTTCTGAATCGTTTGGCCACGGCGTTTTTAGCTTCAGAATTTGGAAAGGGTTCAAAACGATGTCAGCAATCAGAGTTAAAGACGCAGCCGAATTGGCCAGCGCCATCAAGGCCCACGCGGCCGAGATCGAAGTAGACGGCGTGATCACCGGCTCACCAATGATCACCCTGTCACCAGGCACGACTCTGCGGGGCGGTACCTTGCGATTCAACGCCCGTGGTATCCGTTTGACCTCCAATAACACTCTTGAAGACGTGGTGGTCGAGACACCGCTGCATGAGACAGCCATTCTTAACGACACGTCGGTCGACGATCTTGGAACACTGACGCTTCGCAACGTGACCACTCGTGGCTAGGTCGTGATCCTTGCAGAGGACCAAGTGCGCGCCGGGCATGTTCAGGCCGAAGGGGTGCGCGTTGCATCTGCAGACGTGCGTGGTCGCGACTATCGCCCCCACGGTTTTGGCGCCGATGCCTTGCAAGGCGGATTTACCTTGTGGAACAGGCAGGCCGACCCCGCAGTCCAGCTCACTGCTGAACTCCTGGACATCTCTGCTGGCAGCGCCGAGGAACCCGTGCGCGGTTCCGGGGTGTTCGTCGGCGGCCATGGCGACTGGAATGGTGCAGCCGACGGCGGCACCATCCACGTCACTCAATTGCGCACCGGAGAGATCCACACTGACGGCGGCATCCCTGAGGGAACACCGGACCTGATCTCAGGTGGCGTGTTCGTGATCTCCGGCGCCGCCGTGGATAACGTCACCTCTGCAGGACCTGTGACTACCTACGGGCAGAACGACATGGTGCTGGACAATTGGGGCAGCGTGGCCACCTGGACTGCAACCGCGCCGGTGACTTCTCACGGACCTAGTGGTATTGGATTCGTGAACTTTGGTGAGCTCACCACTTTGGATGTTCAGGCGCCAATCATTACCACTGGCAAAGGCGCCCGCGGATTCAATCTTTACGATGGCAGCCTTGACGAAGCCCGATTTGAAAGCATCTCCACCACCGGGGACGGATCAATCGGTATCCAGGTAAGCAAGCCACTTCGTCGTCTCAGTGTCGCAGGAGATGTCACCACAACCGGTGGAGAGGGCCTCAGTCTTGTCAAAGGTGTCCAACTTAAACTTCAAGCCTTCGCGCTGAGCGTGAAATCCGACGGCGACATTGAATCTCTCGACATTGGCGGGAAACTTGCTACAGAGGGCAGCAATATCGCAACGCTTGAGGTGGAAGGAAGGGTCGGATCCGTCACCATCGGCGGTGGGGTTCATGCCAGTGGCCAGGGTTCGGCCGCGGTACAGCTCAGCGATGGGCAGATCGACCTCGAGGGTTTGGAGCTCTCGGCGGCCTTTGGTGAAACTGTTCGTAACCAGTTGATGTGACCGTCCGCTTAAGGAATGGGAAGCCTCGCCCCGACTGACGGCGAGACGGTCATGCCGATCTCTGGTTAGACTATGTTGATATGACGACAAATAACTTATCCCATGACGAAAACCAGGGTTCTGACTCACGCTGGGTAGCTACCAGCTTTGACGGACTCGATGCGTTAGAGTTCGAGGCTTTTAACCTCCCAGCCCCCGCCGATGACGAGGTCACGATTAGGGTCGAGTCGGCGGGAGTGAACCCGATTGATCTGAAGATTCTCTCGATAGTAAATGATCCGAAGATGCTCCCCCATCCGATCGGCAATGAGATCTCCGGCATCGTCGAAGCAATCGGCAAAGACGCGCAGACAGGAACACCTGGGATCAAGGTCGGCGACGAGGTGATCGCCTACCACACCCCAGGTGGCTACGCGACGCGGATCAACGTTCCTGCGCAGGATGTATTCTCCAAGCCAGAAAGCCTGCCATTTGATGAGGCCGCGGGGCTTCTGCTTGTAGGCACCACCGCGCTAGAGATGGTGGACCGAGTGGGTGTGAAGGCCGGTGACACTGTCTTGCTGCACGGCGCGTCGGGTGCGATCGGTGCGATGGTTTTGCAATTTGCCAAGGGTGTTGGGGCAACCGTAATCGGCACTTCGTCTGCGAAAAATGCTGAGAATGTGCGCCGCTTCGGTGGCATTCCCGTCGAGTATGGGCCAGGTTTGGCTGACCGCGTCCGCGCGGCGGCGCCCGAAGGTATCACAGTCGCGCTCGACGCGGCCGGCACCGAGGAAGCAACGGAAACCTCGCTGGAATTCGTGAGCGACCGAAACCGCATTCTCACCGTTGCTGCTGCGCCTGGTGTCGCAGAAGAGCATGGCTTCCTCCGCCTCGGCGGCCCAAAGAGCATGGGATTTAGAAACGCCAAGCGCGCCGAACTGATCGAGCTCGCAGGCGCGGGTGAGATTCAGGTCCCTATTTCCCACCGTTTGCCGCTCGCCGAAGCAAAGGAAGGCCTCGACCTGGTTGTCAATGGCGGCTCGGCCGGCAAGGTCATCCTAAACCCATAGGGCAGCCTCAACGCTCCGCGATATCTGCGTAGCCGCCACCAGTGGCACGCAAAACATCGTCCGGAGCCAAAATCAACGACCACCCGCGCCGGCCAGCACTGACGTAAATCTCATCCTGCAGGATCGCAGATTCGTCCAGGAACACCCGGTGCGGGTTCTTCTGTCCAATGGGCGAAATCCCGCCCGCGATATACCCGGTGACCACCTGCGCGCGGCCGCGATCCATCATCGCAGCATGCTTCCCGCCACCCGCCTTGGCCAGCTGCTTTAGGTTCAACGTGCAATCGGCGGGTACCACTGCCACGACATGTTCCCCATCGATCTCCGCCATCAGCGTCTTAAACACCTGCTCCGGAGGCACACCCATCACCTCGGAAGCGTCGAGCGCAAACCCCTTCGCGGACTTCGGGTCCACGTCGTGAATATCCAACCGGTACGGGATCTGCTGTTCAGTCAACAAAGTAAGAGCCGGGGTTGCGGAGCTGTTGTTGACCTTCTTTGCCATAAGCCAAGATTCTAATCCCTCTTCGGTCAAGCTCACACATTTCCCCTCCCCTACCTGCTGTTTTAGGTGTAACGTGAGCGCTAACGGCTTTCGTATTCGTGAATCTAAAGATCATTGGCAACGATATTGCGCGCAGCAAACTGATCACCATTACCATGGTGCTCTTTGTGGCAGCCGCATCCACGCTGGTCTCGCTCACCGCAATCCTGTCCATGAATCTTTCCGGCGCGATTGACACGCTCATGATCAACGCGCAGACCCCACACTTCCTCCAAATGCACACCGGGCAGCTCGACCAGGAAAGATTAAAAGATTTCTCGCTTGACGACGACCGCGTGGACTCCTTCCAAGTCCAAGAATTTCTCAACCTGGAAGGCAGCCACATTGTCATCGGAGACAACTCACTGGCCGACAACGTCCAAGACAACGGAGTGGTCACCCAAAACCAAGACTTCGACTTCTTACTTGACCTTGACGACCAGCCGATCCAACCCCAAGACGGCGAGCTCTACGTTCCCCTTGCTTAAATGAAAGACGGGACCGCCTCTGTAGGAGATACTGCCACCGTCGCAGGTCAGGAATTTAGCGTGGCTGGCTTTCTTCGCGACTCGCAGATGAATTCCACGCTCTCGTCGTCGAAACGCTTCCTTATCAGCGACCGTAACTTTGAGGCCCTGCGCGAGGCCGGCACCGTGGAATACCTGATTGAATTTCTCCTGCACGATACGGCGGATCTCGGCGCCTTTGAGGCTGCCTATGCCACGAACGGCTTTGAGGCGAACGGCCCGACGATCACCTATCCCCTGTTTCGGATGATTAACGCGTTTTCGGACGGCATGATGATCCTGATTCTGATTTCGGTCAGCCTCATGGTGGTCATTGTGGCGTTCCTGTGTATTCGATTTACGCTGCTGACGAAGATTGATCAGGGCACGCGCGAGATCGGCGTGATGAAGGCGATTGGTCTGCGAATTCGCGATATTAAGCAGATCTACCTGGCGAAATACGTCGCCATCGCCGTGGCCGGAGCGCTGTTGGGTTACCTTCTCGCGCTGGTATTCCAGGCACCGCTGCGCGAAAATATTCGGCTGTATATGGGCACGAGCGCCAACGATGGGCTTGCCTCGCTGGTGGGTGTCGCGGGCATCCTCCTGGTGCTGCTGGCGATTGTTGGCTACGTCAATCACGTGCTCAACCGCCTGCGGAAGATCTCGCCGACCGAGGCCATTCGCTTCGGCGACGTGGCCGAGAAGGTCTCGCCGACGCGGGTGCTCAAGCTTTCCCAGAACCGAGTGCTCAGTGCCAATGCGTTCCTTGGGCTGAAGGATCTTCTGACCAGGAAGAAGCTCTACGTCACGATGTTTTTGATCCTGGTCATTTCCACGATCATCATGACGATTCCTCAGAACATTGCCACCACGATGTCGGATAAGAGCTTCGTGCAATACCTTGGCATCGGCCAAAGCGACATCATTGTCACCCTGCAGCAGTCCGACGACATTGCGGGCGCGACCGCCGAGATCGAAAAAGCCGTTTCTGCCGACAGCGAGGTCGATGAGTACGTCGCACTGTTGACCAAGGGCTACACCACCGAGGCCGCCGATGGCCAACCCTAAACGATCAAGATCGAACTCGGCAACCACGAAGTCTTTCCCGTTGCCTACCTCAACGGCGCGGCGCCTCACTTGGAGACCGACATCGCGCTGTCCACAATCAACGCCAACGAGCTAGGTAAATCCGTCGGCGATCCGCTGACCATTTCCACCGGCTCCCACACGAGGGACCTGACCGTCTCCGGTATCTACTCCGACGTGACCAACGGCGGCAAAACGGCCAAGGCAGCCTTTACCGACCAGGACACCGACGTACTCAGAAGCATGATCTGCCTAACCACCACCGACGACTCCCTCGTTGAGACGAAGGCCCAGTCTCTTGAGGACCAGTTCAGCTTTGCCAAGGTGGCCAGCGTGAATACGTATACCCAGCAGATGTTCGGCGACACAATCTCGGCCGTGAAAACAGTCGCTCAGGCAGCGCTTGCCGTCGCCATCGGCCTGACGCTTTTGATCACCCTGCTCTTCGTGCAGATGATCGTGGTCAAGGACCGCCGCGAGATCGCCATCTTAAAATCCACCGGCTTCACCACCGCAGACATCACCGCGCAGTACCTCACGCGCACCCTCGTGGTCACCGTCGTTGCGATCCTGCTCGGCATCATCCTCGCCAGCACTCTCGGCGCCTGGCTTGCCGGGCTTTTCCTCGCCCAAATCGGAGCCACATCGGTTCGCTTCATCGCCAACCCATGGCTGGTGTACCTGCTCTACCCGGCTCTCCTCGCCATTACCGTCACACTCGCCACTCCGCTGGGCATGCGCAGCGCCAAGCAGATCACCATTGCCAACAACATAAGGGAATGACATGAGCACTTTTATCATCGAGGCCCGCGACATCCGGAAATCGTTTAGCAGCGACGGCGAACCCAACGTGGTGCTCAACAACTTCTCGCTCACCATCGCGCTGGGCGAATTCGTAGCCATCATGGGCCCCTCGGGTTCCGGCAAGTCCACGCTACTCTTCGCCCTCAGTGGCATTGACACGATAGATAGCGGAGAGGTGCTTTTCGACGATAAGAACCTCGCCACCGCCTCGGAGAACGAACTCGCCGACCTACGCCGCGAGCAGATGGGCTTCGTGTTCCAGCAACCCACGATGCTGAAGAACCTAAACATCCTAGACAACATCATTTTGCCCTCAATGAATACGAGGCGCTCCGACCGGGATTTGATCGTTGAGGAGGCCCGCTCGATTATGGCGGATCTCAGCATCTCGCACCTAGAAGACCGCGAGATTACCCAGACCTCTGGTGGCGAACTCCAACGCGCAGCGATCGCCCGGGCACTGATGGGCAGCCCTAAGGTGATCTTCGGCGATGAGCCCACAGGCGCACTGAACACGAAAACCGCCGACGAGATCATGGAGGCGTTCGAGCAGATCAACCAGTCCGGCACTACCGTTGTGTTGGTGACTCACGACGCGCGCGTGGCTTCCCGCGCAGGCCGCGTTGTGTTTATGCGTGATGGGAAGATTGCTGAGGATGTGCTGCTTTCGGAAGGTTTGTCGCTGGATGAGCGCAGGGATGCAGTGGCGCGGCAGATGAATGGGTTGGGGATTTAAGTCATCTAGAACGTTTAAATTTCACGGCGCTGTGGTGGGCATCCACAACCTCGCGGCGATGTCGAGTGCGCCCGATAGCATCCCGGCTATGGAGAGCTACAACGCCACCGAACCCGTACCACTTAAGTGGAAAACCCCATCAGTGACCGCCATCTACGCCCTGTTCGTCACCGCATTTGTCATCATATTCATGGTCGCCCTCGCTCTAGATTCGGAGGAAACTCGACGCCTACTTCTCAAATCCGTTACGCGGGTCGCCGCTCCATTGGCTGCGGCACTGGTCGCTTGGCTCGGTATCAATCACACTGTCCTCAACGCAAGGCGCCTTGAATCCCTGAAAGAATGGCATGCAGACCTCCGTTGGGCGTGCAAGATGTGCTTGTCCGAGGAAAATAAGGAGGCTAACCTAGGAGTAGCTATCCTCGATTCCATCGACGATCACCCTGACTTGTCAAAACCGGAGCAAGAATTGATCGATGCCGCCCTCACATCGATTTTGGCCACTCTTCAAGAATCAGCAAAGGAGGGACAGCAACTATGACGAACCAAGAGACTCGCCGTACCGTCGACGAAACTATCGGGCTAGAAAAGCTAAATCCGACGTCGGCTCAGATCGCAGCTGCAAAGCTCATTATTAAGCGCGACAAGGAAGGCAAGGGAAACGTAGAAATCACTCCCCTAATTCGCAAACTCGCAGCAATGGGTAATTAGAAGTTCGGCCAACAGCTACCATCCCGACGCATAGAAAAAGAGCGAGACCGATAAGGTCTCGCTCTTTTTCATTGGTACCCCGTACGGGATTTGAACCCGTGTTACCGCCGTGAGAGGGCGACGTCCTAGGCCGCTAGACGAACGGGGCATTAGGACTTGCAGATTGCTCTGCAGCTGGCCTACCAGGACTCGAACCTAGAATGACGGTACCAGAAACCGTAGTGTTGCCAATTACACCATAGGCCAATCGTTTTCCTTCGCTTTGTTCTCACCTGGCTGGTGAGCACTTGCTCTGAACAACGTTGATAACTATAACCAGAACTACCGATTAAGACCAAATCGGCTGGTCACAGCACATAAATTACGCGTTTGTAATTCTGGTATAGCCATTCAACGAAGCGAAAGAAACTAAAAGAATTTAAGCTTCAGCCGTGTAAGGCGTCTGCTCGCGGGCAGCCTTCAGGCGCGCCAGGGTGGATTCGCGGCCCAAAAGCTCCATGGACTCAAACAGCGGTGGAGAAATAGCCTCACCCGAGATGCCCACACGCAGGGCGCCGTAGGCCACGCGAGGCTTGAGCTCGAGATCGTCGATAAGCGCCTTGGACAGTGCCGCCTCGATGTTCTCGGTGGTCCACTCCCCGACCCCCTCGAGCGCTGCCATGCCCACCTCGAGAGGCTGAATCGCAGCCTCCTTGAGGTTCTTCTTTGCGGCCTTGGGATCCAGCACGATGTCCTCGTCGTCGGTGACAAGGAACTTCAGCAGGCCGTAGGCCTCGGAAAGCGTCTTGATGCGGGTCTGCACGAGGTCCGCTGCGATGGTGAACTTCTCGTCCGGGTAATCGGCTGGGAAGTCGGTGTACTCGCTCAAGTAATCGCGTAGGCGCTGCTTGAAGTCGGCTGGCTCGAGCAGACGAATCTGGTCCGCGTTGATCGCTTCGAGCTTCTTCTGATCGAATCGTGCGGGGTTACCCAGAACGTCCTTGACGTCGAAGGCTGCGACGAACTCGTCGACGGAGAAGATGTCCTGATCGGCAGAGAGCGACCAGCCCAACAGTGCGAGGTAGTTGATCATGCCCTCGGGGATGATGCCGTTGTCGCGGTGGTTGAAGAGGTTGGATTCAGGGTCGCGCTTGGACAGCTTCTTGTTGCCCTGGCCCATCACGAATGGCAGGTGCGCAAACTGCGGGGTGAAATCGGTCACGCCGATGCGCTGCAGTGCCTCGTAGAGTGCGAGCTGGCGTGGCGTGGAGGACAGCAGGTCCTCGCCGCGCAGGACGTGGGTGATCTGCATCAGCGCGTCGTCGACAGGGTTGACCAACGTGTACAAAGGCGCACCGTTGGAGCGGGCAACCACGAAGTCAGGCTGGGTCTCCGGCTTGAACTCCATCTCGCCGCGCACCAGGTCGGTCCACGCCCAAGTCTTGTGTGGCATGCGCAGGCGCCACACCGGCTGGCGGCCCTCAGCCTCATAGGTCGCGATCTGCTCTGCGGTGAGGTCGCGGTCGAAGTTGTCGTAGCCCAGCTGTGGGTCACGGCCAGCAGCCTTGTGGCGCTCGATGACTTCCTCGTTGGTGGAGTACGCCGGGTAGACCTCGCCTGCATCTTTCAGCTTCTGCAGGATATCCGCGTAGATGTCCATGCGCTGCGACTGACGGTAAGGGGCGTGCGGGCCACCCTTTTCCACGCCTTCATCCCACTCGAGGTTCAGCCACTCAAGGGCATCCACGATGGCCTTGTAGGAGTCCTCGGAGTCACGTGCAGCATCGGTATCTTCGATGCGGAAGACCAGCTTGCCACCGGTGTGGCGGGCATAGGCCCAATTGAACAATGCGGTGCGCACCAGGCCAACGTGCGGGGTTCCAGTGGGTGATGGGCAGAATCGTACGCGTACTTCAGTCATGCGCCCTATGGTACAACCCCGGGCCTGCGCATTCTGCGCCAGCTCGCGTTTTCCATCAGCGATATTCCCAGAAGCAATAACAAACCTTTGATTGATTCTGCGCCCCTGTGGCATTGAGCCGATCAATGCGCGCTAGACTTCTGTTCCATGTGTGCCAACCGTCCCTCAACTGCGCCCGATTTCTTGTTATCTCGGGCGCATGGCTCTGTGCGCACCCAGGGAGCAAAAACCACGTTCACCGATCCCTGGGAAGCCATCGATGCGCTCAAAAACGGCCAAGTAGAAATGGTTGTCGGCGCGCTCCCCTTCGACCGGAGCGCACCTGCCGCGCTGACCGTCCCGGAGACCATCGTGCGCGAATCGGGCACGCTGGAACCGCATCCTTATTATCGCATCGGCCAGGGCTCCACGCTGCACGCAAGTGTTTACGGCTTCGACCCTGAGCCTTCCGAGCACCTGCGCCGCGTCGAAGCCGCGGTCGAGACCATCAGGCGTTCCGCCTTGAACAAGGTGGTGCTCGCGCGCGCGGTGGACATCGAGTTCAACCCACCCGTGGATGCCCGCCTCGTGGGTGCCCGGCTGATCGATATGTCCTATACCCGCGACGGTTTTATCGCCGATCTCACCCCTGCCGGCAAGCCCGGACACATGCTCGTGGGTTCCTCCACCGAAGTTTTGGTGCGCCGCGAGGGTAACCAGGTCACCTCGTACCCGTTGGCAGGCTCGGCCGCACGCAATATCTACGACCGCGACGTCGACGAGGCGAAGGGCCGCGCGCTCTATGAATCGGCCAAGGATCTCGACGAGCACGCCTACGTCGTCGACCACATCAGGGACATCCTCACCCCGCTGTGCACCGAGCTGGAGATCACCGATCGTCCGCAATTGCACAAGACCAACGAGATGTGGCACCTGGCCACCCCGATTCGTGGCGCGCTGAAAGAGCCAACCCCAAATGCCTTGGAATTGGCTCTGCGCCTCTACCCCACCCCGGCCGTGTGCGGAACTCCGCAAGACGCCGCCGAAGCCTTGATTACCACCGCGGAATCGGATCGCTCCTTCTACGCCGGCACCGTGGGTTGGTGCGACTGCTCAGGCGACGGTGAGTACATGGTGTCGATCCGTTGCGCCGAGGTTAACGGCGAGGGTACAATGGCCCGCGCCTGGGCAGGCGGCGGGCTGGTCGCGGAGTCCGACCCCGAGGCTGAGCTCGAGGAGACCTCCGCGAAGTTGCGCACGATTATGCGGGCTCTTGGCCTCTAACCAGGGCTTTAAGCCCTAGTAGCTACCAGCACCAAATCTGTGCGGTGATGCGCGCCAGCCCCGTGCGTTTCTCCCCGATCCACGGTAGAAAGCTGCGGCGCTGGGAACTCGTCGCCAAGCATCTCTGCGACCTGCTGCGGCGACAAAATCGCGTTCGGCTCATCGAACTGATGGTGCACGAACAGCAGCGTACCGCCGGGCGCAACAAGTGACGCGAGCGTATCGACGATCTCCTGCGTGGCCTCCAGCGGGATGTACATCGCGGAGACAAGGTCGAAGCTCGTGTCCGCGAATTTCTCGGCTGTGCCTGCAAGATCAAGCGCGAAGAGCGGCGCATCGGTGACCTCGCGGGCGCGGTCGAGCGCACCCTGAATCGGATCGGTGCCGATGACGTCCCAGCCAGCCTTGGCCAGCCAGGCGACGTCGGCGCCCTCCCCGCAGCCAATGTCAAGGGCGGTGCCTGGAGTTAGCTTCTCGGCCTCGCGGACGAGAGTGGTATTCGGATTTCCCGACCATTTCTGGCCCTCGGCGTAGAACGCGTGGAAATCCTCGGCGGCGTGGCCCGAGTGGGAGTGGTTATGCTCGCTCAACTGGGTTCGCCAGCTTTCCGATGCCAGGAATCTCAACTTCGATGCGATCGCCGGGGAACATTGCCGCGGTGCCTGCAGGCGAGCCGGTGCAGATGACATCGCCTGGCAGCAGGGTGATGGAAGCGGTGATGAATTCGAGGATCTCGCCCAGCTTCATGATCATCTGGTTCGAGTTGGAATCCTGCTTGGTCTCGGTGACGCCATTCTGAGTCAGGTGAGCCTTGATGGGCAGGTCATCGAAATCAAACTTATCCAGGTCAGTCTCGATCCATGGGCCGAGTGGGCAGAAAGTGTCAATGCCCTTCGCGCGAGCCCACTGGCCGTCAGCGAACTGCAGGTCACGGGAGGAAACATCGTTAACAATGGTGACGCCGGCAATGACCGAGCGCCAGTCCTCTGCCTTGACGTTCTTGCATGGCTTGCCCACAACGAGCGCCAGCTCGCCCTCGAACTCAACCTTGGTAGCAAAATCTGGGATCTTGATGGCAGCCTCAGGGCCGATGACAGCTGTCGGCGGCTTGATGAACAGGGTCGGTGGCAAGTGCTCTGCGGACTCCTTGAACACCTCCTCGACGTGATCGGCATAGTTGCGGCCGATGGCAATGATCTTGCTTGGCAGCATAGGGGCTAACAGGCGGACTTCGTCCATCTTCCACTCCTTGCCGGTGTACTCCGGCTCGGTAAATGGGGTGCCCGCAATCTGCTTGGCGGTAGTAGCTTCGTCGTTGATGACCGCAAAGGTCATTCCTTCTGGTGTTGCAATTCGTCCAAAACGCATGAAACGTACAATACCTCAACGGCCCGACACTGCTGCGACCGAGCTGCGACAAGCTCAGGCTGTAATAGCCAAATACACCTCAGCACACGCCAATGCATCTGTCAGCGCGTTGTGATTTTTATAGTTCGGCAATCCGTAGCGCCCGCGCACGCGGGCCAGGCGCAGATCCTCACCGCGCGGGTAGGTGGCCATGCGCTCCATGTGGCGACGCTCCAGCTCGAAGGTATCAGTAACCTGATCCTCTCCGAACTTCCACGGCTTTCTCCGGACTCGGCGGTGCAGCTCTGAGATAAAGCCCGTTTCCATCTGAGCGAAGTGCGCAAGCAACGCGCGCGATTCTAAGGCCGTCTCAAACTCCTCGAGAACCACCTCGGGGGCGACACCGTGGTTGGCGATGTC
The DNA here is from genome assembly GCF_000379425.1 of Corynebacterium lubricantis DSM 45231. Lineage (GTDB taxonomy): Bacteria > Actinomycetota > Actinomycetes > Mycobacteriales > Mycobacteriaceae > Corynebacterium > Corynebacterium lubricantis. Next base: position 21,928 of record NZ_KB902182.1, read on the forward strand.
GTCGTCAGTTACGCCGTGCACCAACGCCGAGTCGCCGACCGAAGCTCCGGCGAGAACGAAGTAGCCTGCCCCGGAAAGATCGATGACGCGATCGGTCACCGGCACCCATCCGATGGACACGAGCTGGTCGCGTTTTGGATTGAGCCCCGTTGTTTCCACGTCGACTGCAAGAAAGCGTCCCGGCTCAATCTCGCCGCGGTCCTTCCTGCGAAACCTGTCCAACATCAGAAGTTCCTCACTGGGTACTTGTTGCCCAGAGCGTTTTGCATTCCCTTGATCACGCCGAAGGCTTCGCGGAGGTTCTCCCGGTCACCGACAGGCAGTTCTTTCGGATCGATCCGGTAGTTCGGTTTTTCACCCGCGCGAATCTGCTTCGCCTGATGACGCACCGTCAGAATTTGCAGGTAGTCAAAGGCATCAATGAGATCGTCGGCACCCTTTTGCGACACACTATTGCCCGCAGAGGCCTTCAAGCGCTCCTTCGTCTCCACCTCTTCGCTGCCCGCCGAGATGGCATACAGGCGTGCCATTTGGACCACGGCGGCAATCCCGCCCTTTTTAATATCCAGCGTGTCGGCGTACTCGCCGGAGCGCTCGACCACGAGCCCGCGAAAGAATCCAATCGGCGGTTCGCGGTGCGCGGCGAGTCCGGCAAGGTGCGCATGGAAGCGTGTCGACGATTTTGCGGCCAACACAGCATTACTGTGCACCCCGCGGGCCATCTGCTCATCACCGGCGAGCGCGCGGAAATCGAAGAAGATCTGTGCATTGAGCACGGACTCGGATTCTAGGGCTGTGACCCAGTGGTGAAATTTCTTATTCCACTGCGTCACCGTCATGCGCCATTCCGGGTTCGAGGCCATCATATTGCCAGGGCACAGCACCTGACCAGCGGCATCAAGACCCACGCAGACGAACTCCGACATCTTGGCGAAGTACTCTCCGTGGAGCTTCTCGTCGTAGGAATCGTCCAGGACAAGGGCGTTGTCTTGATCCGAGGCCGGCCCCATCTCGCGGCGGCCCTGTGAGCCCACTGCCACAAACGCATAAGGAATCGGCGCCGGGCCGATTTCTTCCTCGATCAGGGCAATCAATCGGCGTGCAACGGTATCGGCCACACTCGTCATCAGGCGCTGAGCCTCTTCGGCGGTGGCTCCCCGATCGATAAAACGAGCGGCGACGTCGGCTGCTCGTCGATAAGCGCCTTTGAGCTCTTCGTACGAACTGCGCGCGAGATCCGCCGTGAGATAAATCGGGTCGTCTTGGAGCTGCCGGAAGATATCACCGCTGGTGAGTACGCCGACGACCTCGCCATTATCCACGACCGGGAGGTGGTGAATGCCCATCTCACTCATGACCAGCATCGCCTGGAAGGTGAGGATATCCGTGTCCACGGTGCGAGGATTCGGAGTCATGACATCGGAGACAATCGACTCGGAGCTCAAGCCCTGGGAGACGACGCGGGTACGCATGTCCTTATCGGTGAGGATGCCCTCAAGGCCGTTGTCAACGATAACTATCGACGAGACGTTCGCCTCCGTCATGATCATCGCGGCCTGGCGCAGCGTCGCATCGGATGTAACCGTGACGGGCGGGCGACTTTGAATCAGCTTGGCTATTGGGGTGCGCATCAGCTCGGCCGCGGAGCTATCGCGCACCTCGTCTGCCGCCGCCTTGACCCGGCGCGACTGCGAGGTGAAATACACCTTCGTCTCCGGGTGGGACGCGATCAGCTCATTAAAGTCATCGCGGGGCAGCTGCAGCAACAGACAATCCTCGACCGCGACCATACGGTAATGGGACTCGGGATCTCCGACGAGCGTGGAATAGCCGAAGTTGCGGCCTTCCTCGCGACGGTCCAGGAGGAGGTCGTCGGTGCTGATGACGTCTACGGCCCCGGAGCGGATGATATACAGCGCATGGTTTTCCTCACCCGGGGAGATGATGGTGTCGCCACGCCGGACGTACGACATTGTCATCTTCCTGGGCAACGCATCCAGTGTTTCGTCCGGGAGGTGCGCAAATGGTTCCTGTTGCGCGAGGAAGCCGCGGACTTCTTCGAGTTCGACGCTCATGGGGTTAGGTTAGCGCACCCACGAGCGTGTTTATCGGGTTTTACTGGTACGAGACGAACCACGGACGCGGATCGACATTGTTGTAGGTTTCCTCCGGGGTAAACGTTGGGGAATCCTCATCCTCGAAGTTCTTCCAGGCCATGAAGTAGTCGGAACTTAAGCCCTGGCGCATGGCATTCCAGGTATCGAACTTGTCATTCGGACTACCGTGCCCATCGGCGTGCAAGATAAACGCAAGCTCAGGGTGATCCGTGTTGATCTGGTCGCGGTCGCGCAGCATCTGCAATTGGAACTGGTGCAGGATCAGCCCCTTTTGCGGCAGGTTGTTCTCGCGGGTCAGCTCGGCGAGCCAATCAGCGACCTCGTTGATCTCGGCCGCCTCGGCATGACCAACTTGCTGAAGTGGCTTTTCGCCCGGGCCGATCTTCCACTCGGGATCAAGTGCAAGTCCCACGTTCGGGCGCTTGAGCAATTCTTCGTAGCGCTTTGCCTGATCCAAGAAGCTGGCCTGGCCTGGTTGTAGGTCGAGGAAGGCGTAGCCGCCGGCTTCGGTAATCGCATCGATATAGCCGATGAATTCCTCGGGGTCACCTTCGTTGGAGTAATCGCCATCGTCGCCGGGGAACTCGGAGGCAACTGTCACGATGATCTCGAACGCGGGAAGCACCGGCTGTTCCTCTAATGCTTGATAGTCCTCGATCATCCCCTCGAGGCGATCGACGGCTTCTGCAGGGGGTTGCTCCCCCATCATGCCGAGGGAATCACCTGAAGGATGTCCGTAGAGTGCGACCATGCGGCGACCCGGGAACAACAGGCCTCCGCCACCGGGGAGCTCGCCATTGTTGGCGAGTTCAACGCGCTCACCGAATTCTTCGCTGGAGCCAAATTGGGCGCCCAATGCGAGGGTGTCTTGTTCGGTGACCGTGCGCATCGACTCGGAGGTCTCTCGCGGATCCGGAACCGATAGGACTTGAATCTCTGCACCTGCGGCTGCCGCCGTTGCAGCTGCTGCGAGCGAGGTGTGAGGGGTGGCCAACATCGGTGGCATTTGCAAGTCGGAGGGTTCTCCGCCTTCCTGGGCCGCGATTGCTTCCACAGCACTGTCGCGAGCCGCAGCGACTACTGGTTCCGTGTCTTCGAGGGCTCGATCCTCGCCGGGGACCTCGATGACCTGGGTCGCCCCGAGCCTTTCAATTTCCGCATCGACCGCGGCCTCATTGCCCGTCAAACGCGTCAGCATCGGCGCCCCCTGCTGCTTTGCTACCGCCGCGGCCTGAAGCTGATCGGACAGTTCATAGGTAGACACCACCACAACATCGGAGGATTCGAAGAGACGAGCTGACACTTCCGCACCCGATCCGTCGGGATCCGTCAGCACTTCGGGGCCGCTGGTGGCCAGCTGGGGCTTTTCCTCTTGCGTCGATTCCTGCGCCCCCGAGCTGTCCCCGCTTGCACAGGAGGACATCACCAACGCACTGGAAACGATCAACGCGGTTAAACCAAGCGTATTCGAACGCATGAGGCCCCTCTTCCTACTGTTACTCTGCACTACATAAACAAATGCACTGACGCCAAACTAGTGGCATCAGTGCATAAGTTTTGACCTATGTAGCTTACTTCAGAGCGTCAGCAATCCGGTCACCGACCTGCGTCGTGACGATCTTTGTTTCACCACGGTTAGAAACATCCTGCGCAACGGCTTCTTCGATACGCACCGCGTTGTCCTCGTCGCCCAACCAGCGCAGCATCATCGCGACGGACAGAATCATTGCCGTTGGATCAGCAATACCCTGGCCTGCGATATCAGGTGCGGAGCCGTGGACCGGCTCGAACATGGATGGGTTGGTACGCGATGCGTCGATGTTGCCCGAAGATGCCAGACCAACACCACCGGAGACCGCACCGGCGAGGTCGGTGAGGATATCGCCGAAGAGGTTATCGGTCACGATGACGTCGTAGCGCGCAGGATCGGTGACCATGTAGATGGTCGCCGCATCGATGTGGTTGTAATCAACCTGCACCTCTGGGTACTCCTTAGCCACGTCATCGACAGCGTTTTGCCACAACACACCTGCGTTGACCAAGACGTTCTTCTTGTGCACCAAGGTGAGCTTCTTGTCGCGCTGCATTGCCAGATCGAAGGCGTAGCGCACGGTGCGCTCCACACCGTAGCGGGTGTTCTGAGACACCTCAGAAGCCACCTCGTGCGGGGTGCCCTGACGCAGGGTTCCGCCGTTGCCGGCGTAGAGGCCTTCGGTGCCCTCGCGGACAACGACGAAGTCGATGTCGCCTGGGTTAGCCAGCGGGCTGACCGAGGTTGGGTACAACTTCGAAGGACGCAAGTTGATGAAGTGATCCAGGGTAAAGCGCATCTTCAGCAGCAGTCCACGCTCGAGGACACCTGGGGTGACCTTTTCAGGATCGCCGATTGCACCCAGCAGAATAGCGTCGTGCTCGCGCAGGCTGGCTAGATCGTCCTCGGTGATAAGTTCACCATTGCGCTGGTAGCGACGCGAACCAAGATCGTACTCCGTGGTTTCAATATCGTCTCGCACAGCGTGGAGGACCTTGAGGCCCTCTGCCATAACCTCGGGACCGATACCGTCGCCGCCAATAACCGCAATCTTCATATTGTGGGATTCCTTTCTCACCTGATGGACACTAGTTGTCAGTCTAGCAGCATCTGCTCTGCGGGTTGGCTTCTTGACGAGCCCAACGTTCCTTCCAGTACTCCCGCTCCGTGGGCACCTCCTGGTCGGGGTGGTGCCGAGACAGATGAGCGCAGTACTTCGAGTAATCGTTATCCCCCATCAGCTCCTTGAAATACCAGGAAACTGACGAGGCACCCTTCTTGAGTGCGTCAATCATGATTGCCTCTCTTCCTAGTTTTCCCCGCTACTACCCTGGGTAATACCGAGCTCCTGCATCATCGCCTTTTCTTCCTGCGTGGCCGCCAATCCGCGTGGCACGAAGGTCTTCGATGGGGTGTCGGGTTCTTCCGTGGTGCCCACGTGTTCGCCACGACTACGTGCTTGGATTGCCCGCACACAGACAACAAATGCCGATGCGACCACGATCAGGACGAGAACCGCGAAGAGCACCGACAGAATGCCCTGGACCATGGTGTTGCGGACGACCGCATCGATCGCTTCCGGAGTTGCAGCACCTTGGAAGGAATCCAAGCCCTGCGCTTGTGCTTCCTTGTAACGAGCATGCTGCGCAAAGTAGCCAATGGACGGATTCGAGTGGAAGATCTTCTGCCAGCTCGCCGTCATCGTGACAACCAGATCCCAGACCAGTGGGATCAACGGGATCCAGGCCCACTTATATAATCCCTTTTTCACCAGGACGACCAGCACAAGGGATAGGGCCATAGCCGCCAATAGCTGGTTCGCAATACCAAAGAGTGGGAACAAGACGTTGATGCCGCCCAGTGGGTCGGTCACGCCCATCAGCAAGATTGCGCCCCACAACAGGCAGACGACGATGGTGGAAATCCAGTTGCCGAAAGTCCATGTTGGGTCCTTGAACTTCGCCAGACCCGGCAGGTTGGACAAGGTGTCGGTCATCATGAAGCGGGCCACGCGAGTGCCGGCGTCCACGGTGGTGAGGATGAATAACGCCTCAAACATGATGGCGAAGTGGTACCAGAATGCTTGCAGAGCCGGGTTGCCCAAGATGTCCGTCAGAATCTCTGACATGCCGTAAGCCAATGTCGGGGCGCCACCGGTGCGAGAGACGATAGTCGCTTCACCGATTGCTTGTGCTGCGGCATCCAATTCGCCAGCGGTGATGGGAGTGCCAGGCAGATCGAGCGTTGCGACGAAGCTTGCAGCTCCTTCAGAAGTGCCGCCGGTCAGCGATGCTGGCGCATTCATGGCGAAGTACTTGTGGCGATCAATCACCACAGCGGCGACGAGTGCCATCACTGCGACGAAGGATTCCATCAGCATGCCGCCATAGCCGATCGGACGCATCTGAGATTCCTTCTCGATCAGCTTCGGAGTAGTACCCGAGGAGATCAATGCGTGGAATCCCGAGAGCGCGCCACAGGCGATGGTAATAAACAGGAACGGGAACAAACTACCCGAGAACACCGGACCATTGCCCTCGATGGCGAAGCTTGTGATCGCCGGCATCTGGACCTCGGGGCGATTGATCAAAATCGCGATTGCCAGCAGGACAATCACGCCGATCTTCATGAACGTCGAGAGGTAGTCACGTGGTGCAAGCAGCAGCCACACGGGCAGAATCGCTGCGACAATGCCGTAGCCGATCAGCGCGAAGGCAAGTGTTTCCTTCGACCAGGTAAACATGGCAACGCCCCACTCGGTGTCAGCGACGTAGCCACCGCCAATGATGGCCGCGAGCAACAAAACAACACCGATGATGGACACTTCCGTCACCGCACCAGGGCGAATGTAGCGCTGGTAGACACCCATGAACATCGCAATGGGAATGGTCATCGTGATGGAGAAGACGCCCCATGGGGAATCCGCCAATGCGTTCACAATGATCAGCGCGAGCACCGCGATGATGATAATCATGATGACAATCGTGGCGAGGATGCCGGCGGCGCCACCGACGCGGCCCATCTCGTCGCGAATCATTTGTCCCAGGGAACGCCCACGACGACGAGTGGAGACCCATAACACGAGGTAGTCCTGCACCGCACCGGCGAAAATCACGCCGAAAACGATCCACAATGTACCAGGCAGGTAACCCATCTGGGCTGCCATTACAGGACCGACAAGTGGGCCAGCACCGGCGATTGCCGCAAAGTGGTGGCCGAAGAGTACTCGGCGATCCGTGGGGACAAAGTCTTTTCCGTCGTCTACATACTCCGCCGGGGTGGCACGCGCATTTTTCGGCTTGACCACCTTGTATTCAATGAGACGGGAGTAGAGCGAGTAGCCAATGATGTACGACCCGATGGCTGCAAAGACCAGCCATACCGAGTTAATGGTTTCGTCTCGGTTGAGCGCGATTGCTCCCCAACCTAAGGCTGCTAGGACCGCACACACGGCGATAATGATGCGCTCTGTCGTGCCGATCATCTTCTTGGGACGAATACCGACGACATGTTCTTTGCCGTCAGCGGTGACCGATTTTTCGATTCTGTCTTCGAGATCTTTGTGCTCGCCGACTGGTTCGTTGGTCTTCGTACTCATTTACGACACTCCTTTCCGATACTTTCCACGGTTGCAATAACTCAATAAGTGACAAAACTCGGCCGGTGAGCCGAGTCACAGTAATATTGCCATACATAACCGTAAAAAACAGCGTTTTCCCAGAAACATTATGTTTCTGGGAAAACGCTGAAAAAGCGAGTGTGATTAATTCAAGAATTAATCCAGGTTGATCTGCAGCGACTCAGCGCCGAGGGACTCAGCGATCTTGGCTTCCAGATCAGCTGGTACCTCTGCCTCGACACGCAGGACCAAGACGGCACCGTCGCCCTTGGTGGTCTGGGTCAGAGCAGCAGCCTCGATGTTGATGCCGGCGTCGCCGAGCTGGGAACCAACCTTGCCCAGGGCACCTGGCTGATCGGTGTAGCGCAGGAAGAGGTTGCGTCCAGCTGCACGCATATCCACGCCACGACCGTTGATGCGAACGATCTTTTCCACGCGCTCAAGGCCGGTCAGGGCGCCGATGACGGTGGAGACTTCACCGTTTCCGGACACTGCCTGAACCTCGAGGATGGAGCGGTGCGACACGGACTCGGTCTCGGTAGCAACCGAGTACTCCAGGCCGCGCTGCTCCGCGATCTGAGGCGCGTTCACGAACGTGACAGGCTCTTCGGTCACGCCGGAGAACAGGCCACGGACAGCGGACAGACCCAGTGCGTCAACCTTTTCGGTGGACAGCTCACCGCGTGCGGTGACCTTGAGGGAGACAGCTGCGTCGTCGAGAAGCTTGCCTGCGAGCAGACCGAGCTTGCGGGACAGGTCGAGCCATGCTGCGACCTCTTCGCCCACAGCACCGCCGGAGACGTTGACTGCGTCTGGGACGAACTCGCCAGCGAGTGCCTTCAGAACGGAAGCAGCAACGTCGGTACCAGCACGGTCCTGTGCCTCTTCGGTGGATGCGCCGAGGTGAGGGGTAACAACGACCTCTGGCAGCTCGAAGAGTGGAGAGTCGGTGGAAGGCTCGGTGGAGTACACGTCGAAGCCAGCGCCGCGGATGTGGCCGGACTTGATGGCATCTGCGAGAGCCTGCTCGTCAACGAGGCCACCACGGGCAGCGTTGATGATGATCTGACCCTTCTTGGACTTAGCAAGCAGCTCAGCATCGAACATGCCGGCCGTTTCCTTTGTCTTTGGCAGGTGGATGGTGACAAAGTCAGAGGTGCCCACCAAAGTGTCCAGGTCAACGAGCTCAACGCCGAGCTGAGCTGCGCGGGCTGGGTTCGCGTATGGGTCGTACGCAATGACAGTGGTGTCGAATGCCTGCAGGCGCTGAGCGAACAGCTGGCCGATGTGGCCGAAGCCGACGATGCCGACGGTCTTGCCGAAGATTTCTACGCCCTTGAACTGGGAGCGCTTCCACTCGTGCTCACGCAGGGTCTGATCCGCAGCTGGGATCTGACGCGCGGTGGACAGAAGCAGTGCAATTGCGTGCTCGCAAGCGGAGTGAATGTTCGAGGTGGGTGCGTTGACAACCATCACGCCACGCTCGGTAGCAGCGTCGATGTCGACGTTGTCCAGGCCAACACCCGCACGACCGACGATCTGCAGCTTAGAGGCTGCCTCGAGTACCTCTGCGTCAACGGTGGTTGCAGAGCGAACCAGGAGTGCATCAGCTTCAGGAACTGCGGCGAGGAGCTCCTCGCGGTTCGGACCGTCTACCCAGCGCACCTCCACAGCATCTCCGAGTGCATTGACGGTGGATTGGGCAAGCTTGTCTGCGATAAGCACGACGGGTTTGGTCACGTAACTGCTCCTGAAATCGATCTCACTAAAAGATTTGGTAGATGACGAAAATAGTTTAGCCCCCAAGGCCGATATTTGCCTATTAATTCGGCATGTAAATGGCCTCAGCACCGCGAATGCGTGAACGCAATTCTTCATCGGTGCCGAATTCCTGCCCTAGCGCAAGCAGTGGTTGGTCCTCGAGTCCCACCATCGTCATGAAGGTTTCATCCGAGGTCACCGGATTGGGATCATCAACTACGTCCACGTCGGCGCCGTAGCTGCGAGCGTTGACCACCGCCGCGAGGTCGGATTGGTGCGTGGCAACCACTTTCGGGGCCATATCTGCATCGCGCGGACTCGATGCCGGGACCGCGGCCGCCCGCGCTTGGGGTGCAACTTCCGGGTCCGCCCAGGAGGCGCGCAGCCACTTTTGCTCCTGCTCTCCCACAGACGCCACTGCTTGTACTGCATCGTCGGGGCTTTCTACAACAACTTCATCGAAGGCGTAGGCAGTCATGGTGCCCAGAGCTTCCAACCCACCTGGGTCGCGGATCACGGACACGGATCCTGATGCCGGAGCAAGAGACACCTTCCCGACGGTCAAGACAGTGTGGGCTCCCAGGCGACGGATCTCTTCGACCACCTCGCGGTGCATTTCGGGCTTGTACACCAGCATCGGCGCATGCGTTACCAAAGCGACTGACGCACCACGCAGGGCGGCCGCAGTAGTTTCATCAACAACGACCAGAATTTCCGAGGATGGAAAGAACAACTGCGACGTTTCAAATCCGAAGGGATCCTCCACGACGACGGGGTGCTGAGCAAAGTCCGCCGACACCGACCTGTTCTGGTTGTGCACACGCGCCTGCTCGTATGGGCCGAGCGGTTCAGCTGGCGCGCACCCCGCAATCAGCGTTGCTGTGGCGAGGAGACCTGCAAGAAAGCCACGTGGGTGGCTAACTTTCCCCCTGGCCCTGTGCTGCTTCACCTGTTTTCTCGGATCCTTCTGCTACTGCTTCATCATTGGGCGCGTTCTCGGGCGCGCCATTCGGTTCTACATCACGGATAACCGGCTTGTCCATGGCATATTCCACGATGCCGAGGAAACGCTCCCACCGATCTTGGAAGAATGCCTTCCAATTGGAGCTAAACAGGTAGCTCGGTTCCATTTCGTGGGTGCTCAGAACGTCATCGAACTCGTCGTCTTCCATGATCGACTTTGCTTGGATGCGGCGCAGGTAACGCTTCGGTTCCCCACCGTCGACGACAATCTCGGTCCGCTTGCCCATTGGCGTGAGGTTCAAAACGGAATGCGCAAGTTGATCGTCCACGCCGATCTGCTCGCAATACTGCAGTGGGAACACGTGGAAGTAACCCGGCTCGAGCTCGTCGTAGGTTTCCGCAGTGAACTCGTCGCCGGTGCGCAGATCTTTGGCACCGCGCGCCATGAGCAGTGCAAAGAAACCGCGGTATACGCCCGATTCAGGGCCAGCTGTAAGCAACCGGGATTCATGGAATTCTGCGTCATTGAGTGACTTCGGTACCTCATCGGTACCGCTGCGGATCCACTCGGTAACCTGATCCACATCACGACCGGAACGAATGGTTGGGGACGCCGCTGCGTAGAGCTCGCTGAACACGACAGACCAGAACCACTGACTGACACGGTCGTTGGCCTGCTTGGACTCGAGGAGCCCTGGGGTTTCTGCAAGGCGGGCCAAGATCACAGCCAAAGGCACGAGCTGGGTTGTGTAGGGAACTTGGTCGGTGGTGAAAATACGGCGCTCTGCCAAAAACTCCGCCGTATTGGCGAAAGCCTGCTTCAGATCTTCCGCGGCCCCCAAGTATTCGTCGAGGGTGAGGTTGAGAATATCTCCTCTATGCCCCATCGCCTGGCCTTGCCTGCTAGTTACCAGCAGCGCAACCGCGCGGAGGAACTGCATCCGTCCAATCCCGTCGAGGGCGCGGAACTGGCGCAGGTAGTCAGAGATTTCTGCCCAGTGATCGGCAAGGCGGAAATTATCATTGGACTTGGCAAACACCGCGGTGAGCAGTTCGAAAACGTCCATCGGTTGGCCAATAGAGTTGGCCTGCGCGAAGATCTGGCCGACGCCACGCTGAGGTGTGTCGCGGTCAAGGCGCACCATGGGAATGTCATAGGCAGTCAATCGGCGCAGAACACTGTTATGGAATTTTTTGACAGCGGTGCGGATCTCGGGATCGTCGGTACTCGCGGCCATCTCGAAGAGGAGATCATTTCCCTCCTCGCCGAGCAGCGAAGACACGGGAACGATGTAGTTTTCAATCATCTGCTCCGTGGTCTGGACACCAGAGGGAATCGACGGACCGAAGTGCGACCGGATCCTCCCCTCACGGTCGACGGTAAAAATCGCTTCATCGGTTAACGGGTCCGTTGAGGTAGCAAGACGCACATCGACGAAGAACTTGCGATCAATCGGATTGCCAAGGTGATTGAGAGTCTGGACAAAACCTTCTCCCTGCAGCGAGTGGTACAACGCTGTGACGCGCTGCTGCCCATCAAGCAGCAACAGGCCGGGTGCGACACCACGGTCTGGGGCACCTGCCACCGGGCGCGGCTTAAAGGGAGTGTCGGTGTTGCGCGTATCAAGAGCGAGCAGTGAACCAACCGGGTATCCACGCAGCACGGTAGCAACTAGTGAGCGGATCCGGTCGATGTCCCAGCTCACCTCGCGCTGGAAATCAGGGATTTGAAGTTCGGATCGATCAATTCGTTCGAACAGGTCAGTCAGCGAATAGCTTGGCGTAGTAAAACCCATGGTGCCTAGCTTAACGGTCAACGCAGGAATCCGCGGGACTACGATGAAATAGTACGATTATTTCAGCACACTTGCTCGTGATCCTGGTGTCCAGGTTGCTCAATCTGAATCGTCGAGTGGTTGATCCCCAGTTCGCGGAGGCGCTGCTGCGCCTCATCCAGCAACGGACCGCTGGGTACCTCGCCGTCGACGACGAGGTGGCAGGTGGCCAAGGCCTCAGATCCGCTGACCGACCAGACATGAAGATCATGCACTGCATCGACGTGAGGGATGTCGCTTAACGACGATTCAATCTCGCCCACCTCGAATCCGGCCGGGACCTTATCCAGCAGCACATCCACGGAGGTCCGCAGAAGCTGCAGCGCACGCGGCAACACGAGTGCTGCGATGATCAAGGATGCGATGGTGTCCGCCGCTGTAAAACCGGTGAAGTGAATGACCACGGCCGCGATAATGACGGCGATCGATCCGAGCATGTCCGTGAGCACATGTAGAAATGCACCCTCAACGTTAAGTGAGTTCTTGCGCTGACGCGACAATACCCACGCCGAGGCCAGATTGGCTAGCAAACCGATCACGGCGATCCAGCCCATCATGGCTGTGTCGATGGGGGTGTGCGAGTTCAAGCGCATGATGGCGGCAACGACGATCCAGACGGCCACCACGGCCACCGTCAACGCATTGACTGCGGCAGCAAGCGCCTCCACTCCCCGGTACCCATAGGTCGCCTTCGAGGTGGCGGTCTTGCGTCCGATGAGAACTGCGATCACGGCGATGATCAGCCCCGTCGCGTCCGAGAGCATGTGCATGGCATCTGCCATCAGCGCCAGCGAACCAGAAATCCAGCCACCGATGAGTTCGGCGAAGAAAATCGTGCCAGTAATAGTCAACGCAGTAATCAGCGCGCGCAGAGACGCGGTCTGCGGGTCGATGCCATGATCATGGCCATGATCATGCGTGTGGCTGTGCGTGTGCATGCCCTCACCATACCGCAAAACTCGGCTTATTGAAAACAAATTGAAAACATGGTGGCAAAACAAAAGCCCAGGTAAAAACCTGGGCAGATGTAATCGTCGTAAAGCGAATTATTGAGCGGTGTCCGAAAGCTCGACCTTGACCCAGCTCATCATGTCGCGCAGCTTAGCACCGGTCTCCTCGATTGGGTGCTCAGCGTTCTCCTTGCGCAGACCCTCGAGCTCCTTGTTGCCACCCTCGATGTTGGCGATCAGGTGCTTGGTGAAGGTGCCGTCTTGGATATCGGTGAGGATGTCCTTCATGCGCTCCTTGGTGCCAGCGTCGATGACGCGTGGGCCGGAAAGGTAGCCACCGAACTCAGCGGTATCGGAAACCGAGTAGTTCATGTTGGCAATGCCACCCTCGAACATCAGGTCAACGATGAGCTTGAGCTCGTGCAGAACCTCGAAGTACGCCATCTCTGGCTCGTAGCCAGCCTCGGTGAGAACCTCGAAACCGGTCTTGACCAGTTCCTCGGTGCCGCCGCAAAGAACAGCCTGCTCACCGAAGAGGTCGGTGACGGTCTCTGCCTCAAAGGTGGTTGGGATGACGCCTGCGCGGCCGCCGCCGATTGCGGAAGCGTATGCAAGAGCGAGATCCTGGCCGTTGCCCTTTGGATCCTGATCGATTGCGATCAAGCAAGGAACACCCTTGCCGTCGACGTACTGACGACGAACGAGGTGGCCTGGGCCCTTAGGCGCAACCATGCCGACAACGATGTTGTCCGCTGGCTTGATCAGGTCGAAGTGGATGTTCAGGCCGTGGCCGAAGAAGAGTGCGTCACCATCGTTGAGGTTTGGCTCGATGTCATTGGTGAAGATCTCAGCCTGGGAGGTATCAGGAGCAAGCAGCATAACAACGTCAGCCCATGCAGACGCGTCAGCGTTGTTCTTCACCTCGAAGCCAGCTTCTTTTGCCTTCTCTGCCGACTTGGAGCCGTCACGCAGACCGATAACAACCTCAACGCCAGACTCGCGCAGGTTCATTGCGTGTGCGTGGCCCTGGGAGCCGTAGCCGATAACCGCTACCTTGCGGCCCTGGATGAGGGAGAGATCTGCGTCGTCGTCGTAGAAGACTTCAATTGCCATGAGTGTTGCACTCACCTTTCGTGTGTCAAAAGTGTTCCGTGGCTGATTATGCCATGCGGAATTTTTAGGGGTTCATTTTGGTAGCAAATATGCACTTGCTACCAGATGTACTTACTGTGCTTACTTACTTCGACGGTGCCATGGTCTTTGGTCCACGGTTCAAAGCAATCTCACCGGAGCGGATGAGCTCACGGATACCGAATGGCTCCAAAACATCCAAGAAAGCCTTCAGCTTACTAGGAGTACCGGTTGCTTCGATGACGACCGACTCTTGGGCGACGTCAACGATGCGGGCGCGGAAAATATTCGCCGCGTCCACCACCTGCGGGCGGTTGGAATTGTTCGCGTTGACCTTGACCATCATCAGTGAGCGAGCAATGGTGGTCTCTTCTTCGAGGCGGACAACCTTGATCACGGGAATGATCTTGTTCAGCTGCTTGGTCATCTGCTCGATCTGGTACTCGGTGGCATCGACCACGATGGTCAGGCGGTTCAGCCCTTCCGTCTCCGTCTTTGCAGACACCAGCGACACGAGGTTGAAGCCGCGGCGGGTGAACATTGCTGTTACGCGCGAGATGATGCCGTCGACGTCCTGGACCTGAACTGAGAGGATATTACGTGTGACTTCAGACATGTCTTAGTTCTCCTTCTGCTTTGCAGCGTCGTCGAGGGCATCGTGGATATCGGCAGGCGTCTCGGCCGCTGACTCTTCACCGTCAAACAGTGGACGCAAACCGCGCGCGTACTCAATGTCCGAGTTATTGGTGCCGGCGGCGATCATTGGCCAGACCTGAGCATCCTCGCCAACAACGAAGTCGATGACAACTGGGCGGTCGTTGATCTCACGCGCACGCTTGATCGCTGGCAGGACTTCTTCCTCTGAGGTGACGCGGATTGCCTCAGCACCAAGCGCCTCGGAGAGCTGCAAGAAATCAGGAACGTAGTGGTCGTCCTGGTGCAGCTTCGTGTTCGAGTACTGCTTGTTGTAGAACAGGGTCTGCCACTGGCGAACCATGCCCAAGTTGCCGTTGTTAATCAGAGCAACCTTGATGGGGAAACCCTCCACCGCTGCGGTGGTGATTTCCTGGTTGGTCATCTGGAAGCAGCCATCACCGTCGATTGCCCAGACTTCCTTGTCTGGCATGCCGGCCTTGGCGCCCAGTGCTGCTGGGATGGCGTAGCCCATGGTGCCCAGACCACCGGAATTGATCCAGGTGCGAGGGTTTTCGAAATCGAGGAACTGTGCTGCCCACATCTGGTGCTGGCCAACGCCTGCGACGTAGATTGCCTCGGGGCCGACTTCCTTGCTCAGCGTCTCGATGACGAACTGAGGCGCAAGCGTGCCGTTGGGCTGGCGGTCGTAGCCGC
Organism: Corynebacterium lubricantis DSM 45231; assembly: GCF_000379425.1. GTDB lineage: Bacteria > Actinomycetota > Actinomycetes > Mycobacteriales > Mycobacteriaceae > Corynebacterium > Corynebacterium lubricantis. Next base: position 37,185 of record NZ_KB902182.1, read on the forward strand.
GTGGGAAACGTTCCTTCAATCCGTTCAGGTACTCGATCCATGGGTGGATATGTGGAACCGAGAGCTTCTTCGAGGACTGGAAGTTCTCCAGCAGTGCCTCAAGGACTTCCTTGGCGTCGCCGACGATGGGGACATCAGCGGCACGGATCTTGCCGATTTCGGCTGGATCGATATCCGCGTGGATAACTTTTGCCTCAGGGGCGAAACTTGCGAGGTCACCCGTGACGCGATCGTCGAAACGTGCGCCGATGGTGATCAGCAAATCTGCACCCTGCAGCGCACCGACAGCAGGGACGGTGCCATGCATGCCAGGCATGCCCATGTACAACTCGTGGGACTCTGGGAAAGAACCCAAGCCCATGAGCGTGGTGACAACAGGAATTCCGGTGTGCTCAGCGAAAGCCAGCAGTTCCTTGTTAGCGTTCGACTTGATGACGCCGCCGCCAACGTAGAGGATGGGGCGCTCTGCCTCGGCAATGAGCTCAGTCGCCTGAGAGATCTGGCGGGAGTGAGGCGTAGTGACGGGCTTGTAGCCAGGCATGTCAATGACTGGTGGCCAGACGAAATCCATCTCCTGGTTCTGAACATCCTTCGGGATATCCACCAGGACTGGGCCGGGACGGCCAGTCTCGGCCAAGTGGAAGGCCGCAGCAATAGCTTCTGGGATCTCGTTCGCGTCGGTGACCATGAAGTTGTGCTTGGTAATAGGCATGGTCACGCCGCGGATATCCGCTTCCTGGAAGGCGTCGGTACCCAGCAAGGACGAACCGACCTGACCAGTGATGGCAACGATGGGGACCGAGTCGAGGTTGGCATCAGCCAAGGCGGTGACCAGGTTCGTTGCACCCGGGCCCGAGGTAGCAATGCAGACTCCAACGCGACCGGAGGCCTGAGCGTAACCCTCAGCTGCGTGACCGGCGCCCTGCTCGTGGCGAACGAGCACGTGACGAAGATGTTCCGCGGCGTAGAGCGCATCGTAGAGAGGTAGGACCGCACCTCCCGGAATACCAAACACTAAGTCGGTTCCTAGAGATTCGAGGCTTTTGACAATCGCTTCAGCACCGGTCATGCGTTGCGGTGCTGCGCTGCCTGCCTTGCTGGCTGCCTTCGCGGGCGAAGGCGTGGGGGAAGCTGCCACTTTGAAAGCTCCTTATAAAAAGTAGGTTGTAAACGAGTATTCGCACTCTAGGTGTGAGAACGAGTGTGTTTAGCCGTATTGATGCGCGACCACATAACAAAACCCTCGCACAGGCACTATGGGTGGGTGCTGTCGAGGGCGCTTGTCACAACGACGAGAAGTAAGTTCTCACCGTCACGGCAGGCGCCGCGTCGGTACTACCACTAGTCGTAAAATGATCATGCGGTAAATCATACACACTTCACAGCACATTCCTCCTTTTGGGGGTTAGCATCGAAAACATCATGCCTTTTCAATATCTTCTCAATGCTGCGTGGCAGTGGATGGCGGACTCAGGACTCAATATTGCGATCCTGATCGTCTTAATTTTCTTGGTCCCGCGTGCGGGACGTTTAGCCAACCGAATTCTTGAACGTCGGATTGAGCAAAAAGGTGACGCCGAAGAAGGCAAGAGCCAGCTCGCGCTGTCTGGAGTGGGCGTATATATCCTCCAGATCATTGCCTACTTCATCTTGATTGTGCTGATCCTGCAGCAGTTCGGCTTCTCGCTGGCCGGTGCCGCGATCCCGGCGACGATCGTTTCGGCTGCAGTCGGCTTTGGTGCGCAATCGATTATTGCTGACTTCTTGTCTGGTTTTTTCATCCTCACCGAGAAGCAATACGGCGTGGGCGACTGGGTGGCCTTCGAAGGCACCGGATCGACCGGGACGCTTGAAGGTACTGTCATCCAGTTCACCATGCGATCGACCCAGATTCGCACCATTGATCAGTCAACGGTGACAATCCCGAACTCCACGGCCCGCGTCGCAATCAACCGCTCGAAGTACTGGTCGCGTGCAGTCGTCGTCATGCCCGTGCCGCTGCTGGGTTCGCATAGTTCCGACGAAGCGCTCGAGCGCGCCGAGCGCGCAACCCGCACGGCTCTTGCTCGCCCTGAGGTGAAATCGGAGCTGCTCGGCGATCTTGATGTCCACCCAGCCGTAGCGGTGAGCCCACCAACCACGGTGGGCATGCCGTGGACTGTGGACATGCGGTTCATGATTCAGGTCAAGGCGGGTTCCCAGTGGTTGGTGGAACGCGCGATCCGCATGTCTATCCTGAACGAGTTCTGGGATGAGTACGGCTCCGCCACCACCGTCAGCGGTGCGCTGATCGAAGATGTGCACACCCCGAAGCTGCCCACCGAAGCTTTTAATGACAATGGCACCCGGGACGACAGTGGCACTCAGTCAGATGTGAAGGACGACAAGATCGTCGCGGACACAACGCCGAGTGCCACCGCCACGACTGCGGCGTTTGCCGCGACCACCGGCGAGACCGGCAAGATCGACTTGTCGGAACCCACTGATGAGGCTAACGACGAGGCCACGACCCAAATCTTCAGTCCGGGCGATGCCAAGACCGAACTCTTCCCTGCTACCACTGCGGAAAACTCAGACGAAAACTCAGAAGAAAAGAAGTCTTCACAGGCCGATTCTGATCAACCCGACGTGCCTGAGAAGTTCGATGAAGGCGACGGCGAAGACCCGGCGGTGACGGAAAAGGCCAAGGACACCGAGAAGAAGGAAGACCCGAAGACCAAATTCGAGCGCTTCATTACCCTCGGCGGGCGCATGCGCGTGTCGAGCGCTGGTCTCTTGATCCTCCTGGTGGCATTGCTCATTCTGCGCGGGTTGACCTTCTCCTCGACAGCTAATGACGAGCGCGTCGCAGGCGTGCTGGCACCTCCGGCCACATCGACCGCCCCAGAGACCGCGGGCGAGCAGCCCACCGGCACCACATCCGGCAGCCAAACTACGGGCACGAACGAGACTGGTCAGCAACAGACTGATTCCAATTGGACTGAACAGGTCAGCCCCACCGATCAACAGGCCCCGACAACGCAACAGGATGCCCCACAGCAAAATACGCAAAATCAGCAAGATAGCGTAAACCAGTTCCAGCAGGAACCGACGACGGCGCAGCAGCAGCCCCAGCAACAGACGCAGCAGCAACAGCAGCCTCAACAACAACAGCAGACGCAGCCACCGACTGTTTCTCCGCAGTCAGCGGAGACCACTGTGCAATCGGAAACTACGGTTCGCTAGCATGGCAAGCATGAGTTCCGAAGAACAACAGCCGGACACCACCTATTTCCGGCCAGATCGCTCGCACGTTATTGCCACCGTATTGATGACGGGCATTGCGCTCATCGGAATCAGCTGGGCGCCACTGGCGCTCGGCTGGTTGCTCATCTTCCCCATCGCCTTCATCGTGTGGGTCTATAAGGCGCACACGCGTGTCGACGAGAACGGGATCGCCATCAACTACCTGTACCGCAAGAACGTCACCATTGGCTGGGACTCGCTCCAAGGAATTGGTTTTAAGGGATCCAAGGCTGTCGCCGCGACAACCGACGGCAAGGAGTACTTCCTGCCAGGAGTCACCTTCAATTCCTTGCCGAAACTCGAAGAGGCTTCCCGGGGTCGCATCCCGGATGTTCTCACCGAGGGACTTGCCTCACTCGATGGAAAGATGTCTGTCATCGACAAAGACGGACACCAGGTGCTGATGACACAGGAAGAGTACGCGGAACACCAACGCCAAAAAGCGGGAGATTCGCAGGACGCTTCCCAAAATTCAGAAACCACAGCAATTAACGAAGACGACGCTCAATCAGACAACAGCGCCGCTTCCACCGATTCACCGAAGGAGTGAAATGGTATTCCCACTTCGTTCTAAAGTCACCACTGTCGGCCGTCAGGCTGCAGGTGCCCGTGCACTGTGGCGTGCAACTGGCACCAAAGAAAACGAGTTCGGTAAGCCCATCGTGGCGATCGTCAACTCGTACACTCAGTTCGTCCCTGGCCACGTGCACCTCAAAGACGTGGGCGATATTGTGGCGGATGCAGTGCGTGAAGCAGGGGGCGTACCAAAGGAGTTCAATACGATTGCTGTCGACGACGGCATCGCAATGGGCCACCAGGGCATGCTGTACTCGCTGCCTTCCCGCGAGATCATCACTGACTCTGTCGAGTACATGGTCAATGCACACACCGCTGACGCCATGGTCTGCATTTCTAACTGCGACAAGATCACCCCGGGCATGCTCAACGCTGCGATGCGTTTGAACATCCCTGTTGTGTTTGTCTCCGGCGGCCCGATGGAGGCCGGTAAGGCAGTCGTCGTCGATGGCGTTGCTCGCACCGCGACGAACCTCATCGACGCGATCACCTTCTCTGCCGACGACAAGGTTTCGGACGCGGAGCTCAACGAGGTTGAGGCAGCTGCCTGCCCTACCTGTGGCTCCTGCTCCGGTATGTTCACCGCAAACTCGATGAACTGCCTGACCGAGGCACTTGGCCTCTCACTTCCAGGTAACGGCTCCACCCTGGCAACGCACTCCGCGCGCCGTGAGCTTTTCGAAGAAGCCGGCCGCACCATCATGGAGCTGTGCCGCCGCTACTACGGCGAAGAGGACGAGTCCGTCTTGCCGCGCAACATTGCCACCCGCGATGCGTTCCGCAACGCAATGGCACTGGACATGGCTATGGGTGGATCTTCCAACACCATCTTGCACATCCTGGCAGCAGCTCAGGAAGGCGAAGTTGACTTCGATCTCTCGGACATCGACGAGCTTTCGCACTCCATCCCTTGTGTCTCCAAGGTTGCGCCTAACGGCACTGCACACGTCGAAGATGTCCACCGCGCCGGTGGCATCCCTGCCATCCTCGGTGAACTCAACCGCGGCGGGATGTTGAACAAGGATGTTCACTCCATCAAGTACAACTCTCTCGACGAGTGGATGGACGACTGGGATATCCGCGGTGGCAAGGCCTCCGAGCAGGCCATCGAGCTTTTCCACGCCGCTCCTGGTGGCGTGCGCTCAACCAAGGCTTTCTCCCAGTCCAACCGCTGGGACGAGCTGGACACCGATTCGGTCAACGGTGTAATCCACGACGTGGAGCACCCGTTCACCTCCGACGGTGGCCTCGTCATCCTGCGCGGCAACTTGGCTCCGAATGGTGCCGTACTCAAGACCGCTGGTGTGGAAGAAGAGCTCTGGGAGTTCTCCGGTCCAGCTCGCGTCGTTGACTCGCAAGAGCAGGGCGTATCGACGATTCTCAACCGCGAAGTTCAGCCGGGCGAGGTCGTTGTCATCCGCTACGAGGGCCCATCCGGTGGACCTGGCATGCAGGAAATGCTCCACCCAACCTCCTTCCTCAAGGGCGCTGGTCTGGGCAAGAAGTGTGCACTGATCACTGACGGCCGCTTCTCTGGTGGTACCTCTGGCCTGTCCATCGGTCATATCTCCCCTGAGGCTGCGCACAAGGGCATGATCGGTCTGATCGAAAACGGTGACACCATCACCATCTCGGTCCACGACCGTGAGCTCAGGCTCGATGTCCCTGAGGAGGAGCTGGAGCGTCGTCGTGAAGCGATGGAAGCTTCCGAAAACCCCTGGACGCCGAAGCGCGAACGAACCGTATCCAAGGCACTGCGCGCATACGCCAAAATGGCCACCAGCGCCGATAAGGGTGCCGTACGTCAGGTGGACTAGACTCACCCAAATGAACGATCATGATTTTCGCCAGCTTCTGCCCCGCTTCCTGACGTGGTTGGGGCTGGCTGCCGGATTAGGTGTCACATGGCGGCATATTAGCCAGACGAATTTTCCGGTAGACATGATCATCTACCGCGAGGGATCCCGTGCGTTTTTCTCGGGCGGAGAAGTGTACTCCGTGCCGATGTTCGCGGGAGACCTCGCGCTTCCCTTTATCTACCCGCCTTTCGGCGCGCTGATCCTTGGACCGCTGACACCGAGCTGGATTTCCGACGACTTGGCCGGCGACATCATGATCGTCGTGTCCAATATTTTGTTGCTGGCCTGTTTGCACTTTGCGTTCAAGGAGCTCATGCCGAAAGCGCAGGCGTGGGATCGTAGAGCGGTCACGGTCGTAGCGTGGGTAGCAGGCATGCTCATTGAGCCGGTGTGGCTGAACCAGGGCTTTGCCCAAGTCAACATGCTGCTGATGGGATTGGTTTTTCTTGACCTTGTGCCACGTAAGCGCCATCTCCCCCGCGGTTTCTGGATCGGTATCGCTGCCGCAATTAAGATCTCACCGCTGGCCATGTGCTTGTATTTCTTACTGCGTAAGGACTTCCGCGCAATTATTACGACGGCGGTAACCGCACTCGTCGCAACGCTCATTGCTGCTGCCGTGCGCTGGGATGCCACCGTGGAGTACTTCTCCGTGACCCTTCTGGGGATGAACTCGGGCAACGAGTTCGGTGTGGATTCTTCGTATCAGTCAAATAGCTCGATCAAGGGTGTGCTCATGCGCTTTGCGGAGTCGCAGGCGCAGCTCGATGCCAATAGCACCCTGGTCAATATCCTCACGATTGTGCTGTCTCTTGCCGTCATCGTGGCCGGCAGCCTACTGATGCTCGCTCTGATGCGCCGCAATATGACTATCGACGCAATTCTGGTCAACTCGTTGGTTATGCTGCTGATTTCACCAGTGTCGTGGTCGCACCACTGGGTCTGGCTGGCGCTCATCCTGCCGGTGACTGCGTGGCGCCTGGCTACAGTGCTCAAGCAAAATACCGCCCTGACAGTGGTGACTGCACTGTGGGCGGTACTTGTTCTCACCAATCCACCTAAATGGTGGTTCGGTGATGCTATTCAGGTCTTCGAGCTAGCTATCTGGCAGAAGATCCTGGTCAGCGATTTTGTCTGGCTGGCCATCGCGTACATGATCGCGCTGGCCGTGGCGCTACGCGCCGTGCCTTTAAGCGAACGGGTTGATTCCGGTTCCGAAAATCCAGACGGCGACAAGGGCGGCGATGCCCAGGACGATAAAGATCCAGGAGCTAGCAAGCGGGCGACGAGCCCATCCGCGGCCGGTGTCGAAGGAGTAGATGCCAGGTCCGGTGAACTGCAGGACGACCGAAATTCCGAACAGGATCAGGGCTAGCCAAATCGCCTCGGTCCAGTTGAAGAGGTTGAGGCCTGCTCCAGACATGTAGAGCGCGTGGAGTGCCACAAAGCCGGTAGCAACGGTGGCGACCATCGCAGCAACTGGGGTGAGCAGGCCGAGGACCAGGAATACACCTGCGGCGAGCTGCGCCGTTGGCAGGCCGATGGCCAGGATATTTCCGTAAGCATAGTTGGTGAACTCGGTTTCCAGGCCCGCAAGTCCTCCCGCGGCACCCAGCTGGAAGAAGGTCTGAACGGATTCCAGGATGAGGAAACCGCCGAGGAGCAAACGGAGCAGCAGCAGACCGAAGTCAATGGTGCCGCGACGCGCCTCCTTGAGGGCTGCCTGCCCTGCAGTGGGCTGCTCTACATCCACTTGCTGGGAATCAAGGTAGGACGTTGCCGTAGCCGCTTGGACGCTTGCTGCATCTGCGGGGCGAGCGGCAGCGGTGTTTGCGTACGCTTCGTTGCCTGCGTTCGCTGATTCCTTGGAGCTGTAATCGAAATCCGTGGTGTAAAACTCGGTTTTATCGGTAGACGATTGAGCTACTGGCTCCGAACGATTCATAGAAATCGTCTCGGTGAGAGGAGTCTGTGGCGTTTGCTCACGACCACCCTTGCCCGATGCAGCAGGAGTTGTCGGCTCAATACGTTCTGGAGCTGCGCGTCCAGTGCGCTGGTAAATGTCAGGGCCAGGCTTATTAGCTTTGCCTTTGTAGGTTGGAACGTCGAGATCGTTCAGGTCATCAAAGTCCGCCGAATTATCGCGGTTTGGCTGTGGGGTTTTGTCACTCATATGCCCAAATGTAGGCGAGTCCCCCGCCTCAGCGGGGCAGGTGAAACGGCGCGCCATGTGTTTTTCATCAAAGCGTAACCTCCACACAAATTTTGTTGACATGCACACAACTTGGGCTTAAGCTGGAAGTCATACAATTAAATCCACAATAAATCACTGGGATTACAGGAGTTGGAATGAAGAAGGAAAACTGGGTCGAAGCCCCGAAGAACGCATCCCCCGACGGGGAATTCGTCCGCGACACCACTTATATCGAGGACCACATTGTTTCCGACCTCGCGCCAGGCTCCGAGCCCCAGGCACAGGACGACGGAACTTTCCAATGGCCAGTAGAGGCAGGCCGCTACCGCCTCATGGCAGCCCGTGCGTGTCCTTGGGCACACCGCACTATTATTACGCGCCGTCTCCTAGGTCTCGAAGACGTCATTTCCCTCGGCCTTGCCGGACCGACACATGACCGTCGCTCCTGGACTTTCGATCTTGATCCCGATGAGAAGGATCCCGCCACCGGCCTCCACTTCCTCCAAGAGGCGTACTTCAACCGCTTCCCCGATTACCCACGTGGCATTACCGTCCCCGCGATCGTTGAGGTCTCCTCGAAGAAGGTCGTGACCAACGACTTCCCTTCCATCCCCGTAGATTTCATCGATCAGTGGAAGCAGTTCCACCGCGAAGGCGCGCCCGACCTCTACCCAGTAGAAATGCGTGAAGAGATCGACAAGGTCACCACCGAGATCTATCACGAGGTCAACAACGGCGTGTACCGCGCCGGCTTCGCCGGTTCTCAGGAGGCCTACGAAAAGGCCTACGACCGCCTGTGGAAGGCGATGGATTGGATCGAGGAACGCCTTTCGAAGAACCGCTTCCTCATGGGCGAGCACATCACCCTGGCTGATATTTACCTCTACCCGACCTTGGTGCGCTTCGACCCTGTTTACTACTCGCACTTCAAGGCATCACGCAACAAGATCACGGAGATGCCTAATATCTGGGGCTACCTGAGGGAACTGTTCCAGACCCCTGGCTTCGGCGACACCACCGATTTCCAGGAGATCAAGGAGCACTACTTCATTACGCACCAGGAGGTTAACCCAACGGGCATCGTGCCTGTGGGCCCTGACATGAGTGGCATCATGGAGCCTCACGGTCGCGACCACCTGCCTGGCTCGCCTTTCGCCGAAGGTGTCACCCTTCCCGGGCCTATCGCCGAGTCCGAGAAGGTCAAGAATCCAGAGCCGTTCCAGCTCTAAGCACAACATCGGTGAGCTCTTGGAGCAGGTCGGATTCTAGCCGCCACCGCTGCCAGTAGAGCGAGACATCCACAGGCTCTTCGTCAATGACGAGGAGCCTGTTTTCGTCGATAAGCGGGCGCGCCTGCACGAGTGGCAACAGACCCCATCCCAATCCCACCACCAATGCCTCGATGAAGGCTTGGGAGGTAGGGATCAGGCTTTCACCGCGTTCGACCCGCTGTCCACGAGCCAAGTGACGACGAGCGACTTGATCCTGGTAGCCATCTGCCGGACTACCGCGCAGCACCGGCATCCGGGCGAAGTCGATCCCGTTTTCTACGAGCTGCGGGGCGGCAACTGACACGTAGCGCATCGAGCCGAGCCGACTTACCGTACACCCCGACACTGGTGTGGATTCTCGGGTAACGGCGCCCATGACGTCGCCGCGGCGCAGCAGGGCGAGCGTGAGAGATTCATCTTCCACTCTTAGGCGCAAGCTGGCGTTCCCCATTTTGGCAACGTCGCCGAGAACCGGTTGAAACCAGGTAGCCAGGGAATCGGCGTTGACCGCCACGTCGAGTGGGACCCTGGACAGACGTGATCGGAGTTTGGCGTCGGTCTCGGCTTGTAAGAGTGACATGCGTTTGGCTGCCTGGACAACTACCTCACCGGCTTGGGTTGCGGTCACGGGAATGGTGCGGTGCAGAAGCACTCGGCCAGCCTCATGCTCGAGAGCCTTAACACGCTGAGAGACCGCGCTCGGCGAGATTCCCAATACGTCGGCAGCGGCTTCGAAGCTGCCTTCATCCACGATTGCTGCGAGCGTTGCCATCTTGACCTGGTCCATGAAGCAATTCTAAACCAGGATGAAAAAATGTAAATGGACTAAACTTCTGTGTCGTGTTGAGATAGTCGCGTGTCCATCATGTCGATCATTCTCGCCGGTATTGCGCTAGGTTTCTCGCTGATCATCTCGATCGGCCCGCAGAATATTTTCCTGATCAAACAGGGCATTAAACGCGAGTCGATTACCGCGGTGATCCTTGTCTGCATTCTGTCTGACGTTGTGCTCTACATCATTGCGGTCAGCGGTGTTGGTGTTCTCGTTGAACAAGCCCCAGTGGTGCTCGAGATTCTGCGCTGGGTCGGTGTGACCTACTTGGGATGGTTCGCCATCCAAGCGTTTAAGGATGCATTCAAGCGGGCCGAACACTCGGTATCCGTAGTCGATGATCAGAAACCCACGACAAATGGGTCCGCCACTGTCGGCGCGGGAAGCTCCGTCGCATTAAAGACCGCGCAGAGCACTCGGTCGAAGATACGCCACCGCCTGCACACCCCTGTTGCCACCGCTTTGATACTGACCTGGGTAAACCCCAATACCTGGGTTGATGCCGTGGTGATCGGTGGCATCGCCGCGCAATACGGGGATCCAGGGCGTTGGTTGTTCATCGTGGGCACGATGATTACCAGCCTGATCTGGTTCCCGCTCGTCGGCTACGGCGCAGGTGCCTTGTCAAAGCCCCTCTCTAACCCGCGAGTCTGGCGCGTGCTCAATGTTGGCATTGGCCTCATCTTGACAGGGCTGACGTTTAAGCTTGCTCTGATGTAAAAGGAGCTGCCCCGAGGCGTTCTAGCGCCTGTCCCGTGAGCCTGAAGGTGTCCCATTCCTCCATCGCGGAGGCACCAAGGGAGCGGTAGAACTCAATCGACGGAGTATTCCACTTCAGCACGGCCCACTCGACGCGGCGGTAGTCATTCTTCACCGCGATGCGTGCAAGTTCTGTCAGCAGCGCTTTTCCGTAGCCATGCCCACGAAATGCTGGCTTGACATAGAGGTCCTCCAGCCAGATCCCGTGGCGCCCCTCCCAGGTGGAATAGTTCAGGAAGTACAAGCTGAAACCAACAACTGCCCCGTCCGCTTCGGCAACGTTGGCATACACTGCGGGCCGCCCTGCAAACAGGTGGCGCTCGAGGTCTGCCGGCGTAGCGATCACTGCGTCGGGTTCCTTTTCATAGACCGCCAACTCGACGATCATCTCGTGAATGGCGGGAACATCGCGGATTTCAGCGGGTCGAATGCTAAGCATGCGCCTGATTCTAGAACACGCGCGTGTAGGAACTCGTGCGGCAGCCTCGTCGTTAAGCAAGCAAAATTTTAAATGAATTACTTTCTATTTGAAGTTTTAATCTCGGGCCATATATCATGTGTAACTATGAATGACGCTCGCTGGCTCAACGACGATGAGACCGACACTTGGCTAGCGCTGTGGGCCGTCATCTCATGGCTTCCCACACGCTTAGATGAACAACTGAAGGCAGATAGTGGAATGGGTCACCACGACTATTTCACTTTGGCGCAGATTTCTATGTCCGACAACGCCAGTGTCACCATGACCGATTTAGCGGCGTTGACGCAAATGTCCCCTTCTCGGCTGTCTCACGTAGTGGGTCGGTTGGAGAAGCGTGGTTTTGTCACGCGTACGCCTGACAATGAGGACCGGCGCATCAATATCGCTGCTATGACCGACGAGGGTTGGGACTTCATTCGCGAAGCAGCTCCCGGACACGTTGAACACGTCCGCGAGCTGATCTTCGATGCGTTGTCCAAGGAAGAATCGCACCAACTTGGTGAATTGCTGCGAAAGGTAATTACCAAATTGGAGCCGACAACGCTGCCCCGGGCTTAACCGCGGGTGCGGGATTCGACCGCCCGAGCCCACATGTTGACCCCAGCATCGTGAGCGACGTCGTCGATCGCCTTGAGCTCTTCTGCACTAAACGCCAGGTTGTTCACCGCGTCGAGGTTTTGATCCAGCTGCTCCACGCTCGACGCACCAATGAGCGCACTGGCCACGGTATCGACCCCGTTTTCGCCCTGCTCGCGCAGCACCCAAGCAATTGCCATCTGCGCCAAGGATTGCCCACGCTCCGCGGCAATATCGTTGAGAGCCTTCGCCATGGTGATGTTCTCTTCGCTGAGCATGTCCCCAGACAGCGTCTTATTGGAGGCGCCACGAGACCCTTCGGGCACGCCGTTGAGATAGCGGTCAGTTAGCAGCCCCTGAGCCAGCGGGGAAAAGGCGATCACACCCAAGCCAGCGTTGGCGGCGGATTCCAACAGCGACTCCCCGTCTTCGCCGGGCTGTTCCACCCAGCGATTCACAATGGAATAGCTCGGCTGGTGGATCAGCAAAGGACAGCCTTCTTCTGCCATAAACTGTGCGGCCTCGGCCGTCAGCTCAGGGCCGTAGGAGGAAATACCCACGTACAGCGCCTTGCCTGAAGCGACGATGTCGCGCAGCGCATAGAGCGTTTCCTCTAGCGGAGTGTTGGGGTCTGGGCGGTGGTGGTAGAAGATATCCACGTAATCCACGCCGAGGCGTCGCAGGGATTGATCAAGCGAACTCATCAGATACTTCCGGGATCCTCCCCACCCGTACGGGCCGGGCCACATGCCCCAGCCAGCCTTGGAGGAAATCACCATCTCATCGCGGTAGTTACTGAGATCCTCGCGCAAGATGCGACCAAAGTTTGTCTCCGCGCTACCAGCAGGTGGGCCGTAGTTGTTCGCCAAGTCGAAGTGGGTCACGCCCCGGTCGAATGCGCGATGAATGATGGCGCGCTGCGTTTCAAGGGGTTTGTCGTCGCCGAAGTTGTGCCACAACCCGAGCGAGACCGCAGGGAGTTGCAGACCCGAATGCCCCACCGTGCGGTAGGGCATGTCGGAGTAGCGATTAGCATCCGGAAGATAGGTAGTCATGACACCATTGTATCCTTTTCCCGCTACTTCTGCACGGATTTCTCGTTACTGGAGGCGCTTTGCTCCCCTGCCTCAGGAACATCCAGATCGAGATCTTCGGCGACGTCGTGCTTGACCGATTCCCACAGTTCCTTGCCGTCGACGCGGGACTTCTTCGCCAACTCCTTGACCTCTTTAACTTCCTCCCGCGAGAGGTCGTCTTGGTCAGGGTCCAAGTTTTGCTCTGCCAGTTCAGCCATGCGCTCGCGCAGACGTTCCTCACGGCCGAGCCTGCGTCGGCCTCGGAACCAGGCAACCGTGGTGATCACGATCATCACCATGCCGATATAGCCAATGACCGGATAGACCCACCCCAGTAGGTTGGAGAATCCCAGGAAGGACACCACGAAGCCAGCAAGTGTGACAGCAATGAACACCGGAACGAATTTCTCCGGATGATTCGACGTCAACCGCTTGGCCAGCGCGTAGAACATTCCGATGGCGGTGTTGTAGATCATGGCGTAAATAATCCAGGACACAACGAATCCGACAGCTGGATGCATCGCATCGAAGACCCCCAGTAGCGGCAGGTCAAGGCCGGCGACCTGATCGATGTTGAAGAAGATCACGAATGCCAACACCAGCAGCATCGCGGTGAATATGATGCCGCCGAGCACACCGCCGCGGAAGGCCGCCTTAGTCGATGACTGGTTTCCGCCGATCACCAGAATCATGGATACACCGAGCATCAGGGCCATCGCGGTGTAATTGACTGCCGAGAGCAACCAGTGTGGCAACGCGGAGTCCTGCTGCATCGCGATCTCATTGAGGTGCGAAGTGTCTTCCGGGAAGTTGAGCAGCGTGATCACGAAGGCAACCAGGATAGCGATGATAATAAATGGCGTAATCGCGGAGATGACGTTGGTGACTTTGTCCACGTCAAGGAACCCAGTGACCAAAACCAGCACCGTCATCAGGCATGCGCCGACCCACGTCGGCCAGCCGAATTGTTGCTCCAAATTGGAGCCAGCGCCGGCCAGCATGACAAATCCGATGGCGAACAGAGTGATAATCGTCGTTACGTCCAAAAACTTGGACACCCACGGGTGCGCCACATTCTTAAACACGGCGTTGTGGTCGGACGCCTGAAAATATGAGCCGAGTTGGAAGATGATGGCACCGGAGAAAATCATGATGGCTCCGGCGATCACCGCCCCGACGAGGCCCATGTACCCAAATGAAATGAAATATTGAACTACTTCTTGGCCGGTAGCAAAACCTGCGCCAACCAGAAGGCCCACAAATGCTAGTGCGATTGTGATACTTCTACGCACAGTAAAAACCCTTTACATATCTAGAAAACAAAACAAGCGCGTACGAGACGCGCTTGAAATGAAAAAGGTTTCCCCGAATTGATCGGGAAATTGCGACCACCTTCTTCGCGTCATCCCGTACAACGGTGGCCCACCATACCAGAAGCTGGGATGACTCGAAGAAATTTCACAGGCTACTTCAACTTGGCAGCAATCAATTCGTTGACCTGCTTCGGGTCAGCCTTGCCCTTCGTTGCCTTCATCACGGCACCGACGATTGCGCCGGTGACCTTGGTGTTTCCGGCCTTGTACTTCTCCACGATGTCCGGGTTAGCGGCCAGTGCTTCGTCGACAGCTGCTTCGATGGCACCGTCGTCGCGCACGACCTCAAGGCCTCGCTTTGCGACGACCTCGTCCACGTCGCCCTCTCCCGCAATGACACCGTCGAGTGCCTGGCGGGCGAGCTTCGTGGTCAGCTTGCCTTCCTTGACCAAAGCGACGACGCGGGCAACGTGCTCTGGCTCAACGCCTAGGGCATCGAGGTCAGTGCCCAGCTCGTTGGCCTTGCCTGCGAGGTAGGAAACCCACCATGCGCGTGCCTCGTCGGGAGTGGTACCGGCCTCAACCGTGTCCACGACGAGATCAAGAGCGCCCGCGTTAACCAGATCGCGGAATTCCTTCTCCGGTAGCTGCCATTCCTTCTCAATGCGCGCGCGGCGTACCCAAGGAAGCTCAGGCAAGGTGGAACGGATTTCCTCGACCCACTCGGCTGGAGCCAGAACTGGAGGCAGGTCTGGGTCGTTGAAGTATCGGTAATCGTCGGAGTTTTCCTTACGACGCCCCTTCGAGGTGGTGCCGTCGGTTTCCTGGTAGTGGCGAGTTTCCTGGATGATCTCTTCGCCGTTTTCGATCGCGCGAGCCTGACGCTGCATTTCGAAGCGGACAGCCTGCTCTACCGACTTCAGGGAGTTAATGTTCTTGGTCTCGGTACGGGTACCAAATTCTTCCTGGCCCCATGGGCGCAGGGAGACGTTCGCATCGCAGCGCATCGTGCCCTGGTCCATGCGTCCGTCCGAAACACCCAGCGCGCGGACGAGCTCGCGGATGGCACCAACGTACGCACGCGCGATCTCCGGCATGCGTTCGCCAGCACCCTCGATGGGCTTGGTCACGATCTCGATCAGCGGGATGCCTGCACGGTTGCAGTCCACCAACGAAGCGGTTGCGCCGTGGATACGGCCACTCGTGCCGCCGAGGTGGGTCAGCTTACCGGTGTCTTCTTCCATGTGGGCGCGCTCAATTTCGACGCGCCACTCGGTGCCATCGTCGAGAAGAACATCGAGGTAGCCGTTGTATGCGATGGGCTCGTCGTACTGCGAAATCTGATAGTTCTTTGGCTGATCTGGGTAAAAGTAGTTCTTCCGCGCGAAGCGGGAGGATTCTGCGATCTCGCAGTTCAGCGCCAGGCCGATCTTGATTGCCCACTCAACACCTTTGGCATTGACCACTGGCAACGCACCCGGCAGACCAAGGGAAACTGGGTCCACGTTGGTGTTCGGGGCCGCACCGAAGTGAGCCGAAGAGGTGGAGAACATCTTTGTTTCGGTAGCAAGCTCGACGTGAACCTCGAGGCCCATTACAGGGTCAAACTTCTCGAGAACCTCGTCGTAATCCATCAGGTCGTACGCAGTCATGGTTGGTAGTCTAGTGCCCGCTTAGTCCGCTTGTCGCTTCAGGGTCTGCGCTTCCGCAGCCCGCTTATCTTTCATGCGGAAGAACATTGCCAGCAAGGCACCGGAGAGGTTGTGCCACACGGAGAACACTGCAGCCGGCAGTGCAGAGAGCGGAGTCATGTACTGGGTAGCCAGCGATGCGGCCAGACCCGAATTCTGCATACCCACCTCGATGGCCATGGTGCGCGAGGTGGATTCCGGCTGACGCGTGGCCTTACCGGTGAGGTAGCCCAAGAGGTAGCCGAGCGTATTGTGCAAGATCACGGCGACCAAGACAGTCAAGCCCGCCGTTGCTAATTGATCACGCGAACCGGACACAACAATGGCCACGATCATCGAAATCGCCACAACCGAGATCCACGGCATCAGAGGCAGGATGGGCTGCACCAGCTTCGGCAGCAGCAGGCGCACGATAAGACCACCGACAACTGGGATGAGCACCATTTGCACGATCGACATGGCCATGGCACCAGCCGAGACGTTCATGTGCTCGCCAGCCAGCCACAAAGTCAGGAGCGGAGTCATGATCGGCGCGAGCAGCGTGGAAACCGAAGTCATCGTTACCGACAAGGCGACATCACCGCGGGCGAGGTAGCTCACCACGTTGGATGAGGTACCGCCCGGCGCGCAGCCCACCAGGATCACACCAACGGCGATCTCAGGTGGCAGTTGCATGATCCACACCACCAACACCGCCAGCAGCGGCATAATAACGTATTGCGCAACCACACCGATGAGCACGGGCAATGGACGCTGGAACACCAGCTTGAAGTCCACGGGCTTGAGCGTCAGGCCCATACCGAACATGATGATTCCCAACAAAGCGCTCGTCCAACCCGAAATCGGTTCGACTACTCCCGGCGCGAAGTAGCCAATTAACCCACCAAGAATGACGAGTAGCGGAAACCCGAGCGTGGCCACGTAGGCTGATCTATCTTGTGTCGTATTCATTTTTATTACTGTATTCCTATATCTTCCACAGCGTATTATCACCCTCATGACTGCCTCATACCCGTGCCACATCATGCGTGGCGGCACCAGCCGCGGCCTCTTATTACGCCTCCAGGATTTGCCGGAAGAGCAATCGCTTCGCGACGAGTTATGCCTGCGCTTAATAGGTAGCCCCGACCCGGTCGCTTTTGATGGGCTTGGGGGCGGCGTGTCCTCGAATTCAAAGGTGATGTTTGTTGGCCCCGCCGAGGAATCGGACGAAGCGGACGTGGTGAGCCTTTTCGCCCAAGTCTCCCCCACTGAGGCACTCGTGGATTGGAATGGAAATTGCGGCAACCTCTCGTCCGCGATTCTGCCCTATGCCATCGACACGGGATTGATTCCTGCGCAGGAGTCGTGCTTAGTGCGCAATCTCAATACCGGCACTCTCATGGAAATTACTGCGACGCACACGCGGTTTGTGCGCCCGGGCGGCGAGAAAACGGGTGCAATCTTCCCTGCCGGCCGGATCACGCAGATCCAGGGAGTAGACACCACGCTCATCGACGTGGCGAACCCCATTGCAATCGTCCGCGCACGCGATCTCGGTGTCGAACTGACTACGCGCGAGGACATGAACGCGGATCAAGCGCTCTTGGATCGGCTCGAATCCTTCCGTATCGAAGCTGGAGCGCGGATGGGGCTGAATTCTAAAGTCATCCCCCGCCTCGCGCTCTCTGACGGGAATCGGGTGTTTATGACTTCGGTGGGCGTGATTCACCACGCGCTACCGGCCACGGGCATCCTGGCCCTTGGGGCTGCGGCTGCGCTCGGTGGCACAGTGTTCGAGGGTGGAATGACTTTCAGCCACCCGAAAGGCGACGTCACCGTCGAGGCATCGGTCAACGGTGACGAATTGAAATGGGTCGCACTCGAACGCACCGCGCGCATCATCATGCGCGGTGAGGTGTTTGTTTAAGAAAACATCGTCTTCGCAGTGTGGTAGCGGTGGTCTGGCACTGTTTTTAGGCTGCCCGTTGCGTCCTCGAGCGAGACCATCTCGATGTCTTCGCCGTGCAAGGCTACGGACATGCCGAAGTGTCCCTCGTGTGCTGCCTTTGCCGCTGCCGCGCCGTAACGGGTAGCGAGCACTCGGTCATAGGCCGTTGGTGTGCCACCGCGCTGGATGTGGCCAAGGACGGTGGTGCGCACGTCGTAGCCAGTGCGGCGATGGATCTCATCCGCGATGACCTGTCCCATGCCTGTGAAGGTCTTATGGCCGAACTCGTCCTCGTCGCCCAGGCCTGCGTCCATGGTGCCTTCCTTGGGAACAGCGCCCTCGGCAACGACAACGATGCCGTACTTCTCACCCATCTGGAAGCGGCGTTCCATGGCCTTGGTAATCTCCGCGATATCGAAAGGCTCTTCCGGAATCACCGTGTAGTGAGCACCACCCGCCATGCCAGCATGCAGTGCGATCCAGCCGACGTGGCGCCCCATGACTTCAACGATGAGGATGCGGTTATGCGACTCAGCGGTCGTGTGCAGGCGGTCAATGGCATCTGTAGCAACGGACACCGCAGTGTCAAATCCGAAGGTGTAATCGGTCGAGCTGACATCATTGTCGATGGTCTTCGGTACACCCACAACAGGAATGCCATTATCGGAGAGCCATTTCGCGCCCTTGAGGGTGCCCTCGCCGCCGATGGCGATCAGCGCATCAATTCCGGCATCGTCCAGATTCTCTTTAATCTGGTCCAATCCCGCCTTAAATTTGTCTGGGTGCAGGCGACCGGTGCCCAAGATCGTGCCACCACGCAGCAAAATCGAGTCGATAAAGTGATCGTCGTAAAGCTGAATGCGGTCATCGTTGAGGAGACCCACCCAACCGTCGAGATAACCAACAACCGTCGAACCGTATTCGGTGTTGGCGGTGCGGACGATACTACGAATAACTGCGTTAAGGCCGGGGCAGTCGCCGCCGGAAGTCAAAGTGGCTAGGCGCATGCACCCAACTTTAGCGGTTCCGGCGAGGAATGTCTGAGCGTAGGAAAACAGATGCGATGACACCGATGAGCATCGCCGCGGTAAGGATCAACATGGCATCCGCCGACGCAAGGTCGATTCCACGAGTTGGGGTCGCTACTGACAACGTCGCGCCAATGAGCGCGACACCGACAACGCTTCCGACCTGGCGAACTGTGTTGTACGCCCCGGAGGCGGCACCGGCCAAGTGCCGAGGGATCGTGCGCATCGCAGTTGTCGCATTCGGTGCCCAGATAAAGGCACTACCCACGCCTTTCAGTGCGGTAATCACGATCATCCAGTAGACGGAGCCTGAGCTCACCATCAGCCACCACGTCCACAACATCGACAGCGCTAGTACGCCAAACCCGATCGTCGACAGAATTTTCGGGTTGACCCGATCCGCCAGCACTCCAACGACTGGTGTCAAAAGCAGCGCCACAATCGACATGGGCACAGTCAGCCACCCCGCGGTGGTGGCGTCGATGCCACGCGCGTCCTGGAGCCAAAACATAATCGGGATGAATTGGGCGGCTGCGGCAAATCCCATGGTCGCGATGCCGAGGGAGGCCAGCGTGAAGTTCCGGTTCCGGAACACGCTAAGCGGAAGCAGCGCCTGATCACCATGCTTGGCTTGTAGCCGGAAGAACAACGCCAGGGCAATAATTCCGACGACGAGGGCGACGATATTGCCATATTGGATCCCATAGACCAGCGCCCCGAGACCGAGGAAGGAAACGATGACAGAGGGTGCGTCGATACGCGCGCTCGATGTGGTCATCTTGGGGATCCACGCCCACGCCAAGCCACAGGCGATAAGACCTAGGCCTGCTTGGATACCAAACGCACCACGCCAGCCAATGGTGTCGACGGCGATGCCCGCGAATACCGGTCCAATGAGAGAGCCCACCGAACCCACTACACCCCACATGGCGAAGGCTGGACCGCGGGAATTGTCGGGGAAAATTTTTCCGATGACGCTAAATGCCTGGGGCAAAAACGCTGCCGCTCCAAGACCTTGGAGGCCACGGGCGATAATCAGCAAAGCAAATGACGGAGCTGCGGCCGCAAGCGCAAGGCCGAGCGAATACACCGCGATCCCTGCCAAATAGAGGTTGCGCTGTCCGTATCGATCCCCCATCCGCCCTGTGACGAGCATGGGCACCACGGTGCATAACAGGTAGATGCTGGTGATCCACACGGAATCGCCGACGTTGGAGGGAAGATGCGGGGTCAACACGGGCACGACGGCTTGGTCCAGCATGACGAAAAAATAGCCTACGGACATCGCCGTAAGTGCCAACCACCTACTGCGCTTCGTCTGACTCGCTTCCGCCGGGGACGCCTGCCCGTCCGTGCCCATTTCTCTGCCTGCTCTCTATCGCGCGGATCCCATCGACGTTCCAGATTACGCGGTTGTCCGGCAACCACTCCGTTTGCGTCGTGGCGACGAGGACGACGCCTGGGTAACGAACGAGAATCCGGGACAGGTCTGCGAGAAATTCCGCAGACACGTGCTGGTCGATACCTTCGAGAATCAGTATCGGCGGTTGTCCAAGTAGCGCACGCGCAACTTTCAGGCGCGCCACCTCGCTTTGCGACCAAGGCTGACCATCATTTTTCAATTGCCGGCGCAGGCCCTTCTCGTCGCTACGCACTGTCTCGTCGAGCCCGACGGCTGTGAGAACGGCATCGATTTCCTCTGGTTGCGCTGCGGGTAGCCGGTAAGTAATGAGGCGATTGACCGAACCTCGCTCCAGACGTGTGTGGATCGAGGCGAAGCCGACCAGCTCGCGTCGCACCTTCGCAGGCGCGCTGGCGAAATCCAGACCGTTGATGACGAAGCAATCCTCGTCGTCGGTAGATAAGAGCTCAGAGACGACAGACCTGAGGCGGGTTTGATTGTCTGAGCGCATTTCGACGATGGTGCCTGCCGGTGCCATCAGGGTATCGATCGGAGCGCCGTCGACAAGCAATCGGTCGATGACGACAGAGCCACCGGTGGTGGGCACGTCTTCGTCGTCACGCTGCTCCCACGCTTTGCGACGCATCTCCTCGATCTCTTTGAGACGGTCTGCTTGTTTGAGCACGGGCACGAGGATCCTGGCGGCCGCATTGTAATTCTGGCGATACTCCACGACTTTGCCGAGATCATTTAACGGTGTAGCCAACACACCCAGCAACGTCATGGCCGAGGCGACCGACGCCGCTTCAGCGAGGCCTTGATCCGAGACCATGA
Source organism: Corynebacterium lubricantis DSM 45231 (assembly GCF_000379425.1). Taxonomy (GTDB): domain Bacteria; phylum Actinomycetota; class Actinomycetes; order Mycobacteriales; family Mycobacteriaceae; genus Corynebacterium; species Corynebacterium lubricantis. The sequence continues at coordinate 58,292 of NZ_KB902182.1, forward strand.
CCACCGCCACCACAGCGAAGGACGAGGCGGTTGCGGAGAGTGCGCGTGTTAATCCGGTGATTCTCGCGCGGGATACGGCAGCGACGACGACTTTGCCGCTGTGGCGATCGAGCTGTTTGATCTCTCGGGCAACGGCACCAGAGGCACGCACGGATTCACTCGCTAACACGGTGTCAGCAATGCGCGCCGACATCCTGCCGCGCCTGCGCCGCAGGTCCCGAGATTTTTTGAACGTGGCGCTGGACAATGCGGGAATCGCGACGAAGAAGAAGGCCATGGAGACAGCGACAGCAAGCGCGAGCTCCAATTCGAGCATGAAGAGTCCGATCAGTACGACAACGATCAGCGGGATTCCGGTGACCAAGGGAACAATGCCAAGTGAGATCCAGTTCCGGATTGAGGAGAGGTCGTTGGAGGCACGGGTCACCGTCACTCCGAGGGAGCCGGTATATTCACTTTCTCCCACGGCGGTGACCACGAGTCGACGACGCTGTTCGAAAACATAATCCTGGCCGAGATCCTCCCCGCAGACGCGCTCCAGCCACCGGGCCAGCCCCAGGCCGAGAGCCGAGACGATCATCACCACCAGAACGAGGCGATCAGTGGACTGGTCGGGGTCAAGCACTGCCTCGACGCACAACGCCATGACCAGGGCTGAGACTGCTTGGACGATTCCTAGCACGGTGAGTAGGACCAAGAGTCCACGTCTGCGTCCCGCCCAGATCGGCGGCATCTTTTCTGTCATTGTTCCCTTTTGCTGTGGGCCTATTTCTACTGGCCCTGACTAATAAATGCCTCCACTACTTGTGGTTCGCACAACTCGAAAGTATTAATCACGGGAACATCCAAATCAAGTAGCACCGCAGCTGCTTCGCGCGCAGCGAGTGGCGACGACGTCATCACTCCCGAGGCACAGGCCACGGACAACCCGGCCTCCTGCAGGGTCTGCACACCAGCTCGAGCACCGAGTGCATCCACAGCAGAGAAGACGAGGCGATCGACGCTTGCCTGGAAGATGTCGTCGCGAAGCAAGCGGACGGTTTCGTCCTGGTAGATTCCGTCTGCGATTTCTACGATCACGACATCGTTGTTGTGGCTGAGCAGTTCGATCATGTTGGCGGTGAGGTCACGCACCTGATTGAAGTCAAGTCGGAAGGTTGTTCCGTACCCGAAATCGGTGAAGTCGACGACGTCAGCCGCGCCGGCATCGATGAACAGGTTCCGGTCGTTTCCAGCGCCGGTGCCCGTGATCTTTCCCGCGCCAACGCGCTTTCCTGCTTTGGTAAACCCATTGATCATGCAGGCGGCGGTGGTGGACTTTCCCGAGTTCATCGAGGTGCCCAAAACCGCGATCACTTCGGTTGTTTTGCGTGGTGCCTCGGGCCGGCTCACGTTGACGTGGGGCGCGTATTCCATCACGTTGACCACGACTCCGTCGCGTGCCAGCAAGCCCAGTGGTTCGATGAGCGTGGGCTCGTCGATACCCGCGTGCTGTTCCGTAACAACTCCCGCGATCCCGCCTGCCGCGACCAGGTGGCAGTAGTCCAGGGAGTCTGGGATGTGCGCCAAGAATTGATCCGCGGCGTAGCGATGCCCATAGGCCAAGAGCACGAGATGACCCTCGAACAGGATTGCCTTGCGGGAGTGCTCCGTTTCCACGCGCTTGTGGTTGTGGATTCCGACGACGCGGGCCAGGACGACATCGCCTGCTCGCGGAGCGACATCGGAACCGGCGATCAGGTGGAAGTCATTGTCTGGGTCGGTGAGCGACGGTGTGAGGAACCGGCAGGTGTAGGAGTTTTGAATGCGCTGAGTTGGAAGTTCTTCCCTCCGGTGGGCCCCTTGCGACGCCGGAGCGGACATCGCTTCAAACTCGAGTTGTGCGGAAGCACCGTTGAGCATCGCCAATTGTTGGTGAAGAATTCCTGGCGCGGAGAGAATTGAGGTCATTAACCAAGCCTTTCGAGCATCAATAGATCATCTTTTTCAAAAACCATTGCTTATTAAACAGCAGCAATGTGAATCTCAGGTGAAAAGAAAATGAGAACATTCTCACTCGTCTAATCTAAGGTGCTACACAGACATAAACCCCATAAGTTCCCTGCATCTCTGCATGTCAGGAACTTATGGGGTGTTGTAAATTGCGCGGCTTTTAAGGCCGGTTTTACGCGCGGGCCGCCTCGAAGGCAGCGCCGACGCGGTAGAGGCGATCATCCTTAAATGCCGGTGCCATCAGCTGGAGGCCGACAGGCAGGTTTGTGTCTTCAGCAAATCCTGCTGGCAAGCTCATGCCAGGCAGGCCCGCCAGGTTCAGTGGCAGGGTAAACAGGTCGAAGTTGTACATCGCCAGCGGATCGTCGACCTTCTCGCCCAGCTTGAAGGCGGTGGTTGGCGTCACTGGTGCCGCGATAACATCAACCTGCTCGAAGGCCTTGGTGAAGTCCTGAGCAATCAGCGCGCGGACGCGCTGTGCCTGCAGGTAGTAGGCATCGTAGTAGCCGACGGACAGAGCGTAGGTGCCCAGCATGATGCGACGCTTAACCTCGTCGCCGAAGCCCTCTGCACGCGAAATCGCCATCACTTCGTTAGCGGAATGCTGTCCATCGTCGCCGCCGCGGTGGCCGTAACGCATACCGTCGAAGCGGGACAGATTGGACGAGACCTCGGAGGTCTGGATGATGTAGTAGGCACCCATGACGTCGTCAAAGTGGGGGCAATCAACCTCGATGATCTCGGCACCGAGGTTTGCCAACTCGTCGTATGCCTTGGTGATCGCTGCCTGCACGCCAGGCTGATTGCCCGGGCGGTTGAACTGCTTGACCACACCAATCTTGGTGCCCTTCAGATCACCAGCAGCACCCTCGCGGGCAGCGGCGACGACGGGAGCGAGCGGGGTGTCAACGCTGGTTGCGTCGAAAGCATCGTGGCTTGCAATGACCTCGTGCAACAGCGCGGTATCAAGGACGGTGCGCGCACTGGGGCCACCCTGGTCCAGGGAGGACGCAGCGGCGATCATGCCGTAGCGCGACACGGTGCCATAGGTTGGCTTCACACCAACCGTGCCGGTCAAAGCTGCTGGCTGGCGGATGGAGCCGCCGGTATCGGTACCAATGCCCAAAGGAGCCTGACCAGAGGCCAAAGCCGCTGCAGTGCCACCGCCGGAGCCACCAGGGGTGCGCTCGGTGTCATGTGGGTTGCGGGTGAGCTTGTACGCGGAGTTCTCGTTGGAAGAACCCATCGCGAACTCATCCAGGTTCGTCTTGCCCAGGATGGGTACGCCTGCGGCACGCAGGTTTTGCACCACAGTCGCGTCGTAGGGCGACATGTAGCCTTCAAGCATCTTCGAAGCCGCGGTGGTGGGCGCATCCGTGGTGACGAACAAGTCCTTCACTGCGACAGGCACACCGGCCAGAGCGGAAGGAAGTTCCTCGCCCGCTGCGACCTTGGCGTCGATCTCGTCGGCAACTGCGAGTGCTTCCTCTGCGCCGACATGCAAGAAGGCGCCCAGCACCTCGTCGGTTTCGGCAATGCGGTCAAGGTGTGCCTGGGTTACTTCACGGGAGGTGACCTCGCCGGAATGGATCTTCTCGGCGAGCTCGGCAGCGCTGAGGCTGGTCAATCCGGAAGTAGGTGTGGTGTACTCGGTCATTTTTATTCAGCTTCTCCCAGGATCTGTGGAACGACAAAACGCTCGTCTTCAACCTCTGGGGCCTGATCGAGTGCCTGTTCTTGTGTCAACGTCTTAATCTCAACGTCTTCGCGCATTGGCGCGTGGATGGAGTGTGGATGGCTCATCGGCTCGACTCCTTCCGTGTTGACCTGGGAAACCTTCGACACAGCGTCCATGATGGTATCCATCTGGTCGGCATATGTAGACAGTTCTTCTTCGGTCAGCGCGAGACGGGCAAGACTTGCGAGGTGATCGATATCCTCGCGGGAAATGTCAGACACGTAAACTCTTCCTTTGCACTTTAATCTGTTGAACCGCTCCCATATTACGGCACGAGGAAATCTTCGGGCAGTGAGGTAGCGCTGGTATAAAGAGAGAAGCGCAATCTTTGCCAATGAAAGAGGAAAACAATGTCGTACCTGATTCGCGTATTGCTCGCTGATACTCCCGGAAGCCTCGGCGAACTCGCCCAAGCATTCGGGTTATTAGGGGCCAATATTCAATCAGTAGACATCGTTGAAGCACTCCCCGACGGAACTGTGTTGGATGATATCGTCGTCGAACTCCCCCGCGATGTCATGGCCGATGCACTCATTACCGCCGCCAGCGATGTCGAAGGCGCGGAGGTGGATTCGATCCGCCCGTTTACCGGACGGGTCGACCGTCGCGGTCAGATTCAGATGTTGGCTCGGGTGGCCAAGCAGTCCCACAACCTGACCCGCGCGATGGAGGAATTGGTCACGGTCATGCCGTTGGCACTGACCTCGTCGTGGGCCATCGTGCTGCGCCAGACCGAGCAGGGTGTCACGCGCATTGCGGCATCGCAGGCCGCGCCTAGCGACGATGGCTCCTCGCCTGCCCTGACCAATGTGGAAGAGGCACGCATCCTCCGCCCCGAAGACGAGGACTGGATCCCTGAATCCTGGGGATTGTTGGACTCCACCCTGGCCGCGACTCCCCTGCGCGGCACCGACCTTGTGCTGATTGTAGGGCGCACCGGCGGACCAGATTTCCTGGCCAACGAAGTGACCCACATCGGAGATCTGGGCACCATCGTCGGCTCACTGCTGCACTAGGGCGCTGAGCTAATCCGAGCTATTCCGGCGAACCCGTCTCGAGTAGGCGCTGGAAGCCGGCCTCATCGAGCACAGGTACGCCGAGATCACGGGCCTTGGTTTCCTTGGAACCGGCGTTTTCTCCGGCAACGACATAGTCGGTCTTCTTCGATACCGACCCGCTGGCCTTACCTCCGCGCGAAAGTATCGCTTCCTTCGCGGAGTCACGCGAGAAATTCTCCAGTGTGCCGGTAACCACCACGGTCAGGCCCTCAAGCGTGCGCTCGACCTGAGTCCCCGCATCGGCCTCCATGGTCACGCCGGCTGCGGCCCAGGAGTCCACGATATTGCGGTGCCACTCCACGTCGAACCACTCCTTGAAGGCCTCGGCGATAATCGGGCCGACGCCGTCGGTCTCGGAGATATCCTCAACGGGCGCATCGACGAGCGCCTGCATCGAGCCGTAGCGCCCGGCCAAGGCGCGGGCCGCGGTGGGACCGACATGGCGAATCGACAGCGCCACGATCACCCGCCACAGATCCGCCTCCTTGGCCGTGGCCAAATTATCCAGCAACTTCTTACCACTGGCGTTGACCTTGCCTGCCTTGGTGGTATAGACGCTGGTCTTGGCCAAATCTTCCTCGGTGAGGTCGAAGAGAGCGCCTTCGTCGATAAGCACTCCCGAACGGATCAAATCCTGTGCGGCCTTCTCCCCCAATGCCTCGATATCGAAGGCACCGCGACCCGAGAGGTAGCTCAGGCGCGAGGACAATTGCGCCGGGCACGAGCGCGTGTTCGGGCAACGCCAATCCACGTCGCCCTCCTTTTGCGGGGCGAGCGTGGTGCCGCAGGACGGACACTGGGTGGGGAAAATGAACTCGCGCTCGGAGCCGTCGCGAAGATCGGCCACGGGGCCCAGGACCTCGGGGATGATCTCGCCGGCCTTGCGCAGCACCACGGTATCGCCGATAAGTACCCCCTTGCGCTTGACTTCCTCCTGGTTGTGCAGGGTGGCCATGGACACCGTCGACCCGGAGACGAAGACCGGCTCCATGACCGCAAACGGTGTGACGCGGCCAGTACGTCCCACGCCGACCTGAATGTCGAGCAGCTTCGTGGTCACTTCCTCCGGCGGGTACTTATAAGCAATCGCCCAGCGCGGGGCGCGTGCGGTAGTACCCAGTCCGCGTTGCGCGGCCATGGAATCGACCTTGATGACCACCCCGTCCATCTCGTGGATGGCGTCGTGGCGGTGATCGGCCCAATAATCCACGGCTTTGAGCACCTCGGCCGCACTTTCCGCGGGCTTGGTGTATTCGGAGACCGGCAGGCCCCAGGACGCCATGGCCTGATACGCCTCATGCTGGGTCGCCGGAGTGAAGCCCTCGCGTGCGCCGATGCCGTGACAGATCATGTGCAGCTTGCGCTTCTTCACATCCTCGGGATTTTTCTGGCGGATGCCACCGGCCGCCGTGTTGCGCGGGTTGGCAAAGGGCTTGCCGCCTTCCTCGATGCGCTGGGCGTTGAGTTCCGGGAAATCCTCAGGGCGGATAAATACCTCACCGCGGATCTCCACCAGCTCCGGGAAATCGCCGGTGAGGGTGTGCGGGATGTCCTCGATCACGCGCGCATTCGCGGTGATGTCCTCGCCAACGCGACCGTCGCCGCGGGTGGCAGCACGCTCGAGCTGGCCGTTGCGGTAAACCAGATCGATGGACAGGCCGTCGATCTTCAGCTCGGTGAGGTATGGCCCCGGGGTGCGCGCCAGCCAGCCGGAAAGCTCCTCATTGCTGAACACGTTATCCAGGCTCATCATGCGCTCTAAGTGCTCGACATCGGCGAACGCGCTGGAAACAGGCGCACCGACTTCCTTTGTCGGCGAGTCAGGCACGGCAAGCTCGGGATGGTCCTCCTCGAGCTTTTGTAAGCTCGCGAAAAGATCATCGAACTCCTTATCCGAGATGATGGGCTGGCCGTTGTAGTACAGGTCGCGGTGTTTGCGGACTTCCTCGGCGAGTTCGTCCCATTGCCTGCGCAGTTCAACTGATTGTTCGGTCACAGCCCCTAAGTGTAGCTAGACTTATCGCCATGCCGACTTTCAACGCCTCCCGCATGCTGTCATTCGATTTGGAAACCACTTCGGTAAATCCAGCGGAGGCGCGCATTGTCACTTCGGCACTCGTGCGCATCGATGGGCGCGACGTGCAGGCCAACGAAACCATGGCGGATCCGGGTGTGGAGATCCCCGAGGAAGCAGCCAAGATCCACGGCATCACCACAGAAAAGGCCCGCGCCGAAGGCCGCCCCCACGACGAGGTGCTCGCCGAGACCGTCGAGGCGATCAAGAAGGGTTGGGAGGACGGCCTAACTCTGATCGTCTTTAACGCACCCTATGACCTTTCCGTGCTGCGAGCGCTGACCGGCGATTTCACCGTCACCGGGCCCGTCTACGACCCGTACGTCATCGACCGCGCCCGCGATCGCTACCGCAAGGGCAAGAAGCGCAACCTCACCGCGCTCTCTGAGTTCTACGGTGTCCAGCTCGAAAACGCCCACGAAGCCACCTCCGATGCCCTGGCGGCGGCGCGCATCGCGTGGAAGCAGGTCAAGCAGTTCTGGCCCGAGCTCTCGGAGATGGACAGCGACGAGCTGATGGAATACCAGGCCGTCCAGCAGTACGAGCTGCAGTCGGATTTGAAGAAGTACCTGGAGTCCCGCGGCCGCGATGCCTCGGATGTGGCTACAGGCTGGCCGATGATCAGCTAGGTAACTAGCTCAAGAAGTCGCGCTGCAAAATCTCGTCGTACTCGCGCGCCTGGGCATAATTTCCTGCCGCTTCCTTCAGGGTCGCGGCACGTGGCGCGTAGACATCGATGTGGGTTGCGGTGGGATCGATTTGCAGCTTATCGACGAGTTCCCCCACCCGCTTCGGCTCCAAGGGCGCAATGGCAAACCTATGGCCCTCGCCGAGGGCGGCGCCGGCGTCGTCGAGAAGCTTTGGTGTGTTGAGCTTTTCGAGATCGACGGTGACCCACTGCGCGCCGAACAAGGGGGCGGTGGTGTTGAGCAGGTACTCCCCGAAAGGTTCGAGGCGCTCAAGCACGTCGTTGGAGTGCACGGGCTTGATCTCCTCGAAGTCGGTGGTGCCCTTGAGCTTGCCTGCCATGACCTCGGGGAGGCGGGGCTCGTCGAGTTGGACGGTCACCTCGGCATCGAAGCGGGAGGCCACATCGGCGACGTGGCTGTTCACCGTATCTAAGAGCGCCTCAGTGAGGTCCTTGAGCGCGCCGGGGTCGGTGATCATGCGGTGCCCGTTGGGCATCTCGATCTCCGCGGCTAGGGTCCACGGGCCTACCAGCTGGACTTTAATTGTGTCGGTGCGCCCGGCCCACGCTTCCTCGAGAAAGTCGAGGTCGCGCTGTATCTGGTCGGTGGCGCGCCGGGTCAGAATCTGGGGTCGCTTGGTCACGCGCCAGGAGCGCGCGCCACGGTCGACGTGGATGGGCAGCAAGGAGGCGGTACGCCCGATCAGGTCTGAGCCGAGGCTGCGGTCTGGCAGCTGCGGCAGGTGTGGGAGCGGGGATTCAGAGATCACGATGTCGGCGGCCTGGGACAACGAGACCCCGGGTAGTTCGCCTAGCCCAAATGCAGTCATGAATGACTAGTCTAATCAGCTAAAAAATTTAAGCAGTTTAGGCAGTACCCGAGATCGTGCCCGAGCCCAGCACCACGTCACCCTGGCCATCTGGGTCCGGCAGGTACAACACGGCTGCCTGGCCGCGGGCCACACCCGAGAGTGGCTCCTTGAGCTGGAGCGTCATCGTGTCGCCCTCGATGTTCGCCCAGCACGCGACGACGCCACCGTGCGCGCGGATCTGCACGTTCGCTTCGAACTCGCCACGCATATCGGGGTGCAAGACCTTCAGGCGATCAGCGGTGATCTCGCGAACCTCGAGTGCTTGACGCGGGCCGACGGTGACGGTGCCGGAGGCCGCATCAACATCGGTGACGTAGCGGGGCTGGCCGTCGGCAGCAGGAACGCGCAAGTCAAGGCCGCGACGCTGACCGATGGTGTACTGGAAAGCGCCGTCGTGCTCCTTGAGCTCGGTGCCGTCCTGGTCCACGACCATGCCGGGGCGCATGCCAATGGAACGGCCCAGGAAAGCCTGGGTGTTGCCATCAGGAATGAAGCAGATGTCGTAGGAATCCGGCTTCGTCGCCGTGGAGAAGCCCTTGGCCTTGGCTTCCTCGCGGATCTGTGGTTTTTCGGTATCCCCGATCGGGAAAATGCAGTGGTCCAGCTCGTCGCGGGTGAGCACACCCAAAACGTAGGACTGATCCTTGAGCGGATCGACGGAGCGGCGGAGGTTGCCCTCATCGTCGATAAGCGCATAGTGGCCGGTTGCTACCGCATCGAAGCCGAGTGCGATGGCACGCTCGAGCAGGGCCGCGAACTTGATCTTTTCGTTGCAGCGCAGGCACGGGTTCGGGGTCTCGCCCATGGCGTAAGACTCCACGAAGTTGTCAATGACATCTTCCTTGAACCGGTCCGAGAAATCCCAGACGTAGAACGGGATGCCCAGCTTGTCGCAGACGCGGCGCGCATCGGCGGAATCCTCCAGCGAGCAGCAGCCGCGGGCGGATTCGCGGGTTTGTTGGGCGTCTTGAGACAGCGCAAGATGGACGCCGACCACATCATGGCCGGCGTCGACGAGGCGAGAGGCCGCCACTGAGGAATCGACGCCACCGGACATTGCTACAAGAACACGCATGTCAGGCAGTGTACCCTCTACATCCATGGCAAGAAAACAGCAGGAGAACCGGACTTTCGAGATCGATACCGGGATCGCGGAAGTCGTCGAGGAATCGGACGGTTCAATCACGCTCATGGTCAATGGCGTGCCCTCGTCCAACAACGTGCCCGGGCAGCCCGAGCGACTCGAGTTCGAGTACATGCGCTGGATAGCTGCTGGTGTTGAAGAACTAACCAGGCTGGACCGGCCCGAAGACAAACCGCGGCTGACGCATTTGGGTGGCGCGGGCTGTTCCCTGGCCCGCTACTTTGCGCACGTCTGGCCGGCCTCGCGCAATACGGTTGTCGAGATTGACATGGAACTCGCGCAGCTGGTGCGCGAGATCTTCGATATTCCCAAGTCCCCCGCCGTGAAAATCCGTGTCGGTGAGGCGCGCGAGGAAACCAATAAGTTCGTGCCCGATAGTCGTGACGTGATTATCCGGGACGTATTTGCGGGAGCGCAGACCCCGCGCGCGCTGACCACGGTGGAATTTTTTGAGGCGGCGCGGTCGTCGCTAAGCAAACGAGGCCTCTATATAGCCAACTGCGGCGACCACTCGGACCTGAAGAACGCGAAGGAGGAGCTCGCCGGGATGCTCGAGGTCTTCCCGCACGTGGCCGTGATTGCGGATCCGCCGATGCTCAAGGGACGCAGGTACGGAAATATCATGCTGCTCGGCGCCGATTTTCCGCTTGAGGCCAGCCAGCAGCTGACGAAGCGGCTGCTCCAGGGCGCGGTGCCGGCACAGTTCAAGGACGAAAAGTGGGCGCGGGAGTTTTCCTCGGGCGCCCAGTCGCGTCACGACGATTAGCCCTGCGTTTCAGCCTTCGGCTCAGCCTTCGGCTCAGTCTGCTTCTCATTGTCCTTGCGCGATTGCAGCCAGGCGCGTGCGACCGCGAGGGTGTCGGAGGCGCGCATCGTCGGCAAGTAACAACCCACCACTGCCTGGCCGATGACGGGAAGCGCGAGCTCGTCATCGTATGCCAGGACCCAGCTGGTGTGGCCAGGGTGGAACTTATTTTTCGACGAGGCCAGCGAGCGGAAACCGTAGAGCGGCTCGATGGAATCCCCGGCGCGATCCAGCAGGGTATCCAGCAGGCCCTGGGGCTCGTCGGTACGCATGAGCGGGGCGCCTGAAAGCGAGATCCACTCAATACCCTCGCCGTTGGCGTGAATCATAGCCTCGGCGATGAGGAACTCGATGGCCGGACGCCAGCCGTTTCCGTCGCGGCGCATGAAGTCGAGGGTGTAGCCGTCGATCACCCCGTCCTTGTACACCGGCAGCCAACTGGTCACGCCGTGGACGGCACCGTCGTCGTCAATGGCAAGCAGCAGCGCCGTATCGGGATCTTTGAGTTCTTCGAGCCCGCCGAGCGTGAATCCCATCTCCGGCAGGGCCTTCTCGGAGACCCACGCCTCCGACAGCGCGAAAACGCGTTCGCGGGTGTCGAACTCCAGCTCACTCCAGGTAGTCCACTCGGCGCGCACGCCTTCCTTCACCGCGTGGTTGCGGGCGGTGCGGATATTTTGGAATTTCTTCCCCTTGAACTCGACATTGGTGGTGTCCAGGATGGCTTCCTCGGCGACGTGAAGCTGGTGGAAGCCGGGGCGCTCAAACTCCTCGCGGACCGAATACCAGGCGACGCGCCCGCCCAGGCCGACGATGTTCGCCTCGAAGGCATCGGCAATCCCATCACGGCTATCGCCCTCCCCAACAATCGGCTCACCAACCGTGACCGCGATGCCATTCTTATAGCGGTAGGCCACATAGCTATTACCGCTGAAGAAGTACTTGTTGCCGCCCCACAGCGTCATCCACGAGAGATGGTCGCCGGTACCGGCGCGGAGCAAATCGTAGGCCTTGTCGCGATCGCGTGACGACGATTGGTCGGCCGCGCTCGCTGTGATCCGGTAGAGGGCAACGAGGGCGACAATCCAGAAGATGAGCCCGACCCACTCGTAGATAAACGTCGACACCGCCGAGGTCGGCACCGCTTGAGTGGGCAGGAAGAGGTTAAACACCGGTGGCAGATAGCGCCGTGGGAGCTCGGTGAGTACGCCTCCGATGCTGATCGCTGGGGCAAAGTGGTGAGCGACCGCGCTGGCGCCGAGCACCCAGGCCAGGGCGGTGACAAGAAATGCTGTGAGTACGAGAAGCCCGTTGCGCCAGGCGACTTTCGTGTCGATTCGGACAAAGAAGTGCCGGTAGGTACGCAGCAGCACGGCAGCGCATACAAGCCATGGCAGCAGCAGGAAGAAGAGGTTAACACCGAAGAGCTCGGCCGGCAGGTCCGAAGGTGTGACCAGGACCTGGGCGGTAATCGCCGCGATGGTGACTGCTTGGGCCAGAAGCGCCAAGACCCACGAGAGCCTGCGCCCGCGCACCAACCCGTAGGCAATGACCAGCTGGAGAATAAACGGAACCAGGTTGCTGAGGGTCGGACCGATCCCGCTGAGTTGGTTGATGGTGGTGGCATCAAAACATGCCGTGCTTTGTGCGTCGGCCGCGCACAGGTTGTGCACGATGTGGTCGGAGACAGTGGGCTGCCAGAGGAGCTGGGTGACGAGTGAGAAAGGCCCATCGGACTGCGGGTTGATGGCGGACAGCAGCGGGCCTATCGCCACAGATGTAAACACCAGTGCGACGAGAATACGGGATTCACGCAGGGACATGGTCGGTTTCTTTAAGGTGAAGCTGTGTCCTGCCAGCACCTCTCCCACGAGGATGCCGAAGACAACACCGATGGCCACGACGACCCACACCAAGGTTCCGGTGTAGAGCACCATCGTCGCCGACAGCGCGACTAACAAGACGCGCAGGCGGCGCTTCCACAGCAGTGGCATCGAGGCGGTAGCCAAGGCAGCTGTAGTAAAGAGCCAGCCCAGCGGCGACAGGTAGGTCGCTGCAAGGAGGTCCTCTCCCCATTCGTTAAAGCCCAAGTTCTCGATGATCTCGGCGACGAGAAAGCCCAACGGCACTGCAATCATCTGCGAGGCAAAAGCCGCAATGAGGAATTTTCGCGATCCCAGTGTGACCTCTGCCGCGCCGCCAACAATCAAGACCGCAAGCGTAACCAAGATCAGGGAGGTCCAGTGATCGGTGGTCAGACCCGAGGTAAACAGGTGCCAGCCTTCTGGGTCCCCCGACCCGCTCAATTCCAAGCTATCGCGCAGGGGGAACAGCACCCACATGAGGACCGCGGCGAGGATGGAGAGGCGCACCTTTGTCAGCAGTTTTATCATTGGATCCCTCCGAACTGTGCTACTTCCTCGAAGCTTTGCCGTAGGGCTTGGCGCCACACGGAATAACTGTGTCCACCTGGGACGGTGGAGTAAGTGGTGGTCATTCCGGCCGCCTGGGCCAGTTGGTTCATTGTGGCCAGGGCATTCATTGATTCCGTGTCTCGGTCACCTGCGATGAAAATCCCCTTCAGGTGGGAATATTCGTTGGTTCCTACTGCCTTGCGCAGCAGGTTCGCCGGGTTGACGTCGGCAAAGGCTTGCTCGTCTCCGCCGAAGAAGGCATCCACTGTTTTCTTGTGCGAGCCAATGCTGGGTTCTGCTTGTCCGGAGAAGTCTAAGAACATGCCGTAGGCCTGCGGATGGTTGGTGACTACTTGCAGCGCGCAGGTGCCGCCATAGCTGAGCCCGCCAATCGTCCACTTGCTCTGATCAGGGTTGACGTTGAACGTCTGATTGATCGCAGCGGGCACAGTCTGACTGAGATAGGTCTGGACTTGGTATTCGGGCCCGTCCACGCAGGCGGGGTTACCGCTGAAGGTGCCCGTTGCATCCACGCTGATAATCACCGGGGATTCGCCGCCATGTTGCGACTGGAAATCGTCGGCAGTTTGGCTTCCCTGCCCCACGGTGAACCACTGTCCCGGCTCGCCGGGATTGCCAGCCATGAGCACTAGGACCGGCAAGTTCGAGTTGTGCCAATACGCCGGAGGAACATAGGCCACCGCATCACGCATAGGAGGCAGCGGAACCGTGACCAATGCGCCGACTTCGCGCCCATCAATCTGCGGTGGCTGCGTTGCGGCGTTAAATTCGTCGAGGTTCATGGACACGGTCACAGGGGTGGGATCAAAGGAGCCGACCGTGGGAAATTGTTGATATTGCAGGTTGGCCACCAGATAGGCATTCCCCATGGCAATCACGGCCAAAATGGCCAGCAAGACGCGACGTCCACGCTGGGTAAAGGCGCTGACCAGCACGAAGGCAGCTGCGGTACCCGCAATATAGATCTCCGGGGGAATCGTTTCGGGGAATGGCTTCGGCCACACCGCGAGAATAAACCACGCGATGGCGCCCAAAATCAGCGCAATGATAAGTGCGATGGTGGTGCGCCGGCGCAACGGTGCACGGAAGAAGCCCCAGGCAGCAACCAGTGTTGTCAGAAGCGCAATGGCATAGATGACAATTAATGCCGGTGTATTCACCAGCGAAATTGAGCGTATCAACTCCATTTGATTAGGTTTACACCTTGGCTCAATATTTCGCTCTATTCTTGAGCGCTATGGGAATTGTTTCATATCTTCCTCGTATCCAACATCCAGCTGTCGCGCACTTTGTGCAGAGCAGCACGCGAATCGTCGTCGCGCTGCATGGGACGTTGGGCCATCCTCGCAGCTTCGATATCCTCGCCCGGGATCTTCCCTGCCCCGTCATCCAGCTTCCCTACGGGCACCGGGGCACGGTCCCCGTCGACGAGGCAGTTACAGAGGTAGCAGATTTCCTAGCGGACATTCCACAACGCGTGACGACGATTGACCTCGTCGGTCACTCTCTCGGCGGTCTTATCGCGCTCGGTGCCGCCCACGACCCGCGCCTTACCGGGCGGATCGACACGATCGTCGGCCTGGGCGCCTCGTGGAGGGGTGTACCGCTGACTGGAAACCGCTTCACGCGCTGGTTTCAGGCCACGGTCTTGGGCGAGTCTTTCGTCGATATTATGCGCCCAGAACCAGCAAACGCGCACATCCCGAAGGGAGTGCGCGTGGTGTCCATCATTTCCTCGACGGACAAGGAAGTGCCGGAATCGTCGTCACGCTTAGGCACCGTGGTCTGTCTGGGGACTGTGCCCCACCGGGAATTACCCCGGCACACGGATGCCGTGAGGTGGGCATTGGGATTAGAGCCCTGAGACGACCTCGTAGGCTTGGTCGATCTGCTGCTGATCCAATGGGATTTCGCCCGTGTCTTGTCGCTGCAGCAATACTTGCTCGATCTGGGCCGCATCCGACGCTGTCAGACCAGAGTCGTTGGCCACCTGGGCTGCCTCAGGGCCTGCTGCGCCGGACTGCACTGCGCCGAGTACGTCGCCGAGCAAGGTGGAGCTCTGCTGTTCGAGGTCTGCGATGATATCGCTGCTCGGAGCCTGCATTGTTTCGAAGACGCCACCGGCAGAGTTGAGGTTTCCTGCAGCAAAGGCCTGCAGCTGCGCCTCGGTACCGTTGAAGAGATTCAGATCAACATTGGCGTCGACACCGGAGACGGTCCCGGTCTCGGAGCGCTGCCAGAACGACACGGTGTCCCAACCGCCCATGGGAGCTGGTGCCTGATCTTGGTAGGCTGCGAGCCAGAGCGGATAGTTGGAGAACTCAGTCGTGTTTGCCATCTCGTCTACCCAGAAATAGCGGTAGGTATAGATCATAGGTGTCCGGCCGGTCTGGGCCTCGAAAGTCTGCAGGAACGCGCGGGTCCAATTTTGTAGATCGACAGCGTTGAGTCCGTCTGTTTCTTCCAGGTCAAGGACGGGAGGCAGATTGGTCGCGGGACCTGAGTTGACCATTGAGGCGAAGTAGTTCGCCTGTGCGTGTGGGTTAGAGTCTGGTCGGGCGTAGTGATACGCACCGGTGAGAAGCCCTGCGGCGTTTGCCGCGGCCACATCTTCTCCGTAGAAGTCATTAGCCCAGCCATGACCTTCGCTGGCCTTCACATAGGCGAATCGCTGGCCGCTGGCTGCGACGCTATTCCAATCGATCGGTGCGCCCCCTGGGCGCTGATGGCTAGCTACATCGATGCCGGACGGGGCGACAACGGATTGAGCTTGAGCTTTGGAGGACAGTGGGATAGCAAGAAAACCCACCGCAGCGAAGAGCGCGACGAGCATGGCTACTGTGTAAGAACGCAGATTCAGGCTTAAACGCATGCAAAAAAGGCTACATCACATTAAACGCATACGCCACAATAACCTCAATATTCACATTAGTCACATTGGAAACAAATTAAAAGTTTCCTGCTAGGCGCGCCCTTTGCACTACTTCTGAAATATTCTCAATGACGTAATCCACGTCCTCTTCGGTGGTCGTTCGCCCCAAGGTAAAGCGTAAAGCCCCAATCCCTGTCTTTTCGTCAACACCCATCGCCTCGAGGACATGGCTCATGCGCGTCACACCGGAATTACACGCCGACCCCGTCGCCGCCTCTACACCAAGAGAATCGAGCAACATAATCAGAGAATCACCGTGCGCACCTGCGAAAATGAAGTGGGCATGGCCCGGCAAGGCAGGCTCAGTCGTGGTCACAGTCAATTCAGGAACCTGGACCTTGAACCCCTCGACGAGGCGGTCGCGCAGCCCGGATATCCGCGCATTTTCCGTGCCCATCTCACGAATCGACTCCTCGAGCGCAGCCGCCGTAGCCGCAGCCGTAGCAACGTCGACCGTGCCGGATCGAATGCCTCGTTCCTGGCCCCCGCCGAGAGTCAAGGGCTGCGGTGCCGGTGAACGCTTGGCCAGTAAGATTCCTGCCCCGCGTGGCCCGCCGAACTTGTGCGCACTCATGGCCATCGTGGTGGCTCCGAGCGACGAAAAATTAATCGGGAGATGCCCGGCAACTTGCACTGCGTCAATATGGACTGGCGTGCCCTGCGCCGATGCCCGGGTAATAACTTCTTCGACCGGTTGAATCGCGCCGGTTTCATTATTCGCCCACATGCACGCCGCTACCGCTGCCGGTAAATCCAGCGCGGAGAGGTCACGAATGTGCCCACTTGCCTCGACATGCAGCAGTTCGACGTCGGCGCCTGCGGCTGCGAGCGACTTCACGGTCTCTAGCACTGCCGCGTGTTCGATCGGCGTAGATACTATTCGATCAAGTTCAGAGGCTTGATAAAGGCCGCGCACGGCGATGTTATTGGCTTCTGTGCCAGATCCCGTAAAGATTACTTCGACGGGATCGGCGCCTAAGAGCTCGGCGATTTTCTCGCGGGATTCGGCCAAAACAGAATTGGCCTGCCGCCCGGAGGCATATTGGCCTCCGGGGTTTAAGGCACCTGCGTGTTTCACCCATGCTTCGATCGCCGACTGGCGCATGGGAGTTGTCGCCGCGTGATCGAAGTAGTGTGTCACTTTCGCTTACCCAGCTCCGCGATCAAGGCCGGCACGATTTCTTCTACGTCGCCCACGATGCCGATATCGGCGATCTGGAAGATCGGTTCATCTTGGTCTTGGTTCACCGCGACGATGGTGCCAGCAGTCTGCATACCGGATAGGTGCTGGATCGCACCGGAGATTCCCAAGGCGAAGTACAGATCAGGCGAGACAGTCGCACCCGTCTGTCCGATCTGAGCGGAACCAGGAGCCCAGCCCTCGTCGACAGCATCACGTGTTGCACCGACTGCCCCGCCCAAGGTGTCGGCCAAAGGTTCGACAAACTCGGAGAAGCCGTCCTCGCCCACACCGCGACCGCCGGCGACCACAACGGTGGCCTGGTTTAGGTCAGGGCGATCGCCCTGGACTGCAGGGGTAAAGGAGGTGACGGTCACGTCCTTGGCCGTCGCAGCAGCAACTGGCATCGGCGCAACCTGTCCTGCGCCGGCCTCTGGCGCAGCCTTGACGGAACCCGGGCGCACGGTATAGATCGGGCAGGCTCCGCCAGCAGCGGTGGTGGTGACTACCGAGCCGCCGAAGATTTCGTGGCGGGCCGTGCCGCCCGCTTCGATTCCAACAACGTTGAGCAGAACGCCAGAGGCGAGGCGAGCTGCCAAACGACCTGCAATCTCGTTACCGGTTGCGGTCGCGGCAATGACGATCGGCGCTGGATTGGCTGCGCCGAGAGCATGCAAAGCGTCTACTTCTGGCAGCACCAGGCGAGAGTCATAATCGCTCGCGTGCGCATCAATGATTTGTGCAGCACCAGCCTGGGCGAGCTCAGGCGCCAGTGCTTCTGCCTGACCCGGCGCGCCAACGACCACAGCGGAGACCACACCGAGTGGACGCGCAGCGGTAATGAGTTCGGAGGTCACTGGGTTGAGCTGGCCTGCGGAGTGTTCGACGAGAACATATACGTGAGACATAATTCTGAGTTTTCCTTTTGCCCTTCCTAAATCTTTAAATCAGAGACTTCGCAGCGAGCTTGTCGGCAACCTGGGCAGCAATCTCTTCAGCGGAGCCAGAATCGATGATCTCTCCGGCACTACGCGCGGGGACCTCGGTAGCGCCCTGGACCACGGTGGCGGAGTGGCTCAGGCCAACCTGGCCGGCGTCCACGCCAATGGAGGCAATGTCGAGCTGCTTGATCTCGTGCTTCTTCGCCGCCTGCAGTCCCTTAAAATTAGGGAAACGCGGCTTAGCGGCCTTCTCCGTGACCGAGACAATCGCGGGCAGGGAAGCTTCGAGCTCCCAGGTGCCACGCTCATCCTCGCGGGTAGCGGTGACTTTGTCACCGGCAACGGATACAGCACCGACCTGCGTGAGCGCCGGCACCTGGCGGTACTCGGAAAGCAGACCAGCGAGTGCGCCGGTGGAACCATCGGAGGACTGGTTGCCGGTGACCACGAGGGCAACGTCATCGATCGTGTTCAACGCATTGGTCAGAGCCCATGCGGTGGCCACGGTGTCGGAACCGGCCAGGGCATCGTCGCTAAGCAATACGGCGTCATCCGCGCCCATCGCGAGCGCCTTGCGCAGCGCCTCGTCCGCACCGCTCGGGCCCATGGACAGCGCGACAACTTGGAAGCGCTCGGGGTCGGCTTCCTTGATTTGTAGCGCGGTCTCGACGGCGTATTCGTTAATCTCGTCGATGATGGAATCGACGTTGGTCCGGTCAAGAGTGTTGTCTGATTCCAGGACCTTGGTGGACCAGGTATCCGGCACATTCTTCACAAGCACCACGATGGTGGCCATAAAAGCACTCACCTTCCAATTGGCAATTTTCTCGGCAGATTTTGTCGTAGAATTCTGGGACTCAGGTTACCCTAATCCGAAAGTTGGCTATAACGCTCCCCTGCGTGCTCGCGGGCCCCACACAAGAACGCCGTTGCCGTGGATCCGATGCGCGCGATGATCACTCCCATCGACCGTTTCCCTTTAAGTTTCATCTTTTTCCGCAGCTGATCGGGGTCAACGTCCACCCCGCGCACGAGGATCTCAATGGCTCCCGTGTCGTGCGCGGCAAGGGCTTGCTTGAGCTTTTTCAGGGGCACAGTTTCAATGAATGGAAATCCGCTGGAGCCTGACGGAATCACCTCGCCGGAAAGGAATGCGATGTGCGGATCGAGCATCCACAACCCGTGGCGCGCCGCCCAGCCGCGCACAAGCCCCGCACGGATCACCGCTCCGTCCGGCTCGATGATGTAGCGGCCAGGCTCGCGCGCATCGACGTCGTCGGGCTCAAGGTCGGTGACCTGTTCGACGACACCGTCGGTGTCGCAGACAATCGCTTCACGACGAAGCCCTGCCCCCAGCCCGGGCGTATATAGGCAGGCCTCTTTGACTGCGCCACTGACACTGGAAATGCTGACCAGGCCCTCCCACTCGGAATAATCGATCCCCGGGGCACACTTCACCGCCAGCTCGCGGCCACTGTAGGCATCCACGAGATCCGGCAGTGGCGGCATGAGTTTGGCTGGGTCGGTGATCCGGCGTCCGCCCGCGCGGCGTGCCGGGTCGGCCACAATCACATCTGCCGTGGACACCGGTACGGTGGCATCGGCGCGGAGCAGCCAAGCTTCCTCTCCTAGGTTGTGTCTGGCCATCCGCAGCCTGGACTGGTCAAGGTCGCTGCCGAGCCACTGCATTCCGCGTTCATAGACTGCCGGTGCCTCGGTCCCGATCGAACAGGTCACGTCGTGGACCAGGCGCGCTCCACTGTCGCTGAGGCGGCGGGCGCGCAGCTCGCTGACGATGCGCGGCGTCGCCTGCTGCGCCGCATCGGAATCTGTCACCCAGGTTGCCGGGAATTTCTCGCCCGCAGCCCGCGAGGCCACGACCAATTCGGTCACTGCGCGGGAATACTCTCCAAACTTATCGCGCAGGACTTTCTGATCGGCCAGCGCAGATTTCTTCGTGAGGGCAAGTGTGGCAGTGGTGTCGTCGATAAGCGCTCGATGCTCGCTTAAATAACTGATCTCGCTGTCAGTGAAGGCCACCCAGTTTTCCAATCCTGTCGGTAGGTATGTGTGTGAAAAAGTCCTGGTAGCGCGGGATATGCGTGGGGTCGCCCACGATCGGCGCCATGTCTTGCTCTTTGGCCGCGGCCATTACCTCTTCGACCGTGTGGAACTTCGACAGATCGAGCATCTGCGCCCACGTGGCCACCGCGAATCGCACTAACCCAACGCGCCAGCCTTCCATGAGCAAGGAAGGGGAAAACCAGTTCGCGTCGTGTGCCTCACCGGTGTTGCCGTCAGGTGCTTGGCCCTTGGGAACGGCGGCCACGAAGCTAAACGTGTCGAAGCGATTGCCTGATTCGGAGGTTCCCGCAAACCTCCCCCACGGCTCCAACAGATCGGCGTTGACCTTGAGGTGGTTGTCCTGCAACACATCGGTCAAGGCGAGCTGATGCGATTCCAATTTGGTTCGCGCGTCCGCATAGGGGCGAGCATCTGGCAAGATTTCGCCGGACGCATCATTAACCAGCAAAATACCGGTTTCTTCGAACACCTCGCGCACGGCAGCGAAGACGAGAGCATGGGCCTTGTATTTGGTCAGACCCAGCCGGCGGGCGAAGGAGATCACGGAACGACCCGTCCACAATTCGCCGGAATCCCAGGAGCGCGGAGGGAAATCCCTGCTGTCGACGCCACCGCCGGGAAAGACTGTCATGCCGGGGAAGTTACGCATCGTGCGGACGCGTTCTTGTGCCCAGACTTCGAGGCCATCCTCGCCGTCACGGATGAGCAACACGGTCGCGGCCAGACGGCCACCATTGAATCCCGTGGTTTCGGTGGGGTCGATCCGATCGGCTTCGTCGGCGGACACTGCGCCTTTAGATCGATGCATCTCCCCACCTCCTCAGCATGTTTTTCGGCGCACCCTTGTTCGGCGCAACGAGTGCCCTTCTATGCGCGGTGGGAGCCCCCACGGCGCGACCGGCGCGCAAAGTACCTGCCATCTACCTTATTCAACTCAATTGGTTGGTGGTAGGCGGTGGTCAAGTTTGCACTGGTCATCACATCGTCGATCAGTCCTTGGGCAACCACATTACCCTCGTCGAGAAGCATGGCATGAGTAAACCCATAGGGAATCTCCTCCACGTGGTGCGTGATCATGATGATCGCTGGGGAATCAGGATCTAAAGCCAGATCACCGAGGTACGTCACGAGGTCCTCGCGCCCGCCTAGGTCCATGCCGGCACCCGGTTCGTCGAGAATCAACAGCTCCGGATCCGTCATGATGGCGCGGGCAATCAGGACGCGCTTGCGCTCTCCCTCGGACAGGGTGCCCCAGGTGTGGTCGATGAGGTGCATCGCGCCGAGCTGCTCGAGCTTCTCCGAGGCCTGTTCGTAATCCATCTCGTCGTAGTCCTCGCGCCAGCGACCCAAAATGGAATAGCCCGCCGAGATGACTAAGTCGCCGACCTTCTCCTCGTCGGGGATGCGGTGCGCGAAGGCCGCCGAGGTCATACCGATGGATGCCCGAAGGTCGCGCAAATCCACCTTGCCGAGCTGCTCCCCGAGCACGAATGCAGTACCCGCGGAAGGAAACTCTTGGGCGCCCGCGATTTTAATAAGGGTGGTCTTGCCGGCGCCATTGGGGCCGATGATGACCCATCTCTCGTCAAGTTCAACCTGCCAATCGACGGGACCGATAAGAGTCTTTCCACCGCGCCGGACTTCGACGCCACGGAAATCGATCATCAGGTCGGGATCGGTGGGTTCAATTGCGTGCGTTGGATTAGATGCAGGATCGTTCACAGCCCTATTGTGGCTTATTTTCTCGCTCCACGGTGAAAGTGACACGTTTTGACTAAGATCGACCGTGTTAGACATAACCGTTTACAACACCTTGAGCGATATCGCGGAGGGCTTGATCTGCGATGGAACTCTCGGGCGACACCGTGACTGCGAGCGAGGAATTATGACTGGACGACTCGGAATCGATGATGTTAGGCCCCAAATTTCTGGGCGCACCCTTCCTGCCAAGGCAGCGGTCGGAGAGGTTGTTCCGATCTCCGCGCTGGTCTGGCGAGAAGGACACGATGCGATAGCCGCCACCGTCGAAATTGTCCCACCAGCGGGTGGTGAACCATTCTCCATTCACATGCAGCAGGAAGAGTTCCGCCCGGACAATGTGCATGCAGTTTTCGTGCCCGATACCGAGGGCACGTGGCGCTTCCGCATCGACGCTTGGTCGGACCCCTTGGCAACATGGCGCAATGCCGTGACCAAGAAGCTTGCAGCCGGCCAGAATGAACAAGAAATGGCCAACGACCTCCACCACGGCGCGGACCTATTCCTCGAGGCGGCCAAGGTGGCGCCGAAGCCGGATGACCAGGTGCTCAAGGATGTCGCCCACTCTCTGGAGGACGAATACCTCTCGCTGCCTGAGCGCATCGAGCCAGGCCTGACCGAAGAGGTCTTGGACATCCTGGCAGACTACCCGCTGCGTGAACTAGTCACTCGAGGCCCGGTCTGCGAAATCCTCGTCGAGCGCCGCGGCGCCTTAGTCAATTCCTGGTACGAACTCTTCCCACGCTCCACCGGCGGATGGGACGATGCAGGCAACCCTGTGCACGGTACGTTTAAGACAACCGCTGACGCGCTCGAGCGCGTGGCGAAGATGGGCTTCGACACCGTCTACTTCCCTCCCATTCACCCGATTGGCGAGATCAACCGCAAGGGCAAGAACAACACGCTGACCACTGTGGAAGGCGACGTGGGCTCCCCGTGGGCGATTGGTTCCTCAGCTGGTGGACACGATGCGCTTCACCCTGATTTGGGCACCGAGGAAGATTTTTCCGCTCTTGTTGCCCGCGCCGAAGAACTCGGTCTCGAGATTGCACTGGACTTTGCGTTGCAGGCCGCGCCCGATCACCCGTGGGCGCAAAACCACCGCGAATTCTTCACCGAGCTCTCGGATGGCACGATCGCGTACGCGGAAAATCCACCGAAGAAATACCAGGACATCTACCCGATCAACTTCGACAATGATCCGAAGGGCATTTACGAAGAGGTCTACCGGGTGGTCATGCACTGGGTGGACTTGGGCATTAAGACCTTCCGCGTGGACAACCCCCACACCAAGCCAGTGAACTTCTGGGAGTGGCTGATTACTCGCGTCCGAGAGACTCATCCCGAAGTCATCTTCTTGGCTGAGGCGTTTACCCGCCCCGCGCGCATGTTCGGCCTGTCCAAGATTGGCTTTAGCCAGTCGTATACCTATTTCACCTGGAAGACCTCGAAGGCTGAGCTGACGGAATTCGCCGACCTGATCATCGAACGCGCCGATGTCTCCCGCCCGAACCTCTTCGTGAACACCCCGGATATCCTGCACGAATCTCTGCAGTACGGTGGCCGTGCCATGTTTGCTATCCGCGCGACGCTCGCGGCAACCATGAGCCCGCTGTGGGGTGTCTACTCCGGCTACGAGCTCTACGAGCACGAGGCGGTCAAGGAAGGCAGCGAGGAATACCTCGATTCCGAGAAATACCAATTGCGTCCACGCGACTTCGCCGGGGCATTGGCTCGTCGTGAATCGTTGGAGCCCTACATCACCACCTTGAACCAGATCCGCCGGGACCAGCCCGCACTGCAGCAGCTGCGTAACTTGCGGTTCCACGAGGTCGACAACGACAACCTGCTCGCCTACTCCAAGGTGGACTCGCTGACCGGCAATTGTGTGCTCGTCGTAGTTAACCTGGATTCTTTCGGCGCCCAGGAAGGAACAGTGCATCTGAACTTGGCCGAACTGGGACTGAGCCAGGGCGATAGCTTCCGCGTCGACGATCTGGTCAGCGGTGCGAACTACATTTGGGGCGAGCATAACTTTGTGCGCTTGGAACCGTTGAACAATGTGGCGCACATCTTCGTTTTGCCCGACGTTGCCCCTGAAAAGCGTGAGCAGATGGCGTGGCGCCAAATTGGCGAACACGACTACCGGCCGTAACCACCAGCCACTCAGTTACCCATGAATCACTTCGACGCGTATCTGCCCGGGAGGTGGCCCGGCTGCGGTACCGTCATTAGTAACACCGTTAAACAACCGTTTTTACCGTCCCGATACACCACTCAAGATTATTAAAGGAACATCATGACTGAAGGCCAAAACAGCATCGACCCTGTGCTGCTTATCCCGTCCGGCGATCGCGCACGCCTTCTCGAGTGCAGTCACCACGCTCCCCATGATTTCTATGGTTGGCACTCCACGTCTCGCGGTTCCGTCATCCGTACGCGCATGTTGGGTGCAGAACGCGTTGAATTGATCATTCACGGTGATTCCCGCGAGATGCTGGACACCGGAGACGATATTTGGGTCATTGGGCTAGACGACGAGCTCACGCCGGATTACCGCTTCCGCGTGTTCTACCCCAACGCGGAACCACAGATTGTCGCAGATGCGTACCACTTCTTGCCAACGCTTTCTTCCTTCGACTTGCACCTGATCGCAGAAGGTCGCCACGAGCGTCTGTGGGAGGCCCTCGGCGCGAACATTCACACGTATGAAACCGCGATGGGCACCGTCACTGGTACCTCGTTTGCAGTGTGGGCTCCAAGCGCTAGGGGTGTTTCGGTTGTCGGTGATTTCTGTGCGTGGAATCCCAACCAGTACCAAATGCGCGTCCTTGGCTCGACGGGCATTTGGGAAATCTTCATTCCGAATGTCGGGGCTGGTACCACCTACAAGTTCGCTATCCAGACCGCTGAAGGCCACCGCCGCGACAAGGCCGACCCGATGGCCAAGGGCACCCTGGCGCCACCTGAGACCGTCTCCAAGGTTGTCGATACCGGCACCTACGAGTGGGAAGATTCAGAGTGGATGAAGGCTCGCCCTGAGATCGACCAGGTCAACAGCCCAATGAGCGTCTACGAGGTGCACCTTGGCTCCTGGCGCTTGGGCGATGGTTACCGTGAACTGGCCGACAAGTTGGTCGAGTACGTCTCCGAGCAGGGCTTTACGCACGTTGAGTTCCTCCCTGTGGCTGAGCACCCCTTCGGAGGTTCCTGGGGTTACCAGGTCTCCGGCTACTACGCTCCTACTGCACGGTGGGGTTCCGCCGACGAACTGCGTCTGCTGATTGATCGCCTGCACCAGTCAGGCATTGGCGTCATCGTCGACTGGGTTCCAGCTCACTTCCCGAAGGACGATTGGGCACTTGCCCGCTTCGACGGCACTGCGCTCTATGAGCACCCGGACTGGCGCCGTGGCGAGCAGAAGGAATGGGGCACCTACGTCTTCAACTTCGGCCGCAACGAGGTGCGCAACTTCCTCGTGGCCAATGCGCTCTACTGGCTCGAGGAGTTCCACGTCGACGGCCTGCGCGTCGATGCTGTGGCCTCCATGCTCTACCTGGATTACTCCCGCGAATCCGGTGAGTGGTTGCCGAACCAATTCGGTGGCCGCGAAAACCTCGACGCGGTGCAGTTCCTCCAGGAGATGAACGCAACGGTGCACCGTGAGCACCCGGGAGTCCTCACCATCGCCGAAGAGTCAACCGCATGGCCTGGCGTGACTGCCAACACCGAGGACAATGGTCTGGGCTTCTCCTTGAAGTGGAACATGGGCTGGATGAATGACACCTTGGAGTACTTCAAGCTGGATCCAGTACACCGCTCCTACCACCACAACGAGATCACCTTCTCCATGGTGTACGCGTTTTCTGAGAAGTATGTCCTGCCGTTTAGCCACGACGAGGTTGTCCACGGCAAGGGTTCGCTGTGGGGTCGCATGCCTGGCGACGATTGGAACAAGGCCGCTGGTCTGCGCACACTTTACGGCTACATGTTCTCGCACCCCGGCAAGCAGCTGATGTTCATGGGCCAGGAGTTCGGTCAGACCTCGGAGTGGGATGAGGCTCATTCCACCGGTTGGTCGGACCTGGAAGGCTGGGGTTCTGAATTCCACCTCGGTATTCAGCGCGCGGTGCGCGACCTCAACGCGGTATACAAGTCCCAGCCTGCCCTGTACTCGCAGGACAACACTCCGATGGGCTTCCAGTGGATCAAGGGCGATGACTCGGCCAACAACATGTTGTCCTATGTTCGTTGGGGCACCGACAACACCCCGATCCTTGTGGTCGTGAACCTCTCGGGTAGCACGCCGACGAACTACCGTCTTGGCCTGCCTCGCCGCGGTGCGTGGGAGCTGCTCATTAACACCGATGCGGCGATCTACGAAGGCTCGGGCACTCCGCTGGAGACCACCGTGTACACCGAGCCAACTAGCTGGGATGGCCACGACCAATCAGTCGAATTGACCGTCCCTGCGGCGAGTGTGCAGTACTACATTCACCGCGGCTAGTGTCCGCGCTGAAAGCTAGAACAGGCTGCTAGCCAGGCGCGTCCTGGCTTGCGCCACGCGGGGATCCGCAGCGTCGAAGAGATTAAACAGCTCCAGCAGGCGCTGCTTCGCGGTTTCCTTGTCAGCACCGGCCGTCTGCTCCATGATTGTGAGCAGGCGGTCGAATGCTTTTTCCGGGGCTCCCGCGACAATCTCGGCGTCCGCGGCATCAAGTTGCTTCTCCACGTCGTCGGGATGCGCGGCCGCTTCCTCAATCGCGTCAGTCTCGCGGTTTTGCGGATCGAGCCGCTTAATCACGGCAACGGTTGCCTTCGCCTGCTTAATCTCCGCGTTGCCCGGATCCTCGGCGAGGATCTCGTCGTAAAGCTTTGTTGCCGCGTCGAAATCTCCGACGTTGAGCGCGGCCGTCGCGGCATCGAGGCGCGGATCCTCTGCCTCGGCTGGCTCCCCCTGCTGTGGCAAGCCCTCCAGCTGGGACCCAACCTGCTGCACGAAAGTGTTCACCCACTGAGTCAGCGCGTCGGCCGGCTGACCACCTTCGAAAGACGTCACAGGACGACCCGCGGCGATAGCCAAGACGGTAGGGATGCCGCGCACGCCGAGGGCCTGAGCGATCTGCGGGGTGGAATCAGCATCGACGTAGCCGACGACGAACGCATTGTTGTTGTTCTTAGCTAATTGCTGAAAGGTCGCCTTGAGGCTTTCGGAGTCCTCCGAACGCGCGGATCCGACCTGGACAATCACGGGGATCTGCGTGGAGCGCTGCAGCACCTGGGATTCGAGGTTCTCCTCGGTTACGGTAAAGAAAGCCTCGACCTGCGAGCTATTCATCTTCTCGCGAGCCTCAGTCTGTGCTTGCAAGCGGCCGAGGTCTACGGCACCGGCGGAATAAGGGTTTGTCATTTAGTTCTCCTCGTTCGAGTTTGCGTCTAAGGCTTTATTGAGCGAATCCATCTTCTGATGCAGCTGGTCGGTGTAGCCTTCGCGAATATCCGCCTTGATCACAAGGGAGACCCGCGGGGACACCGACGTCACCGCCTCGGTGGCTCGCTTAATCACGTCCATGACCTCGTCCCACTGACCTTCCACGAGGGTAAACATCGCGTTTGTCTCGTGGGGTAAACCCGATTCATTAACCACCGCCACTGCACGCGCAACCGCGTCCGCCATTTCGGCGGAAGGGTTGCTGGTTACAGTCGGTGCAACTGAGAAAGCAACAATCATGCCCTCTAGTCTAACTAGATTTGCTTATCGACGATCCCAGCAGTGCCGGTGCCAATGTCTGCGGTCATCGCCACGTCCGCCCGTGTCGCGCGGCCACGCGACGATGTGGGCGACTCCCGGTGGTATGTTCTGATTGCACCCCGGACAGACGTAGAACTTCGTCGCCCGCGGCGACCCCATGTGGCGCATGAGGTAGATCTCCCCATGGGTCCACTCGGGTCCTTCTACTTCCTGGGTGCCCAGATATGTCGCACCATCGCGGGGTAACTCCCGGGGAGGTGGCGGGCTTGCGCGCCTGCCCCGTCCGGAGTTGCCTGCCTGCGAGCGTCGATTCCGCCTTGGCATCTAGAACAACCTAAGCTCGTTCGATTCAATGCCACGCAACTCGTCGTAGTCCAGCACAACACAACGAATACCACGGTCTTCGGCCAAGGTTCGCGCTTGTGGCTTAATCTCTTGCGCAGCAAACACCCCCACGACTGGCTTGAGCAATTCATCGCGGTTGAGCAGTTCAAGATAGCGCGTCAGCTGTTCGACGCCGTCAATTCCTCCGCGACGCTTGACCTCGACGGCGACGGAGACGCCATCGGGTGTTTTAGCGAGGAGATCCACCGGACCGATCGGAGTTGGGTATTCGCGGCGCACGAGAGAATAATCTTCTCCCAAGGTTGTAATGTGCTCCGCTAAGAGCTCCTGGAGGTGGCTTTCGACGCCGTCTTTCACCAGACCCGGGTCTTCCCCCAGGTGGAAAGATTTTTCGTCGTGAAGCTGCTCGATAGTGATGCGGAGCTGTTCGCCCTTCGGGTTTTCTACAACCCAGAGGAGCTCGCCTGTGTCATCGCCGTCGATATCCACAATGGATTCCTCGACCAGCGAACACGGAGGTGTCATCCAATTTAGGGGCTTGTAGGCGCGATCATCAGCATGGACGGAAACGGAACCGTCAGCTTTTACCATGATCAGCCTGTCCGCCATCGGAAGATGGGCGTCGAGGCGGCCTACATAGTCAACAGAGCAACGAGCAATGACAAGACGCATGCCTACTAGATTAGCCTTGCTCGCGCTGACGCCCAATCCGCTGGGTCAACGACTTGTAATCCGTCTTTTCTTGGCGAGGATCCGGCGCAGATTCAATCCACGAAATGAGCGCCATGATGATGTGGCGGGTGGCCGCGATCTCGTAGGTAGCCGAATCAGACTTCACGGTCAGGATTCGCACTGCCGTGGGCATAAACTCGCGCTCGGAGGTACCCAGCTCGCGATGGCCTTCGACGCTGAGATAGGTGCGGTCCAGGATTATATCCGCCCGAGGAATAAGTGAGCGCAGCTTGTAATAGCTGAGGGTGTCTCCGCTGTATTGGATTTTTCCGTGGCGCCATCCATGGTTACCGCTGGCGGGAAGCACCCGCAGCAACACCGTTGATCCGCGCGAGCGAAGAGCGAAGAAGCGCAGGGCACCCAACGCCATGCAGATGACTGCGAGTGCAATAAACACCCAGCCTAATAACTCCATGGAAACTCCCCACGATTCTCTCAAATGCCTGCCCCAATACTAGTCCTGGCAACTTCGAAAACCTATCCGCCTTCTGGTTGATGAGCCAAGCAAGGGAGCAAAAGAAAAAGCAATTGTCTCAATTTTACAACGACCGGCAAATCAAGTGGTAAATAGCGAATAAAAAGACCGGCGTTCTCGATCACAGTGATGTGAACGAAAACGCCGGACTTTTTACAATTCCCGAGAAGGAAGAAGGCTTACTGCCCTATTTAGTTCTGGTTCCGTCGCACGGCGGCAAGAGCTGCCTCAGCACGCGACTTAGTCAGATCGTCCTCGCTGGAAAGCTCGGACTCTGAAGCGGCTACGTCAACTTCGTTAGCGAAGATCGCGAAGTCCGCCAAAACCGTCACCTTGTCAGCTGTCACGGAGAGGAAGCCACCCTGGACAGCGGCAACAATCTTGTCGCCATCCACAGGAGTGATGGTCACGACGCCGTTCTCGGCGAGTTGGCCCAAGAGAGGCTCGTGACCAGGCAGCACGCCGATCTCACCCTCAGTGGTCTGTGCGGTAACGATGCTGGCCTGACCAGACCAGAGCATGCGATCCACAGAAACCAATTGGACGGTGATGTCAGCCATGGTGCTCTCCTACTTCTTCTCGTTGAGCTTCTGGTATGCCTTCTCGACATCGTCCAGACCACCGAGGCCGTTGAAGGCCTGCTCTGGGTAGTGATCGAACTCGCCGTTGCAGATACGGTCGAAAGCATCGATCGTCTCTTCCAGTGGCACGTAGGAGCCTGGCAGGCCGGTGAACTTCTGCGCAACGAAGAAGTTCTGGCCCAGGAAACGCTCGAGCTTACGAGCACGCATAACAACGAGCTTGTCTTCTTCACCGAGCTCGTCCATACCCAGAATCGCGATGATGTCCTGCAGTTCCTTGTTCTTCTGCAGAATGTTGATCACACGCTGAGCAACCGCGTAGTGACGCTCGCCGACGATACCTGGCTCGAGGATACGAGAGGTAGAGGTCAGTGGGTTCACTGCAGGGTAAATACCCTTGGAAGCAATACCACGGTCAAG
Source organism: Corynebacterium lubricantis DSM 45231 (assembly GCF_000379425.1). Lineage (GTDB taxonomy): Bacteria > Actinomycetota > Actinomycetes > Mycobacteriales > Mycobacteriaceae > Corynebacterium > Corynebacterium lubricantis. The sequence goes on from NZ_KB902182.1 coordinate 88,299, forward strand.
CTCGGTGGTTGCATCCAAGTGGGCGAAGGTGGTCGCTGGAGCCGGGTCGGTGTAGTCATCCGCAGGAACGTAAACGGCCTGCAGGGACGTGATCGAACGGCCACGGGTCGAGGTAATGCGCTCCTGGAGCACACCCATCTCGTCAGCCAGGGTTGGCTGGTAACCCACAGCGGAAGGCATACGGCCGAGAAGGGTGGAAACCTCGGAACCAGCCTGGGTGAAGCGGAAGATGTTGTCAATGAACAACAGCACGTCCTGGTCCTGGACATCGCGGAAGTACTCCGCCATGGTCAGGCCGGACAGAGCCACGCGCATACGGACCCCAGGTGGCTCATCCATCTGGCCGAAGACAAGCGCGGTATCTGGGAGAACGCCCATCTCTTCCATTTCGAGGAAGAGGTCGGTGCCCTCACGGGTACGCTCGCCGACGCCGGCGAAAACGGAGGTACCGGAGAACTCGCGTGCAATACGGGTAATCATCTCCTGGATGAGAACCGTCTTGCCCACACCAGCACCGCCGAAGAGGCCAATCTTTCCGCCCTTAACGTAAGGGGTCAGAAGGTCGATGACCTTAATGCCGGTCTCAAGGATCTCGGTCTTACCCTCGAGGTCCTTGAAGGCTGGAGGCTCGCGGTGGATGCCCCAGCGCTCGCCATCGACACCAACGGACGGGTCGTCCAGGCAGTCGCCGAGCGCGTTGAACACGTGGCCCTTGACCTGGTCGCCGACTGGAACCGAAATTGGCTTGCCGGTGTCGATGACCTGCACGCCACGGACCATGCCGTCGGTTGGGCCCATTGCGATAGTACGCACGAGGTTGTCACCCAGGAACTGGGCGACTTCGAGCGTAACGGTCTTTGCGACTGCCTCGAGAGTAATCTCGACCTGCAGCGCGTTGTAAAGATCAGGCATCTCGTCGCGTGGGAACTCCACGTCGACGACCGCGCCGATCACGCGAACAACGCGGCCGGCGGTGGAACCCGCCTGCTCGTTGCTCTGCTCTGCGAGAGAGGTTGTCATTTTTTAGTCACTTTCTCCATCGTCGGACAACGCGCCTGCGCCGCCGATAATCTCGGTGATTTCCTGGGTGATTTGTGCCTGGCGGGCCTGGTTAGCTTCACGAGACAGGCCCTTGACCAGCTCGTTAGCGTTATCCGTTGCCGCCTTCATGGCTGTGCGTCGAGATGCAGACTCACTTGCGGATGCTTCCAGGAAAATGGAGTAGAGCGAACGAGAGACATACGTTGGCAAAAGATTTGACAACAAAGTCTCGGAGTCAGGCTCGAAATCCATTTCTGGGTGCACGTCGCCAGAGATTTCCTGCAACGATTCCTGTTCCAATTCGATAGATTCAATCACAGGTTCAATTGGCAGCAACTGCTGCACAACTGGCTCCTGGCTCAACATCGAAATGAACTTGGTGTAGACGACGTGCACCTGGTCGAAACCACGTACTGGAACGCCTTCTTCACCCGAAAGGCCATCACGCCACTTGGCTTCACCATTGGAGCTAGCAAGGAATCCGTCGATCATGTGACGGCGCACATCGTGCGTGCCCTCCCATGTTGGATCCTGGGACCAATCGGTCCAAGCACCTGCGATGTCCTGGCTGCGGAACTGGTAGTGTCCCACACCCTTGCCACCGGTGATGTACCGCACAACCTCATAGCCGCTGTTCTCGAGAAGCTTCTCGAGCTCGCCAGCCTTCTTGAGCACGTTGTGGTTGTAACCGCCGGCCATGCCGCGGTCAGAGGTCACGACGAGAACCGCAGCGACCTTTCCATCCTCACGCTCGCGGAGCATGGGGTGGTCCAGGGAGCTAGCAGCAGCAATGCGCTCCATGACGGCTTGCAGCTCGTTTGCGTACGGCAGTGCCGCCGAAACGCGCTGCTGGGCCTTGGTGATGCGCGAGGTCGCGATCAGCTCCTGGGCCTTTGTAATCTTCTTCGTTGAGTTGACGGACCGGATACGGTCACGTAATTCGCGAAGTGTTGCCATGGTTTACTCTCCTCCCTTCCTATTCGTAGACGGTGAGCAAATAATAATTACTTGTTTACCGACTTGCGCTGGACGGAGAGCTGGTTCTTCTGAATCTCATCAGCGTTAAGTGCTTCTGGCTCTGGCTCGCGAACGACGCGCTCGCCAGTCGAGGTCTGGAAGTCCTTAGCGAAGGTCTCGTTGTAGTCCAGGACTGCGGTCTTGGACTCGTCGGAGAGTGCAGCGCCGCCAGCGATCTGGTCGTAGACCTCAGGCCTGGTAGAACGCAGACCTTCCTGGAAGTCACGCTCATAACGGAGAACGTCTTCGACGGGAACGTTGTCGAAGCCACCCTCGTTAGCCAGGAAGATGGAGATGATTTGGAACTCCACTGCCTGTGGCGAGGACTCTGGCTGCTTCAGCAGCTCGGTCAGGCGCTGACCGCGCTCAAGCTGAGCCTTGGATGCGGCATCGAGATCGGAAGCGAAGGTAGCGAACGCCTGCAGGTCGCGGTATGCCGCGAGGTCCAGACGCAGGTTACCAGCAACCTTCTTCATACCCTTGGTCTGAGCTGCACCACCAACGCGGGACACGGAGATGCCCACGTCAACAGCTGGGCGCTGACCCTGGTTGAAGAGATCGGACTGCAGGAAGACCTGACCATCGGTAATCGAAATCACGTTGGTAGGAATGAAGGCGCCGACGTCGTTTGCCTTGGTCTCAATGACAGGCAGAGCGGTCAGAGAACCAGCGCCGAGCTCGTCGTTAAGCTTAGCTGCACGCTCAAGGAGGCGAGAGTGCAAGTAGAAGACGTCACCTGGATAAGCTTCGCGGCCCGGTGGGCGACGCAGCAGCAGGGAAATCGCACGGTAGGCCTCAGCCTGCTTGGTCAGATCATCGTAGATGACCAGGACGTGCTTGCCCTGGTACATCCAGTGCTGACCGAGCGCTGCACCGGAGAATGGTGCCAGCCACTTGAAGCCCGCGGAGTCGGATGCAGGAGCAGCCACGATGGTGGTGTACTCCAGTGCGCCGTTGTCCTCGAGGGTCTTGCGCACACCAGCAATGGTGGAGCCCTTTTGGCCGATTGCCACGTAGATGCATCGCACCTGCTTGGTTGGATCACCGGTCTCCCAGAAAGCCTTCTGGTTCAAGATGGTGTCAATGCCGATTGCGGTCTTACCCGTCTTACGGTCACCAATGATCAGCTGACGCTGGCCACGGCCGATTGGGGTCATCGCGTCAATCGCCTTGATGCCGGTCTGCATTGGCTCTTCGACCGGCTGGCGGTCAAGAACGCCTGCAGCCTGCAGCTCAAGTGCACGCTCTTCGGTAGATTCGATTGGGCCCAAGCCGTCAATTGGCTGACCCAGTGGGTTGATTACGCGACCGAGGAAATTATCCCCGACCGGTACGGACAAAACTTCTCCGGTCCGCTTAACCTCATCGCCCTCGGAAAGGGTCTCGAATTGACCCAGAATAACGACACCGATGGAGTCGGTCTCGAGGTTCTGTGCCACGCCGATGACGCCGTTCGGGAACTCAAGCAGCTCATTCGCCATGCAGCCAGGTAGCCCGGAAACCTGGGCAATACCGTCTGCTGCCGAAATTACCACGCCGACCTCCTCACGGGAGGCCTCCGCGGAGTAGCTCGAGGTGTAGTTCGCTATCGCGCTACGGATCTCATCGGAGGAGATCGTCAGCTCCGCCATGTTCTTCCTGCTCTCGGTAGATTGTTCCAGCATATGTTCTTATGTACTTCAGTCTTTAATAGGAGGTGGCGGCTAGGTTCGTGCGGTAACGCGTGATCTTGCTACGCGTTGAGCCGTCGATGACCTCGTCACCTACGCGGATAACCATTCCACCGAGGAGGCTGGGGTCTACCTCAGAGTGAACGGACATCTCTTGACCGTAAATTCGTTCCAGCTTCTCGGCTAACGCCGACCGCTGCCCTTCGTTAAGCGCCTCAGCCGACACAACATGAGCGGCAGTGCGACCAGTCAAGGCTGCTGCCTCGACTGCTAGTGCCTTCACGTCGTCAACTGGGTTGTGCTCTGGTCGGCCAATGACCTGCAGAGCCAGTGCTTCGGTATATTTCGTTACCTTGCCGTAGAGCACGCTGGCAAGAAGCCCGCGCTTACGCTCTGCGGTTGCGGTTCGATCGGACAGCAGCTGCGATAGCTTGCCTTCGCGGTCCAGCAGACGGGACAGCTGGAAGAGTTCTTCTTCCACCTGGCCGAGCTGGCCCTCGGATTCGGCGCCACGCAATAGGGCACGACGACCAAGCAGGACCAGTCCAGTACGCATTTCACGTGGAGTGGACCATGCGCGTTCGGCGGCTGCTCGCAGTACCTCAAGGGTGCTGTCTGCAACCTTTCCGCCGAATACCTGAGTCATAATGCCCACACGCTGTGCAGACTCCCAAGAGGACTCGGCAACGGCAACACGCAAAGAGCGGTCCGCGTCGAGTGCATCGACGGTGTCGAAAATTTCTGTGCCGGTCTGTGCTGCATACGCCACGACGTTATCCGAAGTACGGATCTTCTCGTCGATAAGGTCTGCGACCTGTGCTAGTGCTTCGCGACTCGCTGCTCGCATCTTGCCTACTTCCGTGCCTGTGAAACGTTGTCGAGCTCGGACAGGAAGCTATCAATCGTGCCGGAGCGACGAGTGGAGTCCGAAAGCTCGGAGCCCAGCAGCTGCTCTGCAAGGTTGATGGAGTTCTGACCGATCTCGTTACGCAGTTCTGCGACAACCTGATCACGGGACGCAGCAAGCTGCTTCTCACCGGCGTCGATGATGCGGCGCTGTTCAGCTTCGCCTTCTGCGCGCATCTCAGCCTGGATCTGCTTGCCCTTTTCACGAGCGGCTTCGCGGATCTCTGCAGCCTCGGCACGAGCCTCGGCGAGCTGTGAGTTGTTCTTTTCCAGGGCAGCTTTAGCCTCAGCCTGAGCAGCTTGAGCACGCTCAATGCCACCCTTAATCCGGTCTTCACGCTCCGCCATGACCTTCTGGAAACGTGGGAGCACGTACTTCCAGAAGAGAATGAAGATGATGACGAAGACGACGGCAGACCAGACGATGTCGTACAGCTTCGGCAGAAGGATGGAGTTGCCACCGTCGAGTGGCAACGTCTCGGCCTCCGCCGCAAGGTAATAAATGACGTTCGTCATAGCTTGCTCCTGTTTCTTAAAAAGTTAATGTCCTGCGGGGATTTCTTTTTAGAACAGGAAGCCTGCAACCAGGCCGATCAGGGCAAGTGCCTCAACGAAGGCGATACCCAGGAACATGGTGGTGCGCAGCTGGCCAGCCATCTCAGGCTGACGTGCCATACCTTCAACGGTCTTACCGACAAGGATGCCGATGCCCAGGCCTGGGCCGATGGTAGCGATGCCGTAGCCGATTGCGCCAAGGCCGGTGATCGAAGACTCTGCAGCCTGTGCCAGGATGATCTCGTTCATGTGAAAGTCGTTCCCTTTCTAGATACCCGGGGGGATTGTTGTCCCGGGCGGTTGTGACGAAGTTGTATGGGGTATTCAATTGGCCGCGCGAACGCGAATTGTTAATGCGAATCTGCGTGCAACGAAAGCTCAATGTAGACAGCAACCAGCAGGGCGAAGATGTACGCCTGCAAGAAGATGACAATGAGTTCGTAGAAGGTGAACAGAACCGCTGCAACGAGTGTCAGTGCCGACAAACCGGTCCATGCATTCAGCTGCCAGAAGAAGAAGTTGGTAGCCGAGTACAAAAGAACCAAAATGATGTGGCCGGCCAGGAAGTTCGCCATAAGACGAAGAGCCAGGGTAACCGGACGCAAAATGAATGTCGAGAAGAACTCGATAGGAACCACCAGGATGTGAAGGACTGGCGGTAGGTTCGGAATAACCACCGAAGACTTGATGTACTTGCCAAGGCCGTAGCGCTGCGCGCCGGCGTAAATCATTGCAATGTAACCAACAAGGGCGAACACGATCGGCATACCGATACGCGCGTTCGGGGAAATGTTGAGACCTGGAATGATCGTGGCGACGTTCATGAAGAGGATGGTGAAGAACAGGGTTGCGATAACCGGAAGGAACCGCTTTCCGTCCTTCTTGCCCAGGATGTCCTCGGCAATGTTTACCCTCACGAAGTCAACTGCGATTTCACCTAAGTTCTGCAAACCCTTAGGAATCAGCTTTGGATTCCTAAAAGCAAGAACAAAAAGGATCACAAGGATGGCCGCCACAAAGAGGCGGACAAGCATAATGCGATCCAATGCGAACGCACCACCGAGGAAGTCTTCCCCGATGATGTGGCCGTAGTATTGCCCCGGGAAAAATTCTGGGTCCAGCTCAGGGGCATGGAACTCCCCCCGCATGGCCAAATTCGTAACGCTCAGCGTTCTCTCCCGTTCTCGGGCCGCACCGATAGGTGTTCGATGCGGTGCGATGGACGTCTTCAAATCGTCTGCTCCCGCGGCGGACTCCGTCGCACATCAGCGTCCGCGGTGACAGGGGATGTTCTTACGGTGGCATACATCCACCTCAAGTAACCCGCAGGCTAGCCTATCAGTCACAGTGAAAATCGAGGTGTTGAGAATTCCATTTTGAGGCTTCTTTCATGGTTCTCTCCCCAATTTCGGGGGATATTGCAGGTATACCCACTTTTCGCACGCTTGTAAGGTCTGTCACACGTCCCCCGGTTGGGGGAACATGCCAGGTGCATAGCGCACGAAAAAGGCCCCCCGGAGGTCATCCGGAAGGCGTATAGCTTGGCTTATAGCTAGCTCACATAGGTGACGCGGGTTGTGATTACACCCCACGTTTCCGTTGCCAAAACTACAACGAGGGCCGCAATTGTGGTGACTCCCAGTGCAGCCTGGTCATAGAAATCCATTCCTCGCAGCCAGGCCAGAATTAGAATCAAGACCACAATCTTGACCAGCCAGCCACCGAGAACCACCGCAAGAGTCGTTGACGCCGAGGTATTAGCGGTCAACAGCACTGACAGCGCTGTGAAGAGGACAAACCCTCCCCCGATGGCAGCCCCAATCAGTACACCCCAAATACCGGGAAGGTCCCGGAGCGCTCCCCAAATAATTAAGGAGACGATGGTGAGGACGATCAGTGCGCCTCCACCGAGCTTCACTGCACGAATCAGCGGGCGTTTGGGATCGTCGAAATCAACGTCCTCGATCTGGGTGGATACTTGATCGGTTTCTTCGGGATTTGATGCTGCGCTAGTCACAGTGGTGATACTACCGAGGTTGCCTGCCACGACCTATTTGCGACGATCTATTTACAGTGTCGGGTTTCACGCCGAGGCGCTTGCCGTCCCGTTTCGGCGTTGTGTCTGTTCATCATCGGGGTCCTTGGGTCGCCCGATCTTGCCCTGCACCGCGGGCACGATGGTGGCGAGTGCGGCAAACACGAGCAAGACAATGCTCAAAAGAAGGGCAATCCTGGAAGGAAAGACCGAAAAGCTCACTGCCCCAAATGCGACGGCTGATACCCACAGATAGAGCACCAAAACGGTGCGCCGGTGGGTATGTCCGAGTGCCAGGAGTCGGTGATGAATGTGCTGCCGGTCGGCCGAGAAGGGGCTCTTCCCCTTGGACAAACGCCGCACGACGGCCATAACCAGGTCGAGGACCGGCAACGCAATAGCCGCTAGTACAACAATCACAGGACTCATCAACGCGACCACATCTGCGGTGCCGTAGAGAGACATGTTGATTTTCCCTGACGCAGAGATACTCGCAGCGGCCAGCAGTAAACCGATCAGCATGGAGCCGGAGTCGCCCATAAAGATGCGGGAAGGCTCGAAGTTGTGGGGCAAGAAACCAATACACATGCCCACTAACCCGGCACAGATAATGGCGGGCGGATACGCCGACACGGCGCCACCTTGATCGTGGAGCACGGTGAGCGAGAAGATCAGGATTGCTCCGCCGGCGATGGCGCCCAGTCCCGCGGCTAAACCGTCAATGCCGTCTACGAAGTTGATCGCATTGACCAGCAGGACCGTAAATACCGTCGAGGCAATTACTCCCTGCGTCTGGTCAAGCACGAGCGTTGTCCCATCCCCGAACGGGAGGTAGATCATTGTGACAGACAAACCCAACACACTCATCAACACCGCAGCGAGGAGCTGCCCGATGAGCTTCGTTAAGGCACCGAGCTCGTAGAGGTCATCGATCACGCCGACGACGACGATCGCAAAAGCGCCCCACAGCACCGCTGTCATTTCCGGCGTGATGGGAGCAAAACCTCTGGTCAGCGCGGGCAATTGTGCGGCGAGGAAGACTGCGCCGAGGAAGCCGGTGAACATGGCCACCCCGCCCAGACTCGGGGTGGGTTGGGTGTGCACGTCACGTTGACGGATCTCGGCGACTCGGCCGCTGCGCACCAAAATGGAACGGACAACTCCTGTGGCCAGATAGGTTATTGCGGCGGCAACGAGGAGGATGATTCCAAGTTCGCGCAGCGGAACGCCAGCGCCTGTCACTTATTTCCTCCGCAATTGCTCCGGATCGAGGCCTAACACTTCACCAATGCGCTCGGCGGTGATAGCGCCTTCACGCAAGATCACGGGGCTACGACCCGAGATATCCACAATCGTCGAGGGCTCGCCAATGGAGGCCTCTCCCCCGTCGAGATACACCGATACAGCCGAACCGAATTGTTGTTTCGCTCCCACCGCGCTCGTCGGTGGCTGCTTTCCGGAGATATTGGCACTCGAGACAGCCATCGGACCTACCTCGCGCAGCAATTGGATCGCAATCGGCTGCAAAGGCATGCGCAGCATCACGGTGCCGCGGGTATCCCCCAGGTTCCATGGCAGCGATGGGGCTTCGGGGACCACGATAGAGAGACCACCTGGCCAAAACGCCTCGACGAGGGTCTTCGCGGTATCGGTAAATTCAAGGACGAGGCCTTGAATTGTGTCCCAGGAGCCGACCAGCACGGGCACCGGCATGTCAGGGCCACGACGCTTGGTAGCAAGAAGGCTGGCTACGGCATCATTATTAAAGGCATCCGCCCCGATCCCGTAAACGGTGTCGGTAGGAAGGACTACGGTGCGGCCCGCGCGCGCAGCCTCAACCGCGGCGGCGATTCCCTCCTCGCGTCCCTTCGGATCAAGACAGTCATAAATCTTGCTCACCATAACCGTGTGGGTTCCCTTCTAATGTGCTCAAGCGTCTTCGTCTTGTGCAAGCTTACTCGCAATCACAAATCGATCGCGTCCAGTGAAGTCCTGCGGCACTGCAGGCTCATTGAATTGCCCATGAGCAGCAACAACGTCGAGAACATCCATGGAAGTCGTGTCGTCGTGCTCAATGCCCAATCCCCCGCCCGGCTTGAGGAGCCGAGCAGCCACCGGCACCAGACCACGAATCGCATCCATCCCGTCGGCACCAGAAAACACCGCCTGATGCGGGTCAACGTAGACCTCTTTTTGGAGATCCTCCGCTTCCGGTACGTACGGCGGATTAGACACAACGAGGTCGACAGTGCCGTCGAGGTCGCGGAGCAGCTCCGGGTCTGTCATGTCGCCGGCGACAATGCTTATCGACGAGCTCCCGCCCGCTAATTCCGCGTTACGCCGGGCAAATTCACGGGCTTCCGCTGATTTCTCCACTGCAATCACTCGCGCATCGGGGCGCTGGGAGGCAATGTAGAGCGCGAGCGCCCCCGTGCCGGTGCCCAAATCGACCACGATGGGCTCGTCGAGAAGCGCAATGCGTCCGACCGCCCAATCCGCGAGCACTTCCGTCTCGGGACGCGGAATGAACACACCGGGGCCCACTTCGAGGTCGAGCGGGCCGAAAGGCGCGGTGCCAACGATGTGCTGTAACGGTTCGCGCGCTTCGCGACGAGTTACCCACGCCTCGAATCTCCCCTCGAAATCCGCGGGGAGATCCTCGACGAGGGCCACCTGAATGGGACGAATCCCCAGCAGTTCGGCGGCGAGAATGCGCGCGTCGACCTCTGGGGAATCCACTCCGGCGCTTGTGAGGCGTGCGGTAGCGTCGTCGAGAAGCGTGCGGATCTTATTCCGCTTCAAGGCGCTCCTGCCGTTCGTGGGTCTGCAGGGCGGTGATCAGATCGTCCATGTTGCCGCCGAGCACCGAGTCAAGGTTGTTGGCCTTGTAATTGATGCGGTGATCCGAGATGCGGTTCTCCGGCCAATTGTAGGTGCGGATGCGCTCGGAACGGTCCATGGTGCGCACCTGGGAGGCGCGACCCTGGGCAGCTTCGGCCTCCGCTTCCTCGCGGCGCATCTGGTCCAGGCGAGCCTGGAGGACGAGCATCGCGCGGGCGCGGTTTTGAATCTGGGAACGCTCGTTCTGGCAGGTCACGACCACACCGGTAGGCAGGTGCGTGATGCGCACTGCCGAGTCGGTGGTGTTCACGCCCTGGCCGCCCTTGCCCGAGGAACGGTAGACGTCGACGCGCAGATCCTTCTCGTCGATGTCCACGGCTTCGATCTCGTCGGGCTCTGGGTAGACCAGCACGCCGGCCGCCGAGGTCTGGATACGACCCTGCGACTCGGTGACCGGCACGCGCTGCACGCGGTGGACGCCACCCTCGAACTTCAGCTTCGACCAGGCGCCATCGCGCGAAGGATTCTTCGACTTGATAGCAATGGTCATGTCCTTAACACCGTCGAGATCAGACTCGGAGAGGTCAAGAACGTCCCAGGTCAGGCCGTGCTTCTCGGTGTACTTCTGGTACATCTTGGCCAGGTCGCCTGCGAACAGTGCGGCCTCCTCGCCACCGGCACCAGCTTTGATTTCCATGATCACGTCGTCGGCATCGTGCTCGTCGCGAGGTGCCAGCAGGTCTGCCAGTTCCTCTTCGAGCTGCACGATCTCGGCCTCGAGGCGCTTGGCCTCGTCAGCAAATTCCTTGTCCTCGCTGGCCATCTCGAGTGCTGCCTCGTGGTCCTCGCGGGCCTGGACGAGCTTGTTGTTGGCCGTGATAATCGGCTGGATCTCCGCGTAACGCTTGGAAATCTTGCGGAACAAGTCCTGGTTACCGGTGATTTCCGGGTCCGACATTTGGGCTTGGATGCCCTCGTATTCGGAGACGTAATCGTCGACAAGTGAAACTTCGTTTGCCATCAGAGGTACTCCTCCGTATCCGTATCTGCGACCATTGGGGCGCTCTTCGCCACGCCCATGAGGAATTCACCGTTGGACTTAGTCTTCTTCAGCTGCTTGATCAGCAGATCGATCGCGGCCTGGGAATCCAGGGCGGAGAGGATGCGACGCAGCTTGTGCATGATGCGTGCCTCTTCAGGAACGAGCAAAAGCTCGTCCTTACGCGTACCCGATGGGTTGACATCCACTGCTGGGAAGACGCGACGCTCTGCGATCTTGCGATCGAGTTTGAGCTCGGCGTTACCCGTGCCCTTGAACTCCTCGAAGATGACGGTGTCGCCGGCAGAACCGGTTTCGACCATCGCGGTAGCGATAATGGTCAGCGAGCCACCGTCTTCGATGTTGCGGGCAGCGCCCAGGAAGCGCTTCGGTGGGTACAGCGCGTTCGAGTCCACACCACCGGAGAGGATACGGCCCGAAGCTGGCGAGGAGTTGTTGTACGCACGACCCAAACGGGTAATCGAGTCGAGCAAGACGACGACGTCTTGGCCCATCTCCACGAGGCGCTTTGCGCGCTCGATGGCAAGTTCTGCCACGGCGGTGTGCTCGGCAGGTGGGCGGTCGAAGGTGGAAGCAATGACTTCACCCTTGACGCTGCGCTGCATGTCGGTGACCTCTTCAGGTCGCTCATCGACGAGCACAACCATGAGGTAGCACTCAGGGTTATTCGTTGCGATGGCGTTCGCGATGTTCTGCAGAATCGTCGTCTTACCAGCCTTTGGAGGCGAGACGATCAGCGCACGCTGGCCCTTACCAATTGGCATAACCAGGTCGATGACACGAGTGGTCAAGATGTTGGGCTCGGTTTCCAAGCGCAGGCGCTGGTTCGGGTACAGCGGCGTGAGCTTGTGGAACTCTGGGCGCTGCTTCGCCTCTTGTGGATCCATTCCGTTAACGGAATCCACGCGAACCAGCTTGTTGTACTTGCTGCGGTTGCGTCCGCTGCCATGAGACTGGCTCTGGCTGTTCTGGCGTACCTGGCCAACAACAGCGTCGCCGGAGCGCATGCCGAACTGGCGAATCATATTGTTCTGCACGAACACGTCGGCAGGATTCGAGCGGTAGCCGGTGGTGCGCACAAAAGCAGCATTGTTATCGACGACGTCGAGGATGCCTGCTACTTCCTGCAACTCTTCAGGCTCAATATCCTGGTTGCCCTGGTTGCCCTGACCACCACGGCCATCTTGGCGGTTGTCCCCGTGGCCACGGTTGTCTTGGCGGTTATCCCGGCCGTCGCGGTCGCGTCCACGACGGTTACGGCGTCCACGACGACCGCGACGGTTGCCGCCTTCATCGTCGTCGCTGTGTCCGCGGTTGTTATTGCGGTTGTTCCGGTTGCCCTGGTTGTTCCCGCGGTTGTCGGACTCGTCGTCGTCCGCGTTGTCACGGTTGTCCCGGTTGTCGCGATTATTCCGGTTGTCCTGGCGGTTATCGCGATTGTCGGAGTTGCGCCTGTTCCGATTGTCCTGGCCAGAGGATTCCTGACGGGAATCGCCTGCGGAATCATCATTGGCATCAGTCTGAGAATCCGACTTCGTTTCTACTGCATCGGTTGCCCCTGCAGCCGTAGCAGCGTCGTCGCCACCGGCGCGAACCTGACCATCGTGATCCTGCTCGTCGCTATTCCCGCCCTGACGAGCGCGGTAGCGACGGGCCCGGCGCGCAGCCGAGCGTGATTCGTAGCGCTGATCGCCCTCACCATTATTGCCAGCCTGCTCCGAAGAACTCTCGGCTGGCTTTGCCTCGGCAGTCGCCTCAGCGGACTGATCTGCGGAATCCGCGGATTCAGCTGGCTTCTCCGCAGGCTTGTCTTCGGTCTTCGCCGAAGAAGTAGGCGTTCCCGCACTACGGGTGACCCGGCGAGTGGCGCGTTTGGCAGGTGCCTTGCTGGTTTCTGTTTTGGCCTCAGGTGCCGACTCGGGTGCAGATTCAGCCTGAGCCTGAGCGCTGGCCTGGCCGCTCGTCGCGGAAGCCTTAGCTGGGACGGACCCAGTCTTAATTGCCTCAATCAGTTCGCCCTTACGCAGGGCGGAAACGCCTTTGAGGCCCTTTTCTGCGGCAACTTTGCGCAGTTCAGGAAGTTTCATGGTAGCCAAATCCTGGTTGGCTACTGCATTGTCCGTTTGCGTCACGGATGTCCTTTCGTCGCTTGACCGTACACGTCTCCGCACTTTGTGTTGAACCACATTTAAAGTGCAAGCACACTCACCGGAAGCTTTCGTGTGGATGATTGCTGCCCATCTAGTGCTGCACGGGAAAGCAACCTAGATATTGTAAGGCAGACATAGTTCTTTTTATTCCCCAGGCGTCACGCACCTTGGGAGTAAAAAGCAAGATAGAGAAAGAAGATCGGGTCCTCTCGCGGGGCGCGCGTGGTCCGCCGTCGAATGGCCGGAGATAATCCGCGGATAGTAATCAGCCCTGTTTAGGACTGTACCCGTCGATCTTGGAGGCAAGTGTAGTCGATGGATTTCAATAGTGTGTTTTCGACCCCCGCTTTTAAACCCCCACGTTCCATTCCCAGCTAAAGTAGGGCGCATGCTCTCGACTATGCAAGACATCCCGATGTCGATCGCCCGGATCTTGGAATACGGTTCCACGGTCCATAGCTCGACCAAGGTGACTACTTGGCGGACGGACGCAGCCGAGGAATCTACCTTCCGCGATATTGCTGCCAGGGCCGGGGCATTCGCCCACGCGTTACACGACAAGCTCGGCATCGACGGCGATCAGCGCGTCTCTACCTTGTTATACAACTGTGCCGAACACCTCGAGGTGATGTTCGCGGTCGCTTCTAAGGGTGCTGTGTTCGCACCCGTGAATAAGCAGCTGATGAACGACCAGATTTCCTACATCCTCAATCATTCCGAGGCTGAGGTCATCGTCATCGACCCGCGCTTAGCGGAGAAGGCCGCGACGGTAGTCGTCGATTGTCCGAAGGTCCGCGCGATCGCGATTACGGGCACCTCGCCTATCGACGAGTTCCAGGACCTGTTCCCGGAGCACATTGCTGTCTACTCCTACGAGGGTCTGCTCGACGGGCAGTCGACTGTCTATGACTGGCCCGAGTTGCCGGAGCAAACCGCTGCCGCGATGTGCTACTCCACGGGCACGACTGGTGCGCCTAAGGCTGTTGTGTATTCACACCGCTCGATCTGGTTGGAGGCAATGTCGCTGCGTTCAACTGACTCGCTGGCCATTACACATGGGGAATCCTTTTTGTGCTGCATCCCCATCTATCACGTCTTGAGCTGGGGCGTTCCCTTCGCGGCGTTTATGTCCGGCACGCCTTTGGTTCTGCCTGACTCGGATGTCTCCGCGCCGACGTTGGCGGCGCTGATTGCTGCAACGCATCCTCGCGTCGCTCACGGCGTACCCACGATTTGGATCCAGCTCATGGTCCACTACACCAATAATCCTCCCGAGCGCATGAGTCTCACCGAGATCTACGTCGGCGGCTCCCCTGCCCCTCCAGCCTTGGTGAAGATGTGGGAGGAGCGCTACGGCGTGGACATTATTCACGCCTGGGGTATGACGGAAACCTCCACAGTGGGAACCATTGCCAGGCCACCGTCAGGCGCATCGGGTGAAGCACGCTGGGCATATCGAATTTCTCAGGGTCGCTTTATGCCGTCCTTTGAGTACCGCGTGGTCAATGACGGCAAGGTCGTGCGCGCCACCGACCGAAACCAAGGCGAGATTCAGGTCCGCGGGAATATGGTCACGTCTAGCTATTACCACTCGCCCGCCGAGGACAATGGCGATACTGCAGCGTCCTTCCGTGGTGTCGAGGTCAACGACGGCGAAGAGTTGTTTACTGCCGATGGTTGGCTACGCACCGGCGATGTTGGCTCGGTGACCGCCGACGGCTTCCTCACCTTGTATGACCGGGCCCGCGACGTCATTAGGTCGGGCGGCGAGTGGATCTATTCCGTCCAATTAGAAAACCTCATTATGGCCTCGCCCGAGGTCGTCGAATGTGCCGTGATCGGCTACCCCGACGAGAAATGGGGCGAGCGCCCCTTGGCTGTCACCGTGCTCTACGAAGAGCACGGCCCCAGCGAGGAAATGGCCGAGGAGCTGCGCGACCGCCTCCGCAAGGAGCTGCCCGCGTGGATGTTGCCGGAGTATTGGACGTTTGTGCGCTCGATTGACAAGACGTCTGTGGGCAAATTCGATAAGAAGGACCTACGCAAGCATCTCAAGGACGGTGACTTTAACGTCATCGCGCTGAAGGGTCCGGGAAACCGCTCGCACCCTTCGACCCCTACATCCCCTCCGTCACAGAATTAGGCTGCCCCTGTTGTCATTATTTCCGGAAAACCCCGAGTTTAACCCTTGGTTTTTTCACGCCCACCTCGTAGGATGATGTCACCATGACCAAAAGCTCACTCACCCGGATTCCGCTAACTCTCACTCCCACGCATGCAGTGTCGGACGCGAGTTATACGCCTCCCGAGGGTCTTCCGTCTCCTGCTGCTGACGGGTCCCGTGCGTTGGTGGATAAATTTGGTCGCGTCGCGCATGACCTGCGCGTAAGCCTGACGGATCGCTGCAACCTGCGCTGTACTTATTGCATGCCTGCAGAGGGCCTCGAGTGGATCCCCACTGATCTCACCTTGAGCGACGAGGAAACTATCCGGCTTATTCGCATCGGCGTGGAAAAACTCGGCATCCGGATGGTGCGCTTCACCGGTGGAGAGCCTTTGCTGCGCAAAAACCTTGATCAGATTCTCGCGGCCACGAAAGAGATGCGTACCGACGAAGGCGTTGCTCCCGACACGGCGCTGACCACCAACGGTTTGGGGCTTGCCCGCAAAGCGCAACACTTGGCTGATTCTGGGCTGGATCGGGTCAACATTTCCCTCGATACGATTGACCCGAAGCTCTACCAGGAACTCACCCGGCGCGATCGTATCCACGACGTGTTCGCAGCAATCGATGCTGCCCTCGAAGCAGGACTGAACCCGGTGAAAATCAACGCCGTTGCCATGCCAGGTGTCAACGAGGATTCCTTGGTTGATCTTGCACGCTTCGCTTTGTCGAAGGGAGCGCAGCTGCGTTTCATCGAGCAAATGCCTCTTGGCCCGCGCGAGCAGTGGAAGCGCGAAGATATGGTCACAGCAGAACAGATCCTGGACCATCTGCGCCGTGAATTCGATTTGCAGCCAGCCCGAGCCCCTCGGGGCTCGGCACCGGCCGCGGTGTGGGAGGCCACCGACGGAGACTTAAGCGGGACCATTGGGATCATCGCGAGTGTGACGCATTCCTTTTGCGGCGATTGCGACCGCACCCGGTTAACCACCGACGGGGCTGTACGCAGCTGCCTCTTCTCTTCCCAAGAGTCGGAAACCTCGCTGCGCGACCTCATGCGTGCGGGTGCTACCGATGACGATCTTGCCGAGGCGTGGGCCGGAACGATGTGGTTAAAGAAGCCCGGCCACGGCATCGACGACGAGGGATTTTTGCAGCCTGATCGCCCCATGTCCGCCATCGGTGGATAAGCTAATCCACTATGGCTCACGGTTTATCAGCTCATCCTGCACGCCCGATTGACCAGCACCTTCGTGAGGTACTGGGGATGGCTACCCCACAGGTCACCCGCGGGATTCCCGTCGACCAGGCGCTCGGGTCTGTGCTGGCCACCGAGGCCAACGCGCGCCGGGCCGTGCCACCTTTTAGTAATTCCGCCATGGACGGATTCGTCGTACGAGCCTCTGATCTTCCCGGCACCGGACCGTGGGAATTACCCGTGCACGTAGACATTCCTGCCGGCGCCGTACCCGAGATCTTCCCAGCCGGTTCCGCGGCACGAATCATGACAGGCGCGCCCGTCCCCGACATCGATGGCCTCATTGTCATTCCCGTCGAGAACACCAATATCGCCCGCGGCCCCGTCCCGTTGCCCAGCACGGTGACAATCACACACGCAGATTACTCCAGGACGAATATCCGCTTGGCGGGCTCGAACGTTGAGGTGGGTGACATCGTCGTTAAGCCTGGGACCCGGATCGATGCTGGCGCCCTCGCCGCGCTGATCTCCCTGGGCATCGAGGAGGTGGACGTCTACGCCCCTCCCACCGTTGCCGTGATTTCTACCGGCGAGGAGTTGGCCGAATCGGCGGCACAGGCGAGGCGGTACCAAATCCCCGACTCGAATCGCCCGATGCTCGCTGCACTTGCCCGCGCTAATGGCGCAGCTCACGTGCACGAATTTCACGTCGGCGATGACAACGCAGAATTCCTCCGCGTCTTAGACCACGCCAGCGACGTCGCCGATATCGTGATCACCTCCGGCGGGGTGTCCGTCGGGGCGTTTGATGTCGTCCGAGCGGTCACAGGTGCATCCGAGACGATGTGGTTCGGCCCCGTGGCCCAACGCCCAGGAGAACCGCAAGGTATGGGCACGTGGAACGATGCGGCCCTGGTGTGCCTGCCCGGCAATCCTGTCGCTGCCTTCAATTCTTTCCATCTCTATATCGCGCCCTTGCTCCGCGCCACGGCGGGTCTGCCGACAGCCTCGTCGATATTTGACCGCCCGCGGGTCACCGCACGCATAGGCGCTGACTTCCCAAAGCCGAAGAAGGCCGTCACGCTGGTCGTTCCGGTGCGCCTGGACTTTTCCGGTGACGAGATCATCGCCACTGCCTTTTCCACATCCGGCGCCGGTTCGCACCTAGTGGGCTCGCTATCTGCCACCGACGGACTGGCCATCGTGGAGAATGAACACACCGATAGTGCGCCCACTCAGCACGACCACGTCACCGTACTTCTCACCCAAACTTAAAGGAGTCCCCATGAAATTCACGCACCTGAACGATTCCGGTCAGGCCTACATGGTTGACGTCACGGAGAAAACGCCAACAGTGCGCGCGGCCACGGCTCAAGGGGAAGTCGCCTGCTCCGCTGAGGTGATGCAGGCCCTGCGCGACGGCACTGTTCCCAAGGGCGATGTGTTGGCGGTGGCACGCATCGCGGGCATCTCGGCGGCGAAGAAGGTCCCCGATTTATTACCGCTGGCACACACCATCGGCGTCCACGGCGCCAGTGTTGAGCTAGAGCTTCGCGACGATCACGTGTTCATCGAAGCCACTGTCCGCACGGCGGACCGCACGGGTGTGGAAATGGAAGCGCTCACAGCCGTCTCCGTGGCGGCTCTCGCAGTAATCGATATGGTCAAAGGCGTGGATCGCTCAGCGTTGATTCGTCGGATGGGTATCGTGGCGAAATCGGGTGGTCGCTCCGGCGATTGGTCTCGGAAGCTCCCCGAGTGACCACGGCTGATATCGGGGTAGTCGTGTTGGCGGGTGGGCGCTCCACGCGCATGGGAGCTGACAAGGCTCAGGTGCGTCTCAACGGTGTCCGCCTCGTTGATGTCCTCCTGACAAGCCTGCCTGAGGAGATGGACTATGTTGTGGTCTCCTCGCAGGATCTCGGAATCCCTACTGTCAGCGAGGATCCTCCGTTTGGTGGACCCGTCGCCGGGATCGCGGCGGGGGCCGCGCGTTTGTCCAACGAGTTCATCGCAGTACTTGCCGTGGATGCACCGGCATCCGCGGGGCTTGTGCAGTCGCTGTACGAGGCGCTGGAATCGTCGTCAAGCGATGTTGCTGCCGTGGTTAGTGACGGGATGCTGCAACCACTGTGTGCGCTGTGGCGCCGAACTTCTTTGCAAGAAGCGCTGAATTCGCTGGGGTCGCCGCGCGATAAGTCGGCGAAAAAATTGATTTATTCTGCAGAAACGTTGGCAGAAGTTCCCGGCGATGGACGCGAAACAGATTACGACACCGCCGATGAGTTGCGCAGACTCGGCGAGGTGGAGCTGTGAGGCAGGAAGCGTTCACCATGTGGCCGGGAACTTCTTGCACCGAGTGTACAATTTCTTCCAACCGTACGATTGGTTTTTGCAAATATTTTTATTGCGAGTTTTAATAAATCTACTAGACCTATTGACTATTGCCCTAGTCGCTCCTGAATATTCGGCCACACAGAAGCGATGACCGTCAACGCATCCCTGACGCCGCCCGGCGAACTCGGCGCATTCACGATGAGCACTCCATTGCTCTCCCGCGAAGTCAGGCCCACTACCCCGCGGGACAGGCCCGCCTGCTGCGAGGATTTCAAGCCTTCGAAAAGGATCTGATTTTCGAGGCCCTCAAGCCTGGTTGTTATCACTCCCAGCGTTGCCTCGGGCGTGAGATTGCGCGCCCCCACCCCGGTCCCCCCGCACGTGACCACAAGGTTGCTACCCTCACTCACTGCAGCGGCAAGTGCGCGGGAAACATCGTCGAACCCCTCATTAATGACTGCGACCGGTGCGACTTGAAAACCGGCGCGCTCGAGGAGCTCCACTGCCACTGGCGATGCCTTATCTTGGCGATCTCCGGCGCAAATTCGATCCGAGACGACAATCACAGCAGCCCGTGAGGAAGTCTTATCTGACAATACTCCCATTACTCCTACCTATCTTAAATGGTATGTACGGAAAAAGTTTTGTTGACATATTTACATCACAGTTTCATGCCTTTAATAAATTCGAACTTTCTCGTAATAAACAAGATAACCTGAGGATATACCGATAACCTATTCAAAGAGGCGCGGTTCCTCTCAGATGGTTCTTAGAACTGCGTCACAGAAAAGTCCGCACGCTTTAGCGTTTCCACGATTGAGGAAAGTGATATGACGCAGCTCGATACTTCACAGCGGGTGCTCCACGGTTGGGACCCAGAAGACCCTGATCACTGGGATTCGAAGATCGCCTGGAAGACCCTATGGATCTCAACGATCACACTGTTCATTGGTTTCTGTACTTGGTACATGGTCTCGGCAATCGCGCCGATGCTCAATCAGATCGGTTTTGATCTGACCACCAGCCAGCTCTACTGGATCACCGCGGTCCCAGGTCTCTCCGCCGGCCTCTTCCGCTTAGTTTTCATGTTCCTACCGCCGATCATGGGTACCCGCAAGCTGGTCACCATGTCGGCGTTGCTGTTCCTGATCCCCATGTTCGGCTGGTTCTTCGCCGTCCAAGACACCTCCACTTCCTTTGGAATGCTGCTGACGCTGTCCTTCTTGGCAGGTATTGGTGGCGGCGTGTTCTCCGGGTTCATGCCATCGACCGGCTACTTCTTCCCGAAGTCGAAGTCGGGTACCGCACTGGGCCTGCAGGCAGGTTTGTCCAACCTGGGCATGTCATTTATCCAGTTGGTCAGCCCGTGGTTGATGGGCTTTACCTTGCTGGGAATTGGCTTCGTCGCCCCGACCCGCGCCCATGAAACGGGTGAGCCCCTCTACGTCTATAACCCAGCGATCGTATTGGCCCCATGGACCATCATCATGGCGATTATCGCGTGGAGCCAGCTCAAGGACGTTCCTGTTAAGGCGAACTTCCGCCAGCAGATCGACATCTTTGGCAACAAGAACACCTGGATCATGACCATCATCTACCTGGCTGGTTTCGGCGCCTTCGCTGGTTTCACGGCCCAGCTGGCGCTGTTGATCAACAACACCTTCGGCATTACCTCCCAGTTTGCCGACACCGTGCCTATCGACGACCTCCCGCGCGGCGCAGCCTGGGCCTTCCTCTTCCCGCTCGTGGGTGCCTCCACCCGCGCATTGTGGGGCCCGCTGTGCGACAAGTTCGGAGGCGCTATCTGGACATTCATCGGCCTTGCTGGAATGGCAGTATTCACCGGTGCCGCCGCGCTCTTCCTCAACCCAGACTCCCCTGATCAGTTCATCTGGTTCTTCTCCATGATGATCATCATGGCGTTTTTCTCCGGGTTGGTTAACGCCGGTTCGTTTAAGCAGATGCCCATGATTTTTAACAAGCGCCAATCCGGTGGCGTGATCGGCTGGACCGGTGCCGTAGGTGCCTTCGGCCCCTTCATCGTCGGCATCCTGCTCTCGCTGATGGCACCGGCCACGTTCTTCTGGGGCTGCGTGGTGTTCTTCATCATCGCCGCCGTACTCGCCTGGGTGTACTACGCCCGCCCGAACGCTCCATTCCCGGGTTAACCTGCGGATACATTCCACACTTCAAGCGAATTTTCAAGTACTAACAATAGAAGGGAACTCTCAATGACCACATCACATCAAGCGTCATCTGCGGACAACCTGCTTTTCAACCTCGGCGGCTACGTCCGCAAGGGTGACACCACAGAGTCGGGTCAGCAGATCTTCCTCAAGGGTGGACGCCAAGCGGACGTGTTCTACCGCAACCGCTGGTCCTACGACAAGATGGTGCGCTCCACGCACGGCGTGAACTGCACCGGGTCGTGTTCGTGGAAGGTCTACGTCAAAGACGGCGTGATCACTTGGGAATCCCAGGCCGTGGACTACCCCACCACCGGCCCCGACATGCCGGAATACGAACCACGTGGATGCCCACGTGGTGCGTCCTTCTCCTGGTACACCTACTCGCCGACCCGCATCCGCTACCCCTATGCGCGCGGTGTGCTCGTCGATATGTTCCGTGCAGCCAAGAAGAACAACGACGGTGATGCCGTCCTGGCCTGGCGCGAAATCCAGGAAGACCCCGATAAGCGTCATGCGTATGTCTCACAGCGCGGCAAGGGCGGCCTGGTGCGCATCGATTACAACGAAGCAATCGAGATGGCCGCGGCCGCGCACGTGTACACCATTCGCCAGTGGGGCCCCGACCGCATCGCCGGCTTTACCGTGATTCCGGCAATGTCGCAGGTCTCGTATGCATCGGGCACGCGCTTCCTCGGCTTGATCGGCGGCATGCAGCTCTCCTTCTACGACTGGTACGCCGATCTCCCACCAGCCTCCCCGCAGACTTTCGGAGATCAGACCGACGTGCCGGAATCCGGCGACTGGTACAACTCCTCGTATCTCATGATGTGGGGCTCCAACATCCCGGTCACCCGTACCCCGGACTCCCACTTCATGGCAGAGGTCCGCTACAAGGGCACCAAGATCGTCTCGGTCTCCCCGGACTACAACGACGCCGCGAAGTTCGCCGACGAATGGGTACGCATCTCCACCGGCGCTGACGGTGCCCTGGCGTTCGCGATGGGCCATGTCATCTTGAAGAAGTTCCACGTGGGACAGCAAACCCCGTACTTCCTCGAGTACATGAAGAAGTACACGGACTCGCCGTTCCTCGTCACCCTCGACGAGAACGAGGACGGCACCGTCACGGCCGGCAAGTTCCTCACCGCCGATAAGCTTAGCGACGAGGCCCTGGCCACCCTGCCAAGTCAAGATAATGCGAACTACCGCCTGCTCAACATGGAAGCCGACGGCAGAATCGTCGACCCAGGTGGCACGCTTGCCGACCACTACAAAACCGAGCCGGGCCGCTGGAACCTCAACCAGGAGGGTGTCACGCCGATCATGTCCGTGGCCGATGCTGGCGTCGAGGGTACCGCGGAGATCCTCATGCCGCGCTTTGACATGGATGCCTCCGAGGAAGACCTCGACTCCGACGGCCCCATCGGCGCCGGTGTGGTGCACCGCGGTGTGCCCTACCGCGTGGTCAATGGTCGCAAGGTCGCTACCGTCTTCGATATCTTGCTCGCACACTACGGTGTCAATCGCCCAGAGTTGAACCTGCCAGGCTCGTGGCCAGCAGACTTCAACGATGCCACCGAGGTGGGCACACCAGCATGGGCCGAGGAGCGCACCGGCGTTCCCACCGCTCAGGTGGAGCGCATCGCCACCGAGTTCGCCCAGAACGCGGCTGACTCTGAGGGCCGCTCGCAGATCATCATGGGTGCTGGTGTTAACCACTACGTCAACGCCGATTCCATCTACCGCACCTTCCTGGCGCTGACCTCCATGTGCGGCACCCAGGGTGTCAACGGTGGTGGCTGGGCGCACTACGTGGGCCAGGAAAAGCTGCGCGCGCAGAACGGTTGGGGCCAGTACGCCTTTGCGAACGACTGGAACCGTCCGCCGCGCCAGATGATCACCACCGGCTTCTACTACCTGACCACCTCCCAGTGGCGCTACGACAATTCCAAGGCCTCACGCATGGCCTCGCCTTTGGCCAAGTACGGCGCCGCCGACGACAAGCTGCTCTCGGAAACGCTCGTCGAATCCATGAAACGCGGTTGGATGCCGTCGTTCCCGCAGTTCAACCGCAATCCGCTCTTGCTTGCCGACGAGGCCGCTGCCAAGAATATGGACGTCAAGGATTACATTGTCGACGAGCTGGAAAGCGGCCGCATGGAATTCGCCGCCGAGGATCCGGATGCGAAGGAAAACTGGCCTCGCATCCTGCTGAACTGGCGCACCAACCTCATGGGTTCGTCGGCCAAGGGCACCGAATTCTTCCTGCGTCACATGTTGGGTGTGGATTCGGATGCCTCGGCCCCAGAACTCAAAGAAGGCGAGCGTCCAAAGACGATCCGCTGGCAGGATGAGGCGCCACACGGCAAGTTGGACCTGATGATGACCACCGACTTCCGTAACACCTCGACGACGCTGGTCTCCGACATCGTGCTGCCTGCCGCAACCTGGTACGAGAAGCACGATATTTCGTCGACGGATATGCACCCGTTCATGCACCCCTTCAACGCGGCGATCAACCCGCCATGGGAGGCACGCACCGACTTTGAGGTCTTCCGCGACCTCGCCGACGCCTTGTCACGCATGTCCGAAAAGTGGCTGGGCACCCAGACCGATATTGTGACCAAGCCGATCAATCATGACTCGCCAGACGAGATCAACCCGCTGATGGCCAACGGTATCGTCCCGGATGTCAAGGAAGTCGGCCTTGTCCCTGGCCAAACAATGGCACAGCTGGTTCCGGTCGAGCGTGACTACACAAAGATCTACGAAAAGTGGATCACCTTCGGCCCTCTGACCGCCCAGGCTGGCAGTAACGTCCACGGCACCCCATTCAACGTGGGTAAACAGGTCGATGAGTTGTACTCCATGCTGGGCAAGAGGCATACGGACAGCGCAGGAGAAAGGCCCCACGTCAGCACGGATATCAAGGCCGCGCAGACGATCATGCACCTGTCTGGCGTGACCAACGGCGAGGTAGCCAAGGACGGTTTTGAGCGCCTCGGAGAGTTGATGGGCACCAATAACCGCGAGTTCTGGGAGGGAACCGAGGATGTGCGCATCAACTGGGACGAGATTAAGGAACGTCCACAGGAGGTGATCACCTCGCCGGAATGGTCGGGTGACAAGCGCGACGGCAAGCGCTACACCGCGTTCTCGTTGAACCTGAAAATGGGTAAACCGTGGAACACTCTCTCGGGGCGCATGCACTACTTCCTCGACCACGACTGGTTCATTGACTACGGCGAGCAGCTGCCCATGTTCAAACCTCCGGTTGATCGTCTCCGCCTCAACGGCGAGACCGCACCTGGTCAGATCGTCGAGGGCGAGGACGGCAACCCTGAGATCACTGTGCGCTACCTCACCCCGCATAACAAGTGGTCGATTCACTCGCAATACTTCGACAACCTGCACCTGTTGTCCATCTCTCGTGGTGGCCAGGTCGTGTGGATGTCGGACAAGGATGCCAAGAAGATCGGCGTGGCCGACAACGAGTGGATTGAGGTCTACAACCGCAACGGCGTGGTTTCTGCCCGCGCGATTGTCTCCTACCGCATCCCAGAGGGCACTGCGATTATGAACCACGCGCAGGAACGCACCGTGGGTACACCGCTCAACGAACGCTCAGGAAGGCGTGGCGGTACGCACAACTCTCTGACGCGTATCACGATTAAGCCACTGCACGTAGCTGGCGGGTATGGCCACCTGTCCTACTACTTCAACTACATCGGCCCAACCGGAAACAACCGCGACGAGGTCACACGCATCCGTCGCCGCTCCCAGGAGGTGCAATACTAATGCGAGTTATGGCTCAAATCGGCATGGTCATGAACCTGGACAAGTGCATCGGCTGTCACACTTGTTCCGTGACCTGTAAGCAGGCGTGGACAAACCGCCAAGGCACTGAATACATTTGGTTCAACAACGTCGAAACCCGGCCTGGTCTGGGGTACCCACGTGGTTGGGAAGATCAGGAGAAGTGGGAAGGCGGTTGGGTCCGCACATCCAACGGCAAGCTCAAGCCACGTTCCGGCGGCCGGATCAAGAAGCTGCTCACGCTCTTCCACAACCCGAAGATGCCCACTATCGACGACTACTACGAGCCGTGGACCTACGAGTACGACGCGCTTTTGGCCGCTCCGAAGGGTCAAAAGACCCAGCCGACCGCGCAGCCCCTGTCGCAGTTGACCGGCAAGCCGATCAACAAGGTGGAATGGTCCTCGAACTGGGACGATAACCTCGGTGGCACCTCCGCTACCGTGGATCAGGACCCGATCCTCGAGCAGATGAACATGCACGTGGCTCACGAGATCGAAGAGTCCTTCATGTTCTACCTGCCTCGCATCTGCGAGCACTGCCTCAACCCGACGTGTGTGTCCTCGTGTCCGTCCGGCGCGATGTACAAGCGCTCCGAGGACGGCATCGTGTTGGTCGACCAGGACCAGTGCCGCGGCTGGCGCATGTGTGTCTCGGGTTGTCCTTATAAGAAGGTCTACTTCAACCACAAGTCGGGCAAGGCTGAGAAATGTACGCTGTGCTACCCACGCATCGAGGTCGGTCAGCCGACGGTGTGCTCGGAGACTTGTGTGGGTCGCCTGCGCTACCTGGGTGTTTTGCTCTACGACGCTGACCGCGTCGCCGAGGCAGCATCTACTCCGGACGAAAAGGACCTGTTGGAAGCTCAGAAGAGCATCTTCCTGGATCCACACGACCCAGAGGTCTTCCGCGAAGCTGTGAATGCGGGCATCCCGCACTCGTGGCTGGATGCGGCCAAGGCCTCCCCCATCTACGACTTGATCTTCAAGTACGGCGTCGCCCTTCCGCTGCACCCGGAGTACCGCACCCTGCCTATGGTTTGGTACATCCCGCCGCTGTCCCCCATCGTTGATTCGGTGACCAGCACGGGTAACGACGGCGAGGATCACAAGGTTCTCCTGTCCGCGATCTCGAATATGCGCATCCCGCTTGAGTACCTCGCAGGTCTTTTTACTGCCGGAGATACCGCTCCAGTGGAGCTGTCCCTTCGTCGTCTAGCGGCGATGCGCTCGTACATGCGCGACATTTCGCTTGGCGACGAGCCGCAGGAACAGATCGCTGAAGCCGTCGGAATGACCGGTGAGAAGATCCAGGAAATGTATCGCCTGCTCGCAATTGCGAAGTACGACGATCGCTACGTGATTCCTACGACCTCCCCTGAGTCTCCTCGTGGCATTTCCAGCCTGGATCCATTTGGCGGCGTCGACCCGTCGAGCATGGATACCCTGCCGAATCTCGGCGAGGGCGCGCCTTCCGCGTGCCACACCGAGGCTGAAAACAGTCAGGGCGGCAAGGTGAGCCTGCTGTCCTGGAGCGGTGATCGCCCGGATTCGATGTTCCCACCGAAGAAGGACGAATGAGTATGAACCGCACTCATACCGGCATCGTGCCTGAGAAACTTGTCAGCCCGGTGCGCTTAAGCGAACAGCAACGCAAGGTCGTCGCCATGATGGCCTCGCTGCTGCTGCGCTACCCGGGCGAGAACGCGGCGGAGATTATCGCCGCGGTCGAGGCCCAAGTGGACGACTTGCCGGGGCCGATCGCGGAGCAATTCCACACGTTCTTGGAGGCCGCTCGACTTATGGGGCTGCGCGGGATCGAAGAACACTATGTGGAAACCTTCGACCAGCGTCGCCGGTGCTCGCTGTTTCTGTCTTATTATGCCGTCGGTGATACCCGCCAGCGCGGGGCAGCAATCCTTGCGTTTCGCCAACAGCTCGAGGGCTTGGGCCTGGAGGAGATTTCCGACGAGCTGCCGGACCACCTGTGTGTGCTCCTCGAGGCGATGGCGATGACTGATGACGAGAGCCACCGTCACGCCGTCGAGATGGTCTCGAGCCATCGCGACGGAATCGAGGTGCTGCGCTCAGCACTGGTCAATGTCGAATCCCCATATCAGCATGTGATTACGGCGGTGTGCATGGCGTTGCCGCAGATCGATGAAGAGACCATCGACCGATATGTCGAGCTCATTCGCTCTGGCCCGCCGGCTGAGCTGGTGGGAATCGATGTCCAACAGCTTCCTTTTCCTACTGCTCAACCTGACCATCTTTAAGGATTAACAATGAACATTGAAGAATTCTTGTGGGTCGCTTTTCCGTGGCTTGCCATCGCTGCCTTTTTCATTGGTATTTTCTGGCGCTGGCGCACCGACCAGTTCGGTTGGACAACCCACTCCTCGCAGATTTATGAATCAAAACTGCTGCGCCTTTCCTCGCCGCTGTTTCACTGGGGCATGGTCTTCGTGGTTATCGGCCACCTGATGGGCTTGGCCATTCCGAAGTCCTGGACCCGCGCGATTGGCATCAGTGACACCGCGTATCACTGGATTGCCACGATCCCGGGCACGATCGCCGGAATCATGGTCGTCCTCGGCCTCGCCGGCCTGCTCTACCGCAGGATTGTCAACCGCTCCGTGTTCTTGTCCACGTCGCGCTCGGACAAGGTGATGTACCTCTTCTTGGGTCTGGCCATCGTCTCGGGCTTCTTCGCCACAGTCTCGCTGCAGCTCTTCGGCGGCGGCCATGGCTACGACTACCGCGAGACTATCTCTCCGTGGTTGCGCCAGCTGCTCATCTTCAACCCGCAGCCGGAGCTCATGCTGGATGTGCCGTGGGAGTTCAAGGTCCACGTCATCGCCGGTTTCACCTTGATTGCAATCTGGCCGTTTACCCGCCTGGTGCACGCGTTCTCCGCACCGATCGGTTACGTTGGTCGCCCGTACGTGGTCTACCGCTCCCGCGATACCCGCACCACGCCACGTCGTCGCCACGACGCATGGGAGCCAATCCGTTCCAACACGGAACAGCTCGACGGGAATAACCAAACACCGTCACGCGGCGCCTAGTTCGCGAACTCGCCCCAACGCCCCCTTTGATTCCGCTCATACGGAATTAGAGGGGGTTATCTTCAAGATTTGCCGAACGCGATTCGCTACGATGGAATTTGTCCAGAATTTTCCGAAGAAGAGGATCTTCCATGTTGCGTCGTTTCACATCGGTTCTTGCCATTGCTGCCAGCTGCGCCCTCGTCCTTGCCGGTTGCAGCTCCGAGGAGTCCACGGGGGCTTCGTCGACAAGCGACGAATCCGCCACGCTCACGGTGTTGGGGGCCGCGTCGACGCGCGTGCTTAACGACGATTTGGTGCAGAAATCGGGGATGGACCTCGAATTCGTCAACGCGGGCTCGTCGACACTTGTCCAACAACTAGCCGACGGCGCACCAGCCGATATCTTGATCACCGCCGATCAGGAAAACATGGACAAGGCGCTGGACAATGAGTCCGTCACAGACCCCGAGGTGGTGGCGACCAACTCGATGGTGATGGTCGTTCCAGCAGGAAATCCTGCCGGCATAGAGTCCGTGGAAGACCTGCAAGGCGACGTTAACCTGGTCCTGTGCGACCCGCAGGTGCCGTGTGGCACCGTGTCCGAGCGTCTCATCGAGGCTAATAATCTCGTGGTCAACCCCGTTTCGCTGGAGCATTCCGTCTCGGACACGCTCGGCAAGGTGACTTCCGGTGAAGCCGATGCTGGGTGGGTTTACCGCACGGATGCGGCCGCTGCAGGCGCCGAGGTAGAAGTCATTGAGATCCCTCAGGCAGAAGACTTCCCGAACTCTCTTGTGGTTGCCGTCACCACGAATTCTGAGAATCCTGAGCAGGCTCAAGAACTCTTCGACGTGATTATGGGCGATGAGATGGCTGGTGTGTGGGCTAATTACGGATTCACTCCTGTCGCTTAAGAACTACTGATGTCTCGCGCACCCCGTCTTGCCCCTGCACCCGCTCCCACCTTCGTGGCGATCGTGGGAGCGATCGCGTTGGTCTGGATCATCGGCCCTGTCCTAGCACTCGGGATCCGGGTGCCCTGGGCTAGCCTCGGGGAGATTCTCCGCAGCCCCGACACGCTCGAGCTGCTGCGAATCACTCTCAGCGCCGCCGTGCTCTCCACACTGGTAACTCTGGCGCTTGGCCTGCCGCTGGCAATGTGGGTGCAGCATTTGCGCCGCGGGGCCAGAGTCGTGCGGCTGCTCATCTTGTTGCCTTTGGCCATGCCTCCGGTCGTCGCCGGATTGGGGTTGACCGCCTTAATCGGCCGGCGCGGACTGCTCTCGCCTCTTCTCGACGCGCTCAACCTCCAATTCGCTTTCGCTTTTCCCGGTGTCGTCGCAGCACACGTCTTTATCGCGTTGCCCTTTGTTGTGGTCACTCTCGATTCGGCGCTACGCCAAATTGACCGGGAAATCCCCGCCTCTGCGGCGGGTATTGGGTTGACTCCCAATCAGATCGCTTGGCGGATCACCCTGCCTGCGATTGCGCCTTCCATCGCGACCGCAGCTGGCTTAGCCTTTGCCCGCTCGCTGGGCGAATTCGGCACCACGCTCACGTTCGCAGGCTCCATGCCTGGGGTGACACGCACCATGTCGCTGGGGATCTATCTCGAGCGCGAGACTGATCAGGCCGCTGCCTACGCACTCTCTGCCATTTTGATCGTCCTAGCAGTGCTCTCGCTGATTATTGCGTCCTTGCCCCCACTGTTTCGGAAGCAGCACTCCCCCGAAGCCCGCGAGATCGGAGAAATCGACACCGCAAAACTCAGAGAACTCACGCGCCCCGCTACAACCGGAGTCGGTGTCACCATCAATGGCACAGACATCCCCGCCGACCGCATCACCGCCATCATTGGACCCAACGGCTCAGGAAAGACAACACTGGTCGGCCAGATCGCCGGACGCCTCACGGGTGCAGAAGTCACGATCGGCGGTCGGGTCGTCGATAAGCATGATCAGAGGCCACTGCCTGCGCACAAGCGCGGCGTCGTGTTGCTGACCCAGCGGCCCGGTCTGCCCCGGACCACCACCGTGGTCGGTGCCATTGCCATGGTGACGCAAAACGAGAACGAGGCACGCGCGTTGCTTGGCGCGGCAGGGTTGGCAGAGCTCGCCGATACTCCCGTGGCTGCGCTGTCGGGCGGGCAGGCAGCCCAGGTCGCGTTGGTGCGGGCGCTGTCTGCGCGTCCTGCGGTACTTATTCTCGACGAGCCCCTCGCCGCGGTCGACGTTGCTTCGGCCCGAGCCTGGCGCCACGTGCTACGCGCGATCGCTCCCGACCGCACCACCATTTTGATCACGCACAATCCACTCGACATCGCCGGACTGTCCGAGCATCTCATTGTGATGGAGCGCGGACAAGTGGTCAGCGCTGGCGACACGAAACGTCAATTGGAGGTTCCTGCAACAAGTTTTGTGGCCGGAATTTCTGGTTTAAACCGCCTTATGGGTATTATCGTTTCTGTAAATGATGGCATTGTTAGCTTTAATGCGTCTGGTATCTCCATGCGTGGCAAGTTAATCGATCGAAGCGTCTCACCCGATGCCCTTGGTCAGGGAAAGCCCATCGTAGCCACCTTCCCACCATCAGCCACCACTCTTCGACTGCCCTCGGAGTTAGCTTCGGGCACTCGTGCCCCACAAGAGTCAGCGCGTAACGTCTGGCGGGGTGTCATCGAAAGTATGGACACAACTCCAGCGCAGCCAGCAGTGACTGTGTTCGTGAGTATCGGCGACTCAGATGGTCGAGATCCGCAGAAAATTTCGGTCCCTGTGACACGAGAATCAGCGCTCGAACTTGGGCTAGAGGCCGGGGTCACCGTAGAGTGCGTAACAAAAGCATTGAATATTTCGGTTCACCCTCAGCGCCTTCACACGGGTGTTGAAGTCAACCAGAGTACTTCTTAGTTGAAAGGTGCTGCCTGCCATGACGCAGCAGAGTGTTCCTCGCCCCGCGACCGAGCTCTTCCCCGAGTCGCTCCGCCTCAGCCCGAAGCAGGCTGAAGTTTTAAGCACGCTGCAGGAATTCGATAATGGCGCCCGCGCCTCCGATGTTGCCGCGGAACTGGGCATGCACGTCAACACCGCCCGCGGCCACCTCGACGAGCTCGTGCTCAAGGGCGCAGTCCAAGTCACCACCGCCCCCGCGGAGGGCCGGGGTCGCCCCTCGTTGGTGTTCCACGTCCGCGTCCCGGACAATCAGACCATCGCTGATGAATACATCAACCTCATCGAGGTGCTTGTTTCGCTTCTCGACGAAGGCACTCAGGCCAGCGACGATGCTGGTCACAGCAGCCGACAGCTCTCCGAGAAGTCGTTCGAACAGGCCCAGGCGATTGGCAAAAAGTGGGCACAGAAGATGGGATCAAGCGATCACGAGTGGGATTCGGTCTCCGATGCCTTGCCGCTGCTTTTCCACCGGTTGCGCGACATGGGCTTCGACCCGGCGGTGGAATCAGACACGAAGAAAGACTCCGCTGAGCTTTCTTTGAATGCCTGCCCCTTCGTCTCCGAGCCGGGCAAGAAACCGTCGGCGTTTGTGTGCGCCGTGCACAGCGGCTTCCTCCAGGAAACCGCGCAGGGTTCCTCAACAGGTTCTCACCGCGTCAACGTGAAGCTGCTGCCGTTTAAGAACGCGCAGCAATGCGCCGTTGAGGTTAACCAGCTTAAAGGCCAGTAACCTCAACGCGCATCGGGCCGGCCACGTCGAGTTCCAGGACGCGAAGTCCGTCTTCGCGTGCCTGGTCGAGGATCCGCGGATCAACTTCTTCGGTGCTCAGGAGCATCACGGTTGGACCCGCGCCCGACAGATACGCCGCATAACCACGGTTGCGCAGCCGGTTGACCCACTCTGCTGTCACCGGTAGTACATCCGCGCGGTACGGCTGGTGCAGGCGATCTCGGGTGCCTTCCCACAGCAGCTCGGGGTGGTGCTGCAGCGCCACCGTCATCACGGCGACGCGGGAAACATTGAAACGCGCATCAAGGTGCGTCACATGGTCGGGCAGAACACGGCGCACAGCGACAGTGGAGGCATGGAAATCAGGAACTAAAGCAATTGCTTTGATGTCCTTGTGCACGTCGATGCCCACGGCGCGGTACGTCGGTTGAGACTTACCGTCGACGGGGATATCGGTCCACGACACGACGGCATTGCCCAAGATCGAGGCAGCGGCGTTATCGGGGTGGCCCTCAAAAGCCGAGGCCAACTGCACGATCTGATCGGTATCCAAGGGGCTACCGGCAAGAGCGTTAGCCGCCACCACACCGGAGGCCGCCGCAGCCGCCGAAGAGCCCAGGCCACGGGACTGAGGAATATTATTCGTACAAGTCACTTTCAGCCCAGGCACGGTTACACCCGCAGCAGTTAATCCAGACCGGATGGCTTTGACGACCAGGTGGCTTGAATCTCGCGGGAGGTCATCTTCGCCTTCACCATGAATCTCTACGACAAGACCGGACTCAGTCACCTCTACCTCGACCGTGTCGTAGATGCCTACTGCCAGACCCAAGGTGTCAAAGCCAGGGCCCAGGTTCGCGGAGGAACCAGGCATGGTCACGGTGGCTTTTAGACCAACCTTTAGTTCATTGCTCACGGATTACCCCTTAAAAATCACTAAACATCAAGGCGAATGACGGAACGAACTTCCAGGACATCTTCGGTGCCCTCGAGCTCAGTGACAATCGCGCGCAGATCCTTCTCCAGGGCCTCGTGGGTGACCACGATCAGGCGTGCGACGGTCTCGTCCTCGGCTTCTTCCTGGCGCACCGTGCGCAGGGAGATACCGGCCTTCGCAAAGTGATCCGCGATCAAGGAAAGCACACCCAGGCGATCCACCACATTCATGTCGATGTGGTAGCGGGTGGTGACCTCACCGAAATCAGCGATTGGGTGATTTGCGTAAGGGTTCTCCCCTGGCGCACGGCCACCGTGGACCTTGTTGCGTGCAGCGCCGATAACGTCGCCGAGCACGGCAGAAGCGGTAGGAGCGCCACCGGCGCCGTTGCCATAAAACATCAGACGACCAGCTGCCTCTGCTTCGACGAAAATAGCGTTGTAGGACTTATCCACCGTGGCCAGTGGGTGCTCGTTAGGAACCAGCGTGGGGTGAACGCGCGCGTTGACCGACTTGTTGCCGTTCTCGTCGACAAGCTTCTCGCAAATGGCAAGCAACTTGATGGTGTAGCCGGCCTCGCTCGCAGCGGCGATGTCTTCCGCGGTGATATTCGTGATGCCTTCGCAGTGCACGTCATCGAAGGTGACGCGGGTGTGGAAGCCCAGGGAGGCCAAGATGGCTGCCTTGGATGCGGCATCGTGGCCCTCGACGTCCGCGGTCGGATCAGCCTCGGCGTAGCCCAAACGGGTGGCCTCTGCCAGCGCATCCTCGTAAGTAGCACCGGTGGTGGCCATCGCGTCGAGGATGAAGTTCGTGGTGCCGTTGACAATACCGGAGATGCGCTGAATTTGATCACCCGCAAGGGAGCGACGCAGCATGCCGACGACTGGGATCGCCGCTGCCACAGCAGCCTCGAAGTAGAGGTCAACACCAGCCTTGTCTGCGGCCTCGCCGAGCTCGCTTGCGTGAGCAGCTACAAGTGCCTTGTTCGCGGTGACAACGGATTTGCCTGCCTGAAGTGCCTGCAGGATGAGCTTGCGCGGGTACTCGATGCCACCGATGACCTCGACAACAATGTCGACGTCATCGCGGTTGATCAGGGCCTCAGCATCATCGGTGAGCAGTGCTGGGTCTACTCCCGGGCGTGGCTTGGACAAGTCCGAGACTGCAACACCCTTGAGCTCAATTCGGCCTCCGATTCGGTTGGCGTAGGCGTTCGGGTTCTCGGCGATAAGGCGCAGGACCTCAGTACCGACGGTACCCATGCCGAGCACGGCCACTCCGACAGATTTGTCGAACACCTTACCGTTGCTGGATGGGGCTGTAGTCGCAGTCATGATTCTCCTGTAGTTGTCTCGAGCATAAAGGTGGGCGCAAGGCACACTTGTCACAGTGTACCGAGTGCAGTATCGAGGTGTTCAGTGCGGTGTGAAATTATATTCAGTTAGGAAACTTCCGGCACTTAAGCCTCAAAAGACTCCCGCGCGAGAAAATCGTCGATAGTTTCGCGCTTCAACATCGGCGTCACCTGACCCGAACGCACGCTGACCACGGCGGGGCGACCGAACAGGTTGTAGTTGGAGCTCATGGCGTAGCAGTATGCGCCTGTTGCGGCGACACCCATAAAGTCGCCGGTGGCCACGTCCGATGGGTACTGCGCGTTGTTGATAATAATGTCACCGGACTCGCAGTGTGAACCCACAACGCGAGAGGTGATCGGCTCCTCGTCGGTAAAGCGACTGACTACTCGGGCGTCGTATTCCGAGCCGTAGAGAGCTGGGCGGATGTTATCGCTCATGCCGCCATCGACGGAGATGTAGCGGCGGGTGGTCTCGTCGTCGACATGCACGTCTTTGATGGTGCCTACCTCATAGACCGTCACGGTGGATGGGCCGGCGATTGCGCGACCGGGTTCGACCACGACGGTGGGCGCCTCGATGCCGAGTTCGGCGGCCATCTTGCCCACGGAGGTGAGCAAGTCCTGCGCCACTGCGTTCACGTCGAGGGGCTGCTCGTCTTCGGTATACGCGATGCCATAGCCGCCGCCCAAGTCTAGGTACGGCAGGCTAATGCCCAGTTCCGCATGGATGCGCGAGTAGAGCTCGAGCACGCGCTCGGCGGCGAGCTTGAAACCGTCGGCGTCGAAAACCTGCGAGCCGACGTGGCAATGCAGGCCGGAGAGCTCAAGGTTTTCCGCATTTTGGGCGGCTACTGCTGCTGCCCATGCAGAGCCGGAGGCCAG
The DNA here is from genome assembly GCF_000379425.1 of Corynebacterium lubricantis DSM 45231. Taxonomy (GTDB): domain Bacteria; phylum Actinomycetota; class Actinomycetes; order Mycobacteriales; family Mycobacteriaceae; genus Corynebacterium; species Corynebacterium lubricantis. The sequence goes on from NZ_KB902182.1 coordinate 123,187, forward strand.
GGAGAAGCCGAACTTCTGGTCCTCGTGGCTGGTGGCAATGAACTCGTGGGTGTGCGCCTCGACACCCGGCTTAACGCGGATCCAGACTTCCTGGGTGGCGTTCTCGCTGCGCGCGATCATGTCCAGCAGTTCAAGCTCCTGGGCGGAATCGATGACAACGTGGCCCACTCCGGCAGTGACACACAGCCGCAAAAAGGACGCAGTCTTGTTGTTTCCGTGCGCGGTGATCCGCGCTGCCGGGAAGTTAGCGGCGAGCGCGAGACGCAGCTCGTTCTCGCTGGCGACGTCGAGCGAGAGGCCTTCTTCGTCCACCCAGCGGGCAATGCGACGGGTTAAAAACGCCTTCGATGCGTAGTGCACGTTGGATGGCCCACCAAAGGCTTCGGCCATGTCGCGGCAGCGGGAACGGAAGTCGTCCTCGTCGACGACGAATACAGGTGTGCCGTACTCCTCGGCGATTTCTGGCAGCGGCACGCCGGCGATAGTAACGACGCCGTCTTCCTGGCGGCACGCATTACGCGGCCACACATGCGAAGGCAGTTCGTTGAAGCCTTCGTTGGACAGTTTCGATAGAGATTCAGTCATCGGTGTCCTTTACATTCTTTCCGGAGCAGTCACGCCTACAAGACCCAGCGCGTTCGCAAGGACTTGACGGCTTGCTGCTGCCAAAGCCAGGCGAGCAGAGTGGATTGGTTGAGCTTCCTCCCCTGCCTTGGGCAGGATCTGGCATGCATCATAGAAGCGGTGGAACACACCCGCCAGTTCTTCCGCGTAACGAGCAATCCGGTGTGGCTCACGCAGCGTCGCCGCAGCCTCGACGACCTCGGGGAATTCACCCAGAGTGCGAATCAGGTCGCCCTCCTTTTCATGGGTAAGCAAGGAAAGGTCAGCGCCCTCGCGCGAGACGCCAAGCTCGTCGGCCTTGCGCTTGATCGAGCACAGGCGCGCATGGCCGTATTGCACGTAGTACACCGGGTTGTCGCTGGACTGCGATGCCCACAGGCTCAGGTCAATATCTAGGGAAGAGTCCACGCTCGAGCGCACCAGGGAGTAACGCGCAGCATCGACACCAATGGCGTCCACCAGGTCATCGAGTGTGATCACGGTACCTGCACGCTTCGACATCTTCACTGCCTTGCCGTCGCGCAGCAGGTTGACCATCTGACCAATGAGGACCTCGACCTGCTCCGGGTTATAGCCCAGTGCCGCCGCGGCAGCCTTCAGGCGCGCGATATAGCCGTGGTGATCGGCGCCGAGCATGTAGATCGCCAGATCATGGCCACGGTCAAACTTGTCAGCCACGTACGCAATATCGCCGGCGATGTAGGCGTGGTTGCCGTCCGACTTAATCACCACGCGGTCCTTGTCGTCGCCAAAGTTGCTCGAGCGCAACCACCACGCACCATCAGCTTCATAGAGATTGCCGTTATCCTTCAGGCGCTCAATCGCCTTATCCACCGCACCCGACTCGAACAGCGAGTTCTCGTGGAAGAAGACATCAAAGTCGGTCCCGAAATCATGCAAGGAGGTCTTGATGTGCTCAAACATCATCTCCACACCCTCAGCGCGGAAGGTCTCCTCAACGGTTGCGGCCTCGCCCTCAAGAGCATCAGGACGCTTTGCGACGACCGCCTCTGCAATCTCAGTGATGTAGTCCCCTCCGTAACCATCTTCTGGGGTGGGCTCCCCCTTGGCAGCTGCTACCAGGGAACGAGCGAAGCGGTTGATCTGCTCGCCGTGATCGTTGAAGTAGTACTCGCGGGTCACCTCAGCGCCCGCAGCTTCGAGGACGCGTCCGAGGGAGTCACCCACAGCTGCCCAACGGGTGCCACCGAGGTGGATCGGGCCGGTCGGGTTCGCCGAGACAAACTCCAGGTTGATCTTCTGATCAGCGTAGATCGCGGAGTTACCGAAGCTTTCTGCCTGCTCCAAGACCTCGGAGACGATCGAGCCCTGCGCGGCTGCAGCGAGGCGCAGGTTAATAAAGCCGGGTCCAGCTACTTCTGCCGAATCGATCTCAGGGGAGGAGGCGAGCTCGTCGCAAAGCCATCCCGCGAGCTCACGCGGATTCGTACCTGCCTTCTTGGCCACCTGGAGCGCAATATTGGTGGCGTAATCGCCATGCTCCGGGTTGCGTGGGCGCTCAACGGTCACGGTTTCGGGGACAACCGAGGAATCCAAGTCGTGCGACTCAAGCACGCGCACGGCAGTGTCTTTAATATGTGCAGCCAAATCAGCAGGGGTCATGAGGCATGAGTTTAATTTACTCAGGTCTCTTTTACCGAAGCAGGGTCCCTCCCGCCCGTTCAGGGGGAGGTTTCGGCCGGTGACGGGGCGGACTAAAAAGGTGTAACTAATATGATTTATACACAAAACCACCGGTTGCCGACCTATTCCACTAGGTAGGTACAACCGGTGACTTTGCTGTCATTGTTTCCCGTGCCGCGTATCACGCGCGCAGGTCCTATTATGAGGTGCGTCCCTGAATTTTCCCTGGAAGGTCCCATGCGAAATCCCGCCAAGTCAATAAGGAAACGCGCAACGCGCTCGGCCGGTGGCGCACTTGCCACTGCATTACTCGCTGTTGGGCTGATCGCGCCCGCCGCCGACGCTCAGACCGAGGCAGGAACTTCCCCGATTACGTGGGAAGCGTGTCCCGCTGAAGTCACCGATGCCTCCGCTGAATGTGGACGCATCGACGTGCCACGCGACTACGCCGATCCTGCAGGGCCGACCATTTCCGTCGGATTTGTGCGCAACCCAGCCGACAATCCCGCTGCGCGCCGAGGCAGCCTGTTCGTCAATCCTGGCGGTCCTGGTGGCAGCGTGTACCCGATGGCTGCGAGCCCCGAGGCGTACCCGTTGCCTGCCGGCATCTCAGAAGAGTGGGATGTCATCGGCGTGCAGCCTCGTGGTCTCGCCGGCTCCACCCAGATCCGCTGCGAGGGCATTGAGGGCTCCCCACAGGACATGTTGGACAACTTCGTCGCTCCAACATCGATGTTCCTGCGCGCCTGCGAGAAATCCGACCCTGGCTACGTGCGTACGCTGACCACTGCGAACACCGCAGAGGACTGGGAGATGGTGCGCCGCGCACTCGATCTTGAGTCCATCTCCATCCTGGGTCTGTCTTATGGCACGTATCTCGGCTCGGTCTACGCAACGCGCCACCCGGATCGCGTCGACCGCCTAGTCCTCGACTCGGCGATGAACCCGGAGACCAAGTGGAACGAGCTCGTGCTCAACCAGCGTCCTGCCATGCAGCGCTCGCTGTACCAATTCTTCGGCTACGCCGCGAACAACAATGACCTTTATGGCATGGGCGATACCCCGTTGAAGGTGTACAACACCTGGGGCAAGCGAGTCCTTGCCGAATCGGGCACTACTCCTACCCTGCTTCCGCCTCAGGCTCAGGTTGGCGATCTTCCTGCCGATGTCGCATGGGCTGGCGAAGCGGGCGCCGACGCGATGACCGCACTGAACGTGCCAAGTTCGCAGGCAGAGAGCCTGGCGAACACCACCATGAACGGCAGCGATGGCGAAGCCACCTCCATTACCTGGCAAGCCACCGTCCAGCTGATGGCGGCACCGAGCATGTGGCACGAGCTGGCCAATCACATCGCGGGCATCGAGTCCCTACCAGGTACTACCGAGGCTGAAATGAACGAGGCCTACGGTCAGTACAGCCAGGAAGAGCTCGATGCAATGGCCATCTCGCAGCTCAACTCCGTGGCGTTTATGTACCTGCAGACTTGCAACGAGAACGTCACTCCCCCGAACTACGCGCTGATTCCTGAGTACGTGTGGGGCACCTACGTGATGAAGAATGGTCGCATTCCTTATAACTTGGGCTACGGTGCTGGTGTCACCTGCAACGGCTACGCACCAGTGACCGGAGTGCAGCCTCTCGACGGTTCCCAGCTTGAGACTCGTCCGCTGCAGATCTCGGGCACCGACGATGCCCAGACGATTTACAGCGAGCGCCACTACATGGCCAACAAGATGGGCGCTCATGTGCTCACCGTGCACGGTCCAGGCCACGGCCACGTCGCGGCAGGCAACCCAGTTGTCGACGACATCGTGGTCAACTACCTGCGCACCGGCGATACCGGCCCGTCCGATGCCCCGGGCTACTGGTCTTCGCAGCGCGGATAGGTTTTCGGGGTCTGCTTGGGGTGTGACCGGGGTGTGATTTAAGCCCTGCACCACCCCGTGCTAAAGTCATATCCGTCGTGAGAACTACCAGCGTGCGGTTAGCGTGTTGCTTCTTCCGGCGGATTTTGTCTCCGTAGCTCAGCGGATTAGAGCATCGGTTTCCGGTACCGAAGGTCGCAGGTTCGATCCCTGTCGGGGACACAAATAAAGTGTGCGTTTTCAAACATTAAACGTTTGAAACCGCACATTTTTTGCTTGAAAGTTTAAAAAGGTGCACTTTGCAAGATATTACCTTTGTGCGACCTGCGGTTTTATATTTCGTCGTGCGTTAGGTCCGGGCCGAGCGTACCTAACGCACGACGAAAACCAAAAGCCCAGGTCAAGTAATGATAATATCTTGCGTACTGCACCTAGTTTTGGCTACAAAAGTACTTAGAGGCCGTGAAACTCGTTCACCTTCGCCCCCGATTCGGCGTCGCTGTAGTCCTCGACGCGGGTCATGATGCTCCAGCGCACTCCGAAGGGATCAACGAGGCTGCAGTACCTATCTCCACTGGCAAAATAGGCAACGGGCTCGCGCACTCGAGCGCCCCGGGCTTCGGCAAGTTCCGCAACCTCGTCGACGTTGGGGCAATAGTGGGTCAGCGAGAAGGTGACGGGCGATCCGTCCGGGGCGGCCATTTCGGTCTCTGCAGAAGGCGCGCCCAACTGCAGTCGACCCGAGGGGAAGTCGATTTCTGCGTGGACGATGACGCCATCAAAGGCGGTAGTGGAGGCGGTTGTGGCGCCAAAGACTTCTTCATAAAACTTAATAGCACCCGCCGGGTCTGCTAGGGCAAGAAAAGGCGTGATCGAGGTGTATTCGTTGGGGGTTCCGTTGGTTGTGTATTGGCCGGTGACGGCCTGTTGTGGCTGGTTCATACTTCTAAAGTTATCGGGCGCAGACCATGTGAGTCTTGTAGATTTGTGCCATGAGTGAGCACACCCGCGGGCGGCTCTACCCAGAAGAGCAACCTCCGACATTTCGGCGCATTACCCCGCACGAGTGCGTCAAGGACCTCGTGCGTTGGTGGTGGGTGTCCGCATGGGAGGTGTCTCTCGGTTCCACATCGCAGCAGCATATTTTGGCGTATCCAGATTCGAAGCTCTCCATCGAACCGGACGCAATCAAAATTACCTGCCCGACCACGCAGGCCTATGCGCACGAGCTCGCAGGAACGAGTTGGGTGGTAGGCGCCAGGCTACAGCCTGCGGGTATTGCACTTTTCACCGAGGACCCGGCGTCGCTCGCGGATCGATTTCTTCCGCTCCACGACCCGCATCTGCACGAGAGCACGAAAAACGCCGTGGATGCACAGGGGCTGGAGGCGGGCGTGGGTGTCGTCGAGAAGCGACTACGTGACTCTCCTCCCCCGTCGGAGCTCGCTCTGCTGGCCAATGCAATGGTGGCGCTGATCGAGGTGTCGGACAAGATCACGAAGATTGAGGAGATTGCGGAGGCGCTGAATGTCTCGGTGGGCACGGTGCATCGACTGGCGGAGAGATATATCGGCGTCACTCCGTACAAGATCATTCAGCGCAGGCGCCTGCATACCGCGGCGGAGCAACTGCGGCACTCGCCCAAGAGCTTGGCGGAGATCGCCCTGGCGAACGGTTTTAGCGATCAGGCTCATTTTGCGAAGGAGTTTAAGAAGGTGGTCGGGCTACCACCGAGTCAGTACCGCGAGTCGGCCACGCACGGGTATCCTCGAGGAAAGTAATAGTCGCAAAAGAAAGGTTTCACATGCTGTTTCTTGCCCGTATGGACGTTGATTTCCCCGATAACTTGACCCCTGAGCAGGTCGCTGATTTTCAGAAGCGCGAGAAGGAATACTCCGGTTCGCTGCAGGCTTCGGGCAAGATGAAGGGCATCTGGCGCGTCGTCGGCGAGTACTCCAACTACTCCATCTATGACGCTGCGGACAACGATGAGCTGCATGACATCTTCCAGAATTTCCCGATGTACAAGTACATGAACATTCACGTCACGCCGCTGGCGAAGCACCCGAACTGGACGGATGCCTGCGCATACTAGGCAACAATAAATTCGGCCACCTACCCAGAATGGGGAAGGTGGCCGATGTGTTTACCGGGGTTTAAATCGGAGCTTCTGGCATGAGGATCCATGCGACGATGTAAAGCAGCACGCCTGCGAATCCGGCCAGGGTGGCTACGACGAACAAGAGACGAACGAGAGTTGCGTTGATTCCGTAGGTCTCTGCGATGCCTCCACACACACCGGCGATGTAGCGGTCGTTCCTGGAGCGTTGCAATTTGTTGGAGAGCGGGTTGTTGCTCATGGTCATAGCCTTTCTTGATGTTTGTTCCTGTTAGTTCATATTTAACTCGCTAACAAGCACAAATACATCGGGGCCAACCCTGATTTTTACCCTGATCCAGACGTCACAGCGCCTATGCCTTGGCGTTCACTGCTCCGTTGAAGCCTGCCGTTCCCGGCACATTATTGACCTGTGCTACACCGTCCATCCAGCGGCGAAGGTGCTCAACATCCTCCGGATGCATGTGATCAAACACGAGGCGACGCACACTTTCTACGTGCGCCGGCGCGGCTTGCTCAAGTCGGCGCATGCCCTCCTCCGTCAAAGAGACGACGACTCCGCGGCCATCGCCAGGGCTTTTTCGCTTTTCGACGAGCCCACGGCGCTCCATGCGAGTGATCTGGTGTGAGGTGCGTGAGCGATCCCAATCGAGGTCTGTACACAAATCCCGAAGGCGCATCTCACAATCCTCTGATTCAGACAGAGACACGAGGACTGAAAATTCAGAAGTGGAAAGATCTGTGCCCGCTTGCAGGGTTTCATCCATCGCACGATTGATCTTCCTCGTCGTCGCGAGCATCGCGCGCCATAGGTCTTGTTCCTCTTCATTGAGCCATCGTGCGTCCGTAGCCATATCAGCAACCCTACTATCGGTTAGTATCTTTTGAAAAACTTTATCAAGTTGACCTGTGATTTATAACCCAAACCAAAATTACTTTAAATTTAGAGTTGACATGTCACCAACTTCATCTTATCGTAGTCCGTATCGCGCTGCACTGGCGCAGGCAACATCTGTAAGAATGAACAAAGCATAAACTTAGGAGTATATTTTCATGGCTAACTTGACCGGCACCTACGATCTGGACCCAGCACACACCAAGATTTCTTTCACCGCTCGCCACGCAATGGTGACCAAGGTTCGCGGCCACTTCGACGATTGGTCGTCTGATGTCGTTATCGACCAGGAGAACCCAGAGAACAGCAACATCAACGTTGTTATCCAGGCAGCTTCCGTGAACACCGGCAGCTCCGACCGCGACGCACACGTCCACGGCGATGACTTCTTTGCAGTTGACAAGTACCCAGAGATCAAGTTCTCCTCCACCAAGTTCAACCTGGACGAGAATGGCAACGGCACCATCGATGGTGAGCTGACCATCCGCGACACCACCAAGCCAGTTACCCTGGATGTTGAAGTCTTCGGTGTTGAGGAAGATCCTTTCGGCAACGTCCGCGCTGGTTTCGAGGCTTCCACCAAGATCAATCGCAAGGACTTCGGTGTTGACTTCCAGGCTCCAATGAAGACCGGTGGCGTTCTGGTTTCTGAGCAGGTCGGCATCGAGATCGAGGGCTCCGGCATCAAGCGCGCTGAGGCATAAGTTCTTCAGCCTTTAAGGCACATCTAAAGTTCCACCACCTGCCACTCTCGGGTGGTGGAATTTTTTATGCCTGCTTTAGATCTTCGATGGAGTAGCGAGCTGCATTTGCCACCATGTCATAGCGCTGCGGGAAACACGTCAGCACAATCACCTGGTTGTCCTTACCCACCTGGGTAAAGAGGGTATTCATCAGTTCCAGACGAGCCGGATCTGTCGAACCTAGAGCGTCATCGACAATGACAGGTGCCTGCAGCTGGCCATCGCTGCCCTGTGCTGCAAGTTCCGCGATGGCGAACCTGGTGACAACCGCGAGCTGCTCCTGCGCGCCACCGGACAGGCTATCGAACGACACCGTAGTCCGATTGATGGTGCGGGCCTCGACCTGCAATTTTTCATCCAACTCGAAGCTCACCTCGGGGCCAAAGACTACCGAGGCGTACTTTTTCAACGCTTCGGAGAACGGCGCAGAATACTTTCGGCGCGCCTCGTCCCTGTGTGCATGCATGGTAGAGCGCAATAGATCGACCGCTGCGGCGCGACGCTGCGTCCGATCGTGGTCGAGCTGGAGCTTTTCTGCCTCAGCGCTCAAGATGTCCACGCGCTCGGCAATGCCTTCCGCCTGCCCGATATAGCCCTTCAACTCCGCGACTCGGTTTTCTGCATCGCGGATCCGCTGATTAAGGTTTGCCACCTTCGCCTGCGCACCAAGAAGCAGACTTTGTGCTACCTCAGGCTGCGCCTTGGCAAGTTCTTCCTTCGCTGCACGCCACTTTTCTTGCGCCTGCGCGTCTTCGTGCTGCGCTTGCGCCAAGCGCTCGTCGAGGTCCGCTTCCGGTGTGTCATCTTCAGCGGCCGCCAACTCTTTCTCGGCCTGGTCTTCGGTGCGCTGCGCTACCTCAATGCGCGCGTTGACCACCTGCAACTCCTGGGCTGCCTTGGCTTCGGCCCACGGTTTCAGCTCCGCCTCGGCGCGGGCCAGAGCGGCCACAGCAGCGTCGGCGTCTTCTTGTGCCTGATCGGTGAGGCGCTGTGCTTCATCCACATCCAGCTCGGGCACGTCAGTGCCCTCGGTGCGCAAGCGAAGACGCTCAGCTTCGGCTTTCAGATCATCAATATTGCGCGAACCAAGAATCGCATCCCGGCGCGAGACTGCCTGCGCCACGGAGTCGGCGTGGGTGCGGTGCTCGTCGCGAAGCGCACGTAATTCCTCGAGGGAAGCACAGTCTCGCTCGGCCAGTAATTCCGCCAGGAATGTTCGAGCTTTCTCCAAGGCCTGCGAACCGTCCTCGCTTCCCCGCGCGGGACGATACGTTGCCTCGAACTCCCCCACGGCAAGGCTCGTGCCCTCGTGGATATCAATCTCGGAGCCCTGATCGAGTTCTTGTTCTACGCCGTCGATGACAACGGGGGTGCTACCAGGAGAAACAACAACCAGCTTAGCCGCCGCTGATTCCCTGAGACGTTCCTGAATAACCACGTCGTTGGCCGCGGCCTCGACAATGCGGACATCTTCATCACTAATGGTGCGCTCAGGAGTATTTTCGCGCAACGCGTCCAATGCGGCGCTCGCCTCGGAAAGTGACTCCAGCAGCTCGTTGACCTCGGCAAGGCGCGAGGCATCGCGGACCACACCCAGAATCGCATTCGCGTCCTTGAGATTTTTCCGGCTCGCGGCTTCCTTCGCCGTCGCCTCGTCGCGCAGTGCCTTGAGCCGCGTTACCGTGTTTTCCTCTTCCTCAGCGCGAGCTTGTGCGTCGGTGAGCTGTTCGCTGAGCTCCTCCTTGGCTGAGGTGGCGTCTTGGACGCGCTGCTTCAACACGGTGCGCTGCTGCAGTTCCGCTTCGACGCGCTCGACAGCGGCGTGGGTATGAGTGGCACGCTCCGCGGCAGTGTGCTCACGATCTGTGGCCTGGTTAGCTGCCTCGGCGAGCGCGGATTTCTCCTCCGCATCCGCTTCTGCCTGTGGCAGTTCTGCTGTGGCCTGAGTGATCTCCTTCGAGCGACGCGCCACCTCATCGACGTGGCTACTTAGCCGTGTGGCTTCCGCCTGCTTTTCTTCAAGGTCGTGCAGCACCGCATCCAACCGGGATTGCAGGTCGGTGACGGACTTGACCGGCCGCCCTGACTTGGTGAAGTATTCCAGATACTCCGCCTCGATGCGCTGCATAAGTTCGGTGTCCTCTGTTCCCGTCTCACCTTCTTCAACTCCCGCATCCAACGCCCTGGTCATGCTCGGAATTCCCACGGCCTCGATGCCGTTAGGAAGTTCATCTTGACGCATAAAAAGCGTGTCGACGAGGGCCTGGTCCAAGTGCTCCGCGACGATAGCCGCGAGCTTCTCGTCGGCCTCGCGACCCGTGAAGTTTTCCGAGCGCGGAGAAGTAATGCTCAACTCAGACTTAGGCTTGTTGAACCAGCGCTTAAAAATTTCAAACTCATAAGGCCCAATGGTCGCGCGGAGCCTCACCTCGGGGCCTTCATCTTTATGCACCGGCTTCAGCGGGCGCGTGACCTTGTTCTTGGCTTTATGAGTTTCGGTGAGCACAGCGTGCAGCGCATCCAAAATGGTGGACTTGCCTGCTTCATTATCGCCGTAAATAACCGAGACTCCGGTCTCGGGCACATCGGCCAGCTCGAAGTGGTCCACGGCGCGGACGTTGCTAAACGATAGTGAATGAATGCGCATCAGACTATCCCTCCTGGCTCAAACGAAATAACAAGTTCACTGCGTCCCTAGCCGTGGGGTCCTGCTGGCCCGCCGACTGTGCAAGCTCGGACATTGCCGAGCGCGCAAACCCCGTCAACGGCAAGGCTGTTAGCTCGTCCTCGCCGGGTTCAAGGTGCAAATCCATCAACCGCGTACGTTCATACAGCGCAGCGAAAACGGGCTCCAGTTTGTCGAGGCCCTCCTCTAAGCGACGCGTAGCCTCCAAGCCGAGCGTGCCGGAGAGGGCGTATTTGATCACCGTGCGCGACTTATTCTCGTAGGCTTCAAGCTCTGCTAGGAGACGCTCGACATCGTCCATGTCCGTGACTTGCCAATACAGCGCATCAAAAACCCAGGTGCCCACGGGGACGGGCTCCACATTGATGGATTCTTTGTTCAACGTGACCACCAACGTGTTACCCGAATCCGTCTCTCCGCCAGCAGTGCCGGGAGTGTGGTCTTGGAAATCCGTGGTCTCGGGCGCCCCGGAGAACCACACGCGACCACTACTTCCCAAGCTTGCGGTGGAGTGGGTGTCCCCCAGCGCTAAGTAGTCAATCGTGCCATCGGCCAGGTGTGCCTCCACATTGGGCAGATCGATCAGGTCAGCGGAGCGCTCGCTGGAATAGGCCTCGACTTGCCCGTGGCCGACCATGATCCGAATATTGTCCGTCGGTGCAACATTGCGCAAAGCCTTGGCCACCAAGTCTTCAGTGGCATACTTAGCCACCAGCGGAGCCCCCAACAGCTCCACCCCCTCGCGCACCTGCACAGGCTCGAAGGAATCCAGCACGGTGACATTGTCTAAGCGCACCGTGCGCTGAAAAATAGAATCCGCCACCAACGGATCATGATTGCCCGGCAGGAGGTAGACGGGAACCGGAAGTTTGGCGAAGGCCTCCAACGCCCTGCCCGTGGTGCGCCGATCGAGCGAATTGTGCTCGAACACGTCTCCCGCCACGACTATAAACTCGGCGTCACGCTCGCGCGCAAGCTCCCCAAGACGCTGAACTGAGCGGATGCGTGCATCGTCGAAGCGCGACTGCGCATCGGCATCGAGGAAGGCGCGTTTCATGCCTAATTGGAGGTCCGAGGAATGGATGAAGGTTACCTGGTGTGCAGATGAGCCCTGTGCTGAGCTCGCGCTTGAGTTCATAGTCTAAATTCCTATCACGCCCACTAGACATGGCTTCGAAATTGCGTTCCAAACACTATCTGACCTGCAATTATTAGCGGGTTAGCTCGTCGTACATATCCTCGATATCGGCTACTGCGCGCAGCTGATCAATGTTGGTAAAGGAGATGGTCTGCATTGCCTTGTGCAGCAAGTCCATGTCCGAATCATCGAGCATCGGGGCGACCTTCGGCTGGGGCAAATCGGGCAGCCCGCGACCACTCCAGAAGTACTCAGAACCTTCCTCGGCGTTCTCTTTCGCCACCGACGCCGCGGTCGCACGCACGCGGCGCTCGATGGAGGTCAGACTCAGCCCGCGCAGCTGGAAAAGCAGCGTCGGGTCCGAGTCAATTTTCACGGCCGCCTTTTCTGCAACCGCCACGGCGTGCTTGCAGGCCGGGCTGTTATCGGGGCAATCGCAGCTGAACCAGATGTCGTCGCTACGCTCGGCGAGCAATATGCCCAGGATCTCCTCGCTCATTTCGCCCTTGCGCGCCCTGGTAATGCCATTCGGGGTCTCCGAGAGGATCCGGATCACCCCGCCCAGGTCCTCGTCGGAGCGGTAGGGCAGGCGCATCGTAACCACGAAGGGTTCGTTTTGGGAGCCCACAACCTGACCCACGATCGCACCTGGGCGAAACTGCAGGTCGATGACATGCCCATTCGCCGCGTACTGGCGCCCGCGCTTCACCCGGCCCTGATCGGTTTTCTGCACCGCCGCGTTGAACACCCGGGTCGCGGCTGGGGACCAAGACATGCCCGTAGGGCGCGGCGGAACGTGCACCTCGCTCGCGTCGGTGACGCGTTTCTTCGCACCGAAGTTGGCGTAAATGACGTTGTCTTCGCGTGGTCGTGCCATGTGCGTGCTTCCTTTCTTGCTACTAATCCGTGTTCGCCCGGTAACTCATCAGCTGATGCAGCTCGTCCGGGTTGAGCTCGGTGATCCAGCCTTCGCCTTCGCCCACGACGGTGCCTGCCAAGTGCATCTTGCCGTCGAGCACGTCCTGGATCGACTCCTCCATCGTGCCCTTCGTGATCATCTTGTACACATCGACGTTTTTGTCCTGGCCAATGCGATACGCACGGTCCGTGGCCTGATTCTCCACGGCAGGATTCCACCAGCGATCCATGTGGATCACCATCGACGCGGCTGTCAGGTTCAAACCGGTGCCACCCGCCTTGAGCGAAAGAATCATTGCGCGTGGACCCTCGTCGCGCTGGAAATCCTCGACCATTCTATCGCGCTGGCTCTTGCTTAAGCCGCCGTGCAGAAATGGGATCTGCTCGCCGAGGCGATCCGACAAATAGGGCTGCAAAATATCGCCGAACGCCTTGTACTGCGAGAAAATCAGCACGCGCCGATCCTCCTCGACCGCCTGGCGCAGCAGCTCCATGAGCTTTTTCACCTTGCCCGAGCGGTGCTGACCATTGAGCGTTACCGGAGAACCATCGCCCAGGTAGTGCGCTGGGTGGTTACAGATCTGCTTGATGCGCGTGATCGTGGCCAGCACGAGTCCCTTGCGTGCCATGCCCTCGCGTTCCTCCAGCGCCTTTTGCATCGCCTCGGTCAGGGCCGTGTACATGGCTGCCTGCTCAGTTGTCATGTCCACGACGACAATCTGTTCAGCCTTCTCCGGCAAATCGTCGATGATCGCCGGATCCGTTTTCAGCCTGCGCAGAATAAATGGGGCGGTGAGCTTACGCAGCCGCTCCCCCATATCGTGCGCGAGCTCCTCGTCCTGCGCGCCCTCGATGGCCTTGGCGAAGTGATTACGGAAGAAACTCGCCCCGCCGAGCATGCCTGGGTTGACAAAGTCGAGCAGCGAACGCATCTCTGACAGCCGGTTTTCCACGGGAGTACCGGTCAGCGCGATGCGGTGACGTGCGGGAATGCTGCGAACACTGCGGGACGCGCGTGTCGACGAGTTCTTGATCGCCTGTGCTTCGTCGAGGACGACGTGGTCCCAAGAGAACTCAGACAGCTCCGCGAAATCGCGCCCCACCACACCATAGGAGGTGACCAAGACATCGAGGCCGTTGATCTCGCGGGTCAGGTCCTCCCCGTGCAGGCGATGGGAGCCGTGGTGCACGGCGACACGCATGCCTGGGACGAACTTGCGGGCCTCGTTGGCCCAGTTGCCCACCACCGAGGTGGGTGCCACCACAAGCGTCGGGCCGGTGGACTCGCCGCGCTCAGCTTCCACGGCCAGCAGCGTGAGCAGCTGCAGGGTCTTGCCCAGACCCATGTCGTCGGCAAGCACTGCACCTAAGTTATTGCGCGACATGTAATACAGCCAGTCCACGCCGCGACGCTGATAGTCGCGCAGCGTGACCGTGACGGTATCGGGGATGTCCACGCGCTCGGGCGCGGGGCGATCCTGCCCGCCGATCAGGGAGGTAAACCACGGCGAGCCCGTAAATTCGATGGGTTCGCTGGCCATGGATTCCAGCGCCAGCTCGCGCAGCTCGGCTGCAGTGACAGTGCCGCTTTCCTCATCCGGGTCCGCGTTATATTCCTCGCGTAGGCGCTCAACCTCGGCGGCGAGTGCTGGGTAATCGGGGTCGTTGTTCGCCTTAGCTATCTCGGCGCGGGTCGCAGCTTTCTCCAGCTCGCGCTTGACGCGCGCTTTGTCGCGTTTGGCCAGCTGCTTCATGTAGTCGTTGACGCGAGAGAGCGAAGACGTATCCGCTAAGACCCACTGGCCACGCAGCTTGATCAGACCGGACTTGGATTTGACCAGCTCCTGCATTTCCTCATCGGTCAGTTCGGTGTCACCAATGGACAGGCGCCAGTCGTAGCTGACCAACTGATCAAAGCCAAGGTGCGAGACCGTGCTGGCATCCGCACCGGAATCCGGGTCGGTCACGCGCAGCTTGGAGCTGACCTCTGCGGTGGACCACGCACGGGGCAGCATGACAGTAAAGCCGTGAGCCTTGAGCTTGGTCACATCCTTTTGCATAAATTCCACGATGTCATCGGTGGAAAGGTAAGCATCCCAGTCGCCGACGTTGCGATCGTCGTCAGCATAGGTCAGGCGCGGGTGGCGCACCCCGTCGACGCGGGAGGTCACGTCGATTGCCCGGCGTAACGACGATTTCAGGCGCTCCGTAGTCTGCGGGTCCAGCTCCCCCAACCGAATCGGCTGAGGCGCATCCGTACCACTGCGCACTTGCAGGCGCACTGGCCACTGCGTCGTCACCGGGTCAACGTCCTCTTCACTCGGCTGCTCCACGATGAAGACCAGCTGCACGTTAACTTCGGTGATCGACCCATTCCACGCGTTGATGTACTTCATCAACTGGGGGTTCCCGCGGCGCAACGGCTGGGAGAGCAAGAGCGACTCGGCGAAGTCGTGCAGCGGGTAGGGTCTCGCGCGCTCCAGCATTGGACGCAACCGAGCCGTGGCGATCCAGTGCACAAACATCTGCGCGATGGACTCCGACAAGTTGACGTTGTTGACCGCCACCACCCCGGGGGCCGCGGCGACCATCTCGGCGAGCCAGCCGCGCTCCTCTAATCCGGAGCCGAGTTGCCATTCTGGCAACCAATCCTGGCCCTCGTAGCGCACGCGGATGGTGACGCGACCGGCGCGCACAAACTTCGTCAGACCCAGATACAGCCGAATCATCCAGTAAAGGTCCGGCGCGATCGAGTCGCGCTGCGCCTGAGTGGCGGCCGGCGAGGCGTCGTCGAGAAACGCGATTTGATCTAAGAAGGCGACCTGTTCCTCGGGAGAAAAGGCTGCGGCTGGGACGCGCAGATCCATCTGGCGTCCCTTCGGCGTTTGCAGCTTGATGGCTGGGCGGCGCCGAAAATTAAAATCATTCAGGCGCGCCTCGATGACCGGCGGAAATGTGCCCGCTGGCACCTGGGAAGGGAGAACAATCTTATGGCCTTCTATTTGCTCCACCCAGAGGTTGAGCCCGGACGATGGCAGCCATAGTCCATGCAGAAGGTACTTACCCATATGCGTTACTGTCCACCTTCGATAACTATTGAGAATTAGGTCACACGAAGCGAACTTCGTACACTAATGTCGAAACCACGATTATACCCGTGTCGTATGTCTCCGCTCTAGTGAAAGGACAAACGCTATGTCCGACAATGTTTGGATGATCCTTGCGATCGTCCTTTATTTCGGCGTGATGCTGGCCATCGGCTGGTATTCCTACCGCAAAACCAACAAGTACGACGACTATGTCCTCGGCGATCGCGGCCTCCACCCGTTTGTGGCGGCACTGTCGGCGGGTGCTTCAGATATGTCCGGCTGGCTGCTGATGGGCCTGCCGGGCGCTCTGTTCGTCTCCGGTATGAGTGAGCTGTGGATCGTCATCGGTCTGCTCATTGGTACCTGGGCGAACTGGAAGTTCGTCGCGCCGCGTCTGCGCACCTACTCCGAGGTAGCAAACAACTCGATTACCCTGCCCAGCTTCTTTGAAAATCGCGTCCACGATACGTCGCGCGTTTTGCGTCTGCTGGCAGCAGCGATCATCATCTTCTTCTTTACTTTCTACGTCTCCTCCGGCATGGTCGCCGGCGGCCGCTACTTCGAGTCAACCTTCCAGGGTGATTACCTTACCGGCATGCTCATCGTCGGTGGCATCACGGTGCTCTACACCTTCGTCGGTGGCTTCCTCGCCGTCTCCTACACTGACGTGGTCCAGGGCAGCCTGATGTTCTTGGCACTGCTCATCGTGCCGATTATGGCGCTGGTCTCGCTGGATAACCCAGCCGACATTTTCTCTTTCGCCACAGAGAACGCCTACGGCCCACACAACGAGCCCAATGACACCTACTTCAATCTGATTGCAGGCGTCTCGGCGGTGACCATCATCGGTAACTTGGCGTGGGGCCTCGGCTACTTCGGCCAGCCGCACATTATTACCCGCTTTATGGCGCTGCGTTCTCCTTCCGAGGCGAAGTCCGCTCGTCGATACGGCGTGTTCTGGGTGACCTTGTGCTTCATCGGCGCGATCGCCACCGCGATGATCTCCACCGTCTATTTCGTACAAAAAGACCAGCCGATCACCGATACCACCAGCTACGAGACGATCTTCCTGGACCTGACCCGCATCATGTTCCACCCCTTGATCGCAGGCATTATCCTCACCGCGGTGCTCGCGGCGATTATGTCCACGATGTCCTCGCAGCTGCTCATCACGTCGTCCGCACTCGTCGAGGATGTCTACCGCGTTTTCGGCAAGAAGAACGCCTCGGGCAAGACCCTGCTCTTGGCCTCGCGCATCATGGTGATTGTGGTTGCAGTTGTTGCGATCTTGTTGGCCATCAACCCGTCCGATTCGATTCTGAACCTCGTGGGCTTCGCCTGGGCGGGCTTCGGTTCCGCCTTCGGCCCGATCGTCCTGGCGTCGCTGTACTGGAAGCGCCTGACCGCTTCCGGTGCGATCTTCGGCATGGCAACGGGTGCCGTTGTCTCCTTCGTATGGGGCAACATCGACGCCGATTGGGCCTCGATGTACGAAATTGTCCCAGGCTTTATTTCCGCAACCGTGGTCATGATCGTTGTCTCCCTGGCGACCAAGCCGGCCCCAGCCATCGCCGCCGAGTTCGACGAGGCGCAGGCCGTGGCCAAGTTCTCCGAGTCCCACCCGAAGCTCAGCTTCCAGGAATCCCGCGACGCAATCAAAATGCACGAGGGAACCACCAAGGGGTCCGGCGCAGTCTAAGAAGGCATGAGCCTTCGCACCTGCTACCTTCTCCTACTTTCCTTGCTCACTCTGGCCACCATTAGTTTTCCAGTTGGCCAGCGTGAGCTTTTTTCGCTTGTCAACGACGCCCCTGCCCAACCTCAGCGCCTCACAGTTTTAGGCTACGAGCGTGAAGAATTCGGGGCGGGGTGGTCGACTGGGCGCTCCGGCTGCACCACCCGCGACGAACTACTCGCTCAGGCGTATGGCGCGGCCCTGTGTAGCTCGGTGACCGACGCGGAGGCAGAATTCGCTTCTGTGGTTGACCCCTATACCGGAGAGCCGCTTGAGCTTGCGGATGTGGAAATCGACCATGTCTTTCCGCTGTCCGCCGCCTGGGATCTCGGCGCCCATAGATGGGATGCTGCTTCCCGGGAAGAGTTTGCCAACGATCCCCGCAATCTCATTGTCACATCCCGGCAGGCGAATCAATCCAAATCGGATCAACTGCCGTCACAGTGGTTGCCACCCGATCCCAGCTACCGGTGCGAGTACATCACGCATCTCGCGCGGGTGGCAGCGCATTATAAACTCGCCTTACCTGAAGCGGATAGACAGGCAATGAGAAAACACTGCAGGGTCAGCTTGGTTGGTTTTCTTTCGGAGCGATTACCGCTGCAACGACAATAAGCACGGCAATAGTTACTGCAGTGAGTCCGTAGAGGTGCCCGGGAGAAAGTCCTTCCGGATTCTCCACCAGATTCAGGACCGAAAAAGGCACTGCATGCGCAAATGCCGCGGGCCACACACTGCCGAAACGCACGGTAACGGCGCTGAGGAACAGGCCTAAACCGAAAAGGACAACTGTGGTAGCGACACCGATATGCGGGTCCAAAGCGCCCTGCAACACCATGGTGCCGTGTAGAGGAATGTGGAATATCACCCACACCACTGAGATCACTATTGACGCAGGCCAGAATCCCCAGGGGCTGAAAGCCTTTTGCAAAAATCCACGCCATGCAGCCTCTTCACCGATATTGCTCACCACAAAAGCCACGGACATGGGAATACCCAGCAATAGGGCTTGTCCAATAGCCGCCCAGGGCTTTAGCTCGGCTCCTGGGTAGCCAACTGCCACTGCGACGTAGACCGCCATCAACACAACGACGCTGATTAAGGAGCCTCCGATACTCCTTCCGAAACCCCGTGGGCGCAGCTGTAGCCACTCAAGCACGCCTCCAGGGAGCTTGTAGGCAACGATCACCGCCAGCGCCACGAGCGCTGGGATCCACCGACCGGCCACCACAAACCAATTGGGAATCTCTATGCCAGCAATGAGAAAAACCGCGCAGACCACGCTAATCAGTACTAGCACGGAGACGGTGAATACGAGTGCGGCGCGATGAGCCGTTGGTTCGAGCGCATTGCGCCGCTTTGTCATGCCCAGATCCTAATTTGTGCGCGCCCGGTTGTCGCGCCGACCGCGCTTGTTACTGCGTAGTCCGCCGGATCTCGCCGTGGTGGCATTATGGTATTGAAATTCGTTGCCTTGAGTTCCACTTGCCCATAACATGGGCATTCACCGTAGACTAAGGATCATGCTTACACTCTTAATCGTTCTACACGTTGCATCTGCCGTGATCTTCATTGGTCCGGCAATGGTCGCATCCTCCGCCTTCCCAAAGCAGGCAGAGGCCGCACGCCAGGGTGACGCGCAGGCGGCAGGTCGCGCGCAGCTGCTTCACCGCAACACTTCGCTCTATGGTCTTCTGTCGGCGCTGACTCCCCTGTTGGGTGCAGCTGCCATGTTCGCTGGCTGGGAATTCTTCAAGTCCTCCGGCCAGTACCACGCCTCAATCCTGCTCGCTGTGATCGCGTGGGGTGTACTCATCGGTCTGGTTGTCCCACAGCAAAAGAAGATGTTGGGCACGCTTAACCTTTTGCCTGCTTCCGATGCAGATCCAGAAAAGGATCAGGTCCAGGACTGGGACAAGTCAAAGAAAATGACCACGATCGGTGCGGGAATCTTCAACCTGCTCTGGATTATTATCCTGATCTTGATGTTCGTGAATAACTTCGGATAGTCACTGTAAATCTTTTCCACTCGGGCCCGAGCTCCTTTATTGGACTCGGGCCCGAAGGTTTTTGGCCGTTCAGTAAGCACGAGCCGCGAATTTAGTAGATGATCTCATTATGAATCGTCGCTCATCCCTAAAAGTAGCGCTGGCAACTCTCCTGAGCGCATCGTTGCTGGCCTCGTGTGGCACTAACAGCGGCACTAATACCCAGGCAACACAGGCTGAATCGACCACAGTGTCGTCGTCAAGCAAACCTGCCCTGACCCAGCCTCCCGCAACCAACCCTGCCGACGCGACGGTGCAGCGACTGAACTACCCTGTCTCGGGCGGCGACCCGAATCAAAACTGGGCGGACCTCTATCTTCCGCCGGGGCAACACGACGCGGCGACGCTTCCGCTGTTGGTGTTTATTCATGGTGGCGCGTGGATGAATACCTCGGGTGCAGAAGGCGCCGACCGGATCGCTCGCGATCTGACGGCGCGCGGCATTGCCGTGTACAACGTGGAATATCGCCGGGTGCATTCCGGTGGCGGATGGCCGACGACCTTTACCGATGTAGCGGCGGCGATCGACCACGTGCCCACCCTCTCCCAGCAGTACCCAGAGCTGAACCTTGATGCGTCCATAGTGGCCGGGCATAGCGCCGGAGCTCAATTGGCGGTCTGGGGAGCCACGCGCAATAACAACACGGGTGATCTGCTCGGCGGGCATCCGCAGTTCAAGCCTTCGGAGATTATTTCGCTCTCGGGCCCACTCGATCTCTCGTGGGCGGCGAACCACGGTGACACGCGCATTGAATACGCCATCGGCGGGACACCAGAGCAATATCCGGATCGTTTTGAAAGCGTCGACCCTATTTTGAACATGGATCCCACAATCCCCGTCGTGGCGGTGCACGGTGATGCCGACGACCTTGTGCCGAAGGAAAACTCGATTCACTACGTGGATGCGCTCAACGCCGATAATGGCAAGGGCGAACTCGTGCTGCTGATGAATGAGAATCACACCTCCTACCTGAAGGCCGATAGCCCGTCCTATCCGAAGGTGATCGATCTGATCACGCAGACGGCGTACAGGCACTAGAAACGTGTGAACACAACAAAAGCGCGACACCGGAAGAGTTTCCTTCCGGTGTCGCGCTCTAAGTTGGTATTCGGCGAGAACTAGTCGCGCCAGCCTCCGCGTCCGCCACCACGACGATCATCGCGTCCGCCTCGGCGGTCATCGCGATCGCCGCGTCCACCGCGGTAGCCACCACGGTCTCCGCGATCATCACGGTCGCCGCGGTATCCGCCACGTCCGCCACCACGACGGTCATCGCGATCTCCGCGTCCGCCACGGTAGCCGCCGCGATCTCCGCGTCCGCCGCCACGACGGTCTTCATAACCGCCGCTACGGTGGTGTCCGCCACCGTCGCGATCCTTCTCAATGTTGATCAGCTGGCCCGAGATACGGGTGTCACTGAGGCGATCGAGAACGGAGCTGTCCATGTTCTTTGGCAACTCAACCAGGGTGTGATCCACAGCAATGGTGATGCGACCGAAGTCCTTGGAGCTCAAGCCACCTTCGTTTGCCAGGGCACCAACAATGGCACCTGGGCGAATGTGCTGACGCTTACCCACAGCCAAGCGGTAGGTATCAAAGTCACCGTCGCGCTCGAAGCGGTCACGGCCACCACGGTCGCGATCGCGTCCACCGCGGTCACGGTCGCGGTCACGTCCACCACGATCGCGGTCACGGCGATCATCACGATCCCACTGCTCGCGGTCACGGCGGTCGCGCTTCTGCTTTGGCTGCTCCTTCATCAAGAACTCGTCGCCAGCCTGCGCCTGGGTAGCAAGTGCCGCAGCAACGTCTTCCATAGGAACGTCGTTTGCCTCGGAGTACTGCTTGAGCAGGTTACGGAAGACGTCGATTTCCTTCGCTTCCAAAGACTTGGTGATCGAATCAGCGAATTTCGCCTTGCGGGACTCGTTGACCTCGTCAACCGTAGGCAGTTCCATCTCGTCGATGGTTGCGTTGGTCACGCGCTCGATGGAACGCAGCATGCGGCGCTCACGAGGGGTGACGAACAGGATTGCCTCACCGGTACGGCCTGCACGGCCGGTACGGCCGATGCGGTGCACGTAAGACTCGGTGTCGTTCGGGATGTCGTAGTTCAGCACGTGCGAGATGCGCTCCACGTCCAAGCCACGAGCTGCCACGTCGGTAGCAACCAGGATGTCCAGGCGGCCGTCGCGCAGCTGGTCAATGGTGCGCTCACGCTGCTGCTGAGCGATATCGCCGTTGATGGCCGCTGCGGAGAATCCGCGTGCGCGCAGCTTCTCGGCCAGTTCCTCGGTTTCGTGCTTGGTGCGCACGAAGACGATCATGGCCTCGAACTCGGTCACCTCGAGGATGCGGGTAATGGCATCCAACTTGTTGCGGTGCGCTGTAAACAGGTACCGCTGGGTGATGTTGGTGTTCGTGCGAGTCTCAGACTTGACGCTGACCTCAGCAGGATTATCCAGGTACTTCTTGGAAATCTTGCGGATGCCGTTAGGCATGGTCGCCGAGAACAGTGCAACCTGCTTCTGATCTGGAGTGTCCTCGAGGATGCGCTCCACGTCTTCCTGGAAGCCCATGTTCAGCATCTCGTCGGCCTCATCGAGCACGAGGAAGCGCAGCTTGGAAATATCCAGCGAGCCCTTCTCCAAGTGGTCGATAACACGGCCTGGGGTACCCACAATGATCTGCGCACCACGACGCAGGCCGGACAGCTGAACGCCGTATGCCTGACCACCGTAGATTGGCAGGACCTGAATCTTGCCCAGGTGATCCGCAAACGACTGGAAGGAATCCGCCACCTGCAGAGCAAGCTCACGCGTAGGTGCCAAGACCAGTGCCTGTGGGTAACGCTCGTTTGGATCAATCTTCGACAGGATCGGAAGCGCGAATGCCGCGGTCTTACCGGTACCTGTCTGTGCAAGGCCGACTACGTCGCGGCCTTCCATCAAAAGGGGAATGGTTTCTGCCTGAATTGCAGATGGCGTTTCGAACCCAACGCGCTTGACCGCGTCTACGACCTTGCTAGGCAGGCCAAGGTTGTCAAAACCATTGCCCTTTTCTGCCTTTTCTTCGGCCTCTTCAGAATCTTCTTCAGGTTCTTCAACTGCAGCCTCTGGTGCTGCTTCTGTGGTTTCAGGGACTTCGTTGGTTGCTACCTCTTCGGTTGCAACGCCGGTGTCCTCAGAGTCCCCCGCATCCCTGGTGTCTTTCTCTGCAGCATCTTCTACTGCTTCAGCAGTGTTATCCACTGCGACATCCTGCGGGTTATCCTGATTTTCCGACTCAATAAAATTATCCGGCTCGTTTACGTCGCCGGTGACGTTTTCGGAAGTGCTCATTGATCGCAACAATACGCCATTCGTTGATAATTCACCATTCACGCACTGACACCTTGTTCTTATCAGAGCAAAACCATTTCGCTTTTCGACGATTGCTCCCGCCTCGGAACCGACAACCAATCCGCGCAGTCTAATCAGGTATGAGACAACGAAATGCAAACTACAAAGACCTAGTCAACACCTATCTGCCTACTTTGCTCACCCTGTTATACGAACAGCGCCGCCACCACGAATTGCTAGACATCCTCTTTGACTGGGCCGAAAATGTGCCTTACCTGCAGCTAGAGGCCATTCAGCGCTGCGATGGGCACCAAGAATTAGTCGCTTTGCTCGACGGTTCCAGGGTGTTTTCCCTCTGTTTCTCGTCCACCGAATTCTGCCATTACAACATTCACCAGCGTCTTCACTCCATTCAGCTCACCTCGTTGCCTTTTGGGATGAGTTTCTCCGACGATGCCTATTCAACTGCGACAGAAACGGAAGCGCCTTTCTAAAGGTGTTTTCGCACACATTGCAAGTCTTTCGGGGGAATTCACATGAAATAGCCCGGTCATTGTACGATTATCCGGTCTTATACACCTTTCCTTTTATTTAGAAGGGTTCTCCCGTGAGTTCTTCTGCCCCATCGCCAAAACAAACCGCTGCTAATGCGGGGACAACTGTCGTCCGCCGACCCGGGCTGAAGCACCGCCACATCAGCTTCATTGCGCTCGGCTCCGCCATCGGCACCGGCCTGTTCTACGGCTCCGCCGGCGCCATCCAGGCCGCCGGCCCGTCCGTGCTCTTGGTCTACCTGCTGGCCGGCGCCGTGGTCTACTTCATGCTGCGTGCTCTCGGCGAGATGGCAGTCCACCACCCCGTGCGCGGTTCCTTTGCCGTATACACCCGCGAGCACTTAGGTGGCTGGGGCGGCTACATCACCGGCTGGATGTTCGCCTTCGAGATGATGATCGTCTGTCTTGCCGACCTCACCGCCATCGGCATCTACATGAAGTTCTGGTTCCCTGAATCCCCTGCGTGGATCTGGATTGCCTCGGCTCTGCTCATCATCGGCGCGGCGAACTTGGCCTCGGTGCGGTGGTTCGGCGAGATGGAATTCTGGTTCACTATTATTAAGGTCACCGCAGTCGTGGCCATGATCATCGGTGGCGCCGCCATTCTTGCCTTCGGCCTGGGCACCGACTCCTCCCAGACTGGTTTCGACAACCTGTGGAACGACGGCGGCTTCTTCCCCAACGGCATCGAGGGCATGATTGCGTCCTTCATTCTCGTGCTCTTCGCCTTCGGTGGCACCGAGATCATCGGTGTGGCAGGTTCCGAAGCCGAGGACCCAGACCGCTCTATCCCGCAGGCTGTGAACACCGTGCCGGTGCGCATTCTGTTGTTCTACGTGTTGGCTATCCTGGTCATCCTGGCTCTGAACCCTTGGCGCACGATTACCGGCGAAGAGTCTCCTTTCGTGCAGATCTTCTCCACCCTCGGAGTGAACTGGGCTGCAGGCCTGCTCAACTTCGTGGTTATCACTGCTGCTCTCTCAGCTATCAACGCCGACATCTTCGGAACCGGCCGCGTCCTCCACGGCCTAGCCAAGGAGAAGTTGGCGCCGAAGTTCATGGCCACCACCGTCCGCGACGTCCCAGTCATGACCATCGTTTCCCTCTTGATCGTGCTGGTCATCGGTGTCATCCTCAACGCGATGTACCCGGACATCTTCACCACCATCGCAGCCCTGGCCACCTTTGCCACCGTCTACGTCTGGCTGATGATCCTGCTTGCCCAGATCGCCTCCCGCAGGCACATGAGCGCCGAAGAAGCCAAGTCCCTGAAGTTCCCCGTCCCCTTCTGGCCTTATGGCCAGTGGTTCGCGGTAATCTTCATCCTGTTCACCTTCGTGATTATGGTCTGGCTCCCCCAGTACCACACGGCGCTGCTTGTCGGCGTAGCCTTCCTGGCAATCATGACGGTCATGTACTTCGTCACCGGCCGCCCGCAAGCGATTGCCGAACACGATGTCGAACACGAAGTGAAATAGCGTTTCGCTTCACGACGATTTGTCGCGCCGGTCCCCTATCCTGGTCTCTATGGCTAAATGGATTGAGGTGACCGGCGCTGTTTTTGTGTCTGCCCGAAATAATTTCAGACAATTTACTTGAACTGTCCATAATTTTGTTCACAAGGTCTCAGCGGTTCGTTAAGGTTGAAAGTCTAGGCAAAAATCGGTGTAAAGGAGCTATTAGGTGAGTCACGAAAACCTAGATGAAGAAATCATCGTTGATTATCTAGAAGAATTTCAGGATGCTGCTCGCCTAGGTAAAGACTTAGAAGCGGCCGCAAGAAAGTGGTCTCGGCGCGTGCCTCATGAGGCGAGCGAAATCGAGGAGGCGCTTAATCGCGTCATCAAAGCACATACACCAGTAGATTCGGGCCGCCGAGACGCTGCTTACCGGCGCAAGGATCACAACTGGTACCGGCCCTTCCCCGATCGAGATCACTTTTGGCCAGCATTCAAGAAAGTTATCGAAAAGGACCTTGGCCCTGCTGTCAAGGACATTGATGAATCCTCCACGCAAGTTCTCAATGGGTTCAGGCCAAGCACTGAAGAACAAAACTCCAAGGGACTCGTTCTTGGCTATGTTCAAAGTGGTAAAACCACCAATTTCATGTCCGTAATTGCAAAAGCCGCCGACGCAGGGTTTCGACTGATTATTGTCTTAACAGGCATCACTGAAAACCTCCGTCAACAAACCCAGGATCGACTTGAAGACCAACTAATCAATCCTCAGGCACACCTTTGGCTGCGTCTTACAGACCATGACAATGACTTTTCGGGGGATATTAATGGAGCTCGCCTTGGCAACGTAAATGACCGTTTTATTGCCGTGGTCAAGAAGAATCCGCATCGCCTTCGCCGTCTGAATGAGTGGCTAATTGATAATGCGGACGTCGCAGAGAACTGCCCGATTTTGGTTATTGACGACGAAGCCGATCAAGCGAGCATTAACGTCTCTAATCACTCGAAAGCTGAAAGATCTGCAATCAATCGTCAAATTGCACAGCTCTTGGATCGGAAACGAACCGTCTACACCGCGTACACTGCAACCCCGTTCGCAAATATTTTGATCGACCCGAACGAGGGTGATGATCTCTATCCACGCGATTTCATCGTCACTCTGCCCGAGCCCAAGGGTTACTTCGGCTCTAGAGCATTGTTCGGAAGAGCACCGCTTAATGGTGAGTCAAGAGACGAGCTCGAGTATGAACTCGACGGGTTCGATATGATCCGTACGATACCTGAAGACGAAGTCGATGGTATTCGTCCGGGTAAAGGCGACGAAAAAGGAAAACCCGTGGTCGGCGGAGATCAACTCAAGTCGTCCATTCGCTGGTTTATTCTTGCTTCAGCCGCACGCCGTGCGCGCGGGCAAGAAAACAAGCATTCATCAATGCTCGTACACACTTCTATGCTTACGGCTGATCATGAGGACCTTCGATTCCAAGTTGAAGTTGAGCTAAGCAAAATTCGGAAGGAGTATGAAGACGGGTCCGATCGTTCGGAATGGGAGGCTCAGTGGGTCGATGAAACAGCCCGAGTTCCAGCGGAACAATTTGGACTGACGCCGCTATCTTTCAGCGAAATCGAGCCCAGGATCACTGAAACACTGCAAGCAGTCCAAGTGGTTGTCGACAACGGCGCTTCTGCAAATCGATTGAACTATGACAATGGTGTCGCCACTGTCATTGCAATTGGCGGAAATACGCTTTCACGTGGCTTGACTCTGGAAGGACTTGTCTCATCCTATTTCGTCCGTCGAGCTTCTGCATATGACACCTTGCTTCAAATGGGCCGCTGGTTTGGCTTCCGCAATGGTTACCAAGACCTACCCCGAATCTGGATGCCAGATGAGCTTAGAAGGTGGTTTTACGATCTTGCGACGATCGAAGCCGAGCTGCGTGAAACTCTCAACGTCTACATGCAGTATGGAGAAAGTCCCCTCGATATCCAGGCACATATTCGTCTACATCCCGATATGCAGGTCACTAGCAAGGCAAAGATGCAAGACCAACGCCCTGCTTCAATGAGCTTCAGTGAAAATAAGGAACAAACAATCCAATTCAAGGAAAAGGATCGGGTTTGGCTCACTAGAAATCTGGATGCTGCGAAAGATCTTGTCTCTGGAATCCACAAACGAGGAATCCCCGAGGAAGTTGGTCTCTTTCAAAACCCAGTGTTTAGAAAAGTACCAAATCAGCTCATTCAGGATTTCCTTGATGCCTACCAAATTCACGAGCAGCCACGTCTTGGTCAAGACAATGCACGATTGCTTAAAAGCTACATAAGGAAAGAAGCAACGGCAGGGCGGATGCTCTACTGGAATGTTTCGTTCGTTACCCAGGAGCAATTCCAAGATAATGAGGAGGTCGATCTTGGCCTTAACCACCCGATTCGTACGCTCACTCGTACAAAGCTAAAAACCTTCCCAGGCGCGGACATCAGCATCAAGGCATTAGTGTCTGCAGAGGACCGACTCAACGACGTCGTCTTTCAATCTGAAGCGGATCGGACTGCTTTCCGGAGCTACGTTAGGAAACAGGTCAAAGAAAATGACAAAGAAACCGAAGTTCGCAAACTGCATGAGAATAACGTCGGACCTGGTATCGGACATCTAGCGATTTATCCGATCCGCAAAGACTCGAAACCTAGGAATTGGGACAGCCTTTCAGACGAGAAAAAGTTGGGACTGCAACGTGTACCTCTCGATGCTGCTGAAACGGTGATTGGTATTGGCATGTTCTTCCCGAAGTCGACAAGTGCAGAATCTCGCGTCGACTATGTCTCTGCGCCAGAAGCCAATGAAGAAATTCGCGAGGCCTATCTCCGCTACGACGAAGAAGTTGACGATATCAACGAGAACGATGAACGGGTGCTGGAGGGTTCTGTTGATGACAACACGCAGTAGCGAAATTTACGCTGCACTCGGCCTTCAGATCGCGTCCCAAGGATTCGAAAATGACTATGGAATCCGCCGCGAACTCGAATTTGAGAATTCGAATGGGTCGGTTGAAGCCTTCTTTGATGCGCCCGGATCAATGGGTCTTTTCGTACCTTTTGGTTCTGATGAAAAGTTGCGTTTTACCGCAGATCTACAAAGTCGATACATAACGCTAAGTAAGATTCCGCGCAATGGTCGCGTAACAGCACAGCTGCGACTTGAGGACAGCTCGTTAAGCGAAGTATTTTTTATCTTTGTAGACACCTTCTTGAAAGAATTCGAAGAGGAACCAGAAAATGCAGTAAGTCTCCTATCTAACCAGCTAAAACAGTGGAGATCATTGTTCACTCCCAACTCAGTGTCCACCATGTCCGAAGTACAACAACTGGGCTTGATCTGCGAGCTTCAAGTTTTAGAACAGCTTTTGGAGACGGACGGTGAAAGTGCCTTTTACCGTTGGACAGGTCCAGACGCGTCCAAGCATGATTTCCAATTGGAAGATAGGGACATCGAGTGCAAAGCAACAAGCATTCAAAAAGGGCTTCAAATATCGATCAACGGTTTACACCAGCTCCATCCTGAGCCAAACAGAAAAATGATACTCGCCGTACGGAAATACGAAAAGACGCCAAACGGCGACATCTCGCTTTCCGAATTGGTAAACCGCCTAGCCAATCGCATTGAGATCCCAACTGATGAATTCCTAAAAACACTTCAGAAGATTGGCTATTCCCTAATAGAAAAGACTGCGAATAATGAGACGCGATACTCAAATATTGGTTCGTTCGTGTTTGAAGTCGATGACCGCTTTCCGCGTCTCAACACCGATGGATTTCCAGAAAGAATCGTTCGAGTCAATTACGAGGTTGACTTGCATCCTGCTGGTGAAATTCCTGGTTACAGATCGGAAGGTTCCCTCTCTTGATTAAGAATGAAATCTTCCACCATGCTGAAATGCTGCTAGAGTCTGGTGGAACTTACGGCAATTCCGCTACGTCGGCACTCGGAAGACCAAGCCTTGACAGCTGGGATCTCTTCACTCGTGAGACGCTCCAAAATAGTTGGGACGCAAGAGACAGAACCTCTACGGATGACGGAGTAACTTTCTCAATCGACTACGCCGAACTACGTGGACACAGAGCTGATACTCTGAGGGAATTTTTTGATTCTCGGATGGCTGGTGTTCCAAAACTCGCAGCTCTTCTCGATGATCCAGCTCGACCAAATATCCCGGTACTCAGAATTTGCGACACTGGAACCTCCGGATTACAAGGACCAACCTCTGCTGCCCAACAAACGGCTGGGCGTAATGACTTC
Organism: Corynebacterium lubricantis DSM 45231; assembly: GCF_000379425.1. GTDB lineage: Bacteria > Actinomycetota > Actinomycetes > Mycobacteriales > Mycobacteriaceae > Corynebacterium > Corynebacterium lubricantis. The sequence goes on from NZ_KB902182.1 coordinate 152,342, forward strand.
GCGTCGTTCGTCAGAAATATCGGCCGCCCTTCCGATAAAGAAATGCGTGGAGGAACCTACGGTTTCGGTAAAGGTGTCTTTTTCGACATGAGCGACGTTGATACCATTTTGGTTTATACGAGAACTGTCGATGAGAGGGGCTTGCCAAGCAATCGGTTTATTGCAATGGCCAACAGCGAGAGTTTTAATCAGCATGAAAAGCTTTTTACAGGTCGCCACTGGTGGGGCGTTAAGTCTTTTGGCCGTACTGGTAATGAGTTCGCTGAGCCGATCACTGGTATCGAGGCAGATAGCTTGGCTCGGGCACTCCAGATGGATGAATATTTCACTGAAGAACGGCCAACTGGCACAACCATTACGTTATTGGCACCGCGCACAAACGATGGCGCTAATGACGGTGCTATTGATGATGTTCTGCGTACTATTGCGAATGCCTTAACGAAGTGGGCTTGGCCGCATATGACGGTTAAGACGAATCATCAAGATGAGATAGATTTTTCAGTCACGAATAACGGCGTTGAAGTTGAAATTCCTGATCCCAACAAGGATCCAATTCTGAGGCCTTTTGTGAGAGCTTACAAAACAAGTATCTGAGCTTTCCCGGGTTTGATGGAGGGTGGGAAGACACGGAAGGATAGAGCACCATGCCCGCCCCAAGGAAGTACTCCGATGAGGTCAAAGCCCGCGCAGTCCGGCTGACCATCGACGCCCTGGCCGACCCGGCCACCAAGCACGGCGCCTACAAACGCATCGCCGCCCAGCTCGATCTCAACACCGAAACCCTGCGCTCCTGGGTACGTCAGGCCCAGATCGATACCGGTGAGCGGCCCGGGACAACCACCTCGGAATCAGAACGGATCACCGAGCTGGAAAAGGAAGTCCGCGAGCTGCGCCGAGCCAACGAGATCTTGAAGTCTGCATCGGCTTTCTTCGCAGCGGAGCTCGACCGCCCCTCCCGGTAGTCATCGACTACATCTCTTCCCACAAGGACCGCTTCGGTGTCGAGCCGATCTGCCGGCAGCTGCACGCCGCCGGCATCAAGATCGCACCGAGTACCTACTACGCCCGCCTCAACCACACCCCCTCGCACAGGGAGAAACGAGACCGCGTGCTCATCAACTACCTCATCTGGCTGTTCGAGAAGAATTTCTACGTGTACGGCGCGAGGAAACTGCATGCCGTGATCAACCAGCCCGAGCACCTCGACGCCCACGACCAGGGCCCGGTCGCCCGCTGTACCGTCGAACGGCTGATGAAGATTGCACAGCTGAAAGGGCTGGTCAGGAGGAAGAACCCGAACACCACCTACTCCGCGCCGAAGGAGTCCTGTCCGCTGGATCTGGTGGACCGGAAGTTCAGCGCCGCGCATCCCAATAGCCTCTGGGTCGCTGATATTACCTACGTACGGACCCATGCCGGCTGGGTGTACACCGCGTTCGTGACCGATGTCTACTCCCGCAAGATCGTCGGCTGGAAGATCAGCGACAGCCTCTACGCTGAACTGGCGGTGGACGCCTTGTCGATGGCTATCAGCGCCCGGCAACGGGCCGGGCAGTCAGTGGCGGAGCTTGTACACCACTCGGATCGCGGGGTGCAGTATCGCTCCATTGCCTACGCCACGGCCCTGGAAGACAACGAGATCGTTGCCTCGGTCGGATCCCGTGGGGATTCCTACGACAATGCTCTGGCTGAGGCGCTCAACAGCCTCTACAAAGGCGAGGTGATCCATAACTCTGCGTGGCATCCGGATGCCTGGCAGGGCATCGATGATGTGGAGAAAGCCACCCTGGAGTGGGTCGGCTGGTACAACGCCGAGCGAGTTCACTCGAAGCTGGGTAACCGCAGCCCGAATGATTTCGAGGCGTTGTACTGGACTGATCACCAACCCGCCGCCGTTTCTGCGGCGTGACCTGAAACCAAGAAAAACAGACTAACTACTCTCTACAAAACCCGGGGCTTGACAATCACTAAGCCTGAACACCTAGATGCTTCAGAGTTCATTACCGATTTTCAGGTAGAAGGCAAACGAAAATGGGTCGATATAACGTCTCGACGCCCAATTGAATACCTAGGACGCCTATCTCTTATGAGAACTGGCGAGGACCAAATCCAACAGACTTCTGTTTTCGATACACCAATGAATCAGCACATTGCGTTGATGAGATCTCCACGAATGGTTGTAACGTATTGGGCCGGTCCGCGTCCTAGTAACAATGAAGCTTACTCAGGTGTGTTCCTGGCCGCAGAGCACCTTGACTCTGTCTTCGCTGGCAGCGAACCTCCGGCACACGACGAATGGAACCCTCAAACCGTAAACTTGAAAGACCCAAAGTTTAGGAATCCTAAAACTGATAAGCCGAGAGCTACTAATCCGGTTCGTATCGCGCTAAACCGTATGAAGGAACTCCTCAGCGCTTCAATGGACCAAACAGTCTTGGGGGAATCGGCTGAAGAAGTATCCACACTTACCACGATCTCAAACGAACTGGGAACGATATTTTCGGGTGCTACTGGGAAAAGTACACGAGTCGTTTCGCCAAAGGGCACGAAGGGTGCGAACAGAACAAAATCAAAGCGAAATGGAGTTACATCCTCCATTGAGTTGGAGTCCTTGGTCTCGACGCCGCACGGACCAATCAGTCTCTTCAAGGTTGAAGTGAGCTGTTCTCCAAAGGCTCTCGAGGAGAATGTAGCAATTCAGGTAAATACAGCAGTCATCGTTGATGGTAAACGAAAGACTGAATCCGAAGATGGACTCAAGATGCCCACTCACCTCGGTTGGATTCAACCTCAGTCCATTCCTAAGTCTTGGGAAGATCTGGTGAACGCTCCACCTGACGAAGCTGCGTTAATTAAGTATATGCGCGCCAGTCATTGGGAAGGTGTTTATGCGGTTCTTCAGCCCCAAGACACTGCGATTTCTGCAGAAGTAGTTGCTTTCCAAAGCGAAAGTGGGGAAAACTGATGGCAAGCACTAGCCTTGGGTATCTCGTTCCTTCGGGTAATGCAATTTCTCTCGATGACTATGATTTGGTGATTGATGGGAAATCAGTAGTTCACTCAGATGAAAATGCTCAAATTACTTGGACAGATAGGTCTGACCTCCAAGTTAGTTTTATCCTGACGCTTGATTTGAATGACGTGTTAAGTCAGTGTGGTTTTAACCCAATTAATTCCGCAAATCTCGGTCAGTTGGCCGCCACAGTCAATTGGAAATCCACAGGGTCAGGGCTGCATGGGGCATCTCCCCTACAGAGCTTGAGCGACGGCGAAAATGTTCTCTCGTTTACACTCGATAGCACCAAATTGGGTGGAGAATTAATCATTAAGCCGAGTATCGTACTTGAAAATAACCCCGATCCTGATTTATATCCATTGGCCCCACGCAGAACAGGATCAAGGCTTTGGAGTTCGTCTATTTCCGTGCGCCTCGAAGGAACAGGCTCCCAATTCCCCACTACTGCATTGGATTTCGCAAAAAACTATATCGAACCGCCGGATGCACTATGGCAAGTTCGAATTCCGGGCGATCTTAGCGGGCATTTCTCCTCAAGTGTGAGGCTTTATCTCAACACTGGGCACCCCCGCATCACCGACTATTTAAAAGATCCATCTGCAAAAGACCAGCTAGAATTGCACAATTTCGTTCGTGCAGATGTAATTATTCAGCTATTGACTTTTGCGTTCAATTCAGACCTTGAGCAGCTAAAATTGGATGCAGAGGAACCTGGAACGCTAGCTGAAGCACTTTTGGAAATACATTCAACCTATTTTCCGCAGACTACTATCGAGTCGAATAAGGACAACTTCTTGACCGACCCTGGATTCCTTTCCTCTGCGGTGATTGCGAAGACCTTCAGTCGGCGGTCTGGTAAGGAATCGAGGAAATAGAAAATTGGAAAGCTTCCTTTCTCATTATCGATTAGATCGAGGAAATGCCATGTCGATTGTCTCGGACATGTGCGACTTAACCGTGGAACAATGTGGGGGTTTAGCTTCAACTCACAACCAGATGGCATATCCGCCACCGGTCGCCGCAAAAATTCCTACTACAGCTCAGCTCCAAAACCTTCGAAATGGCATCATCGATATCGCCTCTGGGTATGGATTTCCAGTCCGGAAATCCATCAAAAGCAGCACCATGTCTGACTTTGATGTAGAACTTGGCAATTTCTTACTCGCAGAGCTATACATCACCCCTGCTGAAGCTGGCGTAGAAGAAGTCTGGAGTTTTTTGTCATTAGTCTTAGTTCCTGACGTTGTCGCTTGGAGATTTCCAAACAAAAGTAAGAACCCCGAGTTTGAGCGCTGGATTGGCCGACCTAGAAATGTCTTGAGAAAGGCTTGGTGGAGAGCTTATGTACTCGGCCCTGCACTCAACACCAAGATTGGCGAAGACGAAGGCGTCAACATTATGGAACGTCCGACATTTGGGATGAATCCTTTGTTGGCACGCATAATTGTTGAAATTCATATCAGCAAGTCAAATGAATTTGAGTTCGCAAAGTCAGAGGTTCTAAGACGAGTAATGGTTCAACTAGGCAAGTTTGTTTCATTTGTTGACCTCGATTGTCTTCCTGAAGAACAATTGCGTACCCTGGTCGAAGAGGCCTACGATATTGCACTTCAGCCTTTTATAGATGAACTTGAAAGCGAAAGAGTCTCAGTTTAATCGATAATCTGTGCCTTCCCACATAACTCAGCCTTAAAGGATCAATGCACTCCAAATGACCAATCGACTCTCCGTAGCGCCGTCCGCTCGACGCCTGACCAACTCACTTCGTGATATTGGCTATAGCTTCGAATCCGCCATCGCAGATCTAATCGATAATTCGATCGCCGCTCACGCGACGACAGTTGATATTGAGATCGTGTTTAAAGGCCGAAACTCGTATATCTCACTGACCGATAACGGTGAAGGTATGAGCTCAGAAACCCTCAATGAGGCAATGCGTTTTGGTTCAAGGCGGTCATACGACATTGGTGAACTAGGACGATACGGTCTTGGACTAAAGACGGCCTCTTTGTCTCAGTGCCGGCGAATTGAGGTTGTTACATCTCGCGAGAACGAGCCGATCCAAGCGCGTGCTCTCGATTTAAACTTCATCGAAGTAGTCGACGACTGGCTAATTACCGACATCTCAGACGAACCCGAAATCATTCAGCACGCGGGGACCTATCTTCCTCACACTGGTACTTCGGTTTTCTGGAAATCTCTGGATCGTCTATTGCCTGCCAAAGCACCTGAAGGTGGCTGGGCTCGACGACGAATTGAAAGCCTTCCGGTCAAACTCGAAAGTTATCTGGCAATGGTTTTTCATCGATTTCTGTCTGGCGAAACCGAAAACAACCTCGTTATTACTATCAATGGCAAGCCTGTAGATGCTTGGGATCCATTCGCACGAAGCGAACTCGCAACCCAAGAGCTCGGATCCGATGAGTTCGAAATCGAACATAAGTCAGGAGTCGGGAAAGTTCAGCTGCGACGATATTTGCTCCCTACCCGAGACAACTTCTCCACTTCTCAAGCTTACGATTCACTGTCCGGCATTGATAAGTGGAACAAGCAGCAGGGGCTTTACATTTATCGGTCCAATCGACTAGTTCAATGGAGCGGTTGGGCAGGAATCCGGACAATTGATGAGCACACTAAGTACGCACGCGCTTCCCTTGATTTCGATACGGACCTCGACAGCGCCTTCAACATCAATGTTGCAAAGATGCGAGTCACCGTACCGAGTGAACTTCGGAAAATGCTCAGCCGACCGATTAATGAGCTTTGTATCCAAGCCGATGCTGAATACCGCCGGAGCGAGCTCGCCAAAACCTCTAGCGGCGAACACGACCAAGACTCTTCTCCTAGCTTCGGAGGTCGCAAGGAGGACGGTGCAACTATCGGACTCACCCTCCGGGCGGCGGCTGCCCGGACAGGTCATCTAGAAGCACTCGACGAAATGATGAAACTGATCAAGTCCGAGATCCCCGACTTAGCTGAGCATTTAGGTTTCGACTAAAACAAGGTTTCAGGTTCAGGCGGTTGCTCAGCATCACCTCCGCGTCGCTGAGCAAAATCACACATCTGCGACAGGGGGCAGACGCCACAGTACGGCTTTTCGGAAACGCACAGCTGCCGCGCCACTTCAAAAAGCGCGAGGTGGCCTTCTCGAGAATTCTTATCAAGTCCCAAAAGTTTCCCGACACTAATCCGGCCATTCGATTGCTTATTTCGACTTTCCGTATCCACCCCGAGAAAGCGGCTCGTAACTCGGAGGACTCCCTTTGCGACAATTACAGGTTCTTCGCTTCGGCTGTCAGTACCGTCCGAAATGGGCGCTGAAAGCTCAAGAGTCCTAACCAAGACATCGTTTAGCACTGGGAGCTTCGCTCGATCAATGTGAGGTTCCCACAGCGCCTTAGGATTTTCTCGCATCTGCTCGACGAGGGTCTCAAACTGGGAAAAACGGATCTTGAACCTCTCACCAGCGAAGACTGAACGCAGAGTAGCAATGGTCTGATCACTCGGCAATGCTCCAATCTCAGGTTCCTCGAGATTATCGATCAGTTGCCACAAGAAACGCGTTTCAGTCCAAGACGAGCGCAAAAGAAAAATTTCAGCTACCACGATCTTCCAGCGAGACTTTGTTCGTAGCCAAGGTTGAAGTAACCCGCTATCTGGTTGCTGCCTATACCAATCAGCTAACGATTCGACTACGTCTTTAGAAACATAATGTTTGGTCTCGTTCCGCTCCCATGCATTTAGGATGCCATTTCCAAGAGCCTCTCCAAGGCGCACTGGGACCGCATTTCCGATTTGTTTGAATGCGGCGCTCGGTGGACCTGAGAAGCGAAAATCGTCTGGAAACGACTGTAGACGCGCTGCTTCACGAACGGTAATAGTTCGTGCCTGACGAGGGTGAATAAAGCTATAGCCATCTTTCGCAATATGGGCTGTAATAGTCCTTGACAGGTCATTCTCATCTAATCTTTTGTACTTATCGACGAAAATGTCGGACCGGTACCGCCGAAGATGCTCCGGAAGGTCAGAATATCGCGTGGCAGCCGTCATTTGCTCAAATGCCTGACGGTCATCCTCCCTTACAGGACGAGTAATGTGGTCATAGATTCGATCTTTATCCTCGTCTCGGACATTGGCGCGCATGGAAGTTTGATACTCCGTAAGTGGCCCGGAGTAATCCCAAAAACCATCCCCCCCACCATCGGGTCGATCGCCACCTTCAACCTCTGGCAAGTCTCCGATTGCATTCCAAACAGAAACCTTTTGGGATACTTCCTTAGGCCATTCGAACTTCACATTGTCGCGAAGGGCTACAAGAATAAAGCGCTGGCGGAACTGGGGAACCCCATATCGCCAAGTATCAATAACTTTGCATTCGACTGAGTACCCAATCTGCTCAAGCTCTGTAACCATGCTTCGGAGGATGAACATCTCATCGTCCAGAGCAATATCTGGAACATTCTCCATGATTACAGCCTTCGGGCTAGCAAGCTGTACTACTTCAAGATATGCCCGCCAAAGGTTTCTCCGCTGATCATCTGGATCCCGTTCGCCATTCTCTACAAGGTGACGGATACCAGACCTACCGGCTTTAGAGAATGGCTGGCAAGGTGGGCCCCCGGCCAACACCTCAATGCCGGCTTCCTTCATTAGGTCCGCTACGCGCGCAACATTGTCAGAAGTCGACAAATCCCAGTCAACTGACATTCCTGGAAAGCGCGCGGCATGTGTTTCGAGCGCATATTGGTAATGGTCGATTCCGAGCACTACTTCAATGCCTGCATTAACAAGCCCTTGGCTTAATCCACCTGCACCCGAGAACAAGTCTGCGCCAAGGATCGCACCTTGACTCCGCCTTTCTTCCGCGTACTCAATCAATTCCTGTTCCGTCGAACAGTGATTCGGGTGCAGTGACAGAGTTACATAAGGTCCGCGAACTTGCTTAACTGCGTACTGATCATGCATCGTCACGTATTTCCCTACTCATTTTCAAAAGAACGTTATCGATCAAATCTAGTCGAAGCACTAGACACGATATGAGATAGGCCAGCGAACAACCATCACCTCACACCGAATCCTAAACCCACACCTCGCTGACCTGCGCGTACTCCCCCACTTCGTCCATGAAGGATGTATCGTGGCAGGTCATCACCAGCGCTGCCCCGCCGCTTAAGCAGCGGGCCAGCATCTCGTGGGCCCGTGTGCGGCCGCAGGTGTCTAGGCCGACGTCGGGCTCGTCGAAAAGCATTAGGGTGCGGTTCTGCACATAAACGGACGCCATTTGCGCCAGCCGCAGGTTGGAGGCAGACAGATCCAAAGGGTGCTCCTCGGGGTCGAAGTCCAACTCCGAGATCAGCCCAGCATCCCCGATAAAGCCCGAGATCGTCGTATCCACCACTTGGTCGGCGGCGTGCTGGAAAGCCAAAGAAGTAGATACCGACACCCCGTCGTTCCCGTCGAGGCCAGCCATAGCGCGCAACAGTGTGGTCTTGCCGGAACCGTTGGCACCGCGCAGCCACACCACGGAAGAAGGCGAAACCACCAAAGGAAGCGGCCCGACAGCAAAGTCGGGCTGGGTGGAGGCCTTGAACTGCCACCACCGCCGACTAGCACCGCCGCGGGTAGCGCTGACAGAACCCAGGTCGATCGGAGCAGCAATAGAAGCAGCAACCGGAGCAGGCAGGCTCACTTCCTGGGGAGCCGGTACGTGGAGGGACAGTGAATCGTCGCGAAGCGATAAAACGCTCGAGCCCAACTCACGGTGCACCCGATTGCCCAGCACGACGATTTCGCTAGGCATCTCGCGGAACAGCGAGACGATAGCGCGGGAGGATTCCGGATCGAGGCCGGCGAAGGGGTTGTCTAGGACGAAGATCTGCGGTTCGAGGACGGCGACCGTGGCAATGGCGAGACGGCGTGTTTGGCCGCCGGAGAGTTGGGTGGGGTGCCTGTCGGCGAGGTCGGCAAGTCCGCACATCTCAAGTGTGCGCGTACACCGGCGCAGCATCTCCTCGCGCTCGACGCCGCGCTGCTCGAGACCGGTGGCGACTTCCTCGATAACCGTGTCGCGGAGCAGCGTAACGTGCGCCTCTGCGTCTTGGGTGACCACGCCAATATTGGGCAGGGTTTCGTGGAGCTCGCGGGCCATGCGGCTGAGTCCCTGTCCAGAATCGGCGACGACTTGGACGGTCTTGTTGCGCGAGGATGCCATCGCGGCGCGCAGCGGTGTCAGATCCATATGACCACCGCCAAACACACAATCGGCACGGTGTAGCGCAGGACGCGCTGCGCGGGGCTGTCGGCGACGGGGACCAGGACGGTGCGTTTACCCTGGATATCGTAGCCTGCGGTCTCGAGCGCTTGGCCGCGGGCGGCGCCTTGGGATAACACGCTGGTCATCACGGGCAGCGCCAGGTGAGGGATGACGGTGCGCAAGTTGATCTTGCGCCCGACGAGCGCGTTGGCGTCGCGGGCGCGCTGCACCGCTAGGCGGCCCTGGGGCAGAAACTGCAGCGCAGAGCCGACAATATAGGCGATACGGTTACCCAGCGGGCTGACCTGGAGGGCCTTGACCAGCTCGGGGATGGTCACGAAGGTCATGGCGGCGAGCAGGCAGGACATCAGTGCTGAAAACCGGAGAGTCAGCGCGCCTGCAAGTGCCAGCCCGTCGGAGGTGATCAAGGGCGCGATCTGATTGTCGCCATAAGGTGCATGAACGAGAACCATTGACAGCCCCAGCGGAATGGCCAGCACGAGCACCGCGAGCGGGACCGATAGGTTGCGCGTTTTCACGACAGCCAATCCAAGCGCGAGCAGGATCAGGATGGCCGAAGCTACCGGTAAATTCAGGCCAAGCGCCAAAATCCATCCGGACATCCCGATCGCCAGAGCCGTCAACGGGTTCATCTATTTGTCCTGCAGCTCGAGCGGTTGGAAACTGCGCAGGGTCTTCTTGGGCATGGACTTGATTGCCGCCCACACGATGATCATGACGATGACCTTATCCAGCGGATCCGAGATCAGCGACTGCACGAATACCGCCCCGATCAGCTCCATGTTGAGCTCGCGGAACAGAGTGACCAGCGCGCCGGTGCCCACACCCGCGGTGCCGCCGTAGACGAACGCCGCCACGGGAGCGGCCATCGCGGCGGTAGCCACACCGATGATGAGGCCTGCGATGATCACGCGGAAAAGATTCTTGAAGGCACCGAAGCGGTGGATGAACACGCCGGCGAGCCAACCGGTCAGAGCCTGGCTGGCAGCGAAAGGCAGGGCCGCCGGGTTGAGTAGGCCCCACACCACGGAGGCGAGCACACCGGTGGCCATACCCGAGATCGGGCCGGCGAGGGCTGCCATCAAGATGGTGCCCACCGCATCGATATACAGCGGGATACCCACAGAACCCACGACCTGGCCCAGCACCATGTTCAGCACAATGGCAACGGGGATCAGGGCGATAGTACGCGCAGGAAGCGAAGGCAGCGTGGCCGCCAGCAGCAACACAGCACCACCGATATACCCCACAAGAGTGATCAGCGATTCAGTGGATCCACCCACCGAATCCCAATCAGTAGGGCGCACCAGCACGAGATAGATCCAGGTAGCGGCAACAACGAGCACACCGGCGGCGGCCAGGGCCTTGCGGGCAGGTGTCATTGCGGTTTCAGTAGACATAGGTGGTCCTCGAAAAGTCGTCCAAAAACGGGCACGGGGAAATGGCACCCTATGTCACCTCGGGCTAAGCCACAACGACACTGGACTTTAGTCGGTGCGCGCGCGATCTGCCAACAGAGACGCCGCTCGGTCCAACTCCTCGTGGGCACCTGCGATATCAGCGCTCATCACCAGATGCGCATTCGCCGGTTTGCCCCAATGGTTACGCAGATCAGCCACCGACGTCCCCCGCATTAGCTCACTGTCCGCCTCGACCGCCACGGTGGTGGCCAGCTCCGTATCATCCACCGTCACAAGCGCGATCATGCAGGTCAGAAGGTCATGGATCTGCGCTTGGTACCCCTCGTCGTTGCCCTCATGGAATTCGAAATAGAACCGCAGGATGTCCTGCAGGTGCTGCGCGATCGGCACCGCACCAAGCTTATCGACGAGCGCTCCCGCACGCTCCGGATCCACGAGCATGCGCTCGGTGACCTCTAGAGAACACAGCGTGATCTCGCACGGCGCGTGCTCGAACACCTCGCTGGCCGCGTGCGGGTCGACCCAGAAATTCCACTCGGCCGTGGGTGTGGTGTTGCCGCGGTAGTTCACTGCCCCACCCATCACGGTGACGTGTGTGAGCTGCGCGTAGTGCTCCGGGTGATCCCGGCGGAACTGCGCCAGATTCGTCAGCGGGCCGGTGACAATTAGGTGCAGGTCGGTGCCATTTTTTTCAATGGCGTCGATCCACAGGTGCTGCCAATCGTCGTGAAGCGATGTGCTCGTTGCAGCGGTGACGTAGCCCAGCCCGGTCGGGCCGTGGGTCTCCGGGGTGATGGTGAGCGGCACCTTCAGCGGGACGGCGCACCCCGGCGCGACGGGGATGTCGGGCAGCCCGCACTGTGCGAGGACCCAGGCCGCGTTCGTGGCGGTGTTGGCCACCGTGGTGTTGCCTGCGGTGGTGGTCACGGCCTCGAATGAGATCTCGTCGCCGACGTGCAACCCGGCAAGGTAGATCAGGGCGAGGGTGTCATCGATGCCAGGGTCGCAGTCAATCACAACGGGTGTGCGCATATTAGAGACCGAGGTAGTTATATGCCTCGAGGCGCATGCGGTGTCCATCGAAGTCGACGATGGAGGCGCTCGCGTGGCGTGGGTTGACCATCTTCGAGGTGTCCAGGCCCAAACCGCGGGCCAAGTAACGACGAATCACGCCCCCGTGCGCCACCACGCACACAGTTTCGATGTTGTTGGCTCCAGCGTGGCTCATCGCGTCGAAGATCGCGGCGTTGATGCGGAGGAAGAACTCGCTCATGTCGTCGCCGCCCTCGGGAGCGTACTCGCCGTTGACCCAGTCGCCGTAGAGCTTCTGGTCGATGTCGTCGATGAGCTGGCCTTCCCAGACTCCGAGGTTGAACTCGTTGAGGCGCGGATCGCTCTTATCAATGCTCAATCCGGCGGCCTCAGCAGTCTGGATGGTGCGCTGCAACTGTGAGGTCACCACATAACCTGGTTCTAGGGTCTGCAGGAAGGGAGCGAGCCTGGCCGACTCTTCCCTACCCTGATCGCAAATGGCAATGTCGGTGCTGCCCTGCATGCGACGCTCAATGTTCCAGTCCGTGGATCCGTGACGGATTAGCACTAGTTTCATGTGGCTTACTTTAGCTGTGAGTTAGTACCCGTGCAGGCCGGTCTACGCCCGGAACTGGCGCACGGCGCCGAGACCCACCAGCAGGACCGCCACGGGGACGAACATGGCAATGCCCATACCGAAGCCCACGCCATAGGCCACACCGACCTGCATGACCGCGCCCATGGATGCGGAACCGATGACGGCACCCACCTGGCGCGAGGTGTTGTATACACCGGAACCCGCACCCATCGCGTCCGCAGGCAGGTCGCGCAATGCGATGGCGGAGTTCGGCGACCAGGCCAAGCCGTTGGCAATACCGAGCAGCGTGACCGGGATGAGCAGCCACCACATGGAGGCGCCGGAGATCATGAAGATGCCGAAGAGGAGCAGGGAAAGAATCATCGTACCGAAGCCGATGGTGGACACGGTTCCCGGCGCGATCCGGTCTGTGAGCCTGCCGGCCAGCGGTGCGACGAGGACGGACATGACACCCATCGGGATGAGTACGAGGCCGGCCGCGGCACTGCCCATGCCCAGCTCAACCTGGAGGTATTGCATCACGGGAAGCTGGACGGTGTATACCGCGAAGCCGAGGGTAAAGACGGCGATGATGCCGTACTTGAAGTTGTGCACGCTAAACAGCTTCAAAGGGATCAGGGCGTCGTCGCCACGCGATTTTTGCCTGCGATAAAGCGCGTAGAACCCGAAGATGCCGACGGCGAGTGCCGCCCACACGGCCCAACCCCACTCCCACTCTGGGCCTTGTTGGAATGCGACGGTCACGCCGGCGACCGCGATGAGCGACAGCAACGCCGATGGGATATCCACGGCTGAGGTGGTGCGCTCGAGCTGTGGGACATAGATTGCCACCGCGATCAGCGAGATGATGCCCACGGGGATGTAGATGGCGAAGACCCACCGCCACCCGCCGGCGGCGACAACAAGCCCACCGATGACGGGACCGAACATGCCCGCGGATCCGCCGACCGCACTCCAATAGCCCATGGCGGTGCCACGGTGTTCGCGCGGGAAGATGCGGTTGATCACGGCCATCGGCTGCGGGTTGAGCAGGGAGCCGCCGAAGCCTTGGATGGCGCGCAGCAAGATGAGCACCTCGATCGACGGCGCAAATGCGCACAAGCCGGCGGCGATCACGAAAATCGCCATGCCGATCATGTACATCCGGCGCTGCCCGAAGCGGTCGCCGAGCCTGCCGGTGATCAGCAGTGGAACGGCGAAGGTGAGCAGGTAAATCGCGACCACCCAGACGATCTGGTTCGTCGAGGCGTCGAGTTCCGCGGCGATGGCGGGCAGGGCGACGGCCACCATCGACTGATCAATCAGGGTGAGAAACAGGCCCACGCATAGTGCTGCCAGCGCCTTATATGACGATGCAAGGTCCGATTTATTCACTCTTCTCCCCCTTGATCGTCTTGAGCTCTGACTGCTTGGACGACAACGTTTCGCGGCCGGTGAGCCACACCCCTGCCGCGACTAGTGCGAGAACGCCACAGGCCATAAACGCTGTTTGGAAGCCGTAGGTCTCCGCTAAGGCACCGATGAGGATCGGGCCGAGGATTTGTCCAGCATCCATGCTCATCTGGAAGGTGGACAGGACCTTACCGCCGGAGCGATTATTGCCAATGATGTCCGCCAGCACCGCCTGCTGGCCTGGATTAAGCAGGCCACCGCCCACACCAGCCAGCGCCGAAGTAATAATCAAAGGCCAGAACGAGTCAGCGAAGCCCAGCGCACTGGTAAACACTGCCGTGCTCAACAGGCCAGCGAGAATCATCGGTTTGCGACCAAGTGTGTCCGCCAGCCTCCCCGAGAACTGCAAAGCAATCATGTTGCCCAGCGCGAATGCGGCAAGGGCAAAACCAGAGGCCGCCCCGCCGTGAGTAAACACTGCCGCGGCGAAGAGCGGCAGGACGGCCACGCGCACACCCATGTTGATCCAGCCGTGTGAGAAATTGGAGACCAACACCGCGCGGTACGCCGAGTCCTCCCACGCTTCGGAGAGCTGCATCGGTGGCAGCGTCTCCTTCTTTACATCAGCGTTGCTGCGAGGCATGGAAACCCAAACCACGAACGCGGCGAGCCCCACGCCGATCCCGTAAATAACGAACGGCCAGCGCATCCCCAAAAATGACAATCCGGCACCCACGACCGGCCCGATGACGTTGCCTAACAGGAATGCTGACCCATAGACCGACGACGCTCGTCCGCGAATCTCTGGCGGTGCGACCTTAACAATTAGTCCCATTGCCGAGATGGAGAACATGGTCGACCCCAGCCCCGCCAGCGTGCGCAGCACCAGGATTTGCCAGAACTCCTGTGTCGCAGCCACCAATGCGGTGGTCACCGCGACGATGATCAGCCCCGTCAGATATACCCTGCGGGTACCAAGCTTATCGACGAGACGCCCCGCCCACGGTGCCCCAAATAGTCGTGCGGCCGAGAACACCGACACGACGGCGCCCGCTGCCGCCATGGAAACGCCAAAACTGACGGCAAATTGCGGGATGATCGGTGCGATGAGCCCATAGCCGAGGGCAATAAGAAACGCAGCGGAGACAAGCACCCAAATCTGGCGAGGAATCTTAGGTGTTGGCTCAGATGCGTCATGTCCGGAATCTGAAGCTTGAGTGGTCATTGTCCCCTTAGGCTAGCCCTTAATCCAAGAAAGTACCTATCCAAGACTGTTTAGCACACTTGTTCTATAGTGGAATTGTCCCGTCGAACGCCAGTCCTAAAATTTGGATCATGATTAACGCATATTCCTACTCCACGTCCCAGAACCGCACGTCAGCTTCTGCCGCTTCTACCGCTTCTACCGCTTCTGCCGCCCGTCGCTCGCCTATCACCCACAAGCACGCCGAACTACTCTCCGAAATCTCATCCATCTTGCACCACCCGCGCTCGCTCGCGCGCCCCATTTCATCATGGCGCCCGCCCACAAAGACCCTCCCAGGAGTATTTGGCGGTGGCCCGCTGACTATGGCGATCAGCCGACACAGAGTGGGCCCCAGAGTTCAAGCCCGGCTGCAGGGCTACGGAGAAACCCGCACTCCGGCCTATCTGATCACCATCCGCATTACAGATCCTGCGGGGTTCCCCGCGCCGCGCTCCACTGCTGAAGAGTGGATCCGAGCCCTATTGCCCGAGAACATCGAAGGCGCGGTGCACGAGCTGTCGTCACACACAGCGGTGACCTATGTGTGGATCGTGGATTCAAAATTCCAACCATTGCAGTCGCCTGCCTCGATGTTCCAGGCCAGCGCTGCTGCATAAAACGCGAACGCCAGCCCAGAGTTCGGGCTGGCGTTACATCGCTGGTTGAGGATTAGCGTCCGTCGTCGAGGTCGTCTTCGTCCTCTTCATCAACGTCGTCATCAACGTCGTCAATGTCTTCCGAGTCACCCTCATGGAAGTCAACGTCATCATCGTCGCCATCGTCGGCGCCGAAAATGTCGTAGACCTCAGGCTCTTCGAATTCATCATCAACGACGGGAACCAGCTGACCTTCCCAGTCATCTGCTTGGTCCGCCGCGAGGGACAAAACGTCGAAGAGACGATCAAAATCGGTGAACGTACCCAGGGCGAGGACCTCACCATCAAGATCGGCCTCGAGTGCTAGGTCGTTGAACAGTCGCTCGCGGTCCTCGACCGACAGCTCTGCTTCCCCGTCCGACTCCCACAGCTCATCGATAGCCTGGTCCACCAACTCGTCGAAGTCATTGCCCATGGCAACAAACTCAACCACTGCGGAAGGCACCCCATCAAGTACTTCAACAAGCACCTGGAGCTCAGAGTTATCGCCCACTTCAGCCCGCACTAGATGAGGGTTGATCACATCCTGGAAGAAATCTAGATCTTCGATGCGCTCATCGGTGCTCTCTAGCAAGTCGCGCAAAACGGTAACAACCTGATCGGTGGCAATGTGGTCTGCCACGGTTTGTACAGCCGCGTCAACAGAAAACACAACTGACACCAAGACAGCCTCAAAGTCATCATCGTCCTCGTCGACATCGGCCGCCGCGATATACACGTTGGCCGCCGGCAGGTGTGGGTCGATCTCGACAAACTGGATTTCAATCTCAGCGGTGATCGGTACAAACATCACTTCGTCGTGCACCCGTGATTCCACCCCGTCGCGGTCGAGCGCCGCAGCAATATCCTCGAAAAAGCTCATGGTCAACAGTCCCTTTCCGGAAATTCGTCCCTTGAATCATGCGCACTCTGTTGGGGGATAAAATGGTGGCCGGTACCAGCCTAGTTCGCAGACTCGCTTCATGCCCGCTATTAGCGCTGTGAAATTGCCCCGAAAACAAAACTTCTATTCCGCAGCCTCAAACACCGTGCCCAAGAATTCCGCAACGCGCGCTTCCAAGTCGTGGCGGCCCTCTCCCCACTCGGTCATGGAGAAGGATGCCCAGGCCCGGCGCTTCTCGGCCTTGGGGTCATATTCAATATGAGATTCCTTATTAAACACGGCTGTCGCGCGACCCGGCTCCTCGTCGGCACGCATGCCATACGCAGGCCACTGCGGTCCCGGATTTCCGTAGTGGAAGAAGTGCCCCCAGTGGAACTGCATCCTCTCGCTGACCTCATCGAAACCTTCATTAGACAAGATATTGTCCAACCGGGCGGCGCGGGTTGTTCCCGGCGCGCCGAACACCGCTGTCAGGTCCGAGGAGTGGATTGCGCCGAGGCCAAGTCGCTGCATCGCGGTGCTGGCGTAGTCGTAGCGATACATCCACGTCGGTGCGGAGAATCGGTGATTAGAGGCAACCGAGACCGTTGGGGCCCAGAACAAGGCGTCTGCCAACAATTCTGCAAAATCGGAACGTGACTCGGCATTGTCATATGCCTGAAGAACACGCTGAGCGTTCGCCGAATCATAAACATCGAGGAGGCGCCGAGCCGCCTTTGTCCGCGCCTTGTTGCGCAGATACATCGCTTTGGCAAAGCTCGCCTCGTCAGAATTGGTACCCAAAATCAGTGGCACCTGGGCCTGATTGCCATCGGCAAACGCATCGAGAGGGTGTTGCATGACCGTCTCGCCATCCACAGACGGCATATATGCCGAGTTTAAGTACATCAATTCCCCGCCACGGATGACCATGGCTTGGCCTACGCGGACAAGCTCGGTGGCATCAACTTCGCGAAGCTCCTCAAGCGAGGACAGTCTGGACATCCCCATCGAGTCGAGCAGGCGCGTCGCCCACCAGGCGGCCTGCAAACGTGAATGCACTGCCCCGGTTGGCGGGGACTGCGCAATGGCCCGGTGGAAGAGCCCCCGGGCGGAAGGAGCCGTCATCAGCGAGATCACCGAAGCACCACCCGCTGACTCTCCCATGATGGTGACTGAGTCCGGGTCGCCGCCAAAGGCTGCTGCGTTGTCTTGGACCCACTGCAGCGCAAGGATCTGGTCCCTGAGCGCTGGGTTGGCTACGCAATCATCGCCAATCGAGCGCAGGTCAAGGTAGCCCAGCACGCCAAGCCGAAAGTTCACCGAGATGTAGACTACGTTGGTCGACAGCGAGAGATTGTGGCCCTGGAGCACCTTTTCGTAAGATGACCCCATCAAGAATGACCCTCCATGGAAATACACCACGACTGGCAGCACATCGTCTGTATCTGGTCGGACCACATCCAAGGTCAGACAATCCTCGGTGCCGATCACTTTGCTTGTCAGACCATATGTTCCCTGCAAGGCAGGGGGCGCGAAATCGGTGCATTCCCGGATGCCAATCCACGGCTCAGCCGGGCGTGGCGCTCTAAACCTGTGCTCACCGCTGGTGTCTGCCCCGTAAGGCACTCCCCTCCACGTGCGCACTCCCGACAAAGAATCAACGAACCCGCGTACCTTGCCTTGCGTGGTGGAAACAACAGGGCCGGCCCCCGGGCGATGCCCGAGATGATTCTGAGCAGAAACATTCTCCCCAGCGCTGGATCCTTGCTGTAGTCCAGTGCTGGGGCCAATATCAGGACCCTGGCCGGGTACTGCATCGGAAACACTCATACTGCCTAGGTTAGTAGGCGAATCTTAATATCTACTGGGAGTTTTTCTACACATGACGTGCAAAATCATGTTGGCCGACGCGAGACCTGCCAGATTCCACAGCGCACAAAAGTTACAAGTTGATCAAGATGGAAATAAAGCGAGGTTGAGCATCGCTATATAGTGCGTTGACTACCTAGGATAACAACACCTTTAATAATCCTTTCGTCTTAAGGAGGAACCCATGGCACGCAACACCACCAAGCTCACCTTCGACAACGATCGCACTGATCAAGTAGTTGTCGATGCCATCGGCTCAGATCCATCGACCATCGAGCACAATGCTGGCCCAATTGGTCGCGCATTGATCGGTGCCGTGGACAAGGCTGTCCACATCCAAGGGTCCACCATCAAGAGCTATGTCCATCGCCTGCGCCGGAATAACCCGGATGCCACACCTGCCGAGATTCAGAAGATTATGGATCGACACTTTCTCACGGTTGTGTCTGGCACCGGCGCGGGTGTCGGCGCCACCGCAGCTGTTCCTGGTGTCGGATTCTTCCTCGGCACCGCGGCCGTAGCTGGCGAATCGGCAGTCTTCCTCGACTTTGGCGCGGTGTATACCGTGGCCAGCGCCTACCTGCGCGGGGTGGATATCTCAGACCCAGAGCGTCGACGTACACTCGTGCTGATTACTTTGCTCGGATCGAAGGGCTCGGCCATCGTCGATACGCTCATGGGCGACATTGCCATTGGCGCTCCCACGGCGAAAACCCTCTCGCGTTTTTCGGGCCCGAAGCTTGCCGATGTCAACAACAAGCTGCTGTCTATGGCCGTGAAGCGGGCCACCAAGAAATTCACCACGGCATGGATTGCAAAGATCCTGCCACTGGGAATCGGTGCCATTGCTGGCACGGTGGTGAATCGTCGTCTAGCGAAATCCGTGATCTCGAACGTTTCCACTAACCTGGGTGCTACCCCGCAGCGCTTCCTCGTGGAGCTTCCGCAGACGCCGACTTCCACCGAGGACGACGCGGCCATCGCCGAGCTTGAAGCGCTGCTCACGGAGACACCTTCGGACTCCTCAAACACCGACAAGAACGGTCGCATCCAGCGCGCTTGGAACAAGCTGGTGGGCCGCTCGGATAAGTAGGACACATGAATCAAGCTTCGCACGCTAATCGCGGAGCTCGCCTCATTTGGCGGATCATTAAGCGGCGCCCCATTGTTGCGGTCGTCGCATTTTCTACGGCGATCGCTGCCACGCTGTTGCAGGTGACCGTCCCGGCGCTGACTGGCCAGGCCATCGATGTAGCCACAGGCCAACGGCTCGGTTCCATTTCGGCAATTGCTTGGACCATGGTGGCCATTGCGCTGGGGCAATACGTCATGCAGATCGCGCGGCGCTGGTCGGCGGGTTCCCTGTCGGTCGGTGCGCAGCATTCGCTACGCGTCGATGTCCTCGACGCGCTGCAGGCTCTCGACGGGCCTGGCCAGGACAAGATCGTCACCGGTCAGATCGTATCGCGCTCGATCAGCGACTTGAACCAGTTCCAATCGGTGCTGGCCATGGGCCCGCTGGCGCTCTCGCGATTACTTCAGCTAGTGGCCACTGTGGTGGTGATGCTGACTATGTCGGTGCCGCTGACGCTGCTGGCTCTGGCGTTTCTGCCGATCATCTTGTGGTTAGCGAATCGCTCGCGTAAGACCCTCTACGCCGCGACCTGGGAAAACCAGCAGGCCACGGCGGACCTCGCCGAGCACGTTGAGCAGACCGTCTCCGGTGTGCGCGTGGTCAAGGCCTTTGGCCGCGAGGAACAAGCCGTGGATCGGCTCGACAGGTTGGGCACTCGCCTCTACGCGGTGAAGATGCGTGCGGCGAAGCTCACGGCTCGCTTCCGGCCTCTTTTGTCCCAATTGCCTAACTTCGCGCTCGTGATCACGATCGTGCTCGGTGGCCTCACCGCGATTAACGGCGGCATCTCTGTCGGCGAGTTTGTTGCGTTTACGGCCTATTTGACCTCGATGACGTCGCTGATGAGCATGCTCACCAACACCTACGTCACCCTGCAAATGGGCATGAGCAGTGTCGATCGTCTCGACGACGTACTGCGCCTCACGCCCGAGCGCGAGGACCCCACCGACCCCACCCCGCTTGGCGACGAGCCCCTCGGCATCGCGTTTACCAACGTCACCTTTTCTACCGACGGACACCGGGTGCTCAACGATCTCTCGCTGCGCGTCGCCCCGGGCGAAACGGTCGCGGTCGTCGGTGGCCCAGGTGCGGGCAAGTCCATGGCGGTGCAGCTTGCCGGCGGTTTCTACACCCCGGATTCCGGCAGCGTTGCCCTCGTCGGCACGCGCGATTACTCCTTTGACGAGCTGCGCCTGCGCGATGTCCGCGACCGGGTCACCTGCGTCTTTGACGAGGCGTTCCTCTTTTCCAGCTCGATTCGCGACAACATCACCATGGGCCTTGAGGTCTCCGACGAGGAGGTCGCCCGTGTGGCCGGGCTCGCGCGTGCCGACAAGTTCATCGAGAAACTCTCCGATGGCTACGACACCATCGTCGGCGAACGCGGGTTGACGCTGTCAGGCGGTCAGCGCCAGCGCATCGCGATAGCGCGCGCGTTGCTCTCGAAGCCGCAAGTGATGCTTCTCGACGACGCCACCAGCGCCATCGATGCCGAGAACGAGCGCATCATCCTGGCTAATTTGCGCGCCGAGCTGCGCGACACCACAGTCATCGCCGTTGCACACCGTCAATCCACGGTCGATCACGCCGACCGCGTGGTGATCATGGAACAAGGCAGCGTCGTCGCGGATGGTCCGCGTGCGGAAATCGTCGATACGCCTGCATACACGGAGTTGATGAACCCCGCTGAGGACATCGCGGGAGCAGAAGTCCAGTCTGAGAACTTGCCTGAGCCATCGCATGAGGAGTTGTGGCCCGAGATAGCTGAGGTCGATCAGGGCCCGGCGATTCAGACGACGGCCACGGGACCGCGGGGGCACAGTGCGGTGCTGACCGAAACCGAGGACCTGAAGGAGCGCCTAGCCAAGCTCCCTCCCGCCGACGAACAACCGCGCCTCGATTCTGCGCGGTTGAGGGAGGCGAATCGCCCCTTTAAGATTCGCAACCTCTTCGCCGCCGTGAAGTGGCTGATCGTGGGCGTGATCGTGTTGCTCATCATCGGGGTGCTGGCCGACTTGGCCTTCCCCACCCTGATTCGCTTCGCCATCGACAACGGCATCAGCGCCCAGGATTCGACCACGCTGTGGCTTGTCGCAGGTGTCGCCGCGATCGTCGTTCTGATCTCCTGGGCATCGAATGTCGCGATGACCATTTTGAGCTCGCGCTCCGGTGAACGCCTGCTCTACGGGCTGCGTCTGCGCAGTTATGCGCACCTGCAGCGCCTGGGGATGTCCTATTTCGAGTCGAACCTGTCGGGCCGAATCATGACACGCATGACCACCGACATCGATACGCTGTCGAACTTCCTCCAAACCGGGCTGGCCCAGGCCATCGTTTCCATCGGCACCCTTGTTGGTGTCAGCGCCATGCTGGTCGCCACCGATGGTTCGCTAACCCTGCTCGCGTTTATGGCCGTGCCCATCATCGTGGTGGTCACCATCGTCTTCCGCAGGTTATCGAAGCGCTATTACACCGAGGCCCGCCAGCAAGTCTCCGTGGTCAACGGGCAATTCTCCGAGCTCATCGGCGGCATCCGCACGAGCCAGATGCACACCATGGAGTCGGTAGCGCACGATTCCTTCACCGCACAGTCAGAAAAATACCGCTCGCTGCGGATGCGCTCCCAGATTCTGGTGGCGTTCTACTTCCCTGGTATGCAGGCGATCTCGCAGATCATGACGGCCATCGTCGTGGGTGTGGGAGCAACACGCGTTGCAGAGGGTTCGCTCTCAGTTGGTGTCGTCGTCGCGTTCACCATGTACTTAGGCCAGCTCTACGGCCCGATCCAACAGCTCGGCCAGATCTTCGATTCTTGGCAGCAGGCCACCGTCAGCTTCACCCGCATCGCGGAACTGCTGGGCACGAAGACAACGGTGCCCGATCAGGGGGTAGCCCCGGGGGCGAAGCAGGCCGCTGCTGGTGAAGTGAGCCTGCGCAACGTGGACTTTGCTTATGAGGGTACCGAGGACGCCGAAGTCCTGGATAACCTCTCGCTGACCCTCAAGCCACGCGAAACCGTCGCCCTCGTTGGGCCTACGGGTGCTGGAAAATCCACCGTGGTGAAACTGCTCGCCCGCTTCTACGATCCCACCTCGGGACGCATCGAGGCCTCCGCCCACGACATCTCTCAGTTCCCGCTCGCCGAGTGGCGGCGCGCCATCGCCCAGGTCCCCCAGGAGTCCTACTTCTTCCCTGGCACCGTCGCCGAGAACATCGCCTACGGCGTGGATAACGCCTCCGACGAGGATATCGAGCAAGCCGTGCGTGCCATCGATTCCTTCGACGTGATTGCCACCATCCCCGGCGGCTTCAACCACGTCGTCGGCGAACGCGGACGCGGACTCTCCGCCGGACAACGCCAGATCATTGCGCTCGCCCGCGCAGAGATGCTCGACGCACCGATCATGCTTCTCGACGAAGCCACCGCCACACTCGACCCAGCGTCGGAAAAGAAGGTGCTCGATGCATCCTCTCAGGCCACGAGTAAACGCACGTCGGTGATTGTGGCTCACCGCTTAGCAACGGCACGCCGAGCTGATCGGATACTAGTTATTGACGAGGGACGTATCATCGAGGATGGATCCCACGATCTACTTCTTAAAAGCGGTGGAAAATATGCCCGGATGTGGGCAGTCAACCGCTAACGGGGGTAGGTATACTCCGATAAGTGGATTACTTCGATTCAAGTTTACGCTTGAGATTGATAGACAATTAAAGTCGACTAAACACCATTAACAAACGCACCAAGAAATGAGGCGAGCACCTGCCGTGAGCAGCGCAAGTACATTCGGCCAAAACACCTGGCTGGTTGACGAGATGTTCCTGCAGTACCAGAAGGATCCATCTAGCGTGGATCCTGAATGGCGAGAGCTTTTCGAAAAGAAGGGCACTCCGCCAACCGCGAAGGAAGCACCCGCAACAACCGCCGCCTCTACTTCATCCGCACCAGCCGGACAGCAGCGCGAGGCACAGGCCCCTACCCAGTCCACCGCTCAGTCTTCCGCTCAGGCTTCGAAGCCAGAAACACGCCTAGAAGAGGCCGTGCAGAAGGCATCCAAGCCTGCAAAGAAGACCCCGAAGCCAAAGTCGAGCCCACTCGATCGCATCGGGGAAGCCCCAGAGCCAAGCGAAATCCAGCTCAAGGGCACCTTTAAGGCTATTGCCAAGAACATGGACGAGTCCCTGGAAGTCCCAACGGCAACCACCGTTCGTGACATGCCAGTCAAGCTCATGTTCGAAAACCGTGCACAGGTCAATGACCACCTCAAGCGCACCCGTGGCGGCAAGATCTCCTTTACGCACATCCTCGGTTACGCCATTGTGAAGTCTGCAATGATTCACCCAGACCTCAACGTGCGTTACGAGCTGCGCGACGGTAAGCCATTCAAGATCCAGCCTGAGCACATCAACCTGGGCCTAGCTATTGACCTTCCTCAGAAGGACGGCTCTCGTGCTCTCGTCGTTGCTGCGATCAAGGAGTGCGAGAACAAGAACTTCAAGGAGTTCATCGAGGCTTACGAAGACATCGTCGCTCGTGCGCGCGTGAACAAGCTGAAGCTCGATGATTTCTCGGGTGTGACCATGTCGCTGACCAACCCAGGCGGCATCGGTACTCGTCACTCCATCCCACGTCTGACCAAGGGTCAGGGCTCCATCATTGGTGTCGGTGCGATGGATTACCCAGCAGAGTTCGCTGGCGCTTCGGAAGACCGCCTCGCAGACCTTGGTGTGGGCAAGCTGGTGACCCTGACTTCCACCTACGATCACCGCGTGATCCAGGGTGCAGAGTCCGGCGAATTCCTCCGCGATATCTCCCAGTTGCTGATCGACGATAAGTTCTGGGACGAGATCTTCGAAGCAATGGAGATCCCTTACGCTCCAATGCGTTGGGCTCAGGACCAGCCAAACACTGGCCTGGATAAGAACACCCGCGTGATGCAGCTCATCGAGGCATACCGCTCCCGCGGTCACCTCATGGCAGACACCAACCCAATTCGTTGGGATCAGCCTGGCCTGCCTAAGCCTGACTCCCGCGACCTGCAGATGGAAACTCACGGCCTGACCCTGTGGGATCTGGACCGTACCTTCCACGTCGGTGGCTTCGGTGGCAAAGAAACCATGACGCTGCGCGAGGTGCTCACCCGCCTGCGTTCCGCTTACACCCTGCATGTCGGCGCTGAGTACAACCACATCCTAGACCGCGACGAGCGCGAATGGCTCCAGGCTCGCCTCGAGACCGGTATGCCAAAGCCATCCAACGCTGAGCAGAAGTACGTTCTGCAGAAGCTCAACGCTGCTGAAGCGTTCGAGAACTTCCTGCAGACCAAGTACTTGGGCCAGAAGCGCTTCTCGCTTGAGGGCGCCGAGACCCTGATCCCTCTGATGGATTCGGTCATCGACACCGCTGCAGGCCAGGGCCTCGACGAGGTTGTCATCGGCATGCCTCACCGTGGCCGCCTCAACGTGTTGTTCAACATCGTCGGCAAGCCAGCCCGCACCATCTTCACCGAGTTCGAAGGCAACATGCAGTCGGCTCAACAGGGTGGTTCCGGTGACGTGAAGTACCACCTCGGCTTCGAGGGCGAGCACATCCAGATGTTCGGCGACAACGAGATCAAGGTCTCGCTGACCGCTAACCCTTCGCACCTAGAAGCCGTCGACCCAGTCATGGTCGGCATCGCTCGCGCGAAGCAGGACATCCTGGACAAGGGCGCAACCGAGGAAGGCTACTCCGTCGTTCCTCTGATGCTGCACGGCGATGCTTCCTTCGCAGGCCTGGGTATCGTTCAGGAAACCCTGAACATCTCCAAGCTGCGCGGCTACGACGTGGGCGGCACCATCCACGTCGTGGTGAACAACCAGATCGGCTTCACCACCACCCCAGATTCTGGTCGTTCGACCTACTACTCCACTGACTTGGCAAAGGGCTTCGACGCCCCAGTCTTCCACGTCAATGGCGATGACCCTGAGGCTGCTGTCTGGGTGGCAAAGCTTGCTACCGAGTACCGCCGCGAGTTCGGCAAGGACGTCTTCATCGACCTGATCTGTTACCGCCTGCGCGGTCACAACGAGGCGGACGATCCAACCGTGACCCAGCCAAAGATGTACGAGAAGATCCACAACCACCCATCGGTACGTACCAAGTACACCGAAGACCTCATCGGCCGTGGCGACATCACCGACGAGGAAGCCAAGATCGTGGCACAGGACTTCAACGAGCAGTTGGATTCCGTCTTCACCGATGTCAAGGCACACGAAGGTGAGCCTTCGGAGCAGACCGGTATCACCCACTCTCAGGTGCTGACCACTGGCCTGGACACCTCCATCTCCCAGGAGTCCTTCAATGCTCTGGCTAACTCCTACGCGGAGCTGCCAGAAGACTTCACCCCGAACAAGCGCGTGGGTTCTGTGCTGAAGAAGCGCGGCAACTCCGCTACCGACGGTGACATCGACTGGGCATGGGGCGAGCTGCTCGCGTTTGGTTCCCTGGCTGCAGACAACGGCAAGTTCGTTCGTCTGGCCGGCGAGGATTCCCAGCGCGGTACCTTCACCCAGCGCCACGCAGTTCTCTACGATCCAGAGACCGGCGAGGGCTACAACCCGCTGCACCAGAACGCAGTGGACGCCGGCAACGGCGGCAAGTTCCTGGTCTATAACTCGTCCCTGACCGAGTACGCGGGTATGGGCTTCGAGTACGGCTACACCGTGGGCAACGAAGATGCAGTCGTTGCCTGGGAAGCTCAGTTCGGCGACTTCGCCAACGGCGCCCAGACCATCATCGATGAGTACATCGCTTCCGGTGAGACCAAGTGGGGCCAGCTCTCCAGCCTGATCCTGCTGCTGCCTCACGGCTACGAAGGCCAGGGACCAGACCACTCGTCGGCACGCATTGAGCGTTTCCTGCAATTGGTCGCTGAAGGTTCCATGACCATTGCTCAGCCAACCACCCCGGCAAACCACTTCCACTTGATTCGTCGTCAAGGTCTCGGCGAGATGAAGCGTCCTCTGATCGTCTTCACTCCGAAGTCCATGCTGCGTAACAAGGCTGCGGTTTCCCAGGTCTCCGACTTCACCGAGACCAAGTCCTTCGCGTCCGTGATCAACGACCCGAACTTGGTCAACGCTCACAACGAGAAGGTCGGCGACACCGACAAGGTCAAGACCATCATGCTGTGCTCCGGCAAGGTCTACTACGAGCTGGAGAAGCGTCGCGCGAAGGATGGTCGCGACGACGTTGCGATCGTTCGTATCGAGATGCTCCACCCAATCCCATTCAACCGTCTCCGCGAGGCATTCGAGAACTACCCGAATGCTGAAGAGATCCGTTGGGTCCAGGATGAGCCTGCGAACCAGGGTGCATGGCCGTTCTACAACGAACACCTGCGCAACCTGATCCCAGAAATGCCTGAGATGAAGCGCATTTCGCGTCGTGCCCAGTCCACCACCGCTACCGGTGTGGCCAAGGTGCACGCTCAAGAGGAGCAGCAGCTTCTCGACGAGGCCTTTGCTAAGTAGGCTTCGAGCCGGTTAACGCCTGAAAGGAGGCCGACCCCCACTGCGGGGGTCGGCCTCCTTTTTCGCTTGGTAGTTAGTTTTTGTAGCTAGTTGTCGTCGTTTGAGTCATCGCCCTGATTGACGGTGGAATTGTTGGTGCTGCGCCACGTGGACACTGCGTTTTCGACTGTCTCGCCGCTATCAACATCATCGACGATCTCCTGCAGCTCCTCGGCGACGAAACCGCGCGTCCACAAGTTCACGGCACCGCGCTCGCCACGGTCAAACAGTCCTTTGGAGAATACGGGCACGATGCTTTGGGCGAGTTCTGGGTGCTCTGTATCCGCGCATCCCCCTGCTGGCGAGGGGTCGGTTGTTTGCATATCTCCGGGGAGTGATCCCACCAATTCGTCGTAGGTGCGCTGCACTAGGTTAAAGCTAGTGTCGCCGGCTTGCTCCGCGGTGGTGATTTCGGTGGCGAGTTCGCTCGTCCCTGTGGGATTGAGTTCCGCCAGCAAGTCTCCCGTGCAACCAATTACGAAGTTCGCCTCAGTGGTCTTAATCCGTTCCACGGTGTTGGGATCGTCGCCCGGCTCTGGATGAATAACGCGGGTCTTGTGATCCATTTCCTCTAGCTGTTGCCGGTAAATCTCGGCGAGGACCGCCTGCTCTGGCGAGTCGGCGTCAATCGAGATCACCACGGGATAGACCACTTCACCCGATTCAGTGGTGGGGCCTGCCTCCGACGACTGAGACGAGGCTCCATCTGTCGCAGGAGCTGAGCAGCCAGAGAGCACAAAACCCGCGGCCGCCACAAGGGCGATCCCTCGGGATACAGTGCGTCGTGATAAAGCTAATCGATGCATGGCGTATCCAGGAGATCCTTTCGACCGCGGGTTCTGAAGGTAATTAGGGGCTAAGTCTACCCCGAACCAACCCGTGATTAAGCATCATTGGATGGGCGTGGGTCGTTCTCAGGATGAGACTGACCCTGGTTGCCTCGTGGCATCTGGTCCTGTGGACGCGCGGTACCAAGCGAAGCGATGATATCGCGTGCTTCCTCAGCGCGAGCCGGGGTACAGATGACGTCGTAGCGGCCTGCGACAATATTCGTAGTGGAGGTGAAGTCTCGAGCACCGCCCGTGGCACCATACGCGATCGCTGCGAAAATGAGACCGAAGATGGCGCCAATGACGATACTGCTCAAGATGACAGCCCACAGGGCTGGGGTGAACAGGCCGAAGAGCAAGCCGATGAACAGGCCCCACCATGCACCTGCAAAAGCGCCTCCGCCGAGGACGCGACCCCATGTGAGGCGACCGGTAACCTTTTCCACTTGGTACAGGTCAACGCCAACGATGGCGGTTTCTTCGACGGGAAATTCGCGATCAGAGAGTGCATCCACCGCGTTCTGAGCCTCAAGATAAGTATTGAAGCTGCCAACTGGCCATCCATCAGGACGGATTCGCTGGGCGCGGTCGGAATTAGGTGTCATGTCGATTAACTACTCCTTATATTGATGGTCTTTGCGACAATTGAACGTGTACCTAGCGATTGTAACTAGAGAACCTGCAGTTATGCATGATAACTATTAGATATTACCTAGGTGTGGCGCTCAGATATTTCACAGAAAAGGTGCGCCTTAAGAGCTCTTGACTGCGTGAACTATACTGATTTACCACTATGACAACTCTTACCGAAGCTTCTGTTCGCAGCGCGTTGTCCCGCGTAGAGGACCCCGAAATAGGCAAACCCATCACGGAATTAGACATGGTGAAATCCATCGAACTCGATGGCAACAATGTCTCTGTCGAGGTGTTGCTCACCATTGCGGGATGCCCCATGCGCAACACAATCGAGTCCAATACTCGTGCTGTCTTGGAAGAGCTTGAAGGCGTGGGCACCGTCAACGTCACCCTGGGTGCGATGACCGACGAGCAGCGCCGCAACCTCCGCCAGCGACTGCGCGGCGACGCGGAAGAACCAGAAATTCCGTTCGCTAAGCCAGATAGCACCACCCGTGTTTTCGCAGTAGCGTCCGGCAAGGGTGGCGTCGGAAAGTCCTCGACCACAGTTAACCTCGCGGTCTCCATGGCAGCACGCGGACTGAAGGTCGGCATCATCGACGCCGATATTTATGGCCACTCGATTCCCACCCTGATGGGTTCCGTGGGCCAAAGCCCCACCATGGTCGATGACATGATCATGCCTCCAATTGCCCACAATGTGAAACACATTTCCATTGGGCAGTTCGTGGAAGGCAACTCCCCTGTCGTGTGGCGTGGGCCTATGCTCCACCGCGCGATCCAGCAGTTCCTCGCCGACGTATTCTGGGGCGACTTGGACGTCCTCTTCATGGACCTCCCACCCGGAACCGGCGACGTGGCTATCACGGTCGCACAGTTGGTCCCTAACGCGGAGCTGCTGATTGTCACCACGCCACAGTCCGCGGCGGCAGAAGTCGCCGAACGAGCAGGCTCCATCTCCCAGCAGACGCGTCAGCGCGTCGCTGGTGTGATTGAGAATATGTCCGGGATGATCATGCCTGACGGAAGCGTCATGGATATCTTCGGCTCCGGTGGCGGCCAGCAGGTGGCCGAGCGATTGAGTGTTCTGACAGGTGGCAGCGTTCCGCTTCTGGGCTCAATCCCGCTGGACCCTCAGCTGCGTGAGCACGGCGACGACGGTCACCCCGTTGCTCTCTCCGAGCCTGAATCTTCCGCAGCGAAAGCGATCAGCGCCATCGTCGATAAGCTAATCGTGCGGAAGGATTCCCTTGCAGGTAAGTCCTTGAACTTGGGAGTCACCCGCAAGTAGCAATAAAACCCGTCCTGGTGGACGGGTTTTTTCAGTAGCGCTACAGGGCAACTGCTCTAGGTGATGTCTGCCCAAGAGAAGCCACCACCGCTGGAGTAGTCGCCCTTGTCCTTCCGAGCTTCTGGCTGTGGCGCAGGAGGGGTGGCTGGCTGGGCGGCCTGAGGCGCGGAACCACCTTGCTTCGCCTGATTGCGCAGTTGATTCTGACCCGCCGCTGGAGCAGGCTTTTCCTCCATCATGTTTTTTGGATCAAACTGATCGAGGTATTCTTCCTCTTCATCAAAGAGCACCTTGGCAATCGCACGCTTCGGCCCCATCGCCGCATACTCGCTGACGGTATTGATGGGTTTACGGAACTCCTCGAAATCATCTCCGAAGTCTCCGTTGAGTTCTTCCTTTGCGTTATTAATCGCACGACGAGCCGCGAAAATAGCAGCGCGCACGTCTTGGATTACCCCGGGAAGCTTCTCCGGTCCGATAACAATGATGCCGATAACAATGATGAAAAATATTTCGGCCCAGCCAATACTGTCAAACACACCTTCACCTTAGTACGCACGGGCTGAACTGGCTTGCTTGGATGGCAGCCCCGGAAATTTTCGCTGCTAACTCTTCCGGAAAAGTGCTTTCAAACTGTGCTCACGCTGCGCTTCCTTGCCCTCATCAGCAGAGGATTCGTTGTCTGCGTCATGCATGGGCGCGAGATCTGCAATCTGAGAAAGCCGCGCCACCAAATTGCGTGGGGCACGAACGCATTCTTCCAAGTTTGACCCGCGCACGGCTTCGGAAGCATGACGTTGAGTGTGTACTTCATCCCGACATTCTCGGCAATGAACGACGTGCACCCGCGCACGATGTAAAGCACCATCGCTGAGCTCTCCATCAACAAAAGCCGCAATGGCTTCAGGACTCAGGTGTTCAACAATGGCCAGTTCCAAACGCAATTTTCGCCGGAGGGAACGACGTTCCGGAATATGTTTTTTCAGAGTCACGCGTTCTCCTTCCGCTGATAACCGCCGCGACATTTTTACTGAAGTTGCTTCCAGCCTACTCAATTTCTGTGGGTCCGGGCTGGACACCACACCTAGCGCGTTCTCAATAAAAGGCGAACGTCTTCGTCGCTTTTAGCCTGAGATTCCAAAGAAGCACGCAGCTGCGAACGACCCCGGTGGATCCGCGAGCGCACCGTACCCATCTTCACTCCAAGAGTTTCTGCGATTTCTTCGTAGGACATCCCGACGACGTCACACAGAACAACCGCGACACGGAAATCGGGGCTCAGTTCGTCGAGTGCACGCTGGAGTGCTGGGTCTAAATTGGAGACGTTGTAGGCCTGCTCCGGGGTCATGTCAGTGCCGGGAACACGCTCGTAATCTTCCGGCAATGCTTCCATCCGAATCTTGTTACGGTGCCGCACCATGTCCAAGAAGAGGTTCGTGGTGATACGGTGCAGCCAACCCTCGAATGTGCCTGGTTGGTACTTCTTCAGGCTGCGAAAGACCCTCATGAACGTTTCTTGAGTAAGATCTTCGGCATCGTGCGGGTTACCCGAAAGGCGGAAGGCAAGGCGGTAGACGCTGTCCGCGTGTTCTGCGACTAATTCTGACCACGACGGCATTTCAGCTTGTCCTGCATCGAATGCCGCTGTTCCGGAAAGCTCTTCGCTTTCGGAGGCAGGAAGCACGTCATTTTCGTTGGAAATTGCCGATTGTCGCTTCATGCATTCCATTTTCGCTTATTTAGGTTCCGAAAGCCAGAACTTGAACTGGATATACTCTGTGAATGCGAAGCCATACCTCAGCATCTCAACAAAACTTCACCGTGGCTTCCCCACCTGCACGATTTTCCTGCCTAGAATTGACGGCGTGAGTGACACAGCATATTCAGCCATCCAGCGCTACATCGCGGGCAAAACCGAGCTTTCCGAGGCTTTAGCAGCGGCGCGTGCCGATGCCGAAGAATACCGGCTTAACGTCCCAGACGAGGTCTCCGGACAGTTGCTGACCAGCCTCACGGCCTCCTCCGTCCACCCGAATTCAGCAGGAGCAGTAGCTATTACCCCTGCTGCCGGCGTAGTTGGACTCTACTTGCTCGCAGGCCTCGCCGATAAAACAACGGTGACCTGTATTGACCCCGAGGCCGATCACCAAAACCGTGCCCGCCAGGTTTTCCGCGATGCCGGCTATTCCCCTTCGCGGGGTCGCTTCTTGCCGTCGCGCCCGGCAGATGTATTGAGCCGCCTCGCATCCGAGTCTTACCAATTGGTCTACCTCGATGCAGCACCCCTGGATCTGCCGACCTTGATTAAGGCTGCTTATCCGTTGCTGACCGTCGGAGGGTCGCTCTTCATCATCGATGCGCTGCTCGACGGCACGCTTGCCGACGATACCCGCAAGGACCGCGACACCGAGGCTGCACGGGAGGCCGATGCGCTCGTCGATACGCTCGACAACGCGATTGTCACCCGCCTTCCTCTCGGCGCCGGGCTGACGTTGGTAACCCGCAAAGCTTAAAGCCACGCAGCGATAAGACGCGCGAACGGGCTGGTCGAATTCCCTAAAACTAGGGAATTCGACCAGCCCGTTAAAACACTCAGCGCAGTGTGGAACTAAACCACTTCGTTCTTTCCAACGACAACGACGCCACCAGGAGAGACCTTGTAACGGGCCTGATCACGAGGATGATCAACGCCGACGGTCTCTCCGTCTGAGATGTAGACGTTCTTGTCCAAAATCGCGTGGCGCACAACTGCACCGCGCCCCACTCGAACACCTGGAAGCAGAACCGAGCCTTCGACCGTTGCGCCCTCTTCGATGCGCACGTCTGTAGAGAGCACGGAGTTGCGCACCGTTGCGCCAGAGACAATGGAACCCGGGGCCACCATCGACGACTGCGCGATGCCACCCTGGACGAACTTCGCAGGTGGCAGGTTGCTGTCTGCGGTGGAGTGGATCGGCCATGACTTGTTATACAGGTTGAAGATTGGGTGCACCGAAATCAGATCCATGTGTGCTTCATAGAAGGAATCGATGGTACCTACGTCGCGCCAGTAGCCCTTGTCACGCTCGGTGGCACCTGGAACTTCGTTGCCGGAGAAGTCGTAGACGTTGGCTTCACCCTTGCCCACGAAGTACGGAATGATGTCGCCGCCCATGTCATGGTCAGAGTCTTCATTCTGCTCATCTTCGAGCAACGCCTGGACGAGTGCTTCGGTGGAGAAGATGTAGTTGCCCATGGACGCGTAGGCCTGCGTTGGGTCATCTGGGGTACCAGGAGGATCCGCTGGCTTCTCCAGGAACTCGGTGATCGTGCCATCTTCATCCGCCTGGATGACGCCGAAAGCAGTAGCTTCTTCGCGAGGCACGCGAATGCCCGCAACGGTTGCGGACTTGCCGGAAGCAATATGATCGTCCAGCATCTGGGATGGGTCCATCCGGTAAACGTGATCGGCGCCGAAGACGAGGACGTAATCAGGCTTTTCGTCGTAGATCAGGTTCAGTGACTGCACGATGGCATCAGCGGAACCGTTGTACCAGCGCTTGCCGCGGCGCTGCTGAGCTGGCACCGAAGCGACATACTGAGGAGTTGGGCCCGACACGTTCCATGCCGTGGCGATGTGGCGGTCTAGGGAGTGCGACTTATACTGCGTCAACACTGCGATTTTTAAGAAGCCTGCGTTCACCAAGTTTGACAACACAAAGTCGATCAAACGATAGTTGCCACCGAAAGGCACGGCGGGCTTCGCGCGGTCAGCAGTGAGAGGGAAAAGACGCTTTCCTTCACCGCCCGCTAGGACAATTGAGAGTACATTTGGCTGAGTCTTCACACTGCCCAGCATATTGTTTTCCACAACACTTTGCAGGGGAATAATGCTTGGTCACCTAAAACTTAATCTTAAGTTTGCAGAAACTCGGAAGAAATCACGAAAAGCTCTGCCAAGACCGCTTCTGTATGCTTCTCCGGTGCACGCTCAGCGCGTGGATGTGAAGTCCCTGCACAAATTCTGAATCGTGACTAATCTCGTGGTTATGAGAGTCGGAATGATGACAAGAGAGTACCCGCCCGAGGTCTACGGTGGCGCCGGAGTGCACGTCACAGAATTAACTCGCTTTATGCGCGACATCGTTGAGGTCGATGTTCACTGCATGGGCGCGCCCCGCGATATGGACGGCGTGTACGTCCACGGGGTCGACCCAGAACTCGAGGACGCCAATGGCGCAATTAAGACCCTGTCCACTGGCCTGCGGATGGCCAATGCAGCCAACAATATCGACGTGGTGCACTCTCACACGTGGTATGCGGGCCTAGGCGGTCACCTTGCCGCCAGGCTCAACGGCATCCCGCACGTAGTCACCGCTCACTCCCTTGAGCCCGATCGCCCGTGGAAGCGTGAACAGCTCGGTGGCGGCTACGATGTCTCTTCTTGGTCCGAGAAGAACGCCATGGAATACGCCGATGCGGTCATCGCCGTGTCCGCGGGCATGAAGGATTCCATCCTTCAGGCATATCCGCGTATCGACGAGTCAAAGGTCCACGTGGTCCTCAACGGCATTGATACTGAAAAGTGGTACCCCACCGAAGGATCCATCGCGGAAGAGATCGGCGTTGATACCTCCAAGCCGATCGCCGCTTTCGTTGGACGCATTACCCGCCAGAAGGGTGTCGAACACCTAGTCAAGGCTGCTCGCCATTTCGACCCTGAAGTGCAGCTTGTACTGTGTGCCGGTGCCCCTGATACGCCGGAAATTGGTGCGCGCACCAAGGCTCTCGTCGAAGAACTCAAGGCCACCCGCGACGGCGTCTTTTGGGTCCAAGACATGATGCCTTCCGACAAAATCCGCGAGGTGTACTCGATCGCGGACGTGTTTGTATGCCCATCGATCTACGAGCCACTAGGCATTGTCAACCTTGAGGCAATGGCCTGTGGCACCGCGGTAGTTGCCTCCGACGTTGGCGGTATCCCCGAGGTTGTCGTTGACGGTGAAACCGGCACCCTGGTGCACTACGACGAGAATGACACCGAGAGCTTCGAGCGCGATATTGCGACAGCAGTCAACGCTACCGTCTCGGACTTGGACAAGGCACGCGCTTTCGGTCAGGCTGGCCTGACACGCGCTAAAGACAAGTTCTCTTGGGCCACCATCGCTCAGCAAACCGTAGACATCTACAAGTCCTTGGTTTAGGCGAACTTTTAACCAAGGACGCGAACAGCCGACACCAGTATAGAAAGGGTCATATTGTCTTCCCTCCGCCCTGAACTCCACGTCACCGCCGAGTCCGGAATTCTCGAAGCTGCGGCAGGCATGCTCCGCAACGGGGATACCTGGCACATGCTCTACCAATACAGGCCTGCCCCTGACCAACCTTCGCGTTGGGGGCACCAGTTGTCTCAGGATGGGCCTTTTGACTGGGCAATCTACCCTGACGTTCTCGCTGCAAAGGGCGGGGAAACGAAGGTGCTGGCGGGCTCTGTGGTGTCCAACAATGGCGGTGCCGACCTGTTTTTTACGTCCGTGACGGCAGCCGGAACCTCCATCCAGTTCGCCCGGGTGGAAGACATTAACAACTTAGCGGAGATTACCGACGACCCACTCGCGCTCGACCCTTCGGTGCACCGCTCCGGCGTGGTCATCTCGGACACAAAGGAATTCGCGCGATTCCGCTCCCCCTGCGTCGTACCTGACTGGCAGTCCGTTGACGATCGCAACCAGGGCCACGACGGGTGGCTGATGCTCACCAGTACCGGCGAGCCCGACTCCCCAGTCCCTGTGATTCTCGAGTCCGGCGACGGCAAGGATTGGGACTTGCTCGGTCCACTGACGTTTAGTGGTGACACTGGCCTTGACGACGATGCCATCCTGGTCGCGCCACGACTCATTCGCCTTCGCGACGAAGTTGACCAGGAAATTTACGACGTTTTGCTGCTCACCATCGAACGACAAGACGGTCTCGACCGCTCCGGATACATCGTTGGCAAGTTGAAGCAGGCGAACTTCGAGGTGTCCTCCCCGTTCCAGCGCATCGACCACGGCCATGACTTCACTCGTCCGCGCAACACAAACTACACCCGCGACACGGTGGACAACGAAGAGCGCTACTCCAAGGGCTACCTCTTCGGCCTGTTCAATGGTGTCGGGCGTGGCGACGACGCGACAAAGCAGACCAGCTGGAAGAACGAGGGCTGGGCGAATTCCCTGTCGCTTCCGCGCTCAACCACGCTGCAGGGAGGCAAGCTTTTCCAAACTCCAGCCGCAGGACTTCCCGATGCGGTCGAACAATCTGAGAATGCGAAGTTCTGGAGCGCTCTGTGCGAAATTCCGCATGGGTCAAACGTGGTCGCGGAAATCGCCGATAAGTCTGGCGAAGTAATTGCGACCGTGACTCATTCTGGCGACATGATTTCGGTGGATCGCCACATCGACGCTCCAGCCCGGGCGCGTCTCGACGAGGTGGACGAGGACAACATCTCGATCGTCGTCGACGGCAACACACTCGAGGTCTATGCCGGAGGCGGAAGCGTAGTGATGTCGAGTCGCATCATCCCAAAGGAAGGCGTCTCGGAAATCCGCGTCACGGCGAATGAGGACGCGACCATTGAAACGGAATGGCGCCGCGGGCGCTAGCGTTAAGCGCGAGCCAACCTAGTCAGGTGCCCCCGCGCCGTCACGGTCATCGTGTCTGGCAAAGCTTGTAGTTTGGCTGCAAGCTCGCCAGGTTCAATGTGGCGCGCCGACGGGCTCATTCCGACTTGAGCCGCAATGGAGGCGCGGTCAAGCGTAATCGGGAACTCAATGAATTCTGGATCCTGCACCGGGGCGAGGTAGCCCTGAGCTTGCTCAAGCATGCGGTCTACTTTGCCGTCTTCGACTGAGAGAATGCCCAGGGGCTCCCGCAATTCGTCAAGGTGACCCTTGTCAGCCGTTAAGACAATGACCTGACCCGAATCGCTGAGCACTCGGGCGAACTCCGCTGGATTACGGGGAGCAAAAACTACCGTCAGGGCGTCAATGACACCGTCCCGCACGGGCAGATTCTCCCAGGCATCGGCGACAACGGCGCCCAGGCGTGGGTGCGCTTTCGCGAGGAGTTTCGCCGCCGGCACCGAGATATCCATGCCGATACCTCGAGCACCGTCAATAGAGTCGAGGGTGTGCGCTAGGTAGTAACCGGTGCCGGCGCCTACCTCGAGGAGGTTGGGCGCCCGGTTATCGTCGCCAAGCGAGGCGTCGACCGCGTCGTTGACGGCATCGGTGACGGCCTCGACGAACCGTGAGAAGTGTCCTTGAGACAAGAAGGTTTCGCGATCTGCCACCATCTCGGCGCTATCGCCGTGATGTTTAATGCCGGCGCCCGATGCGAGGGTGACGTAGCCTTGGCGGGCAACATCATAAGAATGGCCACTTTCCGAGACAAGACGCGAAAAATCGTCTGCCCCGACGAGCGGGGAACCATCTACGGGATCAGCAAGCAGGTGCACGATATCTGAAAGCATGCCTGAAAGCCTACCCCGTAAATGGCTAAACAGACGATTTACGTGGGTTTATTACATGTATTTTGCAAGTCTCGCCTTGAAGGCAATGAATTAGTCGGCTGCGACGTTGATCAGCAGCTGCCCCAACTCTGCTGCTTCTTCTTTATTCATTTCGACGACCAGACGTCCCCCTCCATCGGAAGGGATCCGCATAACGATCTTTCGGGACTCTTCCACCGCTTCCATAGGGCCGTTACCGGTGCGCGGCTTCATTGCTGCCATTGACCATTCTCCTTCACTGCAAACGATTGACCTTACCTATTTTACCTCTTTTTCGTCGCTACTAGGCGAAAAAAGTTCATTAGTGCTGGTCACAGAGTTTTGGTCTGGGTGGTGCGGATGAGAACCCCGGTCGGATTGTGTGAGCTGCGCAATAATGGCGTCCACCTGATCCTGGCGATACCCGCGGGGCACGACCTCGATCGCGATGTCATTGAAACGCCCATCGCGGATCGCTTCCGCATTCGCTGCGATTACGTCGCGGGATTCTTCCATCGGGGGCAGCATTTCCCCTCGCCCGAAGAGATGGCCAAAAGCCCACGTGCCAACAACAATCAGGGCAAGCAGGACAATGATCAGGAGAATCCAGGACAACATGTGTTCATCCTATCGGTGGTTTAGTATCCGTGGGTTTAGGTGAGTGTGTTCCACGCAGGCCGCTGCGCAATGATGAGTTCCGGGGTCGGCAGTACACCAGCCCTCCCCAGGATCGTACGGGCAACAATGTCGGCCATGGGAGCGAGTTCCGCAAGAGGCCGGTTCCGGTGGACGCGCTGGCCAACGTTGACCTGCTTCAACGCCCCCGGGCCGAAGCGAGTGGCGATATCGATAATCAGACCGGCTTCGACGCCATAGCCTGCGACGAACGGCAGTTCGAGGGCAGTCTTGCGGCGCAATGCGTATTCCCCGCCGAGTGGCTGACGGATGTGGCTTACTTCTGGAAAATACGTGGTCAGAAGCGGTTTTGCGGTCAGCTCGGTGACGCGGCCGCCCCCAGTGGGTTCGCCGTTGAACGTACGAGAATAATCGGCTTTGACCATGTGGACATGAGGGTCCGCGAGTGGAGCGCACAGGCGCGAGACCAAGTTCGCCGGGACGCTGTGTAAATCGGCGTCGACGAAAACGATAACGTCTCCGGATGCGGCACGGACACCACGCCACATGGCCTCGCCCTTGCCTGGGCGCGTGGGGATTTCCGGGGCAATCTCCCGCCACGAGATGACCTGTGCCCCGGCGGCGCGGGCATTGGCGGCCGTCGCGTCGCTGGAGTCGGAATCGATCACGATGATTTCGCTCGGATTGTCTTTCGCTACCGCGTGCACAACTTGTGCAACCGTGGATTCCTCATTCAAGGCAGGAATCACTACCGACACATTCACGCGAGACCTCGCACAGTATTCAGTGGGGCGACCTCGCCCTTGATCGCCGCTGTCATCCGGATGACATCCACCGTTTCTTTCACTTCGTGGACACGGAAGGCCGCGACTCCTTGCGCTGCCGCCCACGCTGTGGCGGCAAGGGTGCCCGAAACTCTCTCCCCGACCGGACGATCAAGGGTTTCCCCAACGAAGTCCTTATTAGACAAAGCCATCAACACCGGCCACCCGGTAGCGACTAGTTCGTCGACGCGGCGCAGCAGCTCTAAACCGTGAAAGGAATTCTTCCCGAAGTCGTGGGCGGGGTCGATGAAGATTTTCTCCTCAGGGACCCCGGCGTTGACGGCACGCTCGGCGAGGGCGGTCGTTTCTGTAATTACGTCGGCGACAACGTCGTCGAAATGCACACGATGCGGCCGTGTCCGTGGTGTCACACCACCGGTGTGCGAGCAAACATAACCCACCTTATGGGCTCCGGCGACCTCGATGAGTTCTGGGTCGAAGCCGGCCCAGGTGTCGTTGATCAAAGTGGCGCCGGCAGCGATGGCTTGCTCGGCGACATCGGCGCGCCAGGTATCCACCGAGATGGTCAATTGCGGGTAGCGCTCACGGACCGCTGAAATCATGGGGACAATCCGGTCGATCTCCTCGGCGGCATCGACGTTGTCGCCGGGGCCAGCTTTGACACCGCCGATATCGACGATCGTCGCGCCCTGGGACACGACTTCGTCGCAACGCGTCAATGCCGCGTCAAGGCCCCAGGTCTTGCCCTTGTCATAAAAGGAATCAGGGGTCCGGTTCACAATGGCCATCACCTGGGCCAAAGGCTGCGTTTGGGAGGGTTGAGAAGGCTGGGACACGGACGCTACTCGTGGTCCTTCGCAGTCTTGCAGGAAAGACGTCCATCCGATAGGACTTTGTGGGCGTCCACGATGTGCGCGATCGCCTCATCGACGGAGTCAGTCACCAGAAATAGATCCATATCTTTCGGCGAAATCAAGCCCTTAGCCTTGAGCTGGGATTCAAGCCAGTCAACGAGGCCGGACCAAAACTCGGTGCCCATGAGCACGATTGGGTAGTTGGTGACCTTGCCGGTTTGCACCATGCACAGAACTTCAAAGAGCTCATCCAAAGTGCCGAAACCGCCGGGCAGGGTAACGAATGCCTGGGAGTACTTCAAGAACATGGTCTTACGCACGAAGAAATAGCGGAAGTTCAAGCCCAAATCGACCCAGGCGTTCAGGCTCTGCTCGTGTGGAAGTTCGATGCCGAGGCCGACGGAGAGGCCTCCTGCCTCGTACGCGCCGCGGTTCGGGCCTTCCATCAGGCCAGGACCGCCGCCCGTGATCACGGCGTAACCGTTGTTGACGAGTGCCTCGCCCACTTGGCGGGACATTTCGTATTCTGGAGTGCCCTCATTCAAGCGTGCTGAGCCGAACACGGTGACGGCCTTAGGGAGATCAGTCAGGGCGTCGAAACCCGAGACAAACTCGGATTGGATGCGCAGGATGCGCCACGGGTCGGCGTGCTTCCAATCGTGATCGGCACCGAGCTCCAGCAGGCGCTGGTCGAAGGTTGATCCACCTTCGCCCTCGTCGTGTCCGCGAACCAGAAGCGGGCCACGGAGCAAGCGGTCTTTTTCAGGCCTAGGTGTAATTTCAGGTGCCACGACTTGTTGCCCTTCCTTATTTCCTTGTTGCTAAGAGGTTTGTACGAGGTTTTTAAGTGGTTTTTTAAGAGGTGAGGTATGCGCGCAAACTCGCCGCTACCTGGTGAATCTGGTCAACCGGACATTGCTCATCAATCTTATGGGCAAACCCTGGATCCCCGGGACCGTAATTCACAGCTGGAACTCCCAGACTAGAGAACCTTGCCACATCCGTCCATCCGAACTTGGCACGCACTTGACCGCCCACAGCTGTAATCAAGCCTTGGGCAACTGGATCGTCGAGGCCGGGAAGGGCGCCGGGCACGGCGTCGTCGTAACGCAGTTCTAAGCCTTTCTCCAATCCAAGGGCCTCCTCGAAATGGGCCTTTGCTTCCTCGAGGCTGCGATCGGGGGCGAAGCGGAAGTTCACTGCAAGCGTGGCCTCGTCGGGAATCGTGTTCGTTGCCACTCCCCCTGAAAGGCCTACGACGTTGAGGCCTTCGCGGTACTCGCATCCGGCAATGGTGACGCGGCGCGGCGCATAGCTGGCGATACGCGAAAGCACTCCTGCGAGGTCGTGTGCGGCATTGTGCCCCAGCCACGCGCGAGCCGAATGGGCGCGCGTGCCCCGCGCAATGATGCTCGCTCGAATGGAGCCTTGGCAACCGGCCTCAACGACTGCGCCGGATGGCTCTCCGAGCAGCGCGATGTCTGCTTCGAGGAGCTCAGGGTGATCGCGCTGCAGGTGGGCCAGACCGTTGTACTCGCTTTCGACTTCCTCTCCCTCATAGGCGATCAATGTGAGATCGAAGGACAGGTCGGGATCATTAGCCAGCTCAGCGAAACACTTGAGGTAACAAGCAAGACCCGATTTCATGTCCACTGAGCCGCAGCCATAGAGCACGCCGTCGCTCAACGTATGAGGCACATTGTCGGCGATGGGCACGGTATCAATGTGTCCTGCCAACACGACGCGTTGGTTTAATCCCCGATTGGTCCTGGCGACGAGAGTGTTGCCGAAGCGGTACTTTTCTACCCCCTCCAACGGCTCCAGGGAACGCTCGATCAAATCGGCCAGTTCGCGCTCCTGGTGGGAGGGACTGGCTACGTCGATAAGCGCTGCGGTGAGTTCGACTGGGTCGGCAGTGAGATCGAGGATGTGCACCCGCCCAATAATACGCATGTCCCGCTTCACCAGATGCTTTAGCAGGGCGGACACAGTAATGTAATCGCTATGACAATCGGAGCGCATGCAATTGGGATTGCCAACATCGGTATGGATGGGTCCGTCCTGGACACTTGGTACCCGGATCCCGAATTGATCGAAGGCGAAGCAGCCGTTGGCCTCGAATCAGGCTCGCATCGCCTCGGAGCCAATCACCTGCCGGCCCGCCTCCTCCAGCTCGTGCGTATCGACGAGGACCGGATGGTCGAGCAGGTGGCGGTTCGTACCACGATCGCCGATCTCAATCAGCCCCCGATTGACGCGCACGACGTCTACTTGCGTCTGCATC
The DNA here is from genome assembly GCF_000379425.1 of Corynebacterium lubricantis DSM 45231. Lineage (GTDB taxonomy): Bacteria > Actinomycetota > Actinomycetes > Mycobacteriales > Mycobacteriaceae > Corynebacterium > Corynebacterium lubricantis. Next base: position 194,226 of record NZ_KB902182.1, read on the forward strand.
TGCTCTCTCACCGCATTGTTCGCCCGCTGGAGCTGAACATGGAAGGCGTTCTCGAGCACTTGCTGCCGGTGGTGTGGACGAACAAGGGACCTTGCTTGCCCGATAACTTCGAATTCGTACGCGCAGCGCTGCGCACTCGCGGCCTGATTCACGTTTACGGTATCGAGCGCCTGCCGCGCATGGTGGACTATGTCGTGCCTTCCGGGGTCTCCATCGCCGAGGCCGAGCGAGTCCGTCTCGGCGCCTACCTGGCACCGGGCACGAGCGTGATGCGCGAGGGATACGTTTCCTATAACGCCGGCACGTTGGGTGCAACGCGGGTGGAGGGGCGCCTGTCGTCGTCAGTGGTCATTGAAGGTGGCACCGATGTCGGTCTCTCGTCGACGATCATGGCTGTGCGCAATGGCGGGCATAACCGTACGCCACTGCACATTGGCGCGAACTGCGTGCTGCGCACGTCCTCGGGTCTGATCGGCATTGAGATGGGCAATAATTGCAACCTGGGTGTCAACGTCATGCTGGAGCCCGACTCCATGATCCATGACCAACACTCCGGCGACGACATTCCGGCGATTGAACTCTCGGGGCGCTCAGGGTGGAGCGTGAAGAACGAACCAGGATTTAGTATTCCGGTACTGCGCTGGGCCTAAGGCCGGGCCAGCTGGCGGGCCTCTAACCGCCCGCCACCTCCTAAAATACTATTTCCTATGAAACTATCTTTTGTCTCCGTAGCACAGGTCAATAGAAACTGTGGAAGTGCTGTTGATTACAGTTGAGAATTGTTCATGTTTTCGATTCAGCATTCACCTTGTGATGAAAGTGACCGCACGTGACAGAGAAAAGTAATACAAACCTTGGCTCGGGGTTGAAGACCCGTCACCTGACCATGATGGGACTCGGCTCCGCCATCGGCGCAGGCCTCTTCCTTGGCACCGGCGTTGGCATCAACGCCGCCGGGCCCGCCATCCTGATTGCCTACGTCATCGCCGGCATCATCGTCGTGCTTGTCATGAGCATGCTCGGCGAGATGGCCGCTGCACGGCCTTCCTCGGGCTCGTTTTCCACCTACGCCCGCCAGGCCTTTGGCCACTGGGCGGGATTCACCACCGGCTGGCTGTACTGGTTCATGCTGGTGATGGTGATGGGCGCCGAAATGACCGGTGCCGCCGCCATCATGGGCTCCTGGTTCGGCGTTGATCCCTGGATCCCCGCGCTGATCGCCGTGGTGTTCTTCGCCGTGGTGAACTTCGCGCGCGTGCGTGGCTTTGGCGAATTCGAGTTCTGGTTCTCCTTCATCAAGGTTGCCGTGATCATCGGCTTTATCATCATCGGTGCACTGCTCTGGCTGGGCCTGCTGCCCGGCCACGACTTCGTGGGGCTGACAAATATCCAGGAATCCGGTTTCGCACCGAACGGCATCACCGGTATTGCAGCCGGCTTGCTCGCTGTTGCCTTTGCTTTCGGCGGCATCGAGATGGTGACCATCGCAGCGGCCGAGTCCGAGAACCCATCGCGCTCCATTGCTACTGCCGTGCGCAGCGTCATCTTCCGTATCTCGGTGTTCTACATCGGTTCCGTTCTCGTGATCATCCTGCTCTTGCCGTACGACCAGATCCAGGGCGCCGACACCGCAGCGGAATCCCCGTTCACCGCCGTGCTCTCCATGGCAAACATCCCAGGTGCCGTCGGCTTCATGGAGGCGGTTATCGTCTTGGCACTGCTCTCCGCCTTCAACGCGCAGATCTACGCCACCTCGCGCCTGTCACATAATCTCGCGCTTTCCGGCGATGCGCCGAAGATTCTGGCCAAGACCAATCGCGATAACGTGCCGATCAACGGCGTGATCTTGTCCATGTTCTTCGCCTTCGTGTCCGTGGGCCTGCAGTGGTGGAACCCAGAGGGCTTGCTCGACTTCTTGCTCAATGCGGTCGGCGGTACCCTGATGGTGATCTGGCTGATGATTGCGTTTAGCTACATCAAGCTCCACCCCATCCTGGTCAAAAACAACGAAATCTCCACGGTGCGCGTCGGCGGTTGGCCATGGCTGCCGTGGGCCTCCGTGATCGCTCTTGTGGCTCTTGTCATACTGATGCTTTTCGACGATGCTTCGCGCGCGCAGGTCATTTCGGTTATTATTTTGACGGCTGTCGTGGCACTTCTTTCACTGACCACGAAATCCAATTCCGCTCGCACGGAACTTAACTCGCAACAATTGAAGGAATCGCACTAAATTCATGACTTCTGCATTCGCCCGCGGCCTCGCAACAGTGACTCACGACGGAACCGTTCTCGATGTGTGGTACCCAGCCCCCAAAATCGATGAAGCCGTCTCGTCCACCGGTACGGAGCGCCTGGATGACACTCCGCAGCAGTTTAAGAATCTGGTTGGTCCTGACGAAGACCGTGGCGTGGCACGCATCGCGGTGGAAACATCGATCGAAGATCTCTCCCACCCGCCTGTCGATGCCTACGACGGCTACCTGCGCCTCCACCTGCTCTCGCACCGCCTGATCAAGCCTCACGGCGCGAACCTCAACGGACTCTTCGGTCTGCTGGCCAACGTTGTGTGGACAAATTACGGTCCCTGCGCCGTCGCCGATTTCCAGATGGTCCGCGGCCGCCTCGCAGGCAAGGGTCCCGTCACCGTGTTTTCGGTGGATAAGTTTCCTCGCATGGTCGACTATGTCGTTCCATCTGGCGTGCGCATCGGCGATGCCGACCGCGTCCGTCTCGGCGCGCACCTCGCTGAAGGCACCACGGTCATGCACGAGGGCTTCGTCAACTTCAATGCCGGCACCCTGGGCGCGGGAATGGTCGAAGGCCGCATCTCCGCGGGTGTCACCGTCGGCGACGGCACCGACATCGGTGGCGGCGCCTCGATTATGGGCACGTTGTCGGGTGGCGGCAAGGAAACCATCACCATCGGCGAGCGCTGCCTGCTCGGCGCTAATGCCGGCGTGGGCATTTCGCTTGGCGACGATTGCGTGGTCGAGGCTGGCCTCTACCTCACCGCGGGTGCGAAGGTCACCGTCTTGGGTGACGTAGCCAAGCAGCTCGAGGTCGGTGACTCCTCACGGCTGAAGGCCGCAGAGCTCTCCGGTCAGAGCGGCATCTTGTACCGCCGTAATTCCGTGACCGGTTCGGTTGAGGCGACTCGCTCCCCTGGAATCTCCTTGAACGCGGAGTTGCACAACAACTAGCGTCGCGCTTTTCCTTAACGCAGCCCTGCACCTACTGCAGGGCTGCGTTTGTTATTGGGTACCGCAGTAGACCTGCCCGCTCCCAGTGGCGCCATCATCGGCCCCATCCCGGTGTGTACCCCGCCTAGGGCTCCGTTTCGTTGTCCGGACGATCCGACTGAAATGCCCGCTGGAACATGTCCCGCGAATTGCGGGGCCATGGCAACTCCCGCACCGAGTGCGCCCACAATCCCCGGCACGTGCCCGAGCGCGCTGGACGGCGCGACAATGCCCCCGGTTAGCCCAGCCGCCCCACCGACACCTGTCAGGGAGGCAGCCCCAGCCCCGCCGACCGACGCCGTATCCGTGGACGCAGTATCGAGGGCAATGGCCTCCGGTTCAGCGCCAGTTCCGTCCACGTCTTGTACGGTTGGTTCGCAGCAGCACATGCGAGCAGCCACGTTCTCGGGCCACACCAATTCAGGCAGCCCCGCCACATCCCACCTGGAACCCACAGCATTCAGCAAACTGGCAAACGGGGCGAGCGCGCGGGAGACCAGTGCTACAAGGTTGTCTGGCACCGCATCCAGGAACGACCGCTCTACGAGTCTGCGCACTTCTTCCGGCAAGCCAGCAAGGCCAGTGTCCAAGAGCCCGAGGGCACCGCGCAGAGCGTTGACGATCCCGGTGACAATTCTGACCAAAAATTCCATTACCTGAGCCGAGGACGCGATCGCTTCGGCGAGGCCCGCGAACTCGCGCAGGGTCTGCGTGCTGGCCTCCACAAGGGTTCCGGACGAGCCTGACTCCAGTGCGCTGGACGTGGTCAGGAAATGATCGGCCACGGAAGAAGATACGCGGGCAAGCTCAGCCCACAGCACAGCGCCTTCTTCCACTTCCGCGAGGGATGTCGCCTCCAGTCCGCTGCGTAGTGAAGCCATAGTGTCAGGAGCAGGAACCCCTGCTGATTGCAGCGCAGTCGCTCCAGTGGGCAGGGTGCCCACCGCCTCGCTGCCGGTGGTTGGGCGCAATGGAAAACTGAACTGCACTGGCTCGTGGGCCAACCCGCGCAGAGCCAGTGCGTGAGCATCGTCCACCCGGTCGATGGCGTGGGCGTCGGCCTCGAAAGACTCGGCGGCAAATCCGACGATCCGGGTCAGAAAATCGATGGCTGCCACCGATGATCCTTCGGCGCCTTTCAAGCATTGTCCGTGGTAGTGGCCGAGCTGGCGAAGTCCGGCAATGGGAGTAAAATTCTCGCCCAGTCCGGCCGCGATTGTCCGGCTCCGGAGAGCCGCAAGCTCGTCGATAAGCAAGCCGGTCGATGCTGCATGCGACCGTACTTCGCTGGTGCTGATGCTCAGATCAACCCCGAGTGTAAGAGCAACCATGTGTCCCCCTAGGTGTCAGGGGTATCGTGTGCAGGCAAAATCGGCGAGGAGAAGTCCCCCGAGCTTCTCCCCTGCCTGCCATTATCCACGGCCTAGTGATGGTTGTCGGCGCAAGTTTGCACACTATATTGCGCAGAGCGGCTAGGCTACTGCGGTTCGCCGGAGGAAACGACCTTGACCTTTGGTTTCGCGAAGGTCCACACCTTATTGATCACGAAGTTCACCGGCATGGCCACAACAATAGAGATGGCCTGTGCCCAGTAGAACTTGGTTCTAAATCCTGTGGAGTTATCGAAAATATCATCCGGCAGACCCACCGGACTGGTCGGATTCATCAGCAGCGTCAAGATGATCTGGGAGACCGCGAAGGCAACGAGGCCGGTCGCCAAAAATGGGAAGAAGCCTCTAATCCAGGACTTCTTCGTAATCCCCTTAAACGTCCAGGACCGGTTGAGCTGGTAGTTCCACGTGTTGGCCACAAGGAAGGCGATGGTGGCGAAGATGTGATACCACCGGATGTTGAACTCGGTGCCCAGCAGATTCATGAAGATGTCGTTTTCGTGGAGGCTCCAGCCCCACTCCGCCGACTTCTTCGACAGATATGTGACCAAGAGGTTGACCAGGGTGCCCGATCCGCCAACGATGCCGAACATGATGAACTGACGCACATTGTTGAGCATCCGCACTGCGGAGACTTTGCGAGGGTCACGCGACTCTTCAGTCTCGCTGGAGACTTCCACCGCCATTAACCCACCTCGTTTCGGAATCGGACTAAATGCAACCACTTAATTTACAGAATCATTAACCTAGATTTCACCGACTTCACCGCGGATTAAACCAGGGATGTCAGACCATTCTAGTGGGTAAGCCCCGCGCAGAGAGAAATTCCCGCGCACTCCCGTCGAGAGGATCACTGAACTCTAAGCTTGTTGCCAGCAAATGCAACGGCTCGGAGTAATCGTAGAGATCCAACTCACGCTCCACTGGGTACATATCATCTCCGAAGATCCCCGCTCCCAGGTGCGCACACACGACGCGAAGCTGGTGAGTGTGCCCCGTCAGCGGACGTAGCTCCACGGTGCGGCGGGTGGGGTCGTCGTCAAGCGTGCGCCACAACGTCACCGTCTGCGTGCCATGCTTATCGACGACCACCCGTCTCCCCTCTTTGCGCATCCCCAGGCGCAACTCCTGCCAGGGCTGCGGGTCCATGGGAAGGCTGAGCCGGGCGAGGTAGGTTTTGCGCACTTCGCGACGAGAAAAGAGCTCGTGGTAGGCTGCCCGGTCCTCTGGATTCTTCACTGCAAGCATGAGGCCGGCGGTCAAGCGGTCGAGGCGGTGGATCACGGTGATCTTGTCGCCGTAGCGGGCCCGCAGCCTCGTCTGCAGGGTCTCGCGGACGATCCTGCCGTTGGGTGTGGCGGGCAAAAAGTGCGGCTTATCCACCACGAGGATGCGGCTGTCTTCGTAGACGACCTGATAGTCAAAAGGGATGACGGGTTCGTGGCCGACCTCGGGAAATTGCCACGCGGGTGTCGGCCGTGCGAGCTCAGTCCCAGGCGCGAGGAGGAAACCTGGAGGAAATGGGCTGTCTCCGCTGCGCGCCGCGAAGTACTCGCCATCAGGTACGACGTCGCGCAGGATAACCTTGGTGGCCACCACCCCTTCTCGGGCCGATGGCCGACCCGTTGGGTTAGGCCTCAAGTCGGCGGCAGGCCTCGTCGATACGCTCGTCGCTTGCGGTCAGCGCGATGCGCACGTAATTTTCGCCTGCGGGGCCATAGAAATCGCCGGGTGCTACCAAGATGCCGAGTTCGGCGAGAGCCTCGACGGTGTCGCGGCCGTTTTCGCCGCGGGTGGCCCAGAGGTACAGGCCCGCCTCGGAATGATCCACGGTGAAACCGGCGCTGACCACGGCCTTCAAGAGCTTGGCTCGGCGCACGGCATAGGTGGCGTGCTGGAGTTCTTCGTGGAGATCATTTTCCAGTGCCGCAACCATCGCGTGCTGGATTGGGCCCGGAACCATCAGACCGGCGTGCTTACGCACTTCGGTCAGCTCAGCAATCACTGCCTTGTCGCCAGCGAGGTAACCCGCGCGGTAGCTGGCCAGGTTGGAGGTCTTCGACAGGGAGTGCACCGCGATGAGGTTGGTGTTGTCACCGCCGGCGACCTCATGACTCAGGATGGACACGGGCGTGTGCTCGTCGTCCCAGCCGAGCCCCAAATAGCACTCGTCGGAGGCGACGATGCAGCCGGTGTCGCGAGCGAAGTCGACCCAGGTCTTGAGTTCAGCCGCGCTAGCTACCTTCCCCGTGGGGTTGGAGGGCGAATTGATGAATGCGAGGGCAGCGCCTTCGACGGGCTCGTCGGAACGCACTGGGGTGCACCCCGCGATGAGCGCCGCCACCTCGTAGGTGGGGTACGCCACGGTCGGGATGATGACCTTCTCGCCACGCAGACCCAAAAGGGTTGGCAGCCAGGCGATGGCTTCCTTCGTGCCAATCACAGGCAGCACAGCGGAGGTATCGAGGCCCTCCATCTGGTAGCGGCGCTCAAGCGCATTGACGATGGCCTCGCGCAGCTCGTCGGTGCCCACAGTGGTGGGATAGCCCGGTTCGGCTGCCGCCTCGGCCAGCGCCAGCTGGATCGACGGATCTACGGGGTCGACGGGAGTGCCCACCGACAGGTTGACGATGCCGCCTGGGTGGGCGTTGGCCTTTTCCTTCGCCTGGGCAAGGGAGTCCCAGGGAAAATCAGGCAGGACAGAGCTCAGCGGCGTGCGAACCACAGGCCTTATTCCTGGTTCTGTGGAGGCAGGGCCGCCACGAATGGGTGATCGAAATCCTGGGGGCCGAGCTTCGCAGCGCCGCCTGGGGAGCCCAGGTCGTCGAAGAAGCCGACGTTGGCATCGTAGTAGTCTGCCCACTCGTCTGGGGTGTCATCTTCGTAGAAGATTGCCTCGACGGGGCAGGCTGGCTCACAGGCTCCACAATCCACGCACTCGTCTGGGTGGATGTACAGCATGCGCTTACCTTCGTAAATGCAATCGACTGGACACTCTTCTACACACGAACGATCGAGGACGTCGACGCATGGCTGGGCAATAACGTATGTCATTGGATTTACTCAAACTCCTGACGCATGAACTATTTGGCTAAATCGTACTCTGGCTTTTCGTTATTATGTCATTTACCCCGGAAAACCGGTAAGAGACCACCCAGAATCCCCAGGAAGAGCAAGAGTACAGTTCGAATATTATTGGCGAGCAACATGTCGCCGGTTACTTCCACCCCGAACATCAGTCCGAAGAACGCCAGGCACCACACGCCGAGTGGGATGAGGGCGACAAACCAGGATTCGGTCCACAGCTTCGCCGTGCGGGTGAGCACCATGTTGAAGAAGAAGGCGATGACGATCGTGTACGGAAACGGCACAGGTCCGATCCAGGTGCCTAGGTACACGACCTCCAGCAGCAGCGAGAACACGGCGCCGAAAGACAGCCATGTCAGACCGGTGACTTGCTCGCTGCGTGAGTAGTCGGTGCGGGTGATTGAACGGGATTCCACGGTGGTTTTCTGCCTACTTTGCAATTCCTACTCAGCAATTCCGCTGAGTAGATCGGCACCGTGCTCAAGAGCGACACCGGCACCGAATTGGTAGTGCTCCCGGTTTAGAATCGGCTGAGCAATCAGGTTCGAGAGGGCGAACACAACATCGGGGCCGTGGCCCCAGGCCGCGTGCGGATTGGTCTCGGACACGGAGCCATCGGCAACCCAGATTTGGGTGGCGTGCGCGCGCATGGCTTCGACTTTTTGGTGGTAGGTGGCATCGTCAAGCTCAACCCAGGTGTCGGTGTGCTCGACAGCTGCCAATTCACCGGGTTCAGGCGCACGCCAGCCCGCAGGAATGGTGGTCGCTGCGTTCTGGTCGAGCTCGTCACGTGGATGCACGGCCCACAGGATTCGGGGGATGTCGACGCGCTCGGCGGCGGCGTGGGTGATTTCATGGGCCCGAATGTGGTCGGGGTGTCCGTAGCCACCGTCGGGACCGTAGGTGAGCACAAGGTGAGGGCGCTCCGCTTCGAAGATGCGGGTGAGTTCTTCGACTGCACGCTCCCCCGAGTTCACAAACGCCCGCGGATTAGCGTGCGCCGGCGAACCGACCATTCCCGAGTCCCGGAAAGCACCGGCACCGCCGAGGAACTCACCGCGCACACCCAAAATGGACAGCGCATGCTTGAGCTCCGCGATACGGAATCCACCGAGCTGGTCGGCGGCTTCATTGACGAGGCCCTGGTAGGTTTCGCCAATCACCTCGCCCTCTTCGCCCAACGTGCAGGTGACCACTAGGACGTCAGCTCCACGACGTGTGAGATCCGCCAAGGCTCCACCGGTCACAATGGATTCGTCGTCGGGGTGCGCATGCACCGCAACCACCCGGTATCCCGTGAGATCACGCGCGCCATTCCGTTTTTGTGCTTCGCTCAAAACTGTTGCTCCTCTTCAGCGATGTTCGGCGGGGTCGTGGTGGTAGTCGTCGCGTCCGCTTCGTCTGGAAGCCGCCACGTGTCCGCCGTTGCCAGCCCGTCGGTCCATTCCTCTAGGTCTGGGTCAGGGCCAATGATACCCGGGCTCAATGCGAGGATTCTTTGCTCCCTCAGTAGGGGAACCCAGGTGGCTTCCCGGGTGCGGAATTCGTCGAGAAGTTCTTGGGCGCGTTCGGGACTGATCTCCCCCGCCAGGACCTGATTGGCCACACCTTCCGTTTCGGGCATACACAGGCCTGAAAGGTTTCCGGAGCGCATGCCTGTTTCCTCATCGGGGCAACGCAGCGCACCGGCAACGTAGTTGGGGCTCCCGTCGATCCATTCGCGCGCAATCACGGCATCGACGTCGCCGCTGGGCAAGCGGTTTTTCGTGAGATCAGTGAGATCGGTGGAGACCACCTCGGCGTTGATCCCGCGCTGCTTCAACAAATCCACCAGCGAGCGCACGGAAGCCGAAGCCGTAGCGTCAGCGGGATCGGCGGCGATGCGCAGCGGACGCCCGGCGGACTCGATCGCGGAACGCAGCAACTCCGGCTCGGCGCTATTGACCGGTTCCGAGTCCGCCACAATCAGGTCGGTGGAGCGCCCGGCACCGAGGCGGGCAATCAAAGGCACATCGACGAGTCCGCTCAGCTCCACACGGGTAGCGTGGTCGCTCAAAATCGGCGAGTTCGTCGACAGAGTCAACCCCAGCTGGCGCTGCGATTGCACGAGACGATTCTGAATGTCCGGGATGAGCTCATAGGTGTCCCGGGTTGTTTCACCGGGCAGTACATCGACGAATTGCAGCTGCCCCGCGCGCAGCTGGTCTGCGCTATGGGTGGTGGAACGGGTTTCTACCAGGGATAAAATATCGATTTGCGCGGGCTCGGGCCCCCAGAATCGATCGTTGCGATTCAAGGTGATCACGCCTCGGGCACGGTCCACGTTATTGACCAGGTAGCGCCCCGCGGACGCCGGAATATTATCGCGCAGGCCCACCAAGAACCCTTGCTCACCGGAATCTAAGAGGTGTGCAGGCAAGAGGTAGCTAAACAGCGACTGCCAATCCGCCACAGGCGCGTGGAAATCCACTTCCACCGTCTTCGCTCCCCCGCCGATGACGCGCACATTGCTAATCGCCCGGTAGCCTTCCGGGTTAATCACACCGGGCGAAGTCGACATTCCCTGCCACAGGTACGCAAAGTCCGAGCCGGTGATTGGGGTGCCATCGGACCACTGTGCCGCGTCTTGGATGACGTAGCGCACGGTCATCACGACCCCGGGAGAGTCGACGGGCTCAATCACTTCCGCCGAGCGCAGCAGGTTGCGGTTCAGTTGGCCCCTGAGAAACGCGCTGGGCAATACTAGGTTCGCCAGCGACCGGACCACAGAGGAATCGTCGCTAAGCAAATGCGGATTGAAACCGTTCCTTAACGGCTCGACGCCGACCGCCGCCTCTGTGCGTGCGGGGCGAGCCTGCGTGGTGGTGGTCTCCGTGGTCGTAGGCTCGGTCGTGGGAGTCGGTTCGACGACCGGCGGCGGGCCCGGATTAGCCGCGCAGCCCGAAACAACCACGCCTGCCGTGAGCAGGGTGGCAACCAGGGTGGAAAAGCGCCGTTTCATTAGTGTTGTTCTACCACGTCTTTTGCTTGTGACCGCGCAGCCCCGGCGCTGAGAGCACCACGGCTAGGCCCGCTAGGGGCAAGATCACAAGGGCGACGCGCAGCGAGGTCGCTTCGGCGAGGGCGCCAATAAGCGGGCTCGTGGCCATGAATCCGACGCGCATGAGCCAACTGACCACGGTCATGCCCGTCGATTGGGCAACGCCCGGCAGCATGGCCGAGGCCGCGTACGCACTTGGCACCAGCGTCGCGCAGCCCCATCCGGCCAGGGCGTAGCCCACGTAGAGAGGTACGGGATTGGTGGCCAGCACGACGGCAAGGCCACCGAGGGCGATGCACACGCCACCAGCGCGTGCCACGGCAACCCGGCCAAAGCGGTTAATCAGGAGGTCGCCCGCGAAGCGGCCGACGGTCTGCGCCGCAAAGAGCACGATGTAGGCACTGCCCGCCGCGGAAATGCTTATCGACGACAGCGTGGACGCCGACAGCGCCGCCCAATTATTGCCGATGTCTTCGACCATGGTGCCTGCGGTGGCCACAATCGCAGCTGGCAGGGCAAGCAAGACGACTCGGCGGGTAATCTTCGACGATGGTTCTGCTGGCTGGGAATCTGCTGGTGCTCTGGTGTTGCTTTGTCCGCTCACGTCGCCCATCAGCCACGCGGCGAGGGCAACGAGTCCAACCTGCAGTACGGCGATGGCGCTGAGGTGGACCAGGATGGGGACTCCCGCAACGGCGGCGGCGGTTCCACCGATACCGCCGAGGACGGCACCGAGCGACCAGCACGCGTGCAGCGAGCTCATGATGGAGCGGCCCATCTCGGTTTGGACGCGCACGGCGGCGACGTTTTGGGAGACGTCGATGATCGCGTCTGTCAGTCCGAAGAAAAGGAGCAGGACGGCCAGCGCCCAGGCACCGGGGGCTAGACCGATGCCCACGAGGTAGAAGGCCGTGATGACGGTGCCGACGATCATCACGCGGCGGGCACCAAAGGTGCGCTCAGCCCAGGCGGGCAGCGTCGTCGACGCAAGGGAGCCAAGCGCCACGGCAGTGACAAGGAGTCCGAAGACTAGATCCGACAGCTCCCAGTTATCTTTGAATGTTGGGTACCACGGCAGCACCGAGGAAATCGAGATTCCGTTGGTGGCAAACATTGTTGCCACCCCGATGGGACGTCGTGGCGATACCTGCATTACTTGTTGAGCTGCTTCTCGCGGGAGCGAGCGCGGCCACGCTCGGTGGCGTTGAGGATGACCTTGCGCACGCGCATGGCCTCAGGAGCAACCTCGACGCACTCATCGGCGCCACAGAACTCGATTGCCTCATCAAGGGAGAGCGTGCGCGCCTTCGCCAAGGTAACGGTGGTGTCTGCGGACGCTGCACGCATGTTGGTGAGCTTCTTTTCCTTGGTGATGTTCACATCCATGTCCTCGTCGCGATTGTTCGCGCCGACGACCATACCTTCGTAAGCTTCTGCGCCAGGCTCCACGAAGAACTCGCCACGGTCAGCCAAGCTGGTCAGCGCGAACGCCGTGATCTTGCCAGTACGGTCTGCAACGAGGGAGCCGGTTGGGCGGCCCTTGATCTCGCCAGCCCAAGGACGAGGGTCGATAGCGTAGGAGTTCGCAATACCTGCGCCATGAGTCTCGGTCATGAAGGTGGTACGGAAACCGATCAGGCCACGGGAAGGAACGTCGAACTCCATGCGGACCCAGTCACCCGCGGCATTACCCATGGCGGTCATCTGACCCTTACGTGCTGCCATGAGCTGGGTGATATTGCCCTGGTACTCAGATGGGGTGTCAATGACCATGTGATCGTATGGCTCGTGGATCTTACCGTCGATCTCGCGGGTCACAACCTGTGGCTTACCCACGGTGAGCTCGAAGCCTTCACGACGCATGGTCTCGATAAGCACGGTAAGTGCCATTTCGCCACGGCCCTGAACTTCCCAAGTGTCTGGGCGCTCGGTCGGAAGTACCTTGAGCGACACGTTACCGATGAGCTCCTGGTCAAGGCGAGCCTTGATCATGCGCGCGGTGAGCTTATCGCCACCGTTACGGCCGGCCATAGGCGAGGTGTTCACACCGATGGTCATGGACAGCGCTGGGTCATCGACCTTGATGCGTGGTAGTGGCTCAACATTATTTGGATCAGTGATGGTGTCACCAATCATGATCTCGTCGATGCCGGAGATGGCCGCGATATCGCCTGCGACAACTTCCCCTTCGGCAGGAACGCGCTGGAAACCGACGGTGCGAAGCAACTCGGCGATCTTCACGTTCTTGACGTGCTGCTCACCCTCGGAATCGTAGTGGATCCAGGTCACCTGCTGACCCTTCTTCACGGAACCACGGTGCACGCGGATGAGTGCAATACGGCCGAGGAAGGAGCTGGAGTCAAGGTTGGTGACCTGAGCCTGGAATGGTGCCTCACTGTCAGCGGCTGGCTCTGGGATCTCGTCGTACATGACCTGGAACAGTGGCTCGAGATCTTCATTATCAGGCAAGTTGCCATTGCCTGGGTTGTTGAAGGACGCGCGACCGGCACGGCCGGACGCATAAAGTACGGGCAGGTCGAGCAGATTCTCTGCGGCTTCCGCCGCGTCCGGGTCTTCAAGGCCTGCGCCGAGCTCGAGGAGGAGGTCTTGCGCTTCTTCCACAACCTCGTCGATACGCGCATCTGGGCGGTCAGTCTTATTCACACAGATGATCACTGGCTTCTTGGATTCCAGTGCCTTGCCCAGCACGAAGCGGGTCTGTGGCAGAGGGCCCTCGGAGGCATCGATGAGCAGGACGACGCCGTCCACCATGGACAGTCCGCGCTCGACCTCGCCACCGAAGTCGGCGTGGCCTGGGGTGTCAATCACGTTGATGACGAGGTCACGGCCGTCCTTGCCCTTACCTGGGCGACGGATTGCGGTGTTCTTCGCAAGAATGGTGATGCCCTTCTCGCGCTCGAGGTCGCCAGAGTCCATGACGCGGTCTGCGACTTCGCCATGGTCGCCGAACACGCCAGATTGCTCTAGCAGTGCGTTGACGAGGGTGGTCTTGCCGTGGTCAACGTGGGCGACGATAGCTACGTTACGGAACTCAGGATGCGACACGTAGGGTGCTCCTCTTTCAAACTGGAAATGTTTCTGAACGGTTAAACCCTACTCGTATATCTATCCGTATGCAGCATTGGAAGGTCTTTTCACTAAGCATAGGTATCCAAAACCAGTTGCAGACGTTTCTATTGTGAGTATTGTTACTGTTGTTACTTGTGTTACCGGAATGGTGGCGGGGTTTCCCTGTGGTATGAACGCGAGCATCGGCGCGACTAAAAGTGCCGGTGAGGGCGCAATTAACCAACACCACAGCCGAATTTTGGGTTTCCCCTTTTGCCTCCAGACTGTGAGACAGTAGACAACTTGCCCACAACAGTTATTCTCAAGTCGAATTCATAAGGACCAGTTCACGTGCGCTTTTCCTCCAAGCTCCGCCGCGCAAGCATCACTGCAAGCGCGGCTGTCATTGCGATGGCGGGTCTCCTTGCACCGCCTGCTTCCGCCTCTGAATCCAGCGCCATCAACGCCAGCTCCGATGTCGCCTCAAGCTATATCGATGGCCTCGGCAGACCCACTGACTACACCGTTGGAAAAGTCAACGAGTTCGCAAGCCAACCGTGGGTCCCAGACGATGTTGAGAACATGCTGCGGGCGGGCGCATCCTTCTTCGCCGGCTCGGGAGACGAGCTGGGCGGCCCCGAGCTTCCCGACGATGCACCACGCTTTACTCAGTTCTACTGGCCAACAGTATCGAGCAATTGCATCGGCGCAGGCATGCATTCCACGGCGAGTGCGCTGGTTGTTCCCGGCCCCGCCGAAAACATCGCACCAGCACCGAAGGCCGGTCAAGCGACATTTGTGTTCACTGCACTGGGCACTCCCCCTGCAGCGGAGCGCCAGGGCGGGATGGACGTTTACTGGTTCAACGTGAACAATCTGCGTTCCGGTGTAACGCCTTTAGATAACAATGGGATAAACAAGACAGGACCGGCAACTTTGTCCGGCGTGGCTAACACCGGCTCCGGCACTGTCATCGCAGTGGTTAATGGCAGCGTCAGAACCGAAACAAATAATTGTTCCTTTGCACCGACGGCTGCCCTATTTAACGTGAGGTAAAAATGAGCGTTGACCTTCACCCTGTGAAGCAAGAAACCTTTGATACCACCGCGAAGACCAACATCGACCCGAAGGGGTACCTGCGCGAAGTTGATACTTACGCTGTGACCGAATTCGGGCTCTACATGGCCCGCGGAGCAAACCACCAACGCTTCGGTTACTTGGAAAGCTGGCTGTTGCCGCAGCTCAATCTGCGCGCCAACATCTTTCATTTCCGCGAAGGACTTACTCCCGAGAACTACCCTGACCAGGAGTTCTACTTCGATATCGCTGAAATCCATGTCAATGGCTGTGTCTGGTCGACCCGTGATCTCTACGTCGATCTCATCTCTACCACTGGTGAACCCGTAGGTGTCGAAGATATTGACGAGCTGGCGGCCGCGACTTCGGCAGGGCTGATTTCCGCTGCGGAAGCTGAGCGCGCGATTGAATCCACCTTGCATGTGGTGGAAGGTATTACCCGCCATAACGACGATGCGATGGCGTGGCTGCGTACCCAAGGCATTGAGCTGACCTGGGCGGACGAGGTCGAACTCGCTCCCGCTAGCTAAGCTCCCACACTTTTAAAAAAGGCGCCGCACCCAGGTACTTCCTGGGTGTGGCGCCTTTGTGCTGTGGGCCTAGCTTTCGAGTTCGATGCCCAATTCTTCGCCTGTTCCCAGTTCGATATTGAGTCCAGGAACGGAGTTGATCAGATTCTGCGTGTACTCTTCCTGCGGGGAATCGAAGATCCGGTCCGCGGAGCCCTGCTCGACGATTGCGCCCTGCTTCATCACCACGATGTCATCGGCGGTCTGTCGGACAACTGCGAGATCGTGCGTAATGAAGAGGTAGGAAAGTTTCAGTTCCTCTTGCATTTCCGCCAGCAACTTAATGATCTGGTTTTGCACAAGCACGTCCAAGGCAGAAACCGCCTCGTCAAGGACGAGGACCTCGGGGTTCAGCGCCATCGCGCGCGCAATTGCGATGCGTTGGCGCTGGCCACCGGACAGCTCATTCGGGTACCTGCGCATCGCGGAGCGAGGCATCTGAACCATGTCTAGAAGCTCCGCCACACGATTCTCGCGCGACTTCCGATCCCCGATCTTATGCAGCTTCAGGGGTTCCTCGATGCAGCGATAGATCGAAAACATTGGATCCAGTGAGCCGTACGGGTTCTGGAAAACGACTTGTACGTTGCGGCGCATCTCGAAGAGCTCCTTGCTGGAAAGCTGCGAGGTGTCGCGCCCCTCATAGAGCACGGTGCCACTTGTTGGTTCCAGCAGGTTGAGCACCATATTCGCCACGGTGGACTTGCCCGAACCAGACTCTCCGACCAATGCGAGTGTGGAGCCTCGTCGTAAATCGAAGCTCACATCGTCGACCGCGCGCAGCACCTTCTTATCGCCGCGGGCACCGCGCACGTCGAATTCCTTGACCAAGTCGCGGACCTCGATCACGTTATCGGAGCTCGCCACGTTCGCGGTCACGCGCTCAGCCGATTCGAGGCCCTGATCGTGGGCCGACTGGATGCGCGCCGACGCCAACGACGGCGCAGCCTTGACCAAACGCTTCGTGTACGGGTGCTGCGGATTACGCAGAATCTGCAGGCTCGGACCCTTCTCCACGATGCGGCCTCGGTGCATCACCACGACGAAATCGGCGCGCTCGGCGGCCAGTCCCAGGTCGTGAGTGATCAGGAGGACGGCGGTGCCCAACTCAGTGGTCAGGGAATCCAGGTGATCCAGGATCTTCTTCTGCACCGTCACGTCAAGTGCCGAGGTCGGCTCGTCGGCGATAAGCAGCTTGGGGCGCGCGGCCAAACCGATGGCAATAAGCGCGCGCTGGCGCATGCCGCCGGAAAACTCGTGCGGGTACTGCTTCGCGCGGCGTTCCGCATCGGGCAGGCCGGCCTCTTCGAGCAGCTCGACGACGCGCGAGTGCATCTCCGAGCCCTTCACCACGTTGTTGGCACGCAAAGACTCCTCGACCTGAGTGCCAATGCGCCACACGGGGTTCAAGTTACTCATTGGATCCTGTGGGACGAGGCCAATGTGGGAACCGCGGTACTTCTGCCAGCCCTTTTTGTCTAGGTTGACCAGCTCTTCGCCGTCGAGTTTGATCGAACCGTTGATGACCTTGCCCGTGCCCGGCAGCAAGCCCAACATGCTCATGGCGGCGGTGGACTTACCGGAGCCGGACTCGCCCACAATCGCTACGGATTGACCGGGGTAAATGGTCAGGTCGAAATCGCGGACGGCTTCGACGGTTCCGGTCGACGATTCGAAGGTGATCTTCAGGTCTTCGACCTCGAGTAATGGTTGATTCATCGTTTCCTCGCCTTCGGGTCGAGTGCGTCGCGGACGACGTCGCCCATCATGATAAAGCTCAGCACTGTCAGCGCTAGGGCGATAGCCGGATAGAACAGGACCATCGGTTGAGTGCGTAGCGACGATTGCGCCGCGGAAATGTCGCCGCCCCAGGACACGACGGTACTTGGCAGACCGATGCCCAGGAAGGATAGCGTCGCCTCGGCCACAATGAACGTACCCAGCGCGACGGTGGCATACACAATGATTGGTGCTGCGGCGTTCGGCAGGATGTGGCTGGTGAGGATGCGCAGATTCGAGGCACCCACGGCCTTGGCCGCGGTGACATATTCCTCGTTCTTCACACTCATCACGGCACCGCGAGTAATGCGGGCGATATTGGTCCAGCCGAAGATGGACAAGGCGATCACCACGGTCCAGATGGTGCGCTGATCCTTAAACATCTGCATCACAACGATGGCTGCCAGAACCAGGGGCACCGCGAAGAAGATGTCGGTCAGGCGTGACAGCAGGGTGTCCCAGATGCCGCCGAAGAATCCCGCGATGGATCCAATGACGGTGCCGATGATGGTCACCGCAATCGTGGTCATCACACCCACTGTCACGGATGCGCGGGCACCGTAGATCACACGCGAGTAGATATCGCAGCCCTGGCGGTCGAAGCCAAATGGGTGGCCTGACTGTGGGCCATCCAGGGAGTTTCCGAGCACGCAGTAGCGCGGGTCCGTGGAGGTGAACAACTGCGGGAAAGCGGCAAGCAGCAAAGCGACGAGAATGAGCACGGCCGCAACCCAAAACATCGGGCGCTTGCGTAAGTTGTGCCAGGCCTCGCCCCACTGGGAGCGCGGCGCGGAGTCGTCGGCAACTGCGTCAACAGCACCGAGTCCCTGCTCGTCGGTCGTGGCTACGAAGTACTGCTGTCCGATCCTAGTGCGGGCATCGTGAATGTCTGCCGGAGGGATCGCATCCGGAGACGTGTTTTCTGGTGTATTAGTCATAACGAATCCTCGGATCGAGCACCGCGTAAACCAGGTCGACGATCAGGTTCGCGATGATATAAACAACGACCAGCACCGTAGTAAACGACACAACGGTGGCCGGTTCGCCCTTCAAGATGGCCTGGTAGATCGCACCGCCGACACCATTGATGCCGAAGATGCCTTCTGTGACAATGGCGCCACCCATCAAGGCACCAAGGTCAGCGCCCAAGAAGGTCACCACGGGAATCATCGAGTTGCGCAACACATGTCGATTCATCACCGTCCCATTTGATAGACCCTTGGCGCGAGCCGTTCGGACATAGTCGGCGCTTAAGTTTTCGCTCACCGACTGCCTGGTTAAGCGCAGCACGTAAGCGAATGAGAGCGCGCCAAGCACCACCGCCGGCATGAGCAGTGAGGTGAAGGTTTCATTGCGCCCGACCGTCACGGGGAGCAGCCCCCATTGCACACCGACGACGTACTGGAGGACAAAGCCGATGACGAAGGAGGGAACGGCGATGACAACCAGGGATAGCACCAGGACGGTGGAGTCGAAGATTCCGCCGCGTCGCACTCCGGCGATGACACCGAAAGTGATGCCGAAGATCGCCTCGAAGGCCAGCGCCATCACGGCCAGCTTGATCGTGACTGGGAAGGCATCCGCCATCACCTGCGCGACTGGCTGACCCGAAAAGGTTGATCCGAAATCGAAGGTGAAAATGCCTTTGATGTAGAGGAGGTATTGAATTATGAAAGGTTGATCCAGGTTGTATTCCGATTCAATGCGGGCACGTGCGGCTTCGGTGAGGCCGCGGTCTCCGCCGAGAGCGGCCACAGGGTCGCCTGGCATCAAGAACACTAGTGAGTAGAGCAACAAGGTCGCACCAAAGAACACGGGGATCATTTGGAGCAGGCGTCGCCCGATATAGCGCAGCATGGAGCAGCGCTCCTTCCTAATTGAGCCTATTGAAGGAAGCAATCGAGGCCACGAGCCTTTGAAGGCTCGTGGCCGGGATGCTTAAGCCTTTAGCGTCGCCTTATTCCTTGGTGATCTCGTAGTAGACAGGGACCGACTTCCAGGAGAACACGACATTGTCGACGTTCTCGGAGTAGCCACCGGTCACGTTCGCGTACCACAGTGGGGTCGCTGGCAGATCCTGCAGCAGGATCTCCTGAGCCTGGTTGTAGATCGGTGCTGCTGCCTCTGCATCGGCTGCGCCGGCTGCATCGGTGAGCAATTGATCAAACTCTGGGTTGGAGTAGTCGCCGTCGTTGGAGCCTGCGCCGGTGCCATAGAGTGGGCCGAGGAAGTTACCCAGCGATGGGTAGTCGGCCTGCCAGCCGGTGCGGAATGCGCCGTCGATGGTGCGTTCGGTGACCTCGTCGCGAAGCGACTTGAAGTCTGGGTACGCGTCGCCGACTGCTTCGATCTCGAGGGTGTTGCGGATGGAGTTCACAACCGCATCGACCCACGCCTGGTGGCCACCGTCAGCGTTGTAAGCCAACTTGAATTCGCCCTCATATGGTGCGATGGCGTCGGCCTCGTCCCACAGCTGCTTCGCCAGCTCTGGGTCGTATTCGAGGACGTCGGCGCCCTCAAGGGTGTCGGAGTGGCCCGGGATAACAGGCGAAGTGAAGTCGGTTGCGGGGGTGCGGGTGCCACCGAAGATGGTGTCGGTGATGCCATCGCGGTCGATCGCATGCGAGATCGCTTGACGACGAAGCTGACCTTCCTCACCGGAGAAGTGCTCAAGTCGCTCTGGGATGGTAAATGACTGGAAGACTGCGGAAGGTTGGTTGACCGCGCGCTCGCCGAGCTCGTCTTCAAAGGTGGCGAAAGCCGAGTCCGGAATCGCGTCGGTGACATCCAGGTTGCCTGCCAAAAGATCCGCGTAGGCAGCATCATCCTGAGCGTAGAACACGAAAGTCACGCCGTCGTTTTGTGGGGTGCGTTCGCCGGAGTACTCCTCGCTTGGCACGATGGTGGCGTCCTGGTTATGGTTCCACTCGGACAAGGTGTACGGGCCGTTGCCGATTGGATTCTCGCCGTAGGCATCGAGGTCATCGAAGGCCGAATCGTGCATTGGGTAGAACGCCGAGTAACCGAGGCGAGTTGGGAAGTCAGCTTCTGGCTGGTTCAGCTCAATGGTGAAGGTCTTGTCGTCGACGACCTTGAGGCCTTCCATCTCGGCGACACCCTCTTCGTAGCCCAGAATGGGCTCGAAGAAGTAGGAAGAAAGCATGGAATCTTCGACGGCCTTGTTCCAGGATCGCACGAAGTTTTCGGAGGTGACGGGGCTGCCATCGGAGAAGGTGATGCCGTCCTTCAAGGTGACCTTGTAAGTCTTCTCGCCCTCAGGTTCGATCGACTCTGCCATCTCGTTGTGAATCTCACCGTCGGCGTCGTAATAGACCAAGCCGGAGTAGATGAGGTCAACGATGTTGCCGCCGCCCACTTCGTTGGTGTTGGCAGGGATCAGCGGGTTCTGTGGTTCGGTGCCCTTGGCGGTGATGTAATTGTCGCCGCCAGTGGAACCGCCGGATGCGTCCGAGCCACTTTCAGAGTCCGAGCAGGCAACGGTTGCAAAGGCCACCGCCCCCACTGTGAGCAGAGCAAGACTTTTCTTGAGGGACACTGTGGTCTCCTTTTCTGTGAGATGGGAAACTTGCACTTCACGATGATGTTTGTGAGTTGCGTTACAGGGAATTACACCACATAGACTCAGCGAAAAACCAGAAATCGGTATTTTCGTCCAGTTAACCATCAAGTTAACCTGCTGTTCACAAAAGTTAACGGGGTTAATCCCCCAAACTTTCGCTTACCCCCGCCCGTTCCACTGCAGCACGACGTCGGCGGCAACGGGTGGCTCTGAGGAATAGAGCTCGCGCTCCTGTTCAGCCCACATATCCCAGAAATCGACATAGCCCGGGTCCCGCTTTAGCGCACGGTCCTTGCGTAACTCATACGGCGCCGTAATCCTCACGGTAAGTACGTCACCGAGACGCTTCGCCGCTTCGTAGGAACTGTGAGTCAGGGCACCGACACCTTCGACGATCAAATCCCGTCCGGGGTCGATGTCTACCCACTCACCGGGCTGGTCCTTTTCCCAATCCCAGCGCACATAACCTGGGGCTACGGGATCGAGCACGGTCTCGGTCACCATAGCGGCAGCCTGACGTAGGCCTGCCCACCCGGGATAAAAATCATCGAGATGAACGAGAGGAATTCCCGTCTCGGCAGCAACCTTGTTTGCGAAGGTTGTTTTGCCAGAACCGGAGGGTCCATCGATCAAGATGGTGAGGTTTCGCATGGTGATAGCTTTCTAGATTGTGCCCAGAAACTGAAAACTGCCCGTGTAGATCGCGACCCCTAGTGCGATCGCCGCACCGGCTGCGCACAGGAACATGAAGATCCAGTCACGGGGAAAAAGTCGGGATTCCCGCGCCCAGGTCCGGGTGGTGCTGCGCGCGAACCCGCGCGCCTCCATGGCCGTGGCCAGCTTGGAGGCTCGGCGCAGCGACATCACCAGTAGGCCGAAGGCGATGGTGAACCAGTACTTGATCCTTCCCGTGTCGGCCAGGCCACGGGAGCGCCGGGACCTGCGCATCGCCTCGACGTCGTCGCGAAGCAATCCCATCATTCGCACCGCGGCGACGGTGCCAAGCACGAACTTCGGCGGAAGTTTGAGGATCTGTGACAACCCGTCGCCGAGGTCGGTGGGGTCGACGTCGGCAGAGAGCACAACTATCGGCAGGCCGACGGCGAGGACGCGCAAGGCGATAGCGCCTGCCAGCGAGAGGGAATTATCGGTGACTTGGAGGAGCCAGAATTCGAAATGCACCTCTCCCCCGGGCCGCCCGTAGAGCGCCATGGGGATTGCCGCCAAAGGTGCCGCGAGAAAGATCGGCCATCCGCGCCGAAGCAAGCGGTAATAGCTCACGCCGAGCAGCGGGGCGACCAAGAGGATGATCGCAATGGCCACCGTTGCAGAGACCCAATCCAGCGTGATCAGCAGCGGGGTTGTAAAAAGCAGCGCGCCCAAGAGACGGCTGACCGGGTTGATACGAGCAATCAAGTTCACGACAGCACGACCTTATGGTCGCCCAGGGAGGCCACGAAATCCGCATCATGGGTAATGGACAAGACGGTGACACCCGTGGTGGTGAGTTCCCGGATCAGGTGAATGAGTTCGACGTAGGTGCGGGAATCCTGCCCGAAGGTGGGCTCGTCGAGGACCACGAAAGCCGGCGCGTTGACCAGTGCCGTCGCCACCGAGAGGCGCCGCTTCTCCCCGCCCGAGAGTGTAAAAGGATTCGCCTCCAATAGGTGGCCGAGTCGCAGCCTGACCACTAACTCGTCGATACGCTCTTGAGCTGCACCGGAGATGGCCAACTCAGCGGCGACGGTGCGGGCAACAAACTGGTGCTCAGGATTTTGGAAAACGTACCCGATGCGCTGCGAAAGATCCTTCGAGCGCCATTCATGGGGCGGCTGACGCAGACCTTGGCGCACGGTTTGGGAGAGCTCGAGGTATCCGGCCTGCGGCTTGTCCAGGCCAGCGAGAACCGTGGCCAGCGTGGTTTTCCCGGTCCCGTTCGGCCCGAGCAGCACACTCGAATGACCTTCGGGCAAGGAAAGGGTGCGAGGCGGGCCCCAATCGGTGAGCAGGTCGGTCGCCCGCAGCAGCGCAGGCGTGCCGGGGGCGACGGGTCGCGCGGCGGGGAGCTGCGGCCGCGGGGGCAGGTCGGATGCCTCGATTTTCTCCATGCCTGCCTCGTCAAGGCGAAAGATCGTATCGACGAGCCTCAGCCACGGCGCCGGATTGTGCTCCACGACCAGCAACGTGGCACCGGTTAAGGCACAGACTTCGGTGACCGCGGCGATGACGGACTTTGCGCCTTCGGGATCGAGGTTGGCGGTCGGCTCATCCAGGATGATGATCTCTGCCCCCATGGCAAGTACGCCGGCGAGCGCGAGGCGCTGCTTTTGCCCACCAGACAAATGAGACGTGGGATGGTCACGAGGTACGTCGAATCCCACCATGGCTAGGGCCTTGTCCACCCGCACCCAAATCTCTTCCCTGGGGAGGCCGAGGTTTTCGCAGCCAAAGGCAACGTCGTCGCCGACGCGGGACGAAATCACCTGGGAATCTGGGTCCTGCAGGACCATGCCGACGGATCCGTTGACAGAAAGTGTTCCTGAGCGGGTGCCCTCTTCGTCGTCGACAAGCAATCCTGCGATGACCCCGAGCAGCGTCGACTTTCCCGCACCCGAGTCACCGGTGAGCAGGACCTTTTCGCCGCGCCCAATCTCAAAGGAGATGCCGGTGAATGCGGGATCGCGTCGAACGGTGTGGTGATACGACAGGTTTGTTGCCGAAATGGCCGGTGAGGTCATCGAGTCCGGCCCGCTGCGAAGCGATCGAGCGCACCTGTCTGTGCTAAAGCCTTGACCAAGTAGTGCCCAAGCAGGCCCGCGAGCAGGGCGCCGGAGACGATAAGCGAGCCCAGGTAGATCATGTTGAACTCAATCGACTTGGCCAGGTTCGCGCTGGTAAACAGCTCGAGAATGAAGGCGCCAACGGCTGCGCCCACGCCGGAAAGCATGGCCACGGGAAGCGAGAACTTCTTATAAGCAAAGGCCAGGAAGATCAGCTCCGCGCCAAGGCCCTGGACAATGCCGGAATAGAGGGTTTCCACGCCCCACTGGCTGCCCAAAATGGCCGAGACCGAGGCCGCAACGACCTCCACGAAAATTGCAGCACCTGGCTTGCGAATAATGAGGCCGCCCAGCACACCGCCGAGGAACCACACGCCGGCGAAGAGGCCACCAAATCCTGGGGTGAGGGCATCAAGGGCGGTGAATCCCGCGTAACCAATCGAGTTCCAGAGCCAAAAAATAAGGCCACAGGCGACACCGAGAACTGCGGCGGTCACGATATCTATGACGCGCCATTGCATGCGAGAACGCATAAATCTATCTTCCTTCCTCACGCCGGTACTAACCGGATCAGGTTCAACGGTTCGCCAGCTTCACCTGGCATCTCAGCCCCGAATCTGCGGGGCACCCGTGGGTACGCGCTCTAGTTAAACAAACTTAAATTACTTTTCCAAGTCCGCCGAGGTAAACCGCGCGGAGCCCTGCCCGCCGCTGCGGGTCCACTCCACCTCGAGCTCATCCTTGGCGCCAAAACGGATCAGGTGCACAGCAACAACACGCTCGAGGCGTTCCACTGCGTCTGACGCACCATCGATGGAAAGCATGAGCACTCCGTCGCCGGCAATCATGTCGCAGGTTGTCGACGGCAGATCAGGACCATCGGGAGATGGGAACGTGAGATGGCCGCGGTCGGAATCTGCGTCCCAATTGGCGGAAATCTTCTTGCCGAAATGCGACGCCAGTTGCTTGCCGTAGCGGCCTGGTCGATCGGTTTTCACGCGGGCGGTAGATGTATATGTCTCGCTCATAGCCTGCCAGCCTACTCCAAATTCCTTAATAGTAGTTTCAGAATTAGCTCATGCATGGGAGCGCGCACATTGCCGCGTTCGGCTTCTCGCACAATGGCACCGACCTGTGCATCCAGCTCACCGACAATCCCGTCCGCCAGATCGCGTTGCATCGAGGTCGTCGAATCCGCGGGCATGCGATCGGCGAAATCCATCGTCCGATCGACAACATCGCCGGTCAGCGGCACTCCCCTCGCCCGGCCTGCAGTTGCCACTTCTTCCATGAGAACACTTAACGACGATCGCCAGAAACCACGCAGCTGCCCCAGGGGCTCGTCGATAAGCGATCCAAGTGCCCCGCAGCACGCGACGAACATCGCCTTCTCCCAGACATCGACGAAAATGTCCTCGCGGACGATGCCGTCAATGGCTGCGCCGTTGAGTGCCTCGGCAAAGTCAGTGAGCACCTGCGACTGCGCTCCGTCCCAGGTGCCAGTGGTAAACGAACAAGGACCGCCGTGGAATTCGACCTGGGCTGGTCCGGTGTGGTGGAAGTAGCCGCGGACCACCCCGGGCAACGTGCGCTCGGTGCCCACGACCTCGGCGACCTGGTGAGCCGACTCCACCGAATTTTGGGTGACGGCAACGAGTGCCTCCCCAGGGGCGCCTCGAAGTACTTCAGCCAGATCCTGGCCCGTGGCCTTCATAGCCAAGATGATCACGTCAGCGTGCTCGACCTCGCTGATATGACTCACGGCTGCAACCTTGATCGGCTCACCGTCATTGAGCACGATGCCGCGGGTCTGGAGGGCGTGCAAGGTCTCACCGCGCGCCACCGCGACAACCTCGTGACCGTTTCTCGCCAGGCTACCGGCATACCAGGCCCCGACCGCGCCGACACCAATACATGCAATCTTCATGCAGTTAATCCTACGTGCGCAACAGATTTGTTCGATTGCGCAGGTAAGATTTTTCTACGTTGAGATCTCTTCACAACCCGAAAGGTGAATTCTCATGGCCGGTGGCCTGCTTGCACTACTTGACGATGTTGCCCTCATCGCAAAAAAGGCAGCTGCAACGATGGACGACGTTGCAGCATTGACCGCAAAGACCTCCGCTAAGGCCGCTGGTGTGGTGATTGATGACGCGGCGGTAACCCCTCAATATGTTGCAGATGCCAGCCCAGCGCGAGAGCTTCCGATGATCTGGCGGATCACCAAGGGGTCGTTCTTCAACAAGTTGATCATCATCTTGCCCATCGCGTTGCTTCTTTCGGAGTACGCACCGTGGGCGCTGACCCCGATTCTCATGCTCGGCGGCACCTACCTGTGCTACGAGGGTGCCCATAAGATCTACGAGAAGTTTGCCCGTGACGAGCACGAGGCTGAGGAGCAGGCACAAAATAAGACTCCGGAAGATGAAGACACCCTGGTCCGTTCCGCGATTACTACGGATCTGATCTTGTCTGCCGAGATTATGGTGATTTCCCTTAACGAAATCGCAGACCAGACCTTCTGGATGCGAGCCCTCATCCTTGCACTGGTTGGTATCGGCATCACGATTGCTGTGTACGGCGCCGTTGCCCTGCTGGTGAAGATGGACGACATTGGTCTCCACATGATCGAGCGCGGCCGCACCCCTAAGCTGGGAACCGCACTGGTCAAGGGCATGCCGGTAGTACTCAATATTATTGGTGTGATTGGCACGATCGCCATGTTGTGGGTCGGCGGACACATCATGATTGTTGGGTTCGAAGAATTCGGCTGGACTTGGCCTTATGACACCATTCACAGTTTGGAAACGGCCGTTGGCGGCGGATTCCTGGGCTGGTTGCTCAACACCGCGGGTTCATTCGTGGCGGGTCTGATCTGGGGCTTTATTATCGTCGGAATTCTTGCCCTGATCAAAGCGCTGACACCAAAGTCGAAGCCTTCTTCTACTTCTTCTGCTGCTTCGGCTGCGAGCTAGATCATGAGCGCCAACGACACGGCCATGACCGCCATGCCGGCGACCATGCCGTAGGTCGACGCGTGGTTCTCGCCCGTCGAGACAGCGGTGGGAATCAACTCATCTAGCGACACGAACACCATGATTCCTGCGACTGCACAAAACGCGATGCCCATGGTGGCAGGCCCCATGATGGGCATGAGAATCAGGAAACCAATCAAGGCGCCGATGGGCTCGGCCAAGCCCGACAAGGTAGCCCAGCCCCACGCCTTCAACCTTGAGCCAGTCGCTTCACGCATGGGTACTGAAACCGCAATGCCCTCGGGAATATTGTGAATCGCGATAGCCACAACGATCGGCACCGCCATCACCGGGTCTTCCAAAGCAGCCACAAACGTGGCAAAGCCCTCAGGGAAATTGTGCAGTGCGAGCGCGAGAGCCGTGAGAACCCCGGCTTTCATCATGCGATTGCGCCGCGCATCTATATGGTCCGGGCGCACCGAATCGGGTTCATGCGGATTGATTTCCTCGGGGACGAACCTGTCGATCAGCGCGATCAGGGCGATGCCGCCAAAGAAGGCCGCAATCCCGATCCAGTGTGACGGCCGCTCACCATATTCTTCCCCGAGGTCGGCGATCCCTTTCGGCAGGATTTCTACGAGTGACACATAAACCATGACACCGGCCGAAAAACCAAGCGCACCCGCCATAAACTTGTCGGTGGGGTTTCGGCGCATCACCCCGATGGCACCGCCGATGCCGGTGGCCAAACCTGCCAACAGGGTCATCCCGAAGGCAAGCAAGACGGTCGAGGCATCGTACATGGCCTCTTATATTAGGCGGTCGGTGACCCTCTTGCAGGGTCTTAAGGTCTTAGGCTGACTCTTCCGCCGACTCTTGATCAGATTCGGTGGTTGTCGTCTTGAGCACCTTGAGCGAGACAATGCGGTTGCCGCTCACCTTGGCAATCTCCAGCTGATACCGCACACCAGGCGAATCGTCATCGGTGTCGTCGGAAAGCTCTGGGTCGATGGTGACTGTGTCGCCGACTTGGCCAAGCCTGCCGAGCTTGGTCAGCATCCATCCGGCGACCGTTTCGTAGGGGCCTTCCGGTAATTCGATGGTGGTCAGGTCATGGAAATCTTCGAGATTGGTTGATCCGTCGAGCAGCTTCGAATCGTGGAGCTTCATGACGGCGGCGTGCTCTTCCCGGTCGTATTCATCCCAGATTTCGCCCACGAGTTCCTCAATCAAGTCCTCGAGGGTGACCATGCCATCGGTGCCACCATATTCATCCACCACGATGGCAATATGGTGACCCGAGGCGCGCATCTGCGACAACGCCTGAGGCAGGCGCACCGTCGATGGGAATTGGACGATGGAACGCTTCAGACTCGTCAGAACTTCCGAATTATCGCCGCGAGCTGAATACTCCAACACATCGCGCACATGGACAAAGCCCACGATGTCATCGATGTCCTCGCCGTAGACCGGGTAGCGGGAATAAGGCTTATCCGAAATTTCCTGGGCAGCCTCCCCCACGGTCATCGTGGCTGGCAAGGTGGCCATGTCGGAACGGTGGCGCATCACTTCGCCGACGAGGCGCTCCCCGGCTTCAAATACGTCGTCGAGCATTGCCCGCTCGGATTCCGCCAGCCCATCATGTGAGGACACGATGTCGCGGACCTCTTCGGTGCTCATCTCCTCGGTGCGCGCGTTCGGGTCAAATCCGAGCAGCCGCAAGAGACCGTTGGAGGAGGTGTTCACGATCCAGATCACGGGACGCATTAGCTTCGCGAACAGATTCAGTGGCGGCGCAACGACGAGTGCAACGCTTTCTGCCTTTTGCATAGCGATGCGTTTCGGCACCAACTCGCCCAGGACGAGAGAAAGGTAGGACACGATCAAGGTCATGACCACGAGCGCGGTGCCGCTGGCCCAAGACTCGCTCATCCCCCACTCAACGAGGTAGGGTGCGAGCTGCGGCGCGATAGTAGAGGCGCCGAATGCCGAGGAGAAGAAACCGGCAAAAGTAACGCCGATTTGGACAGCGGATAGGAACAAGCCCGAGTCTCGCGCGAGACCTGCGACGGTCTTCGCGGCCCCCTTGCCCCGCTCCAGTTTTTTGATCTGCGATTCGCGCAGACTCACCAAC
Organism: Corynebacterium lubricantis DSM 45231; assembly: GCF_000379425.1. Taxonomy (GTDB): domain Bacteria; phylum Actinomycetota; class Actinomycetes; order Mycobacteriales; family Mycobacteriaceae; genus Corynebacterium; species Corynebacterium lubricantis. The sequence continues at coordinate 222,946 of NZ_KB902182.1, forward strand.
GCCATCTCTGTGGCAGCGAAGACGCCACCGATCAGGACGAAGAGCAGGACCAGGAGGAAATTAACAAGAATACTCATGGGCTAGGTCGTACCCGCGTTCTGTCTACTGTCTGGGTCGTCCTCGGACGAACCCTCACCAGCTTCGCTCACTTCGTCAACCTGGTCTACCTGGCCGACAGGTGCGCAGCCATCGGGACCGCACACCAAGGCATCATCGGCGCCAGCGATGCTGACGAGGCCGCTGAAGCCGCTTATTGAAAAATCTTTGGAATCCACACCATTACCAACGATTCATAGATCGAAATTGTTCCGTACTCTCTTTTCTATGAGTTTAGCCTCAGATACCCATGACCAGATTGAAGTTCGTGGAGCGAATGAAAATAACCTGCAGAATATTTCGGTGAGCATCCCGAAGCGTCGACTAACGGTGTTTGCGGGTCTGTCGGGATCCGGTAAATCGTCGTTAGTTTTTTCTACCATCGCGGCCGAATCCCGGCGCCTTGTCAACGAGACTTATTCCTCCTTCGTGCAGGGCTTTATGCCCTCGATGGCTCGGCCGGACGTGGACGCGCTGGAGGGAATCACGGCGGCGATCATCGTCGATCAGGAACCGATGGGCGCCAATATCCGCTCCACGGTAGGCACTGCCACCGATGCCACCGCGATGCTGCGGATCTTGTACTCGCGCATCGCAGAGCCCAATGTGGGCGGGCCCGGCGCGTATTCCTTCAACGTGCCGTCCGTTTCGGGCGGCGGCGCCCTGACCGATGCCCGTGGCAATAAGAAAGTCGTCAAGAATTTCACGCGCACCGGCGGCATGTGCCCGAATTGCGAGGGCACCGGGCGCGTCGGCCAAGTCGATGAGGCAGCAGTTGTCGACGATTCCCTCTCCCTCAACGACGGCGCGATCCTGATCCCCGGATACAAGGTGAACTCCTGGTCCTGGCGCCAATACGCCGAATCCGGCCTCTACCCCCTCGATGTTCCGGTAGGAAAGTTCACCGCCGAGCAGCGCCACGCCCTGCTCTACAAGGACCAGGAGCGCGTCAAGTTCCAGGGAATTAACGTCACCTACGAGGGCCTGATCCCGAAGATTTCCAAGTCCATGCTGTCGAAGGAACGCGAGGGTATGCAGAAGCATATCCGTGCCTTCGTCGACGGCGCCGTCACTTTCGTGGCCTGCCCTGAATGTGGTGGCACCCGCCTGGCGCCTCATGCGCTGGAGGCAAAAATCCTCGGCAAAAACACCGCCGAGCTGTGTGCCATGGAGGTCACCGACCTGACACAGTGGTTTACGCAGGTCACGGACCCGCAGGTCGCTCCACTGATCAATGCGATTCAGGAAACCCTGGACAATTTCGTCGAGATCGGCCTGGGTTATCTCACCCTCGATCGCCCGGCTTCCTCGCTCTCGGGCGGCGAGGCGCAGCGCATCAAGATGATCCGCCACCTCGGCTCAGCGCTCACCGACACCACCTACGTTTTCGACGAGCCCACCGCCGGCCTGCACCCCGAGGATATCGAGCGCATGAACACGCTACTGCTGCGCCTGCGCGACAAGGGCAACACGGTGCTCGTTGTCGAGCACAAACCCCAAACCATCGAGATCGCCGACCACGTCGTCGAGCTCGGTCCCGGCGCGGGCAGCAAAGGTGGCCACGTCGTATTCAAGGGCACGGTCGCCGAGCTCGAGGTCGCCGACACCGTCACCGGCAGGCACATGCACACGCGTTTTTCGCTTATCGACGATGCCCAGGTCCGCCCCGGCTCCGGCACCATCGAAATCGAACACGCTAACTTAAACAACTTGCACGATGTCTCGGTGTCGATCCCACGCGAGGCCCTGACTGTGCTCACGGGTGTGGCCGGGTCGGGTAAATCGTCGTTAGTTTCTTTCGTGCCCCACGACGAGAAAACCGTGTGGGTCGATCAATCCCATATCTCAGGCTCTCGCCGTTCGAACCCGGCTACGTACACCGGCGCGCTGGATTCGATTCGCAAGGCGTTCGCGAAGGAAAATGGCGTCAAACCTGCGCTGTTTTCTCCCAACTCCGAGGGCGCGTGCCAGCATTGTAAGGGTGCGGGTGTGGTCTACATTGACCTCGGCATGATGCAAGGGGTGGATGTGCCCTGTGAGGTGTGTGAGGGCAGGCGTTTCGACGATTCCGTGCTCGGCTACACCCTGGGTGGGAGAAACATCGCGGAAGTACTGGGTATGAGTGCCGAGGCGGCTACCGAATATTTGAAGGAAAATAAGGTCCGTGCCGCGGCCACGATGTGCCAACACTTGGTGGATGTGGGGTTGGGCTACATCACGCTCGGCCAGCCCCTGACCACGCTGTCGGGCGGCGAGCGTCAGCGCCTCAAGCTGGCCAGCCACTTGAATGACAAGGCAACCCTCTACATTCTCGACGAGCCCACCACCGGCCTCCACCTGGCGGACGTGGAGGCGCTGGTCTCGCTGTTTCAGCGGCTGGTGGACAAGGGCGCCACCCTGATCGTCATCGAACACCATCTGGGCGTGATTAGTCGGGCTGACCACGTGATTGATATTGGCCCCGGCGCGGGTTCGGCCGGCGGCACAGTCGTGGCGCAGGGCACGCCACGGGAGATTGCTGCCCACGAGGACAGCGCGACGGGACGGTTCTTAGCGCAATACCTCTAATTGCATTGGGAGGAGCTGGTATCAAATAAGATAGTGACTACTTCATATTCGAGCTGACAAGAAAAGGATCGGGTGCCATGTCTAAAACTCCTCACTACCTCGTGGCTCCGGTCGCTCTGAATGAGTACCGTCGCCTGCCCGTGGACAATATCCTCCAGGCACCGCTGTTCGCGCAATTCACCCCCACCGAAGAGGAAGTGTTCGTCCCCGTTACTCTCGCCTCTGATCCGGTGCAGGGTACGTGGCGAGTTCGTTGGGAGTTCGGGATCTTGGGAGAAGTTGCCAAGGATCTGCGCGAGGAATATCCAGAGATGGTGCGCATTACATCTTCCGGATTTCTGCCTGAGACGATCGCGGGGATTCGCATCGAGGACAATCAACTCCGCGTGGATGTGCTCTTGCCCCCACCCGAGCTGGCGGTGCCTCGGAACAATGTCACGGATGAGACCTGGATCCTCCCCCCGGGTGATTCCTTTGAGGTCGACACCACGACCGGCGAATTCGACGAATCCGAGTTGCAGGTGCTCTCCCCCGGCCAGTGGCTATTAATTTTGACGGAGATGGGAGACCAGCTCATCGCGGTTCTGGACGGCCGGGTCCTGGGCGCAGTGCAGGGAGACGCAGGCGCGAGGCTGTTGTCGTTCGTTCATTTAGTCAACGACGACGATCCCGGTTCCCCTGTCGCGGGGCGTGGATATTTCCAAGATTCGGTAGTCCGCATTGATGCTAGCCAGCCGCGTGGTGATTCCGAACATGTCGCGCCTCTACAAACCCCCGATACGCGTCCCCGCACCGCTTCGCGTGTGAATCAATTAGAAGACGGCACGGTCATGGTGACAGTTGCCCACGTCTTGGCAACGGACCCCGAGGACGAAGCACACCCGCACGAGGGGGCCCGCGTTGTTGTCTCCCCTCATGAAGACGTGCCGCCGGCCGAAGCTCCTGCGCCGGAACCTGAGGTTGAGCAGCTACCCGAGGTAACCCAAGTCGCCGAGGCTGAGATTCCCGTGGACGAGGAACAGCCTCCGGTGGAGTTGGCACCGTCTCCCTACCTCAGCCATTCCGAACAGCTCAATCAGTGGCGGGACCAGCAATCACGGTCGGCGGGCCCTCGGCATTACCGCGAGGATGCGGAAGAATAGCTCGGCAGATTAACTTGGCCGCCAGCGCGAGATCCAGCCACGCTGGCTAAATTGCTGCTTGGGCTGTGGTTGGGCACGGGCTTCGTCGTCAAGCGAATCTTGCGTCTTTGTGCTGACCGGCTGCGGCGCGGGGGCTGCTCCCTGGCCTAATGCGCGGAGGTGAATCCTGACTACCGCCTGCAACATGGAAATTGAGTTGCCCTGGCGACTGGTTGCGACATAGAGGAAGAGGTTGTCCTCGAGCAGGTGGATCAGGTGGTATTGGTCCTCGAGGGTCACCAGCATCTCCTCGAACTCAGACTCTAGGTTGAGCGCCTTGAGCGTCCGCTTCTTGGACTTCAGCATCTCCGAGTTATAGGCGGCGGCAACGTTGAGATCGAAATCGGCGGACCCAGCGCGCGACGCCAAAGCCATGCCCGTGGTTGCATCGACGAGGGACGCACCCAGGAACCCGTCGAGATCATTCGCGATCCCGTCGAGTGCCACTTTGTATTCTTGCTGACGAGACATACCCATCAATCAGTTCCTTTCCCTATCGCGCCAGTGCTGACGGGCGAAATTTCAGGGCTACCTTTGGTATCGTACTAAACCATTGGCGATGGTGACGACCTCTAAAAGAATGACTAATAGTGTGGAGATGTGGGCGAGGAATTTGAGATGACAAACGACATCAATGGGTACTACAAGCTTGACCCGGATCACACCTCGATCAATTTCACTGCCCGGCACGCGATGATCAGCCGAGTCCACGGGACTTTCCAAGAGTGGGATGCCACCCTATATATCAACGACGACAGCCCTGAGGCGTCGACGATCTCCGCCACGATCGATGCGTCCTCGCTGACCACTCGCCAGCCGCAACGCGATGCCCACCTGCGCAGCCCCGATTTTCTTGACGTGCGCGAGCATCCCACGCTGACTTTTGATTCGACGAGCGTCGCGTTCCAGGGCTCGGATACCCTGTATGTCACTGGGGATCTGACCATCAAGGGCACGACGCGCGAGGTGTTGTTCAACGTGGCCGTGTTTGGTGCCGAGCGCGATCAATTCGGCAACTCCCGGGTGGGATTCGAGGCAACCTGCGATATCAACCGCAAGGACTTCGGGGTGGAATGGAATACCGTGTTGGATTCCGGAAACGTCTTGGTGTCGGAGGAGATCCACATTGTCGTTGATGGTTCGGCGTTGCGCTGTGACGAAGAGGGCTGATTTAACCCCGGTTAAATATAGGTGATTTTTATCTTGCGATAGCCGGATTTCCTGAACTATCAGCAATTCCTTGCCATACTGTTTTGCGTGGATAACAACAATAACGACCTCATCGCGCCCATTACTCCCGAAGAAGTTTTCGCAGCCCACCGTGGGGGCAAACTATCCATTAAGTCCTCGCGCCCGCTGACCTCCAAACGCGACCTTTCCATTGCCTACAGCCCCGGTGTCGCGGAGGCATGTTTGGCAATCAAAGAGGACCCTGCTCGAGCGCGTGAACTCACGGGAATTTCGCGGACCGTGGCCGTTGTCTCCGACGGATCCGCAGTACTGGGCCTGGGAAATATCGGCCCGCACGCTGCGCTTCCAGTCATGGAGGGCAAGTGTCAGCTGTTCACCACCTTCGCTGATCTAAACGCGATTCCTATCGTGCTGGACGTGCATTCTGCTGATGAGATCGTCGCGGCAGTGACTGCCATTGCGCCTAGCGTGGGCGCGATCAACCTAGAGGACATCGCGGCGCCGATCTGCTTTGAGGTTGAGCAGCGCCTCGAGGAATCGCTCAACATCCCTGTTTTTCACGATGACCAGCATGGCACCGCGGTCGTCGTCACCGCAGGCCTGGCCAATGCGTGTCGAGTGACGGGGCGCAACCTCGAGGACCTGCGGGTCGTCGTCTCTGGCGCGGGCGCGGCCGGTGTCGCGTGTACCCGCATGCTCTTAGAATCCGGGGTCAAGGACATCGTCGTGCTCGACTCCCGCGGCATTGTTTCCCAGGGCCGCGAGAACCTGAACCCAGTAAAGGAAAAGATTGCCGAAGTGACCAATCCTCGCGGGCTTACGGGCGGGCCAGCGGAGGCCTTCACTGGGGCCGATGCCTTTATCGGAGTCTCCCGTGGTCACGTCGGCGAGGAGTTGCTGCAATTGATGGCACCGGAACCGATCCTGTTCTCGCTGGCTAACCCCGATCCGGAGATCCCAGTCGAGTTAGCCAACAAGTACGGATCGGTGGTGGCCACCGGCCGCTCCGACCTACCCAATCAGGTGAACAACGTGCTGGCCTTCCCAGGTATTTTTGCGGGCGCGCTTGCTGCGGGTGCCACCCACATCGCACCGGCGATGAAGCTGGCGGCATCGAAGGCGATCGCCGCGTGCGTCGGCGATGACCTCGCCGCGGACTTCATTATGCCGTCCCCCTTGGACCCAAAGGTCGAGCCCGCGGTGAGCAAGGCGGTGCAGGAGGCTGCGCGGAAAGAGGGTTAATACCGCAACCCGAATTAGGACACGCAAATGTTTCTAAATTCGGGTACAAATGGTGGTATGACAACAAATCATCATTCAGAAATCAAAGTCCCTGGTGGAAAACTCGTCGTCGCCGATATCGTCTCGGACGACGACGTTATTGTTAGCGCAAAGATCTCCGGCGACTTCTTCCTCGAGCCGGAAGAAGCCTACGAAGCACTTGGCCCAGCCTTGCAGGGAGCATCGCTTAACGACGACACGCAGGCCCTAACTAACCGCCTGGATGCAGCATTGTCAGACATCAACGGTGTAGCCCTGCATGGTTTTTCCACCCTCGATGTCGCACAGGTGGTGCGCCGCGCCATTACCGATGCGGTCGACTTTACCGACCTCGAGTGGGAGATCATCCACCCTGGACCGTTGCCCACGGTGGTGAATGTTGCCCTCGATGAGCTCCTCATGGACCAGGTCGAGGCCGGCACGCGCGGCCCTACCCTGCGCATCTGGGAGTGGGAAGACCGCGCGACGGTGATCGGCTCCTACCAGTCCTATGTCAATGAGCTCAATCCCGATGGCGTGGAGAAGCACGACATTCAGGTGGTGCGTCGCATGTCCGGTGGTGGTGCGATGTTTATGGAGGGCGGCAACTGCATTACCTATTCCCTCTATGTTCCAGACAAGCTCGTCGCGGGATTGTCGTACACGGATTCTTATGAGTTTCTTGACCGCTGGGTCATTGCCGCCCTCGCCGAACACGGTGTGAACGCCTGGTACGTGCCTATCAATGACATCACCTCGGACGGTGGCAAGATCGGTGGCGCTGCTCAGAAGCGAAAAGGCTCCACGGTGTTGCACCACGTGACCATGAGCTACGACATTGACGCCGACAAAATGACCGAAGTACTGCGCATCGGAAAGGCAAAGATTGCCCACAAGGGTCTGCGCTCCGCGAAGAAGCGCGTGGATCCGCTGCGTCGACAGACGGGTGCCTCGCGCGAAGAGATTATTTCCACCTTGATTTCAACTTTTAGCGCGCGTTACGGCGCCCAGCCTGCCGAACTGAGCGAGCAGGATCTGGACGCCGCGCGGGAGCTCGTCGATACGAAATACTCAACGCATGCTTGGACGCATCGGGTGCCTTAAAGCTATCTGCTTAGCCTGCTGACCAGCCGCCGTCGGAAGGCATGATGACGCCGTTGAAGTTCTCGGCGGCGTCGGACATGAGGAAGACGATGCCGGAAGCAATGCTCTCCGGGGTTGCACTGCGCACGGCCGATTCGTGGACTGGCTTGAGTGCCTCGAGGCCGTGCTCAGGGTTGATTTGAGAACCGTCGATGGAATCCATGATGTTGGTGTCCACGCCACCTGGAGCTACCAAGTTGGTGCGGATCCCCTGCTTCGCGTACATGTAGGCGGCGTTCTTGGTCAGCCCAACAAGTCCGTGCTTCGAGGACGTGTACGCGGCACCCGCGGCGGCACCGCGCAGGGATGCCGAGGAACCAACGTTAACGATCGCGCCCTTACCTGCCTCTAGCATGTGCGGTACACACGCACGCATGAGCTTGAAGGGGGCGGTGAGGTTAATGCGGATGGTACGCTCCCACATTTCGTCAGAGGTATATTCGACACCGTCGAACTGATCCATGACGCCAGCATTGTTGACCAAGCCGATGCGCTCGCCGTTTGCGGTGGCGGCCTCGACGAGCTTTGCGACGATGACGTCGTCAGAAATGTCACCGATGACTGCGGTTGCCGCCCCACCCTCGGCGTTGATTTCTTCTGCGACCGCATCACCGGAATCGTTGAGATCGGCCACGATGACGTGGGCGCCGCGTTCCGCCAGCTGCAATGCGGTAGAACGCCCGATTCCCGAACCACCGCCCGTCACGATGATTGACTGACCTGCAAAATCCTTCTCTGCCATGTTCACACCTTATGATTGGATAGTTTTTACTTACAGATTCGAGCGTAGGCGGAATTCGGTTGGATTGTGTGCATTTGTAATTAAATCAACATGAACGGAACAACCATGATCTTGAAAATCAGGGCGACGGCAAACGTAGTGGAATAACCGGTCATGATCCGATTGTCGTTGGAGTTCTGCAGCGCATACTCGAGGACCGCTGGCTGTCCCAGAAGTCCTGCCACGGCACCGTTCGCACGCGTCTCAGACTGGCCCGCAAGATACGCCATGACCAACAGGGAGCCACAACCAACTAGGGCGATAATCACGGCAAGAAGAATAGTGGTCAGGCCCTGGAGCGAAAATGCCGTCGACGCGAAAGCTGGGCCCGACGCGGTTCCGACTGCTGCCAAGAAAAGCATGAGTCCAAATTGGCGCAGAGCGTAGTTTGCCGAGCGAGGCAGCTGCCACGCAATGCGTCCGGTGCGGTTGAGAGCACCGAGGATTAGGCCAGAGATCAAGGGGCCACCGGCGGCACCAATGAAGAAGCTGGTTCCACCCGGGAGCGGGAATGGAATGGCAGCCAGAATGAAGCCGAAGACGAGACCTCCGGCCGCGGCAACCCAGTCGAGCTGGTTGGCTACCTGAACGGAGTCTCCGAGGTACTGCTCGAGGCGAGTGACGTTCGCTGTCGGTACAACCACCTCGATGATGTCGCCGGAGGCAATGTGCAAGTCATCGGTGGCGAGTAATTCTTCGTCACCTCGACGTACGCGCAGGGTTTGGGCACCGAACTTTTTATACAGCGGAATGTTTCCCAACGTATTGCCCGCAATGTCCTGGTTAGAAACGCTGAAACGCTGAATGGTCATGTGCGGGATCCGGCGAGAAAGCTCCGGCAATTTCCGACCAAGTGTTTTGACGACTTCAGCGCTTGCTCCCCTCGTTGTCATCAGGAATACGGTGTCGCCAGGTTCCAATTTGAAGTTTGATCCCAGGATGACTGTCTTACCTTTGCGACTCAGGACACCGGCCGTAATCTGGTTCGGGAACTGCTCGGCCAATTCTTCGGAAGTCACCGTCTTCTCAACACCGATCCGAACACCACGTAGTTCGCCTTCCGCCGACCGATCCTCATCTTTGGGCGCCTTCCAATTTTTGGTAATAGTCGCCGCAACAAGCAAAATGGCGACGATCACACCTGTCGGGTAGCCAATTGAGTAGCCCACGGCAGGCAGGTCGGACCCGGTTTGTTGCTGTGCCAATGACAGTGAAGGCGTAGATGTCAACGCACCAGCAAAAGCACCAACGGAAACTTCGCGCGCGATGCCCAGCAGTCCGCCGACGCCAACCGCAGTGATGGCGCCCAGCACGATGGCAACCAAAGACATGATCATCAGCCCGAATTGCGAGCGAATGTTTTTGAAGAAGGTCTCGCCCGCCTCAAGGCCGACCATATAAACAAAGAGACCAAGGCCAAGATCTTGCAGAATGGACAACTGGTCGGGAGGCAGCTCCACGAAGGCGCCGACTGCCAAACCGACAAATAGGGCGCCGGCCGCGCCGAACTTGATTGGTCCGAAGGGAACCGCCCCGAAAGCCGCGCCTAACGCGATGACAACAAAGATAGTCAGTAGGACATTTTCTTGAAGGAATTCAATCACAAGAAAAACTTTATATGCCCGGCCACTTGCAAGCAGCGTTCGGGCACGGTTAATCAGATCTTTTATTTAGGGTGAGCCCGAAGGATGGGCAGAGGCAATCGTCAATAAGCGAAAATGCTCCCTTAACCTGCCTGCCAACCCCCGTCGACCGGAATGGTCGCGCCGTTGATATAGCTTGCCGCATCCGAAAGCAGGAACGCGATCACGCTGGCCAACTCCTCGGGCTCCGCGGTGCGAATCGAGGCCTGATGCACCGGCGAGATCGCATCCATGCCCTCGTCGGGATTGATCGAGAGCGGATCGAAACCGCTAGCCAAGTGCGTAGAGACGCTACCGGGACCAATCAGGTTGGTTCGCACACCCTGCTTGGCGTAAGTGTAGGCGGTGTTTTTGGCGAGGCCCGCGAGTCCGTGCTTCGCCATGGTGTCGGCAACCCCGGAAGCGCCGCCGCGGAAGGAAGCCTCGGCGCCAACGATCACGATCGCGCCCTTTTTCGCTGCAATCATGTGTGGCAGAACTTCCCGCACCATATTGAAGGGGGCGAAAAGGTTAATGGCGAAAGAACGATTGACCACCTCGTCGGACACTGCGGCCGCGCCTTGGAAGCGATCCATGACGCCAGCGTTGTTGACGAGATCAAGCTGCCCACCGTGATCGACTGCCCGTTCGACGGTGGCCCTAATAATGCCGGGGTCAGTGAGATCGCCGCGGATCGCGGTACCTGAACCTCCTCCGACACGAATTTCGTCGATGAGGTCTTCGACGGCGTCGTTCTTATCTACTCCGACGATGTATGCCCCGCGGGAGGCAAGCAATGTTGCGGTGGCCCGGCCGATGCCGGACGCAGCGCCAGTCACGATGATGGTGTGGCCTGAAAAATCGCTCATACCACCCAGAATAGGCACCCTGCGAGAATTCTGCTCGGGCTTGCAGATGTGAAAAACCTAACCTTCTGCGCGCGAGACACTGGTTTGCCAGCCAAAATGACTTACCTGTGACATTGTTAACTTTAATTAATTGATAATACCAGTGCCACAATTCTCGAATCCAGGTTAAATGGGGGATAGATACAGCAAATGCTGTATGCGCACTATCGAGATATATCGACATTTGAGGAGCACCCCATGAACGTTGCCTCTACCTGGCAGCACCGCCCCGCCGACGCCAGCGCACAAATTACTCCAGAAACCGCTGACCAGATTCACGCCTGGTGGCGCGCGGCCAACTATCTCTCCGTTGGCCAAATTTATCTTTTGGAGAATCCGCTTCTTCGTGAGCCCCTGAACCGCGACCATGTGAAGCGCCGCCTCCTTGGGCACTGGGGCACCACTCCTGGCCTGAACTTCATTTACGCTCACGCCAACCGTGCCATCAAGGAACGCGATCTCAGCGCAATGTATGTCACCGGCCCAGGCCATGGTGGCCCCGGCATCGTGGCGAACACTTACCTTGAGGGTACTTATTCCGAGGTCTACCCCAACGTGACGGAAAACGAGACCGGTATGCAGCAGCTGTTCAAGCAGTTCTCCTTCCCGGGAGGCATCCCTTCGCACGCCGCGCCCGAGACCCCAGGTTCCATCCACGAAGGTGGCGAGCTCGGCTACGCACTGTCCCACGCATATGGCGCGGCCTTCGATAACAAGGATCTCTTGGTGTTCACCGTCATCGGCGACGGCGAAGCCGAGACTGGCCCGCTGGCTACTTCGTGGCACGCCAATAAGTTCGTCAACCCGAATCAAGACGGCGTTGTGTTGCCAATCCTGCACCTCAACGGCTACAAGATTGCCAACCCAACCGTGCTTGCGCGCATTTCCGACGAGGAACTCGAAGCGCTGATGGTCGGCTACGGCCACAAGCCACACGTCTTCGTCGCGGGCTTCGACGACGAGTCCCCGGAGTCCTACCACACGCGTTTCGCCGAGCTTCTCGACGATTGCCTCGACGAAATCGCAGATATCAAGCAAGGAGCTGCTCAGGCAGCCGAGGACGGCGTCGACTTCGAGCGCCCAATGTGGCCAATGATTGTCATGCGCACCCCAAAGGGCTGGACCGGCCCGAAGGAAATCGACGGCAAGGTCACCGAAAACTCTTGGCGTTCGCACCAGGTTCCGCTGGCCAATGCCCGCGATACCGATGAGCACCTGAAAAACCTTGAGGATTGGCTCCAGTCCTACAAGCCAGAGGAGCTTTTCGACGAGTCCGGCAAGCTCGTTCCTGAGGTTGCTTCGCTTGCCCCAACCGGTGATCGCCGCATGTCCGCCAACCCAATCACCAACGGTGGCGTGGTTCTGAAGGACCTCATCTTGCCGGATTGGCGCGATTACGCGATCGACGTGGAGAACCCGGGTGCCCCAATCACCGAGGCAACCCGCCAGTTGGGTACGTATTTCCGAGACGTGATCAAGCTCAACCCTGACAACTTCCGCATTTTCGGCCCCGATGAGACCGCCTCGAACAGGTTGCAGAATGTTTACGAGGTAACCGACAAGCAGTGGAACGCCGACCTCTACGAATCTGATGCCGATGATCCACTGGCACGTGCAGGGCGCGTAGTTGAGATGCTTTCGGAGCACCAGTGCCAGGGCTGGCTGGAAGGCTACCTTCTGACTGGTCGCCACGGAATGCTGAACTCCTACGAAGCTTTCATTCACATTGTCGACTCGATGGTGAACCAGCACGCTAAGTGGCTCAAGGTCACCAACGAATTGTCGTGGCGCCAGCCTATTGCATCCTTGAACTACCTGCTTTCCTCGCACGTATGGCGCCAGGACCACAATGGATTCTCTCACCAGGACCCAGGCTTCATCGACCACGTGGTGAATAAAAAGGCTGAAGTTGTTCGCGTGTACCTGCCTTGCGATACGAACACCTTGCTTTCCACTTTCGATCACTGCTTGCGTTCGCGCCAGTACGTCAACGTGGTTGTTGCTGGTAAGCAGCCTAACCCGAACTGGTTGAGCAAGGACGAGGCTCTCAAGCACTGCACCCGCGGTCTTGGTGTTTGGCACTTCGCAGGCACCGAAGTTGAGGGCGAGGATCCTGATGTGGTGCTCGCTTGTGCTGGCGACGTTCCGACGCTGGAAACGATGGCAGCAGCGAAGATTCTTCGCGAGGCCATCCCAGATCTGAAGGTCCGCGTGGTGAACGTTGTCGACTTGATGCGTCTCCAGGATGAGAAGGAACATCCTCACGGACTGTCTGACCGTGACTTCGATACCTACTTCACCACCGACAAGCCAGTGATCTTTGCTTACCACGGTTACCCATGGTTGATTCACCGCCTGACTTACCGTCGCAATGGCCACAAGAATATTCACGTGCGTGGATTCAAGGAAGAGGGCACCACCACTACCCCATTCGACATGGTGATGCGCAACGATCTGGACCGTTTCCACCTGGTGATGGATGTTATCGACCGCGTTCCTTCGTTGGGTTCGAAGTACGCGAACCTGCGTCAGTACATGGAGGACGCACGAATTTCGGCTCGAGCTTACGCGTTTGAAAATGGCGAAGATGTTCCATCGGTTGCTAACTGGACCTGGTCCGACGAGGCTGGTGCGGATGCTGATCAGGATGCTGTTCTGGTGACAGGTGGCGACAACGAGTAATTCAGGTCTGTTAGCCCTGAATGTGGCTACGCAATGACGGGTAGGCCCAGTTTGGCCAGGCCAAATTGGGTCTTTCGTTTGCTGTGGTGGAGGTTCTATTTTCACCGCTAGGCCGTTTTCCATGCACCGGATTCGTTCGGTGGCGGATACAGAAGCGGGTCCTGAGCCGGGCGGTTTTCCGCATCGAAGTCCGGATATCGTTCTCTGGCCCGCCGCCGCAATTTTTGGCCCGGGGCTTGTTCGTGCTGGTGAGTGGTATTGGGCTGCATCGGCGATCCATCCGCGGGCATGAAACCGGTTTCCCATGTAGCTAGATCGCGGTCGATATAGCCCATATTGTCTGCGCCATCTCGTTGATCGTTGTTACATCGATGATGCTCTCGACATAAGAGGACGAGATTCTCTATATCGGTGAGACCACCTTGCAGATAGGCCAATATGTGGTGAGCCTCTAGCTCGGTTACTGGTTTGGTACAGCCATTCCTGGCACACACCGCCTGCATTACGAACATCACGATTTTGAGCATTAAGTTCGCGAGCCTTGTTCGCCCCATCGAGAGCGGGATTCCAGTGACGGAATCAAGCTGGAGGACGAAGTCACTTCCTGCCATGCCCAACCGAAGAATGTCGAAGGAATTCAGGTCGATTCCTGTGTTGGTGCAGAATCGAGTTTCCCAATCGGCCCCCGCAAGATCATCCATGGTCATGGCAATGACCACGGAACCAATTCCCCTGTTCTTGGCAACTATATCTTGGCTATACGAGTTCACTATGGCATTCAGTTGGTCAGCCAGACGCTGACCCCTGGTGCGTTTATCGTCGCTAGAGTCCTTGGAAGTATTGCTACCTGGCGCGAGGCCGGGGGCAAGAGCGGCTTTTAATGCTGCAGCTTCGGCGGCGGCAAGTTTTCCGCTTATGGTGACTACGCCGTCAGCGTCTGGCTCACTCATATGAAAGCTGCGCTTCTTATGTCCAGCGAGCGGATCTTTCTTCCCTGCGTAGTCTTTCCCTTTCCTATTCGCTCGTCGAACAATGTCTTCGACGTACTTTCGGAGATCGGCTGAATTTCTGGTTTTGGCCGCTTCTAATGCCTGTGCATAGATTTCATTGCGACCGGGGTCGGAGTGCTCGTTCAAGTTCAGAAGCGCGCGCTCGATAATTCGATGCTTCTCTGCAGAGATTTTGTTTTCTGCCGCTTCTCGACGTGCCTTTTCCTGAGCCTTCTTCTCTCGCTCTGCCCGCTTGCGCTCTTCTTCCTTCTGCTTTTCTTCGTCTTCAGGCTCCAGATTAGGTTCTGGTTTGGGAGCTTGAGCTTCCCCAAAGAGCGCCTGCCCCCTTTGCAATCGGGCGAAAGCCTCGGCCCGAGAAAGCCCCATCCGTTCGGTAAAATATTCGACTGGGTAGTTTGCACCAACCAAGCGACCCGCGCCATCCCGTTCTCCCATAAAAGCTAATGACGCATCAATGGTTGCCTTGAGGTTAAATGCTTCCTCAAGCTTCTCCATATGCTCATGAACAGCGAAAAAGTCCTCGTTTTCAGGGACCATCATGACAACACTAAGTGCTTCCATCGCTTCCGCGATTTGCTGAACGCATTTCTCGACTTGAGCTGACGGTTGCGTCCAATAGTGTGGTGTACAGCTACCGCCTGGTGAACCCCCCCTGCCGACCAGCAAGGAGACCACCGCGGTACCTTTCGACTCAGCTCCTACACATCCTCGAAAGGACACCAACGATGGCCTCCGCGCCCAATCATATCGACCCCACCGGATACCTCGACGACCTGCTGGCCCAAGCCTCACCCGATCTGATGCGCCAGATGCTCCAGGACACCATCAACCTCCTGCTGTCCGCCCAAGCCGACCAGGTCTGCGGCGCCGAATACG
>NZ_KB902183.1 GCF_000379425.1 Corynebacterium lubricantis DSM 45231
GGTCCGGTTGGTCGGGGCAGTGCTGGCTGAGCAGCATGAGGACTGGATGCAGCAGCGTCGGTACATGCCTCTGGCGATGCTGTCCTCGACGGCGGNGATGCTGGCGAAGGCCCGGGCAGCTGACGGCGNCGGCGTCGTTGTCGGTGACGGTCAGGAGGCTCTGGTGGCGTAAGGAATCCTGTTCCGTCAGCGGTCAGTTCATCGCTGAGTCAACCGCTGGCGGATACACCACTCAAAAGGACTTGACCTACACAATTAGCCAATTCGGGAAATGGGCGCGAAATGCGCGGAATGGGCGCGAAATCCGTGTGAAATCCGCCCAACACCACCCCAACCCCAGCCAACCAACCCACCCGCGCGTAACCATGTGTTTACCTGCATGAACTTTGGCGAACGAACCAAGCGAAGGCGCCGAAAAAGCCCGACAATGCAAGTGTGCAGCGGGCAAACCGTACTGGTCCAAAGTTTTCGCGTCGTGGGGTTTTGAAATCCTCGTTGATAGTCGGCGCGGCTGCAGCCCTACCTACTTCCCAAAACACCGCGCAGCTGGTGGGTGAAGTGCGAGCAAGCGACAACGCGTATGCCACCCAGTACCAATTCGCCTCCTATTCGCAAGACGAATACGGCGTGTTCATGCACGGGGTGGCCTCCGGAGACCCGCTCCCAGCCAGCGTCATCTTGTGGACTCGCGTCACACCAGAACCCGGCGCGCTTCCAGGCTCTCAGCTCGGAGGCCCAGTGCAGGTGGACTGGGAAGTTGCCGTGGATCCCGAGTTCACCCAAGTGGTGCGCCGCGGCTCGGAAACCACGGATGCCTCGCAGGACCACACGGTTCATGTCGATCCGTTCGGGCTGAACCCCCGAACCACCTATTTCTACCGCTTCCACGCGCTCGGCTTCACCTCCCCGGTGGGAACCACCAAGACTGCTCCAGCACCGACCGAAGCCGTTGACCAGCTCAATCTCGCTGTGTGCTCGTGCGCGAACTTCGAGTCCGGCTATTTCCAGGGTTATCAGGACATCGCCGATCGAGCCGCGCTCGGAGAGATCGACCTCGTGGTGCACATGGGCGACTACCTCTACGAGTTCGCCTCGGGCGAGTACCCCGGCAAGCACGGCGTCGTGCGCACGCACACGCCGATGCACACCATTCGCACTCTCAGCGATTACCGGCAACGCTACGGCGCTTATCGACGAGACGCGTCCCTCCAAGCAGCTCACGGCGCAGTGCCTTGGGTGGTCACCTGGGATGATCACGAAATCGCCGACGACGCATGGGAAGGCGGAGCCAAAAACCACGCCCAGACCGACGGGGATTGGTACTCGCGCAGAGATGCCGCGATGCAGGCCTACCTCGAGTGGCTGCCCGTGCGGGGCACGTCCCCGTCACGGGGAGGCAAAATCTACCGCTCGCTCAGCTTCGGCACCCTCGCAGAGATTCACATGCTTGACCTGCGTTCTTATCGCAGCGCGCCGGGGCAATTCCTCCCGGCAAGCCGCACTGACGCGAGCCGGACGATCATGGGCTCGGAGCAGTTTGCATGGCTCCATGGCCGGCTGAGTTATTCCCCGGCGACCTGGGATCTCATCGGCACCTCGGTCATGATGGCGCCACTCAACCTGAAGCCACTGGATCGAAGTGTGGCGAAACCTCTGGCGGATATGGTGGGTATTGATCTTGGGGGAACACCGGTCAACGTGGATCAATGGGACGGTTACGTTGCAGATCGGCAAAGGCTCCTAGCCAGCTTGAAGGGCAATACGGTGTTTCTCACCGGCGATATTCACTCGGAATGGGCCAATCACATTGAGTTCAACGGCGAGGTTGTGGCGGCCGAATTCGTGTGCTCGTCGATAAGCGCACCGAACATCGACGACCTGATGGGGTTGCCGCAGGATTCGCAGCTCGCGCAACTAGCGGAAAGCGTCGTGCTGGAACACAACCCGCATATCAGCCACGTCGACCTGGACGCGCATGGCTATGCGCTAGCAACTATTACGGAAAGTAGCGTGTCGATGACGTGGATGCGGGTCAACGACGTGGAGGTCGCAGGTTCCCCAGTGAGCCCGGGCCCGACTGTATCGTTTGACGGATCGCAGTTGGGATAGGCACTTCCTCGTTGCGCACGCGCTCCATATTTTTGCGCACCCACTGCGCGACGCGGATGGCCTGCTCGTCGGTGATGTCCTTATCGAGTACGGCGGCCCAATACTTGATCACCGAATAGCGGTATACGTGTCCATGTCCGGGGAGGAAGTCGAGGGAGTTCACCTGGTCGAGTCCAACCTGCCAGCCGGTGATGAAGGGTACCCAGCGCAGGCCGTCGTAAACATCAAGGTCTTGGGCGGCAGGCGCGGAGACTCCCCTCGAGCCCGGTTCACGGAGCCAATCCGGCTGCAGGAAAAACAACTTCCAGTCCCACCAAACCACGGGGTCGGAGGCGTGCTGGGCGAAGACCACGCGGGGAAACTCCCAGTCGTTGTCGAAATCATCGCCCCGGAAATCGTGCTCCAGGTGATTCTCCGTGGCAACAAAGCGCACGTGACGGCCACCATCGAGCACAGGGAGTCGCTGAATTGAACCTCGATCCCGGTCGTTCGTCAGCTGCGTATGGAGGCGAGTAAAGCCCGGCGCGCCGGTAAATAGCGCACCGTCGACGGTCTCTAAAAGCTCGTCGAGCGAATCAAAGGAATCCGCAACGCCGTAGGCCCCGAGGGATTCCCCGGCGACATAAAGCTTCGGGCGACGCTCCTCCGGGATCTGATCCAGCCGCGCGCGAATGGCCGAAATCAGAACGCGCGACGAGGTCACAGGCGTCGTCCGGTCGGCGATATAGGAGACGGCCGACGGCAGGAAAGAATATTGCATAGCGACGATGGCGCTATTTCCTCGCAGGAGGAATTCAAAAGGGCTGGTCACAAAATCGTTGAGCCACCCGGTGCCCGCCGACGACATGATCGCAATTGCTTCCCGCTCGAAGGCGTTCGTGCGTTCCATCTCCTCGAGTACCAGCTTCGCCTGGTCCTCGGGAGTGCGCCCCTCAGTCAGCCCAATGTAGATGCGGATCGGTTCGTGGGCGGGTTCTTCCATCACGGAGCGAATGTCATCAATGCGGGGGCCAGCAGCAATCACCGAGCGGCCCTGGCGCCCAAGATTTTCCCAGTTCTCAATGCTTTCTGGGGAACCGGAGCGAGTGGATTCCGTCGGCGGGGTCGCGCCGGGCATGACTTCCTGGTTGAGCTTTTCCGCCCGGGCATAGAGCTGCGAAAGTGCACGGCGCAGGACGACTTTATCGGTAGCGAAGTACAGCGTGGCGACGACGCCGACCAAGGCGATCGGCCAGCTCGCCACGGGTGGCAGCCACCGCGCTAGTTGGCGATTCGTGGTGTCTACCCAGTTTTGTACGGCTTCACCGAGCGCGAGCAGCACCCCATATCCGACGGTGCCCACAGCCATGCCCACGATAGAACCATTCAAACTGAACGATTCCCGCTCGGCCGCAAGCTGGACCTGCTTTTCATGCCTGGCAGGGGTACGTAGCGTCACAACCGCCGTCGTTGCCGCAAGTCCCACATGTACGGCCGTGCTGACCCTCGGCTCATTATCTAAAGGTGTGGTGAATTTAAACTTGCGGCGGATCCTGCGCGACACGAAGCTGATCCCAGTGCCAACGGCATGCCCGAAACCTTGCACTATGGCAACGTTTGCGGCTGTAATCCACCATTTGCGCGGCAAAAGCGAGGGAGAGATCGCCCACCACGTTGCTACTTCCGCCCCGAGAACACCAGCTCCCATATTTTTCGACAGCCTGCGCGGGCCACGCATACGGATCAAGGGGGTGAGGTCGGCATAAACTTCCAGCGCGAATTGGGTAGCTTTCAGTGCGCCAGAGGCTCCCTGAAGCGCCATTCGTGCCACTTTGTTCATAGGGGCCATTCTTACAGAATTTCACTACTGACGCATTCTTATTGGGCAGTGTGCGCAGATGGGTGAGAGTCAACTCCATTGCACTGCAAAATCCTGATTGGGCAGGCACAATGGATGATGTGGACCCCGAAACTCTTGTAGAAGACCTAATTGGCAAGCTCGACGTCATCATTGAGGATTTGGACGACGAAGCAAAGTCTCAAAGCGACGTCATTGACCGAGTAGCCGAAACTCACCGCAATGGTGCGAAGAACTTGGTGCATTACACCTCTCTTCGTAATCACGATGTTCGGCAGCTCCAGGCCGGCCTCGCCTCTGTGGGCGCGACCCGCCTGAGCACAACCGAGCCTGCCGTCATGGCGCGGCTGCAGGCCGCACACAATGTCCTTGACGCGCTCGCCGGCAAGGAACTGACTTACCCACAGCAAGAAATCTCCGATGCGTTCGCCGAGGCAGACGATATCTTGGAATCCAACGCGGACATCCTGCTGGGCCAAACGTCGGAAGAAACCCATTCGCGCATTATGGTCACGCTGCCTAGCGAGGCGGCAGACGATTATCAGCTGGTTAAAGGTTTCGCTGACGCTGGTATGGAGCTCGCTCGCATCAACTGTGCGCATGACGGCGAAGATTGCTGGCGCCGGATGATTGACAACGTGCACCGTGCCGCGGAAGAAGTTGGCCGCGAGATCAGGGTGTCCATGGACCTCGCAGGACCAAAGGTGCGCACGGGCACCATCGAACCTGGCCCAGCGGTTAACCGCGCGCGGGTCACCCGTTCCGATAGCGGCGAAGTGCTTACCCCGGCGAAGCTGTACCTCTCGGCCGAGGGCACCGAAGAAGTTGCACTTCCCGAGGAACCAGGTCGTCCTGGCCTCAATCTCAAGGTCAACGCGGAGTGGTTGTCGCAGCTTCGGGTCGGTTCAGATATTTCCTTCGACGATAATCGTGGCAAGAAGCGGTCCTTCGAGGTCACCGAAGTACGCGAAGACGGCGTGGTCATTGCCCATGGCCAGAAGAATGCCTTCGTCTCCGACACAACGGTTCTTGAGCACGATGGCGATATCACGTCCATCACCGGTATCGAGCCGCTTGAGCGCAGGATCCGCCTCTACCCCGGAGACACCCTGATTCTGACTACCTCGCAGGAACCTGCAGTGGTCTCAGAGACTGGGCCCACCACAATCGGATGCACCGCTCCCGAGGCGGTCGGCGCACTCGAGGTCGGCCACAATGTGCTTTTCGACGATGGCGCGATCGCCGCCGAGGTCACCAAGGTACGCCAGAACGGGGAACACACCGAGGCAGTCTTGAGCATCACCCGAGCGAAGGAGACCGGCACCAACCTCGCAGCGTATAAGGGCATCAACCTGCCAGATACTGATATCCCGCTGCCGAGCCTTACCGCAGAAGACCTCGAGGCCTTCGAGTTCGTGGCGCACAACGCTGAGATCGCGGCAGTGTCGTTTATCCGCACTCCAGAAGACGTGTCCTTCGTTCTGGAACAGCTGGAGCGCTTGGCGCTGGAGTCGCCAAATGAAGCCGACCGGATACGCAACCTGGGCATTGTGCTGAAGATCGAGACCATCCCGGCATACGAGCAGTTGGCCAGCGTCCTTCTTGAAGGTATGCGCCACCCCAACCTCGGCATCATGATTGCCCGTGGTGATCTGGCTGTGGAACTAGGCTTCGAGCGCATGGCGGAAGTTCCACGACTGATTATGCAGATGGCCGAGGCCGCGCACGTTCCGGTGATCATGGCGACGCAGGTGCTGGAGAATCTGGCCAAGACCGGTCTTCCTTCGCGCGCCGAGATGACGGATGTGGGCTACGCCCTTCGCGCAGAGTGCGTCATGCTGAATAAGGGGCCGCACATCACCGACGCCATCCGGATCCTGGAGAAGATGTCGGCGAAGTTAGGCCGTTCTCAGCGGAAGAACCGTCAGCAGTTGCGCCGCATCACTAGCTGGGAGAATGCACTTTGAAAATCGTCGCGCACCGCGGATACGCAGGCAAGTACCCGGAGCTGACGAGGAGGGCATTCGTCGAGGCGCTTGAGCTGCCCATCGCGGGCATTGAGTGCGATGTGCGCTTAACCCGCGACGGTAAGCTCGTCGTCTTCCACGACAAAACGGTTGACCGTACCTCCAACGGTTCGGGGCTGGTGGCCACGATGGATTTCGCGGATCTGCAACAACTCAATGTTGGCACCGAAGACGAACCACAGCAGGTGATGCAGTTCAGCGAGCTCTTGGAGCTCATGCAGGATTACCCTGACAAGGAACTTTTCGTAGAAACCAAACACCCGTCGCGCTTTGGCCCGGAGGTGGAGGAACAAACAGCCGTGCATCTGCGCTACGCGGCGATGCACGAGGACCCTCGGGTTTCGCTGATTTCCTTTTCCCACTTAGCGATTCGTCGGTTTGGTCGCCTGCTTCCTGAATTGCGCACGTATTTCTTGGTTAATCCGAAACATCGTCGCTGGAACCCGCAGCACCGGTTTGCCTCGAAACCTTTTGGTGTTGGCCCGTCGTTGATGGAAGCGAAGATTGACCAGGATCTGATTGGTTTTAAGGGTCTGCCTACCTATTTGTGGACTGTCGATGAGGCCGACGACATGGTCTGGTGCAGGGATAACGGTGTCGACGTGATGGCGACAAACCTCCCTGAACGGGCGCTTGAGACCTTGCGGTAGATTAGTGCCTATGGCGAAGAAGAACCGGAAAAAAGAAGATCTTCCTGAGGGCATGAGCCGCCGTCAGGCGAAGCTTGCGGCGCGTGCCGCAGAGCGCGAAGCCCTGCAGAAGGATCCCCGCCCATACGGTGGGCTAGCTGCTGAGACCCAGTTGATTGCGATGCAGGAGTTCGTTCCTTCCGCGGTTGCCAAGGTCGAGGTCAACGGAACCCCAGTCAGCATTGTCACCGTGTTGCCTGGTGCCGGTGCAGCGCTGGTGCGCGATGAATCGCAGGGCGGCGAGCGCCTCGTGGCACTCCAGGTCAAGTCTCATTCCCACAACCCAGGGCGCGATCTTGCCTACGCACTGAACTGGGCAGTCAACGCTGCACCAGGGGAGTCGCTGGAATCCACCGTTGCTGACGGGAGCCAGCCAAAGATCACAGAACTTCTCGACGAGAACGTGAAACTTGAAATCGTCGCTCACGATGATTTCAATTGGTGGTTCGCCGAGGGCGAAGCTGTGCCAGCGGAGATTCAGCAGGCGTTGGCACAGGCCAACGATTCAATCGTTCCTTCGCGTGAAGTTGGTACAGACCTGACCGGCGCTATTTGGTGGGTCAACCCAGGCGGTGGCAAGGCACACATCCGCTGGGTGCGCCCGGAGGAAAACGAAAACAAGTTGCTCAACGCTTTGGCACGTATCGGAGCGCGCGGCGAACTCAATCTCGGCGAGGGCACGAAGTTCGCCGGCGCCTTCCGCGCGCATGGCTTAACGGTGCCGGTGTTCGACTTGGATCCAGAAGTCGGCATGAACAGCTACGAGGATGCCCTTAAGGCACTCGGCGAAGAGATCGAAAAAGAATATGCGAACGCTGAGCCTCTGACTTCGGAGGAACGTCGCCAGCTCGAAAACATTAAGTCGCGTCAGGTGACTATCTAGAACGCTAGTTCCCCAGGCACCGCCTTCCAGATGGAAGGCGGTGCCCTTTGCATAGGCAAAAACGTGGGGAACTTCTTATGTTTCAGGAAAACCCCACACATTTCCGAAGAGTTTCATACAATTCGTCCCGAGTTATTTGGTTTGGCCCCCAAAGTTCACCGAATAGTAAGATCAACGCCCTATTTTTCTAGGCATGTCCAGTCAAATTCCTGCTGTGACTGATAAGCCCGTAGTTAGTGAAGAATACGCGAACTCGAAAAAGTCGCGTGGAAAAATTAACTGGGGGCAAGTTGGTCTGGGATTGCTGCTGGTGGGGCCCAACCTCATTTTGCTGGCAATCTTTACTTACCGTCCGCTCATCGACAATATTCGAATCTCCTTCTACCACTGGAATATTTCTTCCCCGGTCATGACCTTCATCGGTCTTGACAACTACATCGAATGGTTCACCGCACCAGATACAGGGCGCGTTGTTTTTAACACCGTGGTGTTTACTATTGCTGCGGTTGCTGGCTCCATGGTGATCGGCTTGGCGCTTGCGCTGCTTTTGGACCAGAAGCTGTTCGGCCGTTCCGCCGGTCGCTCGATTGTGTTTGCCCCTTATGTGATTTCAGGTGCTGCAATCGGCGTGGCCTTCCAGTTCGTGTTCGATCCGCAGTACGGCATGATTCAGTACTTCCTTAACTTGGTGAACATCCCGGTTCCGAACTTCTACCAGAATTCGAACTGGGCGCTGTTCATGGTCACCGTGACCTACATCTGGAAGAACGTTGGCTACGTTTTCGTGATTTACCTCGCGGCGTTGCAAGGCCGCAGGGATGACCTCGACGAAGCTGCTGAAATCGATGGCACCTCGCCGATACGTCGCTTCTTCCGCGTGCTCATGCCACAGCTGAGGGGAACAACCTTCTTCCTGTCCATCACGGTCTTGCTGAACTCCTTCCAGGTGTTCGACATCCTCCACGCCATGACGAGGGGTGGCCCATTCGGAAATGGCACCTCGACGATGGTGTACCAGGTCTACCAAGCAACCTTCGTTGATGGACGCGCAGGTTACGGCGCTGCCGTGGCGACCATCATGTTCCTGGTTGTCTTGGTGATTACCGCGATCCAGGTCCGCTACCAAGAGAAGGGAAATGACTAATGACTACAGCTAATCCCGCCCTCCCTCCGGTACCGGGTTCTCAGGTTGACGGTGAACCAGTTGTCACCGACAAGCAGCGCAGCCGTAAAGACGGACAGGTTGGTCAGGGTTCGGTAGCCGGCAAGATCATTGGCTACATTGCACTGATCATCACCATCTTGGTGATCATGGTGCCGCTCTACTTCATCGTGATCACGTCGCTGAAAACCTACTCCGACGTGTATGCGGACCCCATCACCTGGTGGCCAAACCCGATGGAGTGGAACAACTACGTCCGAGTTCTGCAGCTCTCCGGCTTCGATCTCTACCTACGTAACTCCATCATCATCACCTCAGTACTGACCGTCATCGAGGTAACGCTCGGCGTGCTCAGTGCCTACGGCTTTGCCTTTGTGAAGTTCCCAGGACGCAACATCCTGTTCCTCCTGGTGATCGCCACCTTGATGGTGCCAAACCAGATCACCATCATTTCGAACTACTCCCTGATCGCGAACATGGGTCTGCGTAATACGTTCGCCGGTGTTATTTTGCCGCTGGCGGCCGTCGCGTTCGGTACCTACCTAATGCGAAACCACTTCATGTCGCTGCCCAAGGAAATCCTTGAAGCTGCGTCGATGGACGGAGCCGGTTTCTGGTCCACCATGTTCCGCGTCGTCCTTCCTATGTCCTGGCCGACCTTGTCTGCCTTCATCCTGATCACCGTGGTCGGTGAATGGAACCAGTACCTCTGGCCGTTCCTGATCACAGACACCGAAGCGACAGCTCCACTGCCAGTCGGTCTGACCCGACTGCAGGACGCGGAAGGTCTGACCAACTGGGGTCCTGTGATGGCAGGTACGGTCCTGACCACCTTGCCAATGATCATCGTGTTCTTGCTGCTGCAGAAGAACATGATCAAGGGCCTCACCGCTGGCGCCGTCAAGGGCTAGACACGTCACTCCAGGGGATCCCTTCTTCTGGCTCAACATTGCTCCACAAATCACCGGACCGGCCACATCTCACCCGGACCGTTTCCACTGAATCTCTCAAAGGAGAACATCATGAACCCGTTGAATGCTCAGCTTTCTCGTCGTACCGCACTGGGCCTTGGCGCAGTTGCAGCTTCCTCCCTCGCTCTGACCGCCTGCGCAGGTGGCAGCACCAGCGGCGGCGGCTCTGGCAGCCAGGCAGAAGACAGCGGCGCTCCATTGCAGTTCTGGACCAACCACCCAGGTTCTTCGCAGGACATGGAGAAGGAAATCGTCGACGCGTGGAACGCTGACAACCCAGACGCTCAGGTCGAGCTGATCACCGCAGGCTCCAACTACGAGGAACTGTCCCAGCGCTTCAACGCAGCACTGTCCGGTGGCGAGCTGCCCGACATCATCGTTGCTTCTGACGTGACCTGGTTCAACTTCGCTCTCAACCAGCAGACCACCAACCTGGATGATTTCTGGACCCAGGCTGAGGTCAACCCTGAAGACTACGTGGACACCCTGCGCGAGGACTACGCCTTCAACGGCGGTCACTACGGTGTTCCTTACGCTCGCTCCACCTGCCTGATGTACTGGAACACCGACGTGCTCAAAGCTGCAGGTCTTCCTACCGATCGTGGTCCAGAGACCTGGCAGGAATTTGCTGAGTGGGCACCACAGCTGCGCGCAGCTAACGACGACAAGCCAGTCGTGGTTGTTCCAGACGGCTCGAACTACCTCGACTGGTACTTCCAGGGCATGATCTGGGCATTCGGTGGCGCTTACTCCCAGGAGTGGACCCCAACCTTCACCGAGGCTGCCTCCATCGAGGCTGGCGAGTTCCTGAAGCAGCAGGTCGCTGACGGCAACATCGAGATCTCCACCGATCCAACCGTTGCATTCGGTAACGGTAACGCTGCTGCACTGCTGCAGTCCACCGGTTCTCTCGGTGGCCTGACTGAGACCGCAACCGTCCCATTCATCACCACCTTCCTTCCAGGTCCTGGCCCATCGTGCGCCACCGGTGGTGCAGGCGTTGGTATCCCATCCGGCATCGCAGATGCCCGCAAGGTGAAGGCACTGAAGTTCATCGGCTTCCTGACCAACACCGAGAACACCATCAAGTTCTCCCAGTCCACCGGCTACATGCCAGTGCGCAAGGATGCACTCGAGCACCCTGACGAGGTTGCATACCTGGAGGAGAATCCAAATGCACGTACCGCAATCGATCAGCTGAACGAGAACACCCAGCCACAGGACTACGCTCGCGTGTTTGTTCCAGGCGGCGGCCAGCGCATCGGCGCAGCTCTCGACGAAATCACCCTGAACCAGGCAGACGTCACCGCAACCTTCGAGGCTCTGTCCGAGGAAACTCAGACCGCCATCGACCGTGACGTTCAGCCACTCCTGTAATCGTCGTAAAGCCAAAAGCCTGAATTGAAAGGACGGTGAAGCACTATGGCAACGGTAGAATTCCGCCAAGCTTCTCGTATTTATGATCCTGCTCGTCCGCCGGCAGTGAGCCGGATCAGCCTCGACATCACTGATGGCGAGTTCCTGGTCCTGGTTGGCCCTTCCGGTTGTGGCAAGTCCACTACCTTGCGCATGCTTGCTGGCCTTGAGCCAATCGACGAAGGTCAGATTCTGATCGACGGCAAGGACGTGACGGAAACTCGTGCCCGGGATCGTGACGTGGCCATGGTGTTTCAGTCGTACGCGCTATACCCAAACATGACTGCGCGCCAGAACATGTCGTTCGCACTCGAGAACATGAAGACCGACAAGGCAGTTATCCAGGAGCGCGTTGAGTTCGCTACGAAGATGCTGCAGCTGGAAGACCTGATTGATAAGAAGCCTTCCGCAATGTCAGGTGGACAGCGCCAGCGCGTGGCCATGGGCCGTGCGATCGTGCGCCATCCCAAGGTGTTCTTGATGGACGAGCCACTGTCCAACCTGGATGCGAAGCTGCGTGTGTCCACTCGTGCACAGATCGCAGCTCTGCAGCGCGAGCTGGGAACCACCACTGTGTACGTGACCCACGACCAGACTGAGGCTATGACCTTGGGCGATCGTGTGTGCGTGCTCAATTCGGGCATCATCCAGCAGGTCGATGCGCCTACCACCTTGTACAACAATCCAGGCAATACCTTCGTGGCAACCTTTATCGGTTCGCCTGCGATGAGTCTTCTGGATGGGGTGACGGTGAAGGAAGGCCGCGCTGTCATGGGCGAAGGCCACCGCGTTGACCTCGGCATGACACCTGAGCAGGCAGCGAAGGTGAAGGGCGACAAGGTCATTCTTGGTGTGCGCCCGGAGAACTGGGAGATCATCTCGGTAAACCACGAGCCAGCCGCCGAGCAAACTGTTGTACCACTTGAAGTGGAAATCGTCGAGCACCTGGGTTCCGAGCAGTACGCATACTGCAACCCGATGATGACTCCAGATTCTCCTGTGTCGGTGCGTGGCAACCGCGTCACCGTACGCGGTGGAAAGCAGCCGATTGAGCAGGGCGACATACTCTACGTTCGTCCGATTGTCGGAGAGTCTGTGTTCTTCGACCCGGAGACCGAGATCAACCTGAATTACCTCTAAACCAGTCGGCTAGAGCTAGCTGAAAAGGGAGTTACGGCGCGTGTTTCCGTAACTCCCTTTTTAGTTCTGTCAGAAAATTAGGGGACTACCAGTGGTAGTTTTCGGGACCGAGCGGTCCACCCTCCCACACCATTCTGCGTTGGCGCTGGTATTCCTCGTCGATGTCTTCGATGGTTTCGATGTCTTCGAGTGCTTCCTCGGGTGTCTGACTACCGTCTCTGTCATCGGAGTGGAAATTCTCCGGACCGAGCGGGCCACCCTCAGAGACCATTTGACGCTGGTCGATGTACTTGTCATCGATGGGATCGATGACACTTCCTGCAAATGCGGTGCTCATGAGAACTCCCTTCGCTACATTCTGCTGAGCCACGCGACTGCTCAAAAGCAATGTGCGTGTTCAAGTGGTGCTGATAAATGCGGACGGGGCGACGGGTTCATGGTCGTACACTGATTAGTCTAGCCAAACAATATGAACTGCGGAAGAGCCGTCGATTGAGGTCAGCGCATAGAACTGAAAAGCTCCTCAGCCGCGACTTCGTCCCACAGCAAGACGGCACCAACGTAGGAATCCATATTGCCGCCGATTGGCACGGTTTCGGACTTCACCCCACCGACCATTGCTAGCGCCAACCGGGCGAGGTGCCACAGATGGTCCCCTTCTCCAATCACGAGGAGCTTCGTGCCGGTAAACGCCAACGAGGTCATACGGATCGGGTTCAGGAAGGTGCCCGGGCTAGACACCTTGGACATCAACGCGCTGAAGAATTCTCGTTGACGCTCGACTCGGTCGAGGTCGCCCTGGGCCGTGGCGCGGGTCCGCACGTAGCCCAGTGCTGTCACACCGTCCATTTCCTGACACCCTGCTTGCACGTCGAGGTTGGCCAGTGGATCCTGGATCGCTTCGGCGGGGCAGAGCTCGAGGCCGCCGATGGCGTCGACGATTCCGGCGAGTCCGCCCATGCCAATTTCGGCATAGTGGTCGATCCGCAGTCCGGTCTCTTGTTCGATGGTCTCGGAAAGCAGCTTCGGACCGCCGAACGCGAAGGCGGCGTTAATCTTGTTCTCCCCGTAACCCGGGATGGTGACCAAGGAGTCACGCGGCACCGAGATCAGGGACGACTCTCCAAATGTTGGGATGTGCAAGATCATGATCGTGTCGGTGCGCCCGTTGCCGAGATCACCGCCCGTGCCGAGGCGCTGCGCCTCTTCCTCGGACAATCCCTCGCGGGAATCAGATCCGACGAGAAGCCAGTTCGTGCCGGCCGTATTACCAATTGGGGCATCGGGGAATGCATCAACGCGCGTAAATCGCGCGTCCATCCAGAAGCCAAAGAGCAGCACTGCGACGAGCAAAACGGCGATGATGCCACCGCAGCCTAAACGTCCGCCTCGCCTGCGCCGCGGATTTCGCGGTTGATTTCTTTGCTGACCACCCCGTCGACGAGGAGGCTCAGAGACATGCATGGGCACCTGCTGCTCGCGACGGCGCTCCTCGTAGGGAGCGCGCCGTGGCTGGTAGCGCTGTCGGGGCCGCTCAGGTGGAAATTGTTGACGTGGCCTTCCCGCGCTGCGGCCTTCGCTACGGCCCTCGATCCGGGTCTGGTCGCTTTGCTGGGCAGGGGGGTGCGGGTCGCGGGAGACGTGTCGGTGGGATGATTCCGACGCAGGCTTTTGGGCTTGACGACGACGCACTGGCCGACCATACCGGTCTACCAGCGGTTTTCCGTCACGTCCGAGGACGTAATCGTCGTTATCGCGTGGGTCGTTTGATCCAGGTCCCCTTGACATGCTCAATATGGTAGCCCTTCATGGTTAAGAGATGTGGCTCAAGTGACAGGTGTGGGCAAAGTTCATTATCCGGTTTATAAACCAAGCCAGCTTAAATCGAGTGCAAGGTAGCCGACAAATGCGACGGCATCAATGATGAAGTGCGCGATAACTAAGGGCCAGATTTTTCCTGTCTTGTAGTAGAAGAAGCCAAAAACAATGCCCATGATGATATTTCCGAAACCTGCGGATATACCTTGATAGAGATGATAAGAGCCTCGCAAAATACTCGAGGCCCCGATCGCAGCCCACGCAGGCCACTTCAATTGCTTGAGCCTGGTCATGAACCACATGACAACGACGACTTCTTCACCGAATGCATTGGCCGCCGACCATAAAAGCAGGACCGGGATTTCCACTGCGTCGGTTGTTGGGATGACTTCCTTGGACAGGCCCAGCTGAAGCGCCACTAGATAGAGGCCGAGGCCGGGAATGCCAATGAGGGCAGCAAGAAGTGCGCCCCAGCCCCAATCGCTCCAGCGCATCTTCGGCATGGACGTGCCTAGCAAAAACAATGCAAGAAGACCCCAGGCGAATAAGGTAGCTGCACTGGTGACTTGCAGGGCAAGGTCGAGCCAACCGATCTGGCTGGCCTCGTCGTAAATCGTCTCTTGTTGTTCGTTGAGCGGGGTAGTGGACAGCAGATCGTCGATAAGCCCAAGCAGTGAACGTACACCACTCATGCCGAAAGTAATGGTGAGAACCAGGAGGATCTCTTTTGAAATACGACTCACCGTGCCCACTGTAAGGTAAAGGCATGACAACCGTGGCATACCTGGGCCCAGCAGGGACATTCACCGAAGAAGCACTCTGGAAATTTCACGAGCGCGGGTGCTTCGGCGACGGTGAGATTGATACATTGCCGGTAGATTCGCCGTCGGCGGCACTCAATGCGGTGCGCGAGGGGCGCGCCGCGTGGGCGGTGGTCGCCATCGAAAACTCCGTCGACGGCGGGGTGACAGCAACTACTGACGCATTGATCGAAGCGCCAGGTGTGCAGATCTTTCATGAACTTGAGCTCCCCATTAGCTTCGCGATGATGACGCGACGGGGAACGAGCTTGTCAGACGTAAAGCGGTTTTCTACCCACCCTGTGGCCGAGCGCCAGGTACGGAACTGGGTCAAGGACAACATGCCGCAGGTCTCGTTTACCAGCGCGAGTTCCAATGCGGCGGCCGCGCAAGCGGTAGCTGAGGGGACGGCCGACGTGGCGGCCGCGCCGGTTCGAGCGGCGGAACTCTTTGACCTTGAGGTACACGCCTCTGGCATCGCTGATCTGGCTACTGCGCAGACTCGTTTTGTGGTGGTGGGCCCGGCGGGTCAACCGACGGAGCGTACCGGTCACGACCGAACTTTTGTCGTGTTTGACCTGCCGAATGAGCCGGGCACCCTCGTTCAAGCGCTCCAGGAATTCGCCTACCGCGGGGTCAGCATGTCTCGGATCGAATCGCGCCCAACAAGAAAAGTCGCAAGAACGTATAATTTCTATGTGGATTTGGAAGGTCATATCGATGACGTTCCGGTGGCAGAAGCGCTGAGGAATCTCTGGCTGCGTGCCAATTCCATTACGTTTTTGGGTTCGTGGCCCTCAAGTACTACGGATTCTCGTGAAGACGCACTTGCACGAGACATGGAGCGCCTCGAAGCCGCTACAGAATGGGTGAGGAAAGCCCGGGAAGGACGCTAATGCTGATCTTGCTGCGTCATGGCCAGACCACTTCAAACGTGCAGCAAGCCCTAGATACGCAACTGCCTGGTGCTGCGTTGACCACTCTTGGCGAGAAGCAGGCACGCGAGGTTGGACCGGAAATCATGGATCAATATGGTCCGTCCTCGGTTGTGACCTCGGAAGCTCTGCGCGCTCGTCAGACGGGTTCGCTCGCGTTTAGTACGTACTTCAATGAGATCCCAGCTGTCGCGGGACTACAAGAAATCGCGGCAGGTCACCACGAGATGCAAAGCAGCGAGGAAGCACATATCGCGTACCACACGGTGGTGCACAAGTTCTTCGCTGGCGATACGAAGGCGAGTATTCCCGGCGGCGAGAACCTCCCCCAATTCCTTGCGCGCTACCAAAGCGGAGTCTCTGAGCTGCTAGAACGCGACTCCGTGGTGGTTACGCACGGTTCTGCCATTCGGACTTTTGCCGCGCGAGCAGCGTCCATCGACCCAGCATTTGCCTTGATGAACCCGCTGCAGAACTGCCGCTTTGTGGTGCTTGATCCGCAGGATGATTTTGGCAAGTGGAAACTGGTGCGGTGGGGCGAGAAAAAGTACTAGCCCCGGAAATTATCCCCAGCCGAGCCGGTGAAGGTCATGTTCTTCTAATCCGAAGTAGTGCCCAACCTCGTGGAACACGGTGGTTTTGACCTGCTGGCGCAGTTCTTCTTCGTCCCGACACATCGACTCGAGTGAGTCCTTATAGATAAAGATGGCATCGGGCAAAAACCCGCTGTGGTTGGAGTGCTGCTCGGTAATCGGCACGCCTTCGAAGAGCCCGAGCAGACTCGGGTTGTCCTCGTTATAGGGGCGCGCGAGGACAACCACGTTCTTCATGTTCCGGAGGAAATTTTCGGGCAGTTCGTCGAGTGCATCGTCGATAAGCGACTCGAAAAACTCGTCGCTTACTGGCGTCATTGCGCTGGAGCCTCCGGGGTTACCGCGGCACCGGATTGCTCCTGCCCGGCGGGGGCTTCGGCGGATGGTCCACGACGAATCGGTTCGCGATCGGGCTGCTCGGCTGGAGGTTCACCGTCGATGGTGAATCCCTCGCGGCCGTCGCGGGCGGAGCCCTTCAACGTCGCGAAACTGTCCTCCTCATTGCCGAAGACCAGGCCACAGTTCACAGTGCGGGAGCCGCCGTCCCAGCTTTCGGTGGGCAGAGAACCCCAGTAGGGCTGCAGGGTGGACTGGTAGAGCTGTTCTTCTCCACCGAGGTAGTCCATGGCCGCCTGGGTACACACTTCGCGGAGGTGATCGTCTTGCTGGCGCGTGCTTGGGGTGCTGTCCGGGAAGACGGGGGCGAGGTCTTCTTTAAGAGTGACCTCGATGTGGTGGTCGTCTTTGCACGGAACGGTGTGGAGCACGCTGGAACTATCGACGCGCATGCATTGACCGGGCTCGGCGACGCGGGCCTGATCCTGGTCTGCCGCGCGGCCGGTGG
The DNA here is from genome assembly GCF_000379425.1 of Corynebacterium lubricantis DSM 45231. Taxonomy (GTDB): domain Bacteria; phylum Actinomycetota; class Actinomycetes; order Mycobacteriales; family Mycobacteriaceae; genus Corynebacterium; species Corynebacterium lubricantis. Next base: position 17,225 of record NZ_KB902183.1, read on the forward strand.
TGGGCTGCGGAACACCCTTTTCGTCCGTGACCTGTAGGCCACACAGCATGGTGCGGTCGCCGCCCGCCCACGACTCGGCAGAAGGCAGGATCGGGGCGATCGAATACTTACCGTACGGATCATATTGTCCGTCGAGGTAGCGCACTGTCGGCGACTGGCAGAGTTCCTCGCGCAGCTGCGCCTGGCGCGTTTGATTTGGCAGCTCGGCGTCAGCGCCGAACTCGCTGGTTGGGTAGGTGGCAAGGTTCTCGCGCGCGGAAATCTCGAAACGGTGCTCAGAGTTACAGTCCGTTTGCTCGAAGGAGGTGACGCCTCCTTGGTCATCGACCTGCCACGTCAGGCACGCGCCCTGGTCGGCGGTGGTGAAGGGGGCAACAGGTTCACTGCTTACCGACGATTCCGTGCCGGATTCCGCCGTGGTGCCGGAACCTACACCGCCCTCGGCGACGAGGGTGTAGGAGCCAATTGCCACGGTTCCTGAGAGCGCAGCAAGGAGCAAGGTGCGTACACCCGTTCCCGTTCGCCAAGTTGATCGTGAAGCCATAATTTCTCCATTGTGCCTGCGACAGGGTGACTAAGTCCAACTTTAAACAGAAAAAGAGCCGAAGCTAGGCAGACTCGCGACCAACCCGCGTCGTGAGCCGATATCTATCCGTGCGATATACGGACGAGCATAGCTCCACGGGCTTGTCCCCCGATTGCGCGAGGCGCACGATGTGCAAGAGGGGTGTACCTGGGGAAACGTCAAGCAACGCAGCCTGCTGCTCGTCGGCGGACACGGCGCTGACGGTTTGATCCGCTTCGGTGATCGGTATCTGATATTGGTTTTCTAGCAATGTGTACACCGAGTTATACACGTCGTTTTCAAGTAGGTCGGGCGCCAAGGTGCCGTTGTACCAGGCGTCGTCGATGGAATAAGGCTGTCCATCTCCCAAGCGGAGCCTGCGGAGATGGACGTGTTGGATGCTCGGATCCGTACCAAAGTATTCAGCAACAATCGTGGGCGGGACGGCACGGGCGGAGAGCAGGATTTTCGACGAGGACTTCACGTTTTGGGCCTTCATCTCGTCGGAAAACGAGGCGAGATGAAGCCTACTGACCAGCGGGTTCGGAGCCACGAACGTTCCTTTTCCGCGGACTCGTCGGAGCCGTCCCGCGGATACGAGGTCGCCGATGGCGCGACGGACTGTGATGCGTGAAACCCCGTAGGTTTCTTCGAGAACTCGTTCCCCTGGAAGCAGGTCACCCGGTGTGAGGGTAGTGCTGATGAGCTCTTCCAGGATCTCCCGCAGCTGAGCATGTTTAGGTGCGGGCCCTTCTGTAATAGGCCGTTTGGGTAAAGCCTGAGGTGAGTGATCCATATATGCCATTCTAGCGCACTGGTTATGACCAGGTAGGGTGACGGCGTGTACTCAACATCACGGAACGGGGTGAAAAGCCGTAAATTGCTGGGGTGCAGAAGAAACTTCAGGCTCAATGGCGGTAGTGTATGAAACTGTGATTGATCTGAAGATGCTCCGTGAGAATCCCGATGTTGTTCGCGCTTCCCAGCGCAACCGTGGCGAAGACCCAGCGCTGGTCGACCAGTTGCTTGAGGCCGACGAGTCGCGTCGCGCTGCCATCCAAGCTGCCGACGAGCTGCGCAGCGAGCAAAAGGCCTTTGGCAAGAAGATCGGCCAGGCCGCCCCGGAGGATCGCCCGGCGCTGCTGGAGGGCTCCAACGAGCTAAAGTCCAAGGTCAAGGACGCGGAGGCAGAGCAGAAGGTCGCCGAAGACCGCGTCACCGAGCTGCAGTACAAGATTTCTAACATCGTCGAAGGTGCCCCTGCCGGTGGCGAAGATGACTTCGTCGTTCTCGAGCACGTCGGCGAAACTCCCACATTTGACTTTGAGCCCAAGGACCACCTTGAGCTCGGTGAATCCCTCGGCATGATCGACATGGCCCGCGGCACGAAGGTGGGCGGCGCACGCTTTTACTATCTCACCGGTGATGGTGCCTGGATGCAGCTGGCCATGCTGCAGCTGGCAGCGCAAAAGGCCCGTGCCGCCGGATTCAAGCTGATGATCCCGCCAGTGCTGGTCCGCCCCGAAATTATGCAGGGCACGGGCTTCTTAGGCGAGCACTCGGACGAGATCTACTACCTCGAGCGCGATGACCTCTACCTCGTGGGTACCTCTGAGGTGGCACTTGCTGGCTACCACAAGGACGAAATCATCGATTTGTCCGACGGCCCAGTTCTCTACGCTGGCTGGTCCAGCTGTTTTCGTCGCGAAGCGGGCTCTTATGGCAAGGACACCCGCGGCATCCTGCGCGTCCACCAGTTCGACAAGCTGGAAATGTTTGTCTACTGCAAGCCGGAAGACGCCACCGAGATGCACCAGAAGCTCCTCCAGCTCGAGCGCGATATGCTCGCCAGCGTCGAGGTCCCGTACCGCGTCATCGACGTGGCCGGCGGCGACCTGGGCTCCTCGGCGGCGCGCAAATTCGACACCGAGGCATGGGTACCAACGCAGGAAACCTACCGTGAGCTCACCTCGACCTCGAACTGCACGACCTTCCAGGGCCGTCGCTTGAACACTCGTTACCGCGATGAGAACGGCAAGACGCAGACAGTGGCAACGCTCAACGGCACCCTTGCCACCACGCGTTGGCTCGTGGCCATCTTGGAAAACAACCAGCAGGCCGACGGTTCCGTTGTTGTACCAGAAGCACTGCGCCCACTCATGGGTAAAGACGTGATTACCCCGGTCAAATAGCATGGACTATCGCATCGCAGGCGGGCAATTCGAAGTACCCGCAGACCTCCCGGAAGTTCCAGGCCACCCGGTCGAGGCGCACGAGCGCTTCTACCAATTCGTCATTAGGCGTTTGAAGGCGCTGCTGCGGTTCCAAAAAATCCCCGTCACCGTCTACGGCGCGGAGCACCTGCCCACCGATGGTGGCGCGATTGTCGCCATGAATCACACCGGCTATTACGACTTCATCTTCGGCGAGGTCGGCCCGCACGTCCGCGGACAGCGGCTGTTGCGTTTCATGGCGAAGAAGGAAGTCTTCGATACCCCGCTCGTGGGAACGGCGATGCGCTACATGGACCACGTGCCCGTGGATCGCTCCGCGGGCGGCGGCAGCGTCGGTCTTGCGGTCGAGCGTGTCAAGGCGGGCCAGCTGGTAGGAATATTCCCCGAGGCAACGATTTCTCGTTCCTTCGAGCTCGCTACGTTCAAAAACGGTGCGGCGCGCATTGCGCAGCAGGCAGATGCCCCATTGGTGCCCATGGTCACGTGGGGGTCGCAGCGCTTTTGGACAAAAGGCCGGAAGAAAGAACTCGGCCGTAACGGTTATCCGGCAATCATCCGCTACGGCGCACCAGTTGACACCAGCGGCGACCCCGAAGAGGTCATCGTTCGCCTGAAGGCAGCGATGCAAAAGCTTCTCGACGAATCCCGCGCGGAATACGCCGAGCGCTTCGGCCCTTTCGAAGACGGCCTGGATTGGCTGCCAGCCTCCATGGGAGGATCTGCGCCAACACCGGAAGAAGCCGACGAGATTAATGCCCGGGTCAAGGCCGAGCGGGCCGCAAAGAAAGAGGCAAAAAAGTCACGTAAACTGGGGAGACGCGCGAAAAAGCGCAATTAGAACCCCTGCTAAGGACGTGACGAAAGCTTATGACTCCCCGCCTGATCGCCAGCGACATTGATGGGACGTTTCTGAACTCGAAGGATCGTGTCACACCGCGCTTGCGTGACGCAGTCATGAACGCCATCAACTCAGGCGCAAAGTTTGCTCTTGCCACGGGTCGCCCGCACCGCTGGATTTTCCCGGTGCTTGACCAGTTGCCTATTCGCCCGATGTGCGTGTGTTCGAACGGCGCGGTGATCTATGACTCCGCGGATGACAAAATCATCACCGCGCACAACCTTCCACCTGAGACACTTGCGGATATTGCAGAGACGGCCCAGGAGGTATTCGAGCCTTTCGGGGGAGTGGCCTTCGGCGTGGAGCGCGCCGGTCAATCGGCATTCGATGCGGAGGAAGAATCCTTCCTCACAAGTCCGGGGTACCGTACCGATCTGTGGACCGAGGATCACGGCGTGGTCCCAGTTCACGAGCTGGTATCGCAACCAGCCGTCAAGCTAATCTTGCGTAACTCCAATATGGTCGCGCAGGAGATGTTCGATGCCATCGCCCCAAAGATCGACCCAGATGATGCACACGTGACTTTTTCCATGTCCGCTGGATTGCTGGAGGTGTCAGCACCGGGGGTCACCAAGGCCACTGGTGTTTCTACCCTGGCTGCGATGTACGGCATTGAGCAAAAAGATGTTGCTGCGTTCGGTGATATGCCCAACGATATTGAGATGTTGGCGTGGGCCGGAACTGGTGTCGCCATGGGCAATGCCGCCCCTCAAGTACGCGACGGGGCAGACACCGTGACAGCAACCAACGATGAATACGGCGTGGCGGTGATGGTGGAGGGCTGGTTTAATTCGGTCAACATGCAAGAATAGTTGCATGACGCTGATCGCTGCCATCGACCAAGGCACCACCTCGACTAGGTGCATCATCATGAACCCGGAAGGGGACGTGCTTGCGCAGGCGCAATACGAGCACGAGCAGATCATGCAGCGCGAGGGGTGGGTGGAGCACGATCCCATTGAGATCTGGCGCAATGTTCGCCGGGTGGTCTCCGATGTCATGGTTGACCTGGATGTTTCTGCGGGCGAGATCAGCGCGCTCGGCGTGACCAACCAGCGTGAAACCGCTGTGATCTGGGAAAAGGCCACCGGCCGACCCATCTATAATGCGATCGTGTGGCAGGACACGCGTACTGCGGACCAGGACGAAACCCATGACTCGACACGCTACATGTCGCGCACCGGTTTGCTTGCCAATTCTTATCCAGCGGGCCCGAAGTGGGCGTGGATTCTCAATCATGTTGAGGGTGCTCGGGCAAAGGCCGAGCGCGGAGAGTTGCTCGCGGGAACGATTGATACGTGGCTGATTTGGCAGCTCACCGGAGGTGCATTCGGCGACGACGGGCAGGAAGCGATCCATGCCACCGATGTGACCAACGCGTCCCGCACGATGCTCATGGACATTAGTACCTGCCAGTGGGACCCAGAGATTTGCGCGGATTATGGCATCCCGCTGAGCATGCTCCCCGAGATCAAACCCAGCATTGGCAATTTTGGCCAGGTCCGCCAGCGAGGAACTCTGGCGGGAGTGCCAATTACGGGAGTCCTGGGCGATCAACAGGCAGCACTCTTCGGCCAGAATTGCCTTGAAGAGGGCGAAGCCAAAATGACGTACGGCACTGGGCTATTCATGCTGTTAAATACCGGTGACACCCCGCATTTTTCCAAGCATGGGCTGCTCACCACGGTGGCCTACCAGCAGGAAGGCCACGCCCCGATCTATGCCACCGAGGGATCAGTCGCGGTCGGCGGGTCGTTAGTGCAGTGGCTGCGAGATCAGCTGGGCATTATTTCTAGCGCAAGCGAGATCGAGGTGCTGGCCCGACAGGTCACAGACACTGCCGGAGTAACCATCGTCCCGGCTTTCTCGGGGCTCTTCGCGCCACGGTGGCGCGCTGATGCCCGAGGGGTCATCACCGGGCTGACACGCTTCGTCGATAAGCGACACATCGCCCGCGCCGCACTCGAGGCGACCTGCCTGCAAACCTTAGAGGTCACTCGCGCGATGGAGGCGGACACGGGAATTAAGCTCACCGAGTTGCGCGTCGACGGGGGAATGACCGCCAACGAACTGCTCATGCAGATGCAAGCCGATGTCCTCGACGCACGTGTGGTGCGTCCAAGCAACATCGAAACCACCGTCATGGGCGCGGCATCGGCGGCCGCGGTGGGGGCAGGGTTGATCAGTGAGCCAATATCGCTTGGCGACGAATCAACCTGGGCAAGCGAAATGGCCGGCCCTGAACGGGACCGGCTGATTTCGCGGTGGGAAGACGCGGTGACGCGCTCCTACGGACTTGCCTAGTTAACGTTGATGTCCACGGTGTTGGTCTCAGCGTTGTAGCTGATCGAACCGCCCTGGAAGTCCACACGCATGTCGCCGTTGTTCGCGGCATACTGATCCGCGACCGGAAGTCCGAGTGGTCCCAAATCTAGGCCTTGCTGCAGCCAGGCGTCAGCGATTGGTCCCAAGAGCGCGACCGCGGTGCCCGCCTCAGGGTTGTACACGCCGAGGCCTTCCTCGTAGAAGGAGTACTGCGCACCACCGACACCAGTGGTAGTGCCGAGGCTTGCGCCCAAGGCAGGTTCGATGCCCGCCCAGAGATCGGCGTACTCATCGTTACCGGTCACCGAGAGGATCGTGCCAATATACGGGGCGACAGTGGCCACGGTCAGGCCCGGAACCAATTCCACATCGGCAACTGTGGTGGCTTCCCCTGGAAGCGATCCGTTCGACGCTGCGAGCAAGATCAGTGTCCCCGCGACGGTGCCCGCTGCGGTAGCAATTGCGGCAGGATCGCCTGCCAGCAAACCGGAGACGGTGTCCGCGGAGCTCGCTGCGTTGCTGCCGTTATTGGTCACATTGGTCGTGGTGCCATCGGGGTTGTTGACGGTGCCTTCGTTGTCTCCAGGTGCGGAGTCTCCTGGCGTGGTGCCCGGAGCAGGGGTTTCATCGCTGTCAACAGGTGGCTGTTCCGGTGTTCCTGGATCAGTGGTTCCTGGATCCGGTGTGACGGCTGTGCCATTTTGGATGGAGTTGTACTTCGCCGTGGCGATGCTGCGGATGGTGCCCATCTGAGCGTAGAGGTTGCCACCGGGGCAGGCATTGAAGTGGAAATCTCGGTGAGCGTTGATATTCGGGAAATTCGCGCCCTGTCCAGTGCTGTACTTGGAACCGCTGAAGTTAAAGTCCGCAGACAGGTAGGACTGACCATTTGGATCCTGACCAACCTGTGCCAGGCGCCAGCCCGCCATGTCGCCGACGGCCTGGAGGGATGCCTGTGTTGGGGCTGCTGTCTCGTAGTTACCGAGGACCGAAATGCCCCAGGTGTTCTTGTTGAAGCCACCCACGTGGGCACCCTGGACTGCGCGGTCGAGGCCACCATAGCGGCCTTCGTAGATATTGCCGTACTTATCGACCATCGCGTTATAGCCCACGTCGCACCAGCCGAGCTGGCGCGCATGGTAGTCGTAGATGCCACGTACCTGGCCTGCGGCCTGGGCTTCCGTGTAGTTATTTGAACCTGCCGTGTGGTGCACGGTCACGGCCTTGACCGGATCGGTGTAGGTGGGGTTGCTGCAGCGGATGCCTTCGTTGGCACCCCAGCCCGAGCGGGAGATGACCTGAGGCATTCCGTCGGTGCTGGTAGGGGCAATCTCGCCGGTAGTTCCGCTACCACCATCGATGAACACTGCATCAATGTTTGCTGCGGTAGTTGCTCCTGCTGGGGCCGCATTTTCTGCTGGTGCCTCAGCGGGTGCATCTACTGTTTCGACGACGGGCTGGATGTCACCGTGATTAGTCGGCAGTGGCGTGGCAGCAGGCGACTCTTCCACCGGAGCTTGCTCCGCGGGAGCCTGCTCTGCTGGTGCGTCCTCGACCGGTGCTTCCTCCGCTGGGATCTCCACTGCAGCCTCAGCAGCAGGGGCTGCAGAGCCGGGAGTGACCAAGTCGACGTTGCTCACGTTGACCTGAACTCGGTCAGTAGGTTCGATGTAGATCAGCTCGGTGCCGTTAACAGCAGTGTTTTCTTGCTCAATGGGGTCGAGGACGTACCACTCACTCCACTGACCGTTGTCGCGCTGAGCACGGACGAATGCCGCAAAGTCGGCGTCGCCCTGCCAGGTCAAAGCAAATTGAGAAAACTTTTCGTCGCGGGTGAATTCCTTGACGGTGCGGGCGGCGTCGCCTTCGCCCTGGGTGGCTACGGCTGCATCGTCAATAACGACGTTTTCGCCATCTGCCAAGGATGCGCTCGAGCTCTGCACCTCAATGCTGCCACCGCCGAGCGACTGTGTATTCATAACTGCGTTTCCGCCGAAAACTGCGGTGACTCCCAGCGCCGCAGTCATCAGCACAGCCACCACGGGGTTGGCTGGGGACGATGGCTTTATCAGCCTGCGTCGTTGATTCACGGTTAGTCTCCTGAAAAAATTGATACTGGTGTTATAAAAATAGGCCAAAGTGTATCTTATGGGACTTGTGTGAAAATTGATAGATTTGTGGCGTGTTTTTCGTCAAGATTTATCCATTGTTCACTAGTTTTGTCGGAAACTATTGTCGGGAACTCCGGTGCCACGCCAGTGTAAAACCCGCTTCACCGGTGCAGGTCCGATAGCCTAGAGGTCATGAACTATGACCTCATTGTTGTTGGATCTGGCTTTTTCGGCCTAACGGTTGCGGAACAAGCCGCAAGTGAACTGGGTAAGCGAGTCTTGGTCGTCGAGAAGCGAGAGCACATTGGTGGCAATGCGTACTCAGAGGCGGAGCCAGAAACCGGCATCGAGGTGCACAAGTACGGTGCGCACCTGTTCCACACCTCGAACGACAGGGTCTGGGAATACGTCAACCGTTTCACCGACTTCACGGACTACCAGCACCGAGTGTTCGCAATGCACGACGGCACCGCCTACCAGTTCCCCATGGGACTCGGCCTGATCAACCAGTTCTTCGGCAAGTACTACACCCCTGACGAAGCACGCGCGCTGATCCAGGAGCAGACGGAGGGCATGGACCCCGCTGACGCGCAGAACCTGGAGGAGCGCGGCATTGCCTTGATTGGTAAGCCACTCTATGAGGCATTCGTGAAGCACTACACCGCGAAGCAGTGGCAAACCGATCCAACGGAGCTGCCGGCGTCGATCATCTCTCGTCTGCCTGTGCGCTACACCTTCAATAACCGCTACTTCAATGACAAGTATGAAGGCCTGCCGGTGAAGGGCTACACCGCATGGCTGGAAAACATGGCGTCATCGGATCTGATTGATGTCCAGCTGAACACGGACTGGTTCGATGTGCGCGATCAGTATGAAGGCGTTCCAGTCGTCTACACGGGCCCGGTCGACCGCTACTTTGACTATGCCGAAGGCCGCCTGGGCTGGCGCACTCTGGACTTCGACATGGAAGTTCTCCAGGATACCGGCGATTTCCAGGGCACTCCGGTGATGAACTACAACGACGCGGATGTGCCATACACCCGCATCCACGAGTTCCGTCACTTCCATCCGGAGCGTGACTACCCAACGGATAAGACTGTCATTGTGAAGGAATACTCCCGCTTCGCAGAAGACACCGACGAGGTCTACTACCCAATCAACACGCCAGAGGACCGCGAGAAGCTGCTCGCGTACCGCGAACGTGCTGCGCAGGAATCGCTGGAGAATAAGGTGCTCTTCGGTGGCCGCCTGGGAACCTACCAGTACCTAGATATGCATATGGCGATCGGCGCTGCACTGTCACTGTTCGACAATCACCTGCGTCCATATTTTGTGGACGGCGAGCCGATTAACCAGGAGCGCGGACACTAAAGAAATCTAGAGGTTCATTGAGAAGCTCGTTTCGAAGCTCTGCTGTACAGACTGAAACCCCACTGACCACTTGGTCAGTGGGGTTTAGCGATTCGCCAAGATGGCCAGCACGATTGCTACGCCGACAAAGATGAGGCCGACGATATTCGCCCACGTCCCACCAATGAAGAAGAAGACAACACCGATGAGGGCAAGGGCTGCAACGGACATCATGACCTTATTTGTCTGCATGCAGAGATTCTTTCATGGATTGTCGGGCGACACGGCGAGTGTGTGGAATAGATTAAGCAAAAACGACGCTTAAATGACTATAAGGTTAACTTAAAGTGAACGATGGGGATTGTCCCATTATTGGCATAAACCCGCTGGATACGGCGTTTTTCAAACAAAGATGCAGGTCAAGACTTGACGACAAGTTAAACAGGGGCTAAAGTTAACACTAGGTTAACAAATGAACGGTTGGTTAACTTAAAGGTAAACCGAAAGGAGGATCTGCAATGAGCGTCAAATCTTTTGTACAACGAGTCACCGGAAACACCGGCACACAGCTTTCAGACAAGGGCTTGAACTCGCGAGAAATTCGTGAGGAACAGCGTCGCGATGCGGAGCGCCTCAACGCTTGGATCGCTGCGGCTGCACAAATGCACCGCAACTGAGACCAATTTCTAAGACCGATTTCTGAGTCTGTACCTAATTCAACCGAATCAATGTCAAAGTCACCAGCCCCAATGGCAAAAGTGACACCCACCGCCGGAAACAAAAGTACGGCAACAACTTCATACACCCCACCAATTCATGGCAATGAAAACTCAATGAAAGGAGGCTGCCATGACCGCTCTAAATAATATCCGCAAGGACCTGTACGCACGATTTGCGTACGCACTTCCAACTACCACCATCGATCAAGTGCTCGATAACGCAGTGGAAACTCACTCGAAGACGGCAAAGGTACAGGATTTCGTTCCCGTACTGGCTGGTCGCGATGCATATGCAGAGCTGACGGCTTATGCAGCACCTGCACTGCGCATTGAGTTCGTCTCCCGTGAAAACCAGACCATGGCTCGCGCCGCAGCAGCAATCGCACGTCAGCTCACTGACCGCCGTGTTGTCGCATCCGTAGCCCCAGCACACCCAGAAAACTCCACCGACGAAATGCTCGAGTGGGTAATGGATGAGCGTGGACTGGTTGCACCTGCAGACATGCCTGCCGAAGGTCGCACTGTTCAAGCAGCAGACTTGGTCATCTACATCGGCGAAAACGAGGACCGCGACCGTCGCGGCCGTCGCTTCAAGGTGTGGGATGTTGAACGCACCGACGGCATGACCATGGACGAGGTTCGTGAGCTTGTCGACGATCTCACCGCACGCGTTTACGCTGGTGCAGCATCCCTCGGGATCGAAGTATCTCAGCCAGCTGTGGCCGCTAAGTAAGGCCGGTTGCTAACACAAGCTGAAAACTAAAAGAGCCGGGCCAGAACATTCAAAGTTCTGGCCCGGCTCTTTTGTGCGTGCAAGTGCCAAAAGTGTCTCCCGAAAGTGGCCGGTGGCGCGTGCCGTCACATCACTTGAGGGTAGGGAAGCACTACTCTAGAAGTTTGAAGAGTGTCCCCACACCGAAAGTGAGAAACGTGAACACAGTGCAAGCTGTCGATGTGCTCCAGCGCGTCCTCCTCCCCCGCAAGGGTGAACCGCACGACGTGCGGATGCTTTACCTCATCGAGGCCGAGCACAACAAAGAGCGCCTCACCTGGCCCGATCGCACCCAAGTCACGGTGCCGGCCGGGGCAGAGGTGTCTTTCCAAACGTATTTCAATGCCTTCCCGGCATCGTATTGGCGCCGGTGGTCGCAACTCGACCAGGTCATTTTGGCCATGGACCTTAAAGGCTCCGCGACCATCTCGGTCTACCGCTCGAAGCAAGACGGCACACGTATCTCCGTGACCAATCAGGTCGTTGAGGCAGATGCAGCGGGAAGTGCCCAGCGCGTGGAAATCCCACTGGCGCTGAAGAACTTCGAAGACGGCGGCTGGCTCTGGTTCGATGTCACCGCAGAAACTGACACAGTCATCTCTAATGCCGGCTGGTACTCCTCGCAGGAACCCGAAGCGCAGACCATGCCAGACGGCACAAAGGTCGGCCCGTTCGCAAAGGAAGTCGCCGTCGGCATTCCTACCTTCAACCGCCCCGCAGACGCTGTCAACGCCCTGCACACGCTTGCGGAAGATCCTGAGGTCCTTGCCGCCATCTCCGACGTGTTGATGCCTGACCAGGGCAATCAGCACCCGGCCGATGAACCGACATTTGAACAGGCAAAATCCGATCTCGGCGATCGCCTGCAGATCTTCCCGCAGGGCAACCTGGGCGGTTCCGGCGGTTACTCCCGCATCATGTACGAGGCACTCGGCCAGACCGATGCACCATACATTCTGTACATGGATGACGATATCGCGATTGAACCGGACTCCATCCTGCGCGCTGTCCAAGCTGCCCGCTACGCGGCAAGCCCGATCCTGGTCGGCGGCCAAATGCTCAACCTGCAGGATCGCTCCCAGTTGCGCACCTCCGGAGAGGCAGTGAACCCGCATGACTTTATGTGGGGCGCGGCACCTCACGCGGTCTACGACCACGACTTCGCGAAATACCCACTGGGATTCCTGGGTCGCCCCGAAGACGAGAAAAACCCAGACTCCATAAACTCCCGCGCGCTGCACCGCCGCGTCGACGTGGACTACAACGGCTGGTGGATGAACCTCTTCCCACGTGTTGTCGCAGAAAAGATGGGCCTGCCGCTGCCACTGTTTATTAAGTGGGACGACACCGAGTATGCGCTGCGCGCCAAGCAGGCAGGTTTCCCAACGGTGACCTGGCCCGGTGCCGCGATCTGGCACATGGCGTGGGCAGATAAAGATGACGCGATTGATTGGCAGGCATATTTCCACCTGCGCAACCGTCTCATCGTGGCATCGATGTACCACGAGGGCGATGTCGAGGGCATTTTGAAGTCCATGCTGAAGTCCACCTATAAGCACATCATGTGCATGGAATACTCCACGCTGGCCATCCAAATCGAGGCCATGAAGGACTTCCTCAAGGGCCCAGATCAGCTCTTCGACATCCTGGAGACCGCACTGCCACGCGTGAACAAACTGCGCCAGAACTACTCCGATGCAGTCATCATTGAGTCCGCCGCCGAACTTCCACCGGCCACGGGCGCGCCGGGCGTACCCACCCGCAACATCGGTGGACGTCTCGCCAAAATCAAGAAGATCCCATGGGCTGTCAAGGGATTGAAGCATCTCGTGCAGAAAGAGGACCGCGCCCACTGGGAAGCACCTCAGCTCAACCTCACACCAGACGAGGCACGCTGGTTCACGCTCTCGCGCGTCGATTCGGCAACCGTGTCCACCGCCGGTGGCACCGGTGTGGCCTTCCGCAAGCGCGACCGCGACCTCGCGAAAGAGCTTCTCGACGAGACCAAGTCGCTGCACAAGCAGATCAGCGAGAACTGGGACGACCTCAAGTCCAGCTACCGCGCCGCAAAACCACAATTGACTGCCCGCGAGAGCTGGAAGAAGGTATTTGATGAGCAGTAAAGAAGTTGACCTGCTGGTCAAAATTCAAGACGCGCTCTACGACGTTCCCGGTGTCGTGCCTGGCGCACGCACGCTGTCCCACTTCGGCGAGCACTCCCTGGGCTGGATGGGACTATCCGCGGCGGGGGCAATCGTCGATAAGCCTCGACAGCGCAAGTGGATCGCACTCGGTGCCGGTGCCTTTACGGCGCATGCCGCCTCCGTGGTGCTCAAGCGCATCGTGCGCCGCAAGCGCCCCAGCGATCCGCGCATCAAAATTGGAGTGGGAACGCCATCGAAGCTGTCATTCCCTTCATCACATGCGACGAGCACCACAGCCGCAATGGTGAGTTTGGCTGACATCACGGGCTCGAAGGTGCCGTATATTGGAATTCCTATTATGATGACCTCCCGCATGATTTTGGGAGTGCACTACCCGACGGACACCCTTGCTGGTGCTGTCCTGGGCGCGGCGTGCGCGCGTGCTGCGATTGAAATCGAGAGGAAAACGGCGTGAGCGAGCCACAAAACGAGCAAGTAGACGAGCCATTTTTGAAGTCGGAGCCTCACACCGAGGGCGTCGACTATAACCGTAAGAAGAAACCACCGAAGAACCTCCTTGATGCAATGATCAAGGGTCTGCGTCCGAAGCAGTGGGTCAAGAATGTCCTCGTTGTTGCGGCGCCATTGGCCGCCGGCGCGGAGGCTTTCAACTCCCGCACCCTGCTCGACGTGGCTCTTGCCTTCGTTGTGTTCTGTCTGGCGGCCTCCTCGATCTACCTGGTCAACGATGCACGCGACGTTGACTCTGACCGTGAGCACCCCACCAAGCGTTTCCGCCCGATCGCTTCGGGCATGCTGCCGATCAACCTGGCCTACGCCATGGCGGTCGTGCTAATTATCCTGGCGATCGGCCTGTCCTTCCTGGCCACCTCGGGAGCTGCGCTGGCCACAGTCGTCGGTGTCTACATCGCGCTGCAGCTGGGGTACTGCTTCGGCTGGAAGCACATCCCAGTCATTGACATCGCCCTAGTGTCCTCCGGCTTCATGCTGCGCGCAATGGCCGGTGGTGTGGCCGCCGGCATCGAGCTGTCGCAGTGGTTCTTGCTGGTCGCAGCTTTTGGTTCGCTGTTCATGGCCTCCGGTAAGCGCTACGCGGAGCTGTTGCTCTCGGAGCGCACGGGTGCCAAGATCCGCAAGGCGCTGCAGGGCTACACACCGACCTACCTGCGCTTTGTGTGGACTTTGGCTGCTACGGCCGTGGTGATGAGCTACGCGCTGTGGGCCTTCGAACTCGCCAGCGTGCCAGGTCCGGGTTCGCTCTGGTACCAGATTTCGCTGGTTCCATTCGTGATCGCGATCCTGCGCTACGCCGCGGACGTCGACCGTGGACACGGTGGCGCCCCCGACGAGATCGCCCTGAACGACCGCGTGTTGCAGCTTCTCGCCCTTGCTTGGCTCGCCTGCATTGTGATGGCGGTCTACGTCATCCCCGCAGTGGCATAATGCTTGATACGTAACCCGCTGATGTAGCATCACTTCCATGACGAAAAACGCCCGCATTTCCCTGATTGTCTCCGCAATCATCGCGGGCTTTTTTGCATTTTATGGCGGCTGGCAGCGCCGCTGGATGAGCGACGACGGACTCATCGTCCTGCGCACCGTGCGCAATCTTCTCGCCGGAAACGGCCCCGTCTTTAACGCCGGCGAGCGCGTCGAAGCCAATACCTCCACGTTGTGGCAGTACATGATCGCAGCCGTCGCGTGGGTCACTGATGGCCGGCTCGAGACGATTGCCATGTGGCTCGCATTAGGCTTGACGACGATTGCAGCTGTGGTTGCCGTGCTGGCCAGCGGGAAGTACTACGGCGGAATCGTCGCACCGTTTGGAATTTTGATCTACTTCGCGCTGCCACCAGCCCGCGATTTCTCGACTTCTGGTTTGGAGTGGGGCCTGTCGCTGGCGTGGATCGCCGTGTGGTGGGCCTTGCTGGTGAGCTGGGCGAAACCAGGGGGCAAGCGGGCCCAACTGCCAGTGGGATACTGGTTAGCTTTCTGGTCCGGTCTGTCGTGGTTGGTCCGTCCGGAGTTGGCGCTCTACGGTGGCCTGACCGGCATCGTGTTGCTGGCGGCGACGCGTGGGAATTGGAAGCAGATCCTCGGGATCCTGGCTGCCGCGCTGCCACTGCCCGCCGCATACCAAATTTTCCGCATGGGCTATTACGGTCTACTCACACCACATACGGCGGTAGCAAAGTCGGCGTCCGATTCGGAATGGGGCGCAGGCTTTGGCTACGCCTGGGACCTCCTTGCTCCCTATGCGCTCTACCTGCCACTGATTGCAGCAGTGGGCCTGGCGATCTGGCTGGGGAAGTCCACCCACGGCCGCGAGCGCACCATCGTGGCTCTGGTCTACGTTGTCGCGGCGTTGCACGTCCTTTATATCCTGCGCGTCGGCGGCGACTTCATGCACGGCAGGATGTGGCTGCTTCCGCTGTTCGCATTCTTGCTGCCGCTGATGGTGGTCCCGCTTAATAAAGTCACCGGTGCGATTATCGCGGCGGTGGCCGTCTGGGCCAGCGTGATTGTTGTCCGCGCTCACCCCATCGATTGGGAAGAATTCGAGACAGAAGAACTCACTATTGTCGACGAGCGCGAATTCTGGTCGAACGCCACGTTGTCCGAGCCTGGTCACCCACCGCAGTATGCGGAAGATTTCCTCCCGGCCAAGGTGCTCAGCCCGGACTGGCATACACGTCTTGATCAGGCGCGTGAGCAGAACTCCGCGCAGATGATTTTGATTAGCTTGCAGCAGGAACCCGAGGAGCGCTACTCCTGGGCGCTACTGCCACGCACGACTGCGGAGACCGACCTGAAGGCGCAACCCACCACGCTGTATCTGATCAACCTGGGAATGACCAGTATGAATGCTGATCTCGACGTGCGGGTGCTCGACACCGTCGGGCTCTCCACCCCACTTGCCGCCAGGATGCCGCGCAATCCCGACGGTCGCATCGGACACGATAAGCATCTGCCACTGGAATGGCAGGTTGCCGATACCGCGGTGGACCTCGATCAGCTGCCGTCGTGGATCGATGAGACTGAAGCGAAGCAGGCTCGTGCTGCCTTGCGCTCTCCGGAGATTGCAGAGCTGCTTGCAACCTCACGGGAACCTATGAGTTTTGAGCGTTTCTGGAAAAATATTAAATTTTCTTTAACTGATGGTCGAACCTTGGAGATTTCTGACAACGCACTAAACTACCTGGATATGGAAACAAAAGAAAAAATTAATGCGGGAGAAGACCCCGGATTAGCGGGAAATCAAATTGCCTGGTTGGACCGATAGATAATAAATTGGTAACGTGCAGGTAACAATCGGCGATATTTCAACGAAAGCCAAAGAATTCCGAAGCATTTCGAGGAGAAACATGTCCGTAATTACTGTCGCGCGGCGCCGCATCGTTGCACTTATTGCAGCTATCGCGACTGCTGTTTCGCTCATGGTAGTCGGCGCTGCATCCGCAGACGCTGCCAACCGTGACGGGCTTCGCGCAGACGCAACCGGAACCTGTGAATGGGACCCAGTAAAATACTGGGTCCAGCGCTGTGACGTATGGTCACAGGCAACTGGTAGCAATATTACCGTGCAGATCCAGCCAGCAAAGAACGGCGGCAACGCTGGTCTTTACCTGCTTGACGGCCTGCGCGCTACCGATCGCACCAACGCTTGGCTTTACGATGTCAATGCGGCAAAGACCTACGTCAACGACAACATCACCTTGGTCATGCCAATCGGTGGTGCAGGCTCCTTCTACGCTGACTGGGATGCTCCTGCAACCTATGACGTGAACAACCCTGTGAACTACCAGTGGGAAACCTTCCTCACCTCGGAGCTTCCTGCATACCTGCAGCGCAACTTTGGCGTCAGCCCAACCAATAACTCCATCGCGGGTCTGTCTATGGGCGGCACCGCCGCACTGAACCTGGCTGCGAAGCACCCAGCACAGTTCCGTCAGGCACTGTCATACTCTGGTTACCTCACCACCACATTGCCAGGTGCCCAGACCATCCTGCGCTTCGCGCTGCTGGATGCCGGCGGGTTCAACCTCAACGCTATGTACGGTTCGCTGATCTCTCCTCGTCGCTTCGAAAACGATCCGTTCCTGAACATGGGCGGTCTGCGTGGCAAGGATGTCTACGTCTCCGCAGGTACCGGTAGTCCATCTCGCGCCGATGCAAACGTCAAGCCTGAGCACCAGGCATCCGGCGCTGCGCTCGAGGTCTTGGCTAACGCTTCCACTCGCCTGTGGGCTCTGAAGGCACACGCTGAAGGCGTCGGCCCAACCGAGAACTACCCACCGTTCGGTCTACACAACTGGAACCAGTTCGGTTACCAGCTGGAGCAAACCCGTCCACGCGTTCTGAACACCATGAACGCCTGGGGCTGGTAATCCCTAGCTCGGAATAGCTGCAAATTCTCGCCGTGCACGAAAGTGCACGGCGAGTTTTGTTGTTTTTGGGAAAAGCGAGTATGAAGAACTTCAAGAAGGTTACGACGATTCGGAGTGTCGCCTCACAAAGTCTAAAGTTGAACTTAAACTTGAGGCGATACTTACCGACTAGTACCGCTAACGCAAAAACCAATGCACTATCGCGGACAAGGCGTCTGCCTGGGGGAGGGGAACCCTCAGGAAACGCCGATAGAGCAGTGGTTTGCTTGTGTCCATTCGACGTATTCAAGGACAGGAATTCATGCGCAAAATTCGTTTCCCCCGCCTAGCTCGCCGACGCACTCTAGCAGCGGCAGTTGCGATTCCAACGGCGCTGGCAATGGGTATTTCCATTATGCCTGCCAACGCCCAGTCGAGCTCCGGCTCTAGCCTCTCGGATCACATCCGACCTTCGGATCCGCCACAGCGCACTCCGATCGAAACTGATTACAAGCCCATCATTGAAGGACTCCCCGAGGGAGTCTCTGTCGATCGCATCGAATGGCTGACCAACCGTCGCGTCGCGGTGTTCATTCAGTCCGCAGCGATGCCGGATGAACTGATCCAGGTCCAAATCCTCTTGGCGCGTGACTGGCACTCCAACCCCGAGAAGGACTTCCCAGAAGTCTGGGCACTCGACGGTTTGCGCGCGCGTGAGGACGAGAGCGGCTGGACCATTGAGACCAACATCGAGCAGTTCTACGCCGACAAGAACGTCAACGTGATCATGCCAGTTGGTGGCGAGTCCTCCTTCTACTCGGATTGGCAGCAGCCAGACAATGGCAAGCACTACATGTGGGAGACCTTCCTGACTCAGGAACTCGTCCCAATCTTGGATAACGAGTTCCGCTCGAGCCAGCGTCGCGCTGTGGTGGGCCTGTCCATGGGTGGCACCGCCGCAATGAACCTAGCAGAGCGTAACCCAGGAATGTTCGACTTCGTCGGCTCCTTCTCCGGCTACTTGGACACCACTACTCCGGGCATGCCGGAGGCGATTTCTGCCGCTCAGATGGATGCTGGTGGTTACAACTCGCGCGCAATGTGGGGCGAGTACAACTCTCAGGATTGGATCGACCACGATCCGAAGCTTGGCGTTGACGCACTCAAGGACACCGTGGTTTACGTCTCCGCGGGTAACGGGCGCGAGGACCTAGCAGACACCGGCCCGACAATGGACTGGGCAAACAACCCAGCAGGCGTCGGCCTCGAGGTCATCTCACGCATGTCCACCAATACCTTCGAGAAATACGCACGGGACGCTGGCATCGATATCATCACGCGCTACCGACCATCCGGTGTGCACTCTTGGGGCTACTGGCAGTTCGAGATGGCGCAGGCCTGGCCGGAAATCGCGAACGCACTGGAGCTTCCTGAGGAAGACCGCGGTGCTGAATGTGCACCAACTGGTGACATCGCTAAGGCCACGGAAAGTGGCATTATCGGCGAGTGCCTGAACAATGAGTACGACGTGGCCGATGGCGCGGGCAAGGCACAGGACTTCCGTAACGGTACCGCGTTCTGGTCGCCGGAGACCGGTGCTCAACCACTCTTCGGCTCGATCTTGGCCCGCTACAATGAGCTCGGCGGACCTTCCGGCTGGCTGGGCTTCCCGCAGACCGGTGAGACCAAGACACCTGACGGGAAGGGCCGCTACGTTCACTTCGAAAACGGCTCCATCTACTGGACCGCATCCACGGGCGCATGGGCCATCCCGGGCGACATGTTCAAGGCGTGGGGCGAGAACGAGTACGAGCGCGGCGATCTGCGCTACCCAACCGGCGAAGCCGTGAAGATCGGCGATGGTTACGTCCAGCCTTTCCAAGGCGGCTTCCTCACCCGCAACCCGGATAACTCACACAATGTTGTCCACGGCGCGATTGCCACGAAGTATGGCGAAATCAATACCGCGCGCTCGGATCTGGGCTACCCAACCTCGAACGAGATCTCCATCCAGGGCGGCGCATTCCAGCAGTTTGAGAACGGCAATATCTACTGGTCGGACAAGACTGGTGCGCACGTCATTTACTACGGTGGCATCTTCGACAAGTGGGGTGAATCTCGCTGGGAGCAGGGCCCATACGGATTCCCAACGTCCGATATGGAAAACATCCCAGCAGGTGGCCTGAAGATCGATTTCGAGAATGGCTCCATGACCGAGACCAACGGGCAGGTTAGGGAGAATAGGAACTAGACCGTGCGAAAACTACTACTTGGAGCTCTTGCCGTAGCAACCAGCGTGTCGCTGGCGGCGTGCGGTGGAGCAACTGTCGATAGCGAGGATGTGACCACGCCGGTCGCGCCCCCGACATCGTCTTCCGCAGAATCCTCCACAGAGACGTCTGCATCTTCATCGGAGACCACCACTTCTCAAAGTTCCACCACTGCTAAGCCCCCGGCACCCGCCTCGGACCAACCGGAGGACATCGGTGCACGAGAGGTGGAGGAAGTGCCAGAACAATCGGTGCAATATTCACCGGAAGAACAGGCATTTCTCGACGAAGTCACAGCCAGTGACGTTAATGTCGACTCCGTTCAAGACCAATTGATTGGTACCGCCCAGACTATTTGTGGGGGCGATACCGTCACGCGTGATGCGGTAGCGGGTCAACTCATCGAGCAAGGTCGCACCGACCTGACTCATGCGGAGCTTACAAAGCTTCTCGACGATTCCGCGCACGCGAACCTGTGTTAAAGGAGCACGCACCTTATGCGCCGTAAACCCGTGCGTAAATCCATTATCGTCACTGCAGTCATTGTGATTATTGCCCTCATTGGTTTGAGTACATACCAGTACTTCACCACCAATGAGCGCACTCCACGCAGCCCCGATGGGGGAGGACAGGCGGCACCTCCACCGGAGCAACCGGACTGGTGTCCTGCCGTGGAATTCATCTCGGCACCTGGCACGTGGGAATCGTCGCAAAGCGATGATCCGATCAACCCGCAAGCAAACAAGCGCAGCTTCATGTTGTCGATCACGCAGCCACTGCAGCAGGAGTACACGCCGGATCACGTCAAGGTGTGGACGCTGCCGTACACGGCGCAATTCCAGTCCATTCAGTCGCGCGAAGAGATGACCTACGACGATTCTCGTAACGAGGGCACGGCAACGCTCAACGCTGAGCTGAGTTACATGAATGAGACGTGCCCGAACACGCAATTTATCCTTTCCGGTTTCTCCCAAGGTGCTGTCATTGTCGGCGACATTGCTTCGGAGATCGGGCAGGGCAGAGGCGTGATCCCGGCGGACAAGGTGATCGGTGCGGCGATGATCGCGGATGGTCGGCGCGAAAACGGGGTAGGAATCAATCCTGGAAACGATCTCGGCGGAGTCGGTGCCGAGATTGCTCTTGCACCTGTTGAGGGATTGGTGCAACCGATCGTGCCGGGGGCGTCCATGCGCGGTGCGCGCGATGGTGGATTCGGTGCGCTGCAAGACCGCGCCTATCAAATCTGTGCGCCTAACGACTCGATCTGTGACGCACCGTATGATGTGGGCAACGCACTCGGACGTGCACAGGAATTGGTCGAGGCGAACGGGTTGCATGCCCGGTACGCATCAAACCCGAACGTGATTCCGGATACGACCGCTAACCAGTGGGTTGTTGACTGGGCGCGCCAAGCGATTAACAATATTTAATCTTTGCTTACTGCTGTAACATTTCTGTTACTTAGTTTGGATAATGTAAGAAGTATTGTTTTCTGTAAAAAAGAAGTCGTTAATTACGAAAAGGAACCACATGGATCTTTCCAAGCTCATTGCCAATTTCTTCGATGAGAACGGCAACATCAAACTTGCCCCACAGCTCACCCTGGCCGGCATGGCAGAAATGATGTACATGGGTGACCTGCAGCTCGGCGGTGGCGAGCGTCATTGCCTGCGTTTCTGGGATTACTCGGAGAACCGTGACGGTACTCCGGTGGACTTCAACCGTACGGAGATCAATACCCGCATTAAGGCAGTTGCGGCTCGCCTGCAGCAGGTAGGCAAGATGGGCGATCGTGTAGCTATCTTGGCAGGCAACTCCCCTGAGTACATCTTCGCTTTCGTTGGCGCACTGTACGCGGGCCAGGTGCCGGTGCCACTGTACGATCCGGAAGAACCAGGCCACGGCGATCACTTAAAGTCGGTGTTGGCAGATGCAACCGTGAAGACTGTTTTGACGAACACGACCTCTGCGGGCACCGTGCGCGAATACTTCTCGGAACTGCCATCGCGTGAGCGTCCCCGCGTCGTCGCGGTGGACTCCCTGCCAGACACACTGGCACAGTCCTACGTCAATCCTTCGGCTACGCCAGAAGGCCAGATGGCTGCGATGATGCAGACCAGCATGCCGATTGATTCTTCCGCATTCTTGCAGTACACCTCGGGTTCCACCCGCAACCCAGCGGGTGTGGAGCTGACCAACCGCTCCATCTTGACCAACGTGCTGCAGATCTACACCGGCGCTCAGCTGAAAATGCCATTGCGCCTGTCCACCTGGCTGCCACTGCACCACGACATGGGCATCATCTTGACCCTGTTCGTCGTGATCCTAGGCCTTGAGTTTGAACTGATGGCTCCGCGCGACTTCGTGCAGCAGCCAAAGCGCTGGATTGACCAGCTGAACAAGCGCGAGGACGACGACGAGAAGAACATCTACGCCGTGGTACCAAACTTCGCCCTCGAGCTGGCGTCTCGTTACGGCAAGCCGGCCGACGGCGAAACCCTGGACCTCTCCCGCGTGGACGGCATCATCATCGGTTCCGAGCCAGTTATGGAATCGGCAGTCGAGTCCTTTGCCGCCGTCTTCGAGCCTTATGGCCTTGACCGCAAGGTCCTGCGTCCTTCCTACGGCCTGGCCGAGGCATCGCTGCTCCTTTCCACCCCGCAAACCGAAGAGCGCCCAGTCTTCGCCAAGTTCGACCGCGAACAGTTGGCAGCAGGTAAGGCAGTCAAGTCCGAGGACGGCGTTTCCTTCGCCTCCAACGGCCAACCTGTGTCCAACCTCTTCTTCACCATCGTTGACCCAGAGACCAAGGCGGAGCTCGCCGACGGCGAGATCGGTGAGCTGTGGGCACACGGTGAGAACATGGCTGTGGGCTACCTTGGTCGCGAGGAAGAATCGAAGGAGACCTTCGAGAACAGCATCGGCGAGCTGCTGAGCGAGACCCGTGTTCCTGATGCCCCTACCGATGGCTGGTTGGCCACCGGTGACTTGGGCACCATCCTCGACGGTCAGCTCTACATCACCGGTCGTCTCAAGGATCTCGTGGTCATCGCTGGCCGCAACCACTACCCGCAGGACATCGAGGCCACTGTCACCGAGGCTTCCGAGCACGTCCGCCCAGACTCCGTGGCAGCGTTCGCTGTCGCCGGTGACGATGTGGAGAAGCTGGTTCTGTTCGTTGAGCGTGCCGACGATGTCAGCGCCGACGGCGACGCAGCAGCCGATGAAGAAATTCGCGCTGCCGTGACCAAGGTGCATGGCATTTCCCCCGATGTAGTGCGCTTCTGCGCCCCTGGCGAGATTGCTCGCTCTTCTTCCGGCAAGATCGCGCGTCGCGTCAACCAGAAAAACTACTTGGCCGAGTAAGTAGTCAGTAAGTAGTCAGTGAATGAGGGGGGATCCGAGCTTGTGAGCTCGGGTTTCCTCTTTTTACGTGCCCTTCTGCGTGCAGCGGTGGATAACTTTTTGCATTTCACCTGTTAAGTGTGTGGCAAAACTTCCTCATGGTGAAACAAAGTGCAACAATGAAACGATATGCTGGTAGGCTTCATTGACTTTGTTGGCGAATTAGGCTGACAGCATGGCCGCAGACGGAAGGATCGGGTAAGCGTAAATGACTGAAAGCGCAAGCACTCACAATATGACTGAGGAAGAACTTTCCCAGTGGATGTTGAACTGGGTGTCACAGGCAACTGAAGTGCCCCTAGAAGAGCTTGATACAGATAAGCCTTTAGAATCTTTCGGCCTTGCCTCGCGCGATGCAGTAGTCCTGTCTGGCGAGCTAGAGAACCTGCTCGGCCGCCAGCTGGACCCGACAATTGCGTATGAGTACCCAACCATCGCCGGTTTGGCGAAGCACCTGATCCAGGGAGAAACCAAGGTTTCAGGTGAGCGCAAGCGCACCTACTCTGCGCCTCAGTCCAGCACCCCGGGCACCCATGACGTGGCCATCGTTGGCCGAGCGGGCCGTTTCCCACAGGCGGACAATGTCGATGAGTTTTGGAGCATGCTCGTCGAAGGCCGCGGTGCTACCGGTCCGCTGCCCGAAGGTCGCTGGGCGGAATACTCCAGCGACCCAGTCATGGCCGCGAAGATGAAGCAGCAAAACACCACTGGTGGTTACTTCGACGACATTTCTACGTTCGACAACGAGTTTTTCGGGTTGTCTCCTCTGGAGGCCACCAATATGGATCCGCAGCAGCGCATCATGCTGGAGCTGACCTGGGAGGCATTGGAAGACGCACACCTGCCTGCGAACCAGCTGCGTGGCGAGTCCGTCGGCGTGTTCGTGGGTTCCTCGAATAATGACTACGGCATGTTGGTCACCTCGGATTCTTCCGAGGCGCACCCCTACGCCCTGACCGGCACCGCCAGCTCGATTATCCCGAACCGTATTTCCTATGCGTTCGACTTCCGTGGCCCCTCCATGAATGTGGACACGGCATGTTCTTCTTCGCTCGTGGCGGTGCACCACGCTGTGCGCGCGTTGCGTGACGGCGAGGCCGAAGTGGCTGTCGCCGGTGGCGTCAACGTGCTGGCCAACCCCTTCGTGTCCACCGCCTTCGGTGAACTCGGCGTGATCAGCCCAACGGGCGCAATCCACGCCTTTTCCGACGACGCCGACGGTTTCGTCCGCGCGGACGCGGCAGGTGTGGTGATTTTGAAGCGTGTCGACGACGCACTGCGCGACGGCGACAACATTCTTGCTGTGATCAAGGGCTCGGCGACGAACTCGGACGGTCACTCCAACGGCCTGACCGCCCCGAACCCGGACGCCCAGGTGGACGTATTGCGCCGCGCGTATGCGGATGCCGGCGTGGATCCATCTGAGGTCGACTACGTTGAGGCGCACGGTACGGGCACCATCTTGGGTGACCCCATCGAGGCATCGGCATTGGGAGAGGTCCTCGGCGAGGGACGCGAACCCAAGCACCCCACGCTTCTGGGGTCGGCGAAGTCCAACATTGGACACTCGGAGTCCGCTGCAGGTGTTGTTGCCCTGATCAAGGTGCTTGAATCCTTCGAGCACGACACCCTGCCGCCAAGCATCAACTTCTCCGAGCCGAATCACTTCATTGACTTCGACAAGGAACGCCTCGAGATTGTCGAGGATGCCCGCGAGTGGCCGAAGTACTCGGGTCGTCGCATCGCGGGTGTGTCCGGCTTCGGTTTCGGTGGCACGAACGCCCACCTGGTTGTCGCAGACTTCGATTCCGCAGAATACGACGTGGACGCCACCCACGCTCCGGCGCAGCTTTTCGACGATGAAAACCCCAACGCCGTAGCTTTGCCAGTCAGTGGCCTGCTGCCTTCTCGTCGTAAAGCGGCCGCCGCAACCTTGGCTGACTTCCTTGAGCCGCTTGCCGACGAGGAGCTTGTCCCTGTCGCGCGCTCGCTGGCGAAGCACAACCATGGTCGCTCCCGTGCGGTCGTGCAGACTAATTCCGTCGAAGACGCGGTCAAGCGCCTGCGCCAGATCGCCGACGGCAAGGTGTCGGTGGGTATCACCGCGGCGGACTCGCCAAATACCGCCGGTCCTGTCTTTGTGTACTCGGGCTTCGGCTCGCAGCACCGCAAGATGGCGAAGAAGCTGGTACAGGTCTCGCCATTCTTCAAATCGCGTATCGAAGAGCTCGACCAGGTCGTTGACTTTGAGGCTGGTTGGTCGATGATGGAACTCATCCTCGACGACGAGCAGACCTATGATACGAACACGGCACAGGTCACCATCACCGCGATCCAGATCGCGCTGACCGACCTGCTCGCAGAGATTGGCGTGAAGCCGGCTGCAGTCTCCGCGATGTCCATGGGTGAGATCGCTGCTGGATACGCATCCGGCGGTATCTCTGACCGCGACGCCATGCTGATTGCGTGCCACCGCGCGCGCCTGATGGGCGAGGGCGAAGCGATGGTCACAGGCACCGATCAGGAAGGTGCGATGGCGGTCGTGGAATTCGGCCGCGACGCGCTGGCTGAGTTCGTCGACGCTCATGAAGAAGCCGCGGGCATCGAACCCGCCGTGTACGCAGGTCCAGGCATGACCACCGTGGGTGGCCCGGCTGCATCCGTGGACTTCCTCGTGGAAACCCTCGAAGCAGAGGGCAAGTTCGCCCGAAAGATGAAGGTCAAGGGCGCCGGTCATACCTCGGCGCTGGACCCGATCATGGGCGATCTCGCCTTCGAGATCTCCGGTATTGAGGCGAAGCCGCTGCAAATTCCGCTGTTCTCCTCCGTGGATCGCGGCGTGACCCACTTGCCTGGCGAGGTTGTCCACACCGACGATTACTTCCTGCGCATGACGCGCCAGCCGGTGTACTTCCAGGACGCCACCGAGCAGGCATTCGCCGCAGGCCACACGATTTTGGTGGAGGTCTGCCCGAACCCTGTTGCCATGATGGGCATGATGAACACCGCGTTCTCTGTGGGCAAGCCTGACGCGCAGCTGCTGTTCACGCTCAAGCGCAAGGTCGATGAGGTGGAATCCCTGCGTGATCTGGCTGTCAAGATGTATGTTGCAGGCCAGGACGTGGATTTCACCGCGTTCTACGGCGATGGTCCCCTCCTTGCTACGCCACACACGACTTTCGAGGACACCAAGTATTGGACGGCCGCTCGCCCAAGCGCGGGTGGAACAGGCGAGCTTCCTGGCGCGCGCGTGAACCTGCCAGACGGCAAGACCGCCTTCGGCGCACAAGCCGACCAGGTCTTTAGCCCGCATCAATTGATCGAGGCGGCGGCCGAGATCGTCGCCCCAGGCTCGAAGATCATCGCTACGGAGGAGCGCGGATCGCTGCCATCCAACGGTGAGGTGACCACGCTCGTCGAATCCTCCTTGGGTGGTTTGACCATCAAGGTGTGGGCAGCTGACCAACTGGTCGCAGAAGGCTTTGCGACGACGCTTGCGCTCGACACGCCTTCCACAGTCCCAGGAGTGTCTGAATACACCCAGGTAGAGGCCTCTTCTGAGTCGAAGGCGCCATCCTTTACCGATATCGACGTCGAGCAGGTCCGCTGGGATCCCACAAGCGGAGAATCGGTGGAGGACCGTCTGCGTTCGATCGTCGGCGAATCCATGGGCTACGACGTGGATGACCTTCCGCTGGAGCTGCCCCTGATTGATCTGGGCTTGGATTCGCTCATGGGCATGCGCATCAAGAACCGTGTGGAGAACGATTTCCAGATCCCACCGCTCAACGTCCAGGTCCTGCGTGATGCTTCCGTTGCGGATGTGATCACCATGGTCGAAGATGCCGTCGCAGGTGTTGCAGCCGAGCCTGCTGAACCAGCTGAAACTGTTGAAGCCGCAGGATCGGACGCTGACTCAGACGCACCCGTCCAGGGTGTTGGTGTTGCCCCACGCGATGCTTCCGAGCGCATGGTCTTCGGCGCCTGGGCAAAGTACACCGGCGCAGCGGCCGCAGGCGTGACCTCGGCGCTGCCTGAGATCACCGAGGAGCAGGCGTGTAATATCGCTGCGCACCTCACGGAGCGCTCCGGGATTTCCATCACCGGCACTGAAGTCAGCGACGCCGAGACGCTGGAGCCGCTGGCCAACCGCGTCCGTGAAGGCCTCGAGACCGAGGTCGAGGGCAACATCCGCGTGCTGCGCGAGCGCACCTCGGACGAGGCTCCGAGCGTGTTTATGTTCCACCCGGCAGGCGGCACCACCGTCGTGTACGAGCCGTTGACTCGTCGTCTAGCGGACAACGTGCCCGTCTACGGCGTCGAACGCCTCGAGGGCTCGCTGGAGGACCGCGCCGCGGCCTACATCGACGACATTGTGCGTCTCTCGGCCGGCAAGCCGGTCGTGCTCGGCGGTTGGTCCTTCGGCGGCGCGCTCGCCTACGAGGTTGCGCACCAGCTCCAGGACACGGACGTCGAGGTTGCGTTCATTTCGCTGTTGGACACAACCCAACCTGCCGAGCCGATCCCGGACACCATGGAGGAGACGAAGGCTCGCTGGCAGCGCTACGCTGACTTCGCGGCCGACACCTACGGTCTCGAGTTCGACGTGCCTTTCGAGCTGCTGGAAACCGCTGGCGAGGAAGCCCTGATGGGCATGCTGGAGCATGTCTTGGCTACAACCGATGCGTCCGCGCACGGCCTGTCCGCAGGTGTGCTCGAGCACCAGCGCGCGAGCTTCGTGGACAACCAGATTCTGGGCAAGATCGACTTCGCACGCTGGGCTGGCGTGGATGTTCCCGTCCTGCTGTTCCGCTCCGAGCGGATGCACGACGGCGCGATTACCCTAGAACCGCGTTACGCCCACGTCGCCGAGGACGGCAACTGGGGCCAGATCGTTTCGGATTTGACCATCGTGCAGTGCCCGGGCGATCACTTGGCCATGCCGGATGAACCGGTGATCGGCATCGTCGGCAAGCATATGAATGAGTGGATTGAGAGGTACAGCTAAGTTGAATACCGCTGAGAAGCTCGCTGACCTGCGAGCTCGCCTGGAAACGGCGAAGGACCCGGGCTCCGAGCGCTCCCGCAAGAGGCGCGACGACGCCGGGCAGACCACCCCGCGCGAGCGCATCAACGCATTGCTTGACGACGATTCCTTTGTGGAAATCGGCGCCCTGGGCAAAACCCCCGGCGACAAAGACGCCGTGTATTCCGATGGTGTGGTGACCGGTTATGGTCGTATCGACGGCCGTCCCGTGGTGGTCTACGCGCACGACAAGACCGTGTACGGCGGTTCCGTTGGCGTGACCTTTGGCAAGAAGGTCGTCGAGGTCATGGAGCTGGGCATTAAGGTCGGTTGCCCGATCATTGGTATCCAGGATTCCGGTGGTGCGCGTATTCAGGACGCCGTGACTTCGCTGGCGATGTACTCCGAGATTGCGCGTCGTCAGCTGCCGCAGTCCGGTCGCGCGCCTCAGATCTCCATCATGTTGGGTAAGTCCGCCGGTGGCGCTGTGTATGCGCCGGTGACCACCGACTTCGTGGTTGCCGTGGAAGACCAGTCGGAAATGTATGTCACCGGCCCTGCCGTGATCCGCGAGGTCACCGGCGAGGACGTCACCTCCGAAGAGCTCGGCGGCGCCCGCCAGCAGGAGCTCAACGGCAACGTCCAGGCCGTGGTCGGCTCCGAGGACGAGGCCTTTGAGTTCGTGCGTGACCTGCTGGGCTACCTGCCTACCTCGACGTTTGATGAGGGCCCAGAAGTGTGGGCGCCTAGCGATGAAGACTTAGACGATGCGGCTCTCGACGAGTTCATGCCCGACGATACGAACGCCGGCTACGACATGATGGACCTGCTGGTCCAACTCGGCGACGACGAGGATCTTGTCGAGATCCAGGAAAACTACGCGCCCAACCTGATCTGTGCGTTCGGCCGGATCGACGGGAAGTCCGTCGGCTTCGTAGCGAATAACCCGATGCATTTCGCCGGCTGTATCGACGCGGATGCCGCCGACAAGGGTGCACGTTTCATTCGCACCTGCGACGCGTACAACATCCCGATTGTTTTCGTCGTGGATACGCCGGGCTACCTGCCAGGTGTTGATCAAGAAAAAGTCGGTTTGATCCACCGCGGTGCGAAACTCGCTTTCGCGCTCGTGGAGGCCACCGTGCCGAAGGTGACGCTTATCGTGCGTAAGGCATACGGTGGCGCCTATGCGGTGATGGGTTCGAAGAACCTGACCGGAGACATCAACCTGGCGTGGCCGACCGGCCAGATTGCCGTGATGGGCTCCGCGGCCGCCGTTGTGATGATCCAGGGCAAGCAGCTGGCCCAGATCGAGGATCCGGATCAGCGAGCGTATATGAAGAAGGTGTTCATGGATTTCTACGAAGAAAACATGACAAGCCCGTACGTCGCCGCCGAGCGGGGGTATATCGATGCGATGATCGAACCCTCGCAGACGCGAATTGCCCTGCGTAAGGCGTTGCGGCAGTTGGAGACGAAGGACGAGAAGGACCTTCCGAAGAAGCA
The DNA here is from genome assembly GCF_000379425.1 of Corynebacterium lubricantis DSM 45231. GTDB lineage: Bacteria > Actinomycetota > Actinomycetes > Mycobacteriales > Mycobacteriaceae > Corynebacterium > Corynebacterium lubricantis. The sequence continues at coordinate 46,938 of NZ_KB902183.1, forward strand.
CACCATCTCCCCGCTGTAACAACTGTAAGATGGCCACCGATAATAATTTTGACATTAATCGACTTGTAAGGAGCATGCTTTTATGCTGAGCAGCATCATGGACATCGTTGTTGAGATCGCAAACTACCTCGTCTGGCTCGGGGTCTCCCTGGGTGCCTCCAACCCACTGGAGTACATGGGCTCCTAAGTGGGCACTAGAATTTTCTCGCTAGACTAGCGGCACGAAACGGAACTGCCCGTGGGTAGACACCGTCGCGTGTCCGTAGACGTCTAGGCACAAGCGATGCATGGTCCCGGCGACGGGAATGACCATGGTTCCTCCCGGTGCGAGCTGTTTGACCAGCTCCGCCGGGATTTCTTTTGCCTCGGCCGAGACCAAAATACGATCGAAGGGGCTTTCCTCAGCAAGCCCGAGCTTTCTCCTGTGCGCCTGACGGATCTCGGCAGATTTCGCCCCGGATGCCTTGAGGTTGTTTTGCCCCATGCGCACCAAGTCGGGGACGAGCTCGACTCCCCACACATAGCCCTTCTCGCCGACCAATTCGGACAGCAGGGCCGTGGTCCAACCAGAGCCAGAGCCGACATCGAGGACCTTATTTCCTGGGCGAGGGCCCAGGAGCATCAACATGATTTCAACCGTCGTGGGTTGGGAGTTGGTTTGGTCGTGTCCGATTGCGAGCGGGGCATCGATGTGTGCGTGCTCTGCGTATTCGGGAGGGAGGAAATCTGCCCGCGGTACGGCGAGCATGGCTTGTTCGATGCGCTCCATATCCCGATGCTACAGAGTTTCACCACAGGAAAGTAGCCCCTAAGCGTTCGCCTTTGTATTCTTGCGCTGGGTTAATGCGTAGATGCCGCGCCAGCCCAGCATCAAAAGGGCAGACATGATGGTGGCCACCAGAATGAATGACCAGTGCGGAATTGCCGCGTTGCGGATGCCCCAGATAGCCAGGCCGACGACAACAGTAATCAACCAAATCCACACGCCACGACCACCGCGGGTGACTAACCAACCAATTACCAAGCCCAGGGCAAACGGCCACAGCGTGGACAGGACTCCGCCGAAGTTGAAGGGCATGTCCGCGGATTGGTGGGCCATGCGAGCGAGGACCGCAAAGACGATGATTGCAATGAGGTCGGCGACAAAAGCGGTGGTTTTATTCACGTCAGTTACCCTACCCCTCTTCTTCTTCTTCGGTGTGTGCGGCGCGCCCTCTCCCAAGCATGTAGCCCTTGCCGGAGTACTTCACCAGGAAAATAATCCAGCCGATGATCGTGATCAGGCCGAAGGAGATGATGCGGTAGATAACGGTGGCGGCGGTAGCGTCGACAAGCGTCATGCCTGAAGCTACGAGCGCGCCTGCCGTGAGTGCCTCGACGGTGCCCACACCGCCTGGCGTGACTTGCGCGATGCCTGCAAGCTTCGCCATGACATAGGCAAGCGCGATGCCCATGATGGTGGTGTGGTTGTGGCTCGCCGAGATACCGGGAGGGCTGCCAAGGACCGCCCACACCGTGAAGAACAACGTCAACGCGTCGAGGAGACGGTTGAGCAATGAGGCCACGGAGGCGCCGAAAAACGCCTGCGGAGTCATGTGCACCGTGGCGAGCTGATCAATGATTTGCATGGACTTGCCGCGAATTTTCTGCGGCAGCCTTGCGGCCCACCTCTTCAAGATCGCGGGGTGCGTGGTGGCCCAGTAGACCGCCCAGATCACCAAGACGGTGAGCACGAGCGTAACAATGAGCGAGGTCAGCGACAGATCAGCTCCGAGGAAAAGCACTGCTCCGATACCAATGAGGACGAGCCACATGGTCGAAATCACCGAGGACACCACGAAGAACCAACCACACAGCGCCACGGAGGCACCCCAGGATCGCTGCACCCGGAAGGTCAACCAGCCGGAAAACGCGGCCCCGCCGGGCAGGGAAGTGGACCACGCATTGGAAGCCAAGGTGATGTCCGTGGTTTCCTTCAACGAGACCTGCAGATCGTCGTCCGAGTTAATCAGCAGGCGCATCACTTCAGACATCGCCACCAGGGCCAACACCGCCGAGATGACGGCGAATACGAGTGGGACTGGGTGTGCCTCGAGCAGGGTGAAGAAAGCTTCGCCAAGAAATGGCAGCTCATCGCGGAATGCCACGAGCAGCACGATCAGTACTACTAGTGGTGCGAGCCAGTTGATCCATTTCTTGAGCGTTGGGTTCACTGTTGCTGCTCGAGACGCTTCTTCAGCTCGCTAAACGGAATCAGTTGACTATCTTCCGAGGTAGTCACACCCGAACGTGCGTGCGCCGGGGCGAGCACGGTGTCGTCGATACGCGTTTCGCTTAACGACGACCCACTGGTCTGTGGCTGGGACTCGCCCTCGCCGATGCGGTAGTAGATCTTCTTGACCCACTGCGGTGCCCACCAATTGTCCTCGCGGAGCTCGTGCATGACGGCGGGGACAAGCAAGAGGCGAATCAGGGTGGCGTCGAGCGCGAGAGAGAAGATCATGCCGAAGGCGATGTACTTCATCATCACGATTTCCGAGAGCGCGAAGGCCGCGGCCACCACGATCATGATCAACGCGGCAGCTGTAATGATGCCGCCGGTGTGGGCCGTGCCGTACTTGATGGCCTGATCCGTGGTGGCGCCCTTGTCGCGCGCCTCCACGATGCGGGAGACGAGGAAGACCTCGTAGTCCGTGGAGAGACCGTAGAGAATCGCGATGATGAGAACGAGAACGGGGCTCATCAACGGGCCGGGAGTGAAGTTGAACAAACCTGCACCCACACCGTCGACGAAGACGAGGGTGAGGAAGCCCAGCGTCGCACCGATGCCCAACACGTTCATGATGACGGCCTTGATCGGCAAGATGAGGGAGCCGAAGAGGAAGGACATCAAAATGAACGTGGCCAACACCATGTAGAGGGCCATCCATGGCAACTTCTCGAGGAGCGCTTCGATGGATTCGACCTCCATCGCCGGTGTGCCCGAGATGTAGAGGTTCACACCCTCTGGGGCCTCGATCTCACGGAGTTGGTCGATGACGTACTGGCCGTTGTTTCGGTCAGCCAGACCCGCGGACAACACGGTGGTGCCATCGACTGTGGAGGTAGCCGGCGCGAGCGGGCTGGCCAGACCATCAATTTCACGGGTCTGCATCACAACGTCTACGAGCTGATCGTTTGTGGCGTCGGTGACCACAAGCTTGATGGGGTCGGTGCGGAATTGCGGAAAGACCTCGTTGAACTCGTCTTGAGTCTGGCGAGTTTCGTTCGACGGTGGCAGATAGCTCTCGTTAATGCCGCCGAATTGAATACCAGCGACCGGGACGGTCAGCAGGATCAAGCCACCTGCGACGACCACGATGGTCTTTTTGGAATGCTTCATGGCCCACGCCGGGATCTTGTACCAGATCGTGTCTTCGATCTTGCGGCCCTTGCGGGAGGTGCGCCTCACCGACCACTTATCAATGTTGGGCCCCAACATGCCGAACACAGCGGGGAGCACGGTGACCGAAATGATCGCGGCAAGCAGGACCGCACTGATGGCACCGTAGGCGACAGACTTCAAGAAGGCCTGCGGGAACATGATCAGGCCAGAAAGCGCCACGCCCACCATCAAGGCGGAAAAGAACACCGTTTTGCCGGCCGTGGCGGTGGTGACTGCCACGGCTTCTTCCACACCGGTGCCTTTGTCCATCTCCTCGCGGAATCTGGAGACCATAAAGAGGCCGTAGTCGATGGCAAGGCCGAGACCCAGCAGCGTGATCACCGACTGGGAGAAGATATTGACCTGCAGGTAGTTCGCCAGGATGGCGAGGATCGACAGGGATCCAATGATCGACAAAATACCCACGATCAGTGGCATCGCAGCAGCTACCACGCCACCAAACACGAACAGCAAGATGATGGCGACAAGAATGACACCTAAGACTTCGGCGCGGGCGATGTCGTTGGCCATGCCATCATCGAGTGCGTCGGCGATGGCGGTGGCGCCTGCGACCTCCAAGGTGGCGCCGGCGGGCAACTCGATGGACTTCGCGGCATCTTCAAGCGTGCGGAAATCCTTGAGCGTTTGCTCCCCGTCGCCGGCGAGACCGATAGCGGCGAAGGCGTACTGACCATCGTCGGAAATCTGCTGCTGATTCGGGGACGCGAAATAGCTGGTGACAGAATCTATCTGCTCGCTATAGTCACGCTCGAGGCCCTGAATGGCCGAGTTTGCTGCATTGAAGACTTCCGGGTCGGTGACCTGCTGGCCGTCTGCGGCCTTCACCACCAAAATCACATCGCCGGAGTTATCGCGGCCAAAGGTTTCCTGTTCGATCACCGCGGCGGCGGTCGACTCGGCCCCGGGATCTTCCCAGCCTTCCTGGCTCATGCGTTCGCCCAATTTGGTGCCGAACAAGAAATGCATCGCCAGGATAATGATGACGACTACCAGCGGGATGATCCGTCGGTGACGGTAGGCAAAATGTCCCCACCTGTAAAACATACGGGTCCTCCTGCCCTCTAGTGCTGTCGCGTGTTGTGTAGCAAGGCGGTCAGCGGGCGGAAAGGCTGCAACCACGCGCCTTCCTCAGGCAGCTGATCCAGGCTGATACGTGGCAGCGGCTCGCGGAATACCCCAGGGATATCCTCAAGATCAACGAAATCAATGGTCTCATGCGCGACGGCCCACGAAGCGTGCTCGTGGAAACCAAGCACGGTAACAGGCAATCCCTCTGCCGCGAGTTCTTCTAGAGAGTCCTGGAAGTTTTGGCCATCGGCACTGGCGACGACGATCCCACGCAGCACACCTTCCGCGCGGCGGCGCTGAATGTGCGCGAGCATGTCCGGATCGACATCAGAATCTTCGTCCGTTTTGGGTTTGGCAAACACCGCGAAGCCGACATTCCGAAGCGCCTCCACCCACGGCCGAATAACATCGGCGCCACCGGGTGTGACATTGGTGAACACGGTTGCCTCGGGCTCGATGCGGGTGTCTGTGTCGGCGGAGAGATCCTGGGCACGCTGAATAAGCCAACGGCCCACGGCATCAAACCGTGGGCGGTATGCAGCAGTTGGACGACCACCAAGAATGGCACCGAGACCCATGTCTAGATTTGGGGCGTCCCAGACCAGGAGCAGGGATTCAGGGCCATGTTCTGCGCCCGGGGTATAGGGGTGGGTGATTTCGTGTAAATCGGTCATTATGAATTATCTCTTTTCCGCCACAGGTATTCCTTGATGACGTGATCTTTGTGAAGGCCCTTGCCTTCGAATTTAGTAATGACCTGGCGATCGGTCAGGATCGGGCAGTCTTCCCAGGGCCAGCCCATAAATTCCAATTGCGGTTCGACGTGAATAAGCTCGTCGATCCATTCAGCATAGTCGGCGTGATCAGTAGCAACATGGAGAATGCCACCTGTTTTGAGGCGTGAGGCGATGAGATTGAGCGGTCCGGATTGGATAATGCGGCGTTTGTTGTGCCGAGCCTTCGGCCACGGGTCGGGGAAGAAAATGCGGACACCGTCAAGAGATTCGGGGGCGATCATGCGGGAGAGTACTTCAATGCCGTCTCCCCGGACCATCCGAATGTTGTCAATGTTTTCGCGCACCACGGTGCCCAGGAGCTTGGCAAGGCCCGGTTTGTAGAGTTCGACTGCGATGATGTTGGTGTCTGCTTCCAGTGGTGCCATAGCAGCAGTGGAGGTGCCCGTGCCAGAGCCAATTTCGACGATGGTGGGGTGGCCACTGCGACCGAACCAGGAGTCAACGTCTAGTGGGGCGTCTTCGAGGAGGGTTCCGAGGTGAGGCCAGTGCTCGTCGAAAAGCGCTTCTTGATTGTCCGTGAGCGTGCCACGCCGGAAACTGACGGAGCCGAGACGTGGGTAGTCGAGCCCGTCGTTGAATTCGGTTTGAAGTGGCCTGCCAGCAGGTAATTCACCGGTTCCCAGGCGCGGTTGCGAGGGGGAGGAAAAATCAGAATTATTCATCACTTCACTATTGTCCACGTGACATGCGAAAATGTAAAACCTTTCTCTATCAATTTCGGCACAATTTTAACTTGTCAGGTCTGATGCGGGTGGCTCAAACCGGCCGATTTTTCGCCCGACGAGTGACTCGTCGAAAAGCATTCTCCCCCGTTCGGGTGTGACAATCGGAAATTTCGGCGGTGGGAAATGGCTTGACGCGAAGGACATTCGTTTTCTGGATTTGAAGAAGATTGTGCTATTGGTTGCAAAAAGACTAGTTCTTATTGCAGCGTGCTGGCCATTTTCGGGGCGGTTTTTCCGGTGTGGATAGGCAGGGAAAACGGGTCAATGACCGGCAGTAACAGACGTGTTAAAAACCTTATTAGCAATCTTTGCAATACCTAATTTCGGGTGTGATTGGGCGGGCGGTTTTGGGGGCAAACGCCACTGCAGGGCACGCGAAATAGTGGTTTGTCTCACTGGTAATGACCTGACGGTAAAGGTCATACGTAAAAGGGGCGGGCTTATAGCTCTTTCCTTAGTTAATCTTAGAGGTACGAAACGCCGAATGTAGGAAATCAGTCAGGAGATTAGATGACCACCGCTATTAAGGGTCTTATTGGTAAGGCCCCTACGGAAAACCAACAGTTGATTGATTGGATCAACGACGCTGTTGATCTCTTTCAGCCGAAAGATGTGGTCTTCGTCGACGGATCACAAGAAGAGTGGGACCGCATGGCGGCCGAACTCGTCGAAAATGGCACGCTGATTAAGCTCAACGAAGAAAAGCGCCCCAATAGCTACCTTGCACGTTCCAACCCATCGGACGTGGCTCGCGTTGAGTCCCGTACCTACATCTCTACCGAAAAAGAAGAAGACGCAGGCCCAACCAACAACTGGATGGCACCTGACGCTCTGAAGGCAGAAATGCGTGAGCATTTCAATGGTTCCATGAAGGGTCGCACCATGTACGTGGTGCCTTTCGCCATGGGCCCAATCAACGATCCTGACCCAAAGCTTGGCGTGCAGCTGACGGACTCGGCTTATGTTGTCATGTCCATGCGCATCATGACCCGTATGGGCCAGCAGGCACTGGACAAGATCGGTACCGACGGTTCCTTCGTGCCTTGCCTCCACTCCGTGGGCGCTCCACTGGAAGAGGGCCAGGAAGACGTTGCGTGGCCATGCAATGACACCAAGTACATCTCCCAGTTCCCTGAAACCAAGGAAATCTGGTCCTACGGCTCCGGTTACGGCGGCAACGCAATCCTGGCGAAGAAGTGCTACGCGCTGCGCATCGCTTCCGTCATGGCGAAGGAAGAGGGCTGGATGGCTGAGCACATGCTCATCCTGAAGCTGACCAGCCCAGAAGGCAAGACCTACTACGTTGCCGGCGCTTTCCCATCCGCTTGTGGCAAGACCAACCTCGCAATGATCACTCCTACCATCGAGGGCTGGACCGCAGAGGTCGTTGGCGACGACATTGCATGGCTGCACCTGCGCGAAGACGGCCTCTACGCAGTGAACCCAGAAAACGGCTTCTTCGGCGTGGCACCAGGCACCAACTACGCATCCAACCCAATCGCAATGCGCACCATGGAGCCAGGCAACACCCTGTTCACCAACGTCGCACTGACCGACGACGGTGACATCTGGTGGGAAGGCATGGACGGCGACGCTCCATCCCACCTCATCGATTGGCAGGGCAACGACTGGACCCCAGAGTCTGCAGAGAAGGCAGCACACCCGAACTCCCGCTACTGCGTGGCTATCGAGCAGTGCCCAACCGCAGCACCAGAGTTCGACGACTGGAAGGGTGTCAAGCTTGACGCCATTCTCTTCGGCGGCCGTCGCCCAGACACCGTGCCACTGGTAACCCAGTCCCACAACTGGGAGCACGGCACCTTGATGGGCGCAATGCTTGCGTCCGGTCAGACCGCTGCTTCCGCAGAGGCAAAGGTCGGCGCACTGCGCCACGACCCAATGGCGATGCTTCCATTCATGGGCTACAACGTCGGTGACTACATGCAGCACTGGATCGACATGGGAGAAAAGGGCGGCGACCGCATGCCTTCGATCTTCCTGGTGAACTGGTTCCGTCGCGGCGAAGATGGTCGCTTCCTGTGGCCAGGCTTCGGCGAGAACTCCCGCGTACTCAAGTGGATCACCGATCGTCTCGAGGGCAACGTTGGCGCCGACGAGACCGTCGTGGGCTACACCGCTCGCGCTGAGGATCTGGACATGACCGGCCTGGACACCCCAATTGAGGATGTCAAGGAAGCGCTCTACCCAGACCCAGAGCTGTGGGCAAAGGATGCAGCAGAGTCCAAGCTGTACCTGGAATCCCTGGGCAACCGCATTCCAGCAGAGGTCTTCTCCCAGCTGGAGGCGCTGACCAAGCGCGCTGAGGAAGCTGCGAAGTAGGCTCTAAAAGCTTCGAAAAGGTGGCCCGTCCTAGTTATAGAACTAGGACGGGCCACCTTTTCGACCATCTGGGCACCTGAGGGCGGACCTAACGTCGGGCGAAAAATAAAACCCCAGGTCAGATAATGGTGATATCTGGCAAAGTGCACCTTTTCGGCGTGTTTAATCCTTTTTCAGCACGACAACCAGGTTGGAGGCGAGGAATTCCCGCAGAATGGGCACGCGCACCATCCACCAGGCCCACCACGGGTGGTAGCGCGGGAAGGCAGCGACAAGAGATGCGCCCTCGACTGATCGTGCCCACTCTAAACCGGCAGCGCAGGACACATTGAAGAGGGATTCTCCGAAGACATTCTTCGGGGGATGTCCGTGGGTACGCGTGTAGCGGTCGCGGGCGAATTCCCCGCCCACGTAGTGCTGCCACAGCCCGGTCTCGTGCCCACCGAAGGGGCCCAACCACACGGTATAGCTGATCACAATGAGCCCGCCGGGGCGGACTACGCGAATCATGTCGGCACCCATGCCCCAGGGATCAGGGGTGTGTTCGACAACGTTAGAGGAATACGCGATGTCGAAGCTATCGGAGCGAAAGGGCAAGTCAGAGCCGTCACCGCGGACGGATCCGAAACCGGACAGACCGGCTGCAGCCATCTCTCCAGCGTTGGGTTCCACACCGACATACCAGGCGCCGCGGCTCTCAAATTCGCTGGCAAAATAACCCGGCCCGCCACCGACATCCAACACACGCGCGCCTTGTAGTGCGGGGCCGTCAAGGTCGGAGGTGAGCTCGTCGATAAGCGATGCGGTATCTCGTGCCAGCCCGCCGTAGAAGATGGCGGGATTGGTCTGCTCGAAGCGGAAGGAGCGCAGCAGCGACCACGAACGCGAGAGGGTGGCAAAGCGGCGGGTGCGGGGAAGTCTCACGCTTGTCCACGGTAGCATTGCCTGTAATTATGAAGATTCTTCTATTGTGCTGGCGTGATTCTACGCACCCGCAAGGTGGCGGATCCGAGCGTTACCTCGAGCGCGTCGGCGAATATTTGGCTGCTCAAGGCCACGAGGTGATCTATCGGACGGCGGGGCACACCGATGCGCGCCACCACAGCACCCGCGACGGCATCCGCTTTGAGCGCGCCGGCGGTAAATACACCGTCTATCTGGCGGGGTTGCTTGGAGTGCTCAAGCATCGGCCGGATGTGGTGGTGGATACCCAAAACGGCATCCCATTTTTTGCCAAGTTGGTTACTCGCAAGCCGGTCATCTTGCTCACACACCATTGCCACCGCGAGCAGTGGCCGGTAGCGGGACCGGTGCTGTCGAAGGTGGGCTGGTTCTTGGAGTCCAAGCTCGCACCACGGGTGTATCGCGGCTCGCCGTACGTGACGGTCTCGGAGGCCAGCGCCGCCGATCTTATCGATCTGGGTGTGCGCGCTGACGACATTACGATCATCGAAAATGGCGTGGATCCCGTACCTGAGCACGTTCCGGCGCTGAGCAACGACGGACTCACGCACGTGGTCACGCTTTCGCGCCTTGTGCCGCATAAGCACATCGAGGACGCCATGGACACCGTCGCGCGTTTAGACGGCGTGGTCCTGGACGTCATCGGCTCCGGCTGGTGGGAGGACCGTCTCCGCGAATACGCCAAACCACTGGGATCCAAAGTGATTTTCCACGGACAGGTCACCGAAGACTATAAGCACGCGCTGCTCGCCCGCGCCGCAGTGCACCTGATGCCGAGCGCGAAGGAAGGCTGGGGCCTCGCCGTGATCGAGGCGGCGCAGCACGGTGTGCCTTCGATCGGGTATCGCTCGGCGGGCGGGCTGCGCGATTCCATCCGCGACGGCGAGACCGGTGTGCTGGTGGAATCGCGTGAGCAGATGATTGAGGCCACTAAATCGCTTATCGACGACGCACCTCGCCGCGCCCGGATGGGGTCGAATGCGAAGAAATGGTCCAGTCAGTTCTCGTGGGAAAAGACCGGGGCGCGGTTTGCGCAGCTGATTGAGAAAGTCACCGGCGCTTAAAGCGCACCGCTAACAACGGAGTAAGAAACCACACCGCGAGCAGTGCCAATCCCAGGGGCTCGCGAGGTTGCGCTGGGGCCCCGGTGTCCTCGACGTGGCCGTCCGGGGAGACGATCAGGCCGATGCCGTGGGCCTGTGGGTCGGAAAGTCCGTCCAGGTAGCGGGGCGAATCCTGGTCGACGACCTGGCCGTCAACGGTGAGCCCGCCGGACTCGACCACGTTCATGGCCTTGGTCGCGGGGTCCACAACGGGAATGCCGTCGGAGCGCTCAATGAGGCTTGGGCGGTCGATAAAGTAGACGTCGCGGCCTTGGTGGTCGACCTCGGGAACCGCGATGTGGACGGGGCGCAGTTCTTCAAGCGCCACGGGCGCATCGGGTGTTTGCAGCAGGCTCAGTGCCAGCGCGAGTGCTGCGAGGATCGGTTTGAGCGCACCGGCCGCGGAAACATACGCCGGGATGGCCAGGATCAGCCACTTCTGCCCGTCGCGCAAAAGTCCCGCGCCGGGGACGTGTTCGATGAGTTGGCCCATCACTCCCGGCGCGAGCCAGGAAACACAGGCGATGGCGAACCCGACAGCGGCCAACAGGAGCAGGGGGCGGGGGATTCGTCGATAAGCGATCGCTAGGACCGCGAACAGCGCGACGCCGAAAAGGGCGAAACCCGCCTCGCGGGAGGCCGGCACCGCGTCGCCGTTCCAGATCCCGCCAAGCCCGAGCAGCGCGCCAAGGGTACCCACGTAGCCCTCGGCGCGCGGGGCGAAGACCTCGGCGCCCACGGCCGCGGAGCGCCCCGCGCTGGAATGCATCAGTCCCGTGACTATCCACGGGGCAGAAGAAAACGCCCCGGCGAGCAGCAGGATCGGCTTGCGATTGGTGCAGAATGCGGTGGCGGTAGCGACGATCGCACCCGTCGGGGTCAACGACGCGATCCAAAGCAAAACGATTTGCAGACCTGTGCGGCCACGGAGCCCGGCGGCCGCGATCAGTGGGAGCAGCCACGCGGCAATGACCAGGGACCACTGGCCCTGGAGGAGACGCTCGATGACATAGGGGTTGGCCACCGCGATCGCCATGGCAGCGGCCTTCGCCCACGCCCCGGGCCCGGCCAGCTTGGCGGCGCCGAGCGCTGACAGGGCCGCGGAGGCGACCATGAGCAGACGCACGACCCAGGTCGCCGGGATGATCGTGGCAAAAAGAGCCAGCACCCCGTCTTGCGGGACGTTGCGGCCGGGGACGTCACCGAAACCCAGGCTCGCGTGTGTCAGATAGGGACGCTCAAGGATCACCATGTCGCGTAATGCGAATTCGCCGGGCCCGAAAAGCGGCCAGGTCACCGCCCCGACCAGCAACGTCGCCCACGCGATGAGCACGACAGTGACAGCGTCGATGCTGGGGAGACGCGGGGAACGGAGGGAGGTCACGGCACTACTGTTCGTCGGTTAGGGCACGGCTGCGAGCTATACGACGACGCACGATCTGGTAGATCAGCGCCGCAAGCGCGAGGAACGTGATCACATTGGCGAACAGCGACACGACTTGGAGGGCACGCAGCTGGTTAACAATCGGACGGGCACGATCGAGTTGTGCCTCTTGGGAGGCCTGATCAAGCGCGAAGTCCCCCGAGAAGACCGTCCGTGTGGGGTTGAAGAGACCTTGCTCGGCCATCTCGCGGGCCTGGGGATTGTTCGCGGCCAGGTAGATATGTACGGCGTTGTATTCGTCGAGCACGATGCCCGATTTCGGCTCGATGAAAAAGATCCGCTCGGCCGTGTAATAGGGAGCCATGGTGACCAATTGGTTCTCGGTGTAGCTGAATTGCTCCATTTCCTCAGGCGAGAAAAACTCCTGGGCGGGCCCGGTGAGGTAGTCGTCAAAGGTGGTGGCTTCAGCGGCGCTGAGGCCGAACTGTTGCGCCACCGCCTCGCCCGTGCTCAGCGACTCCTCCTGGAACAGTTGGGTGGTGGGGAGCTGCGTGTGAAACTTATAGGTGCGCAGGCCGTGGCGCTCGACGGGATCCACATAGTCAAGAGGAACCGTCTCCGGCACGATTTCGTCGGAGAATTGGTAGGAGCGGCGCTCGGTGGCGAAAGGGAAGAAGTACCGCAGCCCCTCTCGGGTATGCGGGGGAGTGTCTACCGTGGCATCTCCCAAGGCGGGGACGGTGAGCGACTGGTGAGCGACGGGTTCGACCACGGGGAACGCGGAGTCACGGTTGAGACGCTGATAATCGACGAGCTCAGTGACTACGTCGCCGTTGATGCTCACCGAGAGATCGGAATCAACGTTGGTCTCCATGAACTTGTCGGTCTTGGAGGTCGCAGAAGTGCGCTCGATGGTGGCGGGACCGTCGATGAGGCGCGCCTCGTCGTCGTCAAGCAATGCCCTTATATCCAATACGGAGGCGCTCTCGGAAGTCATGGTGTAGTCGACCTGCACATCGTTGGGCAGGAGTTTCAAGAACAAAACGACGAGCGGAGGTGCCGCGCTTCCGACGAGGATGGCCACCACGGCGATCACGGCAGTAATAATGATCCCGCGCTTCGTCGGCGCCTGATCGCGTAGGGCCATGGGCCAGTCTGTTCCTTCCACTATGATCGCTACCATGCGACCAATCACTTCATTATGACAGGTGGAACTGAAGTTTACCGGAGTACTTTCCTCCCAGAACTGGAGGGTTTGCGCGCGGTGGCGGCCCTAGGCATTGTGGTCACCCACGTTGCTTTTCAAACCGGCACGGAGTCGGTGCTCTTCGAGCGCTTCGACTACTTCGTCGCGGTCTTTTTCGCGCTGTCCGCATTCTTGTTGGCGCGTGGCTCCCATTCCAAAAATTACTACCGCAAGCGCTTCTCACGCATCGCGCCCGCCTATCTTGTGTGCGTCGCGGTCGTCCTGATCGCGCTGCCCGATGCCGGTGGAGTCTCTGTCGGCCAGGCGCTGGCGAACCTGTTCATGGTGCAGATTTATGTCCCCGACGGGCTGATTCCGGGGCTGACGCAGCTCTGGTCCCTGTGCGTCGAAGTGGCGTTTTACCTGGTCCTGCCGGCGTACCTGGTGCTGGGGCGCCGCGACCGGCTGGTGGTGCTTGTCGGGTTTAGCGTGTTGGCCTTTGTGTGGCCGTGGCTGCCTTTTGTCACCGGTTCGATTGAGGTGTGGAACGTGAACCTGCAGATCTGGCCGCTGTCCTATGCGCCCTGGTTTGCGGTGGGGTTGATCTGCGCTGAGCTGGAAGGGCGTGTGCCACCTCGGGTGCAGCGGGTGCTGCACCATCGCTGGGTGTATTGGGCGCCCGCACTGGTGGTGGCCTGGATCTCGGGGCTGGTGGGACCTGCGGGGCTGACGCACCCCACTCCAGTGGAGTTCAATGTGCGCGTGGGGCTCGGTACCGTGTTCTGCGCCCTGGTGGTCGCACCCTATGCGCTCGCGCCGGGCACGAGTGTGCTGTCTGGACCTGTGATGCAGGCGCTGGGGAAGTGGTCCTATTCCATCTTCCTGTGGCACGTGGCAGTGCTCGCGGTGGTCTTCCCGCTCCTGGGGGTACCCCTGTTCAGCGGGTATTTCTGGCCGGTGCTGGCGCTGACCACCCTGATCAGTATCGTCGTGGCGTATTTGTCTTATGAGTTTGTTGAGCGCCCGGCCTTGCGCTGGTTCCGTACGACTAAGCAGGCCAATACGGCACAGCCCGCTATGGTGACCGCTGGTGAATCTCCCGCGTAGCCGGCCTCCGGCCACGGTGCGCGTGCCAGCCACAGGCCCATGAACGCAACGAGGCCACCGGCGAGCCCCCAGGCGGGGATGAGGGTGAATCGGCGCACCACCCAGGTCAGCGCCACACCGGCCACACCGGCAAGTCCCCACGGGCCGCCGACGAGCACCGCCGTGAGAATTGGGGCAATGAGCGAGGAATTATTGGTGGGCACGTAGGGCTCTGGGCTGCCTGCGCGGCGCGCATTTTGCCAGGTACGCAGGCCCACACCGATGCAGGCCAGCAGCGCAAGGACGCCGACGGCCCCGCCGATATAGAGGCTGAGCCGGTAGGGTTCGGTGCCCACAAAACTGAACTGGACTGGGCCGGACACGCCGGCCGGCACGGTAAATGCGGTCTGTCCGGCGTCGATCTTGTGCGGGCTTAACTGCGTGTCTCCCACGGTCATACGCAGGCCAGAGTTAAAAGCGCGGGTGGTGACGATGGTGCGGTCCTGGTCGGAGGCGGCCATCGCACCTGCGTCCGCGTCAAACGGCTCCCACGCAGCCTCGGGTTGGGCGCGTTCCAGGGTGATTACCCGCGCATCGGTTTCTAAGACGTGGTCGCCTGCAGGCAGGTCGACGGGGCCTGCCTCGAACGCGTTTCCGTCGATGGAAGCAGGCGCAGAAAGCTCCCAGGTCTCGTCGCTATGCGTGGTGAACCCGCGCTGCAGCACCGTGGTCTCCGGCATGAGCCGCTGGAACAAAAAGACCTGCGCGTTCGGCGAGGTATCAGGCACGGTAACCAGGCGTGAGACCCCGGTGTCTAACTCTGCGATGCCCACCGGCTCGGTCAGTTCGATGCGGACGGTGTCGGCGGGAACCCGAATGGTGCGCGGGGAGTAGCTCGACAGCGAGACTTCCTGGTCGAAGGCGCCACTGATCACGCGCACCCGCGTCGACTGGGTCGCAGTGATGGTGACGGATCCATCGACCACGCTGGACTCGATCCAGCCCGTATCTCCAGGTTGTGGCCACCAGGCAGTGTCGGTGCGCCCGTCGAAGGCGGAGGTCAGCGAGCGCGCAGGCTGCGCCCCACCGAAGGAGGAGGCATCCGCCGCGGAGCTCGAGGCGCGCGTCGTGCCGCCTGTCTCGGTGACTCCGACGCGCTCACCAGCGGATTCATAGTCAGGCACCCGGTTGTACACGTCTGTGCCCTCGCTGAGGTCGCGCAGTTGCGCGGAGACGGCCCCGTCGAGCGTGCCGTAATTGCGCACGGCCAGCGCCGGGGTATCGGTGACAATCTGCGCGTTCTCCGTGACCAGCTCGCGCGGGGAATAACCGTAGAGGGAATTAAGTAGACCGAGCGATTCGCCGCCACCGGCCACGGTGACCGGAGCCTGCGAGGTGATCATCATGTCGCGGGCGGGGTCGATGAGGTAGACATCAATTTCGCCGAAGGTGTGCTTCTCGCCGGGCAGGTTCAGCTCTTGGTCGGCGTCCTCGGTGGCACCAGAGGCGCTCTCAAGATCGTGGCGCACGAGTACCGTGCCCACACCGATCTGGCGCAGCGCCTCGCTCGCAGCCTCAGAATCAGTGCCTGATTCCACCGCGGCGAGCACCCCGTCGAGCCCACGAATGGCCTCCGGATCGACCAGCGGGATGGCATCGCGCACAGCGAAAGGCACGTCAGCGAGCGCCTGAATCGGCTCATCGCGCGTCCACCCCCAGTCCTGGCGCGCAAAGGAAGCCTCCGGCAGCACCAAAGTGCGGGTATCCGCAGCATGCTTATCGACGAATGCTGCCGCCTCATACCAATAAGAGGGCACCTCCTCCCAGGTACCCTCTGGTGCCAACCGCAGCGACCAGGCCGGGGACGTCGCCGTGAACGCGATCAGCACCACCGCGGTGAGTACCGGCACGCGTTTCCACTGCACCTGAGAGATCACATGTCCCACACCAAGCACGATCGGAAGGCGGACGAGCGGGTCGAGTTTGTGCAGGTTGCGGAAGGGGGCGAGGGAATCGTCGAGAAGCGAAATCCAACCTTGAGCGAAGGGGCCGTGCGCCATACCCATGAGCGCCACACCGACGCAGAGCACAAGCACGAGGTAGCCGCGCCACGGCATCGATTTGGAGGCGAGGCCGGCCAGCCCGATCGCTGCGATTGCCATGGTGGCCAGCACGAAGACGGGCTCGGTGACCAGGAGGTGGCCGGCGATGCGCTCGGTTTCCACGTACGGGGTCCAACTCGTGGTGCCGCGGAAGATTTCGGCGAGGTTGAGCCAATAGGTAGTGGTAAACGACGACTCGATGTAGTCGGTAAATGGCGGCGAATAGCGGCCGAGAACTAGCAGCGGGCCGATCCACCAGGCGGAAACGGCGGCGCAGCCCGCCAGCCAGATCGCAAGGGCCGTGAATTTTCTGCGCCACAGCAGCACAAGGCCGGCGGGGATGCATGCCATGAGGGTGGCGGTAGCGTTGACGGCGCCCAAGAGCGCGACGGGGATGACGGCGATCAAGGCGTGCTTCCACGTGATGCGCTTGCCCACGAGTGGAATGAGTGTCCAAGGCACCAACGCGACGGGCCAGGCTTCCGAGGAAATGGCGGTGAGCGTGGTCAAGATGCGTGGGCTCAGCGCATAGAGCACCGCCGGGATGAGGGCATGGGTGATGCCCATCTTGCGGGCCAGGATCAGCGTGCCGGAAAACGCGATGCCCATCAGTAGTGCCCACCACAGGCGCTGCGCGACCCAATCGGGAAGGGGCTCAGTGAGCAGGAAAAACAGGCCCTGCGGGAAAAGGTACCCGTAGGCCTGGTTTTGGATCTGGCCGAGCGTGAAGTCGTCGGTATAGGCGCTGGTGGCCTGGCTTAAAAACCCCGCCGGGTCGAGCGCGAGGTCGAGTTTAGTATCGGCGGCGGTGCGACCGGGATCCTGCAGAAATGCGAGGAGGGTCAGCAGGACCCAGCCGACAAGATGCGCCACGGGTGCCCAGCCTTAGTTGTGCTCTGCCTGAAGGCTGGCTTTAGGTGCGCGAACCGTACTCCGGGCCGCCGAGCACTGCTTGATCGGCGGGAACGGCGTTGCCCTGTGGGACGGTGGATTGGCCGGAAAAACTTGCGATGCCAACCACACCGACAACGCCCAAGGCGATACCGACGATCGCGCTCGCCAAAACCGGGCCAGCTGCTCGGCGCGGGAGGGAAGCGGATTGATTAGTCATAGTGCACACCCTAACAGGCAATTACTCATTTTCCCCAGACGACGGCACCACAAATACAGGGCAATTCGCGTTTTGGAGGACATTTTCTGCAGTCGATGAGTTAAACCACGAACGCACGCCGGAAATTCCCCGGGTGCCAGCGACGATCACGTCCACGTTGAGTTCGTCGGCCGCCTCCACGATGGCCTGGGCCACGGTCGAGGTTTGCTCCACCAGATGGGCTTGGGCGGAAAGTCCTAAGGATTCGGCGAGTTCGATGCCTTCCCGGCAGATGGATTCTGCGTAGTCGTAGGCAGAGTCATTCTCGGTGGTCACGGCGGGTTGGTGGGAGCCGGTGAAACCGGCGGCGCGCGCATTTGTGCGTGCTGCGGGCTCCCACGCGGTGATAATTTCCACGTTCGTGGCCCGCAAAAGCGAGGCCGCCGCGCGCAGCGCGTCCGCTGCCCGGTCGGTACCGTCGTAGGCAATAAGCATTGAGGTAGTCGAATTAATCGGGGAATTCATATGTTCCAGCATAGGGTGGCGGTCCGGTCGATGGCCGGAAGAAGCGTAGGTTGTTGCTAAGTCTTCGCTGATTCCTGCTGATTCCTGCTGGTTCCTGTACGCGTCTTGAAAGGAAGTGACTCGATGAAACGTCGTGGTCTCACACTTGCGCTCTCACTCACCTTGGCTGGTGCTTCTGCGCTTGCCTCCTGTTCAACGCAGGGGCAGGACGACGGCGGGGCATCGTCGTTAAGCAATGAAACCTCGTCGAGTACTCCCGCCGAAGCGACGCCAACGTCGACATCGCCTGCGAGCCCGACGCAGAGTTCGACTGCGAGCCCGACGCAGAGCGCGCAGGACCGCGTGCCGGAGGAACTGCGCGCTAAGGCCGCGAGCCTGATGGTGGTGGGCGTGACTGATTTTGACACGGCGTTGCAGGCTCTCGAGCTAGGTGTCGGTGGAATCTTCGTGCCGAGTTGGGCGGATTCGAGCATCTTTACTGAGCCGGGCCGCGATATTGCGGCGCTGCGGGAGCGCATTGATCGTCCGTTTAGCGTTTCCATTGATTTTGAGGGCGGCCGGGTGCAGCGGCACACCAACGTGTTCGGTGAATGGCCTTCGCCGCGCGTGATGACGCAAGGCACACCGGAAGAGGTCCGCGGCATGGGCTACGACATGGGCACGTCGCTGCGTGAACACGGGGTGACGGTGGATTTCGCGCCGCTGCTCGACGTGGACGTGGCCGGGCTCGATATTGTCGGTGATCGCGCCTTCGGCACCGACGCGCAGACGGTGGCCACATACGGTGCGGCGTTTGCCCAGGGACTTGTCGACGCTGGCGTCACACCGACGTATAAGCATTTCCCGGGCCATGGCCAGGCCAGCGGGGATACCCACCTCGGCGAGGCCATCACACCGCCACTCGCGGAGCTGGAACAGCTCGACCTTGTGCCTTATACAATGGCGCTGACGGAGGTGCCTGAAGCATCCGTGATGGTGGGCCACATGGTTGTTCCGGGACTTGGCGACGGCCAAACACCGTCCACACTCAATCCGGCGGCCTACGAATTGCTGCGCTCGGGAAAATATCCGGGTGGCACGCCTTTTGATGGCCTGGTGGTCACCGACGACATGTCGGGAATGCGCGCGATCAGCGACCGTATGGGTACCGCCGAGGCGGTCACCGCGGCTATTAGTGCAGGTGCGGACCAAGTTTTGTGGTCGACGGGCGACAGCATCGAGGCGAGCATTAATCAGGTTGTTGGCGCTGTTGAGGCGGGAGAAATTCCGCAAGAGCGTATCGACGAGGCCGCTCTTCGCGTGCAGCAGCAGTACCTTCATGAGGGTTTATAGGCATATTTATCCGGGGCCGGATAGGCAAACGAGGTAGTTGGGCGATACCCTAGAGCTTGTGAGTTCAACAAATTCATCTGCGCCGAAAAATCGAGCAGCCAAAATCACTCTCGGAGTGGTCGTTGGCGTGCTCGCGATCCTCGCTGCGATTTACGCCGCCGACGTGGCGATGAACCGCGACAACGTCCCCCGCGGCACCGCGGTCGGCGGCGTTGATATTGGCGGTATGTCCCACGATGAGGCAGTGGCAACGCTCGAGCGCGAGCTCGGCGACCAAGCAAACACGCCCGTCCAGATCGCAGCCGGTGAGCTGCACAGCCAAGTCGTCCCGGCACAGGCCGGGCTCGGCATTGACTGGGATGCCACCGTGTCGCAGTCGGGTGAGGAATCGTTGAACCCCGTGACCAGGCTGCGCGGCCTGTTTAGCACCAACGAGGTCGATATCGTGCCGGTGGTCGACGACGCAGCGCTGCAGCCTGAGCTGGACCGCGTCGCCGCCGAGCTTTCCACGCAACCGGTCGATGGCTCCTTGGCCATTAACGCAGGAAAAGTGGAGATCCAGGACCCCGTGCTTGGTCAGGGGGTCAATCGTGACGAGCTCACAGAGCGCGTGAGTATCGGCTGGCTGGATCCGGCTGGAGTGTCCGTTGAGCCAACAGAGGTCGAACCGGCCATCAACTCCGATGTGTTGAAGGAAGCCGCAGACGGTCCCGCTGCTACTGCGGTTGCAGGTCCGCTGACCGTCAATGGACACGAAGACGTGGTAGCGGAAATCCCCACGGAGCGCATTGGTGAATTCGTCGCGTTTATTAATGACAAGGGCACCATTCGCCCCGAGGTGAATACGGAAGTAGCCCAGTCGATCCTGGAGGAGCCCTTGGCTGCCTCCGAGGTGGAGATGGTCAACGCTTCCTACAACTCCGATGGATCGGTGAACCCGAGCTCGAACGGCACCCAGGTGAACTGGGAAGAGACCATGAAGGACTTCCAGCGCCGAGTCCTAGGGGACGCGGATCGCACCTGGGACGCAGCTTATGAAGACGCCGAGGCCACCTTCACCACCGAGATGGCTGAAGCCGCCACCTACGATCAGGTAGTCGGCGAGTTCACCACCGGCGGATACTCTGAGGCATCGGGGCAAAACATTGCGCTCACCGCCGCAGCTGTCAATGGCGCAGTGGTTGGACCTGGCGAGACCTTCTCCCTCAACGGTTACACCGGTCCTCGTGGTACGGCACAGGGCTATGTGGAAAGTGGCATCATCATCGACGGTCATGCCGGTGAGGCCGTCGGCGGCGGTATTTCTCAGTTCGCCACCACCTTGTACAACGCCTCTTACTTTGCGGGCATGACCGATATCGCCCACACGCCGCACTCCTACTACATTTCCCGTTACCCAGCGGGTCGTGAGGCAACCGTCTACGAAGGCGCCATTGACCTCGCCTTCCGCAACGACTCCAACCACCCGGTCCGCATTGAAACCTCGGTGGGTGGCGGCAACGTCACCGTCCGTTTGATGGGTACCAAGACCGTGGAAGTGGAATCGATCAATGGCGGTCGCTGGGATGAAACCCAGCCGGAGCCACGGGAACTCTCTGGCTCTGATTGCATTCCTTCCGGCGGTAACCCAGGATTTACCACCTCTGATACACGCATCGTGCGCGATCTCAGCGGTAACGAAATCTCGCGCGAAACGCAGACCACGATCTACGATCCGCAGCCGATTGTGACCTGTAAGTAGGCCGCCTTAGCGCCCAAGCTCGCCCCACACGTTGGGGCCTTAGGATCCCGCTGGATACTCGTCCCGCGGGATTTTTGCGTTGTATTGATAGAGCTGATCTCCCGTAGCAGGAAAGAGAGCCAGCGAGCGCATGCGCCAAAATTTTTCTTTAGGGTGGATGCATGGCCTCTACACCAGCTTCTACACCGCTTGAAGATTATGCATTACTTTCGGACACGCACTCGGCGGCGCTGGTCTCACGCGAGGGGTCGGTGGATTGGCTCTGCATGCCGCGCTATGATTCGCAGGCTGTGTTTGCCAAGCTATTGGGCACGAGTGACAACGGGCACTGGAGTATCAGCGTCGAGGGCGGCACGGTGACAAGCTGGAGTTACCGGGGTGATTCCTTCGTGCTGGAAACCGAGTGGACCTCAGAGACAGGGGTCGCGCTAGTCACCGACTTTATGCCGGTGGGTACGAATGGGAGCTTCTTCCAGAACGCGGATCTTTTAAGGCGTGTGGAGTGCCTCTCAGGCGAAGTAGACGTGGACACTGCGATTAGGATGCGCTTCGACTACGGCCACGCCGTGCCCTTCCTGCGCTACCGGGACGATGAGGAGCGACCCGGTTTCGAGGAGATGCTTGCCGTGGCGGGGCCGGACGCGATCTATTTTCGTGGACCGCGGTTAGACCACGATGACGCAAACAAGCACCACTTTAAGTCCTTTCACCTGCGCGAAGGGGACTGCCTGGAATGGGCAATGTTGTGGGCCGAATCCTATGGTGAGGCACCCGCGAAGGTGGACTATTCGAATTCGCTAGAGGCGACCACCAAGTTCTGGGAAGAATGGATTGGCACCAGCACGGTTGCGGGAAAGTACAGCCCGTGGGCGCGGCGCTCCCTGCTTGTCCTGCGAGCCCTGACCGATTCAGTGACCGGAGGTATCGTCGCGGCACCCACGACTTCGCTTCCCGAGGAGTTCGGAGGCGAACGCAACTGGGATTACCGCTATGTCTGGCTGCGCGATTCAGCCCTGACTATCGAGGTGCTCGTCCAGTCGGGTTTCAACGATCGCGCCGGGGAGTGGCGCAATTGGCTGCTGCGTGCGATCGCTGGAGATACCAGCCAATTGCGCATCATGTACGGTCTGCGCGGCGAGCGGCACTTGCCTGAGCACGAACTTCCGCACTTAAGTGGCTATGAGAATTCCACACCGGTGCGGATGGGCAACGGAGCCGCCGAGCAGTACCAGGCTGACGTTGTTGGTGAAGTGATGATCGCGCTCGAGGCCCTGCGCGATTCTGGACTTGAGGAAAACACGTTCAGCTGGGAGCTCCAACAGGGGCTATTGGAATTCCAAGAGGAAAACTTTGACACCCTCGACCACGGGCTCTGGGAAATGCGCTCGGACCCCGACATGTTTACTCATGGACGCGCGATGATGTGGGCGGCGTTCGACCGCGGGGTCAAAGCAGTGGAGCAGCACGGATTCGCGGGCCCAGTAGACACGTGGCGCGCGCTACGAGATCGGTTGCGCACAGAGATCATGGAACTGGGGTGGAACGACGAGCTTCAAACATTTACCCAGAAGTATTCCAATACCGAGGTCGACGCCTCACTTTTGCAGCTCGCCCAGATCGGGTTCATCGATTACAACGACCCCAAGATGCTCAGCACGGTAGCGCGCATTGAGCAGGAGCTTCTCGACGACGAGGGCTTCCTCCACCGCTATAAAACCGGCACGGGCACCGACGGCCTGGACGGGTCCGAGTATCCCTTCATCATGTGTTCCTTCTGGCTCATCGAGCAGTACGCCAAGTCGGGCAGGATCGATGAGGCCGAAGCGAAGATGGACAGAGTCCTCTCCGTAGGCACCGAGCTGGGCTTATTCGCCGAGGAATATTCCACGCAGCACCGCCGCCTCGCCGGAAACTTTCCCCAGGCCTTCTCCCACTTGGGTGTGGTGCGTGCAGCTCACGCGCTCGTCCAGACCCGCCGCAAGTAGCGAAGGCAGCTATTTGTCGGTTGCTACTTGTCGGCAAACGGAGGCCTGGTCTCACCGCGGGGACGGGTCAGACCCCAGTAAATGAGTTTGACGCTCACGATGCGCGTAATCAGCCCGCCGTGGGTGACTGGGCGGTCAAGGTCAAAGCGACGCGCGATATCGACGTTGGCCACATCTGCCGGGGTCGTTGTAGCCAGATGCGACGTGCTGCTGGGGGTCGCCGCCCGATCAAGCGTTGTGTAAATACTGGTGTAGATCAGATCCGGGTGGGTGTTGGGCAGGGCATCAAGCTTATCGACGAATTCTGAGCCCACCAGCTGCTGTACGCCTCCCTCGCTGGCGAGCCACCGTGCGAGCCGGGGCACTCTCCTCACGAGCGGAGCGAGGCGCTGAGCGAGCCCACCGAGGGTGCTGCCATGGAAGGTTGCCCCGAGTGTGACCACTCGGCGCAGGTTTGCCGCGCCACCGAGTTCGCCGGTGTAGAGCTTGACCAAGGCCGCTCCCTGGGAGTGCGCGACGATATCAACCTGAGGCGCCCCAGTTTCCTTCTTCACCCGCTCTACTTGTCCTGCTAGCTCCTGCGCTGCGCTTTCTAGATCACCTAGTCCATAGACACCGGGGACAAGCGAGAGGAGAGAATTGGAATTGGTGCCGTAATCGTAGGCCCAGACGCTAAAACCGGAGCGCTGCAGGTTCCTCGCCGCCCAGTACCAGTGCCGAGAGTTATCGGTGCGACCGTGCACGAGTAGGACAGGGGTGGGATGCGTGGGCCGGAAATGAGGGTTATTGAAGATGGGTCGGCCAACGGAGTTCTTCGGCTGTAAAATCGCAGGCGGAATTCCGTAACGCCATGTCACTGCAGTGACTGCTCGAAGAAAATCCGACATGTTGAGTCAGTCTAATTGTGGGCGAGCTATGGAACGCAAAAAGGGACGTGAAAACACGTCCCTTGTACGACTGCTGATGCAGAGAGAGAATTACAGCGAGATGCCGTGGGATGCCAACCAAGCCTGAGGGTCAACTGGGCCGGAGCCTGCCGGGTGGATCTCGAAGTGCAGGTGGGAGCCCGTGGACTGGCCTTCGCTGCCCATTCCTGCGATGTTCTGACCAGCCTCGACGCGCTGACCAACGGAAACAGCGAGCGTGGACATGTGGCCGTAGACGGTCATCGAACCATCGTCGTGCTGGATGCGGATCCACTGGCCGTAACCAGACGCTGGGCCAGAGTCGATGACGGTACCGGCCATGGCAGCCAAGATTGGGGTGCCGATGCCGTTAGCAATATCGATGCCATTGTGCATGGTGCCCCAGCGTGGGCCGAAACCGGATGTGAAGGTGCCCTGTGCTGGCTTGACCACGGCTGCGCCGGTAATCGCATCGGAGCTCGTGGCTGCTGCGGCGTCGAAGTTGCCCTGGGACACTGCTGTTGTCGCAGCTGCTGCCTCGGCGGCGAGGCGGTCGGCCTCAGCCTGCGCTGCAGCTTGTGCTTCTGCTGCGAGCTGGTTGCTGTAATCAACGGCCTTGTTCAGCTGCTCGTTGGCGTTAGCGGTTGGCTTGTGCTCGTTGAGGTTTAGGATCTGAGGAACCGAATTGACAGCTGCCTCAGTGATTGCCTGGCTGTCGTTGACGAGATTAACGTCAGTCGCCTGAGGCTGGTCTTCGTTGGTGAGTGTGGCTGCCGCCGCGCCACCGATACCTGCCGAAGATACGGTGGTGGCTACAGCCGCCGCGATCGCAACGCGGCCCTTGGTGCGGGAAGAGACCTTGCGGTGCTTCCCCGCGTTCGAAGGTCGAGTGTTAAGTCGCATTAAGCTTCTCTCATTCTGTTACCGTTTTGTTACTAAGCCAAGACTGTAAACCCTTAACCGTGACTAGCGCAAGTCCATAGCGCCCCTAGCAGGATTCTCTTAACCTTTGCCCAGGGTTTGGAACGGGCCACTGATTACCTGAAGTTTCTGGCTACCACCTGCGGTTTTGTGAACTTTTTAACGTTATCTTACCGTGATTTTAGGGGAAAGAATTGTAAAAGAATTCATCCACAATTATTGCAAGGGCGGTCTGAGGCACCTGTATATTCAACCAGATCAATGGTCTCTTTATAACAAAAGCGTCAACAAGTTTTGAAAGCAGTATCCTTCCGGGATTCGCCGGGACAAATATTGCTCGGATGCATTCGAAGTAATCAGGCATAGAATTGCTCTATACAAAGCCAGTGTTTCCAACTTATAGAGGATTCCCACTCGACTCGAACTGCAGGATTAGCTGTTGTGCGTCACGACTTCGTTGACACTTCCAGCAGGTGGTTGCGTGGTGGTGGTAGTTGACGCATCAGTCGGGACATTGTTGACACAGTTCTATCGATAATGGGCCATGAGCTACGACAACCCCAACATGGCCATCATCAAAGCCATTACCGAACAACATATGAGCGTGACAGAAGCTTCCCGCCACTTCAATCGTTCACGGCAGTGGATCTACACACTGCTCAAACGCTATAACGTAGCCGGCCCAGAAGGCGTCGAGCCGCAATCAACAGCCCCGAAAAACAGGCCGAATAAGATCCCCGATACCGTCGTCAAAGAAATCGTAGCGATCCGACGAGAACTTGCGAGCAAAGGCGCCGATAACGGCCCCGATTCAATTGCCTGGGTCCTGACCCAACGCGGCCTGCACGCCCCGGCAGAATCCACAATCCGACGCATCCTTCGCACCCACGGGCTGATCACCCCGCAACCACGCAAGCGCCCGAAGTCGTCCCTGCACCGCTTCCAAGCCATGCTTCCTAACGAATGCTGGCAAGCCGATGTCACTTACCTACGTTTAGCCGATGGCAGTGATGTTGAAGTCCTCGATTTCCTCGATGACCACTCACGATTCTTGCTGTATCTTGTGGCCTACCCCAGGGTCTATGGCCCCACGGTTGTACGCGCCATCGAGCAGATCACCGCCGACTACGGGCTGCCGCAGTCGACCTTGACTGATAATGGATTGATCTTCACGGCATGTCTGGCAGGGGTGAAAGGCGGTAAGAACGGATTTGAGAAATACCTTGAAGCCCACAGCATCAAACAGAAAAACGGGCGGATCGCACACCCACAAACACAAGGCAAAATCGAACGCTTCCACCAAACACTCAAAAAATGGATCAAAGCCCAACAACCCGCCGAAACCATCCCAGAGCTACAACAACAACTCAACGAATTTCGCACCTGGTACAACCACGACCGCCCACATCGCGCACTGGGCAGAAACACCCCACACCAGGCCTACACAGCCCTGCCCAAATCCAGCCCTCAACCCTTGGTCACCGAGGACCACAGGGTCAGAAACGACAGAGTCGATGCCGCTGGACGCATCACACTGCGATTCGCTGGAGAAATGCGCTACCTCGGGATTGGACGCAGACATAAAGGAACACCCACACTGACCGTCATCGCAGGCAGACGTGCAACAACCTCGAACGCAGAAACAGGAGAAATCATTGCCGAGCACGACATCGACATCGGGCGTCGCTACCAACCCAATCTGATCAAGAACACATCACGCCCACACAAGAAAGCGCCGTAAACCAAGAACAATGTTCTTGCCTTACGGCGCTAACTGTCAACCATGTCGCGACTGATTGTGTCAACAATGTCCCGACTGATCACATGGAGCCGGCGACGAGAATCGAACTCGCACTCTCAGCTTGGGAAGCTGATGTTCTACCACTAAACTACGCCGGCAATGGTGAAAATCTTAGCACCACCCATGCCCACCCATAAATTCGCCCTCCTACTGCCGTAGAGTAGACACTGTGATTTTGTCTGACCATGATATCCGCGACGCCATCGACGACGGCCACCTCGGCATTGAGCCTTATGATCCGCAGCTGGTGCAGCCCTCGAGTGTCGATGTGCGAATGGATAAGTTCTTCCGCGTGTTCAACAACTCCCGCTACACCCACATTGATCCGAAGGTGGAAATGGAAGACCTGACCACCTTGGTCGAGGTTCCCGAAGGTGAGGCATTCGTGCTGCATCCAGGTGAGTTTGTTCTTGCCTCGACGTTGGAGAAATTTACCTTGCCGGCCGACCTAGCTGGTCGGTTGGAAGGGAAGAGCTCCCTGGGTCGTCTTGGCCTGCTGACTCACTCCACGGCCGGGTTTATCGACCCGGGCTTTAGTGGCTACATCACGCTCGAGCTCTCTAATGTGGCGAACCTGCCGATCACCCTGTGGCCGGGGATGAAGGTGGGTCAACTGGCTCTTTTTAAGATGTCCTCGCCGGCTGAGGTGCCCTATGGCACAGGCAAGCTTGGGTCGAAGTATCAAGGCCAGCGCGGTCCGACACCATCGAAGGCGTACCTGAACTTCCGGGACCAGTAGGCGACTAGCTAGTTCGCAGCCGCTGGTTCTTCTGATTCCTTCGTGCGGGTGCCGCCGTGGGAGCCGAGGACGACGCCTGCGAGCTTCGTGGACGTTGGCCACGCGAACATGGTGATGATAAACGCGATTGGCCATGCGATGATGATCGACAGTGGCCAGCTACGCAGCCATTCCATGGAGAATCCGCCGCCCAGGATGAGGCTCATAATTCCGGACATCAAGGTGGCCATAATAAAGGTCATGAAAACTTGCGCGATGATGGCATATTTCTTGCTCATGTAGGTTTACCCATTTCTGATCTGGGCACTGACGCATCGAACTCCTAATGTCGAGGGCGCCAGTACTAATTGCATTGATTACTGTGGCGCCTCGGGTTCGTTCACCGCATTAAAGCGGAGCGACTGCATCTCGAAATGGGTCGAGGGCTGGAATAACCACACCAGCCATGATCTTTTAGGCTTGAATAACTTAACGCAAAACAAGATTTCGCGCTAATCGACGATTGCCCTGGGCGGCTTATTTTCTTCAAAAATGTGAAGAAAATAACTAACAAATCAGATAGGCTACGGCCTTAATCGGCCCATGTGAAAAATAGCGTGAAAAGTAGCTTGAAGAGAAGGCAGTATATATGAGCGACAATGTGTTTTACTCTTGGTCAGCCCAGGATCTCATTAATCCCGTTGAAATTGTTTCTGCAGAAGGCGTGCGTTTTACCGATTCAGAGGGCAAGGAGTATCTTGATTTTGCTTCGCAGCTGGTGAACACCAATCTGGGCCACCAGCACCCAAAGTTGGTGCAGGCGATCAAGGACCAAGCTGATGTTTTGAGTACGGTCCAGCCGGCTTTCAAGAACTCAACTCGCAGCGAGTTGGCACGTCTTATCGTGGAGGCGGCCCCAGGCGATCACTTCAAGAAAGTGTTTTTCACCAATGGCGGTGCGGAAGCTGTCGAGAATGCTATTCGTATGGCACGGAGCTACACCGGTCGTCGTAAAGTTCTTTCTGCCTACCGCTCCTACCATGGCGCGACCTCGATGGCGATCGCCCTGACCGGCGAACCTCGCCGCTGGAAGAACGAGCCAACGGACGCCTCCGTGGTCCGTTTCCACGGCCCTTATACCTACCGTTCCGCGTTCTATGCAGAAAACGAGGAGCAGGAGTGCGAGCGCGCACTCGAGCACCTGGAGCAGACCATCGTTCTCGAAGGACCGGAGACGTTTGCGGCGCTGATCATGGAGCCGGTCATTGGTAGTGCGGGTGTGCTGGTTCCGCCAGAGGGCTACCTTAAGGGGCTGCGCGAGATCTGCGATAAGTACGGCATCGTCTACATTGCCGACGAGGTCATGGTCGGCTTCGGCCGGACCGGCGCGATGTTCGCCGTGGACAACTGGGGTGTCGTGCCTGACCTGATTACTTTTGCGAAGGGCGTGAACTCCGGCTACGTGCCGCTGGGTGGTGTGATCATGTCCGAGGACATCGCGAATACCTGGGCGACCACTCCGTATCACGGTGGCCTGACATACTCGGGTCACCCGCTGGCGTGTGCACCTGGTGTGGCGACATTCGGGGTCCTCGAGGAGGAAAATATTGTCGAGCGCACCCGCGATCTGGGCGAGCGCGTGGTCAAGCCTCGTCTGGAGCAGTGGCGCGAGAAGTACAACGTGGTGGGCGACGTCCGCGGTCTTGGTCTGTTCTGGGCCGTCGAGTTTGTGAAGGACTCGGAAACTCGCGAGCCACTGATTCCGTTCAACGCCTCCGGCGAGGCTGCGGCGCCGATGGCTCCGTTCAGCAAGACGGTTAAGGAACATGGCGTGTGGCCATTGGTCAGCGGCAACCGCATCCACATTGCGCCGCCGCTGGTGATTTCCGAAGAGGACCTGAACAAGGGCTTGGACGCGATCGAAGCCGGAATTATTGCACTTGAAGGCTAGCCGTTCGGGCCCAATGTGGGCTGCGGAATAGGGCATCCATACTTCTCGTTGATTGAAGTATGGATGCCCTTCAATCTATTGTTATCGGCGCTGGTCAGGCAGGACTGTCGAGTTCCTATCACTTGCAGCGCTTAGGTATTAGTCACGTCGTGCTCGATGCGAACCCGGGGCCGGGAGGTGCATGGCAGCACCGCTGGGACTCGTTGACGATGAATGATGTCCACGGCGTCGCCGACTTGCCCGGAGCCATTGCTCCGAACTCGTCGAGTGCACGAGCCAATGAAGTCGTGCCCGATTGGTACGGCGCGTACGAGCACGAGCACAACTTGCCGATTATTCGTCCCGTCGATGTTGACTCGGTCTCGGACTTAGATGGGGATCCCGATGGGATGCTGATCGTCCAAGCCGGCGAGCAGCAGTGGGCAACGCAGACGCTCATCAATGCCACCGGCACGTGGCGCCGGCCTTTCATTCCTTACTATCCGGGCCAAGAAACATTCCGCGGTGAGCAGCTGCATACTGCCGATTATCCCGGACGGGAGCACTTCCGAGGCAAGCGAGTTGTTGTGGTTGGCGCGGGGGCTTCGGCCACGCAATTTATCGGTGAGATTGCCACGATCAGCGATGTGGTGTGGGTGACTCGTCGTCCCCTGCGCCGTGCGAGTGAAGATTTTTCGGGTCGCGATCTGATTGCGCGCGTGCAAGAAACCGTGCTCGAAGGCCGGGTGCCGCGGCGATCCTCGCAGTACTCGGGGATCTATCTGCGCCCGCAGGAAAAGGAGGCCGAAGCCACCGGTGTATAAGACCGCCGTCGCCCGATGTTCAGCTCGATTGAGGCAGAGGGAGTGCGGTGGGCCGATGGCTCGTTTGAGCCCGTGGACATTATTTTGTGGGCCACGGGATTTCGCCACGACGTGGGGCATTTGGCGCCCCTGCACCTCAAAAGCGAGTATGGCGGAATCCAGCTCCTCCCCGGAAACCACGACGTGCAGACAACGGTGACAAGTGCGGTTGATCCACGCGTCCAATTCGTGGGGTACGGTCCCTCGGCAAGCACGATTGGTGGCAACCGTGCAGGGCGAGCCGCCGCAGTGGCGGTGCGGGATTACTTGCGGGCGCCTGCCGGCCTCGCATCTTCAATGGTCGTACATTAATCATTTGTTTCTGCAGTTCAGGCGTGTTCCAACGCATTTCTCGTTGTGCTGCCAAGTTCCGGAAAGTGGGTCATAATGAAGGGTATGCGTATGACCGTTATTGGAACCGGATATCTCGGCGCAACCCACGCCGCTTGTATGGCTGAGCTTGGCCATGAAGTATTAGGCGTGGACGTCGATGAAGCGAAGATCGAACGGCTTGCGGCGGGCGAAGTCCCGTTCTACGAGCCAGGTTTGCCTGAGATCTTGGAACAAAACATCGGTTCCGGTCGACTCGGGTTTACCACCGACTATCAGCAGGCCGCGGAATTCGCCAACGTGCACTTCCTCGGTGTGGGCACCCCGCAGAAGAGCGATTCTTATGCTGCCGACACCACGTATGTTTTCGCGGCGGTCGAGGCACTCGTCCCATTGTTAAAGGGCGATCACGTGATTTTCGGTAAGTCCACAGTTCCGGTGGGCACCGCGGAGGCACTACAAAAGCGTGCCGACGAGCTCTCGGCGGAAGGTACCTCCGTGGAAATCGCATGGAACCCTGAGTTCCTGCGCGAGGGCTACGCCGTCCACGACACCATTACACCAGACCGCATTGTCGTCGGGCAGCGCGACGGTTCTACCGCTAGCGAAATTGCGCGCGAAGTTTACGCCACGGCGCTCGCCGCGGACACTCCATTTTTGGTCACTGATCTTGCCACGGCAGAGCTGGTGAAAGTGTCGGCGAACGCCTTCCTGGCCACGAAGATCTCCTTTATTAATGCCGTCTCCGAGGTATGCGAGCACACCGGCGCCGATGTGACCCAGGTTGCCGATGCTATTGGCTACGACGACCGCATTGGCCGGAAGTTCCTTGGCGCGGGTCTCGGTTTCGGAGGTGGCTGCCTGCCGAAGGATATTCGTGCTTTCATGGCGCGCGCCGGTGAACTCGGTGCTGACCAGGCATTAACCTTCCTGCGCGAGGTCGACGCTATTAACATGCGTCGCCGCACTCGCATGGTAGAGCTCGCCAACGAGGTCCTCGACGGTGTACTTGGCCACCGCGTAACCGTGCTCGGCGCTGCATTCAAGCCCAACTCGGATGACGTGCGCGATTCGCCAGCTTTGTCTGTGGCAGGACAACTCAGCCTCGCAGGTGCTGCCGTGCGCGTTTACGATCCGGAAGCGATGGAAAACGCAGCGAAAGTATTCCCCACTCTGGAGTACACGGAGTCGCTTGATGAAGCACTCGATGGCGCCGAG
The DNA here is from genome assembly GCF_000379425.1 of Corynebacterium lubricantis DSM 45231. Lineage (GTDB taxonomy): Bacteria > Actinomycetota > Actinomycetes > Mycobacteriales > Mycobacteriaceae > Corynebacterium > Corynebacterium lubricantis. The sequence goes on from NZ_KB902183.1 coordinate 78,496, forward strand.
CTTGTCATCTTGGCTACCGAGTGGGCCCAGTTCCGCAACATGGATCCCGAGTATGCCGGTGGCTTGGTGAAAGACAAGAAGATCATTGACGGACGCAATGTTCTCGACGTCCAGGCATGGCACGACGCGGGATGGGAGATGCAGGCGCTTGGCCGCAATCTTTAGGCGCTAGGATAGAAGCCATGAGTGTTGGACGCGCCTTCGTTGCTTTTGATCTGGAACAAGTTCCGCACGACGATATCCAGGATTTTCTGTACTGGTTCGACCAGGCTGCCGAGTTCGACGACGACTCAAACTCCACCACGAAAGAGCTGACCACCTGGTACGAAACCCTCTACACGCAGTTTTCGCCCAGCCCGGGCTGGGATGGAACGAAGTACTTCGTGGCGAAGGATTTCGTCTGGGCACGCATCAACGCACCTGGAGCAGAACAAACCGCCCGGTCGCTCGCCCATGATCTCGGTGCCGGGTTTTATGTCACCGGCGATAAAAAGATCCAGGTCGAGCTACCGGACGGGTCAATCGTCGAGTAGCGAAAAACGCCTACTGCCTGTAGCTAGACAGGAAGTTACCGAGGCGCTCGATTGCGTTTTCCAGCTGCGAAGCCCACGGTAGCGTGACAATGCGGAAGTGATCCGGAGTCGGCCAGTTGAACCCGGTTCCCTGCACCATCAGGATTTTCTCGGCGCGCAGAATGTCCAGCATGAGTTTGGTATCGTCGTGGATCTCGTGGACATTGGGGTCCAGCTTCGGGAACGCGTACATAGCGCCCATCGGCTTGACCACGGAAACACCCGGGATCTGGTTGAGCTTTTCCACGGCGATATCGCGCTGCTTGTGCAAACGCCCGCCCTCGGCAGTGAGCTCGTAGATGGACTGGTGTCCGCCCAAAGCCACCTGAATAGCGTGTTGACCAGGCACGTTAGCGCACAGGCGAGTGCCGGCCAGCAGTTCGAGGCCTTCGATGAAGCCCTTTGCGTACTCCTTCGGCCCCGTGAGAACGAGCCAACCAGCACGGTAGCCAGCCACGCGGTATGCCTTGGACAGGCCATTGAACGTCACAGTGAAAACATCCGGTGCGACCTCAGCCATGGAGATGTGCTTCGCATCGTCGTACAAAATCCGGTCATAGATTTCGTCGGCGAGGATCATCAAATCGTTCTCGCGAGCGATATCAGCAATGCCCTCGAGGATCTCGCGCGAATACACCGCACCCGTTGGGTTGTTCGGGTTGATCACCACAATGGCCTTGGTTTTATCGGTGACCTTTGCGCGGATATCTTCCAACGACGGGTTCCAGTCGTTGTCCTCATCGGCTAGGTAGTGCACCGGGGTGCCACCAGCCAGGGAGACCGACGCTGTCCACAGCGGGTAGTCTGGCGAAGGAATGAGCACTTCGTCGCCGTTGTTCAGCAGCGCCTGGGTGACCATGGAGATCAATTCGGAGACGCCATTGCCCAGATACACGTCATCGATGTCGAAGCGTGGGAAATCTTCGACAAGTTCGTATCGGGTGACCACCGCACGGCGCGCAGGGATGATGCCCTTCGACGTAGAGTACCCCTGAGAGGTAGGCAGGTTTGCGATCATGTCGCGCATGATTACGTCAGGCGCGTCGAACCCGAAGACTGCTGGGTTGCCAGTGTTGAGCTTGAGGATGGTGTGTCCATCGAGCTCCATGCGTTCAGCCTCGGCCGTGACCTCGCCGCGGATATCGTAGGCGACACCGTGCAGCTTGTCGGATTCCGCGAAGACACGGCGCGCTTTACGACGAGGCGCCGCCGCCTTCTTTTCGACAGGCTTTTCCTGCGTGGGCTGCTCTTGTGGCTCTTGGGTCTTCTCATCCGACTTACTCATGGCGGTAATTCTGCCACTTTCGTTCGGCGTTTACTACCTAATGTGACTTTATGTGATGAAGAGAGTGAGACTGATGAGTTATCTGGGGAAATAGGGGTTACTTGGACTTGTCGGTGCCGGAGTCTTTGAATTTATCTAGGGCACGCTGTGCAATTCCCATTGCGTCACCGGTGATCTGCTCGATTTGTTCCTTGCGCTCTGCTTTGCGTTGGGCTGTTTCCAGGGCCTGCGCCGACTGGATTTCGCGGAAGCGTTGACGTTCCAACTGGCGAGGACTAGGCACATACCACGAATCCGGCCCCACCTTCATGACGTAGAGCAGGATAAACACGGTCGGAATGATCAGCAGCGCAATTGCACTCACGCCGCCTAGACCTGCAGCCAAGCCGATAAACATGGCGGCAAACGAACCCACCGTGGACAAGCCCATGACACCGGCGCGCGTTTTTTGTCCGCGCTTGTGAGTTTCCGCGACCTCATTTGCGGAATACATTGCTACTTCGGTGGAGTTTCCCGCCGCCGGGGTTTGGGGAATGTCTTTAAACAATGGGACGAGATCGCCGCGAGTGTCAGCCTTCATGACTTCGGTGAGGCGGTCGTCATATTCCACCATGCTTAAACGACCTTCGGCCAAAGCACGACCAAGCGCGGACATGGCATCGGCGCGCTCGTTATCACTTAGGCGCATGTTCGGGTTGCTGGGGCGGAAAGGTCGACTCACAGTTTTGATTATAGCGCCGAGTATCTCGTATTTTGCTTGTGCGGTTTCGAGGTCCGTCTGGAATCCGTTCACGTTCGATTCGGTTTCGCTGTGGTTTTGCTCCGCCCGGGGATTTCCTCGGTTGCTGGGGTCGCTTGGTTGCTTGGGTCGGACCCACGAGGTGCACTACGCAAGACTTCTCTCACAGCGACCTGGGTTTTTATATTTCGCAGTGCATTAGGTTCGGGGCTGGCGGACCTAACGTCGGACGAAAACTAAAAGCCCAGGTCATTTAATGGTGATATCTGGCAAAGTGCACCTTTTTAGCCTTCGTCGTCTTGATCCTCTTCGGCCGGCGCAGGTGGCGCAGGCGGAGTTGGCGGAGTTGGTGCTGCGGGAACACTAGGTGCGCTTGGTGCTGGAGGCGCCGGTGGAGTAGCTGCACTCGGCGCAGCGGGAGCTGCTGGGATGCCCGGTGCAGAAGGCGCTGCAGGTACCGCCGATGCGGAAGGCGCAGCGGGAGCGCTTGGCGCTGCAGGAACATTTGGTGTGCTTGGTGCGGCGGGAGCTGCTGGGATGTTTGACGATGCTGGTGGTGCAGGCGGGGTTGGCGCACCGGAAGCGCTCGGCGTAGCGGGAGCGGAAGGTGCCGCGGGGACACTCGGTGTGGAAGGTGCTGCGGCGGGAGCATTCGGGGCAGCTGGGGCAGGGGTGCGAGGCGCTGGTGGTGTCGCCGCAGGAACTCTTGGTGCAGAAGGCACTGCAGGCGCAGCGGGAACCGCCGACGCGGAAGGAACCATAGGCTCGACAGGCGCTGCCGGAACACCAGGAACGCTTGGTGTCGCCGGCACGCTAGGCACGCTAGGCACGCTAGACGCACTAGGCGCACTAGGCGTGGCCTGCGAAGTCGAGGCGGGAGCGTCGTCGTGAAGCGGCTTCTTCTTGCGCGGAGTCAAGGTTAGCGTTGCGCGCGATGGGCTGACGAAGGCTTTTTCTGCAGGGGACGGAAGGGCGCCGTCGACAAGCACGGAATCACGGAGCATGACCGCAACGTCCTTGACCTTGGTATCCGAATTGAGAGCCTTCACGCCACCACCAAACATGTTGTTGCAGAACGGGCAGCCGGTGGCGATTTCCTCGGCGCCTGTGCTCAGTGCTTGCTCGGTGCGGAACTCGTTGACGCGCTGGCCGATGTTTTCCTCCATAAACATGCGGGCGCCGCCGGCACCGCAGCAGAAGGCCTCGTCGCGGTTGTTGTCCATCTCGGTGAGCTGAACACCGGTGGACTCGAGGAGCTCGCGGGGTGGATCGAAGACCTTGTTGTGGCGACCGAGGAAGCACGGGTCGTGATAGGTGATCGGCTTGCGATTCTCCGGGCCACGCGGAACAGGGACAACGCGCTTGTCCCGGACCAGGCGGTTGAGCAGCTGTGTGTGGTGGAAGACATCGAAGTGTCCGTCGAAGTCCGGGTACTCGTTGCGGATGGTGTTGAAGCAGTGCGGGCAGGTGGTGATGATCTTGCGCTGGCCTTCAGGAACACCTTCGAAAACTTCATTGAGCGTGTCCACGTTCTTGGTGGCCTGCATCTGGAACAGGTACTCGTTGCCGGCGCGGCGAGCGGGATCACCGGTGCACGACTCACCCGTGGAGAGCACGCCGTACTTCACACCGGCGGTCTCGAGCAGGTCGACGACTGCGCGGGTCGTGCGCTTGCCAGCATCGTCGTAGGCGCCTGCGCAACCAACCCAGAATAGGTACTCGGTATCTGAGAAATCCTGGAGGTCCTCGCCGACAACCGGCACCTCAAGCCCGTCGCGACGGGCCTCGTCGACCCAGCTGGCGCGCTCGGAATTGTTGCGACCCCACGGGTTGCCCTTGGTTTCAATATTCTTGAACAGGCTGGTCAGCTCGGACGGGAACTCGGACTCGGCGAGCACCTTGAAGCGACGCAGGTCCGTGACATGGTCGAGGTGCTCGATATCGGTAGGGCACTGATCCACGCAGGCACCGCAGTTGGTGCACGACCAAAGAACGTCCGGGTCGATTTCATTGGCCAGGGCGAGTACGTCGACCCCGGCGTGGGAGTCGTAGGAATCCAGCGCCGAATCGCGGATATCCATCATCAGCTTTTTGGGGCTCAGTGGCTTGCCGGTATTCCACGCGGGGCAGAGCTCCTGGCAGCGCCCGCACTCTGTACACGCAGTGGAATCCAACAGCATCTTCCAGCTACCGGGTGCGACAGCTTCCTCGACGTCCTCAGCATTTTCCAGATCGGGCGTAAGCACCTTGCCCAGCGCCTTTTCCCCGGAAGGGTTGCGCTGGAGGAAGATATTGAAGAACGCAGTGAAGCGGTGCCAGGCCACGCCCCAGTTCAAGTTTCTGGCAACCAGAACCAAGAAAGCCATGCCACCAAGCAGCTTGATCAGGGCAAACGAGCTGACCATCACCTCGGAGGCGGGCAGCAGCTTGGCAATGTGAATGGAGAGGAAATCCGCCCACAGAGAGCCGCCTCCGTAGGTAGCAATTTTGCCGGCCTTGACCATGAGCATGCCGAAGCCCTCGATGAATACGATGGCCTCGATGACGCGCCCTGCACCCATCTGCGAGTTATAAAAGCGACTGCCGCGCTCCGAATCGCCCAACTTAAGACGCACGCCGATGAGGAACAGAATGCCCACAACGGTGCCCACCGCGAGGACCTCCTCAACGAAGTGATAAACCGGCCACTCAGATAGGAAAGGCCAACCACCGGCAGGGTTAAAGGTCTGAATATAGGCCTCGAACCACACCACCACGCCAAAGAGGAAGCCCACCATCACAATCCAGTGCGCGGCATTGACCAGTGGTTTCCCCTTAAAGTGGGAGTGTCCAAATACCTCGGCAATGACCCGCCACAAGCGCTGGCCCAGATGGTCAGTGCGCTCGCCCAGGGTCGGGCCACCCGAAGCGACGAAGCGCACAACACCGACAGCGCGGTAGAGGAAATAGGCCCACACGGGGATAGATAAGATGATGCCAATCCAGCCCAAGACGGTGGTCATTCGCAGTTCCTTTCGCGTGCGCCTGAAGTTTGTCCCCTACAGCCTAAACGGTAGGTTAGACATTTAGGGTCTCTTCTATTCAGTGGGCCTGTGACCTGTAATTATGAGAAGATTCTGTCGAGGTAATACTCCACGGTCGCGAGAGTTTCTTCTGCCGTGCGGTAGCCGGCCAAGACAGGAGAGGGGTCGAAGAATCCCCACAGAATAGAGGCCTCGTGGGAGGGCTCGACACCCTCGGCAAGCGCGCCGTCGCGGGCAGCCCCCTCAAGGATTCGGGTGATCACGGAGATCAGGGCCGCAGGGCCTAAAGACACTTGACGACGAAGGGCCTCGTCGTAAAGCGATGCCAAATAGAACGCCGCCCCGCCGCCGGCAATAGTGCGCTCCTCTGCGTTGGTGGGCATGTACGCGCGCACGACCGCGAGGATCAGTGCGCGTGGTTCAAGTGTTTGGTCCACGCTGAGGAATTGCTCGCGCTGCTTGCTGCCCAGGAGCTCGAGGGTGCGGCCGATGAGGTCGGCGCGGGTGGGGAAGTAGTGCTGCACCGTGCCCGGCGAATACCCGGTGGCGGTGGCGACGCGCCGGATAGTTACCCCTTCGAGTCCGTGGTGCGCGGCCAGTTCGAGCGCAGCGCGTGCGAGCTCGTTGCGTCTTTGGTCGTGATCGATGATGGCTGGCATGCTAAAGTTTATATCATACAACCGTATTAAATAAGGGGTTATCGTGAGAACTGGCAAGAAGATTTTGGTGGGAGTTTTATCCGTCGTCAGTGTGCTTGCCGTCGCCGCGGTAGGTGTCGGCGGGTGGTACGTGTGGCGCAATGTCACGTGGAATTCACGGCTTGATCAGCGCGTGGAGCGGGCCGGTTTTGGCGAGCAGCAGGCCACCATTGACGGCGTAAAACTCACCTACGGCGAAAACTCGGACGGAGAAGGAAAGCCCCCGTTGCTGCTCATTCACGGGCAGGGCAGCACATGGCGCAGCTACCACAAAGTACTCGGTGATTTGGGAAAGAACTTCCACGTCTATGCCGTTGATGTGCCAGGCCACGGCGGATCCGATCGGATGCCGGGCCAGTACACGGCACCGGAAATGGCGGAGGTGGTTTCTTCCTTTACGTCACAGGTCATCGGTGAGCCGGCCTATGTTTCTGGGCACTCCTCCGGAGGCCTCATCGCCGCGAGCTTGGCAGCCACCCACCCAGACCTGGTCTCGGGAGTTCTTTTCGAGGATCCGCCCTTCTTTGCCACCGAGCTTCCGCGGGCCAAGGAAACCTGGAACTGGCAGGATCTGGCCACTTCGGCCCATAATTTTAATGCCGAGGGCGAAAAGGACTGGCCCGCCTACTACTGGCAGCACCAACGCATGTGGATGTTCTTCGGCGACGGAGCGAAGAACATTATTAACGATGGTTTGAAATATCACGAGAAGCACCCCGATCAGCCCATCAACCTTTTTTATATGCCCGGCACCATGGCGGAAATGGCTAGGTGGAGCATGACCTATGACCCCTATTTCGGCGAGGCTTTCTACGATGGGACCTGGAATAACGGTGTGGACTTAGACACAACTCTTCAAGCGATCGAAACACCCATCACCTATGTCCACGCGAAGGAAGTGGTCGGCGAAGACGGGATTCTCCAAGCAGCGGCAAGCAACGAAGAAGCTGCCCGCGCGAAGGCAGCCATGCCGGGGGCCGAGTTCGTCGAAGCCGACACCAGCCACAACTTCCACGGCGAAGCGCCAGACCAGTTCGTGGAACTGATGCTGGCGCTTGCTGAAAAATAGGGAAACTACTCGCCTTCGGCGAACTGCGTCTGGTTCAGACGCCAGTAAGCACCTTCCATTGCGATAAGTTCCTCGTGCGTGCCCTGTTCGACGATCTGGCCGTTTTCCATGACCAGGATGAGGTCGGCGTCGCGAATCGTCGATAAGCGGTGTGCGATGACGAAGCTTGTGCGGTTCGTGCGCAGAGCACCCATGGCCTCCTGGACGAGCACCTCGGTGCGGGTATCCACGGAGCTGGTGGCCTCGTCCAGAATGAGCAGGGCGGGCTGAGCCAAAAACGCACGCGCAATGGTGATCAGCTGGCGTTCACCTGCGGAAATGGAACCGCCGTCCTGGTCGATCTCGGTGTGGTAGCCGTCGGGCAGGGTGTGCACGAAGCGATCCACGTAGGTAGCCTTCGCCGCCTGGATGACCTCCTCATCGGTGGCGTCGAGGCGTCCGTAGCGGATGTTGTCCATGATGGTGCCCTTAAACAGCACAGCATCCTGGAGCACCATGCCGATCTGAGAACGCAGCTCGGCACGGGTGAGATCCTTCGTATCAATCCCATCGATGCGGATCTGGCCCGAATCGATGTCGTAGAAGCGCATGATCAAGTTGACGAGTGTCGTCTTACCCGCACCGGTCGGACCCACGATCGCAGCCGTCTGACCAGGTTCAACGCGCAGATTCAGGTCCTGGATCAACGGCTCATCGGTGTAGGAGAAGTTCACGTGGTCGAATTCGACCAGGCCAGTAGCGCGGCCGTCGAAAGAAACCTTCTCGGTCTCTAGGCTCTGGTCGTCGGCGTCGAGGAACTCAAAGACTCGCTCAGCGGAAGCGACACCGGACTGCACCATCTGCGCCATGCCGCCGAGCTGACCAAGCGGCTGGTTGAACTCGCGGGAGTACTGGATGAAGGCGGTGGCGTCGCCAAGCGTCAGGGAACCGTTGGCAACCTTGAGCCCGCCGAACACCGCAATGGCCACGTACGACAGGTAGGAGATGAACTGCATGATCGGCATCATCATGCCGGAGAGGAACTGCGCCATCGAGGCAGAGGAGAAGAGGTTCTCATTGCGTCGGTCAAACTCTTCGTGCATGGCCTCGGTCCGGCCGAAGATCTGCACCAGGTTGTGGCCCGAGAAGGTTTCCTCGGTATGACCGTTGAGCTCACCGGTCGCCTTCCACTGGACGGTGAACTGCTTCTGCGAGCGCGAACCGATAATGCCAATCACCACACCGGTCAGCGGGATAGCCAGAAGTGCCAGCAACGCGAGCTGCACGGAAATGGAGAACATCATTACGGTAATTCCGATGATCAAGAAGACAGAATAGAGCAACTGCGCAACGGCCTGCTGCAGTGCCTGCTGCACGTTATCCATGTCGTTAGTAGTGCGCGAAAGCAGATCGCCGCGCTGGCGGGTATCAAAGTACGACAGAGGCAGCGAGTGGATCTTCGCCTCGACGCGCTCACGCAGCTTAAACACCACGGCCATGGTCATGCGGTTGAGAATCCGGCCCTGCCAGAGCGTAAACGCACTGGAAAATAGGTACAGCGCCAGCACGAACACGATCATCCGAGCAAGCTGCGGGAAGTCGATGCCCACACCCGGAGTCAGATCCATCGCCGAAGCCATGTCAGCGAAGGTGTTCTGCCCATCGGCGCGCAGGCCCTCGATGACCTGTTCCTTAGACATCCCCGCGGGAAGTTGCTTCGAGATGGCACCCGAGTAGATCACGTCCATGGCCTGGCCAAGAACCTTCGGTGCCCACACGTTGAGCACAACGGCGGCGACGTTGAAGATCATGACCGCAACCATTTTCCCCTTGTGCTCGCCAAGCAAGCCAAACAGGCGCTTCGCCGACGGCCAGAATTCCTTCGCCTGACGAGGCGCCGAGCCCGACCATTCGTCGCCAGCAGTCTGTGATTCCAGCTCAGCGAGCTGTTCATCAGTCAGATCACTCATTGTGGGCCACCTGGCTTTCTACGATCTCACGGTAGGTTGTGTTGTTTTCAAGGAGTTCATTGTGGGTGCCCTGGCCAACAACTAGACCGTTATCAAACACAATGATTTGATCCGCGTCCATGATCGAGGACACGCGCTGCGCCACAATGATCATCGTTGCATCGCTTATCGACGATTTCATCGCCTCCCGGACCAACTGATCAGTAATCACGTCGAGCGCGGAGAAAGAATCGTCGAAAAGGTAAATCTTCGGCTGAGCAACGATCGTGCGCGCAATGGACAAACGCTGGCGCTGCCCGCCGGAGACGTTCGTACCGCCCTGGGCAATAGGCATGTCCAGATCGTCGACGAACTTCGCCTGAGCGATGTTGAGCGCGTGCCAGAGCTCCTCGTCGGTAGCGTCGGGATTCGCCATACGCAGGTTCGAGGCCACCGTGCCCGAGAATAGATACGGCTTTTGCGGGACCAAGGAAACACGTTGGACCAGGTCCTTGCGGGCGATGTCGGAGACGTTGGTGTCGTCGATAAGCACCTCGCCGCTTGTCGGCGCGTACAGGCGCGGAATCAGTGAAATCAGCGTTGTCTTGCCCGAACCCGTCGATCCGATGATCGCCGTGGTCGTGCCGGGGTGTGCCTTAAACGAGATGTCCTTGAGCACGGGTTCGTCGGCGCCTGGGTAGCTAAAGCTGACACCCTTGAATTCGACCTCGCCGCGAGGTGCGCCGAGGACAGCTGGTTCGGTGGGCTCGATGATGGAGGGCTCGTGATTGAGCACTTCGGCGACACGGCGCGCACAGATGATTGCTCGAGGCAGCATCATGGCCATGAAGGTACCCATCATAACCGAGACCAGAATCTGCAGCAGGTACTGCAGGAATGCCGTGAGCGAGCCGACCTGGACCAAGCCCTGATCGACGCGTTCGCCGCCAAACCACAGCACGGCGGCAGTAGCGCCATTGAGGACGAGAGTGATCAGCGGTGTCATGAGCACAAACAGGTAACCGATGCGCAGAGAAACATCAGTCAGATCCTTGTTTGATTCGGTGAAGCGATCTTTCTCGAAGCGCTCACGGCCGAACGCGCGAATCACACGGATGCCGGCGAGCTGCTCGCGCAGGGTGCCGTTGATGTTGTCAATCTTGTCCTGCATCGATGTGAACAGCGGCATCAACCGGAAGATCAACACCCCGATCACAACAGCGAGCACAACCACAGAAACCCAGACGAGCCAGGACATACCTGGGTCTTCGCGCTGCGCCATAATGATGCCACCGATACACATGATGGGCACGCTGACCATGAAGTTCAGGATCATCATGTAGACCATCTGGATTTGCTGCACGTCATTTGTGCTGCGTGTGATCAAGGTGGCCGAACCGAATTTTGCCATGTCCTCGGCAGAGAACGCGGTGACCTTCCGGTAAACCTGCTTACGCACATCGCGGCCAAGGCCCATCGCTGTACGAGAACCGAACCACACAGCGGCGATTGCGGAGATGACCTGGATAAACGCGACGCCGAGCATAACGCGCCCGACGCTCCAGATGTGGTCGATGTCGCCTTGGGAGACACCTTGATCAATGATGTCTGCGTTCAGTGACGGTAGATAGAGTGTGGCAGCGGTGGTGATGGCTTGGAGCACTACCACCGCTAGGACGTATCCCGCATAGGGTTTCGAGCGGGACACAAGGATTCTTAGAAGGTCCATGGGTGAGGCCTTTACATTGAAATTATCAAAAGCTAGCCCATTGTAGAAGTTTTTCTAAGTACTTGATAGCCCGGTGCTGCGGGTCACTTGTTCTTAGCAAATTCCACGTCGGGGCAGTATCGACCACGTTTTTCCAGCTCATGCATTTGCGCAGGTCAAATGTTGATTTGTCAGCTAAATTCTCAACGCGGTCGATACTGGAATCGACCACGAGGTCTGGTCCATTGATTTCCATTGTACTTGCGGCTGATAAAGATGATTGCGGCGATAATGCCGAGAAGAACGACCACTCCCAGTCCACCCAGTGCATAGCTCAGCCCATTATTGGATTCTTCGGTTCCGGCTGCTTCGAGCGTGGTGGAGTCAACTGGTTGTGGTGTGGTTTCAGCAGTGGCGTCCGCGGCACCACCACCTAATGCTGCGAATACTGGGGGATCGACTTCTTCTCCGGCGGCTGCGTTCGCGAGTTCGTACTCGAGGGTGAGAAGCTGATCTTCCGCGGAGACATCTTCGGTTTCGTTGAAGGGGGCATAGGTGACTGCGAGGTAGTGGGTGCCGCCTAGCCACGCTGATTCAAGCCCAGTGCTGGACAAGTTGCCGTGGCTAATGGGCGCTTTGTAGGCGAAGGGGTCGAATGTCTCTGAGACTCGCGCAGAAGGATAACGATTCGTGAGGGGCACGCTCGCGCGACCAGGGTTGAAAGCGTCGAGAACTAAAGCATCTCCCAAGGCAGAGTTACCCTGTTCCTCGGCTTGGTTGAGAGTTGCCCGAATGCCTCCCTGGAGCATTTGCCCGTAACCGATGGGAACGGAATAAAAGTGCGTTTCACCAGGAACAATATTCGTGGTCACGTTCTGCCCTGCAAGATCTAAAGGAGTCGCATCAATAAACCACGTGCCAGGGGTGATTGGTTCTGCTTCCTCCTCTGCACTTACTGGCGTGCCAAGTTCTGTCTCTTGGGCGGCAGGAGTAACAGTTGATTGATCGACTTCGCCGAAACGTCGAATGGTGATCTCGCTTAACAAGTCGGCCCCGTCGCGGTAGTCTCCCCGTCGTTCAATCTCAAGGATTACTTCGGAGGTATCGCAATTAGGGGTGCCGATTTTCTCCGAAACTAGGGATACGCTTTGAATTCCGCGGAAGTTATTCTCACCGAGGCTGTCGATGTAAGTGCTGCAGCGGTTGCCAGACGGTGTTTGCGAGTCTGCATTTTCGTGTAGTCGTGGCGTGAGATAGAGGGTTCCTGGATCGTAGGTGACTACCGTGGGCTCAACGACTGTGTTCGAAGCGATGGAAAGGGATTCTCCTTTTTCTACAGGGATCCGCCAGTAGAGAGACGTGCCACCGGAACCCGAATCGTGAGGATCTGCAGCAGGCGGAATCTTCGTGCTGAATTCAGAGACGTTCCGCGGGACCTCCGGCGCAGCATCGATGGCTTCACTACCTTGGATGTCTTGTACCGCGGAGTCATATGCGACGTACTGGCGAGTCGTGGCCCGCTTCAAGGCATCAATGAGTGAGTCAGCATCAGACGCATCAGCGTAGATGCCACCACCTGATTCGGCGATGCACTCAAGTTCACTGCGGGCTTGCAGGTCAACATTGAAGCCGATGGCGTTGATGACCAGATTCACACCGGAATCCGACAGGTCGGTGGCAACTTCGCAGATATCCGGTGGGGTGCAATTTGCTAGCCCGTCGGAGACCAGCACGATGTTGTCGCCTTCGGGAAGCTCGTCTGCCGAATCAATGAGGGCTTTGCCGATCGGGGTGAAGCCACCTGGTTCGAGTGCAGCAATGGCGGTGGTCAATTCTTCCGAGTTGCCGCGTTCTGGTCCGCGTACGACAGAAACGTCCTGGCAGCCACGTTCGTAAGCGGCCATGTCTTCGCTGGTGTTGCCACCGTAGTAGGTGAATCCGAGGTCCGTGGAATCGGAGATGTCCTCAATCAGTGTCGTGGCTGCTTGTTTGGCCGCGTCAATGCGGGTTTGTCCACCTGCATCGTTTTCACTCATTCAGCCTGAGTTATCCAACACAACCATGGTGGGAGCGCCTTGCGCGTCGGGCCGCTCCGAATCTTGCCCGCTCAACTGAAGCATGGGGTGAATTCCCGGGCAGTTTTTGTAGGGAAAGTAGTAGTTCCTACGGTGCCATAGTTGAGAAATTATGCATTTTGGGGCGGGAAATCGTTACAGTTTTGATACTCGATGTGGTTAAACCCGCCCGCCCGGAAAATTAAGAAACCACCGGCACCGCGCGAGCGTGGGAGATCATCTCCTCCCACTCGACGATCTTCTTGCGCTCGCGGCCGTAGATCTCGCAGCCCTCGCCGGCGGCGCGCTCGGCACCGTCGAGGCGGTACCAACCCTCCCAGGTGGTGTAGGGAATCTCGCGGGACTCCAGTAGTTCGATGATCGCGCCGGGATCTTCATGCTTGCGTGGGGTGAGGCGGCCGGCCAGGGCATCGTCGATAAGCATGTCCGTTGTTTCTTTGGCATCGGACTTGGTGTTGCCGATCAGGCCGATCGGGCCGCGCTTGATCCAACCCGTGGCATAGAGTCCGTCGGCGCCGGTCACGTGGCCGCCGTCGTTCGGGATGACATTCTTGTCGAAGTCGAAGGGGACACCCGCGACCGGCTCGGAGCGGTAGCCGATGGCGTGGTAGACAGCCTGGACTGGCCACTCGGTGAACTTGCCGGTGCCCACGACATTGCCCTCGCCGTCGTATTCCTGGCGTTCAGTCTTCAGGCCAACAACCTGGCCGTTGTCCGTGAGCACCTCGACGGGCTCCTCGAAGAAGTGAATGTGCAGGTTGTGGGGTGCGTCCTTGGGCTCGCGGATGGCGTACTGCTCGATGACCTGGCAGTTGAGGTCGGTGGACTTGTTGGAACGGCGCGCCTCGACGGACTGATCGTCGTAGTCGATGTCTTCGGGGTCGACGACGACGTTGATGGTGTCGGAAAGGTCGAGCTCCTTGAGTTCCTTCGGCGTGAACTTTGCCTGCGCGGGGCCGCGGCGGCCGAACATATGGACCTCCTCGGCCTGGTTCTTTGCCAGGGAGTCGTAGACGTTGTCGGGGATCTCGGTGACCAGGAGTTCGTCGCCGGTCTTGGCCAGGATGCGCGCGATGTCAAGGCCGACGTTGCCTACGCCGATGACAGCGACCTGACGAGCCGAGAGATCCCAGTCGCGGTCAAAGCGAGGGTTGCCGTCGTAGAAACCGACGAATTCGCCGGCACCGATGGAGTGCTCGCCGCCGGGGATGGTCAGGGCCTTATCGCGCACGGCGCCGGTAGAGATGACGATGGCGTCGTAGTATTCGCGCAGCTCATCGATGGTGATGTCACGACCGACGGTGGTGTTGCCGATCAGGCGCAGGCGGGGCTTGTCCAACACATTGTGAAGGCTCTTGACAATGCCCTTGATGCGCGGGTGGTCAGGGGCAACGCCGTAGCGGATGAGGCCGAAGGGGGCGGGCATCTGCTCGAAAAGGTCAACGTAGATGTCGTGTTCTTCGTGGCGGATCAGAAGATCTGAAGCATAAATACCAGCGGGGCCGGCTCCAATAACTGCAACGCGCAAACTCATGTGGGCGTCCTTTCGGTATGAAGGGGAAACAATTGCTAGACAACTTGGTCTAAATTAATAGCATTGATTCTAGAGAATGCAAAGTATTTGCCCTGGATTAAATTCATTCCATTAGGTGAAGATGTATTACATTCATGCATGTAAGCCCAGTTCAAAGTACGTAAATAGCTATGAATATTTTTAGACCTATTGCACTAGACCGATTTGTACGGTTAGTGTTCTGCAAGAACCTTCCGGGTTGGAAGAAAAATAGACCAAGCAGTTCATAACACGTCCAAAACTGTGGTGCTTGAGCACCGAACCCCAAGCATCGCTAAGGAGCCTGAGATGACAGCCCCTACCACCACTACGAAGAAGCCACGCGCGAAGAAGCCAGAAGGCCAGTGGAAGATCGACGGCGACTCACCGCTGAACCACGAAGAGATTGTGAAGCAGGAAGAACCCATGCTGCAGGTCAAGCAGCGTGTGATCGACATTTACTCCAAGCAGGGCTTCGACTCGATCCCGGCAGATGATCTGGCGCCTCGCTTCAAGTGGATCGGAATGTACACCCAGCGCAAGCAGAACCTGGGTGGCGAGCACACAGGTAAGGACAACTCGGAGCTCCAAGACCGCTACTTCATGATGCGCATCCGTTTCGACGGCGGCCGCGTGACCACTGAGCAGGCCCGCGCGGTGGGCGAGATCTCGCGCGACTGGGCACGTTCCACCATTGACTTGACGGACCGTCAGAACATCCAGATGCACTGGGTGGAAATCGAAAACGTCCCAGCGATCTGGGACAAGTTAGATTCTGTCGGCCTGAACACCCTTGATGGCTGCGGCGACGTACCTCGCGTGATCCTAGGCTCGCCGGTGGCCGGCGTTGCCAAGGACGAGATCATCGATGCCACCCCGGCGATCGAAAAGATCAAGTCCGAGTACCTCTTGCGCGACGAGAACCAGAACCTGCCACGTAAGTTCAAGACGGCGATCTCAGGTAACTCCCGCCAGGACGTCACCCACGAGATCCAGGATGTCGCCTTCCAGGGCGTTGTCCACCCCGAGCTCGGCCCGGGCTTCCAGGTGTATGTCGGCGGTGGCCTGTCCACCAACCCGATGTTGGCACAGTCCCTCGGCGTCTTCGTCACCCTCGACGAGGTGCCCGAGGTGTGGAACTCGGTCGTGGGAATCTTCCGCGATTATGGTTTCCGTCGCCTGCGTAACCGCGCGCGCCTGAAGTTCTTGGTTGCCCAGTGGGGTGTGGAGAAGTTCCGCCAGATCCTCGAGGACGAATACTTGGGCTACAAACTGCCCGACGGCCCGGACCCAGAACGCAACCCGATCGCGCGCGACCATATCGGTCTGCACGAGCAAAACGACGGCAACTATTACTTAGGTGTAAAACCAACTCTTGGCCACCTGTCCGGCGAGCAGCTGATCGCAGTGGCAGACCTGGCAGAGTCCCATGGTCTGACCCGTCTGCGCTTCACCCCGTTCAAGGAATTGCTCTTCCTGGACATCCCAGAAGATAAGGTCACCCCGCTGACCAACGACCTGCGCAAGATGGGCCTGTTCTCCCAGCCGTCCGAGTTCCGCCGCGGCCTGTTGTCGTGCACTGGCCTGGAGTACTGCAAGTTGGCACACGTGACCACGAAGTCGCGCGCCATTGAACTTGCAGACGAGCTCGAGGAGCAGTTCGGCGACCTGGATTCCCCGATCACGATCGCGCTCAATGGTTGCCCGAACGCATGTGCGCGCACCCAGGTGGCAGACATCGGACTGAAGGGACAGACCGTCACCGACGAGGATGGCAACCGAGTTGAAGGCTTCCAGGTCCACCTCGGGGGCACCCTCGGCGAGGGCGCAAACTTCGGCCGCAAGATTCGTGGACACAAGGTGCTCTCTTCCGAGCTGACTCCATATGTCACCCGCGTGGTGAAGAACTACACAGAAAAGCGCAACGAAGGCGAGCTCTTCGGTGAGTGGCTGCTGCGCGCTGACGAAGAGGATATTAAGTGAGTTTTCGCAGGGAGCCGAACCCAAACCGGAATCATCCCACCCACTGTCCCTATTGCGCGGGTGAGGATCTCTACCCAAATGAACTCTCAGATTTCGCATGGAAATGCCATGAATGTCTACGGATTTTCGAAGTGAAATTTTATGGGCAAGATGCCCCCGAACAGGCACCGGCACCTGCGAAATCCACCGAACAGGCTTACCAAGAATCATTGGCCAAGCACGGATACACTGAAGTCTTACGAAAGGAGAGGCACAATGACCAGCGTTAATTTGCTCGGCGGTTCAGCGAACTACCGGGATCCGGAGATCAGTCCGGAAGGTCAGAAGAACACCGCGCCGCTGAGTAGCGAGACAGCAAGGATCAACGAGGAACTCGTCGATAAGTACGCAGAAAAGCTTTACGACGAGACCGCCGAGAACATTTTGGACTGGGCGAACACCCACGCTCCGGGGGATTTGGCAGTAACACTGAGCATGGAAAACACCGTGCTCGCGGAGCTGGCGAAGGACCACCTGCCCCGCGCCGATTTCCTCTTTTTGGATACTGGCTACCACTTTAAAGAGACCATCGAGGTGGCAGACCAGGTCGAGGCGAGGTACCCAGAGCAGCAACTGGTGCGCGCCCTACCAATTCTCAGCAGGCAGGAACAAGACCAGACATACGGGTTGAACCTGTACGCGAAGAATTCCACGGCGTGCTGCCGGATGCGCAAGGTGGAGCCGTTGGCTGTCAGCTTGTCACCCTACGTCGGTTGGATTACAGGTCTGCGTCGCGCCGATGGTCCAACCCGTGCCCAGGCACCGGCGTTGAGCTTGGATCAGACCGGGCGGTTGAAAATTTCCCCGATTATTACCTGGTCGCTCGAAGATACGGAGCGTTTCATCGAGGACAATGACCTGATTATTCACCCGCTGACCAAGCAGGGTTACCCCTCGATTGGGTGCGAAACTTGCACCTTGCCAGTCGCTGAAGGCGAAGATCCCCGTGCCGGCCGTTGGGCGGGCCAGAACAAGACAGAATGTGGGTTGCACTCATAATGACCACTCAAACAACTACGGCATTGTCGCCGCACTTGAAGGACTTGGAAAACGAGTCGATTCATATCCTGCGCGAGGTAGCAGGACAGTTCGACAAGATCGGTTTGCTGTTCTCCAGCGGCAAGGATTCCTGTGTCGTTTTAGAGCTCGCACGTCGCGCATTCGCACCGGCCGCAATGCCGATCGAGCTGCTGCACGTTGACACCGGCCACAACTTCCCGGAGGTCATCGAGTTCCGCGATCGCCTCGTCGAGGAGACCGGCGTTCGCCTGCGCATCGCACACGTCCAGGACTGGATCGACCGCGGTGACCTGCAGGAACGCCCCGACGGCACCCGCAACCCGCTGCAGACAGTCCCACTCGTGGAGACCATCGCCGAGGCTGGCTACGATGCCGTGCTCGGCGGTGCGCGTCGCGACGAAGAACGCGCCCGTGCCAAGGAACGCGTCTTCTCCGTGCGCGACTCCTTTGGTGGTTGGGATCCGCGCCGTCAGCGCCCAGAGCTGTGGAACCTGTACAACGGCGAGAAGCTGCCGGGCGAGAACATCCGCGTCTTCCCCATCTCCAACTGGACCGAGGCAGATGTGTGGGAGTACATCGGCGCACGCAACATCGCATTGCCGGAGATCTACTTTGCCCACGAGCGCGAGGTATTCAACCGCGACGGCATGTGGCTCACCGCAGGTGAGTGGGGCGGCCCAAAGGATGGCGAGGACATCGTCGTCAAGCAAGTGCGTTACCGCACCGTCGGCGACATGAGCTGCACCGGCGCCGTCGAGTCCGACGCCACCACCATCGATGCGGTGTTGGCGGAGATCGCTACCTCAACGTTGACCGAGCGCGGCGCAACGCGTGCCGACGATCGCCTGTCCGAATCCGCCATGGAAGACCGTAAGAAGGAGGGCTACTTCTGATGAGCGCCCCGACAATCACCCAGACCGCAACAGATGTGATCTCGCATCGCCAAACGCTGCGCCTGTGCACCGCTGGCTCCGTCGACGACGGCAAGTCCACCTTCGTGGGTCGCCTGCTGCACGACACCAAGTCCGTACTAGCCGACCAGCTGGCGTCCGTGGAGCAGACCTCCGCCGACCGCGGCTTCGAGGGCCTGGACCTTTCTTTGCTGGTGGACGGCCTGCGCGCCGAGCGCGAGCAGGGCATCACCATCGACGTCGCGTACCGCTACTTCGCCACCGACAAGCGCACCTTCATCCTGGCTGATACCCCAGGTCACGTGCAGTACACACGCAATACCGTCACGGGCATGTCTACTTCCCAGGTCGTCGTGCTCTTGATCGATGCGCGCCACGGCGTGGTCGAGCAGACCGTGCGCCACCTCAACGTGGCAGCACTCCTCGGAGTGAAAACAGTCATCCTTGCGGTGAACAAGATCGACTTGGTGGATTACTCCGAGGATGTCTTTAATACCATCCGCGACCAGTTCCTAGCCAAGGCAAATGCGCTGGAGATCAGTGATCCACACGTTGTGCCAATTTCCGCCCTCAAGGGCGACAACGTGGTGGAACGCTCCACCCACATGAATTGGTACACGGGTCCTACTGTCCTTGAGCTGCTGGAAGAGATTCCGGTCAACTCCGGTCGTGCGCTCGAGCTGGATTTCCGTTTCCCTATCCAGTACGTACTGCGTGAGCACGCTAGCGACTACCGGGCTTACGCAGGCTCCGTTACGGCCGGTTCGATCCGCGTCGGCGACGAGGTCACCGCGCCCGAGGGCCGCACCACCACCGTCACGCATATCGACACCGCCGACGGCGAGGTCGAAGAGGCACGCGCCGGCGATGCGGTGGCACTTCGGCTTGCCGACGACATCGATCTGGTGCGCGGTGATCTTCTGGCAGCGAGTTCGCGCCCAGAGCCAGTCCGCGAGTTCTACGGCACCGTGGTTGGGCTTACCGAAAAGAAGGTCGCGCCGGGCCAGGCTGTAAAGGTCCGCTACGGCACCTCACTTGTCCGCGGGCGCGTCGCTTCTGTAGATCGCATCGTTGATATCGACGGTGAAAATCCAGTCTCGGAGCCAGAAAACTTCGGCCTCAACGACATTGCTCACGTCACCATCATGGTGGCCAATGACCTGCCTGTTGAGGATTATGCGGCCCGAGGAGCGGTAGGAAACTTCCTGCTCATCGATCAATCATCGGGTAATACCCTGGCCGCGGGCCTCGTCGGCACGCGACTGGGCTAAACCACCAAACAACCGTTACCACGTACACATTGAGGACCACCATGACTGCGTTAATCACACTGTCACACGGCTCCCGCCACCCAGAGGCGGAAGTTGGTGTGCGTGCTATCACTCGGGCAGCCGCACGCAGCCTTGATGTGGAAGCGGTTGAATCCCATTTGGATTTCAGCACGCCGACGCTCAGCCAGGCCGCTGCGATCCTCGCAGCACAAGGACACGATGAAGCTGTCGTCGTACCGCTGCTTTTCACCGACGCCTACCACGCCAAGGTCGACGTGCCTGCGGCATTAGCCGAGGCGGCCGAGGAATCTGGGATGGACCTCTACCTAGCGGAGACGCTGGGCCAGGGCAAAGACATGGCTGAGATTCTGGCCAGGCGGGTGAGCCTTGATGCACCTCAAGAGGCCACGATTGTGCTGTACCCAGTAGGGACCTCAGACGAGGCAGCGGCACAAGGTACTGAGTCTTTGGCTGCAGATTTGGCCGAGCTTTCAGGACACGATGTCTTTGTTGTTCCGGCAACCGGAAAAGGGGAGGGGCGCGGCCTAGAAGGTCTGCGCGCTATCGCGGCGAACACTTCGCGAATGCATGTGCTCCCACTTTTTGTCACCCACGGCACGCTACTTGATGCCGTCGTGGACAAATTCAGCACAGTTCAAGACGAGACCGGCGTGGTGCTGACTCATTCGGCACCACTCCTTCAAGATCTAGTCCCCATTGTTGCCCAGCGTTACCGCGAACTTGCCGGAAGCCTGGTCGGAGCAGAAAAGACAGCATAAACATGAAAACTCTCATCCTCATCGCGATTGCGGGCTTAGCGGCACAGCTTGTCGACGGTGGCCTGGGCATGGGCTTCGGTGTCACATCGACCACCATCTTGATCGCGCTGGCAGGCCTAGGTCCTGCGCAAGCCTCGGCAGTGGTGCACGCCGCGGAACTAGGAACCACCTTCGTCTCCGGGGTCAGTCACTGGCGATTCGGCAACGTTGATTGGAAAGTAGTTGCTGCTATCGGCATCCCCGGTGGTATCGGTGCCTTCGCAGGTGCGACTGTCTTAGCGAATATGTCCACCGAGGCCGCGCGCCCGATCATGTCCGCGATCCTGGTCGTCATTGGTATTAATCTCATGCTGCGCTTTTCCCGCGGAATCACGCAGCGCAAGGTTGACGCCAAGCCGCACTCGAAGAGATTCCTCGGCGGACTAGGCCTTGTTGGCGGATTCGTGGATGCCACCGGTGGCGGTGGGTGGGGTCCCGTGACCACATCGACACTGTTGGCAGCGGGCCGTAGTGAACCACGCCGCATCGTCGGTACCGTCAATACCGCAGAGTTTATTGTCACCGCGGCCGCGACGGCTGGCTTCGTTCTTGGCCTGTGGGACGACCTAGTCTCCAACCTTGCTGCCGTGATTGCCTTGCTCATCGGTGGTGTGATTGCCGCACCGATCGCAGCCTGGCTGGTGACTCGCATGAACCCGATCCTGCTGGGCAGTGTCGTGGGCACCCTGATCGTGTTGCTGAATATTCCGACGGTGCTTGAACCACTCGGCGTGACCCACCTGTGGATCATCCAGCTGGTTGTCCTGGCCATTGGTGCTGGCTTGTCCGTTCTCGGCGTAAAACGCGCACGGCAGAACTCGAAGGCCGCTTCCGAGGCCGAGCAACGCTCCGGTGATGTTGTCGATGAGTCCGATCCAGTAGATTCGAAGGAAGAAGTCTTACGCATAGAAAGTAAGTAGATGTGATCACGTTTTTGCTCATCGCCCTGGCGGGTTTCGCTGCGCAACTTGTTGACGGCGGCCTGGGCATGGGCTTTGGCATCACGTCGACAACCATTCTGATTGCGCTCGCGGGCCTTGGCCCGGCGCAGGCGGTGGCAGCCGTCAACGCTGCACAACTGGGAACGACGCTCGCGTCGGGAATCAGCCACTGGCGTTTTGGAAACGTGAATTGGCACCACACAATCATGCTGGGGATACCCGGCATGATTTTGTCGTTTATCGGTGCGACTGTGCTCTCCAACCTCCCAGTCGAGGCTGCACGCCCACTGACGGGCATTATCTTGATGGCATTGGGCCTCCACCTTGTCATCCGCTTCTCGCGGGGCAGAGCGCCGAAGGAGACCGTTTCAGACGCACCCACGTCGAAGCCCGTGCTCTTCGGTTTAGGCGCCGTGGGTGGATTCTTATCGTCTACTGGAGGCGGTGGCTGGGGACCGGTGACTGTCTCCGCGTTGATGACGCTGGGAAGGTCTGAACCACGTAAAATCGTTGGAACCGTGTCTGCGGCCGAGTTCTTAGTCTCCGTTGGTGGCACCGCAGGCTTCGTGGTGAGCATGTGGGATCAGCTCGTAGACAATGTGATGATAATCTTGGCGCTCCTTATCGGAGGTGTGATTGCGGCGCCGATTGCGGCCTGGGCGGTCTCTCGATTGAACCCATTTTTGTTGGGCGGGTTCGTGGGGACAATACTGATTGTGCTCAACCTTCCCGCAGTTTTTGGTGGCTTTGGATGGTCGGAGACCACGATGTGGGTGCTTCGAGTGGTCATCATGGGGGTTGGGTTCTCTATTGCTTTAATTGGCGCCCGTCGCGCGCAGAAAACGTCTGGACCACAGGAAACGGACGATCATGTAACGGAACGAGTGCACACTTCAGGCTCCTAATTTGGGGGCATAGGAGAAATTTATAAGGAAAAAAATTCCATAAAGCATTTGCGATTGAGGTTTTGGGGACCTAGCATGGGTCTCGCATTGTTCATCAACCTGAAAGGCAATCATCATGATCGATATCCTCACCGCAGTTTTCGGCCAGCTCCTCTCCATCGTTGAGACCGTCCTGACCTACCCACTGGCTCAGCTTTCCGAGCTGTCCTCCAACGTCCTCTAATCTGATCTAAATCAGAAGAGACTTTTAATGGTGCCCCACCGCTTCGGCGGTGGGGCACCTTCCATGTTTTCCCTGCTCGATGGGGTATAAAAAAATATTTCATAAATTTGGTAACGAATGATTTCTGGGGCCGATATCTAAAGTGATGCAGTTGCTGGGGCTCGCCCCGTGGTGGCGGTAAGTAATTTAAAAGTTGCGCAACCGACGCAGAACTGTTATCGTTTGTTCATACATTGTTTATCTACCTGAAGGGCATTCATCATGCTTGAAATCATCGGCGACGTATTCGGCCAGCTCCTCTCCATCGTTGGGACCGTTCTGACCTACCCACTGCAGCAGCTCTCCCTGCTGTCCTCCAACGTCCTCTAATCTGATTTAAATCAGAAGAGACTTTCGGGTGCCCTACCGCTTTTGCGGTGGGGCACTTTTGTGTGTTAATCAAAAATTAGGCAGAATGTCAGCTATTTGTTATTTGAATCACTAAACGTGTCAAATGTTCAATTTTAATTGCTTTCACAAAGAAAATAGTTAGAGTTAACTGTGTTATTAAGAATTCTTTGAAGGGAAAATTATGGATATCATCACTGACGTAGTCCAGGCTGTACTCGATGCAATCGTGGACCTCGTGAACGTTCCACTCGAGCTGCTCAACGCCCTTTCCTCTGCGTTTGATTTCGACAGCTCCTCTGTTGACCTCGTTCCAGCTTCTACCGTTGAGGGTTCTTCCGAAGCATAATTCGGCCCTTTAAACTTCCCCGTAGCTTCGGCTGCGGGGAAGTTTTGTGTCTTGTAGGTAAATCCAGCTAGATCAATTCCAACAGAGGGGCAAGAATGATTGCAGACGTATTAGGTGAATTTGTTTGGGGCTCCGAGGTGCTAGTGGGGTCACTCTGGAATATCATCACCATTCCATTTGGTATCGGCGTTGGCCTGGCGGATTTAGGCTATTACCCGTCTTCCGCTTTTAGCTCTGTACTGGGCTCCTCCTGGGATGTCGCGAGTTCCCTGATGGGCTCCTCTGCTGAGTAATTCGGACTTCTTAGATGTCTCACAGCCTCGGCTGTGGGGCATTTTTGTGTCCTAAGAAAGAATTCAGTCACTTTTAAGATTGAGGAAACTTTTTATCCTAGAAACCTTTATCTGCGATAAGTACAATGCTATAATTTTGTTGTCTACATCACACTAGGAAAGGCAAGAATCATGTTGGCAATCATTGGCGGCGTGGTGACCGTCCTGCTGTACACGCTCGGTGCTATCCTCACCTTCCCGCTACACGTGCTAGGGGCGCTATCGTCCGTCATCCTCTAACCCCTCCATCCACCGCACCCCACTGAAACTAGTTACAACCAGTGGGGTGCCTTCTTGCGCCGGGCGGCGAAGGGCCATAATAAGAGGCATGTCATTGCTGATCGTCTCCGCCGTTCCCGCCGAGGCCGCCGTCATCCGAGCCACCACCTCTTACGAAGTGCTAGTCACCGGAGTAGGTACGGTGCCAGCTGCGATCGCCGTGACACGCAGACTCGCGGTAGGTCCACTGCCTGAGCGTGTCATTAACGTGGGCACCGCAGGCTCGCTTGTCGACGACCATTGGGGAACCTTTGAGATCGAGGCCGTGACCAAACATGACTTCTCGGCAAAAGAAGTGCCAGGTATCAGTGAGCACGTGTATCCAAAGTGGTTGGATCTGGAGACAAGCGGAAAGCTCCCCGTGACACGTCTGGCCACAGGCGACACGTTTGTCAAGGATTCGCAGCTGCGGTCGTCGTTAAGCAAAGAAGCCCACCTCGTTGACATGGAGGGATATGCCGTCGTCGCTGCCGCGCAGACCTTTGGTGTGCCGGTCACGCTGCTGAAGAATGTCTCCGACCCGGCAGATGAGACCGCGGGCGGCTTGTGGGCAAACGCACTTGAGCGCGCCGCCCACGACCTAGCCGACGCGCTCGCTGTGATTGTTTAAAGGCTACTTCGCAAATTCCTCGATGAGGGCGGCATTGAACGCCTCAAGGTCGGCCGGGGTGCGTGAGGAGACGAGGCCATTATCAACATGGACTTCCTCGTCGACCCAGGTGGCTCCGGCGTTAGTCAGATCAGTCTTGAGGGAACGATAGGACGTCAGCGTGCGCCCCTGCAGGACATCCGCGTCGGTGAGGATCCACCCGCCGTGGCAAATAACGGCGGTGGGTTTGCCGGCAGCGAAGATGCCTCGAACGAAATCTACAGCGGCGTCATCCATACGGATGCGGTCCGCGTTTGCGGTGCCTCCTGGCAAAAGGAGGGCATCGAAATCAGCTGGGTTCGCCTCGGCGGTGGTCAGGTCGACGGATTCCTCGGTGTCGTTCTTACCGCGAATGGTGCCTGTTTCGGTGGAGATGATTTTCACTTCAGCGCCGACCTCTTTGGCCGCTTCGACGGGGCTGGCAAGCTCGGAGTCCTCGAATCCATTGGTAGCTATGACCGCGATTGTCTTACCGATGAGATGTGCCATTTCCTAGCTCCTATTCTTGACTCCTGAAAGAAAAGAAAGGTGGGAGTCATTTCTGACCCCCACCCTAAACCTTCTGACCCAAAAATGCTTGCCAAGTTGTTGCCTAGTTTTTGTTCGCTTCCGCGGCGTCCCCGCCCTCGCGCAACTTCTTCAAGCTGGTTGCGCCGTAGGGCTGTTCGGTGTCGGAATCTGACTGCCTCCGGGCCATCTTTCTCAAATGATCACGTATGGCTTCGAAAGTCTCGCGCGAGGACATCGTTTCGCCCTGCTGGGTGGAAATCTGAATGTCGTCGGCGGTGATCTCACCGGAGCGCAAGGAGACCATCTCGGCGTGGTAGCGGAACCATACGGCGAAGATCGCGGCAACCGGGACGGCGAGGAAGGCACCCACGATGCCAAATAGGGTTGAGCCGACGGTGACAGAAAGCAGGACCACTGCGGCGTGCAGGCCCATCGCGCGGGACTGCAGAACCGGCTGCAAGATATTGCCCTCGATCTGCTGGACCGCGATGATCAAAATGAGCACAATCACCGCCGTGGTGAAGCCCTGCGAGACCAGCGCGATGATCACGGCGAGCGCGCCGGCGGTGAATGCACCGACAATGGGGATAAAGCCCGCGAAGAACGTGATCACGGCCAGAGCGAACGCCAGCGGGATGTTCAGCAGGACCAGTCCCAGGCCGATAAAGAAGGCATCGACGAAGGAGACAAGCGCCTGAGTGCGAATGAAGCCCGCGAGCGTGTTCCAGGAACGCATCGACACTTCGGTGATGTGGAAGCCGGCCTTTGCACCAGCGTAGCGACGCACCCACGGCAAGAACTTATCCCCGTCCTTCAGGAAGAAGAACACCAAAACCAGCATCAACACGATGGTCAGCACGACGCTGGAGGCGATGGACACACCGCTCATCACGCCCGAGGCAATGTTGGATGCCTGGTTGGTGACAAAGTTCTGCACTTCCTGCAGCACCGAGTCGAATTGCGTGGTGTCAATCCCCAGCGGTCCCTGTTCTAACCACCGCAGGATCTGGTCAATGCCGGCCTGGGCTTGAGTCCACAGGTCCTGGGCCTGGGTCCGAATCGTCGGCGCCATAGCCGCGAAGATGGCAAAAATGATACCGAAAAACGCCACAATAACTAACAGGGAGGCCAGCGCGGACGGCACCTTCTTATTGCGCAGCCAGCGCACCGGCGGCCACAGCACCGTGGCGAAAATCAGGGCCAAGATCGCGGGCAGAATACCGACCCAGATATAGCCCAAGCCCTGCCACAATAGGTATGCGGCTACCGCCACGATGATGAAGCGCAGTGCCCACCCAGCGAGTGTACGTGCGTCGGAGGCGATGATCGACGAGCGATCCACCACCTCTCCAGACAGCTCAACTGCCGCGTCAGCTGGGGTAACCTGCGAAGCTGTCTCCTCGCGTTTGCCCTCAACCGCCGCTGTCAGCGAGTCGTTTAAGTCTTCGTTCTTATTCACACTTCCTTATCATGCCAGAGTTTGGCCAGCGTAACGACGCAAGATGGTTCAAAATAGAACTCATGCAGGTCACCGCCATAACAACGATTGCTCCCTCCAACGAACGGTTTTCTGAGAACCTGCCGGGGACAGTAGCAGCGCTGATCAATTCACTCGCTGATGCAGGACTGCCTGTGACCGGCGCAGATGTCACTAGTGCCCATGCGTTAGCCCGCCTGGTAACTCGTGCTGCGGCGGTGTATCAGTTTTACCGCGACGAGGCCTATAAACCCGTCCACCTCGTCGAATTTTCCGACCTCGCGGATCAAGGACCCACGGTTTTTCAGATCGGCAACGGTCCGCTGCGCAATATTGATGGCGAAAACTTGCAAGCCCCGAGAATGGAGATCAAGGTCCCCGTGGCGATCGACGCGGTGCGGCGCAGGCAATCGTCGATAAGCGAGCTCGAAGCGCGCGGATACGATGTCGATGCCTCCGTGCCGCCGGTGCTCGGCATTGCCGAGGCGCAGCTGCGACCCGCGGACGAGCTGCGCGCAATGATGCGGACGCAATCGCTCGTGGGGCACATCGCTGGTCTCGTCCTGGCCGGCGAGACCCCCGAAACTGATGACCTGGTCAGTATTGGGCGCGAGCTAATGTCACCACGCGAAAGGGATTTCCTTCGCGAGGTGGGCTCGATGATGGCGCCGGGTGCGCGGTTTAGCGTGTCAAGCTCGCTTTACGACGAGGCGCTGGTCCATCTCACCGCCACGGCAGCCGCGGAGGCGCTTGCCTGGGTGATCGGGAGAATCTCGGTGCCGGGGACGAGGCTGAATGCTGTCGAACTGGAACCAGTTGCTTGGCGGATCACCACGCTGCGCTCCGGGGATGGGCAGGTGAAAAGCGTGGATGAATGTGTTTCTGCGCTGGATGTGGCGCATTTATTGCATCATTCCCAGCCGGGCTGGCTCGACGAGGAAGGGCAACGCATTGCACGTGGATGGAATCGCGCGCTGGGCTGGGCGCTGTGGCCTGCGGGGCAGTGGGGTCAAACTGAACGGGTGATTTAGGGCATTCTGGGCGCGTACTGAGACTCACATTGAGTCCACAGGTAGATAAATTTATGGCTCTGACCTGCCTAAAAAATTAAAGTTGAGTGGGGTTGGAATAACTTTGGGTGGGTTGCGTTATAAGAGTTGAGTGCTTCATGCTCAAGGTTGCGAACACGGTGTGTTAGAGTGTTCTCAGAAGTTGAGTAGAAGCCGATCAACTTAAGAATGAACATCATCTTTAATAGGAGGAATCACATATGGGACGCGCAGTAGGCATTGACTTGGGTACCACCAACTCGGTCGTATCTGTTCTTGAAGGCGGTGAGCCAGTAGTTATCGCAAACTCGGAGGGCTCCCGCACCACCCCATCCGTTGTTGCATTCGCAAAGAACGGCGAAGTCCTGGTTGGCCAGTCGGCAAAGAACCAGGCAGTTACCAACGTTGACCGCACCATCCGCTCCGTCAAGCGCCACATGGGCACTGACTGGAACGTCGAGATCGACGACAAGAAGTACACCGCACAGGAAATCTCCGCTCGTACGCTGATGAAGCTGAAGCGCGACGCTGAGTCTTACCTGGGCGACGAAGTTACTGATGCAGTTATTACCGTTCCTGCTTACTTCGAGGACGCACAGCGTCAGGCAACGAAGGAAGCTGGCCAGATCGCAGGCCTGAACGTTCTGCGTATTGTCAACGAGCCAACCGCAGCAGCTCTTGCTTACGGCCTGGAGAAGGCTGACAAGGATCAGACCATTCTCGTGTTCGACCTTGGTGGCGGCACCTTCGACGTGTCCCTGCTGGAAATCGGCGACGGCGTTGTTGAGGTTCTTGCAACCGCTGGCGATAACGAGCTCGGCGGCGATGACTGGGATCAGCGCGTCGTTGACTGGCTGGTAGAGAAGTTCAAGTCTGCCAATGGCATTGACCTGACCAAGGACAAGATGGCACTTCAGCGCCTGCGTGAGGCAGCTGAGAAGGCAAAGATTGAGCTCTCCTCTTCGCAGTCGGCATCCATCAACCTGCCTTACATCACCGTTGACTCTGAGAAGAACCCACTGTTCCTGGATGAGACCCTGTCTCGCACCGAGTTCCAGAAGATCACCTCTGACCTGCTGGATCGCACCAAGGCTCCATTCAACCAGGTAGTCAAGGACGCGGGCCTTTCCGTCTCCGAGATTGACCACGTTGTCATGGTCGGCGGTTCGACCCGTATGCCAGCTGTGACCGATGCTGTTAAGGAACTCACCGGTGGCAAGGAGCCAAACAAGGGCGTGAACCCTGACGAGGTTGTTGCAGTCGGCGCTGCTCTGCAGGCTGGCGTTCTGCGCGGCGAGGTCAAGGATGTGCTCCTGCTCGACGTCACCCCACTGTCGCTTGGTATTGAGACCAAGGGTGGTGTGATGACCAAGCTGATCGAGCGCAACACCACCATTCCAACCAAGCGTTCCGAGACCTTCACCACCGCTGAAGACAGCCAGCCTTCGGTCCAGATCCAGGTCTTCCAGGGCGAGCGCGAAATGGCTTCTGCTAACACCCTGCTCGGTTCCTTCGAGCTCGGCGGCATCGCACCTGCACCTCGTGGCGTGCCACAGATTGAGGTCACCTTCGACATCGACGCAAACGGTATCGTTTCCGTTTCCGCGAAGGACAAGGGCACCGGCAAGGAAAACACCATCACCATTCAGGATGGTTCCAAGCTGTCGCAGGAAGACATTGACCGCATGGTCAAGGACGCAGAGGAGCACGCTGAAGAAGACAAGAAGCGTCGCGAGGAGCAGGAAACCCGCAACAACGCGGAATCCATGGCCTACCAGACCCGCAAGTTCATGGACGAGAACTCCGACAAGGTCTCCGAAGATGTTAAGGCTAAGGTCACCGCTGCAGCAGACAAGGTCGATGAAGCGCTCAAGGGCGACGATCTTGAGGCTATCAAGTCCGCAGTAGAGGAGCTCTCCACCGAATCCCAGGAGATGGGCAAGGCAATCTACGAGGCTGAGGCCAACACCGGCGCAACCCAGGCAGACGGTGCTCCAGAAGGCGATGACAATGTTGTTGACGCTGAAGTTGTCGAAGACGACGAAGCTGACAACGCTGGCAACGCTGACAAGGACCAGGACAACAAGTAATCGCATGTGACACCCCGTTAATTGCTCTGAATTGACGGGGATGTCGCCTGATTAAAGGAAAGGCAAGGTGAAGCCCCATGGCTTCAAATTCAATGCCGAACGATCCTGGCAATCCTGAAAATACCGATCCGGAAAACATCAGCCCTAACCAGGCTGAACAGGAAGCCCAGGACGCGGCGGAAGCACAAGCAGATGCACGCGCGGATGCTGTCGAGGATGCCGCAGCTGAAGGCGAAGGTGTCCCTTCTGACATCGACCCGGAACTAGAAGCTGAGATCGACGAGGCACTCGCTGGTGTTGAGGCTGAATCGCAGGCCGAGTCCCAGGACAAGAGCCTCGAGGACGAGTTGGCAGAGCGCACCGAGGACCTTCAACGCCTCAGCGCTGAATACGCTAACTACCGGCGTCGCACCGAGCGCGAGCGTTCCGCAACCATCGAGAATGCAAAGGCAAGTCTGGTCACCCAGCTGCTGCCGCTGCTCGATGACTTGGACCTCGCTCGCCAGCACGGCGATCTGGAAGATGGCCCGCTGAAGTCCTTCGCAGACAAGTTCAACGGAGTGCTCGACGGACAGAAAGTGACGTCTTTCGGCGCAGAGGGCGATGCCTTCGACCCTGAGATCCACGAAGCTGTCCAGGATCTTTCCACCGGCGAGGAAAAGGTTGTCGGTACCGTGCTCCGCAAGGGCTACCGCCTGGGGGATCGCCTCGTGCGAAACGCCATGGTGCTCATTGCGGATCCAGCTGGTCCGGCCGAAGGTTCCGCGCAGACTGACTCGGAAGCGTAGCTCGAGGTTTCTAAATTAATGGCCGGGGAAGTGAAGCGGGTATGACGCTTCATCCCGGCCATTTTGGCTCACAGGGCAGGACCGCAGCCTGCGCATAATAGATATAACTTCATCACTTTAGTAATTTTTAGATAAAAGTAATTAGAAAAATATTTACGTACTTAGAAATCAGAAAGGAGGGGATGGCCCGTGGCTATGAATCGTGAATGGGCAGATAAGGACTATTACGCGGACTTGGGTGTCTCCTCGTCTGCGTCGGCAGATGAAATTAAAAAGGCTTATCGTAAACTCGCACGTGAGAACCACCCGGATCAGAACCCGGGCGACAAGAAGGCGGAGGACCGCTTTAAGAAAGTCGCAGAGGCATATGACGTCCTCGGCGACGAGGCTAGTCGCAAAGAATACGATCAGCTGAAGTCCATGATTGGCTCTGGAGGGTTCCCACGCTTCGGAGGGGGCGGAGGTGCCGGATCTCCCGGTGGGTTTCGCGAAACGTCGACAGAGTACGACTTCTCAGACATCTTCGGAGACGGATCCAGTGGAGGATTTTCTTCGGACGGCGGTTTTGGTGACATCTTCGGCGGCCTCTTTAATCGTAGCGGCGGTACTAGCAGGTCAGCTCGGCCGACGCGGGGGTCGGACGTCGAAACGGAAATTACGCTAGATTTCCGCGAGGCGGCTCAGGGAACCACCATTCCTTTGGAACTCTCGGGTGAGGCGCCATGTACCACCTGTCATGGATCCGGATCCCGCTCAGGTAAAACAACCACGTGTAGCGTGTGCTCCGGCTCGGGGTTTGTCAGCGAACAAAAGGGCGCCTTTGGGATGTCCCGCCCATGTACCAACTGTGGTGGAACGGGCCAAGTCATCGAAGACCCATGCCCAACATGTTCTGGTCGTGGCACGGTGCATCGCACTCGCTCCATTACCGTGCGCATCCCCGCAGGTGTTATCGATGGTCAGAAAGTCCGCCTTGCAGGCCAAGGCGAGGCGGGGCCGAACGGAACTCCAGCCGGCGATTTATTCGTCCACGTCCACGTGCGCTCAGACAAGGTATTCACCCGCTCGGGCGACGACCTGGAAGTCACAGTTCCCGTGTCCTATCACGAGCTCGTTCTCGGCGGGACCGTCACGGTCCCTACTTTGGACAAGCACGTCAAGGTGAAAATCCCAGCTGGGACACCGAACGGCAGGACGCTACGGGTTCGCGGACGCGGCGTGCCAAAGCAATCGGGTCAGGCCGGCGACTTGCTCGTCACCGTTGACGTGCAGATTCCCAAGGATCTAGATCCTGCTGCCACCAGTGCGCTGCGCACCTATGCCCAAGCAGAGAAGGACTCTGGCTATAACCCACGTCGTGGGTGGGCCGGAGCTAACTAGGCAGGCGGGAGGTGAAGTAGACATGGCTGATTCGAAAGATAAAGAAGAGTATTACGTCATCTCTGTTGCGGCAGAGCTGACCGGGATGCATGCACAAACCCTTCGGACATACGACAGGCTGGGCCTAGTCACCCCGGTTCGGACTGCCGGTGGTGGACGACGCTACTCGCGTCGAGACATTAAATTGTTGCGCACCGTCCAACGCTTGTCGCAAGAAGAAGGCGTTAATCTCGCCGGAATTAAAACCATTATCGAGCTTTCCAGCGAGATAGAGGATCTGCAGCACCGACTGTCGGATGTCGAGGAAGAAAATCAGGAGCTCCGCGGAAAACTCACGCGGGGATACCGCCCAAGTGCGGAACTGGTTCACGTCCCCCGCTCGACGGCGGTGACGATGTGGACGCCACGGCGTCGTCGTCAAGCAAATTAGCAGAACAGCACCACCACCGTGTGGTGCTGTTTTTCTTGTGAAGGTTGCTGATTACCCCCTTAACAAAATATTTATGAGGCCCAAACCATATCCGACTTACTATGTAATGTAGCTCACTAGAAACTCTGGTGATGAATGGAATGGGAGCAAGCTAAATGACCGTGTACGCAAATCCTGGAACCGAAGGCTCGATTGTTAACTACGAGGCGAGGTACGACAACTACATTGGCGGCCAGTGGGTGCCACCGGTGGAAGGTGAGTACTTCGACAATGTTTCGCCGGTCAACGGCCTCGTATTTACCCAGGCTGCCCGCGGTACTGCCGCAGATATCGAACTCGCACTCGACGCCGCGCACAAGGCTGCACCGGCGTGGGGCAAGACCTCTGCCGCAGAACGCGCGCTGATTCTGCACCGTATTGCAGACCGCATGGAAGAGCACCTCGAGGAGATCGCCGTAGCTGAGACCTGGGACAACGGCAAGGCCGTGCGTGAGACGCTCGCCGCCGATATCCCGCTGGCTATTGATCACTTCCGCTACTTTGCCGGAGCGATCCGTGCCCAGGAGGGACGCCTTTCGCAAATTGACGACGACACCGTGGCGTACCACTTTAACGAGCCGCTCGGTGTCGTGGCGCAGATTATCCCGTGGAACTTCCCCATCCTGATGGCGACGTGGAAGCTCGCGCCGGCGCTGGCAGCGGGTAACGCCGTGGTGATGAAGCCTGCTGAGCAGACCCCAGCGTCGATTCTTTACTTGATGAACATCATCGGCGATCTGATCCCAGATGGCGTGATTAATATTGTCAACGGCTTCGGCGACGAGGCTGGTTCGGCGCTTTCGGGCTCCGACCGCATCGCGAAGATTGCATTTACCGGCTCCACCCCCGTGGGCAAGCTGATTAACAAGGCCGCCTCCGACAAGATCATTCCGGTGACCCTCGAGCTCGGGGGCAAGTCACCGTCGATCTTCTTCCCCGACATCTTGGACAAGGACGACGCCTTCCGCAACAAGGCCGTCGAGGGCTTTGCGATGTTCGCGCTAAACCAAGGCGAGGTATGTACCTGTCCTTCCCGTGCACTCGTACACGAGTCCATCGCCGACGAGTTCCTCGAGCTGGGTGTCAAGCGCGTGGAGAACATCAAGGTAGGCAACCCGCTGGATACCGACACCATGATGGGCGCCCAGGCATCCCAGGAGCAGATGGATAAGATCACCGGCTACCTGGACCTTGGCCCGCAGGAAGGTGCTGAGACGCTGACCGGTGGTGCCATTAACAAGATCGATGGCCTGGAGAATGGCTACTACATCGAGCCCACCGTGTTCAAGGGCGATAACTCCATGCGCATCTTCCGCGAGGAGATCTTCGGCCCAGTCCTGTCGGTGGCGACCTTCAAGGATTACGAGGAGGCCATCAAGATCGCGAACGACACTAACTTCGGCCTCGGCTCCGGTGTGTGGTCGCGTAACGGAAACACCGCCTACCGCGCGGGACGCGATATCCAGGCTGGTCGTGTCTGGGTGAATCAGTACCACACCTACCCAGCGCACGCTGCTTTCGGTGGCTACAAGGAGTCCGGCATTGGCCGCGAGAACCACCTGATGATGTTGGGCCACTACCAGCAGACCAAGAACCTGCTTGTCTCCTACGCTGAAAACGAGACTGGCCTGTTCTAGGGGGCTTTTCGAAACGCTAGAAAGGGCGCGTGACCAGCTGGTCACGCGCCCTTTACCTGTGCTGCTTAGTGAAACCTAGGCCAGGTGGTTGGTTTCGATCGTCGCTGCCGCGCCGATATTGCGCAGGTTGGTGCGAGCGAGTGCAGCCATGCGGCCAATGCCACCACTGAAGACCGTCTTTGCGGCCGACTTGGAGAAGCCGAGCATCATTTCCCAAGTGATGTTTGGTGGGATCGACAGTGCATCCGGATCGGTGACCATATCCACCAGTACTGGGCCAGGATAAGCCAGCGCCTCGGCGATGGTGGACTCGAGATCTTGGGGATCCTCAATGCGGAATGCCTTGATACCAATGGCCTCGGCGATCTTGGAGAAGTTCACGTGTTCATGATCCGTTCCGAACTCCTTGAGTCCGTCGACCATCATCTCTAGCTTGACCATGCCCAGCGAGGAGTTGTTGAACACCATGATCTTGACAGGCAGGTCGTGCAGCTTCACGGTGAGCAACTCGGAGAGCAACATACCCAGGCCACCATCACCGGAGAAGGAAATAACCTGGCGGTTGCGGTCAGCGGACTGCGCGCCAATGGCTTGTGGCAAGGCATTGGCCATGGTGCCGTGTTTGAAGGAACCGATCTCCTGGCGCTTGCCGTTTGGAGTGATGTAGCGGGCAGCCCACACGTTGCACATGCCGGTATCTACGGTGAAGATTGCATCGTCAGCTGCGAGGCGGTCGATGATTCCTGCTGCGTATTCCGGGTGGATTGGCTTTGCCGATTCGGGGTGCTCACCGGTGTATGCGCCGATCACGTTATTGAGGGTGCGGGCATGCGCCTTGAGCTGTTTGTCCAAGAACGAGCGATCCGACTTTTCCTTGATATGAGGCAGGATGTTCTCGATCACGCAGCCGGTATCGCCGATGACGGGGTACTTCACGGTAGTGCGACGGCCGATGTGCGCGCCGTTGATATCAATCTGGGCGACATTTTTCTCTGGCAGCCAATCGTTGTACGGGAAATCCGTACCGATCAAAATCACCAGGTCAGCCTCATACATTGCGTCGCGGCAGGCACCGTAGCCCAGCAATCCCGACATACCCACGTCGAAGGGGTTGTCATATTGGATGTGCATCTTGCCGCCGAAGGCGTGGCCGATTGGGGACTTAATCTTCTCCGCTAGAGCGAGGACTTGCTCGCGTGCGTTCTTGACACCCTCGCCGCAGAAAAGCGTGACGGTGTCTGCCTCATTGATGGCGTCGACCAGTGCTGCGGCCTCGGCAGGATCAGGGAAGACCTTGGTATTGGAGCCGCGAGCGACCACGGACGCGGCAGGGCCGCCTTCGACGGCGTCTTCCTTGAACACGTCACCGGGGACAACCATGACCGAGACACCATTGCCGGCCATCGTCGACTGGATGCCGTTGTGGAAGATTCGAGCGCCTTGCTCAGCGGAATGCGCGGTTTCGCAGTAGCCGGAGCATTCTTGGAAAATCTGTTCTGGGTGGGTTTCCTGGAAGTACTGGGAACCGATCTGCAGGCTTGGAATATGCGAAGCAATGGCTAGGACCTTCGCTCCATTGCGGTGTGAGTCGTAGAGACCTTGAATCAAGTGAGTATTGCCCGGGCCGCAGGATGCAGCACACACTGCGAGCTCACCGGTGACAAGAGATTCGGCGCCGGCTGCGAACGCCGCTGCCTCCTCATTGCGGACATGCACCCACTCGATGGAACTCTTGCTAATTGCGTCAGAAAAGGGATTGAGGGAGTCACCCACGAGACCAAAGATGCGTTTGACGCCTTGGGCTTCGAGCATTGCAACTACTTGGGCAGCGAAGTTTTCAGCCATTCATATTCTCCTTTTGTTGTCGTGGCACCAGGCTACTCCCCAAACGTGGATCATTGCAGAGCGTTCATCTCCCGTATCGCACGATGTAAAGGCGCGCTGTCCCAGTGCCCCGCGTGCCCTCCGCCACCGAGATCGGGAATGCGACGGGCGCCGAAATAAGGAGAGGCCGGGTTCCTCCCGTGAAACGCAAAGTCCCCGTAATGGAGCAGTTGGATCTCGTCGTCGTAGGTGTCGGCGACGAAGACCTGCGGATCGCTTGCGTGCAGATGCAGATCACTGACGTGGAGGGCATTGACCCCAGGTGAGCCCATCAGCACCAGATTGTCGGCGTGAAGCCCATGGGTTTTCGCTGCCTCGACCGCGACCAGCGTGCCATAACTGTGAGCCAGGACTGTACGCGTTGCCGCGGGGAAGCGCTCAGCCAACGCCGCCTGAAAGAAGGAGAGATTATCCGCCCCGGCCTGCGCGTAGCTTTCTGAGGCGGCATCAAAAAGGAGTGATTCGGGCGCAGAATAGCCCAGCCACACCACCGTTGGCGTACCAGTATTTGTGACAAGTGTGGAGCCCCGCTCGAGATACGAGCCCAGCGCATGCGTTTCCGAAGAACCCACACCGGCCACGAGAGTATTAATCGCGTGCGGTTGCACCGAATCCATTTCGTCGGGATGAACACCAAGCAGTACCGAGATACCTCCATCACCTGATTCCAGCACCACACCGTTGTGCTCATTGATGAGCGCGCTGGCCTCAGGAGAAAGCTTGCCCAGATTGTCGCCGTGCACCTGGGAGAGCGGAACTCCGGCGGCGTCGAAGAGGAGATCGAGCTCGGGTTCGGGGACTTCCTGGGTGAGAAGAGCAAGCGCTCCCGCTACCTGGGCATCGATACGTGTGCGCTCGAGCTGCATCAATGCTATGAAGCCCGACGCTTCGGGCATAAGGGGCTGAATTCTGCGGGCAGCATTGATCGCCGAGACGCATAAAGTTTCGCCGATGTGGGCGAGCAGCAGGAGAGACATTGCCCGTTCGATGTTGTTGCGCGTCGCCTCCAGATTCGAGCGCAACCCCCGGAACCGCGTTCGAGCGGCATCGGCTGCAGTGCCCAGGAATTCTTCGTCGTCAAGCAGCGTGATTGCGGAGGTAATGGTGGCGATGCGGTCGTCGATACCTGCGCGCAATGCGCCTAGCTCGTGGTGCGCGGCATCGTAAGCCTGCGGAGCGTCGGGGCTGCGTGGCTTGATCACGGCAACCCCCAAGCACGGTCGAGCGCATCGGCCTCTCGCAGGAAAGCGGCGACGTCGCGTGCGTGCTCGCTGACACGCGTGCTATCGCGCACGATCTGGTCGTGCCACAGTGTGAGTGCTTTTTCGAAAGCCATAAAGGTGGCCGAGGGCAGAAGCGGATTGTGTGTCTGCGGCGGAGGCCAGCGAGGAACCACGGCCTCAAGGTGCGCAGCGGTGGTGGTGTGAAATCGCAGGGTGTCCATGTCATGAGCATGCGCGAAAAGCGGTGATGAGGCGAATAGGACCTGCAAAAACTGTGGAAAGATCCAAGTTATCCACATATTGTGGGGTCATGCGTATTGGACTCGTGCAAATTACTACCGGCGACAATAAGATGGATAACTTCCACATTGCGGAGCAGGGAATTCGCAAGGCCGCAGCCGAGGGCGCCAGCCTCGTGGTGTGCCCAGAGGCGACGTCACAGGCGTTCGATACCGGTCGGCTGGACAAGCAGGCCGAAGACCTCGACGGAGAGTTCTCTACCGCTATGAAAGAACTTGCCGACGAGCTAGGTGTGGTCATTGTGGCGGGCATGTTCCGTCCGGCCGATACCCACGGAGACATCAACCGGGTTTTTAACACCGCGCTGATCACAGGGCGGGGAATGCATCAGGGCTACAACAAGATCAACACCTTTGATGCCTTCAAATTTAAGGAATCCGACACCGTTAAGCCCGGCTCCGAGCGGGTGATCATCGAGGTCGACGGAGTGCAGATCGGTATTGCCATCTGTTTTGATATCCGTTTCCCCCAGCACTTTCAGGACCTAGCTCGCGAGGGCGCCGAGGTCATCGTGGTGCCCACCAGCTGGGCCGACGGACAGGGCAAGTTGCGCCAGTGGCGCGTGCTCACCGCGGCCCGTGCACTCGATTCCAACGTGTTTATCGCAGCCGCGGGCCAGGCGCGCCCGGGTGGAGATGCGGAGGCGGGAGGCGAAAGCGGACCGACGGGAATTGGCCACTCGACCCTGATCGATCCCTTCGGGGAGCAGGTGGCCGAGCTCGGGTACGAGTTCGATGTGCTGGTTGTAGATATCGACCCGGAGCTGACCATGAAGGCACGAAAGTCCCTGCCTGTGCTCTAGCTAGGTTCTTGGATGGGTTGCTGTTCAGACCAGTGATCGGGGCCCTCAGGAGTGGCCACGAAGATGCGGGCAGGGTCGGCCTCAGCGGAAAGAAGCGCGGCACAGACGGGGTCGACGTCGTCCTTGTCACCACCGATAATTACTGTGCGGCCCCACCACATGCCCACCCCGGAGACTAACGACGTGATCGGAAGTGCGACCGGAATGACATTTTCGTCGGCAACATCGAGCGCTTCAGAGACGGCCTGTTCGACGTGAAGGGTCACACTGAGCCACTGATGCGTCTGGGCGAGGCGGATAAACGTCGCCAGATCGTAGAAGTCGTCGGGATGTTGAGCTGAGATGATGAGGCTGACATTGGGTTGTGTGTCTGCCTCCAGCAGCTGGAAAATCAGGGCCTTGATCGGCGCCAGTCCAGTGCCGAGGGCCACCATGAGCACGTCGCGCCGGGCATCTAGGGTGCTGTCTAAGGCGTTTCCCGAGCGCAGACCCGCGAAACCATTCATGGCCTCGCCGATTGTCCAATACTCTCCAGGTTGGGCAGCAGAAACGGCGTCATTGGGGAGGGAAACGTGGAATTCCAACTGGCCGAACTGATTGGATGGGAATGCCGGGGCGAACTTCAGCCACGACCCACGCTGTGACGGCAACATCACCGGGAGGAATTGTCCAGGGGTGTAGTCGATCGGAGTGGGGGACTCCAGATGCACAACGGCCACCGACTGGGAGGTCTGCTCAATCGAGGCGACTTCGGCGGCGTGAGCAGGCGCGATTCCGGCGAGGTCGGCCTCGGAGGCAGACTCTTTCATGGCCTGGCAGATCTGAGTGATCACCCCGCGGGCGGCCTCGACGCGCTCGGCCGCTAGGTCGGCGCCAACCACTTGGGCAACAGAGTTTCCGAGGATCTCGCCGAAGGAATCATAGGTGTCGGACGGGAAGCCGTGACGACGATGTTCCGCACCCAGTGCCCGAACACGCGCGGACACGTCTTCGGACAGGGACTCGTCGCTAAGCGAATGCTCGAGTGCCCATGCCGTGGCGAGCGGGAGCTGCATGTGTGCGCCGGAGAGATCTTCGGGGAAGATCCCGCGGGCTGGTGGCAGTGCCTCGAAAAGTTGCTGGTGGACGAGATCGCGCAGCGCGTCCCCGCGCTCGCGCACAAGTGCACCAACATCCGCGAGGGTGTTCGACGATTCAGACATGCCACCTAGCGTAGTAGGTGATTAGTCGAAAGCGCCTACGTCGTAACCGGTAACGGGGCCCTCGGTGTTCGGGATCCAGCCCAAGGCAGGTGCGACGTGCTCGGCGAAGCCCTGGAGGATCTTCACGTTCAAGTCTACGCCCATGGTGTTGGGGATGGTGATCAAGACGGTGTCGGCGGCTTCGATGGCGGGGTCTGCCTTGAGCTGCTCGATGAGCGTGTCCGGTTCGGCGGCGTAGGTGCGGCCGAAGGTGACGTTGGAACCCTCGCCGAGTGAACCGATCTGGTCCTCGTGGCTCGCCTGAGTGGAGAAATAGCGGCGAGTTTCATCGTCGATGATCGGGAAGATGGATCGCGAAACGGACACGCGAGGGTTGTTCCAGGAGTGGCCCGCCTCCTTCCACGCGGCGCGGTAAACATCGATCTGGCTGCGCTGGACTTCGCCGAGCGAGCGACCGTCGGCCTCAGAAACGAGAGTGGAACTCATCAGGTTGACGCCGTCCTTTGCTGC
The DNA here is from genome assembly GCF_000379425.1 of Corynebacterium lubricantis DSM 45231. GTDB lineage: Bacteria > Actinomycetota > Actinomycetes > Mycobacteriales > Mycobacteriaceae > Corynebacterium > Corynebacterium lubricantis. Next base: position 118,573 of record NZ_KB902183.1, read on the forward strand.
CTGGACCGCGGAGCTATTCGAGCCCGAACCCCAGAACATGCGCGAGTGCAGGTCAGGGGACTGCGGGAAGACGGGAAGTGCGGTGCCCTCGCGGTACATGCGCGGGTACTGCTGGTCGGCGGGAGCGGCCTTGGCCATGCCGTAGCCGTCAATGGCGGACAAGAAGAGCTCCCACTTCTGGCGGGCAATATCGGCTCCGTTGGGTGCCTCGCCACCGTAGCCAAAGGACTCCCAGCCCTTGTCGGCAGGCTCCGGTGACCCACGAGAGATACCCAGAGCGGTGCGGCCGTCGGAAAGAAGATCCAGCGCGGCGGCCTCTTCGGCGAGGTACAGCGGGTTTTCGTAGCGCATATCAATCACGCCGGTGCCCACTTCGATGTGTTTGGTGGCACCCACCACCGCGCCGAGCATGGGCATGGGGGACGCGCCCTGAGGTGCGAAATGGTGCACACGGAAAGACGCGTTATTCACGCCGATCTCGTCTGCTGCCTTCGCAATCTCTAATTGGTCCTTGAGGACCTGGGCCGCATCGGGGCCCTGCTGATTGCCTATTGCATAGTGGCCGAAGCTTAAAAAGCCGAATGCCTTCATTGCTCACTCCCTAATTCCTTGAAACTTTGAGTTCGTATCAACAAGTGTAATGAAAATGGGGAATGCTTTATTCCCCAGCGCCCAAGCTTAGGCGCGTCGAGGGAGATGGTGCCGGACGCCAGTTGCGAAGAGCAAAGCCTAGTCCGAGAAAACCGAGGACAGCGAGCACAGCAGAAATATTCGGAAGCCCGATTGAGGCGCCCACGATTCCCGCGAGGGGATACGTGAGCAGGAAACAGGCATGCGATAAGGAGAATTGGGCAGCGAAGACAGACGAGCGATTATCTTCGGTGCTATTGCGGGTAACTAGGCGTGCAGACGGAGTGAGTACGGCAGACGTCGCGGCTCCGATGATGGCCCACAGGGCTAAGAGCGCGCCCCATTGCGCCGGACCCTCGAGCCAGGCAAGTGAGGCCACCGCCAGCAAAAGGAGAGCGGGCAAGGCCGTGCCGCCGGCGAGCATAGCGACGTGATCCGAGAGCTTGCGCAGCAGCCGAGGCATCGAGAGCGCGACAACCATCGAGCCTGCGCCGTTGGCCGCGAGAAGTAGTGCAACATCGGATTCGGATCTTCCGAGGCTGCCCTGGACAATGACCACCGTATTAACAATCACCATTGCCGAGGTCGCCGCGACCGCCAGGTTGAGGCCCATCAAACTGCGCAGTTCGGGTTTTGCCCAAAAAGCTCGCACGCCTTGGGTGAGCCGGTCGCTAAAGCGTGTGCCTTCCGAGCGTGGGACCTGGGGAAAGGCTGCCCACAATACAAGCAGCGTCGAGGCGATGAATCCCACCGCGGTACCCACGAACAGGTTGTTGTAGGTGATTACCGTCAGCAGCGCGGCGGCGATCATGGGGCTGACCAGGGATTCAAGATCGTAGGCGAGGCGGGAGAGTGAAAGTGCCTTGGTGTACTCGTCCTCGTCGGGAAGCACCGAGGGAATCACGGCCTGGAACGTCGGAGTAAATGTTGCGGATGCAGATTGCAGCAAGAAGATGAGGATGTAAATCTGCCACGCCTCGGTCACCAGTGGCAGGCACAGCGCAACGACGGCGCGGATCGCGTCGGCGGCAACGAGGACATGTTTGGGCTGGAACCGGGAGGAAATGGCCGTCATGAGTGGAGAGACTCCGACGTAGGCGACCATCTTGATGGACATGGCCGTGCCCATGACGATGCCCGCATTGCCACCCGCAATTTGGAAGGCGAGCAGCCCGAGCGCAACCGTGAGTAGGCCCGTTCCGAGGAGGGCGACCATCTGCGCGCCAAAAAGTTTGGCATAGGTCGGATTGTGCAAAACCGAGAGCATCTTAGCCTCGCTCCGCTGGTGAGTGGTGGTGGGGTGGTAGCTGCCCATTAGATACGGAGTGTTCGGCCTGGCGGATTGCCTCGGTGACCAGCTTCACCGCGTGCTCGTCGGTGAGCTGGTAAATCACGCTGGTGCCCTCTTGGCGCGTGGTTACGATGCGCGCCATGCGCAACCTCGCGAGGTGTTGGGAGACACCGGAGGGCTTCTTATCGACGATTTCAGCCAGCGCATTGACCGACAACTCTTGTTCTCGGCGCAGGGCGAGAATGATTTTGATCCGTGTTGGGTCGGCAAGGGTCTTTAAAACCTCGGCCGCGAGATCCACAAACTCAGAGTCGGGATCCATCCCGCATTTCTTAGTATCCGCATGCATACGCAGATACTAACACGAGGGCGAAGGGGGAGAGGGCCCTCGTCGTTAAGCGATGCTTTTTAACTCCCCTTCAGCAGCTTCCATGCCTTCGTGCCGGCCTTGCGCCCCGCACGATTCGCTCCCACCGTCGACGCCGTCGAGCCGTAGCCCGCAAGCAGAATCCGCTCATTGCGTTCCGGCGTGACCTCGTCTTTCATGGTGATGCCGCCGCCCGCATTGCGCAGCCTAAGCGATTTCAGGTGCGGCATATGCGCGCGGAAGCCGGTGTTCCAAAAGATCACGTCGACGGGTTCAATGTGGCCTGCCTCGAAAGGTTGCCAGGATTCGGGCACGCACAATTCGCTTATCGACGATTGCGTCCCCTCGAAAATCACACCGTCTTCAGTGACCTCGTTGAACATGCCGCGAGAGACTAAAACACCGCGTTCCGTACCTTCGAGGTAATCCGGGATCATCGGGATGCCCGTGTTCGAGACCACCGAGGTAGGTATGCCGCCCGTAAACGTGTTGGCGCGAACGCGCTCCTCAACTTTGAGGCCCCAGTCGCCCTCCTGGAAACCCGGCAAATACTGAGGTGGCTTATGTGTGGCCCAGATCGTCTCGGTGACTCCCTCGAGCTCCAGCAGGAATTGCACGGCCGATAAGCCGCCGCCGACGACCAAGGTTTTTAACCCGGCGAAATCTTCCTTGCGGCGATAATGCTTCGTGTGGAGCTGCTTACCCTGGAACTTTTCGATGCCGCGGATGTAGGGAATATAGGGGCTATCCCAGGTGCCCGCTGCGCTAATGACGACCTGTGCCTGGAAGCTCTCGCCGGTCTGCGTGGTCACGATAAAAGGTTCGTCGCCGGTGCCGCCGGTGACGGATTCGACGCGCGCCGGGCGTAAGACGGGAAAATTGAAGTGCTTTTCATAAGCGCCGTAGTACTCGGCTACCAGCTTGCTCGCAGGAATATGAGGATCCGGTCGCTCCATGTCTAAGCCTGGAAGGTTGGCAATTCCGTGGGCTTTCCCTAGAGTTAACGAGTCCCACCGGTGCCTCCAGGCGCCACCGGGGCCTGAGTTTGCGTCAATGACGAGGAAGTTTTCTATGCCGCGGCGGATCAGCTCGTGGGCTGCTGCGAGGCCTGCTTGGCCGGCGCCAATGATGATTACAGAATAGATTTTTGTTGACATGTACGCGAGTTTATCGTAGCTCGCCGACAAAAGCCCGTGAACAGGCTGTAGGCTAGTCACAGATAATTACACAAGAAAGGCTTTATATGGAGTTTACCCCGTATAGCATTTTGGTCGATGTCGGCTGGATCTCGAGGTCAAGTCCTTTTGAGTGGTGTATCCGCCAGCGGTTGACTCAGCGATGAACTGACCGCTGACGGAACAGGATTCCTTACGCCACCAGAGCCTCCTGACCGTCACCGACAACGACGCCGACGCCGTCAGCTGCCCGGGCCTTCGCCAGCATCTCCGCCGTCGAGGACAGCATCGCCAGAGGCATGTACCGACGCTGCTGCATCCAGTCCTCATGCTGCTCAGCCAGCACTGCCCCGACCAACCGGACCACCGAATCACGGTCAGGGAAGATCCCCACGACA
>NZ_KB902184.1 GCF_000379425.1 Corynebacterium lubricantis DSM 45231
ATTATTCCGACCCGAGAACAACGTCGAATGTCCAACCCTGACATCCTGAACATCAAAATAAATAAACGTCAACATCGAATCGAGCCCAGGAGTCGAACCAACAAACACTTCACCTCCCTGCACCTCAGGAAGCATAAACGGATCCATCAGCACAGGGTTATACACATACTCATGCGCACCCTCACTCAACGAAGATTCAATCCGAACTGAACCATCACCCAACCCCGAAAAACGCACATTAGAAGTACTCCCCGAATCCCCCAAAAGTTCAGATACTGGGATTGCAGTTCGACCTTGAGCAACATGCTCTGAACTCAAGACCTCTAGGTTTTCACCGAATGATTCAATTTCATTAAGGCTTTTTCCTTTATAAAGGTTCAAATCTGTAACGAATTCCAGTTGTGCATCACTCGCATCGGCTGTCCCTTCGAGGTATTCAAGGGTAGAGACTGCAAGTGCGGTCGATGTGAACTTTGGGTCAAGTGAACGTTTAGAAAGGAACTCTAAAGGCGTGATCTGTTCGATCATCCTAAAATAAGGAACCTCGTCCACGACTTTCCAAGAATCAGTCGACCGTTCAATCACAGTGCTTCCAGCTTCTGCCCGGAAGTAGGCGCCATGCCCAACTCTCGCCACCTTAGCCCACTCGAACACGTCTAGTAAATCATTGACGTATTCAGGACCATACCAACTATTAGGGTCGAGAAAGCCGACGAAATCGAAAGCTAGGCCACGTACAATCTCTGCTGCTTCTTCGTTATCTCTTGCAAGATAGATTTCGGAATCTGTAGGAGCCTGGACTGAAGAATCTGCGATTAATAGCAATAGACATGACGGAGTATTCTGTCGCTTAAAGTTGGCGACCGCCATCAACGCTTCTTCATTATTAATCACGTTACTTATGAAAAGTACATCCTTAGTGGAACCAAGTTCGTTGGCAACTTTAGCTCTGCTCAATATTTCTTGAAGTCTGTGCTTGTAAGTATGCTGCCGCATTACTTTTCTTAAGCCCATTTGCCGGAATCGGTTCAATCCGTTAGGAACACTTTTTATCTTTTCAATCTGTTGTTTAAGCGCAACAGAATTATCCGTAGCGAACACCAATTCGCCAAAAAACAAATAGAGCCCTCGCGAATAATTGCTCACAACCGCAGTGTTCGAAGCTAGAAGTTCAAACACCCTTCTGGCAAACATAGATTGACTTTGTTTTACAGAATTAAGATTGAGGCCGAACTCGTAGCCCTTATAAGCGACATCAATGTCATTTGGATTAAGTGTGCCTACAATGGATGACTGGTACTTCTCTGGGAAGATTTGTTCTTCTGTGGCATCATTAAAATTCCTGTCGTAGATGTCAAACTCACCGATACTTGACATCGCGTCGAAGAGTTCCGAAAAGTCTCTATTTCTTTCCACGTATTTGGAGTAATACGCCCCAGCAAACGAGCATCCAGCAATTCGCTCGAACTTTTCAACAGGATTGTGCACACGAGGCTGCGCAGCAAAAGGAAGAAAATAGACTTCTTCTTTTCCTAGATTTGATTTATAGTTCGGGATGCTATCAGTATCAGTGGTGAAAATAATATCGAACATTTTCGCTGTGCCAAGAAACGTTGAGAAATGCACTGGGTCTTCTTTATTCCAAAAAACTGTGGGAATTCCCCGTGCATTACACCAAGCGACGATACCTTGGAGTTCTTTCCCAGCCCGCTGAACAGAATTCCACCACGACCCATTCGAGCCGCGCCAGGCAGATTCTACAAATAGCAGATCTGGCTCAGATTCCTCGAGTTCATTGAACCAATTCTCCATCGTGAGTGGCACGAAGTTAGCTTCTGGAGCATAGGATTGCATCGAAAATTCATCCAAAATGCACGCTATTGTTGGTACTCGGTCGATCTGATTGTTTCGCTTTACCCACACGCCCTTCGTAATTAATCGTTGTTCCTCAATGTGAGCGGGGATTACTGACTCTTTCAGATTCGACATAAAGGATCTTTCTACAAAGATGCACATGAGCTGTGGCTGCGGAAACTTAAATTAAAAGATTTTGGCTTTCGGGCTCAAATCAATATCTAGAGCTCGCCAACTAATTAAGAGAAATTATCGTTAATCAAGTCATCTAAACTCCAGTTCGAGCGGATTTGCCAAAATTGATCATCGGATGCAACCCCGTAGTTGTCGCACCGAAGTAAATGGCCCAATCGGATACCATATTACCAATAGAACGCATTGCTTTCGACTTAGAAAACGAACTGATGTAGTTGTATTCGGGGTTTAGTCCGACTACCGTTACAGTTTCATCTCAATGGCGAAATATCACCAAAAATTGCGTTCATAAGCCTATCGGTGACGTCCTTTTGCTGAAATTTTGAACTTATGATTTCCCGGAACTCGTCCCCATTTCCATCCCAACTCAAAATCGAGTTGACCATCTCATCGATCGACGAGCTGAGCCATTCAAGAGGATAGATAAAATCTGCACCAGGCCAATGCAAGATTGCAGGGAACGCCCGCGATGCCGCGCCATCGGCGATTGTCAAATGAAATGACTCATAGTCGCTTGTCGACAATACAATCCCGATATTTCGGTACCATTCGGCCATATCATCGCCAAACTCGTCCAGAATTACGGTCCCTGGCGATTGATTATTCAACTCAGCAATTCTAAGTTCAATTTGCTGATAGTACGCCACTTCTTCCGGCCTATTACGAAGCCAAGGATAATCTGTCCACATTTTTCCTTTTATTCTGAGCCTATAACGTGAATCCAACTTTCGTAGACTCTCGAGCAGATCTAGTGCTAAGTCAATTCTTTTCCGCTGCGGCACAATCCCCACGAATCCTAGGGTAAATCGCGCATCGCTAGTTTTCGGGAGGTCCAATGCATCCACATCAACGGAGTTCGGAATAGTCACAGTTTTTTTGGAAGGAACCCCGTGTGTCAGCACTGCCGTGTCCCGGATCAGTTTGCCGACGAAAATGTATCGATCGACTGCACCGTGAACAGTTTGGGACAAATAAGGACGCGAAATCTCTTGAAGGTGCACTCGGACGACAAGACGCTGATGTTCTTTTACGTTCCTCGAATACCATCTAACATTCCCGAGTCCCCATTCGCAGAAAACGATATCCGCTTGGGCAAGTAAACTTCGCGACAAATCTTCATCATGTTTTGTGTGGTTTTCCCACTTATCAAAAAGTAAGCGAACGCCTTTGAGTTTGAGCTCGTCGATAAGCATACCTGCGAATTTAAGATCATGACCTGCGATCAGTACTGTCTTGCCTTGAACATTCAGCGATGCCGATGTTGGCTCCGATTCAGCATCCGTCGGGGTTTCGTTTCTCACATCGGGTAGTCGGAATGCAATTTCGCTCATATTAGATCCAAAGCGTTTGATCAATACCTCCTCGTCCACGACACCGGATTCGTTAGACGCAATGTAGTTTTGTGGAACCACGCCAGTTCCTACCTTGCCCCAGTCCCCAAACATTGAAGATATTAGAAAATCTTCGTAATAGGTCCTTGGCAGATCGGAAATGTACTTCGCCGAGTATTCAATTGAATCATCCAGATTAGCAATGTCATTTACAATTGCGATTTCGGGATCCGAATCTACATCGACCGATTGGGCGACTACGGCAGCTGGTGGATATGACTGCCGCTTTAGATCGCTTAGAATTGAAGCGGTAAGGCGTGGAACGATGACTGCATAAGTTGATCGTTGAGGTTCAGAAACGCAAACGCCAGCAGTCCTGAATGCTATCAGTAGGGCAGATTTAGCAGTATGCGCGCGAAATATGGTGCGCATTTGTCGCCAAATTTCGTGACGACGTTGATTTTCATCAGAAGTCCACGCAAATATCAGGGCGCCGATAGTCTCAGGATCATTAGAGGAGGCAATAGTTTCACCAATTGATTCTCGGATTCCTCTGCCTTCTGCAGATAAAACTACTCCGCCAGAAGCAGGAATTTCGACGATTCGTCGCGAGAACATTGTTGGAGAGTTCGTCACCGAATTAACATTTAAATGTGCGATATGGTTTCTGTAGGAATCCACAACATCGCGATAAGGCAGCGCCCCGCGAACGTATTTTTGAAAGTGCTCGGGGAAATGGTACGGAGAATTTTCCACAGAAGCTTGACGATCATAAATATCTAGCCCGAATTCTTCCGCAATTGAGAGTAGACGGAGAAGATCACTGGATCGTTCCTTATATCGATCGCCATAATACGTGCCCGCATGGGAAATGGAATTCCGAAATTCGTTGCGACGAGCGATCGGATTATGAATCAAGGGTTGCGCGAAAAAGGGCAAGGAAGCAACAGTTTTCACTCGTCCACCTTTAAGCGCGCGATATTTTGGAATCATGTTTGCGTCTGTCGTAAATATGTGATCGAATTTGATCGCCGTAGGAGAAAATCTCTTAAAGTGGACTGGGTCTTCTTTATTCCAAAAGATTGATGGAATCCCCCTTTCTTCCAGAAGATCAAGCAATTGCGATAGGTCGTCGATCTCAGATTCCGAGTAGTACCCGACACCACGATGCCAGTCACCACCATTACCTTCCCACGCGGATTCCACGAAGACTAGGTCGAGTTTCCGATTCTCAATCTGCTGGCGCCAGCTTCTCTTATCTAGAATCTCAATTTGGACACTTCCGCATAATGCTTCAGTGGTGAATTCATCAGCAATGAGCCCAACTACAAGCTCATTTAGTTTTTTGGCAGGTTCAACTGAGCCCTTGAAATGCTCTACTGCCTTAGTCTTAGTTTTAAGAACTATCTCACCAATATTCTTCCATTGGCGTTCCTTTGCAACCCAAAGGTGACTGGTGCGTGCTAAGACTCGCTTCAGTTCGTCATCATTGATCAACTCGACGAGCTTTTCCGCCAATTCGTATTCGTTCTCCGCGCTGAATAGCAGAGCGCGATCTTGATTATTGCCGGCAAGGTCGCGGTTTGGTGCCACGTCGGAAAGCACGGTAGGCCGCCCGGCTGCGTATGCTTCCAAAGGCTTAAGTGGGGAGACCAGTTCCGTTATTTCGTATCTTTTTCTCGGGCAAACCACAATGTCAAAAGTTGATAGCAATCTTGGAATTTGATTTTGAGGAAGTCTCCCTAAGAAATGCACGTTTTCCAGCCCGCGTTCTTTAGCTTCGTGCTTCAAAGCCTCCTCCTCAGAACCAGATCCAGCGATCACCACCTGGTGATCTACGCCTTTGTTAGTAAGAACTTGGCTTGCTTTTAAGAGGGTATCTAAGCCTTCGTACTCTACAAGGCTTCCTGCAAAGCCTATAGTGGGTAACTTGGGATCAAACTTCAGCCTTTTTGCGAATCCCTCGTCTTTTGGAATTGAAACATATCTTTCAATGTCCACCGCATTTGGTGCAATGATCAGCTTGTTTCCATTAATACCTCTACGTGTCAACTCATCCGCAACTTGTTGAGTGATGCACAGTACGTAATCAGCCTCACTTGCAACCAAAGTTTCTAAATCTCGCTGCAGCTTAAAGTGCTCGCTATCTTTAAAAGCCGGCTTCTTGACAGCTTCGGTGATTTCCCAAAGCCCACGAACCTCGTAGATAAAGGGTATTCCCACTCGCCTCGCAGAGATGAGAGCAGGTAATGCAGTTCGATGATTCGATGCAGCAAGAATAATCTCGGGACGATTTCGACGAGCTTCGCGAGTAAAGACATCCGAGCATTCCTCGATATAGTGATCGAGACTTTGCTGATTGAGATTTCCGCCTGGATTATGGATAAATGGAATATTTCCGAGACTAGACTCAACGCGCTCATTAACAGGCATTTTGCCATCGACGGTCGAATCCCATGGATAACCGGACCGTGCGACCACAACGACCTCGCCGCCTGCCGACTCTATTCCCTCAGCTACTCCGCGGGTTCGCGTTGAATACCCATTCGAATTAAAAATTGGGGTTGAATGGACTGCATACATGATTCGTCCCAGTTCAGGCAGATAGGCCACATCAGCAAGTCTGGGAGGTACGGAGATTGCACCGTTCCTCAACCTGACGGAGCCTTCGACCCGATCAACAGTCCGCTGCCCTGCTGCTGAGAATTCGTAATCGTGCTTCTGCGCAGTTCGTAGGATTTTCTCAGACTCACTAATTGATCCACGCTCGTACCAAGCCTTATTCAGTTCACTTTCGAAATTCGTCAAATCAATAATCTTCAAGTCTCAATACCTAACTTTCTAGGAGTTCTGCGCGGTCACTTTGGGAAATTTCTATGCGTTAGTGTTTGAAACCGATGCGCATCCAAGTTTTCTTAATGAGATTAAATGGCCTGCTAAGAAGTTGCCCAGCCTTCATAGTTCTTGAATTACGCAGCAGCACAAGTTTTGATCGTGTTTCTTCTAGCTCGGAAGTCAGCGCCGAAACTTTTTGACGTTCGTCCTTTAATGCAAAAAAAGACTCATTCAGTCGTCGCTTGAGGTCCTGAGTATCAATCGAATCCAATTTTTGAGAGTTCCCCGCGAACCTATTCTGGTTTCTAAGCTCGTTTAGCTCTTTATATGCAAGTTCTGGATCACGAAAAGCATAAGCAATCTTTTGTTGGTGCAATTCGCTGGTGGAGCGAAGTTCATCTGGAAACAAAGCCGAACTCCTTTTGGATTTTGTTGGTTCAGTAATTCAGGAAAATGTGCCAGAACAATGTCACAACTAATGCAGCCTTAAAGACTGGTTAGATTGCCACAGGTATTGTTAAGCCATACATATAGTTAAAACGTCAGGGAGTACTATTCCTCCGAGATATTAAGGGAAGAGTAGTGCAATTTCTCGCTTCACGAATTTTATCGCACGAAACCAATATGCGGAGTTTTATGCATTTGGTATTCAAATCGATTATTTTATGATATTACCTAGAGAAGTAGAGGGAGCAATGGAAAACAGGGAATCCGCTGAGCGCCCAGTCACACTGGTTAATGATAAAAACTTAATAGAAGTTTCGACCAGACCATCTCTTCCAGAGTACATACGCCAATTGTGGCAGAGGCGCCACTTTATCTTTGCAGAAGTACATTCAAAGGCATTTTCAACAAGCCAAGACCTTTTTCTGGGCCGTCTTTGGCTAGTCCTTGACCCAATTATCCAAGCCGGATTCTACGCCCTGGTTTTTGGCATCATATTGCAAGTAAATCGCGGTATCGATAATTTCATTGGGTACTTGATTATTGGGTTGGCGTTCTTTCAGATTATTACCTCGGGGCTTTCGGGAGGCTCTAGATTAATTCGAAACAATCGAAGCTTAATTTCTTCGTTTCGTTTCCCTCGTGCCTCATTAGCTATTTCAAACAATTTGAAAGATGTTGCAGAAAATTCTGTTTCATTGATTGTTGCGATTGCCATTGCTTTACTTTTCCAATTAGATAAGCCCATAAGCTGGACAATTGTATTAGTGGTGCCTCTTTATTTACTGGCCCACTTATTTTCTTTAGGCATCATGTTTTTCTCGAGCCGCGCAGTTGCATTAGTTCCTGATCTGAATTCACTAGTTTCACTAATCAATCGTGGCTTGTTCTTTGTTTCAGGTGTCTTTTTTACCATCGAGAGATTCAATTTCAATCCAACGCTTCAATCGATTATGGTGGCAAATCCCATTTATCAGTTCCTTCAAGCCGCGAGGTCAGTAATCATGCTTGGAACAGTTCCGCCATTTTCGGTTTGGCTTTACTTATTAGGATGGACCGTAATTACTCTCGTATTGGGATTTATCTATTTTTGGAGCGCTGAATCGAAATATGACCACGTTAAGTAACCCCACCGTAGTAGTACGAGATATTTCAAAAACTTACGAAATCTATAATGATGGAAGTACACGAAGCATCTTTGGCCGTAAAAAGCGCCAAAAGGTGCAAGCCCTTTCGAACATCAATTTCGTTGCGTCAGCAGGTGAATCGATTGGGATTCTGGGGCAAAATGGGTCAGGGAAATCAACACTTCTAAGTATTATTGCTGGTTCTGAAGCTCCTACTACAGGAGAGGTTCGAGTCTCGTCAGCACCAACGTTGCTTGGAGTTTCGGCAGCACTTCAAAGTAAAGCAAGTGGCAGGGAAAATATCAGAATCGGACTGTTGGCAATGGGTGTCCAACCAAAGGAAGTAGAGGAACTGGTTCCTCGAGTTCTTGAGTGGACTGAACTAGGGGAAGCCGCAGACCGTGCGCTAAGCACTTATTCATCGGGGATGCGTGCAAAGCTTAAGTTCGGCATTTCAACAGCAGTCAACCGAGAAATTTTGCTAATTGATGAAGCGCTCTCAACAGGTGATTCTACGTTTGCTCAAAAAGCACAGAAGAAAATGGACAGCCTGTTGAACTCATCCGGCACAGTCTTCATCGTTTCACACGCTCCGGGTGTGATTGAACAACATTGTTCTCGAGTCCTCTGGCTCCACAAGGGGGAAATCATTGGAGATGGCACGCCTGGCTATTTTGGACCGAAGTACCACAAATGGAGCCGCCGTGTGGCACACGGAAACTACGAGGGCGCAGAAGAACTGATTCAACAATTTCGCGATAGATACACGCCGCCCCTGATCATCACTGATTCAGAGGCAATCAAAATGCTCGATTCCTGATGGGATTCTTGATTAGACTTTCTCTCGAAAGAAGTTGAATTTTCAAATCAGTGTTCTACTTTTCAAAGATAGCGTACGCACTGTGTATATCAATTCGCGTTTCTAGCCTCTTATTCTTAATTAGGTTGACCGCGGTGCAGTAAAAGTTATTTGGGAGATTAACAGACACTGAATAATTTCGAAGTCCGCGTTTGAGTCGAACGATCTGGTAAACGCCGATTTCAGGATCTTTGTGAACATTAAATCCTTCGACATCAATTACAGGAACTTCTGAACGTCCACCTGAAGTTTCTAAGACTAACGATAGTAATAAGTTCCTCGGATCGACGCCCGACCCTGCACGAATCGAAAACTCCAAATCAAAACTTTGCAATTTTTCCGATAAGCCTACAGTTAATTTGCGCCCCATTTTAGTTGGCTCATTTAAAAGTGCAATCTTGGATTGCGCACTTATAGAGTCGACCAAAACAGGGAATTCCTTTAGAAATTCAGCGCGGTCGGCTGCAGCACCAATACGAACGAGCTCTCTCTGCAACCTATCGATTGGATCAGCGATCACAGACCGATTCAATTCAGTGTCTTGCTGGCTATGCCTTAGCCAAAGGAATGCTGATGCTGTGGCATCAGTTATTACCGGTCCGAATCTATCCGCCGTTTTATGAGGTGCGACAGGCGGCTCGGTGATGGAGTGGTCTTCCTCTTTCTTCAAAATGCTAAGCATGCCGATGGAAATGAGGGGACGATACGCGTCTCTCACAAAGGAAACTTCCTCCTCATTCCAAATTGCGACATATCCAGACGGCAAGCTAACGCGCATCCCTGCAAAACAGGGGTGAACATATTTTTCAATCATTCGGAAATAGTTCGCGCTCAAGATGTCATCATCATCAAGACGAAACATTCCAACCGCTTCCCCAGGCTTACACCTATCCTCGAAAATGGAATATGCCATCTTCACATCATCACCGAGAGCTACTTCTTCAAGAACTACGAACGAGAAGACCTCTTCAGCTTTAAGAAGTAGCTCTTTGTATTCTTGGGGCAAATTCTCTGAATAGCTAACCACGTGAACGAATCTGCTGTTTTCAGCGGCACGAGCGATTTGAGGCAACGAAATGGTCAAGAATAACCGCGCTCGAGAAATCAGTCTTTCATCGGAGTACAAATACTCTAAGTATTCTTCAGTGCTATTAAACCTTGATCCGTTGCTAGCCTTATAAGCCCCTGAATCTGGCATGAATACGCTAAACCGAGTGCTACCTATAATCAATGGTTTCTCAGAACCAACTTTTTTGGGAGCCTCAGAATACGCCATTTCATTTAGAAAGTCGTTGATCTTACGCAGTTCAGATAGTTTTTGATTCACTTTTGCCTCCAATTTGGATTGTGCAATTATCTCAAGCACTTTTTCGCTCGGATTCGCTTCACTTAATTCAATTTCTGCTCGAGTAACTTGTAGATCCTCGAGTGATCTGAATCGGGTTGCAATTGCTTCAAGCCCGTCTGCCCAAGTTTCAGACTGGATCAGATACTTAATCAAAGCAGAGCGTTCTCTACCGGGCATTGCAATGTGTCCCTTACCCCAGTTGCCGAGAAACGACCAAACATTTGCACCGTGACCAAATTGGGCGATATAGGGTGCCATCTGGAAGCCGAAATAGTTTTCGTCCCCAATATTTTGGATATATAAGACCGTGTTGTCGACGCTACGTATTGAAAGCCCTTTAAGTTTCGCAAGCTCGCCGTACGACAAAGTGCCATAGAGTAGCTTCTTATTAACTCTAAAATTGGTCTTTCCCAGTAGAATGTTTACTCTAGGATTTACGACAAATGAGAGTGAATCGGGAAACAAGCTTCCGATTTTGAGAGCTGGAAACCCCCCACCCGAGACTCCAAAGAAAATCTTTCGTCCGTTTCCAACAAAATGCCGAACTATAGACTCGATCGATGAATGAAAGTCATGATCTTTATTTCCCATCATGTAATTGGTAGTAATGGAGGAATCGTAGGCAACAGATGGATCTGCAAACGCTAACAGCGACATTCCATTTTTTGATGCAAACGTCCGGCCCTCAATTTTTGGGGCCTCCGAGTCATTGTTTGATGCCGAGGCAAAGCAAATCAAGGTGACGTCTGATTCACCTGATTCGTAAATAAAATCGACGATTTCATTGGCGACTGGATAGGTGTATAGGCCTGAAACCGTGGGGCACTCTAAAACATCGTCAACTGATTCCAAATAAAACTGCGGCAAGTCAGCGTATCGATCATAGCTTCGTAGACGTTCCACCTTTACTCCATTCCAGCTTTTCTTTCCGACGAATAGAATCTCACTTGCGGCTTGAATTCATTCGAGATTCCTCGAACTAGCCATTCTCAACTTAGGCAATCTTGTAAGTCGATTTGATAACTACTACCTAATTGGGCAATTTGATGGATTATTCCAACGAAGCTACCAATTAATAGAAATTGCAGCTCCTTAAAGCCTAACGGCTCGAGTGCCAAATGCTTTTCGCTCTCCGCCGGTTTCTCTTTCGAAGTAAATTCTCACGCGATATATTCCGCTTTCTAATTCACTCCACGATGCAGTCCCGTCCTTAACAGATACCAACTTCCCCAATCGTTCTTTTCCGGAGATTAGCTGCGCCCAAACTCTTGTTTCTGGCTCTTTTGCCACCGCGACTCCAACACTTTTCGTTTTTGCATCACTTGAAATAGCATTTGGCAACACCGAGGAGTCGCTTCCAATTGAATTATTCAGATTCTCTAGGAAACCGCGAAAAACCCCGCCAAGTTCAGAATGGGTTGTACCTGGCAATAACAGGAGCTCCGGGGCATAACCCAACATATGCAGATCGTCAACCAGTGGGACAACATGATCCCGATAGTGATGATCCCCTTTACCCACTAAAATAGAAACTTTTGTCGTCCTCGTTCCAGATTGCAAAAGCGTAAATGCCGTCTGGTTTAACCAACTAACGTCGGCGTCTGTAGTTCCGCCTGCAATGTAACGTAGGATATTTGGGTGAGGATTCTTCAGGAAGCTCCCAATCTTATACTGAGGCGCACCAACAAGAACTTGCCTTATTCCAAGAGTAACTCCGTGAAGAAGAGCTGCGCTTCCCCCTTTTGCAGTACCAATGGAAATAACGTCGTTAAAGGTCAAATTCAAGTCGTGGACGAGCTGTTTGATGAGGGACTGAACACTTCGAAATTCAGCCATGTTTCTGTTGCTGGCGAGGTAGTAGGACCCCTGGTCGCCAAAATCATCCAGGATGTAAACGACGGCACCCTTAAATTTTTTCATCGAAGCACGGTAGTTGTACGTAAAGTCGTACTTCTGTCCAACAGCGGTAAAGACGATGGCCAGTTCCTTAATTTGCTCATCGTCCCCAAAGTATTCAAATAAATAGTTAACCGGCTTTTCAGCAAAATAAGTCTGCCAATTTGACTGTGGTGTAATGCCTCTGTCAAGTAGTTTGAAGTTTTCAGATCGAAGGTCCCACCGAATATCCAACGAATTTGCGCTAAATACGACTTCAATCGCAGATGCAGCTTTCGCTTCCCCCATCGTCGGAAATGTCCACCCTTGAACATAAGGATGCCGCTGGCCAATCACGTGCCTTACTTGTGTTGGCGTGGCATCGAACCAAGTCAGCTCCCCCAATTTTTGGTCGTCGCTTCGGTCAAAGATTTCTAAGCCATTGCCGCGCAAAATAGGTGTAGTGTCCTCTGGGATATGCCAAAGAAAAGTGTACTTACGCTCGTTCTGGGAGCGTACGCTATCGAAAATCTCAACTTGCCCGGGTGCCGAGTGGCCCTTGAAAACACGCCTACTCCATTCAACTCCCGGATACCGTGTAGTCGCACCTTTTACATCGAGAGTATCTGGGGTTGAATCGATATCTACCAAGTTAGTAGCAGCTTGACCGTCATCGACACGTGGTAGACCTTGATCGTCGACTAAAAGCGTATTGTGCGCTGCACTTGAGAATCCATATTTCGTCAAAGGGTCAGAGTATTCGTAGCCATTTGGGCCGGCTTCTGAGATTAGTTCTCGTCCATTTGCAAAGTAATACACGCTCATTTCGTCAGAATGCTTATGGTAGTCAGCATTGTATGCCGCACTAAAAAATAAGTACTCTGCTTGCGGAGTCCAATCAGAACGGTACACACCGTAGCCACTAGTTGTAGAAACAAATGTTTTGGAAGCTGGGGGTGCAGAAATTCTTCCAAACGAATGAGCTGCCATCATCGTATTCTCGCCAAAAACGCTCCTCACCTGTGACTCTGAAATCACCCCAAGTTTAGTGTCGCTTACAGGCACAAAGTGATTTCGAGGAGTTAATGCGAACGCACCGTAATGATCAGCCTTTGCCTTAATCTCTTTAAGATGCGCTAAGTTTGTTGTTTCGCCGATGGACTCGAGATACTGCACGACCTGACCGAGATATCGAGAAACCATAAGATGATAGGTCGGCGTGTTTTCTTGGTGAATTCCGTCTTCATCGAAGCATTCGTTAAAATACTGAATAAGTCGATTGACTGCCACACTGTGTGTCTCAAGACTATTCGAAGTGGTAATTCCATAGGCCTCCGCTACTAATATCGCAATGTTTTGAAACATCCCATGATTATTCTTGCCTGCGTAGAACTCCGAAGAAGCTAAGAGATTTACCTCATCTTTTATGAACTCAAGGTACTCGTCAATTTTGAACAAAGAAGAACTAGCCATTACGGAATGGAAAAACACAACAAAATTGATCACGCGTTGTGCAGTAGTTTCATCATGGTAGGCCATGGTTGAGGTCGAGTTTCGATACTCTAAGCACCAGGTTTCAAACATTCTATTGAATTCGGTGGCAAGTGTCCTTGTTTCCGACTCATCTAAAAGATTCCATGCCGCACCCCAATCACGGATGAAGAACCACCCATGCGTTTTTCTACCAAGACTGCGGGGAACTTGGCTTGACCAAAATTCTCCATTGTCGTATGCAGCACTTGATGCAGGATCTAGTTGAAGATCTCCAGTTTCGAAATAATGTCGTACATTTTTCAATGCCACAGCGGGAGTCGGACGGGCTACAAACGACTCGACTGATTCTCGGTGACTCTCACTACTAAGGGGCATTATTTTCCTAATTGACTGGTTGTTAGAAATTAATAATTATACGTTTGGATTCTAATTGAGGATCTGATTACGGATCTGGACAGAATCGCACATTATTGCAAGATATAGCTTCTCTAGCATTCGTAAATTAAAGACTAAGCTTCGTTGGTTGCACTAGTAGTAGGTGACCAAAAGAACTTTCGTCTCCAAGAACTACCAGTGAGGATCCGAACAGAATTAGATTCCGTTTTCATTAGAGGCTGTCGATTGATGCGATTAACAACCTCGATACATTTCAAGTAAAAGCTCGGCATTCTTCTGCCAAGTTCGATCGCTCACCCAACTGATGGAATCTTCACCTGGAACCTTTCCAAACGACTCTTCAATCGCCCTCGCTAACTCACTCCAATTATCCGCTTCGACGTATGTTGCGTGCCCTCCGGTGATTTCCCTAAGCGCAGGTAAATCAGAGGCTACGATGGGTACTCCAAGTGCTTGAGCAATCAACGTTTTTATCGGTGTCACATTTTTTGTAACCTCTAGGCCTTTTCTTGGAACGGCGAAGACATCCAGTGCTGCGTACCACTTCCATATTTCTTCAGGAGGTTTTCGCCCAGCAAAAATCACTCTTTGCGATATTCCTAATTCTCTTGCAAGTGACTCTAGTTGGGGTCTCGAATCGCCCTCGCCCACAATCAAACAATGTGCATCCTGTATTTTCTGAGCCGCAAATATCAGGCCGTCAAGACCTTCGTAATCCACCACAGAAGTTACGGCCCCAAAGATTTGACCTTCTGGAAGCTCCAGTTCGGAGCGAATAGCCTCTCGATCGAACTTTCGACCAATAATCTCAGAATCTACCGCATTTGGGAGGACCGTGATTCGCTCGGGAGAAATTCCTCTTTCTACGATACGGCGCTTAGATAACTCACTCAGAGCGATTACATGACTTGCGGACAACATCGCCGAATCTTCTTGGCTTCGTGCCATTCCATAGAATTCCGATCGTTCCGCAAGTTCTTGATCTATTTCATCACGCTTTGAAAGCCAAGTATTTTCAAGTTCTCCTCGCACTTCATAAACCCACGGGATTTCCAGAATCTCAGCGGCGCGCGCAGCAACAATAGCATTCTTATAGTCCGTCGTCGTATGCAGTAAATCTGCACGAAACTTGCGGCCTTCGTCCACCAAAAGTTGTACTGCGAGGTCGTCTCGGCTTTGCAAACTCATCGGATATTGCCATGAAAGCATCCGAGAGTATTCAATTCCTTCAACTGTTTGCACTCGGCCTTTGGGAAGTTTTCCCACCAGAACAGGGTATGCAAGACGCGTGACAGCACGCACCGCTACTCCTTTTCTGCTCAAAGCCTTGAGACTATTCTGACTCCGCTGTGTATAACCAGACTGTGTAAATGGCAGACTATTCGTTAGCAGATAAAGAACTCGTGGTGCCTCTGTACCACTGTTGGATTTATTGATTACTTGGCCATTGGGAATGCGAACTTCCAGTTGCAGTATTTTTTCAATGGTTCTTCGTTTGCTAAACCTCTCTGAGGACCTGGATACATCTGCAATCTCTATAGCACGCGAAAACTCTCCCAAATCTAGGAACCGTTTCATCTGACTTGGCTCACCACTATCAAATTTTGGAAGGAACGCACTCAATTTGGACACGAACGCACTATTACTAGTTCGCAATCGTTCAGCGAACTGAACGTAGAGGTTTTTGGGATTCTCGCGCAGCATTCCATACATTGCGCTTCCAAGTAGTGAACCCATTTTGAGCCAATGCAAGAATGAATCACTCCGAGTCATGATTGAGTCACTTTAGAAATAAAATCATGGAGTGTCTTTGGTACAATCACTTCTCTTTCTTGCTTAACCCATTGAGCCCCCGCATCTCCGACATTGAGTAGATCAGGTTTCTTCACAAAGCTCTCCCAAAGCGCCGCTAATTCACGTGGGGATTCTGGACGTACGACATGCCCGGCATCTAAACCATCAACTATTTTAGCTGTTTCCCCATCTGCTACTGCAGTGATGTGAAGTCCGATCGACATCAATTCATACGTTTTCGATGGGACCGCTTTATTTAGCGCTGGCCAGTCCGTTAGATGGACAAGCGCAGTATCAGCCCAGGAATAGTGCGAATCAAGTTCATCAGCGGGATGTCGATACACAAATTCAATGCTGCCAGGGATATCCCGGGCTAATTTTCGAAGCTCGGCTTTAGCAGCCCCAGCTCCAACAAAACGGAGGCGGATGCAAACTCCTTGGCTTAGTGCGATCCGAACCGCATTAATCGCATTCTCGAGATTTTGAGCTCGCCCAATTGTTCCAGCATATAGCACGTTCAAGGAATTCAACGGTCTTCCGCTTGTGGGTGATACCTTCATTCTGGTCAAGGGAGGAAATACATTCCTAATCACGACGCTGCATTGACAGTATGAATCCTTCGGATCAGCATGGCGCTGCTGCAGCTCCCTTTCTAGAGCTGCAGAAGTGACTATTAAACCAGATGCATATTTTAGTACTCCACGCAGTGCAACTCCAGTTAGTGCTTTCATTACTTGTAATGGCCCCATCGAGAATACTTTCTCTCGGATAGAAGCTTTGCCAGTGCTTTTGTTCCAACGCGAAGATTCTCGAAGTAAATCTGGCCAGGCATCGCGCAAATCAATTACGTATGGTTTTTTAAAACGCATCGACGCAAATGCTGTTACTACGGCAGTTGGTAGAGCCGGAACAGTTCCAATAATCAGATCTGGGGTATAGGAACTCATAGGCCCAGACCGCCTACTTATAACCCTCAATGCCCCTAAAGCCACGGCGGCTTGGTTTAAGATCTTCCGCGACAACGATTGACCTGCAGGAAAATATCCAGTCCGAAGTATTCGCTCACCCGAAGGACCTATGGTCAAGTCACTAGCGGAATTCATCTGCCTTTTCTTCCACCACTCGTTGAGCGCAATTTTCCGCTCATAGTGCGGAGGTGGTGCGATGACTGTTACCTCATGCCCGCTATCTACCAAGAGCTTAGACAGCCAAGACCATCTTCTCTGCGGGACTCCATTTTCAGGTGCCCAGTACTGGGAGATCACTAAAATATTCAATAGTATCGCCCCGGATTAAAATTTAATAATCATTTACTTAAGAATTAATTACTGGGCAAAACAATAACATGAAAATCATGTAATTGACTTGGTGGGGCCAGCGGGGCTCGAACCCGCGACCAACGGATTATGAGTCCGCGGCTCTAACCGACTGAGCTATAGCCCCCAGTGCGCTGATTATAACCATTAGAGCCTGCACTGTTTAAACTCGGTCCCTGTTAATAAGGACAAGGACCGAAACTGTTTAAACTAGCGCCAAACTCCCCTAGTGTCGATAATTGTTTTGCCTGCTAGCGTCGATCGATCAATCTTCTTGAATTCCTTATGATCAACAAGCAGCAGAACCACATCAGCCTCGGATATCGCTTTGTCCAGATCTTGAAGTTTGATATTCACAAAATCAGCCAAAGAAACAGGGAGGTCTCCGATATTTGGCTCAACAACTCGTATATCAAGATCCGAGTTTGACTCTGCAAGTTCTCGTACAATGTTCAACGATGGCGATTCTCGTAAGTCATCGATGTCGGCCTTAAATGCAATTCCTAACGCGGCAATTACCGGCGATTCGATCTTCGAAATTGCATCCTCAACTTTCCCCAACACATATTGAGGCTTTCCGTCGTTGACGTCCCTTGCCAGCTTGATCATTTTTGCTTCCTCTGGAGTCGAAGAAACTATGAACCAAGGATCCACCGCGATGCAGTGTCCACCGACTCCTGGTCCTGGCTGAAGAATATTCACACGTGGATGGTGGTTCGCAAGTTCAATCAGTTCCCATACGTCGATCCCTAGGCGATCACTGATCAGCGAGAGTTCGTTTGCAAAGGCAATATTTACATCACGGAACGAATTCTCGGTAAGTTTGGCCATCTCCGCGGTTGTGGCATCAGTTTCAAGCAGTTCAGCGGTGCAAAATGTACCATAAAGGTCAACAGCGAGCTTTGTACCTTTTGGTGTCAGACCACCAATTACTCGGTCATTGTTCTCCATCTCTTCCATGATCTGACCCGGAAGAACCCGCTCAGGACAGTGAGCCACAAAGATTGCATTCTCGTCGTCTTCATTCAAAGACAGATCGGGGCGAAGTTCAATAATGTATTCCGCCATCGCCTTCGTAGTCCCGGGAGGAGAAGTCGACTCCAAGACCACCAATGCCCCTGGACGAAGATGTGGCGCCATCGCCTCGACAGCTGAATTAATGTACTTCGTATCAACTGCATGATTCTCTTTAAATGGCGTTGGTACGCAAACGATGTATGCGTCCGCTTCAACTTGATCCGCACGCGCTTCAAGGAGGCCGTCTTTGACAACTTGCCGCAGTAGAACATCGAATCCTGGCTCCACAAATGGAACTTCACCCCGATTAATGGTGTCCACGTAGGACATGTTTACGTCCACCCCGGTAACTTTCACACCTTTTGAGGCAATAAATGCTGCCGTGGGGAGTCCAATATAGCCAAGTCCCACGACACACACACACTATTGAACTTCGTGGGAGTTTCTACCGATACAGACACAAGTCACCTTTCGTACAGCAATATTTCAGAATACTTTACATGGACAGCATAGGTTTTATCAGTTATGCATTTCAGTACCAAAGCAAAATAATAACACCTTGGACATGTATTCGCTCGGCTTACAGACTTCTATTCGCCCAACTTCGAAGGCCGTCCAAATAACTAGATTCTTTCAATTTCCATATCTGAGCAGGCGATTTGTATTGAATGACAAACGCAGGCTAAAGTAACTAATCGTTGCAGAGAGCAAGACAGCAACAGAAAATTTAATCCCGCATAGCTCAGTTGGCAGAGCATTCGACTGTTAATCGAAGGGTCACTGGTTCGAGCCCAGTTGCGGGAGCCACTACCCGGAACGTGCGCGTTCCGGGTTTTTTGCTTTCAGAATGCGAGGAAAGATGGTTCAATCAAAGTCACCCAATGGAATCTCAACGCCGATCCTAATCAGCCTCGCTTTGTGCAGTGGGTACGCGCCGTTCGCTATTGACACGTACTTGGTGGGCATGCCGGCGATCACGGATGAGTTTCAGACCACAGCCTCGCTCACCCAATTCACGCTCACCGGCTTTTTGCTCGCCCTAGGTCTAAGCCAGTTGATCATCGGTCCGCTCTCTGACAGTGTAGGGCGTCGAAAACTCCTCCTCGGGGGCCTACTCGGTGCCGTGATTGCCTCCGTAGTCTGCGCACTCGCGCCAAATATTTGGGTGCTCATTTTGGGGCGTGTTCTGCAAGGAGCTTTCGGAGCAGCCGGTGTCGTCCTCTCCCGGGCAATCGTTGGCGATCTTGGCCGAGGGATAGGCATAGCTCGCGCCTTCGCCTTATTGATGTCTATTCAATCGCTGGCTCCGCTGTTGGCCCCCATTATTGGTGGCTTGCTCATACCGTCGTTCGGTTGGCGGAGCGCTTTCTGGTTCCTCGTCGGCCTTGGAGTTGTGTCTTTCTTCCTCGTTCTCGCCTTAGTAGCAGAATCATTGCCCCCGGAGGAACGAACCTCCGGAGGTGCCGCAAACACGGTAAAAGACATCAATTCGATTTTGAGGACTCGCGATTATATTTTCCCGCTAATTGTGTTCGTTGGCTCATTCGCAATGATGTTTGCGTACATTGCAGCCTCCCCTTTTGTACTTCAACGAATCGGAGGATTGAGCGAGAGCGCGTACACCATCGTATTTACAATCAATTCTTTCGTCATATTGATTATGAATATGGTCAGTCGAAGTCTCGTACCAAAATATGGTCCACAGAAACTTATTTCGGTCGGTGTACTCCTCGGTTTCATTGCCGTAGTTTGGCTCTTCATAGGAGTCGTGTTCTTAAGTTCAGCACCAGAGGCCATAATCCCCGGGTTCATGTTTGTTGTTGCGTCCTCAGGTCTGATCCTGCCCAATGCTTCAGCTATTGCCGTTGAAGCATCAGGTGATAAACGCGGAACTGGCTCGGCACTGCTAGGTGCATTTCAGTTTGGCTTAGCGGCAATAGTTTCCCCGCTCACCGGCATCGGCAATGGCACAACAGCGATGCCCATGATCATCATCATGGGCATCGCAATAATCGTCCAGATTTTAGCACTTACTCAGATTCGCAAGATGCCAAGTTAGGACCTACAAACTAGAATCTGGCAAGTCAGGAACGAACTCCCCAATCCGTTCACCCACTCCTGTCAATTCCGCGATTGCCGCAACAGCACGGGCTGCTGCGTGACCGTCTCCGTAGGGATTTACTGCGTTAGCCATCTTCTTGTAAGCCGCCTCGTGGTCAAGCAGATTTTGAGCTTCAGCCACGATCAATTCTCGGTCGGTGCCCACTAGCTTCACGGTTCCTGCCACAACGGCTTCTGGGCGCTCCGTGTTCTCTCGCATAACCAATACTGGTTTGCCCAATGCTGGCGCTTCTTCTTGGACTCCGCCCGAATCGGTGAGTACCAAATGCGACGCGTTCATCAAGGACGTGAACTGGTCATACGGCAATGGATCTGTGATGGTTACGTTCTTTAGACATTCAATCTCAGGCATCACCGCTTCACGAACCTTTGGGTTCAAGTGTAGCGGCAAGACAAATTGGTGATCAGGATACGCCTTCGCCAGATCTTGTACCGCCCCACCAATCTCCTGCATTGCATGGAGGTTTTCGCGCCTATGCGTAGTAATAAGAACGATGCGCTGATCGCCGGAGACAATCTTTTGGAGGCGTTCGTCGTCGAAGGTAACTTTCCAGGTGGAAGCTTTGAGGAGTGAATCAATCACGGTATTACCGGTGACAACGATGTCCTTGGACCGGAAGTTTTCTTTTCGGAGATTCTCCTTCGCTTCATTTGTTGGAGCCAAATGCAGGCTCGTCACCTGCCCGATGATGCGTCGATTAGCCTCTTCTGGGAACGGCGAGTGAATATTTCCCGAGCGAAGGCCTGCTTCCAAATGCACAATCTTTACCTCACGGTAAAAGCCCGATATCGCAGCCACCGCTGCCGTCGTTGTATCACCCTGGGCAATAATTACGTCCGGCTTCTCCTGCACAATTAACTCTTCCAAGCCAACGCTTGCTCGAGAGCCAAACATATTCAGGCTCTGCCCATGCTGCATCAGCTCAAGATCGAAATCAGGTTCAATGTCAAACATCTTATGAACCTGTTGCAGCATCTCACGGTGCTGACCGGTGGAAACTGCAAGCGAATTAAAACGGTCATCCCGGTTCAATCGCGATATGACCGGCGCGACTTTAATCGCTTCGGGCCGAGTTCCGTACACAGTCATAATTTTTGGCTTGAGCGAAGTCATTAATGGCACTCCAGAATGGTCGATGAATACTTGACAGAAAAACTAACACATTGAAAATTCAGCTCAACCTCAGGGATGTATTAGATTCTTAACAAACTATATAGCGTTACTTAGACTCTGTCCTTTTATGCCCGAAAGTTCGTTCGGTCGTACATGCGTCACATGGCCATGCCTGTATTATGGCAACCATGATTCAATTCGTCGTCGGAGCAGCTGCCGGTTACGTTCTCGGCACGAAAGCCGGCCGCAAGCGCTACCACCAGATCAAAGACGCAACTCAAAAGGCCATCAATTCTCCCGTAACAAAGCAGGTGGTTCAGTCCACCCGCAAGGCACTTGCTGATCGCCTAGATCCCAATCCACGCATGAAAGAAGTGAAGAATTTGCGCGGAAAAAAGGGCTCCAAGATCAGTGATGACACAATAATCTTAGAGCCCGACCAGGACTAAATAAGGGTCTACAGTTCCGCTAGACCTGCAACGATTCCGTCGAGGATATCTTTTTCGCTGATCACGAATTGGCTAACGCCAGTGTTCTTTTCAATCGCGTTCATGATTTCCTCGACGATCACTGAACCGGAGCCGATGACGTCGGCACGGCCTAGATGAATCACGGGATTTGCTGCTCGAGCATCTGAAGGTGCCTCGATGAGTTGCCCGGTGATTAGACGCAAAGCGTCGAATTTTAGCTGGGACATATGGATCTCTTTGGGATCATAAGTTTCCAGTCCCTGCGCCAACGCCGAGAGCGTAGTAAACGTACCTGCACACCCAACGAAGGTACGTGCCTTGGCGAAAGGCACGATATGCGAGGTATCTTCGAGCCGCTCCGCGATGTAATCGCGAGCAACCGACTGCTCAGATTCAGTCGGTGGATCAGTGCGCATAATACGTTCAGTAAGTCGCACGCATCCCATTTGAGTTGAATGCGATCCAAGAATAGTTCCGTCGGCTTCGCCAACGATAAATTCGGTGGATCCGCCGCCGAGGTCGATTACGCAATAGGGTCCACGGTCGTTCGGAATGTCTACGGTTGCGCCACGGAATGAAAGTGCTGCTTCTTCCTCGCCGGAGATAACTTCAGCTTGCGCACCAGGGGTGATTTGACCTAGGAGCCGTGCAGTCATTTCGAAGAAGTCATCGCGGTTCGAGGCATCCCTAGTTGCTGAAGTAGCTACCATCCGGACGGCTCCGACGCGTTCTTTCTGCATCATTTCAACAAATTCGCGCAGTGCTTCCTCGGTACGCTCGATTGCCTCTGGGTTGAGTTCCCCAGTTGCATCGACTCCTTGGCCAAGCCGAACAATGCGCATTTCGCGCGCGATCTCTAGGTGTTGTGCTGACGAAACATCGGAAATAAGCATGCGGATCGAATTCGTACCGCAATCTACGGCTGCAACTCGCGTCATAGCAAAGGCTCTCCTGTCATCTCAGTGACCGCCTGATTAACTGATTCAGTGATGCCTAGGCTATCTGCCGTCGGCCAATCTTGCGGGATAGCAGTGCCACGCAGCTCTGGAGTGTGGTCTGCGGCGAGCGCGACAGACTCAGTGCCGAGGCGGAAATGATCAGGACCTTCGGCAAGAGCGTAGGCGATAAGAACATGCAGGCATTTCACCCGATCCGGCATTCCCCCACCGGAGAAATCCGTGCCTAGATCCTCGATCTTGTTGCGCTCAGAGAGGTAGTGCTCGTGGGCTGCTTGGTAGTCTTTGGCAAGTTCCTCATCCTCTCCTAGCCGGCGTTCCATCCACTTCATTACTTGGGCAACCTCAAGACGGGAAGCCTCGGCAGTGAGACGCGGGTCAGTGAGGTAATACAGGGTTGGGAAAGGAGTTCCATCGTCGAGCTTAGGCGCAGTTTTCACTACCGCTGGCTGCTGATCCGGCGTGCGGTAGGAAATCTCGAGCACGCCGCGCGCAGGGCGCCCGAGCTGCTCTTGAACAATATCTAGGTCGGCTTGGCTGACAGTCATGGGAGCTATTGTTCCACAAGACTTAGCTAAGGCTGCTCTGGGGACGAAAGAGAGTCCCACACAACCCTCGTCCAAGGGATCGGCTCAGGCGGCACGTTCTTTGGATCCGTGGTCACGCCGTCCTGCTTATCCATTCGGGGATCTACAATGCGCCAGGCAGTTTCACCCCGATCAATCATGCCAAGACGCCGACGCGCTTCCTGCTTGACATACTCCTCGTCGGAGTATTTATTAATGTCTTGTTGCAGCTGGTCACGGCGCTGTTCCTGCGCAGCGATCGACTCATTCAGCCTGGCAATTTCGCTGCGCCCTTCGTAGTACGTACGAAGAGGAATCGCAATTGCCATGAGCACAACAAGAACGACGGCAATGATGATTGCAAGGCCAACATAGTCACCCTTGAGAGTGAATTTTCGTTCCCGTTTTGGCTTTGGTTTAGCGTTTTCGGCATCACGCGACACCACCGGAACCGACGTGGGTATCCGGCGGGGACGACGTGAGGATGCTTGAGAAGCCATGATGTAAGTAGTCTACTCAACTGTCACTCGAGTAACTGTTTCCGGCTCGCGTCGAGTTATTTATCCAGGAAAGCCGAAGCTTTCTATTGTGCTTTCTACATCGTGTTCACGATGAGGCCGATGTGGGTGTAGAAGTTCATCGCACCGAAGAGCACGAATATGACACCGGCAATGAGCCACAACCAGTGGACCCACGTACCCAGAGTGCCAGCCTCTTCACCGCGGGCGACCTTATTGTTTGCAATCGGCATGAGGATAGCCCCAAGGCCGACCATCGCGAACAAGATGCCCATAAACGTTGCTTCTAGGATTGGCCAAGCGCCGAAGTAACCAGAAATTGGCTCCTGTGGAGGCGCAGCGAAGAGTTGGTAGACAATTCCAGCCAGGGCAATTGCGAAGAGGGCTAGACCCAGACCAACAATGAAGATCGAGGCCGGCTTTAGCGTCTGCGCGATGGTACGACTCATGTTGTCACTTTCCAGGATCTTGTCCTGGCGGCGCCAAAGGTAGAGTGCAGCAGCGAGCATAAGTACACCGAACGCCAGTGAAGTCTCGCCAAAGATGACGTTATCGAAGGCAAAGTCTGGAGCCAGTGGCCATGTCAGAGTCATGTGAAGGCCGGTTGCCGTCAGGATAAATCCAAGGACGCCAAAGGTTAAGGCCCAGCCATCAAGGCTGATCTCCTTTCCGTCCTTTCGAACGGCCCTGTTGAACAGTACTAATGCCACCAAACCAGCGCCTACGGCAATGGACATGATGGTGTTATAAGTAGGGAGAGTTTCCCAGGCTATCGCCCCGGGCGTGGACACTCCCATGAAGAAGTCACGCATTTTCTTACCTTTCGTAATTTATTTGAACCTTAAATTAAGTTCTATTTCGACAGTAAGCCTAAAGTGTGACTTTTGCAATATTGCGCTAACGCCAACAAAAAATGCCTAGCCCGGTTTCGGGCTAGGCATTCGTCGTAAAGCTTTTTATGCGTTGAAACGTGGGAACGCGGAACTGCCCGCGTACACTGCAGCGTCGCCGAGCTCCTGCAAGCCGATTTGGATTGCGACCTCCTTCTAGGCTTCGTCATCATTGCCATCACTTGAGCCGTTTAGATCCATGTGCCGCCAAGATTACCCGAGCCCATTTGCGCGGCAATTTCGATGCTGCCGGATACACCAGAAGATCGCTGACCTTTGCCTGTACTTAAACAAGCAAAAATGACCACTGCTCCCGCAACCAAATCCGAAAAGAATAATTGCTTCATCAAGTAAATGGCACATAATAACACTTAGCCAAGGTGGTTTTGTCATAGATGCAGCAATGAGTTTGCTCACTCGAAATGTTGTGGCATTCCCGCCACTAAGTAGTTAAGATCGGCAATGTAAGCATCCATAAATGGATCTTATGCATACATTTACATTAGGAGCTTTTCAATGCATATTCGTAAGATTGCGGCCGGCACGGTTGCAATTGCCCTATCCGTCGGAGCTTTCTCAGCTCCACAGGCTCTCGCAGTAGAGCCTGGAAACGAACCTGTTACATCTGAAGAGTTGGAGCAAGGAGCTCAGGAAATCTCCTTCGAATCTTCTAAAGGCTCTTACATCACCCCAGGCGAAACCATCACCCTGACCGCTGACACTGTTGGCGAGGGGATCCAGATCAGAAATGCATACGTCGAGACCGCAGCTGGTGAAACCAGCGTCAAGTGGAAAGTGGCTCGCTCCGTGAATGACGAAGGCCTGCCAGTGCTGACTATTACAGCACCAGATGCTCCAGAGAACCAGTCTGGTGCTATTCAGGAATACGGCGAGTACAAGGTACACATTCGGACATCGAACTGGAATAGCTACCTCTTCGAGATCAACTTTGCTGCCGAGCACCCTGCTGAGACTCCTGAGTTTTCTAGCTCTGAGCTGTCAAGCCAGTTCAACCTCCCTGATTTCAGCGAGCTTTTCGGACTCTCGAGCCGCTAAGTCTCAAGAAAACGCCAACAAAAAATGCCTAGCCCGGATTCGGGCTAGGCATTCGTCGTAAAGTTTTTTATTCGTTGAAACGTGGGAACGCGGAACGGCCCGCGTACACTGCAGCGTCGCCGAGCTCCTGCTCGATGCGCAGCAACTGGTTGTACTTAGCTACGCGCTCGGAACGAGCTGGCGCACCAGTCTTGATCTGGCCGCAGCCCAGAGCCACAGCGAGATCCGCAATGGTGGTGTCCTCGGTCTCGCCGGAGCGGTGGGACATCATGGTGCGGTAGCCGTTGCGGTGAGCGAGATCAACAGCGTCGAAGGTCTCGGTCAGGGTACCAATCTGGTTGACCTTGACCAGCAGAGCGTTCGCAGCCTTGCGCTCAATGCCCTCAGCCAGGCGCTTAGGGTTGGTAACGAAGAAGTCATCGCCGACGATCTGAACCTTATCGCCGATCTTCTCGGTGATGGAAACGTAGCCTTCCCAGTCATCCTCATCCAGAGGATCCTCGATGGAAACGATTGGGTACTCTGCCACGAGGTTCTCGTACACAGCGATCATTTCCTCAGGGGTGTGCTGGCCGCCCTCGAAGTTGTACTTGCCGTCTTCATAGAACTCGGAAGAAGCAACGTCGAGTGCAAGAGCGACATCCTTGCCTGGCTCGTAGCCGGCCTTCTTGATTGCCTCGAGGATGAGATCCAGTGCTTCCTTGGTGGAATCAACGGAAGGAGCGAAACCGCCCTCGTCGCCCAGGCCGGTGGAAAGGCCACGGCCGTGGATGACGTTCTTCAGGTTGTGGTAGACCTCAGCGCCCATGCGCAGTGCCTCGGAGAAAGTCTCAGCGCCGATCGGAGCAATCATGAACTCCTGAACGTCCACGCCAGAGTCTGCGTGGGAGCCACCGTTCACAATGTTCATCATTGGAACTGGCAGGATGTGAGCGTTAGGGCCGCCGATGTAGCGGTACAGTGGCAGGCCGGCGGACTGAGCAGCAGCCTTAGCAACAGCCATGGACACGCCGAGGATGGCGTTTGCGCCCAGGCGGGACTTGTTCTCGGTGCCGTCCAGAGCGATCATTGCCTGGTCGATCAGGCGCTGATCATCAGCCTCGAGGCCAGCGATCTCGTCTGCGATTTCCTCGTTAACGAACTCAACAGCCTTGAGCACACCCTTGCCCATGTAGCGGTCTCCGCCGTCACGCAGCTCGTGTGCCTCGTGTGCACCGGTGGATGCGCCGGAAGGAACACCAGCGGTGCCCACCGAGCCATCGTCCAAAAATACCTCTGCCTCAACGGTTGGGTTTCCGCGGGAATCCAGGATCTCGCGAGCAAATGCATGAATGATGTCAGCCACTGTAATTTCTCCTCTTAGGGGCTAGAAAAGTAAAAGCTTTGTCCTCGTCCCATTGTTCCAGAAGTTTGTGGTGCGCGGGCGGTTCAACCCCAAAAGTTAAGTAGATTACGTCACTGAGTGAAAACTAACGCACGGCCGGCTGCGCGATGGCGTATGCTGCGGCAGCATCGCGCACCTTGAGCACGTAATCGTTGGACTGGTTATAGGACAAAATGGCCTGCTGCCAGCCTTCTGGCGTGGAGAGATCGCGGTCATCGGCACACAGCAGATTTGCTGCGGCGAGTGCTGCGTCATCAATCTGCTGCGGGTCGGCCTGGCCACTGCCGTCGGCGTCGCGCCCATATTTCGCCCACGACTGTGGGATAAATTGCATTGGGCCGACGGCACGGTCATACGTTGTGTCGCCGTCGTATTTTCCACCGTCGGTGTCTGTGATTTCGGCGAAGCCTGGGGAGCCGTCGAGGGCAGGGCCAACGATGGGCGGAGTGGCGAAACCATTCTCGTCGAGGTGGCCCTGATTTAAGGCGTTGCCGGAGTATTTGCCGTGGCGGGTTTCTACCCAACCGATACCTGCGAGCGTGTTCCACTTCAGGTTGCACTGCGGCCAGGCATCGCGAGCGATCAGCTCGGCGTTGCCGTAGGCGCGGACGGCCTGCGGGTCGACATTAATACTGTCGGCGATTGGCGCGGCCCACTCTTCGAGATTGTCTGCAGTACGCCCCGGGCCATGCACGTCGATGAGATGTGGCGGAGCGCCCGCGGCCGGCGGAATATTATCCGGCACGGGGCGGTAAGACTTAGCGGACTTCACTGGGTCGAATGCGCTGAGCAGCCAGCCAACCAGCGCTACCACCATCACGATTGCGAGCACGACGGCGGCGATGGCTGCACATCCGCAGCCCGCCCTCTTTTGCCCCCGTGTTGGTGAAGTCATGAGGGTCGACATTACCCGGTTGGGTAAGAGAACAACGAACCACAATCACTGACGAAGCGCGATTCACATTTGCTTCACAGAGAAAATTCGAGGGCGCGCCAACGTCACAGTTAAATAACAATGTTCACTTGGAAAACTTTAATCACACACGCAACAGCTATGGTCAGTGTTTGTTGTTTCCCATGTGTCACAAACCCATTTTTGAGAGGACTCTCCCATGGCAAAAATCGCACGCATCGGCGCAGCAATCGCCGCAACCGCTTTGACCGTCGGCCTTGCAGCTCCAGCAGCGCAGGCACAAACTGGCATTCTTGACCTGGTCAAGATTGTTAATGGAGGCGTAGACAAGGTCAGCTGCAAGGATCTTGGCACCGCTCTGCGCACTACCAAGCTCGTCGATGGCGACACTACCCGCAGCGAACTCGTAGCTAACCTGAACAAGGCAATTGGCGGCGACTCCACGCTGAAGCTGGTTACCGCATCGACCATCAACAAGGTCGGCGACCGCGCGCTCGAGTGCAAGATTGTTAAGGCCGACCAGCTCACCCCAGTCGAGCAGGCTATCGAGTTCTCCTCGCAGCTCTCCGCAGAGGCCGGCCTGCCCGAGGTACGTAACCTGCTTCCTGCCCTGCCAGCGCTCGCGTTCTAGTTTTTCTTCTGGTCTTCCTTCGAAGACTTCCGCTCCCGCGCTTTCCCTTCCTGCCACAGGCGGTCCTGCTCCTTTTCGGACACGATGCCAGTGGAACCGTCAAACAGGTAGGGGGCGCGGGATTTCATTTTCTCGGTGAAGCTGGCCGCGACGTCCTGAAAGTCGAAGGCGCCTCGTCGTGAAGCGATCTCTGCATGGAATAACACCTGCAGCAACACATCGCCGAGCTCCTTCTTTAAGGTCTCGTCGCTCGCACCAGTTCGCACGGCATCGGCGAACTCGCGGGCCTCCTCCTCGAGGTAGGGCAAGAGCGACTCGTGGGTCTGGCCGATCTCCCATGCGCCACGATTGCGGGAGTTGTGCATGGTGTCCACGGCTTCCTGGACCTTGTCATCCAGGCTGGGGACTGTGTAGACCGACTCGCCACGCGCGATGCGACGACGGGCCTCATCAGAGTTCGGGTCGGTGGTGAGCAATGTACCCCACCCCGTCAACGACTCGCTCGTGGGCAAATCGGACAGGGACCAACGAACAGAGACGGGCACTTCGCCCGTCACGGAAATCGGCGACTCCAAACGCGACACGGCACCCATGGGAATCATGTCGGGCCACCGTGGATCAAGAACTACTACAGCCATGCAACACATCATAGACGGCTGACACGACTGCTTTTAGTTCCCCCGAAACGCGCGGTCGTTGAGCTCGCGACGAGCCTGCTCAAGGGCCACTAGGTCAGAGAACAGCGAGTTGTAGGCTACCTCGTCATCCGAGGGGCGCATGCGCTGGAGCTGGGATTTCAGCTGCGCGATCTGATCCCCTACCCGAGTTTCCTGCAGGCGGGAAAGCACCGAATCCGCATAGGCGCTGATGTCGTCGGCGTGGATGGGCTCGACGGCGAGCTCGGAGACAAAGTTGCGCCCGGCGAGGTCGAGCATCTCCCCTGCCACCGCGGCGAGCCAGTCCACGCCTTCCTGCGCACGGGCGGTGCCACCGGCCTTCGCAATCGCCTCGCGCACCTGACGGTAGGCCGGGTTAGTAAAGGCGTCCGGGTTAATCCCGTCGAAATACGTGCCCGCCTGCTCCGGGAATTGCAGGGCCACCTTGATGGATTCGCGCTGTGGCCACAGCACCGGATTGAGTGAGTCCGGCGGGGTCAGCGAAGGCTGCGCCGTGGATACCGGCTGGTTATTAACCGGCTGACGCGAGAGCAGCCGTTCCTTCTTCTTGGTGGGATGCTTGGCCTCGTTGCGCACCTGGGTGAGCACCTCATTGGGGTCGGGCCAGCCCACCCAGCCCGCCAGCAGGCGTGCGTATTCGGTCTGCAGAGACTTATCGCGAATCTGCGCCACAATCGGCACCGTGCGGCGCAGGGCCTGCAGGCGTGACTCGGCGGTGTCCAGGCTGTAATCCTTTAAGATCGACTGAATCACGAACTCGAACATGGGGATCCGGCTGGCCACTAGGTCGCGCAGGGCCGAATCCCCTTTGGCCAGGCGCAGGTCGCAGGGATCCATCCCGTCGGGGGCCACAGCAACGAAGGACTGGCCGGTAAACTTCTGATCTCCTTCGAAGGCGCGCAGGGCCGCCTTTTGTCCGGCCTCGTCGCCGTCGAAGGTGTAAATCAACTCTCCGCGGAAGTAATCGTCGTCAAGCATGATGCGCCGCAGGATGGACAAATGCTCCGAGCCGAATGCCGTGCCCGAGGAGGCAACCGCGGTTTTCACACCGGCGGCGTGCATGGCCATCACGTCGGTGTAGCCTTCCACCACCACGGCCTGGTGGCCCGTGGCGATGTGCTTTTTAGCCAGGTCCACGCCGAAGAGCACCTTGGACTTCGAATACAGCATCGTGTCCGAGGTGTTCATGTACTTGCCCATGTTGTCATCGTCGAAAAGCTTGCGGGCGCCGAAGCCAATGACGTTGCCGGAGAGATCCTTAATCGGCCACAGCAGGCGGCGGTGGAACTTATCAATCGGGCCGCGCCTGCCCATGGTGGATATACCGGCCGCCTCCAGCTCCTTAAAGTCGAAGCCCTTGCGCAGCAGGTGCTTTGTGGTGGTGTCCCAGCCGCCCGGCGCGTAACCGCACTCGAACTCATAGATGATCTCCTGGCCGAAGCCGCGGTTGAGCAGGAAATCGCGCGCGGGCGCCGCTTCAGGGGTTTCTAGTTGTTCGCGGTAGAACTCGTGGGCCGCTTTGTTGGCGGCGATGAGGCGGGCGCGGGTACCGGGTTTAACATCGCGCGCGCCGGTGGATCCGCCCTGGTAGTTGATGTGGTAGCCGATGGTTTCGGCGACCGACTCCACTGCCTCGGGGAAGGTCAGGTGTTCCATTTCCATGAGGAAGGAAAACACGTCGCCGCCCTTGCCCGTGGAGAAGCAGTGGTAGTAGCCGCGCGCGGGGCGCACGTGGAAGGACGGTGTCTTCTCGTCCTTGAATGGGCTGAGTCCCTTCATCGAATCGTGCCCGGCGGGTTTGAGTTGGACGTACTCGCCGACGATTTCTTCGATGTGAGCGCGCTCGCGGATTGCCTGTACGTCGGAATCCGGAATTCTGCCCTTTGCCATATCGGCAATACTACCGCGCGGGTCAAATTACTAATGTGCCCAAAATCACTTCTGGCGATTAATGCATCATGGGCTGGTCATAGCGACGCATTCCGGCAGGGCACAAGATGAGCCTGCAAGTAATCCCATTTCTTGCATTGCATCGGCAATGCGGGAAGTTTTTGCCGGTCATGTCACAATGTGGGCCATGGCTGAGCAGTCTTCCCCGGGCAAGAAATCAAAGAAATCTGTGCCCGCAATCATCGCGGGCGTCGCCCTTGTTGCTATCGCCGGATTCTTTGGCATCGACCTCGCCGGTGACTCGTCGAGCTCCTCGAGTGCTACGCAATCGTCGTCAAGCGCCCCTAGTGCTCCAAGCGATGAATGCGCGCTTGCCACCCTGCCTGCCGAGGCCCACGACACGCTCGACGATATCTCTACCGGCGGCCCCTTCGACTACCCCGACAACGACGGGACCCGCTTCGGCAACTACGAGGGCAACCTGCCCGACGAGCCTTCCGGCTACTACCGCGAATACACGGTGGAAACCCCCGGCCTGAACCACCGCGGCGCGAAGCGCATTGTCACCGGCGGCGGCAGCGAAACCGATCCTGAGGTGGTCTTCTACACCGACGACCACTACGAAACCTTCTGCGAGGTGCCAGATGCATAACCAACGGCACAATCGTGCTTTCAACCCAATCCTGCTCACGGGCGAGATCGATACCCTCCAGGACCTCTATACGGGCATCGCCGACGTGGTTTACTCCACCGAGCGCCCGGCACCCACCAACCTCGATGGGCTCGCCGATATGTTGCGAGAGTCGCACGTGCGCAAGGTAATCACGTCGCATTGGTCGCTTGACGACGATGACTCGCGCAAAGTCGGCCAAGTGTTTAAAGACCTCGGCGTGCACTTGGTGCGCTAGATTCTGGGGAGTATGCTCCCCTAGCCCATAAAGAAACCAGACAATCCCGAGGCGCGCTTCGCGGTACGCTCGAGGCGCGACTCTGTCATCGAGGCGATCTGGTCGATGACCACGCGGGCGCGCTGCTGATTATTCTCCGCTTCCTCCCACCACTGGCGATAAATGGTGTCGAGTGTGCCCGGCGCGCCCTGGGTGATGTAATCGTGCACGCGATTAATGCGGTCGCGCTGGCGGTTCTGACGGCGAATGTGCGCGGGCATATCCATGACGTAGAGCACCGCGATGGTTTTCAGCAGGCGCACCTCTGCCTCCGCATCGGCTGGGATGACGAGCTGGCCGTGCATCCGGCCCAGCTGTGGTTGATTGGAGTTCAGCGTTGCTGTGGTGACTGCGCCAACATAGCGGCCGACGAGCTCACTGGTAAGTTTCTTCAGATTGGTCCAGCCGCGCAGTGTGTAGTCATAATCCGCGCCACCTTGAATGATCTGCAGGCCGCGGAGTCGGTCGGCGGCTTCGAGCAGTTCCTCGGCGGTGCCACCGAACGCGGCCGCACCCTTGTCCGCGAGGTTGGCCAGCTCGACCAGATCCCACAACACATTCAGGCTGATGCGCCCGGAGATGATGCCGTCTTCCACGTCGTGCACGGAGTAGGCGATGTCGTCGGAAAAGTCCATCACCTGCGCTTCCATGGGAGGCCGATCATTTGTGTGGCCTTGGCGCACCCAGGCGAGGATCTCCGCGTCCTCGTCGTAGGAGCTGTATTTGCTGTTTTTCGTGCCGTCCGGGTTTGTGGCCGTCCACGGGTACTTGCAGGCGGCATCGAGCGCGGCACGGGTGAGATTGAGACCAAAAGAGCGATCGTCATGAAGCACTTTCGGCTCGAGCTTGGTCAGGATGCGCAGGGTCTGGGCGTTGCCCTCGAAGCCGCCAGCACCCTCGGCTAAGGCGTTGAGGGCCGTTTCGCCGTTGTGTCCGTACGGCGGGTGACCGATGTCGTGGGTCAGCCCGGCCATGTCGCACAGGTCGGGATCGAGGCCTAGGCCTGCGCCGATGCCGCGGGCAATCTGGCCGACCTCCAGGGAGTGCGTCAGCCTTGTGCGTGGAGTATCACCGTCTTGCGGGCCGACCACCTGAGTCTTGTCAGCCAGCCTGCGCAGGGCCGCGCTGTGCAGCACGCGAGCGCGGTCGCGAGAGAAAACGCCCCGGTGATCGGACTCCGTATTGTCGTACAGGGAACCCTTGGGACCTTCGGGCGCAAAGCGCTGCATATCAGCGGCTGAATATTCGTAGGCCATAACAATTTTTAGCCTACTTCGTTCGTGCGCAAATACCTGGCGGACACAGCATGCTATTCCTTCACTTTCAGGCACTATTGCCCAAGTCCCGGTAAGTTGTACACCATGAACGCGCGTTATTTGAAAGTACTTCTCACCGCCCCCGTCGTCGGCGGTGCACTCGGGTTGGCCGCCTTCGCCGGCCCCGCTGCTTCCGCGTGGGCCACACCGGCCGTGTCCATCCAAGCACAGGTTGGACAGGCTGAACAGTCCACCGAATTGGCTCCAAGCCGGCTGACCGACACTGTGACAGACGTGTCCGGTGTGCTCTCGTCGACCGACATCCAAGCTATCGACGACGCCATCCGGCAACTGCAAACAGAGAAGAACCTACAGGCCTACGTGGTCTACCTGCCGTCTTTCGGAACGTATACCCCCGAGCAATGGACGCAGGAAGCCGTGGCAGCCAATGGTGGGGGTAACACCGCGGTGTTAGCCATCTCCCCTGAGGAGCGCCTTTTCGGTTTTTATGGTGGCTCGCAGTGGAACGATGCCGACCTAGACACGGTTTATAACGCCACGTATGAGCGGCTGACCCAAGATGATTGGGCGGGTGCCGCCGTTGAGGGCCTGACCTCTGTTACTGCGGGAGGCGGAAACGGTGAGAACGCGGCCTGGCTGGCAGCCGGTGGCGGCGCGGTTGTTGTCGCCGGTGGTGGTCTCTGGGCGTATTCACGCCGGAACAAGAAGAAGCAATCGGCAGCCAACCTCGCCGACGGCCGTGAGATCGACCCGAGCGATATCCGCGCGCTCAACCGGCTGCCCACCGAAACCCTCGAGCAGCTCGCGCAGGACACC
Source organism: Corynebacterium lubricantis DSM 45231 (assembly GCF_000379425.1). GTDB lineage: Bacteria > Actinomycetota > Actinomycetes > Mycobacteriales > Mycobacteriaceae > Corynebacterium > Corynebacterium lubricantis. Next base: position 34,112 of record NZ_KB902184.1, read on the forward strand.
TTGGTCTCTGTCGACGAATCGCTGCGCTTGGGCCAAGAGGAACTCACGCTGGCCAACAATGAGTTCGGCCCTGAGCGCACTCGTCCATTTACCGCGGCGATGAACTCGGCGAATTCTGCCCTGCAGCGCGCCTACAAAATCCAGCACCGTCTCACCGACTCTATCCCCGAGACCGAGCCCGAAAAGCGCGGCATGCTCGTGGACATCATTTCCTCGGCCGGTCAGGCCGACCAGGAATTGGGGCGCCGCGCGGAGGAATTCTCGGAGATGCGCGATCTGCTCATTCAAGCCCCCGATGTGATTGACACGATTACCCAGCGCACCGTGGCTATCCGGACCCGCATTGAACCCGCTCGGGCCACCCTGGCTGATCTGAAGTCGCGCTACAACGACAACATGCTTGAATCCATCTCCGACAACGTGGACTTGGCCACCGCGTCACTGGCGGAATCCGAGAAGGCACTGGATACCGCGCGCGAACTAGAGGCAAAGCCAGCCGGACAGCAGGGCGCGCTTGTCGATGTCATCCGCACCGCGGAGCACGCCGTCGAAGTGGCCGACCACATGTTGGAATCTGTCGAACACGCGGATGTCAATATTCAGAACGCGCAGAATAACCTACCGGCTCTCTTCCAGGAGATTCGCGAAGAAATCGACCAGCTGGGCCAGCTCCAGGGCGCTGCGTCTTCGGGCGCGCAGATTAATGTGGAGAAAGTCGAGGTGCTACGCACCCGCGCCGCGCAGGTGCTGGAGGAATCCCAACAGGTGTCCACTACGGATCCGCTGTCTGCCTATACCAATCTGACTCACCTGGACGCGGACCTCGACGAAGCCATCGCCGAGGTCCAGGGCATCGCACAAGACCAGCAGCGGATGCTGGGTATTCTGGACCAGCAGCTCAGCGCCGCGTCTGCCCAGATTCAAGGTGCAGAAGACATGATTGCGTCTTATGGCCGAGTCGTAGACTCGAACGCTCGTACTCTGCTGGCCGAAGCGAAGCACCAGCACGCCAGCGCCGTAAATAGCCGTGTGCAAGATACTCGCGGGGCCATTGACCTCGCCCGCGCCGCAACCGAGACGGCACGGCGTGCCGCCGACGCGGCGAAGAACAACATCAACCAGCACCGCCAGCGCCAAGCCTCCAGCACCTTCGGCGATGTTGCCCAAGGCATCATCATCGGCTCGATGCTTTCCGGCGGACGTGGCGGTGGAGGCTTCGGAGGGGGCGGCGGCTTCGGAGGAGGCGGCGGCGGCGGGGGCGGTGGCTTCCGCGGAGGATCCTTCTAGGAAAAATTCCTAGGTCAGGGTCCGGCGCACCGGCGAGTCCACCAACACCAGCCCCCACGTCATAAATACAAGATCGATGGGGGGCGCGTCGTCGACAGCTGGACCGTCGAGGACCTCCACCTTGCCCGAAATGAGTGGGCGCACCGTGGCCACGACATTATTGCGCGTATCGGTGATCTCGCGCTGCTTGCTCCACCACTGCGTGCGATCGAGTAAATACTTGCGCCCGTCGCAGGTGGCCTCGAGGTGCGAGATGGTAAAACCAACCTGCACCATGCGGTACAACTTCCCGTTGTCGGAGGTAGCGCGCACGGTGAAATGCTGTGGGCCGGGGCTGTACTCGATGAGGAGACGCCTGCCACCCACAATGAGCACATCCGAACGTACCTGGGCGATCGAGCGGCCGTAGGAATCGAACAATTCATTACCGTCCCACACCCACTTGTCACCCGAGGTGTCCGAGAAAATGCCCGCTTTGTTGGTCACGTAAACCACACAATGACAGCCACGATAGACAGCAGCACGAGCGTCGCAATGAGCGCGTTGCTTGTGCCCATGGTCTTCTTCTCAAGCACAAGGCGTGAGACCCACGCCAGGGCCACGATGTCCGTGAGCGGGAGGTCAGTCTCGCCCTCGAACTCGAGGTTGGCCTGGCGCACGCCCTGGCTCTTCCCGGAGAACTGAGCGACCTTCTGGCCACGCTCGTCATCGATGATCCAGTCGCTCGATTCCTCGTTGATCAACTGGTATCCGCGGCCCTCGACGGTGACGGGAATATGCTTCTCGCGCTTTGTTGGGCCCGAACGCACGATCTCCTTGCCGTCCACAGTGGCCACAGCACCGGAAACCTCTGTATAAGCTAGGTCCCAGCGCTCGCCATCGACCAGCGCCGAGCGCTCGTCGAAAATTGCGAGCGTTTCTGGGCCGTCTTCCACCATCAGCTTTGGCTTATCGCGGTCCTTGCGATCCCAAGACACCCAGTGCATTAGCAACCCACCAAGCGAGCTGCGAGGTACGCCTCCAGCTCGTCGAGCGAAACGCGCTCTTGTTCCATTGAGTCGCGCTCGCGGACGGTGACGGCGTTGTCCTCGAGCGAATTGAAGTCATAGGTCACGCAGAACGGGGTACCGATCTCATCCTGGCGGCGGTAACGACGGCCGATGGCGCCGGAAGTGTCGTAGTCCACGTTCCAGTTCGCGCGCAGCTTGTCAGCCAGCTCCTTCGCCGGACCCGAAAGCTCGTCCTTCTTCGACAGCGGCAGGACGGCAACCTTCACTGGTGAGAGGCGACGATCCAGCTTGAGCACGACGCGCTTGTCTACACCACCCTTGGAGTTTGGAGCCTCGTCCTCGTGGTAGGCATCGATCAAGAAGGCCATCAGTGCGCGACCGAGACCCGCCGCAGGCTCAATGGTGAATGGAATCCAGCGCTCTTCATTTTCCTGGTCATAGTAGGACAGGTCCTCGCCGGAGCCCTCGGAGTGCACGCGGAGGTCGTAGTCCGTACGGTTCGCAATGCCTTCGAGCTCGCCCCACTTGGTGCCTGCGAACTCGTAGGCGTACTCGATGTCCACGGTGCGCTTGGAGTAGTGCGAAAGCTTTTCCTTCGGGTGCTCGTAGAGGCGCAGATTCTCCTCACGGATGCCCAGGTCCTTGTACCACTGGAATCGGTTGTCAATCCAGTACTGGTGCCATTCTTCGTCGGTACCTGGTTTGACGAAGAACTCCATCTCCATCTGCTCGAACTCGCGGGTACGGAAAATGAAGTTGCCCGGGGTGATCTCGTTACGGAAGGACTTACCAATGTTGGCGATGCCGAATGGAGGCTTCATACGAGACGACGTCATAACGTTTTTGAAGTTGACGAAAATTCCCTGTGCGGTCTCTGGGCGCATGTAGTGCAGACCCTCCTCGTCGTTCACAGGACCGAGGTAGGTCTTCATCAGACCAGAGAACTCGCGTGGCTCGGTCCAGTTACCTGGCTGGCCCGTCTCCGGATCGTTGATATCAGCTAGACCATTGACTGGCGGGTGGCCATGCTTCTCTTCGTAAGCCTCCAGCAAGTGATCGGCGCGGTAGCGCTTGTTGGTGTGCAGAGACTCCACCAATGGGTCGGTGAATACTTCGACGTGACCGGAAGTCTCCCAGACCTGTCGTGGCAGGATGATTGACGTATCTACGCCCACAACGTCAGAGCGGGACTGCACCATGTGGCGCCACCACTGGCGCTTGATGTTGTCTTTGAGTTCGACACCGAGCGGACCGTAATCCCATGCGGAGCGAGTACCGCCATAGATTTCGCCTGCAGGGTAGACCAAACCTCGGCGCTTACACAGGTTTACAACGGTATCAATCACGGACGCGGCCATGGAAAGGGTTCTCCTCTGGTAGGGGGATTAAAACTTTTCCCTAGTTTAGCCGTCGATGAGATTCTCTTCAGCAGTCCCCCTTAGACTTGACAAACTTGCTAATCTTGTTTACATATCAATGTTACTGAATACCGCCCCGGGTATCCCCCCCATCTTAGGGTTACTTAAAAATTCATTTAACGCGGCACATTTCGGTAAACTATTGTTGTATAAACTAAATATTAATCAGTTGTCCACCGATATCCACGCATAGAATGCCCGGCTACAAGTGGTTGAAATTAATGAAAGAAGCAAGAGCATGCCAGAACGTCAAGCGGTCGGAGACGCCGACATTTCCGCCGCTACCCGGGTTATCAGTGCCCTGGATTCTCCTCTGCGGATGAAAATTCTCGCCCTCTTAAATGAGCGCAGCCATGTCGTGCACGAACTTGTTTCTGCGCTGGAAAAGTCTCAGCCCCTAGTCAGCCAGCACCTTCGCGTGTTGAAGAAAGCCGGCCTGGTCAACGCCGATCGCATGGGCCGTGAGGTCGTCTACAGCCTGGCAGCCCCTGAGGCGATCGAGCTAATCCTGAACGCTGCTGCAATTGCAGGCGATCTGGAAGTAACAGAACCTGCCGCTGTGTTCGACGCTGAAAGAGACGACTTGAAAGAACTACGCTCCCAGACCGCAACCACGGTGCCTTCCACTCCGGATTCCAATGGGGTCGCGGCAGCTGCCCTCATTGGCGTACCGAATGAAAACTCCGCCGATGTGGATCCAGGAGTGGTTCCACAAACGCCAAGTCCGATTAACTAAGGCTTAACTAAGGTTTCCACGCGGTTAGGTGCTATTTTCTGTAAGCTATTTGTTGTTTCCGCTTACTCAGTCTCTTAACCTCAGTCTCTTAACGATGTACCTCAACGGCTACACGTGTTGGCAAGGAGCCCAATGTCCACACGCAATTCAGTCCCTAAACTGGGCGCCCGCAATACTCGGCAGCGCACCGCAATTGTCAATGTCCTAAGAGAGATTGACCGCTTCGCGTCGACGAAAAAGATCCACCAAGAACTCGAGCAGCGTGGCGAAAACGTGGGTCTGACCACGGTGTATCGTACGCTGCAATCCTTGGCGGAGATCAAGGCCGTTGATGTGTTGCACATGGCAAATGGTGAAACACTCTATCGCCATTGCATGACCGACGACCATCACCACCACCTGGTGTGTGGGGTCTGTGGGCGCACTGAGGAAATCAAGGGCGGGCCTGTTGAGCAGTGGGCGCGCGAGACCGCGCAGGCCTACGGCTACACGCTTACGGGCCACGATGCCGAGATCTTCGGCACCTGCCCGTCATGCCAGGCACAAGCGCAAGCCAATTAGCCCACTATCTGGCCGAAGAAGGCACCCAGCACGTAGGTGATGCCCGCGGCACCCAGACCGATAGCCAGTTGACGCAGCGCGCGCGTCAGTGGTGGCTTACCGCTCAAAATACCGGTGATGCTACCCGTGATCAGCAGCGCAATAGAGACCAAAACCAAAGCAACTACTGCGCCAACGGCTGGGCCTGCACCAAAGATGAACGGGATGATGGGGATGAATGCCCCCACCGCGAAGAAGCAGAACGACGAGATCGCCGCAGTCCAGGCACCACCGGCGCCCTTAAAGGATTCGTGCTCCAACTCGTCGATACGCGTGCCCTGCTCGAGCGCTGCGAAATGATCCGCCGCGCGACGCTCGGCCTCCTCTTGGCTCATCCCCCTGGCGCGGTAGACCAGCGCCAACTCGTTTTCGTTGACATCGAGCTTATTGACCATCTGGCGGGTCCCGGGGTCGGGAGTAGAAGCGTCGAGAAGCTCATTCTGCGACTTCACCGAGACGTACTCGCCTGCCGCCATCGATAGCGCGCCGGCGAGCAGGCCGGAAATACCGGTGAGCAAAATGTAGTTTGAGCTCACGCCGGAGCCCATCACGCCGATCACCAACGCGAGGTTGGACACGAGACCGTCGTTGGCTCCGAAGACTGCGGCGCGGAAGTTGCCTGACATCTTTTCGCGGCCCTTTTGGGCGAGCGCGCGCACTACCTCGGCATGCATGGCCTCGTCGGCGGCGATCTGATCGGAGGCGTCCTCGTCGTCGAGGTATGGGCTGCGCTGCTCCGCTGACTGCATCAAAGCCAGGGTGAACACCGAGCCGAACTTGCTGGCCAAAAATGCCATGAAGCGGGTATTGAGATCCGGGGACTGGGGCATGCCCACATGCTCGCCGAGCTTGTCCTGCCAGTAGCGCTCGTGGCGCGACTCCGCATCAGCGATGGCAAGCAGAATCTCGCGCTCCTCGCCGTCGCGCTTCTTCGCCAGCTCGCGGTACACCGCGGCCTCGGCACGCTCGTTAGCGAGGTAGCGACGCCACTTCTTAACCTGCTGCTTTGTTGGGGTCTGTTCTATTTCGCTCTCCGCGAGTGCGTTCATTTGGTTCCTCCAAATCTGCGGTCCCGCTTCGCGTAGTCCAACACAGCGTCGTACATATCCTGCGGGGTGAAATCGGGGAACAGTTTATCCTGATACACCATTTCTGCATAAGCGGACTGCCAGAGCAGGAAGTTAGAGGTGCGCTGCTCGCCCGAGGGGCGCAGGAACAAGTCCACGTCGGGCATGTCGGGGCGATAGAGGTAGTCCGACATGGTCTGCTCGTTGAGCTGCTCGGGGCGGATCTTGCCCTCCTGAGCATCCTTGATCAGCTTGCGTCCCGCATCTACCAGTTCGGCGCGGCCGCCGTAATTCACGCACATCACCAAGGTCATCGCGGTGTTGTCTTTGGTGAGTTCCTCGGCGATCTCAAGCTCGCGGATGACGCTGCGCCACAGGCGAGGGCGGCGACCCGCCCACACAATGCGGACGTTCTTCTCGTGCAGAACGTCGCGCTGGCGGCGCAACACGTCGCGGGAGAAGCCCATAAGGAAGCGGACCTCGTCGGCTGCGCGACGCCAATTCTCCGTGGAGAACGCGTACGCCGAGAGCCACTTGACCTCGCCGAGGGCCAGGCACGCGTCAACGCAGTCCATGAGGACGGCTTCGCCCTTCTTGTGGCCCTCAGTGCGCTTGAGACCTTGGTTTTCGGCCCAACGCCCGTTGCCGTCCATCACCAACGCGATGTGCTTGGGAATGAACTCTGCTGGAATTTCTGGTGGAGGTGTTACGTTCACTCCACCATTATGCCTGTTCCATGATCTTGAGCGATTTAACACCCTGTTCCAGATGCCACTGCAGGTGCGCGGACGTCAGTCGATGCACCTGGGCGCTGATGTGTGCATCGGCCAGATCGCAGGCAGAGGCGAGGTGTCCGTTTTGGAGCAGCCACATCACGTGCAGGGTTTGTTCTTGAACTTCCGCCGAGCCCTGTGGGCGACAGTTATTGCACACCGCCCCGCCGATGCCCGGATGGAAAGTATGGTGCGGGCCGGGCTTGCGGCAATTCGCGCAGTCAAAGAGCGCGAGGCCCCAGCCGGAGTGCTCAGTGGCGCGCAGGATGAATTTATCCAGCACTAGAGTCGTGTGCTCATTGGATTGCAGCTCGCCGAAGGCTTCGGTGACTGCGTTGAAAAGGAACGGATCATCGTCGGCACCCGCGTAGGCGAGCCGCTCAGCCGACTCCAAGATGGCGCACCCGGCGGTGTACTTGTCGTAGTCGTCGATGATGCCCGAGCCGTAGTAGTTCACGGTGTCGGCCTGCGTAATCGTGGCCAGATTACGCCCCGGGTAGAGCTGGACGTCGATGTCCACGAAGGTCTGTAGGCGCGAACCGAAGCGCGACTTCGACCGGCGCACCCCTTTAGCCACGGAACGCACCAGACCGTGGTTTTGGGTCAGCAGCACAATGACCCGGTCGGCCTCACCAAAATCGTAGGACCGCACCACCACGGCGCGATCGCGAAACGACTCCCGGGTGGCCATCTTAAAAGCCCAACCTGCCCAGGGACTTCGGGTCCGACTGCCAGTTCTTCAAAATCTTAATACGCAGGTCAAGGTGTACGTTTTGGTTCAGAAGCGCCATGATTTCCTTACGCGCACGCTGCACGAGCGAACGGAAACGACGCCCATCCGAGCCCTCGATGATGCGCTTCTGGCCCGGGCGCTCCAGGTACAAAATGGCGTGAATGACCAGCTTGTCGGGGTTGTCTTCGTCGGGAAGCATCTCGTCGATCTCCACTGCCACGGAGTGTGGCAGCTCCTCGCGCAGACCCGACAGCGCGGCCTCGCGGATCAGCTCAGAGATCCGAGTTTCCATGTCCTCGTCGGTGACGTGATCAACGGGGTAGAAACGCGGGCCCTCCGGCAGGTTCTCGGTGATCACATCCATGAGCACGTCGAGCTGCGTCGCCTTAGTGGCCGACACCGGAACAACGTCAGCGTCGCCGCCGAGCATGTCGTGCAGCTCCAGCAGTTGCGCGCCGACCTCGTCCTTGCCGGCCTTATCCAGCTTGGTCACCACACCGATGATCGGGGTTTTCGGCGCCACCTTGCGCACGTTCTCAAGGATCCAACGGTCACCCGGGCCGATCTTCTCGTCGGCAGGGATGGTCAGGCAGATCACGTCGACATCGGCGTAGGTGTCCTGCACGACCTCGTTGAGGCGCTCGCCCAGCAGGGTGCGCGGGCGGTGCAGACCCGGGGTATCCACGAGGACGACCTGTGCGTCCTCGCGGTTGACGATTCCACGAATTGGCCGGCGGGTGGTTTCTGGCTGGTCCGCGGTGATAGCAATCTTCTGCCCCACCAGCGCGTTCGTCAGCGTTGACTTCCCCGTGTTCGGACGGCCAACAAAACTAACGAAGCCAGAACGAAAACCTTCCGGCGTATCCGTGAATGAGTCTATATCCATAATGCCTTAGTGTAGTCAGTCAACTAGCCTGGCCACGAACCGCAACGGCGGATTCGCAATCAGCTCCTGCTTCTCAATCAGCGGCATCTCAGGCAAGCCACCCGAAACCGTCGCCTCGACCATCCGGAACAGCGTGCCGGCCATGTGCTCGAGTGCGGCCTTCGGCCCTTCGCGGTGCGTCGCCGTAAACAGCGCCGCCGCCAGATCGCCCGTACCCACGGTCTTGCCGCCCATCCGCGGCGTCTCCACGTACCAGACCTCATCCGGGTACACGGCCAGCATGCCAATCTTCCCGTCGCCGGCCTCGCACGAGGTCACAATCGTCCGGGGATGCAGGTGTCGCGCGGCATCAATCGTCTCGCTTATCGACGACAGCTCCCGCCCGACCAACAGCCCCAACTCCCATTGGTTGGGAATGATGAAATCGGCAACCGGGATCACGGTATCGCGCAACAAATCCGGGATCTCCGAGAGTACAAACGAGCCGCGTTCCTTGTTGCCAATCACCGGATCGCAGATATAGACGGCATCCGGGTTCGCCTCTTTGACCCGCCTGGCAGCATTGACGATGACTTCCGCGGTATCGGGGCTGCCGAGGTAACCGGAGAGGCATGCGTCGATAAGCGGAAAAACCTCTCGCTCCTCGATGCCGGTGATCACCGCATCGATCTCACTCGCGGCGAGCATCGGCCCGCGCCACGTGGGGTACTCGGTGTGGTTGGAGAAGTTGACCGTTTTCACGGGCCAGACTTCGTGGCCGAGGCGCTGCATGGGAAACACCGCGGCCGAGTTGCCCACGTGGCCCAAGGCCACCGTCGACTGGATCGAGAGGATATTCATTAGAGTGCGCGCGCCGTGAACTGCATGCGTGGGTTGGCGTAGAACTCCTGGGCCTCGACGAGCTTGAGCTCGCGGGAATCGGCTTCGTGGGTGAGCTCAAGCAGGTCAAAGACGCTGGACGCAGTCTTGGCCAGGGCGTCGGCGGCGTCGCCGGACTCGATGTAGTGGCCGGTGAACAGGGCCGCGGTGACGTCACCGGAGCCGTTGCGCTTGAACGGGATGTGCGGGGTCTGGATGATCCAGGTGCCCTTCGGATCGGAGACCAGCATCTCGATGGTGTTCTCGTCGCGGTCCGGGCGCAGCACCGAGGTGACCAGCACGGTCTGCGGGCCCATTGCCTTGGCGGCGTCGACGGCCTTGAGCGTGGAGTCCAGGTCCCCTGCCTCAAGTCCAGTGAGGTAGCCCAGCTCGAACTGGTTCGGCGTGATGATGTCCGCAACCGGAACAACCTTGTCGCGCAGCAGTGGCGGAATGTTGTCGGAGACGTGGCAACCGGACTTCGCATTGCCCATCACGGGGTCGCAGGCGTAGACGGCGTTGGGGTTCTCCGCCTTGACGGCTGCGACAGCATCCACGATCACTCCGGCGATCTCGTCGCCGCCCTGGTAGCCCGACAAGATCGCGTCGATCTCGCCGAAAACTCCGCGCTCGCCGATTCCCTTGATCACTTCGGCAACGTCTGGGGCCGGAATCATCGGGCCACGCCATGCACCGTAGCCGGTGTGGTTGGAGTAATTCACCGTGTTCACGGGAAGCACTTCGTGGCCGAGGCGCTGCAGCGGGAAGACTGCCGCAGAGTTGCCGACGTGGCCGTATGCTACCGCCGACTGGATCGAGAGAATATTTTTCATGCCATACATCATGCTTGCTGGCTGGTTCGAAACAAAGTCCACCCCCGGTTAATTTTCATAGACCAGAGGTGTCCTTAAGATCACGAATAATACATAACACCATAAGCAAAGTACATAGGTACACTTGGAGAGGTACACGGAAACCCTAGAGCGGGCGCCGAGTCTGCTCTTAACACTTGAGGAGAATGACTATGCGCGCAGCGCGTTACTACGGCAACAAAGACATCCGCATCGAAGAAATCGACGAGCCAACCGCCGGCCCAGGCCAGGTCCTGATCAAGGTGGCATGGTGTGGAATTTGCGGTACTGACCTGCACGAATACCTCGAAGGTCCCATCTTTACCCCACCTCACGGCCACCCACACCCCATCTCCGGTGAAGAAAACCCCGTCACCCTGGGCCACGAAATGTCCGGCACCATCGAGGCTCTCGGCGAGGGTGTCACCGACCTCGAAGTCGGCCAGAAGGTCGTCGTGGAGCCCTACATCATCCACGATGACGTGGACGAGAAGACCGACCCACACTACAACCTCTCCCCTGATATGAACTTCATCGGGCTCGCCGGTCGCGGCGGTGGCCTCTCCGAGAAGATCGCTGTTGAGCGCCGTTGGGTCCACCCCATCGCTGATCACGTGGAACTCGACGAGGCTGCACTAATCGAGCCTCTGTCCGTGGGCCACAACGCGTTCAAGGCCTCGGGCGCGAAGGAGGGCGACGTTGCTTTCATCGGTGGCCTCGGCCCCATCGGCCTGCTCACCGCTGCGGTACTCAAGGCCTACGGCCTGACCGTTGTCGCCACCGAGACCTCTTCGCTGCGCCGCGAGAAGGCAGTGGAGACCGGTGTTGTCGATCATGCTCTCGACCCAACCCAGGTCGATGTTGTCGAGGAAGTAAAGAAGCTCACCGATGGCGTCGGCGCCGACGTGGCCTTCGAGTGCACCTCCGTCAACGTGGTCCTTGACCAGCTCGTCGAGGCTCTGAAGCCTGCCGGCACCCTGGTCATCGAGTCCATCTGGTCCAAGAAGGCCGAGCTCGATGTCCACGCCGTTGTGATGAAGCAGCTCACCATCACCGGCATCATCGGCTACGCACACGATCACCCCGAGACCATCAAGCTGGTCGAGGAGGGCAAGGTCGATCTGAAGCCATTCATCACCGGCAAGATCGGTCTCGACGGTCTGATCAACGAGGGCTTCGACACCCTGATCAACCACAACGAGACCGCGGTGAAGATCCTGGTCTCACCGGACCTGTAGTTCCGGCTGCACGTTAACGGATCCACATTGACGAAAACCGCGGTCGGCCATTAGTGACACTTAATGGTGACCGCGGTTTTCGTTGATCTGCAACCGTTAATGTACGCCCCTGAAACAGCCCGCCCACCTAGTCCGAGAAGTGGTGATCGATGAACGGCTCGTTTTGTTCCGGCACATCGATGACCACGCTGGTCACCTTCATCCGGCCTCGGCGGTCCCGTCCGCCCTCTGCGGTGAAGTGCAGCCCCTCGAACTCGACACCGGAGCCCGGCAGAGGCACGCGGCCCAGGCCATAGGAGATCAAACCGGCGACGGTGTCGACTTGGTCTTCGACTTCTTCGTCGAACTCCAGGTCGTAATCCAATTCGTCGTCGAGGAAGGACTTCAGATCATCCAGTGAGAGGCGCGCAACCGCGCGGTATTGGCGCTCACCGATCTCTTCAATCGGGGCGACTTCGCTCTCGTCGTACTCGTCAGTAATCTCGCCGACGATTTCCTCGAGGATGTCTTCCATGGTCACAAGGCCGGCGATGCCGCCGTACTCGTCGACAAGCATGGCGAGGTGGGTGTTGTCGCGCTGCATCTCCTGGAGCAACTCGTCGAGAGGCTTGGACTCAGGAACGAAGAAGGCTGGGCGCACGATGTCGCCCACCTTCACCCCGCGACCGCCGTCGGTGCGGTGGTAGGTCTCGCGGACGATGTCTTTGAGGTAGGCGATGCCGACGATGTCATCGACGTTCTCACCGATGATCGGTACGCGGGAGTGTCCGGAGCGGATCATCAGGGTGGTGGCCTGACCAGCGTTTTTGTCGGCCTCCAGCCAGATCATCTCGGGGCGCGGCACCATGACGTTCTTGGCATAGGTGTCGGCCAGGTCGAAGATGTTTTGGATCATGCGCTGCTCGGTCACCTCAACGATGCCGTGCTCCTGGGCGATGTCGACCATCTCGCGCAGCTCCACCTCGGTGGCGTACGGGCCGTCGCGGAAGCCGTGGCCTGGGCTAAACAGGTTGCCCAGCCAGATCAGCAGCTTGGATACCGGTCCAAGAATCTTGTTGATCGCGGAAAGCAGCTGCGCCGAACTCAGCGACACCGAGTAGGGGTTGCGCTTGCCCACCGTGCGGGAGAATACGCCCACCACGCCGAAGCTCAGCAGGGAAACAGCTGCAATCGCGGCGGTGATTGCCCAAGCATCAGACTCGATGATGTCCATGGCCATCATCGCAGCGAACACGGCCGCGGTAGCATCGAGGATCGTGCCCAGCATCACCAACAAGTTGATGTGGTTCGCCCGGTAGTTCAACACGCGCAGGAGAGCATCCGCGCCGCGGACCTCCTCCTTGACCATGTTTTCCACGCGAGCCCGCGAAATGGAACTAACCGCGGCCTCAACCGTGCCCACAAGGCCCGAGGCTAAGAGTGCAATGACGGCGACGATGCCGTAAATGACCCATACTTCCACTAGCTACCGCCCTGCTCTTTCTCTTGCTCTTCCACCAAACCGTCGAGGGCCTCGCGGTCTGCGGCGGTGGGGAAAGCGTGCTTGCCCGCAGGCTTCGGCTGGTAGGACACGTCTTTTTGAGTCAGGTAGTCGTACCAGTCGGCCAGGACCTCGTTCTGCAGCGCGAACATCTCGCGCTCATCTTGCGGTGTGGCATGGTCGTAGCCCAAGAGGTGCAAGGTGCCGTGCACGGTTAAGAGTGCGAGCTCGTGGCCCAGTGAGTGCCCGGCGGCGCGGGCCTGCTTGTCGTCGTACTCGGGACACAAGATGATGTCGCCGAGCATGGCAGGCCCTGGTGCCGAAGCGTCGGGGCGGCCGCTGCCCGGGGTGAGCTCGTCCATGGGGAAGCTCATCACGTCGGTGGGACCGGGCAGGTCCATCCAGCGCTCGTGCAAATCCGACATGGTGTCTGAATCCACCAAGGTGATGGTGACTTCGGTGTCGGGATGCACATCCATGGCAGATAGTGCGAAAGACGCTACGTCGATAAGCATCTCTTCATTGACCCCGTCAAAGCCTGACTCGTTGAGGACCTCGATACTCACTTTTCTTCCTCCTCGCGCTGGGCGGCGCGCTTCTCTTCCTGTTTAGCGTCGAATTCGTCGTAGGCGTTGACAATGCGGCCCACCAGCGCGTGGCGCACGACGTCGCTGGAGCCCAGCTCCGAGAAGTGCACGTCCTCCACACCGCGCAGGATGTGGCGCACAAGCCGCAGACCGGAGATCTGGCCGCGCGGCAGGTCCACCTGGGAGATATCGCCGGTGACCACCATCTTCGCGCCGAAGCCGAGACGGGTGAGGAACATCTTCATCTGGGCTGGTGTGGTGTTTTGAGCCTCGTCGAGAATCACGAACGCGTCGTTGAGCGTGCGACCGCGCATATACGCCAGTGGCGCGACCTCGATGATGCCTGCCTCCATGAGCTTCGGAATCATCTCGGGATCGAGCATGTCGCGCAGCGCGTCATAGAGCGGGCGCAGGTACGGGTCGATCTTGTCGTTGAGCGTGCCCGGCAAAAAGCCTAGCTTCTCGCCGGCCTCAACGGCAGGGCGCGTCAAAATGATGCGCTTGACTTCCTTGGATTGCAGCGCCTGGACGGCCTTCGCCACCGCGAGGTAGGTCTTGCCCGAGCCCACGGGGCCGATACCGAACACGATGGTGTTCTCGTCGATCGCGTCGACGTATTCTTTCTGCCCCAGCGTCTTCGGGCGCACGACCTTGCCGCGCCGCGAGATGATTTCGGAGCCCAGGATGTCGGAGACCGACTCCGGCGAGTGCTGCTCCATGATCTGCACGGCCTGCGTCACGGCATCCTTGGAGACGACAACTCCGCGACGAGCCATGGACTCCAATTCGCCTATGACCTTGGTACCTTGGCTCACTTTATGTGCGGGTCCGGTCAACGAGACGCGCGTACCGCGTGCAAACACATCTATGCCGAGCAGGTTGGACAAGACCTTGAGGTTTTCGTCCGAGACGCCGAAAATTGTATGTGCGTAGGCCGAATCCACATCGACTGTGTGCGAAATGACTTCGGGGGATGATTCCATGAGCGTCACTCTACCAGCGCGAACTCAGCACGCCGATGGCAGCAAGGCCAACCGCCGCGGCCGTCGCGGTGCGCAGCACCTCGGGCCCCAGTTTCACAGGGGTCGCGCCGAGTAGTTCCAGCTCATCGGTGCCGATGCCGCCTTCGGGGCCGACGATGAGGTAGATCTCGTTGGCAAGAGCAATATCGCGTATCGACGATTCCGCGTCCTCGTGCAGGACAAGTGCCTGCTTCCCCGCGATGATGTCCTTGAGCTGGTTGCTCGTGACCGGATCATGGACCTCCGGGATGAAGGTCCGCCGCGATTGCTTCGCGGCCTCGCGGGCTGTCGCCTGCCACTTCTCCACGTTTTTAGCCACCTTCGGGCCCGTCCACCGCGCAATGGTGCGGTGCGAGATCCAGGGGATGATCGCATCGGCACCGGTTTGGGTGGCTAAGTCAACGGCGAGTTCGGCGCGCTCGGATTTCGGGATGGCTTGCACCACCGTCACCCGTGGGGTCGGCGCCTCGTCGACACCTTGCTCTAACACCTCACCCTTGAGCAGTTCCTTGCCCGACGTGTCGGTGACGCGCACGCGCGCCCACGTGCCGCGGCCGTCGATGAGCATGATCTCTTCGCCGGGTGCGATGCGCTTGACGGTCACGGCGTGGCGCCCCTCTGCCCCGGCGAGTTGGCCGGTCAGGGGTGCCTCGGTGATGAAGTGTGGCAGCGACATTAGCGCTTGAACTTATCGCGCAGGCGGCTGAAGAAGTTGCCGTCGCCGCCCTCGTCCTCAACGGCGGGCTGATCGCCGTCACGGGCAGCGCGCAGCTGCTCGAGGGCCTCGCGGGCCTCGTCGGAAAGATCTTGTGGCACGGTGACCTGAACATCGGCGACCAGGTTGCCGCGGCCCTCGGCGCGCAGGCGTGGCATGCCCTGACCCTCGAGGGTGATCTTCGCGTTTGGCTGGGTGCCTGCGGGGACGTCGATGGTGTACTCCTCGCCGCCGAGGTCCACACCTGTCAGCGAGGTGCCTAGTGCTGCGTCGAGCATCGGCACGCGCAGCTTCATCTGCAGGTTGTCGCCCTCGCGCTTGTACACAGGGTGGCGCTGGGTGGAGACCTCAACGTAGAGATCACCAGCTGGGCCGCCACCGTGGCCGACCTCGCCTTGACCGGCCATGCGGATGCGCATGCCGTCGGCGATGCCTGCAGGAATGGTGACTACCAGGTCGCGGCGCGCACGCACGCGGCCCTGTCCGGAGCACTTCTTACAAGGGTCGGGGATGATCTCGCCGAAGCCATCACACTTTGGGCAGTCCATGGTGGTCATGACGTTGCCCAGGAAGGAGCGCTGCACCTCTTGGACCTGGCCCGAACCCTGACAGTTGTCACAGGTAACGGGCTTCGCCTTGGACTCGGAACCGGTGCCCTCACAGTGGTCACAGACAATCGCGGTGTCGACGCGGACGTCCTTCTTCACACCCGAGAAAGCCTCCTCGAGGGTGATCGAGGTACGCAATAGCGCATCAGAGCCGTGCTGGACGCGGGAGCGTGGGCCACGGGATCCGCCGCCGAAGAAGGCTTCGAAGATGTCGCCGAAGCCGCCGCCGCCAAAGCCACCGGCACCTGGCTGGCCTGCGCCCTGCTCCATCGGGTCGCCGCCCATGTCCACGATGCGACGCTTTTCTGGGTCGGTGAGCACCTCTTGCGCCACCGAAGCCTCACGGAACTTCTCCGCGGCCTCCTCGGAGGGGTTGACGTCCGGATGGTACTTGCGGGCAAGTTTGCGGTACGCCTTTTTGATTTCCGAATCGGAGGCGTTCTTGTCCACCCCGAGAATCCCGTAGTAGTCACGAGCCACTGTGTATAAAGTCCTTTCGTTATTCGCCGGCCAGTACGCGCGAAATATAGCGCGCCACTGCGGCAACTTTCTGAATCGTACCGGGGTAGTCCATATATGTCGGGCCGAGCACTCCCAGTCCGCCGAGTGTTTCACCGTCGGAACCGTACCCCGCGGTTACCACGGCGGCCTGGGACAGGCCCGCTTCTTCGTTTTCGCGCCCAATGCGCACGCTCACGTCACCCAGATCGGGCACGTTTGTGAGCAGCTTGAGCACCACAACCTGTTCTTCCAACGCGTCAATGACCTCATGTAATCCCTGCGGCATATGCGTCAGGTTCGCGGCACCCGCAATAATGAGGCGATCGGTGGGCTGATCCACCAAGGTCTCGAGCAGCACGGTGGCCGCCCGCATCACGTGATCGGCGATCTCGGGTGGTGCGCTTGCAGCAAGTTCAGCCACGGAAGTCGAGGCATCGGCGAGTGTTTTGCCCTGCAGCGCCGTGTTGAACATGTCGCGCAGTGCCGCCACGCCGGCGTCGTCGATAGGCCGTGCGAGCTCGACATTGCGCTGGTCCACGCGGCCCGCATCGGTGATCAGCACCAACAGCAGGCGTTGTGGCGCAAGCGCCACCACCTCGCAGTGCTTGACCCGCGAGACGTTGAGCGTGGGTAGCTGCACCACGGCAGCCTGCCGGGTGAACTGCGCGAGCAGCTGCGCCGAGCGACGCAGCACGTCTTCCAAGTCCACGCCGCGCTCGATGAACTCGACGATTGCGCGCCGCTCCGCTCCCGAGAGCGGCTTGACCTCGTGGATCGTATCCACGAAAGCGCGGTAGCCCTTCTCCGTGGGCATGCGCCCCGAGGATGCGTGTTGCTGCTGAATGTATCCTTGTTCTTCCAGCGCCGCCATATCGTTACGCACGGTCGCCGGTGAGACTTGCAGTTGGTGCCTATCTACCAGCGCTTTCGAGCCAACTGGTTCTTGCAGGGCGATGTAGTCGGCCACGATGGCACGCAAAACTGCCTGCCGTCGCTTCTCCGTAGCATTCGCCATTGTTAGCACTCTCCTTCCCTGACTGCTAACACTACTGTAATCACGAATCACTCAGCTGCCAAGATGTCGGTCACGATACCGTCGGCAAGTAGCCTTCCGGTCTTCGTCACACGCACTCGCTTATCGACGATCAGCCTGCCCGCTTCCTCATGCCTACGCACCACAGGGAGTGCACTGTCATTGATCCACTCCAGCGGGATTCCCTCCTTCAGGCGCAGGCCAAGCATGATCTTTTCCATATGCTCGTCGTCCGCCGTGAGCTGCTCGCGCTCGGCGATGGGCAGCTCACCCGCCGAAAGCAACTGGTTGTATTTCTCGGGGCGCTTCACGTTATAGAAACGCTCGTTACCCATGTAACTGTGCGCGCCCGGGCCCGCGCCCCACCAGCGCCCACCGCGCCAATAGATCAGGTTGTGCTGACACTCCCCGCCCGGTTTCGACCAATTGGAAACCTCGTACCAGTCAAACCCCTCGGACTCTAAGGTGTGCGCGATCAGCTCGTAGCGGTCTGCGAACGTATCCTCGCTGGGTGCCGGGAGCTCCCCGCGCTTGACCTTGCGCGCCATGGCGGTGCCGTCCTCGACGATCAGGGAGTACGCCGAGACGTGATCCACCTCGGCCGACAAAATATGGTCAAGCGTCTTTTTCACGTCGTCTTCGGTTTCGGTTGGTGTGCCGTAGATCATGTCCAGGTTCACGTGCTCGAATCCCGCACGTTTTGCCTCGCGGGCGGCCTCGACGGCCCTGCCCGGGGTATGCGTGCGGTCAAGGATTCTCAAAATCGGCGTGGACGCGGACTGCATGCCCAGGCTCACGCGGGTAAATCCAGCCTCGCGGATTCCCTCGAAAAAGCCCGGATCGGTGGACTCCGGGTTGGACTCGGTGGTCACTTCCGCACCCGGTGCTAGCCCGAAGTTGTCCTTGACGGCCTTCAAGATCCGGCCCAGGCCGTCAGCGCCCATCAGGGACGGTGTGCCGCCGCCGATAAACACGGTGTCGGCTTGCGGACCATCTGCCAGGGCGAGTTCACGCTCCAGGTTGTCGAGGTATTGCTCGTAGGAGGAATCGACCTCAGTGGGTGTGTAGGTGTTGAAGTCGCAATACCCGCAGCGGGTAGCGCAAAAAGGGACGTGGATATACACACCAAAAGACATGGTGAATAGAGTACCCGTTAAAACCCTAAGCGCCCTTACGCGAGCGCTTCGCTGCGACCTTGGCCACCACCGCGTCGATACGCGAACGCTCCGCCAGGAATGCTGGCGGGTTCGAGCCGCGCATCGAGCGGGTAAACGCCGGGTGTTCCTTCGCCACGACCTCGATCCAGCCGTCGACGGCGACACGGACAATATCGCCGACGCGCGCGTAGAGGTGCGGCAGGGAGACGATGCCGAGTTCACGGGCAACCATCTCGGTCTGCTCGAGAACATACTCGACGACTTCACCGAGGTGCTGGACCACGAGATCGGTGCGTGATTCTAAGGCGTTGTGGATATCGTTGACACGCACGAGCGCCCCGAAGACCGGGAACAGATCGCTCAGGCCTTCGCCGTCGAGGATTTCCGGTTCGGGAACTTTCTCCTCCTCGGAGGCCGAGGCGGAGAGGACACCTGCGCGCACACCGGAGGTCAGCGCTTGGCGCAGGCCGACGAGCTCGCCGACGATGCGACGCGAATCTACACGCGCGTCCTCGATGATCTCGTTGAATTCGGCCAGGCAATCCTCGATGAGTTCGCCGTCATAGTCCGCGATGGCCTCGGCCAGGTGCTCGATATACTCCGCAACTTCGTCGCCGATGTTGTAGATTTCCTGGGTCAGCTCACGGTGACGCAATTGAGCGGCAATTTTTTGCACCGAGGGCTCCCTTCGACGTTTCAAGACCTCAAGTAGTGGTTGAGGGTTGTGCGCTTACGCATAGCGACTCTATGCCACTTCGGCCACCTTTTCGTGATGGCGCGCCGAAGTGTTCTCACAGCTAAATTTTAACGTTCGTACAGTTGCTCGATGTCCTTGGAAAAACGCTCCGCGACGACGTTGCGCTTGACCTTCATCGTCGGAGTGAGCTCGTTTTCCTCCTCGGACAGATCGCGCTCCAGGATGCGGAACTTCTT
Source organism: Corynebacterium lubricantis DSM 45231 (assembly GCF_000379425.1). Classification (GTDB taxonomy): domain Bacteria; phylum Actinomycetota; class Actinomycetes; order Mycobacteriales; family Mycobacteriaceae; genus Corynebacterium; species Corynebacterium lubricantis. The sequence continues at coordinate 53,605 of NZ_KB902184.1, forward strand.
AATCTGCTCCGCGTGGCTGACCGTGGCATTCGCCATGTTCACGGCGTCCTGGACCTCAGCGTGCAGCGCGTGGTTGGCCACCAAGTCCTTGAGCTCCGTGCTCTCCGGAATGCCGTTCGCCGCCTTCCAGCGCCCCAGTTCCTCCTGGTCGAGGGTGACCAGCACACCGATATACGGTTTACCGTCGCCGACGACAAGAGCCTGAGAAATCAGCGGATCCTTGCGCATGATCTCCTCGAGAGGCTGCGGCGAGATATTCTTGCCGCCAGCGGTGACAATCAGGTCCTTCTTGCGACCGGTGACCGTAATGAAGCCGTTCTCGTCGATCTCGCCGAGGTCGCCCGTGTTGAACCAGCCGTCCACCAGCGCTTCGCGCGTGGCCTCCTCGTTGTTGATGTAGCCCTTGAACACACCGTCGCCCTTGATCAGGATCTCGCCGTCTTCGTTAATCTTTGCCGCGTAGCCGCCAAGGGGGCGACCCACGGAACCGATCTTGGTGTGCTTACCAAAGTTCACGGCAGCAGCCGCGGTGGTTTCGGTCAGGCCGTAGCCCTCGTAGGCGGGCACACCGATGCCACGGAAGAAGTGGCCCAGCTCGGTGCTCATCGCCGACCCGCCGGTAATGGCGTATTGCACTTCCCCTCCGAGCGCATCCTTGATCTTGGAGTACACAAGCCTATCGGCCACCTTGCGCTTGGCTTCCAGCACCCGCGAGGGCCCCTTCGGGGTATCCAGGGCCCTGGAGTACTCGATGGCGGTGGCTTCTGCCTGCTTGAACACGGTGCGGCTGACCGGTCCGCCATCCATGGCCTTGTGGTAGGCCGCATCGCGGACCTTTTCGAACACGCGCGGCACACCGAGGACCAGGTGCGGGTGAGTGCGCTGTAGCTCCATGGTCAATGAACCGGTGTCGGCCCAGTGCGTTTGCGTGCCACCGCCGATTGTCAGGGCGATGGATACGGCACGCGCCAGCACGTGTGCCATCGGCAGGTAGGTCACGATGCGGGTGCCAGGTCGCGCGATCTCACCGATGCGGTGCGAGAGCAGGGCGCGCACCTGGTGGATCCAGTTCTTGTGGGTAAGAATGCAGCCCTTTGGCTTACCGGTGGTACCAGAGGTGTACACCAGCGAGCCCAAGTCATCGTGCTTGATGGTGAGCACGCGCGCATCGACCTCGGAGTCGGGGATGTCGCGGCCCTCGAACTTGAGGGTGTCAACGGCAGAGGAGTTGATCTCCAGCAGGCGACGCAGCTTGGTTGGCGAGCCCATGATTGGGGCGCGGCCTTCGTCGTCAAGCACTAAATTCGTCAACACATCGGTATGCTCGCGGGTCTCGGCGATCGCGAGTACGGCCTCGGAGTCTTCAACGATCCACTGGATCTGCGAAGCCGACGACGAGGGGTAGATGGGCACGCTGGCGGCGCCGGCGGCCCAGATGGCGAAATCGAGCAGCGCCCACTCATAGCGGGTGGCCGATAGCAGCGCGACGCGGTCGCCGGGCTGCACACCGAAGGCCATGAGCCCCTTCGCTACCGCGTAGACCTCCTCGAGGAATTCACCGGCAGTCACGTCGACCCATTCGTAATTCTGTGGGCGCGAGTACAACACCAGGTGAGGGTTGGATTTGCACAGCCCGATCAACGCGGTGATGCAATTGTCGTCCTCGGCAAGGTGAAAATTCGCGGGGGTTTCATAAAATCCACGGGTGGCCGCGCTTGCCTCTGCATTGGACATAAATTGGAGCCTTTCTGCCTTCTAAACCTCAGGTAATTCTCTAATAATTTCACGCAATTTTGATCGATAGTACGCGCTTCCCATTGTGCTCACAGGTCGCGGATAGGGTTGGTGAAACGCCGAAACATCACGCGAATCGGTTTTCTTTGGCAATATGGACACTCGTGATCAACGTAGAGCTTCTAAACACGCTCGCTAGTGCCTACGGGTTGTCGACGCGCTACACCAGTTCTGACGGGGAGGAAATCATTCCTCCGTCCGAGTCTCTGGTTAAACTCCTGCGCGCCGGTGGTCTTTCGCTTAGCGACGAGCCCACCGACAACGAATTGAACGCGGCTATTGAGCGTCACCGCCTTGTCCAGGCCACGCGCCCACTTCCGCCCTCAGTGATTGCGAAGGAGGGTGAGGAGAAGAGCTTTAATATTCACGTCCATGACGGCTCCCCCGCCAACGTCTGGATCGAGCTCGAGGATGGCTCGTCGACTCAGGCGTACCAGGACGAGAATTGGACCGCTCCCGTCGAGTTCGATGGCATCACCTGGGGCGAGGCCACCTTCCACATTCCGGGCGACCTGCCACAGGGGTGGCACACTCTGCACCTGGAATCGGAAGAGGTCAATGAGACCGCCGCGCTGATTATTACTCCTGCGCGCCTGTCCACCACCGACACATATATCAACAACCCCGTCTACGGTGTCATGGCGCAGCTCTACTCCGTGCGCTCGAAGGAATCCTGGGGCCTGGGCGACTTCCACGATCTGGGCCATCTGGCGGAAATCCTCGCCTCGCGCGGTGCGGACTTCCTGCTGATCAACCCGGTGCATGCAGGTGAGCCTTTCCCTCCCGTCGAGGACTCCCCCTACCTGCCGACTACTCGCCGGTACGTGAATCCGATTTATATCCGCGTCGAGGATGTCCCCGAGTACGGCAATCTCGAAGCCGATGCTATCGCGGAGATCCAGGAACTCATCGCGCCGCTCAAGGCGATGAACTCCTCGGCCGAAGCCATCGAGCGCAATCCAATCTTTGAGGCGAAACTCAACGTGTTGCGCGAGATCTTCTACACGGAGTTCACTGCTCCGCGCCTTGCGCAGTTTGACGAGTTCATCGAGCAGCAGGGCCAGGGCCTCAACGACTTTGCCTCGTGGTGCGCGCGCCGGGAACTCGACCAGCGAGCAAACGCCAGCGCACATGCGCTTGAGGGCGAAGTGGCAGAGCTGGAACGGTTCTACATGTGGCTGCAGTTTCTTGCCGACGAGCAACTCGCCGCAGCTCAGAAGCGCGCCGTTGATACCGGGATGAAGATCGGCGTGATGACCGACTTGGCAGTCGGTGTCCACCCAGGCGGCGCCGACGCCCACAACCTGGCCGAGGTATTGGTTGCCGATGCGTCGGTGGGCGCACCCCCAGACAACTACAACCAGCAGGGCCAGGATTGGTCCCAACCCCCATGGAACCCAGTGCGCCTGGCCGAGGCGGGCTACCGCCCGTGGCGCAACCTGTTGGCCACGGTGCTGCGCAATTCCGGCGGCATCCGCGTCGACCACATCCTGGGTCTGTTCCGTTTGTTCTGGATGCCACGCATGGAGCATCCACGCAACGGCACGTACATGAACTACGACCACGACGCGATGCTGGGTGTGCTTGCCCTCGAGGCCGAGCGCGCTGGCGCCGTTGTTGTGGGCGAGGATCTGGGCACCTTCGAGCCATGGGTCCAAGACGTGCTCGCTGAGCGAGGCGTGATGGGTACCTCGGTGTTGTGGTTTGAATCGTCGCCAAGCAGTGACGCTCCGCGCAGACAGGACGAGTACCGTCCGGCGGCGCTATCGTCGGTAGGCACCCACGACCTTCCGCCGACCGCGGGCTACCTCCAGGGCGCACACAACGAGCTGCGCGAAAAGCTGGGGCTGCTCGAGGACCCTGTCGAAGAGGTCGACGCTGAAGACGCGCTGTGGCAGGGTCGCGTCCTCGATGCGGTGCGCGATGCGGGAGATTTCGGCGATGCACAAACACCTGAGGGAAGCTTCACCGAGGTGCCTCGCGACGAGCGCGGCAACGTGGAAGATCTCCTGGTTGCCCTGAACCGCTACATCGCGGGCACGTCGTCGGCGCTGACCTGTACCAACCTGGTGGACATGGTTGGCGATACCCGGATTCAGAACCAGCCGGGCACCAACGCGGATCAGTACCGCAACTGGTGCGTGCCACTGACCAATGGTTCGGGCACCCCGGTCCTCATCGAGGACCTCGAGGGCATGGAGCTGTTCAACCGAGTGGCTGAGGCTTCCAAGAGGAGCTAGCGGAGGCTAGAACATTCCCACCAGTGCCGCGATGACCAAGAGCGCTAGCAGGATCCACAGCGATTGCGTCACGCGGGACTGGGGGTATTTCCGGCGCGACTTCGGAAGCTTCTGATCCTGCTTCCGCAGGTTCTCTGGGTTTGCCATAGTTGCTTACCTTACTTCCTTTTCGGCCCGCCCCCGAAATGCGGCCGAAAAGCCCACACCAACCGCATCAATGATGCGCAGCAACACCACCGCGACCACGCCTGCGATAGGCAGGACCACCAGCAAAACCAGCGGCAGCTGAATCCACAACGAGGCCTGGGTCAGTGCTTGGATCAGTTGGTCCATGGCCTTACACCTTCACGCCTTCGAGACCGCGGCGCACCAGCAGTGGGCGCACATCCTTGTCGCGTCCGCGGAATGCCTTGTAGGCCTCGGAGTAATCGCGGGATGCGCCGCGCGAGAGGATGGTATCGCGGAAGAGCTGGCCGGTCTCGCGGTTGATGCCGCGCTCCTCGACTAGCTGGTAGCCGTCGGCGTCGAGTGCCTCGGCCCAGAGGTAGGAGTAGTAGCCTGCCGAGTAGCCTCCGGCGAAGATATGGTTGAACCAGGTGGAGCGGTAGCGCGGTTCCAGGCCTTCGACATCGAGGCCGATCTCCCGCAGGACCTCGTTTTCGAAGGCCTCGATGTCGGTGGGCACTTCCCCTTCCAGCGAGTGCCAGGCCAGATCGATGGCGCTGGCCGCCAAGTACTCGGAGGTGGCGAAGCCCTGGCCGAACTTGCGCGATTCAATAACCGCTGCCATCAGCTCGTCTGGGATGACCTCGCCGGTATCCACGTGGCGGGCGTAGTTGCGCACGATCTCCGGTGCGAAGGCGTAGTTCTCGTTGATCTGAGAGGGGAACTCCACCCAGTCGCGTGGCACCGAGGTGCCCGACATGGATGGATAGCGCACATTCGACAGCAGCCCGTGCAGGCCGTGGCCAAACTCGTGGAACAAGGTGGTCACCTGATCAATGGAGAGCAGCTCGTCGCTGACGCTCATCACGTTGACCACGACTGGTTTCGTGCCAGCGAGCTGGGATTGATCCACGAAGGAGCTCATCCAGGCACCGCCACGCTTGGTGGGCCGTGCCCCATAATCGGTGAGCAACAGACCCAGGCCGGTTCCGTCCTCGTCGATAACTTCCCAGACCAGGACGTCGTCGCGGTAGGCCTGCAAATCTTCCCGACGCTTCACGGTAATCCCGTAGAGCAGGTGCGCGGCATAGAACACGCCATCCTCAAGTACCTGCTTCAGCGGGAAATACTTGCGCAGTTCCGCCTCGTTAATGTCCAAATCTCGCTCCGCGCGCTTTGCCTGCCAGTACGGCCAGTCGGCACCACCTAGTTCCTCGCCTGCCATCTCGCCGGCAAGCTTGCGCTCCCCCTCGGCCTGGGCCGCGGCCGCCGGCGCGAGGTCAGAAATCAGATCGCGCGCGGCAGAGGCGTCGCCGGCGGTTTCCTCGGCGATTACGTAGTCGGCGTGGGTGTCGTAGCCCAATAGCTTCGCGCGCTCCTGGCGCAAGCGCACCGATTCGAGCACGATCTCGCGGTTGGAATCGGTGCCGCGCTTACGGGAAGCATCGAACACCTTATGGCGCGAGGAAGATAATTCCAGCTGAGACTGGGCCGACTGCGTGGTGGGCAGCTCGATGGGCAGGACATAGTCGCCGGATTCTTCATCGAAGCTGGCTTGGATCAGCTCGTCGGAAAGCCCGGCGAGTTCCTCCTTGGTGGAAAAGTGCACGGCCAGCTCGCGGGTGTCTTCGATGAGGTTGCGCCCGAACTTCTCGGAGAGCTCGGAAAGGCGCTGGTTAATCGTCGATAAGCGAGCTTTTTCTGCGTCCGAAACGTCCGCACCGCGACGCGCGAAGCCGCGCAAAAGCTTGTCGTGGAGGCGCTGCGACTCCTCGTCTGCGGGAGGCGTGACCGCCTTGATGCGGGCGTAGAGCTCGGCGTTTTGGTAAATGGCATCGGAGTGCGCGGAGAGCTTGGGCACCCACTCGTCGGCGATCTCGTTGAACTCCTCGGTGGCGTCGGTGCCTTGCAGGTTGAAGAACCACGAGGTCACGCGCTCGAGGTCGGCGCCGGCAAGCTCCAGGGCTTCGACGGTGTTTTCCCATGTCGGCTCCGCTTCGGAAATGATTTCGTCGATCTCGCGGCGCTGATTCTCCAGCGCAATGGGGAATGCCTCCCTCACATGATCCAAGGTAATGGCCCGAAAATCGGGCAAATTGTACGGCAGAGTGGACGGTGTCAGGAGAGGGTTCGTCATAAGGCACTATGCTACCCCGCACGCTAGATTGGTAGGCATGCATTCTGCTGAAGTGACGTGCCCTGCAGGAACCATTGTCGGTGTAAGCGACGGGGTGGTTGATGCCTACTATTCCATCCCCTACGCGGAGCTTCGCACTCCCTTTTCTAACGCCACGGCCACTCACCGCGGAATGATGATCGACGCGACCGGCCCCAGAACCGACCCCATGGCGTTGACCGTGATGGCTCCTGCGGGCGCCAGCGATGCCGATGATTTCCCGGTGCTGGTCTACATCCACGGAGGCCGCTTCGAGGAGGGCTCGCATAACGACGAACGCGCCAACGGCTATGCCACCGCGACTCAGTCGGTGGTCCACGTCCAGATTGACTACCGCGTGGGGCTCGCGGGCTTTGCGCCCTTCCACGACGACGAACCGAATCACTACCGTGGCATCGATGATTGCAATCTCGCGCTTGAGTGGATCCAGCGCAACATCGAAGCCTTCGGCGGGGACCCCACCAACGTCACGGTTGTGGGGCAATCGGCGGGCGCGGCGATCACGTTGTGGCTCGCACGCCGCGACCACTTTCGCGGTGCTTTTCGACGAATCGTGGCGCTGAGCCCGGCCTTCCCCCACAAGTCTTATGAGCAACGCCGCGACACTCTCCAGGCAGCATTCCTCGGTATGCGCCTGACCCGCGAGAACTTCATCACTGCCAGTCCGAGGCGCATTGATGCAGCGTACAAGCGTTTTCGTCGCCGATACGTGCTCGATGTGGCGCTTGGTCCGGCCCCACTTGAGCCTGCCGAGATGGCTGACGTGGATGTCATTGTCACGTCGGTTCGCGACGAGATGATTGCCCACCCAGTTGCCCTCAAAATAGACAAAATGGGATTGGGCACTACGGCTGTAAAAACCCTCGGCCCAGCAATTGGTATCGAGCGCGAGGAGATCGAACCGTGGCTTGAGACTGCCCGGAAAATGGATCCCAAGCATGTGTTCGGCCGCTTGTTAAGCGACGCGATGATTCGCCACTGGACTGATCTAGTTGCTGAAGAAGCCCCCGCAAAAGTTTGGCAGGCGGAATTTCTGCCGAGCGCGTTCGAGTCCGCCGGGCACTGCCACGACTTGAAGCCACTTTTTGGTGTCCACCCTTACACCGCCGGTGAGGGCCTGCACGCGCAGCTTCTCGAATACGCCCGAACGGGTCATGTGGGCTGGCCGGAATATTCAGCCGATACGGGCCGCACTGTAATGTCTATCAATTTGGCCTGCGAGAATGCCCACGAAGTCCGCGACCCACTGGGGTATGTGCGCAGCAGCTTTAACTAGCGCTGTGGTTCGACGCGTTCCAGCACGGAGCGCAACCTGGTGTCTTGCAATTCCAGGGAGAACCAGGGGCTAAAGGCCCACGGGGTTGCATCGACTGCTGCGAGCAGTTTCTGCGGCTCGACCCACACGTAGGCGTCAACTTCTTCTGGGTTTGGCGAGAGCGAGGCGCCCTCGTGCATGCGTACCGCGAACACTGGGCACACCTCGTTTTCAACCTGACCAGAGGAATCCACGGCCCGATAGCGGAAATCGGGGACTACTTCGCGCACCTCAGCGATGAAATCTGAGGAAAGGTTAATCTCGTCGCGCGCGCGACGACGGATCGCATCCGGGATCTCCTCGCCCGGTGCTGGGTGGCCACAGAAACTGTTCGTCCACACACCCGGGAATGTCTTTTTACTCAGCGCGCGGCGGGTCACCAGCACGTTGCCCTCTGCGTCGAACAGCCAGGCAGAAAATGCGAGGTGGAGCGGAGTCTTCGTGGAGTGGACCTCGTCTTTGTAGGCCACACCTTCAGGCTCACCCATAATGTCGAGCAATACAACCTGTTCGCGTTCAGACACAGTGGCGCACACTTCCTTATAGTTTTGACTGGACTAGCTTTGACGGGAATTTAAACTAAGTACTTGCCCTTGACGATACCACCAGGGCCGCCCGCCTCTAACTGTTCAGGTTGCCCGAGAAAGTGACATTTCCAATGGTGAAATCAGCAGCCCACAGGCTGGAGTTGGCCACGTCGAAGGCGAACTGCACGTTGCTTGTTGCCCCGGCGCCGAGCTGCTGGTCAAGGCCAAGAATGCCCTCAAATGCCGCGTTCTCCGCGCTGAGCTCGTCGACCTCCGTGAGGCTGCCGCCCGTGGAATCGCGGTAGCCGAGTTTCGGTGTGCCCAATGCCTCTGGTGGCATCGGTGCATCGGACGTATTCGTCACCGCGACTGTCACAATGGTCCCGCCGCCTGCGGGCGGGGTGGTCACTCCCTGCCAGTGATAGGTAATCTCCGTGGCTGGATCCTCCACCGGCCCCGAAAGGTTGTCGGTGGTGATAGGGTCACGTTGCTCAACCGCGAATTCAGCATCCGCAGCTTCGGCCGTGGTGGCCACACCTGTGGTGGGTGTCAGCGTGCTTTCTGCATTCGCGTCCTCACCGTTGGAGGAGCACGATGCCAAAGCCAGACTAACTCCAGCGGCGGTGATGAGTGCCGTAGCGCGCGTGAGTGTTGAAGCCATGGCCTGCCTTTCACGTTGAAATGACGTATCTCGCACTACTTTAGCGTGTTGCCTAGACTGAACTCGTTGTGACCCAAAATTTAAGCAGAAAGAGATTGAGGAAAACTCTCCCCTTATGAATTCCTTATGGCGCGTCCTGCGCAGCGCTTCGGCGCTCTGGCCGTTCTATCTTGCGATCGTCGTTTTGGCTGCGGTCGTGGCATTGCTCGGCTTGGTCAGCCCTTTCATCCTGCGAGAGGCGACCGACTCGATTGTCTCGGCAGTCTCTGGCGACATCACGGTGGCAAGCGTCACCCAAACCATTATCTGGCTGGCCATCGCGCTGTTTGCTGCGGACGTGGCTACCACCTTGCTGCAGAACCTGAGTGGTTATTACGGCGACGTGATGGCCATGCGTCTGCGACAGATCCTGTCCACCCGCTACTACGCGAAGCTTTTGGCTCTGCCGCAGAAATACTTCGATAACCAGATCACGGGCACGGTGATCGCCAGGCTGGACCGTTCGATCACGAACGTCACTCAGTTCATCCAGTCCTTTTCCAACAACTTCTTGCCCATGGGCCTGCAAGTTATTGTAATTCTGATTATCACCACTATTTATTATTGGCCCCTGACCATCTTGCTGGCCTTATTGTTCCCGATTTACATGTACCTCACGGCGCTCACCTCAAAGCGGTGGCAGCGCATGGAGGGTGAGAAGAACCAGCAGATCGACGAAGCAAATGGTCGCTTCTCGGAGGTCATCGGCCAGGTGAAGGTCACCAAGTCCTTTGTCGCCGAGGTCCGCGAGCTGGACTTCTTCGGCTCGCGCTACGGCAAAACCGTCGATATCACGCGCCCGCAGTCGCGCTGGTGGCACTCCATGGACAGCATCCGCGGTGTGGCCATGAACCTGATTTTCCTGGCGATCTACCTGGTGCTTTTCCTGCGCACGCTTAATGGGTTCTTCACGCTCGGCGACATGGTGATGCTGCTGCAACTGGTGAATATGGCCAAGCAGCCCGTGTACATGATGAGCTTCATGGTCGATTCGGCGCAGCGCGCCATCGCCGGTTCCAAGGACTATTTCAAGGTCATGGAGGAGGAATTCGAGCCCACGGCGAATGAGCAGCTCGTCTCCGCCACGGAGGTATCAGGTGTGCCCGAGCTTCGCGACGACTACGTCGCCCCACTTGATTCTCGCAACCCGGTAGTCGATTTCAATCACGTCGATTTCGAGTATCTCCCCGGCGAGCCGGTGCTCCAGGACATCACCTTTAATGCCGCGCCCGGCGAAAAGGTCGCGCTCGTCGGTGAGTCGGGCGGCGGCAAGTCCACGATTATTAATCTGCTGCTCGGCCTCTACCCCATCTCGTCTGGCGAGCTGTCCGTATGTGGCCACGATGTCGAAGATCTCACCGCGGCGAAGCTGCGCTCATCCGTCGGTGTGGTCTTCCAGGAGCCGAACCTGTTCTCCGGCACGATCCGCGAGAATATTGCCTACGGCAAGCCCGATGCCACCGACGAAGAAGTCCTCGACGTGTCCCGGCGCGCCAACGCGCATGATTTCATCATGGCCTTCCCCCAGGGCTACGACACAGTGATCGGCGAGCGCGGCCTGCGCCTGTCCGGCGGCCAAAAGCAGCGCGTCGCCGTCGCCCGTGCGATGCTCAAGGACGCTCCGCTCTTGCTTCTCGACGAGGCCACCTCCGCCTTGGACAACAAGTCCGAGCGCGCGGTGCAGGCGGGCCTGGATGAGTTGATGAAGGATCGCACGACGATCATCATTGCGCACCGCTTGTCGACGATTGCCGACGTGGACAAGATCATCACCTTAGAGGGCGGAAAGATCCACGAAATCGGCTCGCCTGATGAGTTAGCGGTCTCCGGCGGTATTTATTCAGAGCTGCTCCAGTTGACTGCCTCTTCCTCCGAGGCCGATCGCAGCAGGCTGAAGAAGTTCGGCTTCGTCTCAGACGATGACGAGAACCACCCAGAGGAACACGTGTAAGAAATAAGTTCTACTCTGTCTAGTATGAAATTTCCCAGCATCGATGAACTCAAAGCCCGCGGAACCCGCAAGTGGACCCAGTACGAGGATGACGTGCTTCCACTATTCATCGCCGAAAGCGACTTCCCTACCGCGGCACCTGTAAAGGAAGCGATCCAGCGGGCCGTGGATAATGAGTCCTTTGGCTACACCCCGGCGAAGTCTGGTCTGCCGGAGGCGTTGGCCGACTTCTCAGAGCGCCGCTACGGCTGGCGCCCGGATCCTGCCAAGGTCTTTACCGTTGCCGATGTCGTGCGCGGCATGTTGCTGGGCATTCAGTACTTCACCAAGGAAGACTCGGCAGTCATCGTCCCGGTGCCTGCCTACCCTCCTTTCTTGGAGCTGCCCGAGACAGCCGGCCGCGAAAAGGTCGAAGTCAGTGCCGAAGAAGGCCTGAACATGGCCGAGGTCGAAAAGGCGTTTAAGAACGGTGCCGGCTCGATCCTGCTCTCGGCCCCGAACAACCCCTGGGGCTACACCTTTAGCGAGCAGGAGCTACGAGAGCTGACCGACTTGGCCGCCAAGTACGACGCCCGCGTGCTTTCCGACGAGATCCACGCCCCCATCATTTTGGACGGCAAGCACGTGTGCACGGCCGCCGTCTCCGAGACTGCCGCCGACGTGACTCTCACCGTCACCGCGACCTCGAAGGCCTGGAATATCGCGGGTCTGAAGTGCGCCCAGATGATTTTCTCCAACGATCGCGACGTGGAGATCTGGAACTCACTTTCTGGAGTGGCCAAGGATGGCACGGGCACCCTGGGTGTTTATGCCTCCGAGGCGTGCTACCGCTACGGCGAGGAAGCCCTCGAGGCTCAGCTCGAGGTCATCCGCGCGAACCGCGACTGGCTCGTGGATAACCTGCCAGAGGCCATCCCGGGCATCAAGTTCTCCAAGCCGAATGCCACCTATTTGATGGTGCTGGATTTCTCAGATACTGCCATTGGCGGCGAGGTAGAACCGGCGCAGTGGCTTCGTCGTGAAGCGAAAGTGGCGCTCAACGAAGGCATCACCTTCGGCACCGGCGGCGAGCACAAAGCGCGCCTGAATTTCGGTACCAGCCCGGAAATTTTGGAGGAAGCCGTTCGCCGCATGTCTGCAGCGATCGCCAAATCTGCCTAACCTAGGTGGCATGGACGAGACGACATACACACCGGACACCGATCCCGATGGCATGATCATCGAGCCCGATGCCGAGGACTTTGACACCCCGACACCCGCGCCCGGCAATGAGCCCTGGGCGCGGGGCGACCATGAGTGGTACAAGGACGCCGTGTTCTACGAGGTGCTAGTCCGCGGGTTCTACGACCCGGAGAACACCGGTTCGGGCAGCCTGAAGGGTGTGACCGAGAAGCTGGACTATATCCAGTGGCTGGGCATCGATGCGCTGTGGCTGCCACCGTTCTATGACTCCCCGCTAAAGGACGGTGGCTACGACATCCGCGATTTCCGCAAGGTGCTGCCGGAATTCGGCACGGTGGAGGATTTCGTGGAGCTCGTCGACCAGGCGCACCGCCGTGGCCTGCGCATCATCACGGACTTCCCCATCAACCACACCTCTGATCAGCACCCGTGGTTCCAGGAGTCCCGGCGCGACCCGAAGGGCCCTTACGGCGATTTCTACGTCTGGAGCGACACCGACGAGAAGTATGAGGACGCGCGCATCATCTTCGTGGATACCGAGGATTCGAACTGGACCTATGATCCGGTGCGTAAGCAGTACTTCTGGCACCGCTTCTTTAGCCACCAGCCGGACCTGAACTACGACAATCCGGATGTGCAAGAGGCCATCTTGGACGTGATCCGGTTCTGGCTGGATCTGGGTATGGACGGCATTCGTCTCGACGCGATTCCGTACCTCTTCGAGCGCGACGGTACCAACGGCGAAAACCTGCCTGAGACCCACCAGTTCATCAAGCGCGTGCGCAAGATGTTCGACGAGGAATACCCGGGGCGCTTCCTTTTGGCAGAGGCGAACCAGATGCCCGACGAGGTCGTCGCCTACTTCGGTGAGCCCGATATCGGCGACGAGTGTCACATGGCCTTCCACTTCCCGGTCATGCCGCGCATCTACATGGGCCTGCACCAGGAGAAGGCGCAGCCCATCATCGACATCCTGAATGAGACGCCGGACATTCCGGAGTCCGCCCAGTGGGGCATGTTCCTGCGCAACCACGACGAGCTCACCCTCGAAATGGTCACGGAGGAGGAGCGCGACTATATGTATACGCACTTCGCCAAGGAACCCCGCATGAAGGCAAACGTGGGTATTCGCCGCCGCCTGGCTCCCCTGCTCGGCGGCCACCGCGATCGCCTCGAACTGGCGCATGCGATCCTGCTCTCCCTGCCGGGTTCGCCGTTTCTGTACTACGGCGACGAGATCGGCATGGGCGATAACATCTGGCTGCCGGACCGCGACGGTGTGCGCACACCGATGCAGTGGTCCAACGACCGCAACGGCGGCTTCTCCCGCGCCGAGCCCGAGCGCCTCTACCTGCCGGCTATTCAGAACGACCAGTACGGCTACCAAACCGTCAACGTCGAAGCCCAGATGGGCCGCGACAATTCCATTCTGCATTGGGTCCGCGAGCGCGTATTGATTCGCAAGCAGTACAAGGCGTTCGGCCGCGGCGGGCTGGAGTTTGTGAACCACTCCAACGAATCCGTGTTGGCTTTCGTGCGCGAGTACGACGGCGAGCGCATCTTGTGTGTGAACAACATGAGTTCGCGCCCGCAGCCAGTGGAAATGCATCTCGCCCACTACGCGGGTATCACCCCACGCGAGCTCTCGGGCGGTGAATATTTCCCTCAGATCGGCGAGCTACCCTGGCTGGTCACCCTCGCCCCGCACGGCTTCTTCTGGTTCGACATTTCGGGAGAGCGCTAGTGAATCTGTCAGAGTCCCTCGCCGCCGAGCGTTTCTACGGCGCCAAGTCGGAGCCTATTGAAGATATCGAAACCGTGCGTTCGGCACCGGCAGCAGATTTCGAGTGGCGCGTCGTCGATGTCGCCCACGGCAGCAGTCACGACTTGTACCAATTGCTTCTCGACGATTCCGCCGACGCCCTCTCCTCCGAGCGCGGCGCGAAGGCGTATCTCGCCAACGCGGCTTCCTTCGGAGAGGTCCATGGAAGCATCAAAGGTACGACAGCCGTACCCATGGGCGCCGAGCAGTCCAACACGAACCTCATCGTCGACGACAACTGGGTCTTAAAGGTCTTCCGCAAGCTCGAGGCCGGCCTCAACCCCGACGTCGAGCTGCTGACCCAAATCTCGGACTGTGAACATGTTGCCGGCGTGCGCGGCTACACCACCACGCAGATCGACGGGCAGGACTACACCCTGGCGATGATGCAGCAGCGCATCCTCGGCGGCACCGACGGCTTCGATTTGGCTCTGGCCAGCCCGGACTTCGGAGACCTCTCCTTCGAGCTCGGCCAGGCCACCCGCATTGTCCACCAGGCTTTGGCAGAGGCTTTTCCGACGCAGTCGGTTCCGGTGGCATCGGTCGTCGATAAGCTTCATGCTCACCTCGACGACCTGCTACCTTTGGCCCCGCAGCTCGCCGAGCTTGAGCCGGGCATACGTGCGCTTTACGACGAGCTCTCGGGCGACTCTGTCACCGTGCAGCGTGTGCATGGCGACCTGCATTTAGGCCAGACGCTGCGCACTGCTGATCGGTGGTACCTGATCGATTTCGAGGGCGAGCCCGCGCGGCCCCTGGCTCAGCGGGTGCTGCCCGACCACGTGCTTCGCGACGTCGCTGGCATGGTCCGCTCCTTCGGTTACGCCAGTGCGATGTCGTCGCATCCGGAGGGTTGGGAGTCCGAGAATGTCACGCGCTACCTGGAAGGATACGGAGAGATAAACGCGGAGCTGCTGCAGGCCTATGTGGTGGATAAGGCCGCGTATGAGGTTGTGTACGAGGCGAATAATCGCCCAGACAATGTAGACATCCCGCTCGGTGCAATCTCAAAGTTAATCAAAAGGTGATAAAGATTACCCCCAGATGTTCAGCGCTGTGACAGGGTTAGTAGGGTTTATCCGTAAATCTTCCCGACCTATCTAGGAGGCGCACAGTGACTAATACCGTGTCTAGCCCCGCCAAGAATGAGAAGAAGGCTGGGGCCGTCACTATTGTTGTGACCTCCCTGATGCTCTTCTCCATGTTCTTCGGCGCGGGCAACTTGATTTTCCCACCGATGATCGGTGTGGAAGCCGGCCAGAATTTCTGGCCCGCGATCTTCGGCTTCATTGGCTCCGGCGTGATTCTGCCGGTGCTGGCCGTCATTGCGATTGCCCTGTCCGGCAATAACGTGCGCGACCTCGCTCGTCGCGGCGGCTCGATCTTCGGGCTTTTCTTCCCGATCCTGGCGTATTTGTCCATCGGCGTGTTCTACGCGCTGCCACGTACCGGTGCCGTGTCCTTTGAAACCGCCATCACTCCGCTGACCGGCTGGGATTCCACGCTGGCCGCCGGTATTTTCAACTTCATCTTCTTCGGCATCGCGCTGGCATTGTCGTGGAACCCGAACACCATCATGGACTCCCTGGGGCGCTTCCTCACCCCGGCTCTTGTGATTCTATTGGCCATCCTGATCACCTTGTCGGTGACCACCATGGGCGGCGAGCCCGGTGCTCCGTCCGAGGCCTACACCGATGCTCCGATGGCGACCGGTCTGCTTGAGGGCTACCTCACCATGGACTCCATCGCGGCACTGGCGTTCTCCATCGTGGTGATCTCTTCGCTGCGCTACAAGGGCTTCGAAGAGGGCAAGCAGCTTACCCAGGGCACCATTTTGGCTGGTCTCGGCGCAGGTATTTTGCTCGCCGCGATCTACCTGGGCCTGGGCATTATTGGCCAGGTCATCGACAATGGCGACCAGTACTCCAACGGTGCAGGCCTGCTTTCCGACGCCGCGCTGCAGACCATGGGCCAGCCTGGCCAAATCATCTTCGCGCTGATTGTGCTCCTGGCATGTATGACCACCGCGGTGGGCCTGATCACCTCGACCTCGGAGTTCTTCAACACTTTGACTCCTGGCATTTCCTACAAGGTGTGGGCAGTTGTCTTCGCAGTAGCTTCCGCTGGCATGGCCACCATGGGTCTGGATATGGTCCTGGCCATTGCAGCACCAGTGGTGACTTTCCTTTACCCGCCGGCAATTGCACTGATTTTCATCGCACTTGTCGAGCCTCTATTCCGCGGCAAGGTCTACTTCTACTGGGCGTACCGCCTGCCACTGTGGGTGGCCGTGATCTGGTCCGCGTACTCCGTCTTCCTTGACTTGGGCTGGTTCCCTTCAAGCTTCTCCGTGCTGGTCGACTGGGCTCCAATGCAGGGTGTTTCGCTGGGGTGGGTCCTGCCTACTGTGGTTGCTTTCATCATCGGCCTTGTCATTGACTTCGTGCAGAAGCGCGAAGCTCCGGTAGACGATCGCTCCTTCGCCTCGAGGGCTTTGGGTGTAAAATAAGTAGCACTACGGAATAAATCCACCTTAACTAGGGTTGTAAGTACTGGACTTTTTGTACTCAAATACTCCTAGCTTAAAGGTGGATTTTTCTATGTCGCGTTTGCCGTTGTCCCTCATCGATTTCTGCACGATCTACGAAGGAGAGACTGCCGGTCAGTCAATGCAGCGCTCCGTGCAGCTCGCACAGACTGCAGAAAAGTTGGGGTATTCGCGCATCTGGTACTCAGAGCATCACAACATGCCGACGATTGCTTCGTCGTCACCTGCTGTTTTGATCTCTCACATTGGTGCCCGCACCGAGAAGATTCGCCTGGGAGCCGGTGGCGTGATGCTGCCGAACCACTCCCCTTATGTCATTGCTGAGCAGTTCGGTACCCTCGGCGAGCTCTACCCCGACCGCATCGATCTGGGTCTGGGCCGCGCACCTGGCACCGACCAGAACACCCTCGGCCGTGCGCTGCGCCGCGACCCTAATTCCGCCGAGCGCTTCCCTAACGATGTGGTTGAGCTCCACGGATTCTTTACTGGAAATTCGCAGGTCCCAGGTGTGACCGCCGTTCCTGGTGAAGGCGTGAAGATGCCTATGTACATCCTCGGTTCCTCCATGTTCGGTGCGACCCTCGCCGCGAAGCTTGGGCTGCCTTATTCCTTCGCTTCCCACTTCGCTCCACAGCAGCTGGTGCAGGCCACCACCTACTACCGCGAGCACTTCGAGCCATCGGATGTGCTCTCCGAGCCTTATGTCATCGCCGCAGTCAACGTCACCGCAGCTGACACCGCCGAAGAGGCAGCAGAGCAGACCAAGGGCGTGCACCGCAATCGCGTGAAGTCCATGATGGGTCGCCGCGGGCTTGTGCTTAACGACGAGCAACTCGACCAGGTAGTCAACTCCCCTCAGGGCCAGCAGATCATTGAAATGCTGAAGTTCACCGCAGAGGGCACTGGCTCCGACGTTGTGGCTTACTTGGAGCAGTTCGCCGAGCTGGCCAAGGCCGACGAGCTGATGGTCTCCCTCCAGGGCCGCAACCACGACGAGGCGTTACGCTCCATGGAAATCTTGGCCGATGCATGGGACCTCGACCCTGCAAATATGGCTGGCGCACCAGGAAACTTCTAAACTACAGTTTGTGCAGGTTAATAGCCATTTTAAGGCCATGTCTAGCCCCTGTTATATAGTTCAGGTGTTCGATAAAAATCGAACGGAGACTACTTCATATCGAGGGGTGTGTTCATCACATGAACACGAAGTTTTATTCCATTTGCCAACCTGATTCGCCTCGGGCGCAAGCCATGCTTGCTGCCCGGCGCGCCGAGTACGAGGCATGGCGTATCGCCTACGCCGTGCCCATTGATGAAGACGACCGTGACTGGACCGAACATGCCGCGTCTATTCGCGCCCATGTTGGCGGTTCGGAGGGGTTTATCGCCGACCGCCTAGTGGCGCTGGCGGTCGTCGATAAGCTTCCTAAATTCCGTGCCCACATTGAGTCGATGTGGCACCTAGACATGTACACGCTTGTGCGCATCGGGAAAACCTTGGAGGGTTTCCTGGTGTCCACCGCTGCGCGCGACCAGGAGGTGTGGCCGCTGGTAGATGAATTCCTCACCAACTACCTCACCCCTACGCGCGTACAGCAGCAGATGCCTTCTGCTGCGCAAATTCAGCGCAAGTTGAGCCAGTTCTTGGCGCAGTTCGAGGACGCAACCGCCGAGCCGGACTCCCCTGCTGACCTCAACCTGGGCTTCACCGTGCACAACTTCGGCAACGGTTCCACACATATTGGAGTCAGCCACGATGATGCTACTGCGCTTTTAATCGAAGAAACGGTGCGTGCCTACGCCGCCGACAACAACATTTCCTTGGTCGATGCCCATGCCGAATTGATCCTGGGTAAGGCGAGCGTGAAGGTTGTGGTCAATACCTACCAGGCCTGCGACGTGCCAGGCGCGCCGGTGTGGGCTCCTGGGGTGGGCTACATGCGGGATTACTCAGGCAGTTTCTTGAACAGGCTCTCGGACCATACCCGCGACTTGATTGGCGCCGAGTATGAGGAAGTCACGGCCTACCGCGTCTCTACCTCCATCAGGGCCTACCTAGAGGGCCGAGATGGGATCTGCAGGTGGCCGGGATGTGAGAGACCGGCCCACCGCACGGAAAAGGATCACCGGATCAACTGGGCGGACGGTGGCCCGACCTCCCCGGCAAACATGATATGCCTGTGTTCCCACCACCACAATCGAAAAACAGATCAGGTGGTGCACTACATCCTGGATCCCATCACAGCCGATGTGTACTGGCTATTCTCGGATGGGACCTGGGTGGTCGATCACGCCGAGGGGCCGTTGGCACCAGCGAACCGAAACTGGGTGCGCACGCTGGGTCAAAAGCTACGTAGCCGCCACCCGGACAAGGTGCCGGCTTAACCTATCCGGTGCCGAATATCAGGCCGATCACAATGAGCACTGGGAAGGAGACCAGGGTCGACGCAACTCCGGCATTGCGGGCAAGTTCGCTAGCAGTGCGGAAGCGCAAAGAATACGTGAGCACGTTTTGCGCAGTCGGCAGTGCACCTAGAACTACTGCGGTATAGAGCGCGTGGCCTTCCATCCCGAAGACGAAGTATGCCAATAGGCCAGCAACAATCGGGTGGACAATGTTCTTCATGACTACCGTCAGGGTGACACCCCGGGTGAGTTTCAACTTCATGCCGTAGAGGGACATACCGAACACCATCAAGGCGAGTGGCACCGCTGCTCCTGCAAGGATTGACACTGGTTCGGAGATAATCGGGGGCACGTCCCACCCCGTGAACGCGATGGTCATGCCGATCACCGCGCCAATCAGCATGGGGTTTTTCAATGCCACAACGACATTGTGTTTCCAGCCTTGTCCCCCACCCTCCGAGGTAGTGATGTCCAACCACGTCAACGTGATCGGCGCATAAAACGCTACTTGGAAGAGAATCATGGGGACGACTGCGGCGGCGTCGCCAAGCAGGTAGACAGCTAGCGGAATGCCGAGGTTGCCGCCGTTGGCATAGCTTGAGGCGAGCATGCCGATGATGGAGCTCGACTTATCCCAATGCCGCAACCGAAAAAGCGCAAACGCCGGAAAACGGCCATGACAGCGGAGGCAGCAATAACCACAAAGTTTGGGCCCAAAATATCGCGCGGATCGGTGTGGATCAGGCGATCGATCAGCAGCGCAGGTGTCGCCACCGCGTAAACAATGGTGGCTAGTGTCCTTTGCTCACTCGGCTTCAGCACACCCAGACGGATCAGAAAGTAGCCCGCTGCGATCACGATAATGACTACCCCGAAGCCTTGGAGCACGCCGAGCATATAATGTCCTTCCGCCAAAGCCACCCAAAGCGCCAAAGCCACTAGAGGGGTATTACCAATTAGTTTCTCCCCCAGTGTGCTCTTGACAAAGGACTAATACAATTCGAGGACTGCAGGCTCAATGATGCTGTTACACGATTAAGCCGGAACAGTTTCCCAATAGTTTCACTTTGTTTACCATGACCCTCTACCCTTAATTGCCATGGTGAATTCACGAGCCGCCCAAGGCCTAGCCGCCATCGCAGCAGCCTCGCTGCTGGCGTCCTGTTCCGCGGGTTCCACTGCCAGCGAGGTCGGTCGCGTCCAAGGCGCGGGCCTCGTCGTCGGCACGTCCGGCGCGCCCGCCTCCCTCGATTTCACAACCACTGGCGGCGCCGCCATCCCCCAGGCGCTCATGTCGAATGTCTACGAAACCCTCGTGCGTATCGACGAAAACGGCGAGCCCGCCCCCCACCTCGCCCAGGACATCGCAATTAACGACGATCGCACGTCTTATACCTTTCACTTACGCGAAGGAGTGCGCTTCTCCAACGGAGAACCTTTCAACGCCGAGTCGGTGAAGTTTTCCATTGAGTATGTCCAAAACGAGTGGACGAACGGGCTGAGCTCCCAGATGGACCCGGTGAGCTCGGTAGACGTTCTCGACGAGTACACCGTGCAAGTGAATCTCGAGCATCCATCGAACCGCTGGCTCTGGTCAATGGGCACCCTGACCGGCGCGATGATGACCCCTGCGGGTGTCGACACGCTTGCCAGCGACCCGATCGGCACGGGCCCCTACACAGTGAAGCGCTTCTCGGTCGGCGAGTCCATTTCCTATACTGCCCGCGAGGACTACTGGGGCACCCCCGCGAATCAGGACGCGGCCATCCGCTATTTCTCGGATTCGGTAGCTACCGTCAATGCCCTGCGCGCAGGCGATGTCGACGTCGTGTGGGCACTCCAGGCACCGGAACTGCTTGATTCCCTCCCCGAGGAATACGGCGTGCACGTCGGCAGCACCAACGGCGAGGTGGTGTTCTCCATGAACAACAACGCCGCGCCTTTCGACGATCCCGCGGTTCGTCAAGCAGCCGCCTACGCCATCGACCGCGACGCCCTCAACCAGGTCGTCTGGGAAGGCATGGCCACCAACACCGGCGGCGCACCCGTCCCACCAACGGACCCGTGGTACACCGGCCGCGACTACTACCCCTTCGACCCGCAGCGTGCCGAAGCCTTATTAACTGGCCGCACCCCCGAGGTCACCATCTCGGTGCCTTCGCTGCCCTATGCCCAGACCGCCGCCGAGCTGATCTTCTCGCAGCTGACCCAAGTCGGATTCAAAGTCACCTTGGAAACCGTCGAGTTCCCAGCCGTCTGGCTAGGCCAGGTCATGAGCCAGCACGACTATCAGGCCTCGATCATCTCGCACGTGGAACCTCGCGATATCCCGGCGCTCTTCGGCAACCCCGACTATTACCTGGGCTACGATTCACCCGAACTGCGCGAGGATCTCCAGCTCGCCGACCAGGGAGATTTGAGCGACGAGACCACGCGCATGATCTCCGCGGTGGACACCATCATGGCCGATGCCGGGGCCCTGACTCTGGCGAATTCCCCTAATGTTGTCCTTACCGCGCCCGGGGTCACCGGGATCGAAGCCAACGTGATCACCGATGCCCTACCTCTCGCGGGAGTGAAGAAACAGTGATTCTGCGCCTGATAGCTCGCTTCCTCATCATGCTGTTTCTTGCCAGCGTGATCATTTTCGTCCTGCTGCGCGCAGTCCCCGGCGACCCGGCGCGCATCGCGCTTGGGGTTAATGCCACAGACGAAGCCGTAGCCGAACTCTCCTCGCGCCTGGGCACCGACCGGCCGCTGCTGACTCAATACGCAGAGTGGATCGGTGGCCTGATAACCGGAGACTTCGGTATCTCGCTGTCCAGCCAGCAGGACATCACCCCGCTGGTGCTTGACCGCGGCGCGGTATCGCTGATCCTCGCGGGCACCTCGATGGTGTTATCGCTTGCCATCGCCGTACCACTCGGCATTTATCTGGCGCGCAAGGCCGGCACCCCGCAAGCGGCAGTAGTGTCAGCGGGTACGCAGCTGGGTATCGCGGTGCCCAGCTTCCTCGTCGGCATCCTGCTCGTAGCGGTATTTTCCGTGCGCCTCGGTTGGTTGCCCGCGAACGGCTGGGTCCCACCGAACGAGAACTTTGGCGGGTTCCTGGCCAGGCTCGTCCTCCCCGTCATCGCGCTCTCACTCGTCCAAGCCGCGATCCTGACCAGGTACGTGCGCAGCGCCATCCTGGAGGAGTTGAACAAGGACTACGTGCGCACGGCTAGGGCGACGGGCTCGTCGCAAAGCGAAGTGCTCTACAAACATGCACTAAAAAACGCAGCCCTACCCGTGCTCACCGTGACTGGTGTGCAGCTGACCAGCCTGATCGTGGGCGCGGTGGTCATCGAACGGGTCTTTGTCATTCCGGGGCTGGGCTCGATGCTTCTCGACGCCGTGTCCAACCGCGACCTCACCACCGTGCAAACCGTGATGATGTTGCTTGTCGTATTTACCCTCGTGGTCAATTTCGTGGTGGATCTGCTCTACCGACTGATTGACCCGCGTATCAAGGTGGCAGCATGAGACTTTCAGGATGGATCGGCGCGGTTATCGTCGCCATTGTTGCCTTCTTCGCCCTGCTCTCGCTGGTGTGGACGCCGTATGACGCCACCCACGCGATCCCAGCGGATCGCCTCCAGGGCCCGACGCTTTCGCATGTCTTGGGCACCGATCAATTTGGGCGCGACATCTTCTCCCGCATCCTCGAGGGCTCCGCGATCACGCTCGCCGTCTGCGTGGTGGGTGTGGGCATCTCTGCGCTGATCGGCGTGCCGCTGGGAATTGTGGCGGGCATGCGCCGCGGGTGGACGGAGTCCATCATCATGCGCGGCAACGACCTGTTGCTCGCCTTCCCGGCGCTGCTGCTGGCCATCGTGTTTACGGCGGTCTTCGGTGCATCGACGGGCATTGTCATGCTGGCCATCGGCATCGCGGGCATCCCCGGATTCGCCCGCGTCGCCCGCGCCGGCACCCTGCGCGTGATGACGCAGGATTATATTCTCGCCGCGCGCATCTCCAAGGTCCCCGGCCCCGTGATCGCCTGGCGCCACGTGCTGCCCAATATCGCTGGTGTGATCATCGTGCAGGTCTCGGTGTCCTTCGCACTGGCCATCCTCGCCGAGGCCGGGCTCTCCTTCCTGGGACTCGGCACCCCGGCACCCTATGCCTCCTGGGGCCGGATGCTGCAGGCCTCCCAGGGATTCCTCGCCTCCGCGCCGCACTTGGCCATCTTCCCCGGTATCGCCATCGCCGCGACCGTGCTGGGCTTCAACCTGCTCGGCGACGGCCTACGCGACGCACTTGACCCCACGACCAGACGAAAGGCGAGAACCTCCGCATGATTCACGTTGACAACCTCTCCATCGAGGGCATCTTGGAGAACATCTCCTTCGACATTGCTCCAGGTCAGCGCCTTGGCATCATCGGCGAGTCCGGCTCCGGTAAATCCATGACGGCGCTCGCCGTGATCGGGCTGCTGCCTTCGAATCTCAAGGCCACGGGCACGGTCGAGGTCAATGGCACCGACATGCTCTCTGCTCGGGAAGCGGTTCGTCGCAAAGTGCGCGGCTCTACCGTGGGCATGGTGTTCCAGGAACCCATGAGCGCGCTCGATCCCCTGATGCAGGTCGGCCGCCAAGTCGCCGAGGCGAGCAATCCCGAGCGTGCCCGGGAGCTGCTCAAGGAGGTGGGAATTGAGCGATACGAGGCCTACCCGCACGAGCTTTCCGGCGGGCAGCGCCAACGCGTGCTCATCGCGCTTGCTATCGCGGGCGACCCCGACCTGCTGATTTGCGACGAGCCCACCACCGCCCTCGACGTGACCACCCAGGCCGAAATCCTCGATCTGCTTGACCGCCTCGTGGCCGAGCGCGGCATGGCTCTCATGTTCGTCAGCCACGACCTCGGCGTGATCAAGCGCATGACCGATCGCGTGCTCATCTTTCAGCGCGGCCGCATCGTCGACCCAGATTCCGAGTACGCCCGCAACCTCATCGCGGCAGCCAAGCCCGGCGCACCGGCCCTCCCGTCCGAAGTCGGCGAGCCCATCATCACCTTGGATAAAGTCTCCCTGACCCGCGGAAAGACGCTAGCTATCGACGACGTCTCGCTAGAAATTCGTCGCGGCGAACGCCTCGGCATCGTCGGTGGCTCCGGCTCCGGGAAAACCTCGCTGCTGCGCCTCATCGCCGGCCTCTCCGCACCAGATGCGGGCACCGTCCGCGTCGACGGCTCCCTGCAGATGGTCTTCCAGGACCCTCAATCATCGCTCAATCCGCGCCTCAAGGTCGGCAAATCCATCCGCGAGGCCGGGGTCAATCAATCGCGTTGCGACGAGGTCCTAGAACACGTCGGCCTCCCCGGCGTTGCTAACCGCTTCCCCCACGAATTCTCCGGTGGGCAGCGCCAGCGCGTCTCCATCGCGCGCGCTGCCGGCCCGCGCCCGAGCATTTTGCTTGCCGACGAGCCCGTGTCCGCCCTCGATGTCACCGTCCGCGCCCAGGTGCTCGACCTGATCAACGACCTCGTCACCGAAGACGAGCTGACACTAGTATTTGTGTCTCATGATCTCTCGGTGGTGCGCCACGTCTGCCCCACTATCGCCGTGATCCATGAAGGAAAGATCGTGGAATCCGGGCCCACCGAGGAGATCTGGGCGAACCCGCGACACCCATATACGCAGTCGCTACTGGAGGCAATCCCTCATTAACTGAGCGGCCTGGCTTGGTGTGCGCCCTACCTTCACGCCGACCGCTTCGAGTGCCAGCTTCTTTGATTCCGCCGTACCCGAGCTCCCCGAGACGATCGCACCGGCATGGCCCATGGTTTTACCCTCTGGCGCCGTGAAGCCCGCGATATAGGCCACCACCGGCTTGGTCACGTTCTCCTGGATGAACTTGGCAGCGGCTTCCTCTGCATCACCGCCGATCTCACCGATCATCATGATGGCTTTGGTGTCTGGGTCCGCCTGGAACGCACGGATCGCGCTGATGTGTGTTGTGCCAATGATCGGGTCGCCGCCGATACCCACGCAGGTGGTGAATCCGATATCGGAGAGCTCGAACATCATCTGATAGGTCAACGTGCCCGACTTGGACACTAGACCCAAAGGCCCGGGGTTCGGAGCGGTCTCTGCGGGGATAATGCCCGCGTTGGATTGCCCCGGGGAAATGATTCCTGGGCAGTTCGGGCCAATGATCCTGGTATCCGACTCACGTGCCAGCGCATAGAACTCGGCGGTGTCTTTAATAGGCACGCCTTCGGTAATCACCACGACGAGAGGCATGCGCGCGTTAATGGCTTCGACCACCGCCGACTTGGTGGCCACAGCCGGGACGAAGACAACCGAGACGTTTGCACCGGTCGAGCTCATGGCCTCGCGCACCGAACCGAAGACGGGTACTTCGGTGCCCCCCTCGAAGGTGACGGTCGTGCCAGCCTTTTTCGGGTTTACTCCACCAACGATGGTGCTGCCCGAGTTGAGCATCCGTTGGGTGTGCTTCATGCCTTCTGCACCGGTCATGCCCTGGACAATGATCTTGGAATCTGAGTCGAGAAAAATAGACATAATTACAGTCCTCCATTGGCGTCGGCGAGTTCGGCAGCCTTGCGTGCTGCGGCATCCATGGTGTCTACCTGCCCCAAGGGAAGCTGCGCTTGATTCAGGATCGCTTTGCCTTCTTCGGCATTGTTGCCATCAAGCCTGACCACCAACGGTTTGGGTTCGATTCCTTCGGATTTGAGGATGCGGTATGCCTGCACGATTCCTTTCGCCACCTCGTCGCAGGCGGTAATGCCACCGAAGACGTTGACGAAAATTGAACGCACCTGCAGGTCTTCCAGGATCACCTCGAGGCCATTGGCCATCACGTCTGCGTTGGCGCCACCTCCGATATCGAGGAAGTTCGCTGGCGTGGGCTTGGAGGCCAAATCCGCTCCCGCATCGGCGACGACATCGAGCGTGGACATCACCAGACCTGCGCCATTGCCGATCACACCGACCGAGCCGTCGAGTTTGACGTAGTTCAGGCCCATATTGGTGGCCTTCGCCTCCAACGGGTCCATCGAGCCATGGTCGGCCAGCTGCGCGTGCTCCGGGTGGCGGAAATCTGCGTTGTCGTCCAGGGTGATTTTTCCATCCAACGCGATGATCTCACCCGACGCAGTCTTGACCAGGGGGTTGACCTCCACCAGAGTCGCGTCCTCTTCGTCGTACACGCTGTAGAGCTGCTTGAGCACTGGGACTAATTTGGCGGTGTCTGCCTCGTCGAAACCTGCTTCTTCGGCCATCTCTCGGGCAAGCGTATCGGTAAATCCGTCCAGTGGGGAAAAGTTTCGCCGCACCAGGGCCTCGGGCTTTTCCACTGCCAAGGTTTCAATTTCCACGCCACCCTCTCTTGAGAGCATGGCCAGGTACCTGCGCTTCGTCCGGTCCAGCAGGATGGAAAAGTAGTACTCCTCGGCAATGTTGACCGCCCGGGCCACCATCACACGACGCACGGTGAAACCCTTGATTTTCAGGCCGAGGATCTCGTCGGCAATTTGCGCTGCCTCGCCTGCGTCTCTGGCCATGCGCACGCCACCGGCTTTGCCGCGCCCACCCGTTTTAACCTGGGCTTTGATCACCACCGGCCCGCCGATCGTACGCGCTGCACGCTCGGCTTGCGTGGCCGAGGTGGCTACTTTCCCGGGAACCACGGGCACGCCATGATCCTCAAACATCTGCCGGGCCTGGTGTTCATACAGGTCCATTGTCGCTCCATTCGCATGGGTGAAATGTATTCTCACCATGCTAGAGAAAAATCGGCAGAGATGTGGCGCCGGTTACTCCCAGACCGGAAGCATGGCCTCGTTGTAACGGGCGCCGAAACCGCCATTGGGCAGGATCTCCTGGATCCGTGCAAGGTCCTCGGGCTCAAGCACAACGTCTGCCGCAGCAACATTTTCCTCAACCCGCTTCGGGCTGCGGGTACCAGGGATAGCAATGATGTCATCACCCTGTGCCAGGATCCACGCCAGCGCCAACTGAGAGACTGTTATCTCCTTGGTGTCTGCTAGCTCGGCGAGCCGCTCCACAGCCGCGAGATTCTTCTCGTAATTGCCGGGCTGCCACCGCGCATCGTAGCTACGCATGTCGTTCTCGCCGTACTCAGAGGCTGGTTTTGTGTTCTTCGTCAGGAACCCGCGCCCCAGCGGCGAGTACGCCACGAAGCCAATACCCAACTCACGCAGCGTGGGGAAGAGACGTTCCACGTCACGCTCAAACAGCGAATACTCAGTCTGGAGCACCGAGACCGGCTGCACAGCATGGGCTTTGCGGATCGTCTCTTCGCCTGCTTCGCTGAGTCCGAAGTACTTCACTTTGCCTGCATCGATGAGCTCTTTGACAGTTCCTGCAACTTCCTCAATAGGCACGTTAGGGTCCGGTCGGTGCTGGTAGAGCACATCAATATGATCCGTCTGCAGGTAGCGCAGGCTGTTGTCCACGACCTCGCGAATGTGCTCAGGCCGACTATCAAACCCCAGGTTAGGCGGCGTATAGCCGAATTTGGTGGCTAGGACGATCTCGTCGCGAAACTCCTTCACAGCCACGCCGACGATCTTCTCGTTTTCTCCCCAGCCATACATTTCGGCGGTATCAAACATGGTCACGCCAAGCTCGTGCGCGCGCTGCAGCGCAGCCGTACCGCCTTGTGCATCTGCTGCGCCGTAGGCGACCGAAATTCCCATCGAGCCGTAGCTGATGGCCGAGGCAGAAAGTCCTTGGCTGCCAAGTTTACGAGTTTCCATCACGGAGTCCTTTCAGAGCGTCTTGTGGAATACCAACATCCTACGCCTTTTCTGACACTGAGTGCCAGGAAAAGCATTCGGTAGCGCAAGGTAAACTGCCACTATGAACACGCCCGCTTCGCAGCCACGCGACCTCCGCGAGATGACTCGCGCCGCCGTACGCGCCCAGATTGCGGACGTAGCATTGCAGCTTTTCGACGAGAACGGGTTCGACGAGACCACCGTCGACGACATCGCACAAGCCACGGGTATCTCCCGTCGCAGCTTCTTCCGCTACTTCCCCACCAAGGAAGACGTCGTCATCGGCGATCTCATCCCTGCAGGGGAGCAACTTCGCGATCTGGTGGCCGAGCAGCTCACAACCGAAACTTCCTGGGATGCTCTTCACCAGGCACTACGCAAAGGCGGCGCGCAGATCGACGCCGAGCCAGAACATTGGCTTCAAGTCATGCGAGTGATCAATAGCGCGGCCTCACTGCGTGCCCGTAATATTGAAAAGCATCTCACCTGGTCGTCGCTGCTGATTCCGCTGATTTCCGAGCACTGCCAAGGCGAAGAAAAGTTTGGCGACCTGGTCGCTCGCTCGCTTGTGGGAAGCGCGTTCGCCTGCTTCGATGCCGCTTTGGCTAGTTGGACCGAGGGAGAGGCTGCGGCGCCTTTTCAGGAGACGCTAGATGCCGCCTTTTACAGTCTCACCTCTCCCACTAACTCATAGCGCGGACCACCCGAACGACCTTGTCCCAGGTGGGATTCGTACAAGCCCACCTCGGACACTACCCAGGTGGGTCCCCGGTACACGCTCAGCGCGTGGGTGAGATCCCCCAGCAGCCACGGGTCGGCGAGCCGGCGGTGCGCACGCGCCACGATGAGATGCGCCCGCTGGCGTTTCGCCTCTTCCGGGTCCAGCACGCAGCCCGCCATGAATTTTCTTAACCTAGCGGTATCTCCGCCTACCCCGATCCACAGATTCGAGCCAGAAAATGAGCCCGCACCGGCAAGCTCTAGCGACATGGGTCCCTGACTCGCGGCAGCAAGATGCGCCAACAATTCAGATGGATCCTGCGCCGTCTCACCATAAAAGGCGCAGGTGATGTGCCAGTTATCGGGGTCGGTGAACCGCAGCTGGTTCTGATCCCGCGCGTGAATCTCACGCAAGGCCATGACTAGGTGTTCCCGCACTTCGTCGGGAAGGGCAATCGCCGCGAATAAACGTTTGCTCATTCCATCTACACTACCGGCGCGGAGCCTCCCTGATTCTCAACTGAGAGGTGCAAATTCTTCGCGTCGAACACGAGTGTGTAGTTGCCAGGGGTGTCGTCGATAAGCGTCGCAATCGGCCCCACGCGCGGCGTGTTCACAAAGGACACCAGCTTGGCGCCGGTCGCCGACTTCAACACCACACGTCCGAGACGGGGTACAGCCAGCACATTGATCAGCGCCAGCGGCATCTCAAGGGTTGCGTTGGGGTCCGGCACGGAAACATCCAAGGCATAGACACCATTTTCGCGGTTGACCAAATCGGAATCAGCCACGAACCACGACGGCCCATCGGCGCGCACGACGCGACCATTCTCAATGGCGAAATTGCCCGCCTCGGCAATCGTGCGCACGGCGGGTCGCGGGTAGGGAGAGGTATCCAACATGGTTTGAAGATCGTCTCGACCGGCGTCTAATTCCGCCGAAATCCACTCAGCAATAGGCGTCATGGCCCCGATCCTAGCCACTATATTGGGGTTATGAGAGCCAAGCAGATTGCCGTAGTCGGGTCCATCAACGCCGATCTGACCGTCACCGTCGAGCGCCACCCCACCCCCGGCGAAACCCTTCTGGGCAAAGGTGGCCACATCACCGCAGGTGGCAAGGGTGGCAATCAAGCCCTTGCCGCCGCCAAGTTGGGCACGCACGTGTCCATGGTCGGCGCCGTCGGTCGCGATGCCTACGCCGCGCCCGCCACCGAGCTGCTGCGCGCAAACGGCGTGGACATGAGCGCCGTCGCAGAGACTGACGAGGTCACCGGGCTGGCCGTAATCACCGTGAGCCGCGACGGCGAGAACACCATCATCGTGGTGCCGGGAGCAAATTCGCTTGTCGACGACACCTACGTCGCCTCCCACGCAGACGTCATCGAGGGGGCGGCCGTAGTGCTTCTGCAGGGAGAAATCCCAGCATCTGGTTTCGAAAAGGCCGTCGAGCTGGCCGAAGGGCGCGTCATTGTCAACTTGGCGCCCGTGGTCGAGGTGGATCATCAAGCGTTACTACAGGCTGATCCGCTCATGGCCAATGAGCACGAGGCCGGGCTCATTCTCGCCCAGTTCGGCATCGAGGCCGATGAATCTCAGCCCGAGGCGATGGCACAGTCGCTGCGCGAGGTTGGGTTTAAAACTGTCGTGCTCACGCTCGGCGGGGCCGGGGCCATCGTCGCGGAGGGCGAGGAATTGACCGCCATTCCTGCTGTTCACGTCAAGGCTGTTGATACCGTCGGTGCTGGTGATGCTTTCTCGGGCGCGCTATGCCACCGTATTATCGAAGGCGATTCGCTCGTGGAGGCGGCACGCTTCGCCAACCGAGTGGGGGCGTACGCCGTGACGAAGCCGGGCGCTCAGCCGTCCTATCCTTCGAGTTCGGACCCGTTGCCCGAGCTCTAGTTGATATACAGCATCAACGTTGGATCGAGGAGATGTTCCTGCTGAACCTCAAAAGTTCCCACTAGATCGTCAAACTCGTCGAGTTCACTAGGTGTGAGTTGGATGTGCTCACGTGGGTTTGGTGCCTGCATACCGCTGATCCTAGCCCCTTTCGCGCACCGAGGCATATAGCCTGGCGAAAACTTCCTCCCCGGCGCGGCGAATTCCGTCATGCTGCAGGTCAGAGGTCTCCCAGACTCGCACATCCCGGATTGATTCGGCAGTCTCAAGTGAGAGTTCTCGAGGCACGTAGATATCGTCGGTGTACACCGCCGCCGCGCACACTGTGGGTACGTCTGCCAGGGCATCTGGTGAATAGAGCTGCGCCCAATCGTCCTTGTTGGCCAGCTTTTCCGCCACGTCACGAAATGGCATGAGCGCTGGATCTTCCTCGAATTGGAAGGGGAAGATGTGCTCGCCGGTGAGATAGAACGGACCACTTTCTGTCGGCGAGGCATCTGGGTGGAAGCCCTCGAGTCCCTCGGAGACGCGCTGCGCACTCCAAGCGGTGGCACCAGGGACGGTTCCGCCATAGATCGATTCGTGGACCACCCCGTAAAGCGGCGCCTTCTCAAAGCTGACGCGTTCGCCGATATCGGCCAGCACGTCGGTGCGCAGGCGCTTCTCGCCACCCACCTTGTGGAAAGGCGCCTCCAAAAGCGCTGCCAGATCCCCAAACCCGACTCCTCTGCCGAGTCCGACACCAACGGTACGAAAGCGTCGCGACGAGAGCCTCTCCCCCGAGGACAGTCGCTCATCCGCGTTGTCGAGGTGGTGACAGATCTCACGAATGCGGGATTCTGCAAACGGGATTTCCTCGAAGAACTCCTGTTGGCGAGCCTCGAGCTTTTTGAAGGTAGCGCGGTAGACCTCGTCGGCGTGCCGATTAATAGAAGGCAGACCTCCGGTGAAGTAGGCATAGCGCGCAGACTCCGGCGCCACCGAGAGATAGTGCGTAATGCAAAAGCCGCCAAAGGATTGTCCGAGCACGTCCCATTGCTCGATTTCCAAGGCTGCTCGCAGATCTTCTGCATCAGCGACGATGGAATCGGCGCGCAACAAGGGGTAGAGGCGATCGTCGATAAGCGATGCTTTATCTATGCGTGTGGAACGACCCGTGCCACGCTGATCGAGCAGCACGATGCGGTAATGCTTGAGCGCCTCGGCCATCCAGCCGGTGATTTCGACGGGGCGTGGCACCGGATTGCCGGGGCCGCCCTGGAGATAAAGCAGGTACGGCAAAGATTCGTCGGCAACGAGTTCGCGGGCAAAGACTTCGAGCGTGCCAAGTGCAGGGTTTGCCCGGTCCCACGGCACCTCCAGGGTGTGTTCGTGCACACTTAACCCGTACTGTTCGAATGAAATCGTCTCCATTGTGTTGATTCTATCGGTAGAATTTAGGAATGAAACAGATCACCATTCCCGAGTTCGGCGCGCACATCACATCCGCGCCCCACCCCACTGGTAACCTCCTCTTCGTTTCCTCCAAAGCCATCCTTGACGGCAGCGCGCCCATCCGCGGTGGCATCCCCATCGTGGCCCCCTGGTTCGCCACCTTCCTGGGCGACGAACAACACGGCTGGGCCCGCACCAGCACGTGGGAAGTCGACGGACAACGCGCCACACTGACCCGCGATCACCTCGCGCTCGACTTTGAGGTAGAAGAGGTCGACGATGGCTACCGCTTCGCGCTTTCAGTGACCAACGAGGGCGATACCAACCGCGAGATCCAGCTCGCATTCCACCCATACTTCGAGGTCAGCGCCGTCGCCGACGTGGAAGTCACCGGCATTGAGCGCACCAAGATCTGGGACCGCGTGCGCCATGACAAGTTCAACCAACAAGGCCCCTTCACCTTCTCGGGACTGACCGACCAGATCAGCATGGAGCCACGCGAGGTCACCTTCACCGACGCAAAGCGCCAGATCACCATTACCCCCGAGGGCACTGACTGCACCATTTTGTGGAACCCGGGAGCAGATGCGGGAGCACGCATCGACGATCTCGGCGAGGGCGAGTGGGACCAGTTCGTCTGCGTGGAACCTGCGCTTCTGGGCAAAAACCACGAAGGCGTCGAGCTGCGTTCCGGTGAGACCCGCACCATTGCAATGACGGTGAAGGCGACCGCGCTGTAGTTAAAACATGCAAGGTCTATAGTTGGTACTACCGTTATTTTGTCGCCTTGGCCCCCTGGGGTCGGGGCGGCTTTATTCTTGATTTTGTGATTTCTTGAATTCGCGAAGGAGTAGGTAGTGACCGATCAACGAACCCTCGACGCAGTGGAAAAGGAGCCCCTGCCCGAGCGGCCGAACCCGTGGCGATTGTTCACCACGTTCCACTCCTCCGCCCCACGCTGGCCGGGTGCCCTGC
The DNA here is from genome assembly GCF_000379425.1 of Corynebacterium lubricantis DSM 45231. Taxonomy (GTDB): domain Bacteria; phylum Actinomycetota; class Actinomycetes; order Mycobacteriales; family Mycobacteriaceae; genus Corynebacterium; species Corynebacterium lubricantis. Next base: position 86,275 of record NZ_KB902184.1, read on the forward strand.
GCGCCGCCACTGCGGTCACCGTCCCCGGCGCGATCGCGCTGGCGCTCGGGCATGAGAATGCCATCGTGCTCATCGCCTCGGGCGGCTTCATTGTCATTTACGGCGAGGGCCACCCCTACCGCTCACGCATCAAGGTCATGCTCATCGCCGCGCTCATGTTGGTGGCGGGCGCTACCGCCGGCGCGTTCGTCGGATCGGTGATGTGGGAGCAGCTCAACGCTGGTGGTTCCCAGTGGTGGCTGATGCTCTCGGGCATGTTCACGGTTCTGCTGGCCACGATCGGCGCGTACGCACAAAATGCGCTGCAGCTGCGACCACCTGGTGTCTTTTTCATCGTGATGGTCGCCGGTGGTTCCACGATGCTGGCGCGCTCCGGGCTCAACCCGCTCGAGGTCGGTGGCTGGGCAATTCTGGGCGCTGCCTCGGCGATCCTGGTGGGCATGTCCGGCGCGCTTGTCCACCCGCACGGGCCTGAGCGTCAGGCCGTGATCACCGCGGATAAAGCGGTGGCCAATTTTGAGGAAGCCGAGCCGACCATCGGCAAGCACCACCAGGCCCAAACAGCCGTGTCCGATGCTTGGTCCGCGCTCGGCGACGCAGGCATCATCTCGGGTGGCAAAGTAGTGCACCCCTCGCAGCGCCACCTCGTCGAACGCACCCAAGACGCGCACCGCAGGCTTGTCGTGCGCAACTCCGAGGTCGGCTACTCGCACAATAACGACGACGATCTGGGCGTGCTTTTCGACGAACAGCGCATGGTCATCCCACACACCAGACCGTCGGTGATGTATCGCCTGACACGGTCGGCCAACCGCCATTCGCACGCCTATATCACCGCGGAGAAAGTCTTCATCGCCACAACCCTGGCGGCTCTCGTGGGCGTGAGCCTCGGCTTCGACCGCCCCGACTGGGCAGTGGTCTCGGCGCTGCTCATGCTGCAGTGGGGTCCCGACCGCGTCCCAGGTCAAATCCGCGGCATCCACCGACTTGTCGGATCCCTGATCGGCATCGGACTGTTCGGCATCTTCCAATATTTTGAGGTCTCCGGGTGGACGCTGCTGCTCGCGCTGGCCTTCTGCCAATTCGGTGCCGAAATCTTCGTGGTGAAGAACTACGCCATCACCGTCGTCTTCACTACCCCGCTGGCGCTGCTGATGGGTTCTTCCCTGACCCAACCCTTAGGCGAAGTCTTCGTGGCGCGTACCGGCGAGGTGTTCCTCTCCATCGTGTTCGGCTCGCTCGCGCTGTGGCTGTGGCGGCCCAATGCCGAACGCCAGAACCACTACCGGTTGCTGCTGCGCTGCCAAAAAGCCATGGGTTCCCTACTCGGCGCGCTGATGGTCACCACGCCTGAGGGCGCAAAGGAAGAACGCCGCGACCTCCAGTACGAGCTGCTCTCCGAACGGCGTTCAGTAAATTCTTTGGCGATGGATCATCCCGACGATGCGCTCGAGGTGTGGGCCGATCACGTCGACGTGCAGCACTCCGGCTACGCAATGCTGGACTTCTGCAACGCGCATAACGACGAGGAACTCTCGACTACCCAAGTCGCCGAACTTGCCGACGACTTAAAGCGCGTGCGGCGTTAACCTACATCGTCTGGACTTGCTCAATCGCCTGGGTGAATACCTCAGGTGGCTGAGCGCCAGAGACCGCAAGCTTGCCGTCGAAAACGAAGAATGGCACACCGTTGATGCCAATCTGACGGGCCTGGTTGATCTCTTCTTCCACGTTTTCGGTGTATTTGTCGGTGGCCAGGACGTCGTCGATAAGCGCGCCATCGAGACCGATCTTCTCGCCGACTTCCTTCATCGTCTCTGCCGAGGCGACGTTCTTGCCCTCGGTGAAGAATGCGTGCTTCATCGCCGCGTCCCACTCGTTACCCACGCCATGCTCACGCGCGAGGTGGCCCACGCGGTGCGCGTTGTAGGTGTTCACCATGATCTGGTCTTTCCAGTTGAAGTCCAGGCCGACGGCGGAGGCGCGCTGGGCGAGGCCCTCCATCATCTGCTCAACCTGGGCAGGCTGCATGCCCTTCTTCTCCACGAGGTGCTCTACACCCGTTTGGGTAGGCTCCTTCGGAGCAGTAGGATCGAGTTCGAAAGAGCGCCAGTTAATTTCGACGTCGCCGTCGTACTTTTCCAAGGCCAGGGACAAATGTTTCTCGCCGATCGTGCAAAACGGGCAGACATAATCGGACCAGATATCAATACGCATATTTCATTCAACCACGCGCGAAAGAATCTATTCCTTTTCGCATGTGAATTTCGTTGTGGTTAGATGGGTCCCTGCATAAAGGAACATTGTCATTGTCCTCAACTTGGCCCTAAAGACACACCACCGTGTGCCTCGTGCGCGCCTCAAAGGAATTGAAAACCTATGGCCGAAAATAACTCGTCCATCAAATCACCGGCAGGCAAGGCCATGCGCCAGGCCCGTCGTAAAGGTAAAACAGTCGATGTGGGCCTCTACCCACACAACATGCACCCCGGTCTGGTCCCGGGCATTAGCGTTGACGAACAACGTCACACCTTCGGGGTGGACAAGCTCGTCTTCTGGCTGACCGCAACGGCGATCGTCGCCTTCATTATCTGGGGTGTGACCAACCCGCAGTCGGTAGCCGATACCGCCGCCGTGGCCTTCGACTGGGGTATGATCAACGCTGGTTGGTTGCTCAACATCGTCATGATCTTGGGCATTGTGATCATGCTTGTGCTCTCCCTTTCGCGCTTGGGCCGCATCACGCTGGGCAAAGACGGCGAGCAGCCGGAATTCTCCCGCTTCTCATGGATCGCCATGATGTTTGGTGCGGGTATCGGCGTGGGTATCTTCTTCTTCGGCCCCTCCGAGCCGCTGTGGCACTTCCTCTCCCCTCCTCCGGAGACGGTCGAGGCTGGAACCCCTGCCGCGCTGCACCAGGCTGTGGCCCAATCACACTTCCACTGGGGTCTATCCGCGTGGGCAGTCTATGCGTTCGTCGGTGCGTCGATCGCGTATAGCACTTATCGACGAGGGCGTCGCTCCCTCATCTCGTCTGTATTTACTCCGCTGCTTGGCCTAGGTAAGACACAAGGTGTGGCCGGTCGCGCCATTGACATGCTGGCCATCGTCGCAACGCTCTTTGGCACTGCTGCAACGCTGGGCCTGTCTGCGACCCAGATCGGCACCGGCGTGGAAATCATCAGCGGCATCGGCGAGGTGGGCAATAATGTCTTGATCGTGATTATCGCCGTACTGACTGTTGGGTTCATCATCTCGGCGGTCTCTGGTGTCTCGCGCGGTATTCGCTACCTGTCGAACATCAACATCTCGCTGACCCTGCTGCTGGTGCTGTTCGTCTTCCTCACCGGGCCGACGCTGTTCCTGCTGAACCTGATCCCATCGGGCACCTTGTACTACCTGTCCAACTTCTTGGATATGGCGTCGCGCTCCCTGTCGTGGGGCGCGGAGACTCTGGAATTCCAAGAATCCTGGACCGCCTTCTACTGGGCGTGGTGGATCGCGTGGACCCCATTCGTGGGCATGTTCATCGCTCGCATTTCCCGCGGCCGTACCCTGCGTGAATTCGCGCTGGCCACGATGCTCATCCCCACCGCGATTTTGATCCTCGCGTTCACCGTCTTCGGCGGCACCGCGATCACCTTCTCCGAAAATGGTGTCCCTGGCTTCGACGGAAACGCCTCGTCTGAGCAGGTCCTCTTCGCCATGTTCGACCAGCTGCCACTGGCACAGATCACACCGTTTATCTTGATTTTCGTTCTGGCCATCTTCTTCATCACTTCGGCAGACTCGGCGTCTGTTGTGATGGGCACGATGAGCTCCAAGGGCGATCCCGCCCCGAACAAGCTGGTGGTTGTGTTCTGGGGTCTGTGCATGATGGGTATCGCCGTGGTCATGCTGCTCACCGGTGGCGAAAACTCCCTGTCCGGTCTGCAAAACCTCACCATTTTGATCGCTCTGCCATTCTCGGTGGTGCTGCTGGGCATGATGGTTGCCTTCGTGAAAGACCTGCTCACTGACCCGATCGCTATTCGACGCACCTACGCCCGCAGCGCCGTGGAAAACGCTGTGGTGCGCGGCCTCGAGGAACACGGCGACGACTTCGAGCTCTCCGTCACCCACGCCGAGGAAGGTCGCGGTGCCGGCGAGGGCTTCGACTCCACCGACGAAAGCCTCACCGATTGGTACCAGCGCACCGACGAAGAGGGCAACAAGGTCGACTACGACTACGAGACCGGTGAATGGGCCGACGGCTACGTCGACGAGGCCCTTGAAGAGCAAAAACGCGAACAAGAAAAGCTTGACGAGGAAGAAGGCGACGAGCCGCAGAAGTCCTAGACTTGAGCCTGTGATTACTCTCGCAATTGATCTGGGAACCTCCGGCGCGAAAGCCGCGCTGATCTCTCCTGAGGGCACGTCTAGCTGCACAACCGCCTACCCCACGCATGTCGGGACGGGCGGTGTTGTCGAGCAGGACCCGCGCGATTGGCTGCGCGCCGTGGCCACTTCCGTTGCGGGGCTGGGTTCGGCTGACTATGACGCAGTCGCACTGACCGGCCAGATGCAAGACCTCGTGCGCTATTCCGGCGGCCACCTCGCAGGTGATGCATGGCTCTATTCTGATACCCGCTCGCAGCCTGAGGCCGAGCAGATCCACCGCGACTTCCCCGATTGGGACCAGCTGACCGGCAATGAGCAAGGCGCCACCTCCAATGCCGCGATGCTCATGCGCGCTGGGGTTTCGCGTGACGACGAATTCCTCTTCTCCCCCAGCGGCGTCGTTCTCAAGGAGCTGGGCTTGGGCAACCACGTCGACCCCACCACCGCGAGCACAACGGGGCTTGCGGGCAATGGCGATTGGCTGGATCCCGTACTCGAGCGCGTCGGCGTGCGCCGCTCACAGCTGCCCACAATTTCTCAGGGGCTGATCGGCCAGGTCGGCGCCAACGAGCTGGACTTGAAGGAAGGCGTTCCCGTCTACTTGGCTCCCGGCGATGCGGGTGCCACCACGGCCGGCATCGTGGGTACCTCGCCCGGCGCGGATTATCTCTACCTCGGCACCACCGGCTGGCACGCGCGTGTGCTGGAGCGTCCCCAAAACACCCCGGGTACAGTACACCGCCTGACTTTCGGATCCCACAGCTTACAAATCGCAGCTCTCCTCGCGGCGGCCTCCGCAAGTGACTGGGCGCGCAACCTCTACCTGGGCGGGACTTCGCCAGAGGCTGCCGACGCCCAGCTGACCAGCCGCGGCTACTCGGGATTGACGGCCATTCCCAGCATCAACGGCGAGCGTTTCCCGGTGCGCAGTGACACCTTGGGCGCGGGCATCGTCGATAAGCGAGCGACGACAACGCCGATTGAGTGCTACCAGGCGATACTGGAATCCGTCGTGCTGTCGCTGTCGCTGGCGTGCGATCCGGCCGATCGCGGCGACATTGCGGTCGTCGGCGGGGGTTCGCGCTCGACGCCGTGGATGCGGATGGTCGCCGATATTTTGGGGCGTCCGGCCGTGCTTTTCGACGACTCCGACGCCGCACTTCACGGGGCGGCCCTCTATGCCGACTCGGAGCTTCGCCCTTTGTCGCACACTCCGACGCGCCGCATCGCACCGGATCCGCGTGCTCATGACTCCTATGCCGGGGCGGCGCACAAGCAACTTCGCCTCATGGAGTTTTTGGCCGAATAAACCCGTACAATTTAAGCCATGTACGTTACTAACGCGTATCGCATGGACGAGGACGAAGCACTGCAGCTCGCCTCCGACATCGGTGTCGGCCAATTTATTAGTTCCTCACCCGAAACGGGTCTTGAGGCGACCATCATGCCTTTCGTGCTCAAGCGCGACGAGTCGGGACAGGTGCATGTTCAGGCGCATTTTGCCAAGGTGAACAGGCAATGGGAAGACTCCGAGGTAATGATCATTGTCCAAGGTCCCACGGCATATGTGTCTGGGGTGGACCAACCGCCCGAGCCCGACGATGCCAAGATGCCACGCGTGCCGTCGCTGGATTATGTGGCCGTGCACCTGAAGGGCATCATGCGCCACCGCGACGGAGATACCGCTTTTGCCACCGCGCATTTGAAGGAGCTGGTGGAAAAGTTTGACGGCCCTTCCGGATTTAGAGTGCGTTGATCCGGTTCTGGAGCTGTCCGGAGTGGATCAGTGACCGCAGGATGTAGTGCTTGAGGTTGCGGAAGCCCAGGGCGATTCCGCGGAGGTGCTCGAGGCGGCCGTTGATGGCCTCGACGGGTCCGTTGGAGGCGCCCACGTCGAAGTAGGCGAGGATCTCGCGGTGCCGCTTCCACAGTGACCGGCCAAGTTGGGCCAGCTCGGGGAGTTCTTTCGGTACACCGGCCCGGATGGAGCGCAGGAGCTTGTACATCGCGATCTTGCCCTCCCGCTTGCCGGAGGCCTCGTAGGCGGCGATGAGTCGCTGGTAGACGCCGTAGGTGACCTCCACCGCCGCGTGTGCATCATGGGCGGTGAACGCCTTGAACAGGCGCACCTTCTGCTTGTCGGTCAGCAATTCGGCGCGGGTGCGCAGGATGCGGCGGATCCCGTACAGGGGGTCACCGGTGCGGCCCCGGTGCCCGGTGGTGGCCTGCTGGATGCGTTGGCGGCACACGGTGAGCTTGTCGGCGGCAAGATGCACGACGTGGAACGGATCCATCACCGTCCGGGCAGCGGGCACCGCGCTGGCGGCCGCGGAGTGGTAGCCGGCAAACCCGTCCATCGTGACCACCTTGATGCGGTCCCGAAACACCTGGTCACGGGCGTCGAGCCAGTCAGTGAGGACTTTCGCCGAACGCCCCGGGACCATGTCCAACAGGCGAGACGGGCCGGTGCCGTCCACGACCGGGGTCAGGTCCACCAGCACGGTGACGAATGAGCTGCTGCCGTCACCGCGCACGTGCTTCCATTTGTGCTCGTCGACTCCGAGAATGCGGACGCCGTCGAAGTGGCCGGGCTGGTCGTAGACGATCGTGCGAGTCTCCGACAGTGCTAGATCGTTGACCAGATCCCACCCCAGCCCGAGGGCCTTGGCCACCGCGGACACGCTGGTGCGGTCGATCGCCAGGCGCTGCAGGATCCAGCGGCTGCAGCGACGCGTGGTCTTGGCCCGCGGCTCAGCCAACGCCGGCATCCGCTGCTGGAAGATGCGCGTCTCGCATTCGATGTTGTCGCAGGTGAAACGCGGTACTCGCACATGCAGCCTGGTGGGATGCCCGACGATCGGCAGATCGGTCACCTTCCGCTCGATGTGGTCACGCAGCCTCCCCTCCGTCCCGCAGTCGGCGCACACCGGGTCCAGCGTGACCGGGGAGCAGAACAGGTGCGTGAACTCGTCGGCCACCGCGGCGTCGGTGATCGTCACCCCGAGCTCGACGGTGCGGCAGATGGTGTCGGCAAGCAGGCTGGCGGTAGCGTTCAAAGCGGGTCCTGGGTGGTTCTGGGTGCAGGTGTAGGAACCGCAATCGGTGCTGTTGCAAAGTTCGGGCGACAGGAAGACCTGCGTGAAATAATCACAGCCATGGGCATCTTCTCCGGTCGTCATTTCCCCCGTGACATCATCCTGTGGGCAGTGCGGTGGTACTGCCGCTACGGGGTGAGCTACCGAGACTTGGAGGAAATGATGACTGAGCGGGGCGTGCCGGTCGATCACACCACGATTCTCACCGCTGGGTCCAGAAATACGCCCCTGAGCTGGACAAGCAAACACGGTGGTACCGGCAGGTACCTGACTGGCAGGCCAGTTCCTGGCGGGTGGATGAGACCTATATCCGGGTCGGCGGCAGGTGGTGCTACCTCTATCGGGCTATTACCGCCGGTGGCCAGACCCTGGACTTTTACCTCTCTCCGAAGCGGAACGTGGCCGCAGCGAAGCGTTTCCTGGCCAAGGCCCT
>NZ_KB902185.1 GCF_000379425.1 Corynebacterium lubricantis DSM 45231
CCTGACCGTGATTCGGTGGTCCGGTTGGTCGGGGCAGTGCTGGCTGAGCAGCATGAGGACTGGATGCAGCAGCGTCGGTACATGCCTCTGGCGATGCTGTCCTCGACGGCGGAGATGCTGGCGAAGGCCCGGGCAGCTGACGGCGTCGGCGTCGTTGTCGGTGACGGTCAGGAGGCTCTGGTGGCGTAAGGAATCCTGTTCCGTCAGCGGTCAGTTCATCGCTGAGTCAACCGCTGGCGGATACACCACTCAAAAGGACTTGACCACTTGAGCTGTACGCATTTGATGCCAAACTGCGTACGCACGTCATGAGATTTGCTCACTCAATTGAAGTTTGGTTGCGAGCTGCGCTCGCAAATACCATCGCCGAAGAACATGGGCCGATGGGGTACTTGGATAAGCGTATCTACGTAAGTGAGATAGGGTTCTACAAAGATCGTGACAAGTTGGACGAAATGCTGGGGCCGAGCTCGCCCGAGCAATTTGTTCAAGCATTCAGAGAAAAATACGAAGACAAGAGACCACCGATTTGGATGGCCACCGAGCTGATGAGCCTCGGACTTCTGTCAAAGTGGTACGAAAACCTCAAAGAGGATCGCCTCCGTAAAGCGATTTCGATGCAAGCTGGGCTACAGCCACCAGTATTGACCAGTTTTCTCAGGCTTTTCTCGGTGCTCCGAAATGGCGCAGCACACCATTCACGTATCTGGAATCGTCATACGTCTCTTCGAGTTGTGGAAGTTCGTAGCCCGCCAGAGCTGCTTAGAAACTCTTTAGACCAAGCGAACCCAGCCAAGATCCAATATGTACTTGCTATCGCCGCCTTCATCGTGCAAAAAGTAGACCCGACATCGGATAGCGTCACCAGTCTTCGAGATCATCTGCTTACGGCAAAAGACGAATGGTTGGCCGAGATGGATTTCCCAAAGGATTTCGAGCTCGATCCCCTTTGGAACCCAAAAGCCAGACCCTAACCTAACCCGCGCACCGCTGCCACCGTATCGACAACCGCACGCGCCGCCGCCGAAGCTTCCTCCTCGGTCGTCGACGGCGAAAACGTGAACCGCACCGCCGTGCGCGCCAGATCCTCCGGGATACCGATGGCCAGCAAGACAGGGGAGGCGTCCTCGGAATCCGCGTCGCAGGCAGAGCCCGACGAGCACATGATCCCGCGTTCCTCCAGCTCGAGCAGCACGGCCTCGCCGCCCACACCCTCGAACACGAAGGAGGCCGAACCGGGCACGCGCTCGGTCGGATGCCCCGTCAGCCGCGCGCCGGGAACACTATTTAATACAGTGTGTACAAATTTGTCGCGAAGCTGGGTTGTGCGCAGGTGATCGTCGTGAAGCGAAAGACGCAGCGCCGTGGCGAGCGCGACGGCACCTGCGACATTTTCGGTGCCGCTGCGCGCGCCGCGTTCCTGGCCGCCGCCGTGCAGGACTGGCTCGAGCGCGACGGGGCCGCGGACCCAGAGCACGCCGATGCCCTTCGGCGCGCCGAGCTTGTGGCCGGAGAGGCTGAGCGCGTCGATGCCGAGCTCGCGGACGTTGATATCCACCCAGCCGGCGGCCTGGACGGCGTCGGTGTGAAAGGGCACGTCGGAGGCGAGCTCGCGGATCGGCTGGATCGTGCCGATCTCGTTGTTCGCGAAATGGATGCTGACCAGCGTCGTATCCGGGCGCAGCACCGCCTCAAGCGCGGCTGGCGTGATGCGGCCGAACTCGTCGGGCTCGGCGAATGAGACCTCGAAGTCGTGGAATCGCACGAGGTAATCCACCGATTCCAGCACGGCGGCGTGCTCGAGGCGCGTGGTCACGATGTGTTTGCCGCGCGGATTCGCCAGCGCCATGCCCTTGATGGCGAGGTTGTCAGCCTCGGTGCCGCCGGAGGTAAAGATGATCTCCGACGCGCGCGCCCCCAGCGACTCCGCGACCGACTTCCGCGCCGCCTTGAGCCCCGCGGCGGCCTCCGCGCCGACCCGGTGGCGCGACGACGGGTTGCCGAATCCGCTGGTCAGGTACGGCCACATCGCCTCAATCGCTTCACGACGAGGCGCCGTCGTCGCCGCATTATCCAGGTAAATCATCTAGTGGAAATCCAGGCCCAGGTCGAGCGCGCGGACCGAGTGGGTGAGAGCGCCGACCGAAATTAGGTCCACACCCGTTGCCGCGACCTCGGGGATGGTTTCGAGGGTGATGCCGCCGCTGGCGTCAACGAGTGCACGGCCGTTGACGAGCGCGACACCTTCGCGCAGTTCTTCGATGCTGAAATTATCCAGCATGATGGTGTCCACACCCGCGGCGAGCACGGGTTCGATCTGGTCCATCCGGTCGACCTCGACCTCGATGTGGGTGGTGTGCGGGACGCGCTCGCGCATCGCTCTCAGCGCCGTGGTGATGTCGGCGCCCACGGCCGCGAGGTGGTTGTCCTTGACCAGGATGGCGTCGGAAAGTGAGGAGCGGTGGTTGTGTCCGCCGCCGTCGCGTACCGCCTGGCGCTCGAGTAAGCGCAGGCCGGGGGTGGTTTTGCGGGTATCGGCGATGCGGGTGCCGTTAGCCGCCGCGACGTAGCGCGCGGTCTGGGTGGCGATGCCGGACATGCGCTGCACGAAATTCAGCGCGATGCGCTCGGCGCGCAGGATGGAGCGCGCGGAACCCTCGATGGTGGCCAGGGACTGGCCCTTGTCGAAGGCCTCGCCGTCTGCGATGTGCAGCTCGACGGTGACGGTCGGGTCCACGAGCGCGAAGGTGGTGGTCAGCAGCTGTACGCCACTAAACGTGCCGAGTTCGCGGGCAGAGAGTTCTGCGCGCGCCTGGGCGTCGGCGGGTACGAGGGCTTCGGTGGTGATGTCTCCCCAGGGCGCGTCCTCGCTAAGAGCCGAGCCGACGAGGCGCTCGATGGTGCGGTGATCGATCATGTTCTTTCCTTACTTCTGAGCCTGCGAACTCGGCGCGACGGACAACATCCGCTCGAGGGCGACGGTGGCGGGTGCGGCGACGGAATCGTCGACAGTAATCTGGTTGATCACGCGGCCCTCAACCAGTTCCTCGAGCACCCACGCGAGGTAGCCGGGGTGAATACGATACATCGTCGAGCAGGGGCAAATCACCGGGTCGAGGCAGAAAATGGTGTGCTCCGGGTACTGCGCGGCGAGGCGCTGCACCAGGTTAATTTCGGTGCCGATAGCAAAGGTCGAGCCCGCGGGCGCGGCCTGGATCGCCTTGACAATGAAGTCGGTCGAACCGGCGGAATCTGCGGCGTCGACGACCTGCATCGGGCACTCGGGGTGCACAATCACGTGCACATCGGGGTGCTCGGCGCGCGCCTTCTCAATCTGCTCGACGGTAAAACGCTTGTGCACGGAGCAAAAACCGTGCCACAGCAGCACCTTGCCATTTTGCAGCTCAGCCTCGGTGTTGCCGCCGAGCGGTTTGCGAGGATTCCACATCGGCATCTGGTCCAGCGAAATGCCCATCGCCTTCGCCGTGTTGCGCCCCAGGTGCTGATCCGGGAAAAACAGCACCCGCTGCCCGCGCTCAAAAGCCCACTCAAGCACGGCAGATGCGTTCGACGAAGTGCAAACAATACCGCCATGCTTGCCGACGAAGCCCTTCAACGCAGCAGACGAATTCATGTAGGTTACCGGAATCACCGGCACGCGGCCCTGCTCGTCAGCCTCGGTGCCGTAGATCTCCTCGAGTTGCTCCCAGCATTCCTCGACGGATTCGAGATCCGCCATATCCGCCATGGAACAGCCAGCGGCCAGGTTTGGCAGGATCACGGACTGCTCGTCGGTGGAGAGGAGATCAGCGGTTTCGGCCATGAAGTGCACACCGCAGAACACGATGGCTTCGGCCTCGGGCTTCGACTTTGCGGCGCGTGCGAGCTGGAAGGAATCGCCGACGAAATCGGCGTGCTGGATTACCTCGTCGCGCTGGTAAAAGTGGCCCAGGATGACCACTTTGTCGCCGAGGGTTTCTTTTGCAGCCCGAATTCGTTCGTGGAGTTCCTCCTCGGATGCGTCTTGGTACTGCTTCGGTAGCACCTGTTGGCGCGGTGTGCTCAGTGGCAACGGATCCGAGAGAGACGCACCTGGGCCGTAGCTTTGTGGGGCGCTCGGGTCGTCGAGAAGCCAAGGCCCGTCCTTGAGCTCTGGGGAGCAGGAGGCAGCATCTTGCTGGAGCAGGTGGTCGACGGAAGCATCGGTGATGGTCATTTTCTAATCTTTCGTTTGTGGGTGCGTGGCGAAGCGATACAGCTTGGGTGGTCTGTGCGGGGTGCCGCTGACGACTTCGCCGGTGTCGATGAGATCCGGAGAGGTGGCCACGGATCTTCGGAAGTTGGCGGCATCGAGCTTGTGACCTAGCACCGCTTCGTGGACGCCGCGCAGCTGCGCGATGGTGAAGGTGTCGCCGAGGAAGCGGTGCGCGATATCGGCGTAGCCCATCTTCGTGCGCAGCCGCTCGAGCGCGTAGTCGACGATCTGGTTGTGGTCGAAGGCGAGTCCGGGCAGGTGGTCAGCGGGGAACCACTGGACGTTTTCTTCCGGCTCGGCGCGCTCAACCTCGCTGGCGCGCACGAGCGCCCAATAGACCACCGAGACGACGCGGCCGGTGGGCGAGCGGTCGACGCCGCCGAAAGTGTAGAGCTGCTCGAGGTAACTGGGGCGCAGACCGGTGGTCTCGCCGAGTGTGCGGGCTGCGGCGGCCTCGAGCTCCTCGTTTGCGGGGAGCCAGCCGCCGGGCAGTGCCCACTGACCCAGCTGCGGCTCGCGGGTGCGCAGGACAAAAGGAGTCCAGAGCGATGGCATCCCGGCATCATCCTGGCGCAGCGAAAAGATCACCGTAGATACAGCCACTTTCACGTCCGCCCCCTTAAGGTCAGTTCGACTTTATGTTGTGGGTCACCTTACAGTCATGATGACTCAAAGGAAAGGGGCGGGGGTAAAGCGCCTGACTTGGAGGGTCAAAATTGGGCGAGCAATTTTCGAAGATTGTTCGAAAGGATGAGGGCCGGTGTCGCGCACAGAAATTATCGTGCAGCTAAACACAGCAAGTTTGTGAGTCGAGAAAGGCTTAAGAAGTGAATAAGAAGTTGGCCGGGTTAGTGGGTGCTTTCGCTTTGGCGATGGGGTTGAGTGCATGTGGAGCAAATGAAGAGACTGGACAGCAGGTCGCGGCCCCGTCCACGACAGCTACTTCACCGCAGGCGCCGGAAAAGATCTATAGCGTTGGCGACAAAATTCCGATTACATGCTTTTCACATCTTCCGTGCGATGGGGACCTCAAGATCACATCGATGGTGATGAGCGACGAGTGTAAGCAAGGATATGACGATTATGGCTTTGGTGTACCAGAGCTGGAAGAAGGCCAAACCTATCTTCAGATTGAGGGAGAATTTGAGTTAAGGACCGGTGAGAACGGGTGGACGATGTTAGAGGATCCCAGCATCATTGACGGAGAGGGGTTCACTCAACTTCCTAGTTCCGCTGTTTATTGCCGTGAAGAGGCTGACTATGAAATGTGGAGCACGACCCTCGATGTTGGACAAAAGTCAAGGAACTACGGTGCTTGGATCGTGCCAGAAGACGCAACCCACATGCTCATCCATGATGTGAAGATTGAGCTTCCGGAAAATGACGAAGCAACTGAGCTGGCGGTTGAAAATGTGACGTCGAGCACCTTCGTTGAGGAGGCTTTAGAGGAAGCGACTTTTCCAAGCCCGGCATCCGAAACTGCAACGGAAGTAAAAACAACTTTTGAGGCTTGTTGGGAGCTGGAAGCGGCGCTGATGTCTGATGGTTCGATTATTTACGATCCGGTGAATTGCAGTTCTGAAAAGCTAGCAGAGCTTTATGGGGGCGCAACGACTACAGAGGTGCGCGAGCCGTCCCCCTGGGTGCAGGGACAGATTGACTGGACGGAATGCCTCGAGCAAGGCAATAGCGAAGATCAGTGCAGAGAAATCCTGAACTAGAAAACGCGGCCGAGATTCCTTACTTGAGGAACTCAAGCGAATCTAAGGGCGGCCTCTGTCTGCTTGCAATGTAAGACTACTATGGCGCCATGCTTGCGATGCTTATGGGAGTGGGAATCGGTGCCTTGATGCCGATTCAGACCTCGGTGAACAATCGACTGCGGATGTCGGTTGGTGCGCCGCTGATGGCGTCGTTTATTTCGTTTTTGGTGGGCACGATCGCACTGGTCGCCGCGTCCTGGGTGACCACCGGCCGACCTGTGCCGGACTTTTCGCTGACGGCCGGCGAGCCCTGGTGGATTTTCACCGGTGGCGCGCTCGGCGTGGTGGTGCTGACCGGCAATATCCTGCTGTTTCCTCGGGTCGGCAGCGTGCAGACGGTGATTTTGCCGCTCAGTGGCCAGATCTTTATGGGCCTAGCGATCGACTCGTTCGGACTTTTCGGGGCGCCTCATATTCCGCTGACGTGGGTGCGATTCTTCGGTGCCGTGGCGGTGCTGCTCGGTGCGTTTGCGGCGGTGGGGGTGTTCGGTCGTCGTGAAGCTGCGGGTGGTGGCGAACGGGGGGCTTCGGTGTGGCTGTGGCGCGCGTTCGGCCTGGTCATGGGCGCGTGCGCGGCGACGCAGGTCTCGGTCAACGGACGGCTGGGCACCGTGCTGGGATCGCCGGTGCAGGCGGCCTTGGTTTCGTTCGCGGTGGGTACGTCGGTGCTGTTTCTGCTGCTTCTGCTCACACGCACCCCGTGGCGCGGCCTAGGCGGCGCGGGTGAGAAAAACCCCTGGTGGATGTGGATGGGTGGCGTGCTCGGGGCGACCGTTATCTTTGGCACGGCGTTTTTGGGGCCAATCGTCGGCACGGGCATGACTGTGGTGCTGATGCTGTTGGGCATGATGGTCTCGAGCCTGCTCATTGACCAGTTGGGGCTGTTCGGCGGTGCCAAGCGCAGGGTTACACCAATCCAGATCATCGGCATCCTGGTCATTGTTGCGGGCGTGGCGATGATCCGGCTGGTGTAGGCGCTGGAAACGAAGTTTTACCCTGGCAGCTTTACGCAGCTGGCAGGGTCTTGGTGTACAGGATGTTTCCCAGCGTGGTGATGATGCGGACGGTGAATTCCTTAGTTTCGGCGTTAATGTCCACCTCGCCGAAATGCTGAATCTCGGAGAGCGGGGATTCGCTGACGTAGCTCGGGCCGTGGACGAAATCTACGCGTGGGCCAAAGGTGGGATCCATCTCGTTCGGGCCAAAGCCGCCTGCGTTGAGTGGGCCTGCGACGAACTCCCAAAACGGCGAGAAGTCCTGGAACGCTGCGCGGTCAGGGTGGTATTCGTGTGCGGCGGCGTAGTGCACGTCGCCGGTGAGCCACACAATATTGTCCACGTTCTTGATCGCAGAGAGCACCGCAGCGAGTTCGACCTCGCGGCCGACAGGTGCGCCCGGAGTGCCGGAGGAGACACCTTCCTGGAAATCACCGTCGGGAATGATGATGCCCAGTGGCAGGTCGTTGGCGATGACCTTCCACACGGCGGTCGAATTTTTCACTCCATTGATTAACCACTCGCGCTGCTGATCTCCGAGGATCCAGCCGCCCTCGGTGGTGCCAGCGTGGTGCTTGTCGTTGGCGTCCTTATAGGTACGCATGTCCAGGACGAAAACATCGAGCAATGGGCCGTAGGAAATCTTGCGGTAGATGCGGCCATCCACGGCGAGATCGTTGTCGATTGGCTGCCACTCCTGAAATGCCTGGTGGGACCGAGCGGAGAGTACGTTGACATCGCGTTCGGTGTAGCGCTCGTCGTCTAGTATTTCTCCTGGATACCAGTTATTCGTTGTTTCGTGGTCGTCCCACTGCACGATCTGCGGGACCTGCGCGTTGAAAGCGCGATAGTTATCGTCGAGCAGGTTATAGGCGTACTGCCCGCGGAATTCGTCGAGAGTTTCTGCGACCTTGGATTTCGCTTCGCTAGTGATGTTGTGCCAGATCTGTCCGTCGGGAAGCGTGACTGATTTCTCGATGGGGTTGTCGGCGTAGACCACGTCGCCAGAGTGGAGGAAGAAGTGCGGATGGCGGGCAGCCATGGCGGAGAAGCCGATCATGCCGCCGATCTCTGGGTTGATGCCAAAGCCCTGTCCCGCTACGTCGGCCGACCAGTGGAAGCGAATGTCCTGCGCCTGAGTCGGAGCGGTGCGGAAGACACCAACAATTGATTCCGATGTCCGGCCCGTTGCCGCGTCCTCGAGGTGCACGCGGTAGTGCACGTCCTGACCTGGTTCCAGACCGGTGAGGCGGACGGAGCCAGTTCCGTCGGTCTCAGGGGTAAGGAGTTGATGCGAGCGGAATTCTCGCGCGTTACGGAAATTGTCGGTCGCGGACGTTGTCACGACCATGCGCGACGGCCGGTCGCCGCGGGTCCAAATGAGGCCGCCGTCGGTGCGCATATCGCCGGAAGCGATACCGTGGGTGATTTTCGGACGATCGGGGAGAAGTCCGCCGAAACTCGATCCGGAGGAAGAACTAGAAGAAGAGGAAAGCGCGTTGGCGGAGGAAGGGATCGCGAGGCCAGCTACGGTGAGGCCAGCTGCGGTGATGAAGGAACGACGGGACAATGCCATGAAAGTTCTCCTACGTGGAATCGGGTTGGCTGCGCAAAACGGCAGTCATTACCGGACCGTAGGTGATATGAATGGCAATCAGTTGAATATGGTGTGAATTTTTAACCCGGGAAGCTCGGATCTGTAATTTTCCGCAAGTCTTCTAACGTGGCACGCAGCTGGTCCATCCGCTTTTTGCCAAGATGTGCGACCCACTCCTGCTCAATCACGCGCTCTTTTTCCCGCGCCAGTGGCAAGATTTTCTCGCGCGTGTACTCGCTCAGTATCACCAGCCGACTTCGACCGTCTGCAGGATCGGGGGCGCGATGCACGAAGCCTGACTTTTCTAGCCTATCGACGAGTGCCGTCGCCGTTTGCCGCGTGATCTGGGCGTAGTCGGCGAGGTCTCCGATGCGGGTGCCGTGCTCGTCGATACGCGCGAGGAGTCTGCCCTGCGCCGGTGAGATGTCGTGGCCGGCTTCCATTACAACGTCCATGATGCGCGCTTCGGCGCTGCGATGGGAGATGAACATGAGTAGCGCGGTGGAAATTGTCATGCGTTCTCCTCAGGTTGCGGCCATTGTTTTAGTTCGATATTCGAAGTAATATAGTTCGTATATCGAAATATTTTACCAGGTTTCTCCCTGAATTGATTAGAGCAGGATTAGTTCCTCAACGTTCTTCAATCACCAGCGCAGGCGCGCTGTATTAATTCAAGGAGTCATCATGAAAACAACCTACCAAGTTCTGGCCTATCTCATTAGCGCCCTCGTTATGGTGCAGGCAGGCTCCCACGCATGGTCCTCCGCCGGAGCCGTGAAATTCATCCAAGAAGGCGGAACTCTCGATATGACCGGCGCTAGTGGCATCCAATTCCCCGAGATTTATGGCATTGTGATTCACAGTATGAACGGCATGTACGTCATCCCCGTGGTTGCACTGGTCTTCCTTATTGTTGGCTTTTACACCCAGACCAAATACGGGCTCGTATTGGCAATCGCAACGGCCGTCCTCGTGGGTATCCAGGTGACGCTGGGCATCACTGCCGCAGGTCTCCCGTTCCTCGCGCTGCTTCACGGGATGAACGCTCTCCTGATCTTCGCGGTTGCTCTCGTCGCCGCGATCTACATGCGGAGAGTGGGACGAAAGACCGACCTTTACCAGCACCCTGAGAATGTCGATCGGCAGCCAGCTGCGATGACCTGACATGAACACCACCCCAGCTCGCGGCCCTAAGATCGTCCGGCGGATCGTCGTTACGGTGCTGATCTTGGGGCTCGCCGGTCTCGGCCTCTACTGGTTCCTCAGTCTCGCGCCGGGTGCCTATTCGCTCGCGCCGAGTGGCGGATACGGACATGGGCACGGCAGTGTGGCCAGTCCGTCGACAGACATCGCATCGCTTATCGACGACCCCGCCCGCCCCGCCGATGTTCAGCTGCGCATCGAGGCGCAGCTCAATCCCTCGGGTGGCTTCATGCTCAACGGCGCGTCGCCTGGTCCGGAGATTCGGGCAGTGAAGGGTGACATGGTTGAAGTAGATTTTCACAACGTGGATATCGCCGAGGGCACCACGCTGCACTGGCATGGGATTGATGTGCCGGCGGCGATGGATGGAGTCGCTGGGGTGACTCAGGACGCGGTGAAACCGGGGGAGTCGTTTACTTACCGGTTCATCGTGGATGATCCGGGAACCTACTGGTATCACTCCCACCAAGTCTCGCACCGGCAGGTGATTGGTGGCCTGTTCGGCGTGATCATCGTTGACCCTGAGGGCGGCCTAGCTGAGCAGGAGGTCACTTTGCCGCTGCATACCTACCCCGGTGAATCCCGCACTATCGCCGGGTGGGGCACCGGGAGGGGTGCTGAGCAGCGAGTTCAAGCCGAGCCCGGGAGTGTGTGGCGGGTAAGGGTGATCAACACCGACAATCCATCCGCATTCGTGTGGACGGAATCAGCGAGGCTTGTGGCCATTGACGGCCATGATCTCAACGAGCCTGCTTTGTTTCGCGACAAGAAGATTCGGCTAGGTGCGGGCGCGCGGGCAGATTTGGAAGTTACCGTCCCCGAGTCAGGCGCTGCTCGAGTTCAGGCGCCGGGAGTCTCTTTGATCCTCGGCGATGGCGATCCCGCGATGCTTCCCGCACCTGCGCAGGAACTCGACCTCTTGAGCTACGGCGCCCCAGCCGACGTGGGTTTCGATGTGAGCCAGGCCGATCAACACTTCAACTACGTGATCAATCGCCGCCCGGGATTCCTCAATGGCAAGCCTGGGTACTGGTGGACCGTTAACGGCCGCATCGGTCACGCCGTTCCACCATTTATGGTAAAAGAAGGCGAGCTCATCGCGATGGAGATTCGGAACAAGTCCGCCGACGTACATCCGATGCATCTGCATGGGCACCACTTCCTCGTGGTTTCCCGCGACGGGGTGCGGTCGACCGGTACGCCCTGGTGGACGGACTCACTTGATATCTTGTCAGGGGAGACCTACGAGGTCGTGTTTCCCGCCGACAATCCCGGCATTTGGATGAACCATTGCCACAACCTGCCGCACGCCGTCGACGGGCTGATGACGCACCTTTCCTACGAGGGCATCACCACCGACTTCATGCTTGGCCGAAAATCCGGCAACGAACCGGAGTGATTTAACCGATCTGAGCTTTGGTGGTGCAATCGATTTTTGCGTACGGTCGGCCCTGATCATCGACGGAGTTCATCGCATAGTTGCCACCGTATGCTCGGCAGCCGGTGTATTTATCCGCAGCAGGCGCGGCGGGAGCTGGGTCTGGAGCTAGCGCAGGTGCTGGCACCGGCTGTTTTAATGCTTCGAGGGAGGGTTCTTCCTCTAGGATATTGGGCTCCAATTCTGCAACTGCTCGTCGTAAAGCTTCTTCTTCGCGCTCTGCCTCAACTTCGGCCCTGCGATCGTCCTCGTTTTCGATCGCGCGCGTGAGACGGTTGGCCTCGCGCTCGGCGCGGGTCTCCTCGTCATCGATGAGCTCCTTGAACCGAGTGCCGTATGCCTCTGTTTGGAACTCGGACTGGCTAATCTGCGTTGCTTTCAGCGTGGCCAAGGCAAGCACGGCCTCGTCGACAGCACTGGAATGCTCCCGGGCACGGGTGTAGTCGGCGGCGACAGCGAGGTTGGAGGCCTGGAAATCCTCGGCAGCATTGATCGCCGCCTGAGCCTGTTCGAAGCTGTCCGTGAATTCAGAATCATCGACCATGCACTCCGGCCCGAGCGCGAAAATACCGGCGGTACGCGCCTCGGCCTCTGCCTCTGCAGCGGAAACCTTTGGATAAAACTTGTGATTCGGTGCGATATCTACGGCAACGCCTAGTCCCTCGCGCGCGACCTCCGCGTTCACTAAGGAATCTTCCTTATACACGCCAGCGAGAGTGCGTCCGTACTTATCCGTGCGTTCGACGTCGTACTCAAGAGTTACCTCAGTGCCCACCCCGAGCAGATCCGCGAGATAGTCGCGCGCCTCTTGCGCTAGACACTCAGACGGCTTGCCGTCGCGGCCAATTTCCGGCGTATCCACATTCAACAGTCGGATGCGAGTTGTCTCACCGTTCTGTCGGACATCGATGGTGTCGCCATCGATGATCTTCTCGACGACGATCGGATCGTCCGACACCGCGTTAACAAGTGCGCCGCCGCCGACAACAACGGCAGCACCAATGGCGAGAGTGCGCCAAATACCCATGTGAAGTTCTCCCAAAAAACATGCCGGGCAGTCGGCGCGGCAGCTGACAAGACCCTGTCAGTTTAGTGTGAGCTCCAGCGGGTTAGTTGATGGGGTGATCAGTCGGCTACGCCACCCGCATCGCCCCACCCTGGGCGACCGGGTTGTCGTTGAGCAGTGGCTCCCCGCCGAACGCCGGTACGTGGTAGATCTGGCCATCAATCCGGTCGAGGTGGCCGTACATTGGCTTGTCGCGGTCGTCGTCGTTGCGCCCGTTATGGAAACTGCAACACGTGGCTAAATTCTCAATGTTCGTAGTCCCGCCGTTCTTCCACGCTACATTATGGTTGACCTGGCAGTACTCTGCGCCGACCCCGCAGCCGTACGCGGCACACACCGGATTCTCCAGTTTGCACATCGTGCGCTGCTTCGGGCTGGGGAAGCGGCTCGTGCCATACAAGTTGACGGGGCCGGCGACCGGATCGACCAGCATGACTAGGCCGTTCTCGGCGAGTTTCGCCTTAACGAAGTCTTTGCCCGTCATCCGTGTGCCGTTGGTCAGCGACAGGACCACGTCGTCGCCGTCTCCTTCGATGATCTTTGTGGCGTCGCCAAGCGAGATAATCACCGCTGGGGTAATCGCCGACTCGCCGCCAGCGACCCCGCCATTCAGTAGATTCAGCGCCACGAGCGCCGGATGCTCGTCCCCGGAATTGGCATTGAGCGCATCCAACGTCGCCTGAATCTGGTGGCTCGGACCCACGATGGTCAACCGGGAATAGGTTGATCCGGAGATCGCGGTCGCACCTAGCGAGGGCTTGTTCACCGGCTTCTCTTTGCCGTTGTACTTGCGTAACAGCCCCCTGCCGAGGGCCTGCAACGTGCGGATATTAGCGATCTCCGCGCACATTTCTGCCCGGAACTTCCACACCAACTTGGCGCGCTTGATCTTCTTGGCAAGCTTCTCGATCACCGCCAGCGTGTGCATCGTGTGTTGGTTCTTGCGAGCTGCTTCGACGCATTCCGCTTGACGACGAGTTGCCTGAGTCGGCCCAAAGTACACCAGTGACAGATCGTGGATCTGTTTAGCCATCTGCGTATCCATGCCAACTTGGCACAGATCGATAGTTTTCATCCCTACGGCGTCGGCCAGGATCGCCATGGCATCTTGCCACGCGTTGGCGAATTTCTTGAGTGCTGTCATGGCACTGACACTAGGGCCGAAAAGAATAAGCGCAGAACATGGCGTTTTCGCCTGTGGATAACCTACCTCATGGGTACCGGTTTTCCACAGAAAACGGGCACAACGTGGTCGTCGTGAAGCGAAAAAGTCTGTGGGGGATTAGTTTGAAGTCTCAGCCATGATCCAGTCGTAATGAATTCGGAGGATTTGTTCCGTGTTTTTAGTCAACTTCTTAAAGCCGAGTTCCGCGAGAGTCAGGCGCATCAACTCTTCTTGGTCGCGGGCGCCAGATCCGTGAAAGACTTCCCGCATGAGCTCCCGCAGTTCCTCGTGTGGAATTTCGGAGATGCTCCGTGGGCCCTTATCCCGCAAGA
Source organism: Corynebacterium lubricantis DSM 45231 (assembly GCF_000379425.1). Taxonomy (GTDB): domain Bacteria; phylum Actinomycetota; class Actinomycetes; order Mycobacteriales; family Mycobacteriaceae; genus Corynebacterium; species Corynebacterium lubricantis. The sequence goes on from NZ_KB902185.1 coordinate 13,815, forward strand.
CTACGGAGGGTTCTCCCGGCAGATAAAACGTGCGGTCCTTGTAACCCAGTCGCTTTCCATCGTTGAGTTCGTGGATGGACTTATCGTTGATAAGTCGGCTGAGCGCTTGGTTCAATGGGGACGAGACAGATTTTGTGACCCGCACGAACCCGGAAGCCCGAACATATCGGGTGTGTATGAGCTCGCCGATCATGGGGCCCTCTACCTGTAAAATTTGTAGAATTCCCTGCTCGATTTGGAAGGGTGAAGCTTCCGCGACCGGAACCGTCGTTCCTGAAAACTCCACATATTCAGACACAATCGATGCACTCTTCGTCGAAGACAAGTTGGCCAGAGACAATGTGGAGTCGCTGAAATCCCGCTGGTTGGTGATTAACGGCTTCGGAGGAGGCGTTGGCGCTGGTGCGAATACTGGAGCTACTTCGACCGGTGGGGGAGAAAGTTCAGCTGCATCTTCAGGCTCGATGTCGTTCTCGTGGAAGGCGATCGTCGGGGAATCCGCGTAGAATTCCTCAATGACCTCGATGTTTTGGGTTTCAGACGCGTTAGTCGAACTCGTGCTGAAGGGCTGGATACCCAACGAATCTAGAGCTGTGAACACACGATTAATTTCAAAGTCCTGGTTTAAGTAGAAATCAGACTCAAAAATCCTGACAAAATTCCACCCCAGACGTTCCAAGTCCCGCTGTCGAGCTTGGTCGCTTCGAGCGTTTTGATCGCCGTGCCAGTGGTCACCGTCGCATTCGACTGCGAGTCGACCTTCCGTGCCTTGTACGACGAGATCAATCTTGTATCCAAACGCATCGAACTGCGGAATGACTTGATAGCCACGGGTGACAATCATGTTGTACACGCGTTGCTCAAAGAGAGAATCGAAGGGTTCGACGGGCTCATCGTTTGAGACGAGGTTTGACGACGAAGCCTCCGGAGCGCTTTCCGCGACACTATATGCGTATTGCAACAGGTTAGCTCGAAGGTCCAACTCAGAATTGAGATCTTCGAGCCCGGCCGAATGAAAAAGCCACACTTGATCCTTGGCGCGGCTGACTGCAACATTGAGCAACTGCTCATGGCGCGCCGTGCTCTGGGGATGAATCCTTTCACCTGGAGTGCTTGGCTGGACCATCGACAGGAAAATAACATCTCGTTCAGCACCCTGGAAATCCTCGGCGCCGCCGACTTTCAGATCGCGGTCTTCCCAAATCGCTGGTTCTAGCTCATTAAGCAAACGCGCCTGGATGTATTTGGCTTGGCCGGAAGTATTGAGAAGTGAGATCACTCCCAGAGTTTTGCCATCGTATGCAGGATCTTGGAAAACTTTAGCGATACGTTCCACCAAAGCCTGAGCTTCAACCTCATTGACTCGCTTGGTCTTCGTCCCCGAGTAGAAAGCGTTGGGAGTTCGGGTGATCTTGAATGGCGCCAATCTGCCAGGTTTGATTTCTCGGACTGGCCGAAGTTCGATATTTTCTGGGCGGTAGACCAGTTGGTTGGAGAACTCGATGATTTCGGGCACCGATCGTCGGTGCTCATCGAGGACGATCCGGCCGCCGTACCACATGTTGGCAGCATCGAAGAGGGACAACTTAGGGTCGGTCCACGAGTCGATCTTGTCAAAGTCGCTGAGGAACTGACTTGCCAGGCTATTGAGCGCCTCGAGATCAGTACCAACGGCGGCAGGGGAGACCTGTTTATCGTCGCCAATCACGACGATGCGTGGAGCAAGGTACTGGAGGAACACGGAGTCGACGCCTGCCTGCGAAGCTTCGTCGACAATGACAACGTCAAACATGTTTTCTTCCAACTGGAACTGTTCAACCACTTTATAGATCGGCATGATCCACACCGGAACAGCGCTGCGCGAACTTTCCAAGTGCTTTCGAATATCCCGGCGTCGTCGCTCGGCATACTTGCCCGTACCCTTGCCCAAGCGTTTGACGGCTTGAGAGTAGGCCACCAGGTTAGAGCTCATCGCACGATCGATACGAGAAGGGTCGACAGCCTTCGACCAGGCGCGATGGGAAGCGAGAGTGGAAAGCCCCCGACTGATTTTCTGATCAATCGCAGCGATCTGATTGTGGAGGCTAGCTACGTCGTCCGAATTGCGGCTTTCTAGCTCAGTAGACAGTAGCGCCCATTGCCGTGCCGCTTCAAGGTTACGGAGTTGATGGCGTTGCTCGTTATTCAACGGGGCAGAAAACGCCCGACTGCTCAGATCCTTCGACCAGCCAGCAACACGCTGGCCCAAAGTAATTCGATGGCGAGCCCGAGGTGCAACACCGGATTGGTCCTGTCCTTGAGAGTAGGCAGTCTCGTACATCTCTGGGTCCAGTGAAGATACGGCCTCTACCAGTTCAAATACCCAAGGAAGCTGGCGGTATTCTTCTTTGAATACGTCGGCAGAGTCCAAACTTGCGTGAAGTTTATTGGTCAGAGTGGTTGCTTTGTCTAACGCCGTTGAAGCCGCCTCCAATTGTTGAGGTTGGCTGATCACTTCGTCGAGACGCTCAAGGTCAACCTTGATGCCGACTGATCTGAGCTGTTCAGTATCGGATGAGATGCGCTCGTAGAGCTCGATGGTCTCGCGAAGGGAGTTCACTGATCCCTGGAAAATTTCGAACTGCGACATCGGCGAGGAGATGTCGGCTGCGGATGCATGCGTCCATTCCCTCTGAAACCTCTCGGCCGACCACACGAAGTTGACGTAGCCAAGGTAGCCAGCGATCTGCTCGGCTGTGGTGGGAGGCATTCCGTCCACGCGAACTTTTTCAAGGAAATCCTGTGATTCCTTCACCACTCGGGGAGTAAACAGCCCAATCTTCGTCGTGCCATCGCTCTTCGTTTTGATCTCGCCGCCAGACTGAACATGCTCCAGCAACGCCTGCGCGCTCGGGACGAAGGAATCCACGGCACCATCGACCGAAATCTTTCTCAGTCCCGCCAGACCCTGCACGATAGAACCAAGTTCGGCCAACTGGTTTTCCAGTGCAGTCAGCGTGCGCCGCCACGGTGAAAGCTGGTGCTGTGATGCGTCCGCGCGCAGTTCGCTCATCCACGGATCAGTCCTGTTCGAAGCAGTGTGATTCACACTCACAAGCTCGCGGGCGGTTTCTTGCACAGCCGCCTTCTTTTCGTCCCCAAGCATTCTCCATTTGTCGAGAGTGGCCTCGTCGACAAGTGAAGCGTGCTCTTCGTACTTTTTCCGCGCAGAAGCGAGCAGCTCGGTCTGCGCGCGGAATTCCGTGGGGGTGGGAACGAGCGAAAGATCAAACTGGTCGGAAAACTGCAGTTCGGGCGCGGTGCGGAGTTGGTCGTCGTCGAGAAGTTCGATCCATTCTTCGATTTCGTCCTGGGTCAGCGGGAAAGGCTGCTGCAAGTCCGCGATAGTGAGGTCCTTGATCCAACGGTGCGTCGATTCGCCCTTTTGCCAGGCTTCGACGGCCTGCGCCATCGTCAGTGACTGCCCGCCATACTCAAAATGCTGGTGCTCCGAATCCATTCGATCCGTCCACCGACGCATGAGATCTGTCCGCTGTTCTTGTAAACGTTTTAGCGCAAGCTCGTTGTTGCGAATCTCTTTTTGCGCCTGATCAGGGTTAAAGTTTTGGGAGCGGCGGTTAATGGTCTCAACGGCAACCTTGAGGTCAGCAAGGTCGTCTTGGTTGGAACTAATCATCGAAACGGCCAGCTCACGGATATCTTCGGGCAGTTTGCCACGCAGCTCGTACAAGGCACGGTCGGCTTCCGCGGTAACAAGCACGCGCATTCCTTGCGCGAGTAAGTGCGATACGAGCGCCGCCGCCATGTGGGTCTTGCCAGTTCCAGGGGGTCCTTGCACGATCGTTTGCGCATGCGAATCCACGCGCTGCAGCACGTCCCGTTGCTTTCTATTCAGCGGGAGAGGAGTGAAAATTTCCCCGTCGACATCAAGCACCGCACCCGGCTCGGAGCTTGGCGGAACCGGATTCTCAGCATTGGGGTCCAAGAGTGTGACTAGTCCTGGCGGGACATGTCCGGATTCCAGAATGTCGTCCGCGATTTTCGCAAACGCAGTTGATAGCCCAGCGCGCTGGCGAGGGCGCATCACAATCGTCGGCTCCCAAGACAGGGTTGGCGTGGTCGTCGGATGCGTATGTTGCCAGCGCGGGTCATAGACGGCGTTGGTGCTGAGTCCATTGACCGTAATACTGCCGAGCTCAGAAAACGACTCTTCGGATAGGAGCGCTCCGTCGAAATCCTCAAGGGCACGTTCTACATCGTTGAGAAAACTAGCGTCGGCTAGCTTCTGTGACAAAACTGCATCAAATTCTGGATGGAGGCTTCCGTCGCCGATCCGGAAATAAATGTTGCCCGATTGCTTCTCAAGTTCGCTTTCAATGACGATGCTGAAAACATGCTTGTCGATCGTGTCTGAATTGGGAATCTGCCAGCCGAGATTGCCAAGCCCTAGAACAAGCTCAAACTCGTCGTTCTTTTGGGAAGCGCTCATGTGGATATCAAAGGCCTTCTGATAAAGCTCCTGATATTTCGCTGACAGAGCCCACAGGTCCCACTGCTCGAGCCACCGGTTGAGACGGTCCAGTTCAGCCACGGACAGGTCTTCCTTGTTTTCCCGTGATTGCAGAACAACGGGCCGCTTGTGCGGATTGTCTTGCGCACCCGAAAGCCACTCGGCTAGCTGGGCATCAAGCTCGGGGAAATCGATCTGGTCTGGACGCTCGAAGGAAGCAATGAGGTCGGCATCGGAGCCATTGCTTTGCGACGATTCCAGCTCTTCGTGCTCGGGATACAGCGCTAGGCGCAGGTCACTGCCAAACCTCACGCCACCAAGTTGGGCGGCCTCGGAGGTGAGATCTTCGAGGCGGAGAACTGCACCGCCGTTCTTGGCGTACTCCCCGGTGGAAAAGTAAGTCTTCTCTTTCGAGCGTTGCCGCTCGGAGAGGTACTTGAATAGCCGAGAGGCTTTGTCAGAAATGGAAGCCATAGGGACAATCTCCGTGGAATCAACCGGGTGCACTGGGAAGACGCGTATGAAAGCGTCTCAATGAGTGTAATGCTTGATCCAAAAACCAATGAGTTTAGGTAGCATTACAAAACTGGCGCGAGGCCTTAAATTCACGCGTTCGTCGTAAAGCGGGTCGTTTTAAAGCACAAAAATGCCCCCGCGTGGAAGCGGGGGCAAAACTGCAATCTTTAGAGCGGGATGTTGCCGTGCTTGCGCGCCGGGCGCGTCACGTTCTTGTCCTTGTACAGGCGCAGGTTGCGGGCGATGACGCCGCGGGTCTCGGAAGGCAGGATGACCGAGTCGATCAGGCCACGCTCAGCCGCGAGGTATGGGTTGAGCATGAAGTCCTCGTACTCGCGCTCGAAGCTCTTCGCCAGTTCGTCGACGTCGAGGTCCTTCTCGCGTGCCTCTGCGAGCTCCTTGCGGTAGATGAAGCCGACGGCTCCGGCAGCGCCCATCACGGCGATCTGCGCGGTTGGCCACGCGAGGTTCACGTCGGCACCGAGGCCCTTGGAACCCATCACGCAGTATGCGCCGCCGTAAGCCTTGCGCATGGTGACGGTGATCTTCGGAACGGTTGCCTCACCGTAGGCGTAGAGCAGCTTCGCGCCGCGGCGCAGGATGCCGCCGTACTCCTGGCCAGCGCCAGGCAGGAAGCCCGGGACGTCGACGAGCATGACGATCGGCACGTTGAACGCGTCGCAGGTGCGGATGAAGCGCGCGGCCTTCTCGGAAGCGTCGATGTCCAGGCAGCCAGCGTAGACGTTGGGCTGGTTGGCCACGAAGCCGACGGACTGGCCTTCGATGCGTCCAAAAGCGATAACAACGTTCTCGGCGCGCTGCTCCATGATCTCGAGGTACTCGCCGTCGTCGGTAAGCTTCTCAATCACTTCGCGCACGTCGTATGGCTGGGTTGGGGAGTCCGGGATGATGCCGTCGAGCGCGAGGTCGTCGGCGGTCATGTTTTCCTCAACGCTGCCCTCGTCCTTGGAGTGCTCCTCGGTTGGCGCGAAGGTGCGGTTGTTGGAAGGTAGGAAGGAGACTAGGTCGGAGACGTAGTCGAGCGCGTCTTCGTCGTTCTTTGCCACGTAGTGGCAGTTGCCGGCGGTGGTCATGTGCGTCATTGCGCCGCCGAGCTCTTCCTGGGTGATTTCCTCGCCGGTGACGGTCTTGATCACGTCTGGGCCGGTGACGAACATCTTGGAGGTCTTGTCCACCATGATGACGAAGTCGGTCAGCGCAGGGGAGTACGCGTTGCCGCCAGCGGAAGCACCCATGATTACGGAGATCTGCGGGACAACACCGGAGGCGTTGATGTTCTGGTAGAAGGTCTGCGCGATCAGGTCCAGCGACACAGCGCCGTCCTGGATACGTGCGCCGGCACCTTCGTAAAGGCCGATCAGGGGGCGGCCAGTGGTCACGGCGAGCTCCATGATCTTGATCATCTTTTCGCCGTACACCTCGCCGAGTGCGCCGCCGAAGACGGTGCCGTCCTGGGAGAAGATGCAGACTTCGCGGCCGTCGATGGTGCCCCAGCCGGTGACGATGCCGTCGGTGACAGGACGCTTCGCCTGCATGCCGAAGTCGTGGGTGCGGTGGCGCGCGAGCTGGTCGGTTTCCACGAAGGAGCCTTCGTCGAGCAGGTAGTCGAGGCGTTCGCGGGCGGTGAGCTTGCCCTTCTCGTGTACCTTTTCGATCGCCTTCTCGCCCATCGGCTGGGCAGCCTCGGCGCGGCGCTTCTTCAGGTCAGCGATTTTACCGGCAGTGGTCTGGTTGTCGGCGATGTTCTCGAGATCCGTGAAACTTGAGGAAACTGTCATGTTTTGGAAGTGTAGACAACCAAACTGCGATAATCCACCATTGAATCGCCGTGACGTATATCACTCTTAGTATTGTTGCAGGTCAAAAATAGTTTCTAGTTACGAATTAATTCGACACGCGTGACACACGTTACGTTTTGGAAGCGGTAACCTGGCTAAATGACCTTAATTGATATCGACGCAGTCCGCGCCCGCGTTACCGAATGGTGGCCCACCGTCACCTACATCGACTCCGTCGGCTCCACCAACACCGCGCAACTCTCGAGCGGCACGCCGGGCAGCGCGCTCATCGCCGGCGAGCAGACCGCGGGCAAGGGCCGCCTGGGTCGCGCATGGCAGTCACCGAAAGGCACACAGTTATCACTGTCAGTGCTTATCGACGACCCCCTGGCCGCCGACATCGGTCTCATCCCGCTGACGGTCGGTGTCGCGGTCACCGACGTGATCCCGGAAGCCCGCCTGAAGTGGCCCAATGACGTGCTCTTAAACGGCAAGAAGCTCGCCGGGATCCTGTCCGAGGCAGACTTTTCGGGCGACGCACCGCGCGTGGTGGTCGGCATTGGCCTCAACGTGGCCCTTACGGCAGAGCAGCTTCCCGTCGAGCACGCCACGTCGCTCAAGCTAGCCGGCATTGACTTCGACTGGACGGATCTCGCCGCTGACCTGTTGGCGGCGATGGGCAGACGCCTAGCGCAGTGGCGCGCCGGCGACCCCGCGCTGCTTAAGGACTACCGCGCAGTCTGTTCGAGCATCGGCCAAGAAGTGAAGCTGATGACTCCGGCGGGCGACATCTTCGGCACTGTCGACGGTGTCAACGACCACGGTGAAATCGTCGTTAATAGCGTGGCGTATTCGGCCGGGGACGTAACCCACTTGCGCCCGCGGTAGACTTCATTCCTATGGCACGGTTTAAATTGGGCAGGGGAGAGTACGTGCGCGCCGACATGTGCGCGCCGCTGAGCTCCATGACCTTTCCGTTCCTTGAATTGGTCCTGATCACGGGCATTTGCTGGATCGTCATCGGATTCATGGACCAGCCCGGATCCGTGATCGACGTGCAGATCCGCAACCTCGTCGTCGCATTATGGGCCCTGCTCGCCGCGTGGCGGTTTGTCCTACCGCTGCTGAAATCCCGCAAGCAGCGCTTCGTGGTGACGAACAAGCGGGTGCTCGCGCGCTCTGGGGAGCTGCGCAACCGCGTGGATTCGATTCCGCTGAGCCAGATTCACTCCGCGCGCCGTTACAAGGGCGGCATCTCGCTGGCGGTCTACGGATTTGACCGGCCGATTTACTTCGCTAACGTGGGCAAATCGAAAAAGGTCGAGCAGATTCTGCGCACCCGCCCGCGCGAAATTTACTAGCTCTTCACCTCGGTCGAGTGGATCTGTGAATCCAGATCCTCCGGCGCCAGATTGCCGCGCGCGAATTCCTTCGACAGCGGCAACCGCAGGTCCAGATTCGTGCCCGGACAGAGCTCGATCGTGGCCTCGCGCACGGTGTAATCCAACACGTGGCCGCCGGTGGAACGCGCGTCGTCGATAAAATGCACATGACAGCCCGGCACGCCGATACCTTTCTCATAAATCGGGGTGCGGAAACCGCCAATGATGCCGCTGACATCCGTGAAATGCAGCTCGGCATCATCGCCCACCGCCTCGGTCATCGGCCGGTAGGGCTTTTCCTGTTTCGTCACGGTCCGGGTGACCACCTCGTCGAAAAGCCCGATAATGCGCACGGCGTACATGTAGTTCGCGCTGGGCTCCATCTCGTCGATAAATGCGGACAGTTCGCTGCGCCGCATTCCCTTCGGTGCGGCCGCCGTGATCCGCGGGACGAAGTTCGTGGCCACGGCGAACGGGCTGCGATCGTCGAGGTCCGCGACGCTGGCGGTGCCGTCGCCGCGCAGCCGGTAACACACGCCGTCGATGATGATCATTTCGCCGTCGAGCGCGTCGAAGGTGCCGAGGCCGAAGTTGCCGTTGCCGAGGATTTCGCCGATGGTCATCTCGCCGTCGTAAATCCCGTCAAGCAGGCCCGACATGAGTGAATTTTGGAAGATTGTGTGCCGCACGATGCCCTTCATACTTTCAATCCTACGGCTGTATGATTGAACACCATGACTAATCCTGAATCCGCTTCTCCCACCGTTGCCGTCATCGGCGACGGCCAACTCGCCCGCATGATGCAGACCGAAGCCATCGAACTGGGTATTCACCTGCGACTTTTGGCCGGAGCCAAGGATTCTTCGGCGGCCCAGGTCATCCCTGACGTCGAGCTTGGCGATTACACCAACCTCGACGACCTGCACCGCACCGTCGCGGGCGCCGATGCCGTCACCTTCGACCACGAGCATGTTCCCACGGAGCACCTTCGCACGCTTATCGACGAGGGCCTCAACGTTCAGCCCGGCCCCGAGGCGCTAGTCAACGCCCAAGACAAGCTGGTCATGCGCAAAAAGCTGCGCGAAATTGGCGCGCCCATCCCGGCCTTCTTCGGCATCGAATCGGCCGAGCAGGCGGGCGAATTTTGGGATGCCGTCTCCGGCGAGGTTTGCCTGAAGGCCACGCGCGGCGGCTACGACGGACACGGCGTGTGGTTCCCGGACAGCAAGGCGGAACTACAGGAGCTCGTCGTGAAGCTTCTCGACGAAGGCGTGCCTCTCATGGCCGAGCGCAAAGTAGCCTTTAGCCGCGAACTTTCGGCGATGGTCGCGCGCAACGCTTCCGGCGAGGTGCGGGCGTGGCCGGTCGTGGAATCGGTGCAGAAGAACGGCATCTGCGTCGAGGCGATCGCGCCGGCGCCGGATTTGAGCGAGAATCTCGCCGATTACTGCCAGGACTTGGCTAAGCGCATCGCTTCCGAGCTGGGTGTCACCGGTGTGCTGGCGGTGGAGCTGTTTGAGCATCTCGACGAGGCGGGTCAGCCTGCCGTGAGCGTCAACGAGCTGGCTATGCGCCCGCACAACACCGGCCACTGGACGCAAGACGGCTGCGTGACCAGTCAGTTCGAGCAGCACCTGCGCGCCGTGCTGGATTGGCCGCTCGGCTCGACGGACCAGAGCGCGCCGACGACCGTGATGGCAAACGTGCTGGGCGCCGACACCGACCCGGACATGCCGATGCATGAGCGCGTGCGTGCGGTGATGGAGCGCTACCCGCAGGTCAAGGTGCACCTCTATGGCAAGACGTGGCGCGCCGGGCGCAAGATCGGACACGTGAACGTGACCGGTCAGGACCCGACCGAGACCTGCAATATCGCGCGCGCCGCCGCGCACTATTTGGTCACCGCGACCTGGGTGTAATGCGCCTGGACGGGATTGGCGTGGCAGAATAAAGCCCATGCAACCGTTAGTAGGACTAATCATGGGCTCCGATTCCGACTGGGACACCGTCGAGCCGGCAGCAGAAGTACTCGCCGAGTTCGGCATCCCCTTCGAAGTGGGTGTGCTCAGCGCGCACCGCACCCCTGAGCGGATGCTGTCGTACGCTAAGGGCGCGCGCGACAAGGGCCTGAAGGTCATCATCGCGTGTGCCGGAGGGGCTGCACACTTGCCGGGCATGGTTGCGGCGGCGACTCCGCTGCCAGTGATTGGCATCCCGCGCGCGCTCAAGGACCTCGACGGCATGGATTCGCTGCTGTCCATCGTGCAGATGCCCGCCGGTGTGCCTGTGGCAACCGTGTCTATCGGCGGCGCAAAGAACGCTGGTTTGCTGGCGGCCCGCATGCTCGGCACTGGCGATGACCGCATCATGCAGCGCATGGCCGACTACCAGGCCAACCTCGCAGCCGAAGTGGAAAAGAAGGACGAAGCGCTCAAGCAGCGCCTCATGGGTGAATAACCTGTGGATCCCATCGTGGTGCTGGGCGCGAAAACCAGAGACGGGCTGCCAGTGCGAATTCTGGTGGAACGTCTCAAAGTAGCGCGACGCCTCTATATACAGACGGGTCCGCGCCCCATCATTGTTTCGGGCAAAGATGAGGCCGGGGTGATGGCGGAGTGGTTGGTCCGCAATGGCATCCCGCGCGAGGACATTGTCGAGGAAAACGCGGCGACCTCCACGAACGAGAACTTGGAGAACTCGCGCGCACTCGCGCCTGACGCCGAGCATCTCGACGTGGTCACGAACAACTTCCACGCCGCGCGCACAAAAGTGTGGGCCTGGCACCTGGGAATTCCCATCTCGGTGACCAAGGCCCCCACTCCGTGCAGCGACAAGCCCGCCAACTACTTGCGCGAGCTCGGAGCGCTACCGCACTCGATCGCGCGCGTGATTTGGCGCAAGCTCAGGCACGCGATGAAAAGCGGCAGGGATTAATACATTGCGTGCTGGCCACCGTCGATAGGAATGACGGTGCCGTTAATGAACTTGGCATCGTCGGAAAGCAGGAAAGCGACGAGTGCGCCGACCTCTTCCGGACGTCCAAAGCGCTGCGTTGGGTTGACAGAAACGAACTGTTTGCCCGCTTCTTCCCAATTGTCGCCACCCATTTGTTTCAGGGAGTTTTCCACCATCGCAGTCATGATCGCACCTGGTGCAATCGCGTTGATGGAAATGTTCTGCGTTCCGTACTCACGAGCGGAGTTTCGGGTGAGTCCGATGACACCGTGCTTCGATGCAGCATAACCGGACTGGTTGCCCACGCCTCGAATGCCACCGACGGAAGCAGCATTAACAATCTGGCCGCCACCTTGCTTGACCATTTGCTTGAGAACTTCAGCCATACCGAAGAAAACGCCGTTGAGGTTCACGCCGAGGACGCGAGCGAATTCATCGGACCCAAACTCATGGGTCAGGTTTTGGGTCCCCTCGATGCCTGCGTTGTTGAAAAATCCGTCAATGCGTCCGAAAACTTCGACTGCCTTAGCAACGTAGGCTTTTACTTCGTCCTCGTGTGCGACGTTGGCTGTTAATACCTCGACCTTAACGCCTGGGTTTTCTTCCTCAAGCTGAGACTTGGCTTGCTGGAGAGCGTCCTCGTTGAGGTCGACCAAAAAGAGGTTAGCGCCTTCTTGGGCAACACGTTCTGCGGTTGCCAGTCCGAGGCCGGACGCACCTCCCGTGATGACTACTGACTTGTTTGCGAATCGTTTGGTGAGGTCAATTGACATTGTTTTCCTTCATTTTCAAGTGTTTGCAGTACAAAACCCATCGTACGGATTCAATTGATTGCCATTGGCGAAAGTAACGAACCTCCCACTCAACCGGATGTATTAAACAGACACCATTTTCCCAACCTTTACTCAGATTCGGAGTTGCGCGCATGAAATCCCGGAGCCTCCTCTCAGCGGCCGTTTCGGCGGTACTTCTCACGGGCATTGCGGTAACACCTGCTAACGCGTTCGAAGTGACCCCAGTTTCCTACGGTGGCTGCCACCTCCAGGCAACCCACGGCGATGCGCAGCTGCAATACGAATACGAGCAGATCTACAGAAATACCTTCGTTGATCTGGCAAAACAGCGGGTCCCTGCTGCAGCCGCCGACATTGAAGTATTGGCAGCCCACGGCCGCGCCACCGTCGCACAGCGGGGTAATGTCGCAGAACCCGATCACATCTATCAGCTCATTGAAAAGGTCAACGGGCTGTCGAATGCTGCAGGATACGGCGAATGGCTCGGTCTCGATATCCTTACCGCTGTGCGCGGCGAGTATGAAAATAGCTACCGCAACCTACAGGGAGTGACTAAACAGTACGGTCAGGCCCAAGCCCGCGCCCACGCTAACGAGACGGCGCAGGGCTACCACGAGCTTTTCCACCCAAAGCGCATTAACAAGTCGGGGCAGACGGACGCATGGTACGCCCTCGAAGCGGATGCCTTTGCTGCAGCCGAATCGACTAACGCGAGGTTCAACGCCTCGCTGCACGAAGCTTTCCAGGCATGCGCGAATGGCACCGCGCTTTACGACGACTCCGAGGACCTCCCACGAGAAGATATGTGGGTCAGCCCCGACGAAGTCGATGATATTAATTACGGCTTTGACAACGCGTCGTCGGCAATCGCGAATGGCGATCCCGCCCGCGCCCTGCACTTTGTCGGTCAGGGCATCCAGGGCGTGATCGCGCAATTCCAATCGCTACTCTTGCTGCCATTCCTTCCGTTCATTAACGCTTTCTTAAGTACCGGAAGCGGGAGCTCGTCGTAAAGCGAACTATGCCTTCAGCAGCGCGGTGACTGCATCGTCGAGCGTGGAAAGCTGATCGTTCATCATTTTGAAGCCCTCGCAGCCGTCGGCCGGGGTGACGAAATCCTCCGCGGAGGCGCGCAGTCGCGCTTGGGCACCGCGGGCGGAATCGGTGTCGTCGGCCTTGAGCGCCGATGAAAGCTCGTTAAAGTCGGTCTTGACCTGCGCTAAGTTCGAATGGTTTTCGCCGTGCACCTTAACTACGGTGTTCACAATCTTCTCGGTCTGAGGCAGCGTATCGACGATTGCCTGATGCAGAGCCTGGGTATTCGCGGTCATGGGAGTGTCCTTTCAGGAAGTAATTTTCTTTACATCCCTGAATCTACGAGCCCGGACCGTCAGGTTCCTTGAGCTAGATCAAAGATCGCCCAATTGGTGCGTGACCTTCTCCATCTGCGCGATCTCGGCGAGCCGGTCGGTGGACGCCATTCCGGTGACCACCACCACGGAGCCGTCGGCGGCGAGGACGGACATGATGCGGCGGTCGAACTCCTCCTTGTTGGACCAGCCGTTGATGAGGTAGCGCTCGTCGGTCACGTCGGGCTGGGCGAAGTCGGCGAGAGCGGGGGCCTGGCCGTAAAACTGGTCGCCATAAAAACGCGCGGTGGGGGAGAAGTCGACCGCACCAAGTGGCAGCTCGCCGCCGGATTCCTCGATGCCGCGACCGAAGGGATCATCGGAGACAACAACCACGTCGTCGGTCGTGGACCAGTCGTGGAAATTCTCGACGGTGGTGAAGACGATCTCGGCGTCGTCGCCAGTAAAAAGCGGCGTGCCGCCCGCGTTGTAAATACCGAGCGGAATCACGGCCGACTGCCATGAGATCGGCAGATCGATCCGGATCTGCGTGTCGTCGTCGGCGTCAAACTCCTGCAGCAACATATTGCCGATCTTGTTGGCCCAATTGTCCAGGGTGGTCGCGGAAAATTCCATGCGGGCGCCGGTTGTCTCGTTATAAACAGTCAGGCGGGGCGAGGCGGGATCGGTGCGAAGAAGTGGTTGCAGCAAGCTCATGCGAACCATCGTAGGCAAAAACCGCATGCGATGATTCAGCCAAAGAAAACACCAACCGGGGGTAATCGCATTATGTAAAAGTGATCGGTTCGAGCTTGTGTCCGTGGCGGCGTCGTTAGTGTAGTCCGAATCGGAACCCGACCGAATTAAGGATGTTTGCCATGGCCGATGAAAGTTCCACGACCCAGACTCAACCCCAGACTCAAGAGCGCTCGCTGACGGACACGATCCTTGGCGGGGTGGAATGGCTGGGAAACAAACTCCCCGAGCCGTTCGCCCTGTTTCTGGGCCTGTTTCTGATCACTGGTGTGCTCTCCACGATCATGGCGCTGATGGAGATTTCGGTCGAGGTCCCGGGATCAGGGGAGACGCTGGAAATCAAGGGTCTGTTCACCGGCGAGGGCATGGTGTGGCTGACCACCAACTTGGGCGAGAACTATATCGGATTCCCGCCACTTGTCACCGTGCTGCCCATCCTGCTCGCGGTCGGCGTGGCGGAGAAAACCGGCATGCTGGCGGCGATGATCCGGAAGCTCTTCGGCTCGGCGAAGCGCTGGATCCTGCCATATGCGGTGGGCCTCGTCGGTGTGACGGCCTCGGTGATGGCGGATGCAGCGTGGGTCGTGGTTCCGCCGCTGGCGGCAATGGTGTTCAAGGCGGCTGGTCGTCACCCAGTGGCTGGCCTGATCGGTGGCTTCGCCTCAGTCGGTGCGGGGTATTCCACGGCGCTCGTCCCCACCAGCCTCGATGCCCTGTTCGCGGGCATCACCAATGCGGTAATGGAAACACTGCCTGGCATCGAAACCACGGAAGTCAACCCGCTGTCCAACTACTACTTCAACGTCGTCTCGGCGATCGTGCTCGGCTTGCTCGCGGGCTACATCACCGACCGCGTCGTCGAACCGCGCTTGTGGAAACAAGACGTGCCAACCGAGCGGACCGACGATGATTCCGCCGAAGAAATCTCGCCGGTGCTCACCGCGCAGGAATCCAAAGGCCTGAAGGCCTCGCTCTTCGCGCTGGTGATCCTGACGATCCTGGTGCTCGTCGCCGTGCTTCCGTCCGGGTCTCCATGGCGTAACGACGAGGGCGGGTTCCTTCCCGCCTCGCCACTGCTTGACGGCATCGTCTTCCTCGTCTTCGCCTACTTCATGGTCGCCGGTCTGGTCTACGGCATCTACGTTGGCGCAATTAAAAACACGCGCGACGTGGTGGACATGATGGCGCAGTCGCTGATCGACATGATCGAATTCCTCGTGCTCGCCTTCATCCTCGGCCAGTTCGTGGCGCTGTTTTCCTGGACCGGTATCGGCACCTGGACCGCGGTCCAGGGTGCTGCCGGGCTGGAAGCAATTGGACTGACCGGATTCCCCGCGATCCTGGCGTTTATCATCCTGGCATCGTGTCTCAACCTGCTGATCATCTCGGGCTCCGGTATGTGGACACTGATGGCGGCGGTGTTCGTCCCCATGTTCGCGCTGCTCGGTTACGAACCTGCCTTTATTCAGGCCGCGTTCCGCGTCGGCGACTCGGCGACGCAGGTCATCACGCCACTGAATCCGTTTATGATCGTGATGTTGGGAATGCTCAAGCGCTACGAACCACAAGCGGGTTTGGGTACCTTGATCTCGCGCATGTTGCCGTACGTGGTGCCATTTTGGGTCTCGTGGGTCCTTGTTCTGGCAGTCTGGTACTACGTCGACTTGCCACTGGGTCCCGGTGTGGGCGTGTTCTTGGACAGCTAGCACCCGAATAATAAGGAGCGAAAGTGAATCCTTCTGATGCGTATCTCGCGCACATGGATGCGATTGTGCGCGAGAAAGTCCGCAGCATCGAATCGGCCCGCGCCCCGGAACAGGAGCACTACCTGGGTCAGGCAGAGCTCTGGCAGCGCGTTGCCGACCACGTCGAGCGCTACCGCGACGAGCTGAGTTTCATTGTGCGCGACCTGCACGCCAACCCCGAGCTCGCCTTCGAGGAGACTCGCTCGGCCGAGGTGCTCGCGACGACACTGGAGCGGCAGGGGTTCGTCGTGAAGCGAGGTGCCCATAGCCTGCCCACGGCCCTGCGCGCGGAGTGGCAGAGCGTGGACTTCGATCCGCGCCGTCACCGCACCATCGCGGTGCTCGCCGAATACGACGCGCTGCCCGGCATCGGCCATGCGTGCGGACACAACATTATCGCGGCCGCGGGTGTCGGCGGGTTCCTGGGAGCGGCGGGCATCGGCTCCGGCAAGATTGTGTTCCTAGGAACGCCGGCCGAGGAGGGTCACACGGGCAAGGAATACATGATCCGCGCGGGCATGCTTGACGACATCGACGCGGCGGTGATGGTCCACCCCTTCAACTACGACCTCTCGGCGCACACCTGGATCGGGCGGCGCACCCTCAAGGTCGTGTTCAAGGGAATCGCGGCGCACGCGTCGATGCAGCCGTATATGGGTCGCAATGCGCTCGATGCCGCAAACCTCGTCTACCAGGGCATTGGCCTACTGCGGCAGCAGATGCCGCCGTCGGATCGCATCCACGCAGTCATCGACGAGGGCGGCCACCGCGCCTCGATTATCCCCGAGCGCGCCGAGATGAGCATCTACGTCCGCTCGCTGTACGTGGACACGCTGATGGACTTAAGCACGCGTATCGACGATATCCTCACCGGCGCAGCCCTCATGGCCGGAGTCGAGGTGGAGCGTTCCTGGGATACACATCCGATGTCGCTACCCGTGCGAAACAACACCACCTTGGCCGATCGGTGGGCGCAGACGCAGGCAGCCCGGGGCAGGGAAGTGCTGCCCTTTGGAGTGCTGCCGGACTCCCAGGCCGCCTCCACTGATTTCGGCAACGTCTCCCAACTCGTGCCCGGTATTCACCCGACGATCAAGGTCGCCCCGCCCGGCGTCGCCCTGCATACGAAGGAGTTCGCCGACTACGCCGCGACCGATGCGGCGGTTACTGCCGCGATCGACGCGGCGGTGGGTTTGGGGCAGGTGATCGTCGATACGCTTTGCGACGACCACCTCATGAACAAGGCCCGCTCCGAGTTCGAGAACGCGGGCGGGCCAATTCGGGCGACTGATCTTAGGTGAAAATCAGGCTCAGACCAACGAGGACGGCCACACCGATGAGCGCGACGACGATGGAGACAACGGCAACATCCTTGTAACCCTGGCGGTGGGTGAGACCACAGACCAGCAGGAGGGTGACCACGGCGCCGTTGTGTGGGAGGGCATCGGCGAAGACAGACGCCATCGCGACGACGCGGTGCATGAGCTCGGCGCTGATTCCCTGGTCGACAGCCATGGTGGCCAGCTGGTCGCCGAAGGCCTGCAGCGTAATGGACATACCGCCAGAAGCAGAACCTGTAATACCAGCGATGACGGCGGTGGCTACGGCGCCGACGATCAGCGGGTTGTTACTGATGTTGAACAGGGAATCCTGGAAGGCAGCGAAGACGGCGAGGGATGCGACGACCGCACCGAAGCCAACCTCGGAACCGGTGGTGAATACGGGCAGCACGGACTTACGTGCGCCTTCGCTGATCGCCTCGACGAACTTGCGGGCGGAGCCAGGCTTGAGGGCGAACACCATCAGACACGCGATGACCAGCGCAATGGTCACAGACCAGACACCGATGACGGAGGTGATGTCGGTACTGCCGAACTTTTCCTCGGCAAGGTAGGAGGTATCCAGGCGTGGGCCGATGACGTAGGTGTACAAAGCGTTGATGGCCACCATGACGACGATCGGGAGCAGGCCGATAGCGTCCTTCCACTGCACACCCTTGGTTTCAGCGATAACCTCGGTGTCACCGTGGCGGGCAGCTGCGCCGCCGAGCTCGGCGAAGCCCAAGCCGCGGCCCGCCAGACTGGACTGGCGGTAGCGCAGCCAGCCGTAGCCGAGCGCGAAAGTCACGGCACAGGCAATCAAACTGAGCACGGGGGCTGCGAAGGTGGTCGTGCCGAAGTACGGAGTGGGGATTGCGTTGTGCACCTGCGGGGTACCCGGCAGTCCGGCCATGGCGTAGGTGAAGGAACCCAGCACGCTGGTCGCGGGCAGCAGGCGCAGGGAGACATCGCTTTGGCGGAACATCTCGCGTGCGATTGGCACGATGGTGAACGCGATGACCCACACGCTGACGCCGCCGTAGGTCAAAAGCGAGGTGATCACGACGGTGACCAGGATCGCCTGGTTCTTGCCGAAGACCGATGCGATGAAGCGCGCGATGTTTTCGGCGAATCCGCTGACCACCATCAGCTGGCCGAAGATGGCGCCGGTGAGGAAGAGCGGGAAGTAGCTGACCATGAGTGGGGCGCCGGAGAAGATCACGGCGACGAGTGCTGCGATCGGAGCGGCGACAACCACGGAGTGGCCGCGGTACGCCAAAGTGATCAGCAGGGAGAGGGCAAGGATGATTCCTAGGAAGGCGATGATCATGGGCGCACCCCTTCAGCCTGAGTGGATTGTGATGAGTTGGACAACGGTTGTCTCCTTTACCGATATGAGCCACAGTGATGGATCACTGTTATGGACATCACAGCTTTTGCTAAAAGACACAATCCCAGACGCCGACCTATTGCATCCAATACTTGTTTGAACCCGTGCTAATAAGAAAACTGCATAATTAAAGGCAAGGGAGGATGCAGCCCGCCTCCTGTCGCAGGCATAATGGAGTGTATGAATCCAACTTCCATCACGTTATTTTCGCCGCCCCGAGCCTCGGGAAAGCCGGACGAACTCGCACACATCCGCGATACAGTGCTGTCGCTGGCGGAGGAAGATGGAATCGAGGGCTTGGAATCTCCGCAGCTCACAGGCAGCGAGGTGACCTTCGGGCTACAGGCAGGCTTCGAGGACGACGTGCTCGCGTGGATCGACGACGTCGCCCTCTCCGAGGGCTACGGCCTGCGCACCGATGAGGAGGTGTTGCGTTTCGGCGACGAGGACGTCAGTTTCATGTACCAATTGCGTGGCGACGACGACCTCCGCCTCGGTGCGAGCCGCGCCGGGCTGGAGCCGATCGTGGAATCGATGACCGAGGACGAAGACTTCATCAAGATCACGCGCTTTAACATCGACGATCCGGGCGACGAGGACACCTATATCAAGGCGACCAACCTCGCCTCCTTGGACGGCTTTACGCTGGAGGTTTCGCCGCCGCGCCGCACCACGATTCTGGCCGATGCCACCCAGGCGGTGCAGGTAATGCAGCGCTGGATGGACGGGGAATCCTTAGCTGAGCTGTCGTGGTCGGACTAAGCCGTCGTAACTAGTTCACGCAGCGCGGGCCCTCGGAGCCTGCGGAAATCTCAGGCGCCACCTCGGCCTGGCCGAAGTCCGCGCCGGGAGTGCCCACGGGTGCCTCGGTTGAGGTCTCGGCGGCCGGAATATCCGACTTGGGGCCGGTGTAATCGTCGTAGGTCACCACGATCAGGGTGTCCGCATCAAGGCCCGCATTTTCGGTAACTTCCAGCCCGCCGAGCAGCTCCGCGAGGGCGCGTGCGCCGGGATCGGTGGCATCTGCCGCGACAACCTGGGAGCCGAAGTAGATGCCCTCCATAGCGTTGGAGGAACCTTCCACGTTGAGACCTTCCTCCTGCAGCCAGGAAGCTACACCGCCGGCCAGACCAGCAGTCGTGCCAGCGTTGAGCACCTGGATGCTGTAGGAATCGAGCACAGGATCCACGGCTGGGGCGGTGTCCTCGGTAGCCGGTGCATCTTCAGGATCCGGCTCGTCGGGCTTGGCCATGTCGTCCATGAAGGTGTGTACTTCGTTCGGATCGACGGTGACAATCGATTCGCCGTAGTCGCCGGTGCCGTCAATGGAGGTGACCGGGATGGTCGTAAAGGTCACGTTTCCACCCGCCAGGTTGGCCAGCTGGGACGCGAAGTCCATGATGTTCCAGCCCTTATCAATGGTCACCGAGCGTTCGACCGCGGTGCCCAGTTCGCTGAGCCGTGCGGGGTTGGTCAGCGTTCCTGCGCTGAGCACCTTCTGCACTAATGACGCCATATAGGCCTGCTGGCGCACAATCCGGTCGAGGTCGCCGCGTGGCAGCCCATGGCGCTGGCGTACAAAGGCCAGCGCCTCGGTGCCGTCGAGCGTGGACCGACCAGCCGGGAATTTCGCGCCTGAGAAAGGATCATCGACGGCCGCGTTCAGGCAAACATCCACGCCACCAATTGCGTCGGTGAGCAGGACAAAGCCGAGCAGGCCGACCTCGGCGTAGTGGTCCACTTCGACTCCGGTGAGTTCAGCTACGACATCAATCAGGCCCTGCTGGCCGGAAGAAGCGACAGCTTCCTCGAGTTTGCGGTCCTCTTCTTGGCCATCGGCAAGTAGCTCGGCGCGGCGATCGGCCGCATAGGAAGCGTAGACGCTATTGATCTTGATATTGCCGTAGTCTTCAGAATGGATATAGGTGTCGCGGGGAATCGAGACGGCATAGGCCTTTGATCCGTCGTTGGGCACACGGATCACCATGATGGTGTCGGTATTGAGCTCGCCATCGGCCTCGCCGGCGTTGAGACGGGCGAGCTCTTCGTCGCTAAGCGGATTGCCCTGCGCGTCTGTGCGCGAATCGGAACCGACGAGCAGAATGTCTGTCGCGCCGTCGGGCGCATTGCCTGTGGCATCGTCGCCGCCGAGCATGAGCTCCGCGCCGGAGATTTCGCCGCCGAGGCGACCGACCGTCCAATAACCAATGGCGGAGACGGCCAGGATGATCACAGCAATAATGGCCAGGAGCACCTTGAGGTACTTATTGCCCGTTTGGGAGACGTCCCGGAAGTGGCTTGGCGCGGGTTGAATATCGCGACTACTTCGATGGGAAGGACTCACGCGGTCACGCACCTTAAAACTGCTCGGGGTTAGTATTTCTCACCGTCGTCAACCGGGGTCACCCGCCTGCACGACACAAGTGGCCTAAATTATACGACACGCACCCGCAAAACCGAGATACGAATACGCGGCTCGGCGGATTCAGTAGGTAAGCTTGGCCCATTGTGATCATCAACGAACCCACCTCGGACGCACTGCCTGTCGCCGTGATCGCCGTGACGTACTCGCCGGGACGCCACCTCGCGCCGTTCCTGGAGTCGCTCCCGGAGGCCTCGCGGACTGGGACCTACGTCATTTTGGCCGACAACGGCTCGACCGACGGTGTGCCCGAGCAGGCTGCCAAGGACTACGAGAACGTTGAGTTTTTCCCGACCGGCGGAAATTTGGGTTACGGTCCGGCGATCAATGCGGCAGCTCGTCGTTTAGCCTCGCTTCGCGACGAGGGTGTGGTTCACCCCGACTTTTTCGTCATTTCCAACCCTGATGTGGAGTTCTTGCCCGGCGCCATCGACGAGCTCGTCCGGTGCCTCATCGCCGACGAGCGCAGGGGAGCGACCGGCCCACAAATCGTCGAAGCCGACGGCTCGGCCTACCCCTCGGCGCGCAACCAACCCAACCTGGTCACTGGCATCGGCCACGCGCTGCTGTCGAATATCTGGCCCGCGAACCCCTTTACCGCGGCGTATAAGCGGGGCGAAGAAATGGGCTCCGAGCGCGCGGCGGGCTGGCTCTCGGGCGCGTGTCTGGCCGTGCGTTTTTCGGCTTTCGAAGAGATCGGCGGCTTCGACGAGCGCTATTTCATGTACCTCGAGGACGTTGATTTCGGCGATAGGCTCGCACGCGCGGGCTGGGTCAGCCAATATTGCCCCAGCGCGAAAATCGTGCACGACCAGGGACATTCGGCCAACGAGCACTCCCAGCTAACGCTGCGGGCGCACCATTCTTCGGCGTACCGCTTCCAGGCCGATCGTTACCCAGAGTGGTGGCAGGCTCCCTTGCGTGGTGCGCTGTGGGCAGGATTGCGACTCCGCGAGGCCATTGAGTTGCGTCGTGCGGGCAAATCTTCCTGATAGTTTTAATTTTTAACACGTAATACTGAACACACGAGGTTAAACACGATGGTTGATCCTTCTTCGACTGACGCGGTCATTCTGGTCGGCGGACGCGGCACCCGCCTGCGCCCGTTGACCGTCAATACTCCGAAGCCGATGCTGCCCACGGCAGGATTTCCTTTCCTTTCGCACCTGTTGGCGCGCATCCGCGAGGCCGGGATCACCCACGTGATCTTGAGCACCTCGTTTAAGGCCGAGGTTTTTGAGGAGTACTTCGGCAACGGCGCAGATATCGGATTGGAGATCGAGTACGTCGTCGAGGAGGAAGCCCTGGGCACCGGCGGCGGCATCCGCAACGTCTACGACAAGCTGCGCCACGACAACGTCATGGTTTTCAACGGCGACGTGCTCTCGGGTGCGAACCTGGTCGACATCTTAGACACCCACGCATCCCACGACTCCGATGTCACCCTGCACCTGGTTCGTGTACCGGATCCCCGCGCGTACGGCTCGGTGCCCACGGACGCGGACGATAACGTCCTGGAATTTCTGGAGAAGACGGAGGATCCTCCGACCGATCAGATCAATGCCGGTTGTTACGTGTTCAAGCGCGAAGTCATCGAGCGTATCCCGGCGGGCCGCGTCGTCTCCGTCGAACGCGAGACCTTCCCGGGGCTGCTTTCCTCGGGTGCCAAGGTCGTCGGCCATGTGGATACGTCTTATTGGCGCGATATGGGCCGCCCGGACGATTTCGTCCAGGGCTCGTCCGACCTCGTGCGCGGCATTGCCTACTCGCCGTTGCTGAAGGGCAAGACCGGCGAGAGCTACGTCGACGAGTCTGCCGGAATCGCCGGCGGCGTGATCTTGGTTGGCGGTACGGCGATCGGCCGCGGCGTCGAGGTCGGCGCCGGATCGCGTATCGACGATTCTGTGCTCTTCGAAGGGGTCACTGTAGAACCCGGAGCGATCGTAAAGAATTCCATCATTGCGGCCGGGGCGACCATTGGCGCGAACGCGCGGATCACTGATTGTGTCATCGGTGAGGGCGCTGTTATCGGCGCTCGCTGCGAGCTGATGGGCGGAATGCGCGTCTGGCCTGGGGTTACGATTCCCGATTCGGGGGTTCGCTTTTCTCCTGACGCGTGAGCGACACGCCGGGGGAGCCTGAACTAGTTTCTCCATACGCAAGGGGGTACTACATGTAGTGCCCCCTCGCTGCACCCCCGTACCTGTGTAAATGTTACTCGTGTGACTGGAGTGGCGACTCACCTGGGGACGACCTTAAAGTGTGACGGCTTTCTTCGTTTTAGGTTGACGCTATTTGTGGAAACCGTGTTGAATCACATTTATGTAATTGCTCTGCCGCCCGAGTGACACCGAGCGTATGGTGGAAGCGACTACGTGGGAAATGCCCGCAGACAAGTATCTAAGTACATCAGTACCGACTACACCACAGGAGAAAGGACCTCGCGTGGAAGACATGGCTGAAAACGCAGTTCTCCGTGGCGGCGCCGCAGGCGAGATGACTCTCGATGAGTTGTTCGGCATCGTCGAACAGGAATGGCAGGACCAGGCGCTGTGTGCGCAGACGGATCCTGAAGCATTCTTTCCGGAAAAAGGCGGCTCCACCAGAGAAGCAAAACGCATTTGCCAGGCCTGCGCGGTCCGGGACGAATGTCTGGAATATGCCCTTGAAAATGATGAACGTTTCGGGATCTGGGGAGGCCTCTCCGATCGTGAACGGCGCCGTTTGAAAAAGCAGATCGGCTAATTTTCCAACTAGTTAGTACTGAAACCCAGGATCGATATCCGTGGGATCTAAGTTCAAATGATTTGCCACGAGAGCGGTCAGAATCCATGCCAGGAGTTCTGACCGTTCTTGCATGTTTGAGGTGCGCTGCTCAACGGGCATCCGAAAAATCACGATCCGGGCGCGGGTAGGGCGCCCTTGAGGGTCCACACCGGCCTGCAGAATGCGGCCCAGCGGCACCGGGCCGTCGGCCACGATATCGTCGGGAAGCAATGCGTCAGCCCGCAAGCGCATCCGCGGAACCGTGTCTACGGCAAGGTCGACCCCGACGAGCTGGTCGAAATACGCATTCTGCAGCGGAGCGTAGGCCTCTAGGACCGCCTGGTCGAAGCGCATGGAGCGGGTCCGGTATCGCGGCACCGCGACTGGCAAGAGGGGGCCACGAGATCCGCGACCGTGGCGGTCACGGCCGGGTCGCAGATGCAGTGCGTCGTGGGTGCTCATGGCTACATATAGTATTGCCTCGGCAAGTCAATAGGGGTGACCACGCCGAGCTAGCACTTCTCAAATATCAAGTTGGGGTTTAGACTTGGCAACCGTGAGTACATTCCGTCGTTGTTGCCGAACCGGGTGTGGCCGTCCAGCCGTGGCCACGCTGACTTACGCCTATGCAGAATCAACGGCGGTCGTGGGGCCGCTGGCACCCGATGCCGAACCGCATTCCTGGGACCTGTGCGAATCCCACGCCAGCCGCATCACCGCACCACTTGGGTGGGAAATGCTGCGCGTCGACCACATTTCGCTTGACGACGATGACGAGGAAGTCACCGCTCTCGCAGAAGCAGTGCGCGAGGCCGGTCGCGTGACCACGGGGCTGGTCGAACCCGGCGACGATCCTATTGAGTACGAGGGAACCCGCGACTATATCGATCCCGCGACCTCCAACCATCCCGTCTACCGCACCAAGCGACTAGAGGAATTCAAGCACGCTCGTCGCGCGCACTTGAGCGTGGTGCCCGACCCAGAAGTCGACCCAGAAGTCGACCCTGAGGTCGACCCAGGGAATTAGACAGGGAATTACTACGCAGGAGATCCCCGCGCAGTGGAATGCGGTAGGTAAACTCGGACTTTGATCTATTCGCCCGCGCGCGGGATTTTTAGGGAAAAGGAACGGTTTGCCATATGCGTAGTCGTGAGGAAGTTGCCGGCGTTATTAAGGCCTATGACGTCAGGGGCGTCGTCGGTGAATACATCGACTCAGAATTCGTCCACGACACAGGCGCAGCCTTTGCCTCCATTCTGCGTGCAGAAGGGGAGACCACTATCGCGGTCGGCTACGACATGCGCCCATCCTCCCCAGAGCTCGCCGCTGCCTTCGCCAACGGCGCGACCTCGCAGGGCCTCAACGTCATTGACTTGGGCCTGACCTCCACCGACGAGCTCTACTACGCCGCCGGCCAGCTCAAGTGCGCCGGGGCAATGTTTACCGCCTCGCACAACCCGGCCAAGTACAACGGCATCAAGCTGTGCCGCACGGGCGCTACTCCCGTCTCGCAGGATTCCGGTCTGGCGGAAATTACGGACATGTTGGTGGATGGCGTGCCGGAGTTTGACGGCGAGCAGGGACTCGTCGAAAAGCGAGATATCTTGGCTGATTATGCCGCTTACCTTCGTGAACTCGTGCCCGCGTCAAGCGGGAAGTCGCTGGTTGTGGCCGTTGACGCGGCCAACGGTATGGCTGGGCTGACCGTGCCCGCGGTGCTGTCTGACATGGATATTCGCGAGCTGTATTTCGAGCTCGACGGCACCTTCCCCAACCACGAGGCGAACCCGCTCGATCCGAAGAACCTCGTCGACCTGCAAAAATTCGTCGTGGATGAGGGGGCTGACATCGGGCTGGCCTTCGACGGCGACGCCGATCGTTGCTTTGTTGTCGACGAGAAGGGCGCGCCGGTCTCCCCGTCGGCGATCACCGCGCTGGTAGCGAAGCGCTACCTGGCCAAGACGCCGGGCGCGACGATCATTCACAACCTGATCACCTCGCAGGCGGTGCCGGAGATCATCGAAGAAAATGGTGGCACGCCGGTACGCACCCGCGTCGGGCACTCCTATATCAAGGCGGAAATGGCCAAGACTGGCGCCATCTTCGGAGGCGAGCACTCCGCGCACTACTACTTCACCGAGTTCTTCAACGCCGATTCCGGGCTGCTTGCCGCACTGCACGTGCTCGAGGCGCTGGCTGAATACGATGGTCCGCTGTCCGAGATGATGGCGGAATACGAGCGCTACTCGGCCTCCGGCGAGATCAACTCCACTGTGAGTGACCAGGCGGCCGCGACCCAGCGCGTGCTCGACGGGTTGGCGGAGCGGATCGAATCCACCGACACCCTCGACGGTGTCACCGTGAAGCTGCAGGGTTCCAAGGCGTGGTTTAATGTCCGCGCCTCCAACACGGAGCCGCTTTTGCGCCTCAACGTAGAGGCCGAGACGCCGGAACAGGTTGACACGCTTTCGGCAGAGATTCTCAGCTACATCCGCAGCGAAGAAAGCTAGTCTGGGGCTCATGGATCACAGCTCCGAGGACCGGAACTACTACGAGGGCTCCGGCGACTATGACCGCGAAACAGTCCGCTTTTTCGACGTCGCCCACGAAGGCGCCCAGCTCCGCGCGATTGCGGGCGCCATGGATCGATTTGCCTCGCTGCGAGGTGAGACGCCGCGAAGTGTGGTTATTCTAGTCACCGATCAGATTGCGCGAGCGGGTGCTCGCTACGTGGTCAATCAGCGCACACCGCTGCGCTATCCCATCGTGATCACTGATGCATTGCCCACCTTCGTCGGGGCGCTCGACATCGTGTTGGTCGTCGGTGACGTCGCCGAGAACGACGAGATCTCCCAAGCACTCATCGCCGCGACCAATCGCGGGGCGGCCGTTGTCTTGGCCGGGCCTGCGCGAGGGCCAATTATCGACGACGCGCCGTCCTCAGTCATCGTGATCCCGCCATTGCCGACCTCGGCCGGGGGATCACCGATGCGCACCATTGGGGCGGTCAGCGTGCTGCTGGACTCGCTGGAAGACGACCCCCATATTTTGGCTCAGCGCCTCGACGACTTCGCGAACGAACTGGATGAGGAGATTCAGCAGCTCTCTCCCGAGCGCGATGAGACCGTCAATCCTGCGCGGCAGTTACGCTACTACGTCTCGGGAGCCCGAGTGATTCACACCGCGTTTCGCCAACCAGGCCTCGCTGTTGCGGAACTCGTCGCAACGCTCTGGTCTGCTCGCGGGATCCCTTCGAGCTTCGTTGCCCCGGAGGAATTGCCACGTGCTTTAGAGGAACAACAACAAAATCATGATATTTTCTATGACCCATTCATTGATAGTGATGAACAACTGGTACCGTTGAAGGCCGTTGTGTGGGCCCACGATGAGGCCCCGCTGCCCAACTCTCGGGCAGAGTCCTGCCCGAACACTGATTTGGGTGATACAGCTGCAGCGCTACGACTTGTAGTGCGCGGCTTCGCCACGACTGCGCTTGGCGAATAGTCGCAGATTTTTGATTGTTGGAATGTTGAAGGAGTCCTCACAGACATGGAGCTAATGACTGGTGCTTTGCGCAGCTACCCCTGGGGCTCGCGCACCAAGCTCGCCGAACTGCGGGGAAAAGAGACTCCGACGGCAGTTCCAGAGGCAGAGATTTGGTTTGGTGCCCATCCCGGCGATCCATCGTGTGTTGGCGGCGAGAAGTTAGACGCGAAAATTGCGGCAGATAAAGAAGGCCAATTAGGCCCCCGCGTGACCGAACAATTCGGCGGCGACCTGCCCTTTCTGCTTAAGTTACTCGCGGCGGACGAGCCTTTGAGTTTGCAGGCGCATCCCTCGTTGGAGCAGGCGCAAGATGGTTATGCGAGGGAAGTCTCCCAGGGGATGCCCGAGCGTGATCCAAACCGTAACTACAAGGACCCGAACCACAAGCCCGAACTAATAGTCGCGCTGACGGAATTCCATGCACTTGCGGGATTCCGGCCCTTGGACAAGACCCGGGAACTGTTCACAGCGATGGACTGTGAACCCTTTGATCGTTACCTCACCATGATCGACCCAGATCATGAGGAAGCGAGTCTGCGAGCTTTATTTACGACTTGGATCACCATTCCGCGCAGCGTGCGTGTGAATTTGTTGGAGGCAGCCGAGTCAAGCTGTAGCGAGATCAGCGATAGGACAGACTGGATCGGTGATGCCGCGCGCTGCTTCCTGGAGTTGAAGGAAATTTACCCCGACGACGTGGGTGCCCTAGCCGCGCTGCTGCTCAACCATGTCGTTTTGCAGCCGGGCGAAGCGATCCACCTGCAGGCGGGCCAGCTGCACGCCTACATGCGTGGCATGGGCGTGGAAATTATGGCCAACTCCGACAACGTGCTCCGCGGTGGACTCACAAGCAAATACGTTGACGTGCCGGAACTCGTGCGGGTACTTGATTTCTCTACGCTTGCGCAACCTCGGGTCGATGCGCGCACGCATGACGGGGTCACCGACTACCCGGTGACCGTGCCTGACTTCATTTTGAGCAAGCATGAACTAGACACTAGCGATCTGGTTGCAGACTGCGATGGCCCCGCCGTCGTGCTGTGCACGGCCGGTGAAGCACACAGCGGTGAGATTTCGCTCACCCCTGGAATGGCGGCGTGGATTCCTGCTAGCGACCCAGCGCACACCTTCCGGGGAGAGCCTGGAACGCAAGTCTTCTTCGCTCGGGTCTAACCCCAACGAATACTAAATCCCTGGCAATCGATTGATTGCCAGGGATTTAGTGTTGGTGCGAGTGCGGAACTAGCGGATGAACTGTCCCTGCAATTGTTGCCACCACAGCGGAGTGCCGTTATTGCTGGACGGATCCTGGGACTGTGGGACCTGTTGTTGTTGCTGCTGCTGCGTAGTTGGCGCTGGGTCCTGGGTAGGACGCTCAGGCTGCGGCACCACGGTTGGCTCCTGCTGGCTTGGAGCTTGCTGACCTGATTCGGCTGGCGAGGACGGTGGCGTCGACGGTGCCGGTGTGGCGTTCGGGGCCATCTCCTGCGAGATGGTCGATTCTCCGGGAACTTGCTCTGGAGCTGGAGCTCCGGCGCCGGACTCGAGAGGCTGCGTTGGTACAACCGTCTGGTTTGGATCCACAGACGAACCAGGTTCAGTTGGCACAGGGGATTCGGCAGGGGAGGAAGGCTGGCCTGGTTCTGGTGTTTCGAACTGATTCGGGAATACCTGATCGTCCTCAGAAGGTGTGAGAGGACCGGATGCGGAAGCCAGGGTATCGGGCCGCGAGCTGCCTTGGTCACTGGAATCCCCGCTGAGCTGATCGGCACCTTCGGGCACGATATTTGTCGGACGGTAGACGTTGGTTTCACGCTCGATGGAATCCGGAGCGGCCAGACGCGCGTTCGGTGGCAGGAAAGGATCGTCCTGGTCAGGCTCGACGAAAGGAGCCGGCGCAGAAGCGTCCTCCGTGGTAGTAGGAGCAGTCGTGCGCTCTAGCTGCTGAGCCGTCGACGTGGTTTCGCGCGATGAATTAGAGCTGGGGAGCGCCTCGGACTGATTCGTCGAGGTGCCGTCACTCATCGAGGGGGAGCCGGCGTACCACACTGCAAAGCCAATTAGGGCAGCGATGACGATTCCCGCCGCAATAAATAAAAGCGGGCGCACTTTTCTACTGCCCATAGATTCCCCTCGCAGTGCTTCATCAATTCGTGATGCGCTGAATATTATCTTCACCGCATCACTACTGGTCCATGGTCATAGAGTCTAACCTTGGTAACAACTCGGTAACAACTTGACACGCAGACTTCATTCCCTTTCCTTGTCGACTGCATTGAGTAAAACTATCCAGCCACGTGGACGTTTACACGCAAAAGTGACCTCCATCACTTATGGATATTTGCTTATGGAATTCGGCTGGTTCCTCAGGGATTTGACAAGGTGATACGTTTTGCCGGGCAAACAAACTGGCATTTTTCGAAGTTTCCGAAGTTTCTGCCTCGATCTATGGCGTGTTAGCTGGAAAGACAGTATTACTAACTATGAGCGGTTAATATGCGGCGTGGCAGTTTTACATCTTCGTCACTTCTTCATGTCGGCACGATTAAAGGAGCGCAACAATGAGCACGTGGGATTCTGAAATTTTTGCAGAAGAGACCAACGTAGATTTTCTGGACGAATTGGTGGACCTCGACGACGATGACATCGTTGAGTCGATCACCGATGCGTGCCTGCTGGTGGCAAATCAGGAGAAGAGCACCGACGACGAGTTGCTCAATGGACAAGCTGCGGCGACCATCGCCGCTATCTGGGCGGGCGCGCCCTTCGCTGCCGGCGACGTCGCACAGCAATACCCTTTCATTCGTGGGCTGATGGGTGAAGTCGATGAGAAGCTTGCAGAAGCTGCCGTGAGCGTTTTGGAACATGCCGACACCGAGTTCGATATTGATCAGTTCATTGAGGCACTTTCCTAAATTTTCCTAAAAACCTAAAAAGCCCTGTTATGAGCCGTCAAGAAAAGTTCACGCTAGAGTGGATCGAGTACAAATAATTGTTTTCATTACTCGTTTGATAGGAGCTCAAACTTCATGGCAGACGCACAAACAGTCCTAGGCAACAACGATTACAAGATTGCGGACATTAACCTCTACGAGGTTGGCCGCAAGCAGATCGATCTCGCAGAGCACGAGATGCCAGGACTGATGGAGTTGCGCCGCGAGTACGCGGAAGAGCAACCACTGAAGGGCGCACGGATCGTCGGTTCGATCCACATGACTACCCAAACCGCGGTCTTGATTGAGACCCTCACTGCGCTCGGCGCCGAGGTGCGTTGGGCATCGTGCAATATTTTCTCCACCGAGGACCCAGCCGCAGCGGCTATCGTCGTCGGTAAGAACGGCACCCCGGAAAACCCACAGGGTGTTCCCGTATTCGCGTGGAAGGGCGAAACCCTCGACGAATACTGGTGGTGCCTGAACCAGATCTTCACCTGGGAGGGTGAAGCTCCCAACATGATTCTCGATGATGGCGGCGACGCCACCATGGCAGTTATCAAGGGCAAGGAATTTGAGCAGGCCGGTGCGGTTCCGGCTGCACAGCCAAATGACCCAGACGAGCAGATCGCGTTCTACGCCATGCTGGCTGATGTCCTCAAGGAAGACAACACCAAGTGGACCACCCTGGCTGAGTCCATCAAGGGCGTGACCGAGGAGACCACTACCGGTGTGCACCGCCTCTACCACTTCGCCAAGGAAGGCACCCTGCCTTTCCCAGCGATGAACGTCAACGACGCGGTGACCAAGTCCAAGTTCGATAACCGCTACGGCACCCGCCACTCCGTCATCGATGGCCTCAACCGCGGCACCGACATGCTCATCGCGGGCAAGAAGGCCCTCGTTTGCGGCTACGGCGACGTGGGCAAGGGCGTCGCCGAGGCACTCGACGGCCAGGGCGCGATCGTCTCCGTCACCGAGATCGACCCAATCAATGCACTGCAGGCACTGATGGATGGCTTCGACGTCGTGCTTACCGACGAAGCGATCGCTGACGCCGACATCGTGATCACGTCCACCGGTAACAAGGACATCATCACCTTCGAGCATATGGACAAGATGAAGGACCACGCCGTGCTGGGCAACATCGGTCACTTCGACAACGAGATTGACATGCACTCGCTGATCCATCGCGACGACGTCTCCCGCGTCAACATCAAGCCACAGGTTGACCTGTTCACCCTGCCTTCCGGCAACTCGATCATCGTGCTTTCCGAGGGTCGCCTGCTCAACCTAGGCAACGCTACCGGCCACCCATCGTTTGTGATGTCGAACTCCTTCGCAGATCAGACCATCGCGCAGATCGAGCTGTATACCAACGGCGCGAACTACGACAACGATGTCTACCGACTGCCAAAGAACCTCGACGAGAAGGTCGCACGCATCCACGTTGAGGCGCTCGGTGGCAAACTCACCGAGCTGACCAAGGAGCAGGCAGACTACATCGGCGTCGATGTTGCAGGCCCATACAAGGCAGAGCACTACCGCTACTAATTATGATCATTGCGATTGAGGGAATCGACGGCGCGGGAAAAAACACCCTGGTCACGGCGTTGAAGGGAAAGTTACACGCCGAGACGATGGCGTTTCCGCGTTACGACGAGTCGGTGCACGCCCAACTTGCACACGATGCATTGCACGGGCGGATGGGCGATCTCACCGACTCGGCCTACGCCATGGCGACGCTGTTCGCCCTGGACCGCGCTGGAGTCGTCGATAAGCTAGCGCCGTATTCCGGCAGCCCCGATCGCACGATCATCCTGGACCGCTATGTCGCCTCGAATGCCGCGTACACCGCGGCGCGCACGGGCGACGACGCGGCGTTCGACTGGGTGGCCGCGCTCGAATTCGAGCGACTCGGTCTGCCCAAACCAGATTTGCAGGTTCTTCTGGCAACGACGCCGGAGGAATCGTCTCGGCGGGCGCAGCTTCGAGAGGCTGCGGATGCGACGCGGGCGCGCGACAGCTACGAACGAAACGCCGACCTCCAACGCGATACTTACAACGCCTACGTTCGTCTAGCCGAGGCTAACTGGGCGGGTCGGTGGGTGCATTCATCAGAACCCACGGCTATTCTGCAAGAGATCCAAAAACTATAAAAGGAGTCGGCAATGTCCCATAAGATCCTCGTCGTCGACGATGACCCGGCAATCTCTGAGATGCTCTCGATCGTGCTCGAGTCCGAAGGCCTTGAGGCCATCGTGGTCAACGATGGCAACGAAGCGGTGCCGACGTTCCGTGAAGAAGACCCAGACTTGATTCTGCTTGACCTGATGTTGCCGGGCATGAACGGTGTGGATATCTGCAAGGCGATTCGCGCCGAGTCCTCAGTGCCGATTGTGATGCTCACGGCAAAGACCGACACCGTGGACGTGGTTCTGGGACTGGAATCCGGTGCCGACGACTACATTACGAAGCCGTTCAAGCCGAAGGAGCTTGTCGCGCGAGTACGTGCACGGCTGCGCCGGACTGACGGGGCTCCCAGCGAGATCCTTGAGGTGGGCGATCTCACCATTGACGTGCCACAGCATGTGGTCAAGCGTGGGGAGGAAGAAATTTCCTTGACCCCGCTGGAGTTTGACCTACTGTTGGAATTGGCACGGAAGCCACGCCAAGTGCATACTCGTGAGGAACTGCTGGAATCGGTGTGGGGCTACCGCCACGCATCGGACACACGGTTGGTCAATGTGCACATCCAGCGCTTGCGTTCCAAGATTGAGAAAGATCCAGAAGACCCGCAGATCGTTCTCACCGTGCGCGGCGTGGGCTATAAGACGGGAACAATGGGGGAGTAATTTACCCTGATAAACAAACTTAAAGCGATTCGTACGCGGATCGCTGATTCATGGCGTACCTCGCTGCAGGTGAGGTTCATTGGATCTGTACTGATTGCCTCGGCCGTAGTCATGCTGGTCTTAGGCTTCGCGCTGGCTTCGGTGGTAACTCAGCGCCTGATTACCACAAAAGAAGACATCGCGATGGGCCAGCTTGAGCGCGCCCGCGAAACGGTGGAGCAGCAGATCGATGCCACTGGATCCTCAACATCGACGCAAGTGCGACTCAACTCCGCGCGCGCGTCGCTGACCAGCCAATCCTCGGAAACGCAAGATGCTGCGGCGGTGTATGAACCGGTCCTTGTCGTCGAAGGCGTCGATGGCACCGTGACCACCTCTCCGGAGGGATATAGCATCCCCGAGGAACTGCGAAACTACGTCTCGCAGGGCCAGATCTCGGACCAATACGTCCCCATGACGCGCTCGGACGGGTCGACGTTTAACGCGTATATCATTGGCACCCCAACGGATTCCGATATTCAAGACCTGCAAGTCTACCTCGTCTTATCCATGGAATCCGAAGAATCCACGATGGCCCTGATGCGCGGTCTGCTCTCTACAGCGGGCATCGTGGTGGTGGTCCTGCTCGTTGGTATTGCATGGCTGGCCACCCAACAGATCACCACGCCTGTGCGCTCGGCCTCGCGGATTGCGGAGCGGCTTGCCGCCGGCCACCTGCGCGAACGCATGGCCGTCGAGGGCGAAGACGAGATGGCCAGGCTTGCGCTGTCATTCAATAACATGGCCGACAAACTCTCCAGCCAGATTCACCAGCTGGAGGAATACGGTGATCTGCAGAGACAGTTCACCTCGGATGTCTCCCATGAGCTGAGAACGCCGCTGACCACGGTGCGCATGGCCGCGGACATGATTGCCGCTGACGAAGACTCCCTCGAGCCACACACCAAGCGCGCCAGCCAGCTGATGATCCGCGAGCTTGACCGCTTCGAGGCGTTGCTCGGTGACCTGCTGGAGATTTCGC
The DNA here is from genome assembly GCF_000379425.1 of Corynebacterium lubricantis DSM 45231. GTDB lineage: Bacteria > Actinomycetota > Actinomycetes > Mycobacteriales > Mycobacteriaceae > Corynebacterium > Corynebacterium lubricantis. The sequence continues at coordinate 47,874 of NZ_KB902185.1, forward strand.
GCCACGACGCTGGCGTGGCCGACCTTGCAGTCACCAGGATCGATGCTCGAGCACCGCTGCAATCGGCGTGGGAGCAGACCCAGCACCTTGCAGAAGAGCTCGACGTCGAAGTGAAATTCGACCTGCCAGAGGACCCCGTTCCCATCGAGGGCGATTCTCGTCGCATCGAGCGCATCCTGCGCAACTTGTTGGCCAATGCGCTTGACCACTCCGAGGGCAACCCCGTGATCGTGGCCCTGGCGGCCAACGACACGGCGGTTGCCTACACGGTCACCGATTACGGCGTGGGCCTCAAGCCCGGCCAAGAAGAGCTGGTGTCCAACCGGTTCTGGCGCGCCGATGCTTCCCGTAAACGTCATTCGGGAGGCACCGGATTGGGCCTTGCAATCGCCCGCGAAGATGCCATACTCCATAAGGGAACACTTGATGCGGCTGGCACCATCGGCGTCGGCTCGCAATTCCGGCTGGTGATTCCGCGTGCAATCGACGAGAACATTGTCGAGTCGCCCCGCCCGCTTGCTCCGCCAGTCGGCCCGGTTGCACAGGAGGAGGCGAAATAGCGATGCAGAAAATTCACCGCCATCGGGCACTTCTTCCGCGCAGTGCTGTCGCGCTTCTCGTCGTGGGGTCGCTGGGGCTGGCCTCGTGTACCTCCCTGCCCACCAACACTGACCCGGCAGCCATCCGCTCGTTTGAGCCGAACGATACCTCCAGTGATGTGCCGGGTCCCGTGCCCGGGCGCGAACCCGATCTCTTGCTGCGTGATTTCTACGCAGCGGGCGCCATCCCACGGGGCGACTATGAAGCAGCACGCAGCTTCCTCACCTCCAACGCGCAAGAGGTCTGGAACGCGGACAACACCACCTTGATCGTCGATCGGATTGATCTGACCACGCAGCCGGGTGCCACAGGTCAGCGCAGGAGTTTTTCCGTGCGCGGCGATGTCATTGGCTCGCTGCAAGAAGGTGGCGCTTTCATCCCGGAAACGGGAGTGTACGAGGCCACTATCGAGCTGGAACAGGTCAACGGTGAGTGGAGGATCTCGTCGTTACCCGCGGGTATTATCTTGGAGCGCACTGAGCTGCGCAACCAATACCAGCCGTACAGCCTCTTCTTCCTGAACTCGACGAGCGAGAAGCTCATTTCGGATCGCCGCTGGATTTATTCGGGAGGGGAATCCACTGACACCGTCTTGATGAGCCTTCTGGCGGCAGGCCCGAACGATAGGCTCCGCCCCGCCACCTGGTCGGGTCTCCCGGAGGGGGCGAACTTCTCGGGCAAGACCGACGGGGTGTACGAATTCACCGGTGTGGGCACGCTTAATCCGGAGGAGAGCCAGCGGATGGCCAGCCAGGTCGTGTGGACTCTCGCGGTGGCCGGGGTGCCCGGTCCCTACCGCATCACATTCGACGGTGTCTCGGTCTCGGATAATGGCGAGGGCCTGACCACGGATGATTTCGTGACCATGGATCCGCAGGCGTCCGCTGAGGAGGTTTCCAAGCTTTACGCCCTCAACAATGGCCGGTTGTTTACCGTCGAGGGTACCGATGTCCGGCCCGTGGATAGTGAACTTGGTGATTCCGGAGATATCGAATCCGTTGATCTGACCGCGGACGGCCACGCTGCCGCTGTGTTGACGGATCCGGAGGATGAGAATTCCCGCATTTTCGCTGTGGGTGGGATGGACCACCCGCAGGTCGAGGTGATGCGGGCAGCGGAATTCTCCCGTCCGACTTTCGAGTTACACAATAACGTCGTCTGGGTGGTCGCCGACGGCAACCGGATCATCCGTACGGTGCGCTCGGATACCACCGGTGATGTTGTCACCAACGAGGTGGACTCCTCGTTCCTCGATGACCTCGACGGTGAGATCTCAGTCTTGCGGATCTCGGATTCGGGAGCGCGAGTGGCCATGATCATCGACGGGCGCCTCTACACCGGCATCATCGAGCGCAGCGCGACAGGGGAGCGTTCCGTGGTTAACGTCGTGGAATTCGCCCACGAGCTCGAGGGGACGGCCGTGTCGGTGGATTGGGCCTCCGACGGCGCGCTGATCGTGGGTACATCCTCGACGGACGCGCCCGTAGTCAGGGTGGAACAGGACGGTTCCGCCAGCACGACACTTCCAACGGGCAATATCAACGCGCCCGTGGTGATGGTGTCCACCAGCCCGACCATGATCTACGCTACCGACGCGAATGCGCTGCTCCAGTTCCCATTGCAAGGCCAGGATTCGGTGAACTGGCGCGAGGTGCCAGGTCTGCAGGGCGCCCGCTCAGCCGCAGTGGTTGCGAAGTGATCGAGCTGCTCCTGCCTCGCCATTGCGCGGGGTGCGGAGCACCAGGGGAGCACTTGTGCGCCGAGTGTAAGCACGAGCTCGCCCGGCCCCCGGAACGTGTGGTCACCCGAGAATCCCCGCACGTCCCGGTCTTTTCCCTCGGCCCCTACGCTGGCGCTCACCGCCAGGTCATACTGTCGATGAAAGAGCGCAAGAACATCGCTATACGACGAATGCTTGGCGCCGTTCTGCGTGCCGGCCTCGAACACCTCGAGGCGAGAGGCGAACTTCCCACCCCAACAGTGCTCGTGCCCGCACCCACGCGTGCCTTCTCTGCTCGGCAGAGAGGCGGGGATCCGGTGACCGCCGTGTGTCGGGCCACCGGCCGGACAGTGGTGCCGGTGGTCTCGCTTGCAGAAGGGGTGCGCGATCAAACCGAGCTCGATGCGGCGGGACGCCGGAGAAATCTGAGCGGCGGAATCATCCTGTCTGGGGTCCCGCGCGGCACCATTGTTGTGGTGGATGACGTCGTCACAACGGGTGCGACACTCCAAGCGACGGTGGAAAATTTGGTGGCTCGGGGTGCCACTGTCGCAGGTGCTGTAACTATCGCGGCCGCATAAATGTGACCCAGCGAATTAAGTGGGGGCTTTGTGGCATGGCGGTTATGACCAGACGTATAGTAGGAATTACACCCAGTCCCCACCTAGTAGGGAGGAAGCAGATGACCACTGCAGAAAACAACGAAGTCCTCAGCCCCGAAGCACAGGTGACCATCACCGGTCGCAACGTCGAGGTTCCAGAGCACTTCCAAGACCGCGTCAACACCAAGCTTTCGAAGATTGAAAAGCTTGACCCAACGTTGACTTTTTTCCATGTTGAGCTGCAGCATGAGCCAAATCCACGCCGTGAGGCACAGGCTAATCGCATTCAGATTACCGCCACTGGCAAGGGTCACATCGCTCGCGCTGAGGCAAAGGAAGACAGCTTCTACGCTGCTCTTGAAACTGCACTGGCAAAGATGGAGCGTTCCCTGCGCAAGGTGAAGGTTCGCCGCGAAATCTCCATGTCCGGCCACCGCGCACCCAAGTCCACCGGTCAGGTCGCTGCCGAACTCGTCGATGAGGCGGATAAGGCAAAGGCTGAAAACAACGGTAAGTACGATGTGGATCCTTACGCAGACCAGGTCGAGCACGTAGAACCAGGCCAGGTTGTGCGTACCAAGGAGCACTCCGCAACGCCGATCAGCGTCGATGAAGCACTCAGCGAAATGGAGCTCGTCGGACACGATTTCTACCTGTTCGTGAACGAAGAGACCGGTCGCCCATCTGTGGTTTACCGTCGTCACGCTTTCGATTACGGTTTGATCTCCCTCGTAGCCGAGGAAGACGAGAAGTAATCGTCGTAAAGCGCTTTTAGAATCACCGCCACTGAAACACTCAGTGGCGGTGATTTTTCCGTTCTGCTGGGACCTTGCTTGGAGGTTGCTAGGGAGGCCCATGGCAGTGCGCGTACAATAGCGCTTTGATACTAAAGTCTTAGAAAAGTAACTTCCCCCACGATCGAAGGACTAACTACGTGTTTGGACTGTCTAAGCTGCTCCGGGCCGGTGAAGGCCGTACGGTCAAGCGACTGAAGAAAATCGCAGAAGACGTCATCTCTTTGGAAGGTGAGTTCGAAAAGCTCACCGATGAAGAGCTCAAGGCGAAGACCGGTGAGTTCAAAAAGCAGCTGGAAGACGGCGCGGATCTCAACGACATCTTGCTGGACGCTTTCGCTACCGCGCGCGAGGCCTCCTGGCGCGTGCTCGGCCAGAAGCACTACCTGGTGCAGATCATGGGTGGCGCGGCCTTGCACTTCGGCAACGTCGCCGAGATGAAAACGGGTGAAGGCAAGACCCTGACCTCGGTGCTGCCTGCGTACCTCAATGCTCTTGAGGGCAAGGGTGTGCACATTGTTACGGTGAACGATTACCTGGCAAAGCGCGACGCCGAGATGATGGGTCGTGTGCACCGCTTCCTGGGGCTTGAGGTGGGTGTCATCTTGTCCGAGATGCGCGCGCCGGAGCGCAAGAAGGCCTACGACGCCGACATCACCTACGGCACGAACAACGAGCTCGGCTTCGACTACCTGCGTGACAACATGGTCAAGTCGCTGAGCGACGCGGTACAGCGCGGACACCACTTCGGCATCGTCGACGAGGTTGACTCGATTCTTATCGACGAGGCCCGTACCCCTCTGATCATATCCGGACCTGTCGAGGGCTCGAGCCAGTTCTACAACGTGTTTGCCCAGCTCGCGCCACGCATGCGCGAGGGTATCCACTACGAGGTGGACAAGAAGAAGCGCACCGTTGGCGTCAACGAAGAAGGCGTGGAGTTCGTCGAGGATCAGTTGGGCATTGATAATCTCTACGATCCGGAGAACTCCCAGCTGGTCAGCTACCTCACCAACGCTCTGAAGGCAAAGGAGCTCTTCGAGCGCGATAAGGACTACATCGTCCGCCAGGGTGAGGTCATGATCGTGGACGGTTTCACGGGCCGCGTGTTGGCAGGGCGCCGCTACAACGAAGGTATGCACCAGGCGATCGAGGCCAAGGAAAAGGTCGAGATCAAAAACGAGAACCAGACCCTGGCGACCGTCACTCTGCAGAACTTCTTCCGCATGTATGACAAGCTCGCCGGCATGACCGGTACCGCAGAGACCGAAGCAGCCGAGCTGAACTCCATCTACGGCCTCGACGTGGTGCAGATCCCGACCAACCGGGAGAACCAGCGCATCGACCGCGACGACCTGATTTACAAGACTCAGGAAGCGAAGTTCGCCGCCGTGGCCGACGATATCGCCGAGCACGTGGAAAACGGCCAGCCCGTCCTCGTGGGTACCACCTCGGTGGAGCGCTCCGAGTACCTCTCGCAGCTGCTGACCAAGAAGGGCATCAAGCACAACGTTCTCAACGCGAAGCACCATGAGGAGGAAGGCCGCATCATCGCCGAGGCGGGCATGCCGTCCTCGGTGACCGTGTCTACCAACATGGCGGGTCGCGGTACCGATATCGTGCTGGGTGGCAACCCGGAAGTCCTCCTGGACGCGCGCCTGCAGGCCCAAGGCCTCGACCCATTCGAGGACGAAGAGAGCTTCCAGAAGGCATGGGACGAGCAGCTTCCGAAGGCAAAGGAACGCTCCAAGAAGCTTGGCGACGAAGTCCGTGAAAGCGGCGGTCTCTACGTCCTGGGCACCGAGCGCCACGAATCCCGACGTATCGATAACCAGCTGCGTGGTCGTTCCGGCCGCCAGGGCGACCCGGGCGAGACTCGCTTCTACCTGTCCATGCGCGACGATCTGATGGTGCGCTTTGTCGGTCAGTCCATGGAAAACATGATGAACCGCCTCAACGTGCCCGACGATGTCCCCATCGAGGCAAAGATGGTGTCCAACTCCATTAAGGGCGCTCAGGCGCAGGTGGAGAACCAGAACTTCGAAATGCGTAAGAACGTGTTGAAGTACGACGAGGTGCTCAACGAGCAGCGCAAGGTGGTCTACGCCGAACGTCGCGAAATCCTCGACGCCAAGGACATCAAGGACCAGGTGCGCCGCATGATCACCGAGACCGTCGGCGCCTACGTCGATGGCGCAACCTTCGACGGATACGTGGAGGATTGGAACCTCGACGAACTCTGGAACGCACTCGAGGGGCTCTACGGCCCGACCATGAGCCCACAGTCCCTCGTTGACGGCACCGAATACGGCGCTGCCGGCGAGCTTTCGGCGGACCAGCTGCGCGAGGCGCTTGTCGACGATGCGCAGAAGGCCTACGACAACCTGGAAGCCAACGTTGCTGCCATCGGCGGCGACGCCCAGATGCGCAACATTGAGCGCATGGTGATCCTGCCGATCATCGACCAGAAGTGGCGCGAGCACCTCTACGAAATGGATTACCTCAAGGAGGGCATCGGCCTGCGTGCGATGGCACAGCGCGACCCTCTGGTGGAATACCAGAAGGAAGGCGGTGACATGTTCAACGCCATGAACGACGCCGTCAAGGAAGAGACCGTGCGACAGCTCTTCATGATGCGCAAGCAGTTCGAGCCGAAGTCGGAAGACACCACCGTCCAGGCATAACCCCGCCTAGAGCACCTTAAAACTGGTCAGCCGTCCGCTTTCAATGCGGGCGGCAAATCCATATTTCCTCTCTTTCGTCGCGGCCGTGCCAAATACTTCGCCGTTGGCGCGGGTATGGAAACTGAGAATCCTGACGGGTCCGGCGGCTTCTGATCGTCGTTTAGCGGCAACGTGCATGCGCACGCTGTGATCAAACCGTGCCTGCTGCAACGCCCGGAGCTCGCGAATGCCGAAGGCCGCGTCGAGCGCGACCTTCACCAGGGACGCGCCACGCGGTTCCGTGCCTCGCGGACGCGTGCCGCGAGGCACCGGGCGGGGCTGTGGACGGGGTTGAGATTGCCCCGGAACCAACACGCTGAGGTGCGTCTGGCCGGGAACGGGATAGTACATGTGGGCTTGCCCTCCAAGTTCAATAGAAAAACAGGTGTGATGTGGAGGGCGGACGCGGGGTGGGCTAGGTAGTATTGTGTCACGATTAGTTCATTCACGCGCGCCGAGAGGCCGCTCGATTCAAAGAAGAAAGTCAGGTTCATGCGAGGACTTATTGTGGACTACGTCGGCGTTCTGGATGCCGATGATGAAGATCAGCGCCGGTGGCGTTCCCTGCTTGCGGCAGTCCGCGACGCGGGGGTAGCGTCCGCAATTCTGTCCAATGATCCTGGCGGCGAGGGCGCCGATCAGATCCGCGAGTGGGAATTCCGTGGCATCGTGGACGCGGTTGTGCTCTCCGGGGAGATCGGCTTTGAAAAGCCGGAGCGCGAGGCATTCCAGGCTGCGGCCGACGCGATCGAGGCGGACCTGTCGGATTGCGTGCTCATCGACGATGACATTTTGAATGTGCGCGGCGCCGTGGACAACGGCCTGATCGGTATCCTGCACACCAGCTTTGATCGCACCGTCGTAGAAATCCAGTCGCTTTTCGAGATCGAGGGTGAGTTCTAAGAGTGCGCGTGTATATCCCGGCGACGTTCTCCATGCTCGAGACCCTCGATGCGGAAGGCCAGATGCCCGTGCGCAACGGCTGGGGTTTCGCGGCCACCGAGGACTTGGTGAACTTCTACGAACTCGGCGATGAAGAAGAAATTGAGATGATCGCCTTCGACGATGCCGCACTCGCCTCGATGCGCTTGCTCACCATCGGCGACGAAGAGAAGTTCCCGCATCGCCGCATCGTCGTCTCCGTCGACGTTGATGCCGAGCCCATGCCGGACATGGGCGAGTCCGTGGTGAAGGTCGCCAGTCCCATCTCGCTCGAGGACGTCGCAGCCATCCACATCGACCTGGAAGAGGCCGAGGAAGCCACGAAGAAGGCCGTGTCGCTTATCGACGAAGCCGACCTCGGCGACGAGGACGCTGAGCTGGCGGTAGGGGATGCCCAAGATAACTACATGGCATTCTACGACCCGAGCGAGCTACCGTTCCTGGTCGAGCTGCTTTAAATCCCACTCGTTGTTGCTGCGCAAAGCAGCAAGCAAGCCGCGCACTGCCTGAGCGCGGCGCCACGTGGGCGAGCCTTCTTCGAACTTGTCCCACGCGCATTCCGGGTCGGCTGGGGGGCCGGCGTGGGTGCAGCCGCGGGGGCAGTTCTCGGCTGCCTGGGCCAAGTCCTCAAAGGGTGCAATCACGTCGTCGGGGGAGACGTGGGCCAATCCGAAGGAGCGGATACCCGGGGTATCGATGATCCAGCCGCCCTCGGGCAGCTTCAAAGCCACGGACTGAGTGGATGTGTGGCGGCCTTTGCCTACCCCGGAAACCTCGCCCGTTTCTCGCTGGGCGTCGGGCACCAGGCGATTGACTAGGGTAGATTTCCCCACACCGGAGTGGCCGATGAGGGCGGAGAGGCGATCGTCGATAAGCGAATGCAACTCCGTGAGCTCGTCGTCGATGCCGGTCGTGAGCACCGTGACGTTGAGGTCGGCGAACTCGGCGGCGAACTCGGAAGGGTCGGCGAGGTCGGACTTGGTCAGGCACACCACCGGGGTCAGCCCGCCGACGAAGGCGGCGATCAGCGCGCGCTCGACGAAGCCGGTGCGTGGTGGGGGATCGGCGACGGCCGCGACGATGAGCAAGATTTCGGCGTTGGCAACGACGATGCGCTCGTAGGGGTCGGAATCGTCGGCGGTGCGGCGCAACACGCTTGTACGGTCCTCGCGCTTGACGATGCGTGCCAGCGTGTCCTTCTTGCCCGTGATATCCCCGACGACACCGACGCGGTCGCCGACCTCGATGGAGGTACGTCCCAGTTCACGGGCGCGCATGCAGGTGACCAAGGTGTCGTTCTCAAGTACGACGCCCCAACGGCCGCGGTCTTTCGTGGTGACCATCCCGAAGACTGCATCCTCGTGCTTCGGGCGGTCCTTCGTGCGTGGCCGCGAGCCTTTGCCGGGGCGGATGCGGACATCAGATTCGTCGTATGACCTGCGGGATCTAGCCACGGAGCATATCCGCCCACATCTTCTCGAACCCAGGTAGGGTCTTCGACGTTGTCGCGATATTTTCCACCTCGACATCCTCGACGACAAGTCCGATGATGGCGCCTGCGGTAGCCATCCGGTGATCGGCGTAGGACGTCCACTGGCCGCCGTGCAGCTGGGCGGGTTCGATATGGAGGCCGTCCGCGAGCTCCTGGCACGCGCCGCCGAGATTGTTAATCTCGTGCGTCAGGGCCGCGAGCCGGTCGGTTTCGTGGCCGCGCAGGTGGGCGATACCCGTGAGCTCGGAAGGGGTGGATGCCAAAGCGGCAAGAGCGGCCACCGTGGGCGCGAGCTCGCCGATATCGCTCATATCCAGTGAGATGCCCGTGAGCATGCCGGGCTGCGGGCCACGGACCTCCAGGGAGTAGGTGGGGCCCTCGGAGACGAGTTCGACTTCGCAACCCATGCGCTCGAGGATGTCGCGGATGACATCACCTGGCTGGGTAGTGGCGAGCGGCCAGTTCGGGATGCGCATAATGCCGCCGGTGACGGCTGCTGCGGCGAGGAAAGGCGTGGCATTGGAGAGGTCCGGTTCGATGTGCCAGGTGCGGCCCTCGATCTCGCCGGGGTGCACGGTCCACGTGTTCTCGCTGGTGGTGACGGTGACGCCGGATTTGCGGAGCATGTCCACCGTCATCTCGATGTGCGGCATCGACGGCAGCGTCTTGCCGGTGTTGTGCACCGTCACGCCCTTGTTGAAGCGTGGGCCGGCGAGCAAGAGGCCGGAGACGAACTGCGAGGAACCGGAGGCGTCGATGAAGACTTCTCCGCCCTCGGCCTCGCCGTGACCGTGGATAGTAAATGGCAGCGAGTCGCCCTCGACATCGACACCGAGTGTGCGCAGGGCATCAAGGATCGTACCCATGGGGCGGTTACGGGCGTACTCGTCACCGTCGAAACGCACGGGGCCGTTGGCGAAAGCGGCAGCAGCAGGAGCAAACCGCATGACGGTGCCGGCCAGCCCGCAATCGACGTCGGCGCCGTGCAGGGTGCCTGGGGTGACAGTAATAATGTCGGAGTCGTCGCTGCTGCTGTGGGAAAAGCCAGTGCCCAGCGACGCCATGGCCTGCTCCATCAGGTCCGTGTCGCGGGAGCGCAGCGCGCCGATAATCTTTGACGGATAGGACGCCAACGCCGCCAGAATGTACGCGCGATTTGTGATTGATTTCGACCCAGGAACTATTTGGGTGTGGGCAACGGGGCCGTGGGCGGTCGGGGCAGGCCAAAGATCTGTCATAAGGTACATAATAGATGGTATGTGTGGACGATTCGTACTCTTTACCACCGGCGATGAACTCATGAGCGAGATCGGCGGGCTCCCCGGCGTGACCGAGGTGTCCGCCCCCGAGGGCCTGCCCGGCCCGCGCTACAACGTGGCGCCGACCCAAAAGGTGCCTGTCGTACGCTTTACCGGCTCGGAGGCCTCCATCGATCCAGCCCGCTGGGGGCTGCTGCCGTCGTGGAAGAAAGACGAAACGGGCCCGCCGCTGTTCAACGCGCGCGGCGAGACAGTCGCAGAGAAGCCCTCATTTCGCTCGGCCTTTAAGTCCAGGCGCGCCATTATGGTCCTCGACGGCTACTACGAGTGGCACGAGAAGAAGCCCTACTTCGTCACCCGGAAGGAAGGCATGCTGTTTGCGGCCGCCCTATGGGAGACGGGCCTTGATCAACTGTCCACGACCATGGTGACAACGGCGTCGCACGGAAAAATCGAATGGCTCCATGACCGCCTGCCGCTCTTTTTAGACGAGAGCGATATTGCGCAGTGGGTGAGTGGCAGCCCAGAAGAGGCCCTCGAGCTCGTGCACCCTTCGACGCTTGCCGACGATTTGGAGTGGACTCCGGCCGACCCTGCAGTGGGAAATGTCCGCAATGATTACGCCGAGTTAATCTCTGATACGACCACCTTGTTTTAGAAAATCCGTTGTGCTTTACAATGGCCACATGTCACAGACTGAAAGCTCTCAGCGATTTACTGAGGAGGCCATGCCACTTCTGGACCAGCTCTACGGTGGCGCCCTGCGCATGACCAGAAATCCTCAAGACGCCGAGGACTTAGTCCAAGAGACGTATCTGAAGGCGTACAAGGCCTTTGACTCCTTCAAGCCTGGAACGAATTTGAAGGCGTGGCTGTACCGCATTATGACGAATACGTATATCAATACGTATCGCAAGAAGCAGCGTCGCCCGCTGGAGACTTCCGCGGATGAAGTAACGGATCATCAGCTTTACACCACGAGCAACCATGACTCGACCGGCCTGCAGTCCGCCGAGGTTGAGGCCTTGAAGAACATGCCGGATTCCCAGATCACCGAGGCGCTGAATTCGCTTTCCGACGACTACCGCATGGTGGTCTACCTCGCCGATGTCGAGGGCATGGCGTACAAAGAAATCGCCGAAATTATGGATACTCCACTGGGAACGGTGATGAGTCGTCTCCATCGTGGAAGAAAACAGCTCCGCGGTTTGTTGAAAGACGTAGCAGCCGAAAAAGGCATTGGTTTAGACCACCCAGACATGCAGGAAGGAATCGAGCAATGAGTGCCGACCACCACAAGGACGATTGCGGCAAGCAGTGCGACGATCAGCAGGCGCTTCTCTGCGAGCTACTCGACGAAGACACCACCCAAGAACGCGCCACAGAGATTCAAGAGATCATCGCCAGCTGTCCCGAGTGCTTCGGAAGATTGAAATCCGAGCAAGAAGTAAGGGCAATGGTGCGTCGGTGTGGGCAGCCAGACCCGGCACCCGAGCAGCTTCGAACGCGCATTATGCAGCGAATTTCGATTACTTATACTGAAACCCACTGGTCCTAGATCTGGGCAACGAAAAACGCCTTCTTTCCTATAAACAAGGAAAGAAGGCGTTAGCTGTTCTTAAGCATTTGGACGCTTACCGTGGTTTGCGCCCTTCTTGCGACGGTCCTTACGCTTACGACCACGCTTCGACATATGCGGCCTCCTTTAAGATAGGTGAGTAGATAATTTCTTACCTACTGACTCTAGTGTTCTCAGCTGTCAGCAGGAAATTCGGGTCCTTCTAAACTGCGGTGGAGGCCAGCAGGGGAGAAGACTTACAGTTTTTGGTGCAGTCTTATGCGGTGACGCGTGCGCGACGGCCGCGTGCCTTGTTGCGACGCTTGAGAGCGCGACGCTCTTCTTCAGACAGGCCGCCCCAAACGCCAGCGTCCTGGCCGGTTTCCAGTGCCCACTTCAGGCACATAGAGGTTACTGGGCAGCGGTTGCAGACCAGCTTGGCCTGGGCGATCTGGGAAAGTGCAGGGCCGGAGTTTCCGACAGGGAAGAACAGTTCTGGGTCTTCATCGCGGCAAATAGCTTCGTGGCGCCAATCCATGGTAATTTTTCTCCTTAAGTGTTACGAACAGCGTTTTCGGTGTTGCTTGATGTCTTTAGTGCGCACCACAAATAGACCCCATTGCAGTGGGTGTCTTTTGCAAATTGTTTGCGAACCAAGTGGTGGGACGGCAGTCCTGCGGTGGTTCCGAGGCCCATCAACTTTACTTGGTTTTAACTCCGTGGTGATTGGGAGTTAATGGTTAATTAATTAACCTGTTGTTTTTGCTACCCGAGAATCATGACATGTTTAGTTCGCCTGCGCTAGGGTTAAAGCCATTATTGTGACTAAGATCACTTAATTGTATGCAGTTAATGTACGTAACCTGCGCCACATTTCCTAAATGCGTTCATGTCAGCAATGCTGTGACCTGTGATTATCCTAGTTTAAAGAACATGCGCACTTCTAAAGAAAGGTCAAATCTTTGGGGAGGAAATTAGGGCGCAGATCACAAAATTTCAGGCGGAAATCGTCGATACGCCAAGTTTTAAGTGTTAAGAAATCGCGTAACGCCAAGTTTGCCAACTTTTAAAGTTCATCTGAGATCCACTGAAATCCTCCGAAATCCTCCGAAAGGCGGAGAAAATCAGCAAGGAAGCTAGACTGCCTTACTGTGACGAAGAAACCTCAAGCTACAGGAACCCAGCTCCCCGCGACCGTGAAATGGGCGGCAATTATCTCGCTCGTGCAGATGGTTGCCGCATTCATTTATGCGGGCCTTCAGATCTACTGGGAGGCATCAGGGACGCAACACTCCTCACTAGAATCGGCGAGCCAGAACACTCAATACGTCGGATACGGCACGGCCATCTTCATCATCCTCGTCTTCGGGGCAATGGGTGCAGCCGCGTACTCCATGCTCTCGGGCAAAGTCTGGGGCCGCGGCTTGATCGTGCTCATGCAGTTCATCCTGCTTGGCGTGGCCTACTTCATGTTCTCCGGCGGGGCGATTCTTTTGGCCATCGCCACTGGGCTGTCGGCGCTCGTCGCACTCGTGATGCTGTTTAACCCCCGCTCAACTGAGTGGGTTGCTTCGCGCTACGGCGCTTAGCGTAGAAATACCAACTCGTCGCCACGCTTTTCGACGATAGCGTCGCCCACCGAAGCGAGCGAGACCTCGCCGGTGTACTCTCCGCGATCGACGGGAATCGTGCGCTCGACGGTTTGGGCGGTCCAATCCGCCACGGCGATGCCCCCGTCAACCGGGTAGAGCAGCTTATTGTCCACGGCGATGCCGGTGCCAAGCGCTCCCTGGTAAATGGTCTGCACAGCCAACGTGTCAGGCTGCATCAACAAGAGGTTGTTCCCGTCGAAAAAGCTTTCATGTTCGGGGAGCTTCTTTATTGCCGGTTCATAGAGCGCGTCGATATTGGCAATCGGCTCGACCTTGGAGCGTGCCACCTCGACACCTGCATCATCAATGCCGAGGACCTCCTCCGTGGTGGGGTCGTAGACGGCGGCTGTGTGCTCGCTGATGCCGACCAAAACTGCGCCGGACGACACCGTGGCATTCGCACGAATTTCGGGCCCGCGCGAATCCTCAGGGGTGGTTTCTTGGAAGCGCAACCACGTCGTATCAGAGCACACCTCCGTGACAGCGAGGAGATCGGTGCTGGTCAGCGCGGAGGTGATCATGCAGCCGGGGTTGGGTTGCATATCGGCTTCTTGGGGTGCCTCTACCTCTCCGTACTCCACGGTACGTACTAGGTCAGAGCGCCACAGTTCGGTGCGCAGCGCACCAACTGTACCGACACGTTCCGCCGAGGAAACAGAGACGACTTCATCGGGAGCATTCGACGACCGAGTACCGGCGTACTTTCCGGTGCTTGCTTCGATGGCAACCACATCGCCGCAGCCCACGTTTGTGTGGTACGTAGCCACTGCTTTCCCCCACGCTGAAGAAAGAGCGCACAACTCGTCGTCACGCGAATATGCCCACGCCTCGGTGCCCTGCGGCGTATAGCCGCGCAACGTGTGCCCGTCGTAGCCCACGGCCAAACCGGATGCCGCGATGGGAGCCAGCGCTGGCGACGACTCGGGGACCCGGGCGGTCTCCTGGAGCGCATCAGGAACGGCCGTGAGTTCGCCGTAATTCTCGTACTCGCTCGATGCAGGAGTGAGCTCGGCGGTGCGGATCGGGGCCGTGAAAAAAGCAACGAGGACCACCACGATAACGACGGCGGAATTGATGCCGGTGGCGACGAGATCCTTCTTCGAGCGATTGAGCGGTGCACCTGCCATTTAGGAGCGGCCTCGGGAACGTGATTGGGAACGTGGCTGTCGGCGAGCAGAGCCCGAGCCGTGCGGACGGCGCGCCTGCTGATTAATTGACTTGGCGCCGACGACCTTGCGTGGTTCGCCGACAGTCGGTGCTGCATCCTGCGGGATGTCGAGGGCCTCGTAGAGTTCCGGTGAAGTGGAGAACCACTCCGGCGGTGCTGGCTGCTCCAAGCCGAGTTCTGCATTAATCGCTGTCCATTTATGCAGCTCGTCGTAACCCACCAGGGTCACTGCGGTGCCGGAATGTCCGGCGCGACCAGTGCGCCCAATGCGATGAACGTAGGTCATCGGATCGTCGGGAGTTTGGTAATTGATCACGTGGGTGACGTCGTCAACATCGATGCCGCGGGCGGCAACATCGGTGGCCACAAGAATTTCCACGGACCCATCGCGGAAGGCATTCAACGAGCGCTCCCTGGCCTCTTGCCCTAAGTCGCCGTGCACCGAACCGACGGAGAAACCACGCTTGGCCATATCTTCAGCCACCTCGGCTGCCGTGCGTTTGGTGCGTGTGAAGATGATCGTGCGGCCGCGACCGTCGGCTTGCAAGATGCGCGCGGTGACCTCGGGCTTGTCCATCTTGTGGGCCTGGAACACCACCTGCTTCGTGGTGGCGTGTGTGGCGCCGGCATCCGCCGATTCCGCGCGGATATGCACTGGTTTATGCATGAAGGTACGCGCCAAGGTCAGGATGGGGCCGGGCATCGTGGCGGAAAACAGCATGGTTTGGTGCTTATGAGACAACGCCGACCAAATCTTCTCGATATCCGGCAAGAAACCAAGGTCGAGCATCTCGTCGGCCTCGTCGAGGACCAAGATGGCCACCTTATCTAGGGTGAGCGAGCCACGCTCGTAGAGATCAAGCAGGCGCCCAGGAGTGCCCACCACCACGTCGACACCCGCTTCTAAGGCGTTGATTTGCTCCTCGTAAGGGCGTCCACCGTAGATATTGAGCACCTGGATGGGCAGGTTTGCTGCCGCACGAGTCAGATCTGCGCCCACCTGGACTGCGAGCTCACGAGTCGGCACAACCACCAAGGCGCGCGGTGTACCGTCGAGCTCTGCGATGTCGCCGTCGTCAAAAACCCGGTCTAGCAGGGGAATTCCGAAAGCGTACGTCTTGCCCATGCCCGTACGAGCCTGCCCGATGAGGTCGGTTCCTTCCAATGCAAGAGGAAGCGTCAACTCCTGGATGGAAAACGTATGGGTGATTCCCTCTGCGGCGAGCGCGTCCGTGATTTCCGCGGCGACGCCGAGCTCGGTGAAGGTGGGAGTGGGCGTTGGGGCAACTACGTCAGAAGACACACGAGCTATCTTAGCCGACACGACTACAATAGAATCACTGTCGCATCCAGCGGCGAAACCAACAAATTAGAAGGATAGTGAAAACTCACATTATGGATATCAAGATTGGTCTTGCAGAGAGCCCTCGCGAACTCGTTATCTCTAGCTCCGACTCGCAGGACGATGTTGTAGCAAAGATTACCCAGGCTATTGAGTCCAACCAGCCAACCGTGACCCTGCAGGACGCGAAGGAGCGCAAGTTTGTTCTTCGCACCGACCGGATTTCTTACGTCGAGGTTGGTCAGTCCGCTCCTCACGCCGTGGGTTTTGCCGGCTAATGCGCTAAATTGTTTGTACTATGGCAGACCTCCAAAAATCCACAGGTGATCAGCACGGCACCTCTGAGGCACCCTCCGAGGAGCGCGGGACCGAACCAGTCTCGAAACGAGCGAAGTTTGAATCGTCGCTAGTTCGGTTTGCTCGCGAGTACGGGTGGCGCGCGTACGCCATCCCGGTGCTAGCTGTGATCACCATTTTTGTGGTGGCTGACGTGGTACGAACACCTGCAGAGGAGGCCGCGGAGGCAAATCCCGCGGCGGAATCTACTACCGTTGCGGATGCCCAGGAACCAGAGGAATCACGCGGACCTGGCCCCGATCCGTCGCGCTCCCAGCCCGCCGAGATTGATATTTCGAAACTGCCGGAGGGCGGCCCCTTCACCGAGCAGGGCAACGGGAGTTACCGGATCGTCGGTGAACCCGGCATGTCCGCCGGCCAAGGGGAGACGTTGAGCACCACGTACGTGATCGAGATTGAAAACGGCGTGGACACCACCACCTACGGCGGTGACGGCGCCTTCGCGCGCATGGTTGATGCCACGTTGGCCGACCCGCGCGGCTGGACCAACGACCCGAACTTCCGGTTCGAGCACGTCGCAGCAGACCAGAACCCTGATATGCGCATTCAGCTCTCCTCGGTGAACACCACCGCGGAGTTGTGTGGAGCGGATCTGGAAATGGAAACCAGCTGTCGCACGACGCTAGGCGGCGGTAATATCGTCGTGCTGAACGAGGCGAGGTGGGTACGTGGCGCTGCTCCTTTCGAGGGCGACCTTGGCGCCTACCGCCAGTACCTGATCAACCACGAGGTGGGCCACGGTATTGGCTACGCCGATCACGTCCCGTGCAGCGAAGATGGTGCGCTTGCCCCGATCATGATGCAGCAGACGTTGAGCCTGAACAATACTGAGCTCAACACCATCAGCCCGAATGAGGTGTACGCCGACGACGGAAACACGTGTCGCGCCAACGCGTGGCCATTCCCTAATCCTTAAGGAGTCATACGTGGCACTACCTGAGCACGTTCTTTCCGCCTTTCAAGCCGATTCCGGCACTCCAACGGCGTTGGGGCAGGCATGGGATAACGGAGTGATGTACGGCAATATCGTCGTCTCAAAAGCCAATTCCACAGCGGCATGGTCCGCAAAGATCCGCGACAAGATCTCCATCGACGGTGTGCGCGTTTCTCGCCCCGTGCGCGCCACAGACGGCAGATTCATCGTTGGTGGTTATAAGGCCAGCGACTTTATCGAAGGCGACAACGCGCGTCGCATTGACGAGACAATCGCAGCAGCACTGCGCTTCGACACAGCGATGGCAGGCATCGAGGTTCCCGTCATAGAGCGTGACGACGAGTGGGCCGCCGCGGATCGCGCCGCCTGGGATGGAGCGGACGTCCCCGGAAAACCACAGGTGTGCCACGCCGATTTTCTGGCCTGCACGATTTACTCCGGAACCTTGCTTCCCGCGCTGACCGACATTGTGCCGACGGCAACACCACACCCGCACGGATACACCGCAGCACTGGTGTTAGTAGACGGCCTTATTAATCGCGCGGTGGACAACGCGGTGATCAATCGGTGGATGCACGTTCCAAACTTTGCGCAGCTCTGTCAGCGGGCCGTGGAATACCGCCAAAGGTTAGTTGCACCAGGGGATACCTCTGCGCTTTCGAACATCGAACGAGTCGAACAACTTCTCATGTCTGAGGCATCTGCAACAATCTAGGGTATGACCGAAGAACGGCTTGATTTACCTCCCAATCCCACCGTCTACCTCGTGCCGCGGACTGCGGAGACGCAGCCACGCACATGGGACCTTACTCTGCCCGAACAGGGTGTCTGGAAAGTAACCGGCCAGGCTGGCGCGGGTGTGTCCAGTTTCCTGGTGGACACCGTGATGAACACCATCGAGCAGGGCAAGGACCCCGATGGGGTCTTGGTGGTCACCGCCTCGAAGGAATCCAGTGCGCGGCTGCGCAGGGAGCTCTCCGAGCGGGTGGCGGAGTCGGGCTTTGTAGCCAACGAACCACTTGTTCGCTCCGTCCACTCGCTTGCCTTTGCGCTTTTGCGCCAGCGCTCCAGCGAACAGATCCGGCTGATCTCCGGCGCGGAGCAAGACTCGGTCATCCGGCAACTCCTGCAGGGCAACGCGGAGTACGAGACCGGGTCGTGGCCCCAGGATCTGCGTCCCGCGCTCACTTTCGTGGGTTTTGCCCGCCAGCTGCGTGATTTCATTCTGCGCGCCGTCGAGCGGCAGCAAACCCCCGAAACGCTGCGCGAGTTGGGGGCCAGGCACAACATGCCCATCTGGGAGGCCTCGGGCGATTTCTTGGCGGAATATCAAAGCGTCATGCGCCTGTGGGGAATGCACAGTTACTCGGCTTCGGAGTTGGTCTCGGAGGTGCTCTCCGGCCCGATTACCTCGCGCTGGCACACCATTGTCGTCGACGATGCGCAGCACCTCGATCCGACCTCGGGCAAACTGCTCAAGCTGCTTATCAACGAAGCTGAGCTCGCCGTCGTCGGTGGGGATCTTGAGCAGTCAGTGTTTCATTTCCGCGGTGCTTCTCCTGCCTTTTTTCAGGAGCTTGAGGCCACCTCGATTGATTTGGGAGCAACTCGGCGCTCACCGCGTCGTCGCGTAGCGGAGGCTCCCACGAACACGGCGCACACCGCGTTTTTTACCGACTATGTGCGCCGCGCACACCTCGATGAAGGGGTTGCCTGGCGCGATATCGCGGTGGTCGTGCGCTCGAGCGGCATGATCGAGCCAATCCGCCGTGCATTACTGCAAGCGGAAGTCCCCGTGACGCTGAACCCCACCGACGTTGTACTCGGCGAGCAGCGCATCGTGGCCGCGATGCTCTTGGGAATCCGGGCATTGTATTCGGAGCTTACGGCCTCGGAATGGCGCGAGTTGTTACTCGGCCCAGTCGGTGGCGCGGATCCGGTGACCTTGCGGCGCCTGCTGCGTGGCCTGCGGCGTTTTGCCCCGGGCGCGCGTGCGGAAGAGACCTTGCAGGAACTGCTGCGTCCCTCCACTGAACTGCCTGATTTTGCTGGTGTCCTCACCGATCGTGAGCTCGGCATCTTAGAGCGAATTCGGTCGGTGCTGCGCGCCGGGCACAGCGCGCTGGATAACAACGCAAGTGTGGAAGAGATCCTGTGGGAAGTGTGGAACGCAACGAAACTCTCGGACAGGCTGCTTGCCCAGGCGCTGCGCGGAGGCGCCGCGGGCTCGCAGGCAGACCGCGACCTTGATGCCATGATGGCGTTGTTCGACGCAGCGGGTGACTTCGCAGAGCGCAGGGAGCACGCCAGCATTGATGCCTTCGTCACGCATATCACGGAGCAGGAGTTGCCCACCGGTGTGCGCGATCATCGTATAGCAACCCCGGACGCGGTCGCACTGCTCACCGCCCACGGCGTGGTCGGGCGCGAATTCAAGCGCGTCGTGGTGGCCGGGGTGCAGGAAGGATCCTGGCCGAGCCTGGGGGAGACGGGCTCGCTGTTCGGGCAGGAAGACTTGGTGGACTTGCTCGACCGCGACATCGACCCGAACCTCCCGGTCTCGCACAGCGCTGACCGCCTTAAGGAAGAGCGGCGACTATTCTATGTGGCCACCACGCGTGCCACGGAAGAAGTGGTGGTGACCTCAGTCAACGCCCCCGACGAGGATGAGGCCCGCGAGCCCTCTCGGTTCATCGAGGAGTTTTGTCAGCGCCACGAACTCACAGTCGAGGTCGTGGACAAAGCCCAGACCCAAACCACCGCGGATGCGCCCGGGGAGGGATATTCCACCTTCCGGGTGCTCTCGAAGGACGAGCTGCTTGCGGAACTGCGTCGAGCTGCAGCGGACCCCGCGGGCTCGGAGGCAACGAAGAATCAGGCTGCCCGGCAACTTGCGCGATTGGCTCAGGAGGGTGTCGCGGGCGCCGATCCGGCACAGTGGTACACCACAACTGTGCCCTCGACGGATGAGCCGATTGACGTTCCGCGCTCCCTGTCGCCCTCGCGCATCGAGGGGTTGTTGGCTTGCCCCTTGCAGGATGTGCTCGGCAGGGCGCTGCAGACCCCGAACACCGTTGCTATGGTGCGCGGTTCCATGGCGCATGCCTATTTTGAGTCGCTCGCCAAGGGCGTCGATGAAGAATTGGCGCGCCGGGACACGGTGGATGCATATAAGGAAATCCGCAACGTTCCTGCCTGGAAGGAAGAATCGGATACCGAAAAGTTCGATCAGCTGTTGCAGCGCTCCAATCAGTGGATCATTCAGTCCCGCAAGGCCTATGAGCTGGTCGGTACCGAGATTAACGTCGACGTGACCCTGTCCGAGGACGTGAGAATCCGCGGGCGCATGGACCGGCTGGAACGCGAGGGCTCCGGTGATGCCGTCATTGTCGATCTGAAGACCGGTAAATCCGCGCCCTCGAAGGACGACACTGCGGCTAATGCGCAGTTGTTCGCGTACCAGTTAGCGCTGTCTCGCGGAGTGCTTCGCGACGATGGCGTGGACACCGCGGGGCCCGGCGAAGAGCCCATCAGCGTAGGAGGTGCGACCCTGGTGTATCCCGCAACCGATTCGGTGGGGATCACCACTAGGGAGCAAGCGAAAAAGTCGCCGGAGGAACTCGAGGAGTTTTTGACCGCGATTACACCCCTGCCCGCAGAACTGACTGGCCCGACGCTGACTGCGAAGACGGGTCCCCATTGCACTTATTGCCCTGTGCGCCACGTGTGCCCAGTCCAACCAGAAGGAGGAGACGTCACCCATGGCTGATATGTCACCTAAAGTCCTGTCGGGATTCCTCGGCCAAAAGTTTCCCCCTACCGACCAGCAAGCCGATGTCATCGGCGCGCAACCCGGCCCACTGCTCGTGGTTGCCGGTGCCGGTGCGGGCAAGACCGAAACCATGGCTTCACGCGTGGTGTGGCTCGTCGCCAATGGCTACGCCCGCCCTGAAGAAGTCTTAGGCCTCACGTTCACCCGCAAGGCAGCCCAGGAATTGGGGCGCAGGATCCGCGACAGGCTGGCCACGTTGGCCGCCAACTCTGATCTGGTGCGCCGCCTTGACCCGACAGGCGAATTAGGCGAGGCACTCACCGTCATCGCGCCCACGGTATCCACCTATGATGCCTATGCCGCCGATCTCGTGCGCGAGTATGGCCTCTTGGTGCCCGTTGAGCCGGATTCGCGGCTGATCACGGCTGCGGAGCTGCACTCCATCGCCCGCGACGTTGTCATGAACTACACGGGTGACCTGCGCGGAGGCCCCGAAGTGAACACTGCCACCTCACACCTGCTGGATTTGGTCACCGAGATGGGCAACGGGCTGGCTACGGCCGAGCGGGTCGCTGATGATGCGCATACGTTCATCGCGGAGACCGAGTCCTTGCCAAAAGGTCCGAGGGCTCGAAAAGACGATTTCACCAAGGATATGGAGAAATGGCGCAAGGCCCAGTTGCAGCGCCTGGACTACCTGCCCTTGCTTGACGAGCTCAAGGCGGAGCTGCACAAGCGCGGGGTCGTGACCTTCAACGAACAGATGTCGGTAGCGGCCAGGCTTGCCCATGATCACCCGTACGTCGGCGCATCGCAGCGCAGGCGGTTCCGGGTGGTCATGTTGGATGAATACCAGGACACCTCGCATGCGCAGCGCGTGTTATTGCGCAGTCTCTATGGCCAGCGCCGCGACGAGGAGGAGAGCGCAACCAATGGTGGAGAATCTCGCCCGCTGACTGTGACCGCGGTGGGCGATCCCATGCAGGCCATCTACGGGTGGCGCGGCGCCACTGCGGAAAACCTCCAGGCCTTCGTCCACGACTTCCCGCCAGTCGGAGGGGAGGAGGCGCCGAAGAAGGAACTGACCACCTCGTGGCGCAACCCGCCCGAGGTCTTGGAACTCGCCAATGCCGTTTCCGATGACGTTCTAGGTTCCGATCCGAAAAACCGCACCGTAGCCCGCTTAGAATCGCGCCCAGAACCAGGCACAGGCGATGTCCGCCTGGGGTTCTTCTCACATAAGGACGAGGAAGTCGCCTACATCGCCGACGAGCTCGCAGCCCAGTTCAGCGCCGGCGACGAGTTCTCCGCGGCCGTGCTTGTGCGCAAGAACAAGCACTCGCAGCCCATCGCCGAAGCTTTGGAAGAGCGGGGAGTGCCCTACGAAATCGTGGGTCTATCAGGTCTCCTCGACGTACCCGAGGTCGCAGATGTCGTCGCCATTGCCACGATGCTGATCCGCCCCGAGGACTCCCAGGCAGCCCTGCGCATCCTCGCGGGCCCGGCGGTTGGGCTCGGATTGAACGATATCGTCGCGCTCGCCGGGCGTGCACACAACCTTACTGGCAGGGCAGAGGAGCGAGACTCCACGCAGCTGGATACCCCTGCAGACCCGCTCGATGCCCTGCGCGCACAACTTGAACAGCTCGTGCAAGAAGGCAGTGACGCCACCGCCAGCGGGGAGGCAGCTGCTGGCCTGACCGATGCGATCGCCGACCTCGGTGAGCCGGAGCGCTACAGCACGCAAGGCCTAGCTCGCCTGCGCACCCTGGCCTCGAAGTTGCGCTACCTGCGCACTCATTCTTTGGGCAAACCACTTACGGACATCTTCGCCGATATCATCTCCGTTTTCGGGATCCGCACCGAAGTCTTAGCGCGCCCGAGCACCACAGGCACAGTTCACCTCGACAAGCTCGCCGACGAAGTGGCCGGCTTCTCCGGCGCCAGCCTCGACGGTCTGCTGGATTACTTCGAGTTGGCCCGCGAGCACGAAGACGGCCTAGCCCCTGGCACCGTCACCGTGCGCACCGACCGCGTCCAGATCCTGACCGCGCACAAGGCGAAGGGCCTGGAGTGGGACACCGTCGTCGTGGCACACGCGGACGCTGGCACCTACGCTGCCAAGGCCGAGACATTCCTGACTCAGATCAAGCGCCTAACACCCGATTCCTTCGACGTCTTCGAGGCAGCAGGGGACCGAACCGAATTCGAGAAACTCTGTAAAGAATTCATCACAGACCAGCGCGGTGACGTCGCGGAGGAAAACTATCGCCTGTTTTACGTCGCCCTGACGCGCTCCGAGCGCAAGCTCTTAATCACAGGTTCGAGCCACAGCGGGACAGGAGCCAAGGCGGTCAAACCATACGAGCCTTTCGAGAAGCTCTCCCAGATCGTTCCCGAAGACTGCATCATCGCGTGGAGTACCACTGACGGAGACGACGCAGAAAAGGGCGCTGCCCGCGCCCCAGAGGTGGGCACATGGCCGCAGTCGTTCGTCGACAAGCAAGCTCTCGAGGCCGCATCGCGTGTCGACGACGCGCAGACCACACTCCCTGAGCACGCGCGGGGCGAGCTCTTTGACCTCTGGGAGCGCGACACGACGGCGCTGATCGAGGAACACGCAGCGCTCTCGGCGGCGGAGCTCGCGGTGGAACTGCCGGGTGAGCTGACAGCCTCGGACGTGGTGGCCATCCACGCCAGCCCGGAGCAGTTCGCGCGCCGGGCACGGCGACCTGTGCCATTTAAGCCGAATTCCTATGCCAAGCGCGGCACCGCGTTCCACGAGTGGCTCGAAGATTTCTACGGTGCGAGCCCCTTGCTCACCGAGGATGAATTGCCTGGCAGCGACGATGCCGATGTGGATGAGGCAACATTGGCGCAGCTCAAGGCCTCGTTCGAGCAGAGCCACTGGGCGAAGCGCACGCCGCGCTTCGTTGAGCATCCCTTTGAGATCGCGCTGGGCAATTCGGTGGTGCGCGGTCGCATAGACGCCGTTTTCTCGGTCACGGTCGATGGACAGGAAGAGTGGTGGGTGGTGGACTGGAAAACTGGTCAGCAACCGATCGGCTCACAGATGGAGACCGCGAAGATCCAGTTGGCCGTGTATCAGGAGGCGTGGCGGCGCATTGCCGACGACGGGAAGCCGGTGCGCGCGGCGTTTTACTATGTCCGCACGGACAAGGATTTCGCGCCACAAGACCTACCGAATCAGAAAGAGTTGGAAAAGCTACTAGAGTTCAGTGCAGAATCTAGTAAGAAGGGACTCTAAGGTGTGAGCGCATTTAACCGACTCCGGCCTCGTTTCCGCGGCGATTTAGAGCTGACGGAATTGCCGGACCACGCTTTGCTGGGCGTGATTAATATCCCCGAGCAACTCGCGGCCAGCCCCTGGGGTCTCATCTTCCGTAGGTTTTTGTGGGCGGCCGCGCTGATGGTGCTGGTGTCTGTCGTTGTGTACTTGGACAAGGACGGCTACTCCGAGGATCTGACCTTCCTGGATGCCGTGTACTACTCGGCGGTCTCGCTCTCTACGACCGGCTACGGCGATATTGCCCCGGTGACTCAGGGCGCTCGGTTCGTCAATATTGTGATCATTACCCCGGCCCGCATCGCCTTCCTGATGCTTCTGGTCGGTACGACACTCGCGGTGCTCACCGAAGATTCCCGTAAGACTTTGCAAATTCAGCGTTGGAGGAAAACAGTGCGCAACCACACCATCATCATTGGTTATGGCACCAAGGGCCGTTCTGCTGTGGACGCGCTCGTCGCCGACGGCGTCAACCCCGGCCAGATTGTCGTGGTGGACACGAATAAGGAGGGCCTGCGTCGCGCCGAAACCGAAGGCTTAGTTACCGTGCACGGTAACGGCACGAAATCGGACGTGTTGAAGATCGCGGGTGTGACTAGGGCGCGGTCTGTGGTCGTTGCAACGTCCTCCGATGACACCGCCGTGCTGGTCACCCTGTCGGTGCGCGAACTCGCGCCATCGGTGATGATCGTGGCCAGTGTGCGTGAGAGCGAGAATCAGCACCTGCTCAAGCAGTCCGGCGCGGACTCGGTGGTGATCTCCTCCGAGACCGCAGGTCGCCTGTTGGGTCTGGCCACGGTGACACCGACAGTGGTGGAGATGATGGAGGACCTGCTCAGCCCCGACGAGGGCTTCGCGGTGGCTGAACGCGCTATTGCCGACGACGAGGTAGGCGCGAACCCACGTCACCTGGCCGATATTGTGCTGGGTGTGGTGCGCTCCGGTGAGCTCTACCGCATTGATTCCCCCGAGGCGGAGACGGTGGAACCGGGCGATCGTCTGCTGTATATTCGCTACTCCCCAGGTGCGACGGAGGTGCCCCGCGACTAATGGCCAAACTACTTCTTCTCGACGAGACGGGCGCCTTCCCCCTGGACATGGACCGCCAGCCGCTCTACATCACGGCGGTACAAGGATCCGGCCTCGGCCATGCCATTCGCGTCCAGGATGATATTTTCGCTGTGCGCGTGCCCCGAGCCGTGGTCAAGGACGTGGCGCTCAACGGGATTGGCTACGCCCGCAATTTCGCCGAGGACCGGACGATCGCTCGCGCTGTCGCCCTCTTAGCCAACCGCGAGCGGGCGCTATTTGACCCACGCGACGGCTCCCCAGTTGATTTCGACGAGGCTGGCTTCGTGTCTCAAGGCGCACGCGAGTTCCCGATTTTTCCGCGCCTCGACCCGGCGGTGATCGGCGTGGTGGTCCATGAGCACCGCGATTCCATTTTGCTGGGGGAAAATCGGCACCGACCAGGTTTCTACTCGTGCATCGCCGGCTACGTGGAACATGGCGAAAGCCTAGAAGAGGCGTTCATCCGTGAGGTCTTCGAGGAAACCGGCTATCACGCGCAGCACCCGACCTACTTCGGCTCCCAGCCCTGGGCCATGTCGGGGTCGCTGATGATGGGGTTCTATGCCTCCTTGTCAGACGAGGAACCCTCGGGCGAGACCGATGGGGAATTGGGCGATATCTTGTGGGCAACCCGCGATGACCTCAATTCCTTGACGCTGCCCATGCCCGGTTCGTTGGCGCGGACCTTGATTGAGAACTGGCGTGCGGGCAACTATGAAATTCGAAGTGAAGGGAATGTGTAAGTGATCGACCTCGATCTCCTTGACGACGATCAGCGGGTCGCCGCCACTGCTCCGCGCGGTCCGGTGTGCATCCTGGCGGGTGCCGGTACGGGTAAAACACGCACCATCACCTACCGCATCGCCCACTTGATCGACCAGGGCCATACCTCTCCCAACCGGGTGCTTGCGGTGACGTTCACCTCGCGCGCGGCAGGAGAAATGCGCGATCGCCTGCGCACCATGGGTATCGGCGGGGTGCAGGCACGCACCTTCCACGCGGCTGCATTGCGCCAGCTGCGCTACTTCTGGCCCCAAGTGGCAGGAGACCTGCCATGGCGGTTGCTGGACAATAAGTTCCCGCTCGTCGCCAGGGCCGCGCACTCCGCCGGATTGAGCTCGAACAAGGAAACCGTCCGCGACTTGCTTGGTGAAATTGAGTGGGCCAAAGCCACGCTCATCACGCCCGAAACCTACGCTGACAAGGTCGACGACTATCACCGCACTCCACCAGTGGAGGCGAAGAAAGTCGGCGAGGTCTTCCGCATGTACGAGGACGCCAAGACGAGCTCGGAGGGCATGCTCCTCGACTTCGACGACCTCCTCCTCCACGTCGCGGGTGCACTCGAGAACGCCCCGGCGGTGGCCGAGGAATTCCGCAGCCAGTACCGCACCTTTCTTGTCGACGAGTACCAGGACGTCACCCCGCTGCAGCAACGCGTCCTCGAAGCCTGGTTAGGCGAGCGCGACGATTTGACGGTGGTGGGTGACGCGAACCAGACGATTTACTCCTTTACCGGAGCGACCCCGAACTACCTGCTGAATTTCTCGCGCACCTACCCGAATGCCACCGTGGTCAAGCTCCAGCGCGACTACCGTTCCACACCCGAGATCACCCACCTGGCAAATACCGTCATCGGACAAGCCAAGGGTCGTGTGGCCGGCACCCGGCTCGAGCTTCAAGGCATGCGCGAGCACGGACCGCAGCCGACCTTCAACGCCTACGACGACGAACCGACCGAGGCTCGCGAAGTCGCCGGCAAGATCCTCTCACTGCTCAACGAGGGTGTGCCCGCCCGCGAGATCGCCGTGCTCTACCGCATCAACGCACAGTCCGCCGCGTTTGAACAAGCGCTCGCCGATGCGGGAATTCTCTATCAGGTCCGCGGGGGAGAGGGCTTCTTCAAGCGCCCCGAAATCCGCGAGGCCATTAATTCGCTGATCTCTGTTGCACGCCGGACTGATCCGGGGGAGTCCCCGGTTGCAGTGGCGCGCGCCGCGTTCGCCCCGCTCGGGCTGACACCGACAGAACCTCAGGGTGCCCAAGCCCGCGAGCGTTGGCAAACACTTGGCGCACTCGTCGATCTCATCGAGCAGATCGAACGCTCCGGCGAGGCCAGCACTCTCAACGACGTGTTGGCATCGCTGCAACGTCGCGCGGAATCCAAGCAGCCACCATCCGTTGACGGGGTGACGCTTGCCAGCCTCCACGCCGCCAAGGGCCTCGAGTGGGACGCAGTGTTCCTCGTTGGCCTGGTGGAGAACACGCTGCCCATTTCGCACGCGGTTAAAGCCGGGGACGAACAGATCGAGGAGGAGCGCCGACTCTTTTACGTTGGCGTGACGCGTGCCCGCATCCACCTACATTTGTCATGGGCGCTGGCCAGGCAGGAAGGCGGCAACAAGTCGCGGAAGCGCTCCCGCTTCCTCGACGGGATCGCCCCGGAGCTTGAGGTGGAGAAATCGCCCGAGCGCCTCAAGCGGGCGAAGTCGTGCCGCGTGTGCGGCTTCCCGCTGGACACCCCTGCGGAGAAGAGCCTCGGCCGCCACGAGGACTGCGAACTCGGCTACAACGAGGATGTGTTCTTCGCCCTCAAGCAGTGGCGCTTAAGCGAATCGAAGCAGTTTGGTCAGCCCGCCTTCATGGTCTTTACCGACGCGACCTTGATGTCTATCGCCGAGGCCATGCCTCGTAACGCGACCGAACTCCTCGACATTTCAGGCATCGGACCGGCGAAGGTGGACAACTACGGCGAGGGTGTCCTCGAGGTTCTCAACCGATTCCGCTAGCGTGGCGCTCTTGCAGGCACACCGGGCACACCGCGCTGGCAGCCATAGTATCGACCTCGCGCGACGGCTCCACGAAGGGGTCAAGCAGGACATAATCTCCAGGTCGCGGTCGCTTGACGACGATTCCAGGTGGGACCTGTTCATCCAGCATGCGACGCACGAAACCCACGGTCTCCGCGGCGGCAGCAGCAACAACGGTGGGATCGGCGCGTTCCGGCCCGCCGGGTAACTGTGCGGAGACGTGGTGCCAGAGCTTATCAATGTTTGTTAACTCAAGCTGCACACACAACAGACAAGGCCCGTGGCCCTGAATGCGGGCAGGACCCACCATCGCCCGGTGATCGAAAAGTGTGACCGGAAGTGAATTCGGTGCGAGCTTTGTCAACGTGGCCGCCAACGAACGGCTGTGTCCGAGCCGATCCACGAGCAAGACGGGATTCGCCGGGTCGATTTGGGCCAGAAAAGCGGAATCGGTTTCACCGCGGGCAGGGCGACGCACCTGAAAGCCAAGGTCGTGGAGCTGCGCGCTGATTTCTACTGCGAGAGGGGAGGAGCCGATGAGATAGACGGTGTGGCTATTGGGTGCGATGAGCACTTTGAAGGACAGCAGCTCGTCGAAAAGCGACTCGATGGTCTCATTCGATGCTCCGGTGCGCGCGGCGAACTCCGCGACGGCTAAAGGCCGCGCGATTGGTGTGGAGAGTGTGCGCAGGAGCAAGGCGAGCGTCGGTGCCAGCGGGGACTCCAACACCCCGGTGCGCGTGGCGTCGAGGCCGAATTGGATGTGGGTGGCATCGCGCACGATGATGTTGACACCGCTGGCGAGCACGAGGCGTGGTGGATGATGTGAGCGCACAGAAGACACAGAACTTTCCCCCCTTTTAAGCCCTATTGCACCACAGCTAGAATCGACTGTCATGCCGAAGGTTCCCAGGGTTTCTGTCATCCGATCTGCGAAGCGTCGCCGGACGATTCAGGCGCGCGAGGTCGGAGGCGTCATCGAGGTGCGCATCCCGGCGACCTTTAGCAAGGCGCAGGAACAAGCCGCGGTTGATGAGATGCTGGCGAAGTTGTCGAAGAAGCGCCGCTCGTCGCACAGCAGCGACGAGGACCTGCAAAGGCGCGCGCACCGCCTCAATGAGGAGGTTCTGGAGGGCAAAGCCACGGTGGGGTCGATCCGGTGGGTGAGTAATCAAAATGCCCGCTGGGGCTCATGCACCATTTCTACTGGCGACATCCGGATCAGCGACCGACTGAAGAACGTGCCTGACTATGTGGTGGATTCGGTCCTTGTTCACGAGCTCACGCACACATTTATCGCTGGCCACGGCCCAGAGTTTTGGGTCTGGGCAGACAAAGCGCCCCTCGCCGAGCGGGCGAAGGGCTACTTAGAGGCATACCAGCGGTACGGAGACTAGAGTTCGGTTCCGTCCTGGCTACCGTCGTCCTTGCCGTCGCCTTCCTCGCGCTCGTCGATGCCCGGCTCATTGCGGAGCATCTCCTCGAGCTTGGCAATTTCCTCGTCGAACTTGGTGTCCGGCTCATCGTCGAGAAGCGCATCAATGAACGACGCTGGATTCTCCAACTGATCGGCGGAAGGCAGGAAATCTGGGTGGTCCCAGACCTTGTCGCGTCGCTCGCCGCCGACCGCTTGGGTGGCACGGCGCCACAGCTCGGCGGCCTGCTCAGCGCGAGGTGCTTGGACCTCGATACCGACTACCTGCGAGATCGCGCGTTCTGCGGAACCGCCGGTGGCACGGCGACGACGCCACGCCTCGCTCATCGCGGCCTCGGAAGGGAAACGATCCTTCAAAGCCTCGGTGACAACGATATCGACCCAGCCTTCGACGAGTGCCAGCAACGTCTCCAGACGCGCGGTGGCTACCGCATTGCGAGAGGAGATCTTCGGGGTCATGTCCATGCCCTGCATCTGGCTAAGTGCATCCTGGATCGCCTGCGGGTCGCCGGACTCGAGGTTAAGGCCACGCGCGGCTTCCTCGATATTAGAAGTATCAATCTCTAGGCCGTTGGCGTATTCCTCGACGGAGGACACGATCCGCTCAGTTAACCAAGGAACGTGCTTAAACAGGCGCTGGCGAGCCACTTCGCGCGCTGCGATGTACACTAAGATCTCCTGGCCTGGAACATTTAAGTCCTTGGAGATCTGCGCAACATTATTCGGCAGCACAGCCGTGGTGCCAGTTGGCGCAGTGGGGAGGCCGAAATCAGAACCGCTCAGCGCCTGCTTGGCTAGATCTCCGAGTGCATGGCCAAGCTGCATGCCAAAGTTCATGGCGTTCATCTGGCTCATCATCTGCGCCATGGGGCCCAGCATCTCGCGGGCTTCCTCGGGCATCGATTCTAAGTGCGCACGGTTCATCTGCTCGGCGACAGGGTTAACTAAACGCTTCCACATCGGAAGGGTATTAGAGACCCACTCCTCGGGGTTCCACGCCTCGACGCGGCCCTCGGCGGTAGGCAGGTCAGTGGCGTCGTTGAGCCACAGATCCGCCAAGCGGACAGATTCTTCGACGGCGTTACGATCACCGGAAGACACCTGCTTTGCCTGGCCGATTTGCTGGCGAGCAATGCGCTCAGCCATGTCATAATTCACGGCATTCTTGCTGTCGGAGGAATTCATGGAATCCCCCATACCGGAGAGCATCTGGCCAAACTGGTTCAGGATATCGCCTAACCCACCTTGGCCCGTGCCGAAGCCAAACCCCTCGTAAGGGTTCTGACCATTACCGTCCTTGCGGTTTTTGTCATCATCGTCGTCGCGTCCATCATTGGGGAAGGAGAAACCGAATCCGTTACTCATAGAATCAAGACTACAGTCCGCGACCCTAAACAAGCCATGGCGACTGTAACGCTCAGAGCGAACAGCGTAAGGTACTTGGGTGTGACTGGCCCAGACTCGAAGAGCACGAGAAGAAAAAGACGACTGTCCACGATCACGTGGGGAGCGATCCCAGTGGTATTGCTGGCCGGTTTAGTTACCGTGGATCGAATCCCGGGAACCGACATCAGCTTGACGGTGCCGTACGCAGCCCAGGGGCCGGGTCCGACTTTTAACACGCTCGGCGATGTCGACGGCGAACCCGTGATCCAGATCGACGGTGCCGAGACCGACCAGACCTCCGGCAACCTCAACATGACCACGGTGTCGGTGCGCACCAACATGACGTTGGCACAGGCGCTGGGCCGGTGGTTGCTTACCGACGATTCCCTCGTCCCCATCGAGCAGATCATCCCTCCGAACGTGTCCGAGGAGGAAATGCAGCAAAGCAATGAGGAAGCCTTCGTTTCTTCCGAGGCGTCGGCCACCGTCGCCGCGATGAACTACCTCGGTCGGCCAACCTTGGTGGTCGTCCACGACACGGTCGAGGACTCAGCCGCGGATGGCGTCATCCAGGCCAACGACATCATCACGTCGGTCGACGGTGCCGATGTCACCCAGCCAGGCAAGGTCCAGGAGATCGTGCGCGCGAAGGCGCCCGGCGACACGGTCGAGCTCGGCATTTCGCGTGGCGACGAAAGGCTCACCGAAATCATTGCGCTCGGGGAGCACCCAGAAGATCCATCAATCCCACTGCTGGGTATCACCATGACGTCGGAGCCTGCCGATGATGTGAGTGTGAGTTACAACCTGAACGACATTGGTGGGCCGTCGGCCGGTATGATCTTCTCGCTGGCCGTGATTGACAAACTCTCGGATGGGGAGCTCAACGGCGGGAAGTTCGTCGCCGGATCCGGCACGATTTCGGAAGATGGCACCGTCGGACCTGTCGGCGGGGTCGAGCACAAGGTCATCGCCGCGAAGGAAGCCGGAGCGGAACTCTTCCTCGCCCCAGCCGACAATTGTGCCAACGCATTGAGCTCGGACACCGGCGATATGGTCATCGCCTCGGTCAATACTCTTGATGACGCGGTGACGGCGATGGAGGCCTTTGCAAACGGCGACGAGGTTGCTACCTGCCGCTAGTTTGCCTAGGCCGCGTCGACCTGAGCTGCCTTGTCGTCTGCTTCGCGTTCGGTTGTCGAGGCAGCCTTGGTAGACAAACCGAGTTCGTATATGCGCTCTTCTGGGTCCTCTTGATCGGAGGAGATCATTTGCTGCATCACCAGGCCTTCGTCATTGTCGACGACAGTGATCACGGCCGTGGTGCCCAGTGTGGACCAGCCGACTACCTTTCGTCCGGTGTCTTCGACAACGCGGGAGCTGCGCAGTTCTGTGAGCAACTGGGTGGTCGACGCGGCCTTCGAATCTGAATCGAAGAATTGGAACTGTCCCACCTCAGGGCCAGCGCAATCATAAGATCCGGAGATGCCGGACTCCGAACAGGTAACAAACCCATCAAAGAAAGATTCTGGTGCCAGCGGGGCGAAGGTCTCCTTGACTTGCGCCAAGATTTCGTCGCTGGCTGCTTCGTCGTCGCGCTCCGACGCGGTGGAATTGCGCGTGGTTTCCGACGTGCTGGTTGTGCTTGATTTCGAAGTGGAAGTCTCCGTCGAGGTTGGTGATTCCGTTTCCGTTGCCTCCGTCGGCGAAGCCGAAGTCGTCGGCTCTGCAGGAGTAGGTTGCGCGGAATCATCCGGCTCGTCGTTGTTCCCGCACGCAACGAGCAGGCTGGCGGCAATGATGCCTGAGGCCAGGCTTGCCGTAATGCGAGTCAGTTTGGTGCGGTGCACGTTTCACTCCTGAAGGGTGGGGTGGGATTTTGAAAGCTCTACTTATCCTAAACCATCTCTTCAGGATCCTGCTCTAGACCGTAGCGCAGAGCAGCAATAATGCCCGGGGCTACGTCTGGGCCGCCGCGCAGGGAGATCTCATCTTCGGCAAAAGGTCCAGCTGCTTCCAATTCCTCTTCCGTAGGGCGGATCTGCAGCAAGGTGAGATCCACCTCTTCGTCGCGAAGCACTCCTGAGATCAAGCGGGCCGGACGCGGACTCTCCTCGGGGGTGGATGCATCCTTGAACTTAATTTCCTGGGCGAGCACCACCCCCGCGACCTCGCGAGGCCATGCGATGCGTGACACATATTCAGCTAATTCTTCTGAACCTGGCAGGATGGAATCAGGCAGATTATCTTGGACCACCAGCGTCAATGGAGCCTTTTCTTCCCCATCGAGGGTTTCGATGTGGTCGATCAGGAGCGAAGTTGGAACGAGTGCGAACAGGGTAGGAGAGGCATCCCAGCCCTCCGAGTGAACGAACTCAACAGCTTCCATCATCGCCTTATTGAGCGCTTTTTGGGTGGGGGAATCAGACAACGGGAACCCTTCTGGTCAAACTAACGTTGGACAATTTAGAGTAGAAGACTATACGCCTTCTTGCACAACTATTTCTTAAGGAGCATGGTTTTGGCTACAGGCCTAACTAATCCTCAGCAACCTATCAGGAGACCATCAAATAAATTGATGATCGCAGTGGTAGTCATTGCAGCACTATTGCTGCTCTTGCCGATGGGAGTTGGTCTGTACACAGACTGGCTGTGGTTCGGCGAGCTTGATTACCGCGGTGTGTTTTCCTCCGTGATTTTCGCTCGGATTATCTTATTTGTTATTTTCGGCCTGGTTGCGGGTCTCATTACGTATGTGGCAGCGCGATTCGCGTGGCGTGGCCGCCAATCGGATTCCACTTTCATGGATCCAAACTCGCCGATGGCGCAGTACCGCGCGAGCATCGAATCCGGTGTGAAGAGCCTTTTGCTGTGGGTTCCCATCGTTGTTGGTGTCATCGCCGGCTTCATCGGCCAGGGAAACTGGCGCACCGTTTTGCTGTGGATGAACGGTGAAAGCTTCGGCCAGACCGACGCTCAGTTCGGCCGCGACTTGGGCTTCTATGCCTTTACGCTGCCTGGCTTGAACATGATTGTCAGCACGCTCTCGATCCTGCTCATTATTGCCTTCATCGTCGCCCTCGTGGGTCACTACCTGCTCGGCGGAATTCGCATTGGCAACCAAGCCGCAGGAATCAAGGGCCATATTTCTAAGGCCGCTCGTATCCAGTTGGCAGTCACAGGTGGCCTGTGGATGCTGGTACAGGCCGCTCAGTACTGGCTCGAGCGCTACACGCTGCTCTACGGAGAAAACGATATCTTCACGGGTGGTTCCTACACCGATATCAATGCGCAGCTGCCTGCGAAGATCATTTTGATGATTATCGCTGTGGTTGTGGCCATCGCTTTCTTCCTGGCAATTGTGTACAACGATCTGCGCGTTCCTGTGCTTGCCGTGATCTTGATGGTGGTTTCCGCTCTTGTGATCGGCCAGGGTTGGCCGGTGCTGATGGAGCAGTTCTCCGTTGTTCCTAACCGTCAGGCGAAGGAATCTGAATACATTGAGCGCAATATCCAGGCAACGCGCGAAGCGTATGGTTTGACCGACGACAAGGTGACCTACCAAGAAAACTGGGGTACCGAAAACGTCTCTAACGAGGAGGTTGCTCAGGACGCACCAACCATCTCAAATATTCGCCTACTTGACCCTGACATTCTGGCACCAACGTTTACCCAGAATCAGCAGCTGCGTAACTTCTACGGTTTCCCTGACACCCTGGCGATGGATCGCTACGAGGTTGACGGCGAAATGCGCGACTTCGTTGTTGCTGCCCGCGAGATGGATCCGAACGCCCTGTCTGAAAACCAGCAGGACTGGATTAACCGCCACACCGTGTACACCCACGGCAACGGTTTCGTCGCAGCTCAGGCGAACACCGTCGACGAGGCTGCACAGGATGCTGGCTCGACCCGCGGTGGCTTCCCAGTCTTTACTGTCTCCGACCTGCAGTCCAATGCTCGTGCGGCAGAGAGTGAAGAAGCAGAGCAGCTCGGCATCCATGCGGATCAGCCACGTATCTACTACGGCCCAGTGATCGCGTCCGCGGACGACGGCATGGACTACGCTATCGTCGGCGACACCGGTCTTGGCCCAGTCGAGTACGACACCGATAACTCCTCGTACACTTACGACGGAGAAGGTGGCGTGAACGTGGGCAACCCGATCAACCGGGCTGCCTACGCGCTGAAGTACCAGGAAATGAACATGATCCTGTCGGATCGTGTCGGCTCTGATTCGAAGATCATCTACGACCGTGACCCACGCGAGCGCGTGGAGAAAGTCGCACCGTGGCTGACCACCGATTCCAAGACTTACCCAGCTGTGATCGATGGCAGCGTGAAGTGGGTCGTCGATGGCTACACCACGCTGTCGGCGCTGCCATATTCCACCCGGACTTCGCTGACGGAAACCACCCAGGATGCCCTGAATCCAGACGGCACCACTCAGCGTTTGATCTCCAACGAAGTGGGCTACATCCGCAATTCCGTCAAAGCGACAGTTGATGCCTACGACGGCACTGTCACTCTGTATGAGTTCGATGAGGAAGATCCAGTTCTCAAGGCGTGGATGGGTGTCTTCCCAGGCACGGTCCAGCCAAAGAGCGAGATTTCCGACGAGCTCAACGAGCACCTGCGCTACCCAGAGGACATGTTTAAGGTGCAGCGTGAATTGCTGGCGCGTTACCACGTCGACGATCCAGGTGTGTTCTTCAACAACGACGCGTTCTGGTCGGTTCCTAACGATCCAACCGCAGCTGACGGCAACCAAGAATTGAACCAGCCGCCGTACTATGTTGTGGCTGCGGATCCTGAGAATGGTGGCGAAGCTACCTTCCAGCTGGTGACCCCATACCGTGGCCTGAACCGCGAGTTCTTGTCTGCGCACATGTCGGTGACCTCGGATCCTCACAACTACGGTCAAATGACCGTGCGCGCGCTGCCAACGAATACCCAGACACAGGGTCCTCGTCAGGTCCAGGACGCGATGATGTCTTCCGACCAGGTTGCCCGTGACCGCACGCTGTGGGAAGGCACCAACGATCTGCACAACGGTAACCTGTTGGCCCTTCCGGTCGCTAACGGAGAGATCCTCTACGTCGAGCCGATCTACTCGCAGCGCAAGGACCAGTCCTCGGCGTTCCCGAAGCTGCTTCGTGTGCTGGTGTTCTACAAGGGTGGAGTTGGCTACGCGCCGACTATTTCCCAGGCTCTTGAGCAGGTGGGCATTGACGCAGCGGCAGCCCAGGAGATCAACGTGGTTGACGAAAACGGCGATACTCAGCCTGCAGACAACGCCGATCAGGCCCCAGCGGAAGAAGATGCACCGGCGTCCGAGGCTCCAGCTGCTCCTGCCAATACGGACGAGGCAATGCAGCGTATCGACGAAGCCCTGCGCGGAATCGAAGAAGCGCAGGATGGCTCCTTCGAGGAGTACGGCCGAGCACTCGATGAGCTGGATCGTGCCGTGGAGGCATACCAAGGCCAGTAAGACATTAAGTGGCGTGAACTTAAGGTAGAACTTAGGTAGCCATCCGGGCAGGTCCCCTGCAAGGAAATCACTTCCTAGCAGGGGATTTGGCCTTTATGGGCATCGTGGGTATAGTTACATCTCGTTGCCCAGTAAGGCAGCAGGTGAAAATTAAAGAAGACACCCGACGCGGGGTGGAGCAGCTCGGTAGCTCGCTGGGCTCATAACCCAGAGGTCGTAGGTTCGAATCCTGCCCCCGCTACCAACTTCTTATGGATTAGTGGCCCTGATCAGTAGAGATACTGGTCAGGGCCACTTTTTGTTTGCAGGGTCGGGATGTGGGGTTAAGCACCAAAATGTGTGTCTGCTTCGGGCGTGTCTGTGGGCGCGGTCAGGTACCTACCCATCCTTTTTGAATGCTGAGTGAGTGTTGGTAGCGGGAATCGATGCCGGTGTCGTAGCCTGCAGGTGCACCGATTCCGTGTGTATCGGGGTGGGTGTTTTCGTGGTTGAGCAAGTCTCGCGCCGTGGAAAGTGCGACTTGTCCCCACGCCTGGCTCCTGGCGATTTCTACAGGATCGTCAGGAGTGTGGGTTTTTAGGTATAACCACCAATCGATGACTGTGCGTTGATGCGGTAGTGATAGTCCTCGGTGGCGGCGGGCGAGTTCTTTAATGGGTGCGTTGAATCCGCCTTCCAAGGTGTTGGTGGTGGAAGCGAACCCATCGGGATCGATTGCTCCGGCCGGTGGCGCGAGGTAGTTAAACAGCAGTTTTCGGCGGTAGAGCGACAGGAGGCTGTTGTACGCTGCACGGACTCGTTGGTGGGTAAAGACCTGTGTGTGCTGGCGGGTGACAGGGTCGTGGATGATGGTTTTTTCGTTGAGCCAGCGGTTGTAGACAGAGCCGTAATTGTGCAGTTGGATCGCCCAGTCGGCGGCTTGCTCTAGGGTCGTGACCTTTGTCAGGTTCAGCGCTAGGCGGTAAATGGCGCGACCAGCTTCGGTCCGGGGTCGGCTGGTGGTGTGACGGCGCGCGGCGCGTTGGGCATGGACAAGGCAGCGTTGGATCGTGGTGGTTGGCCACAGTGTGGTGATGGCGGATAAGGCACCTTGACCACCGTCAATGACGGCCATAAGTGGGGCTGGGATGGTGGTGATGAGTTCTCGGTAGGCTGCGGAGTTTTCGGTGCGCGCCCAACACCAGTTGATGATGTGTGTGCGGGTTGAGGCGATCAGGAGGCATCCGCTGGCCAAGAAGGTGGCGTCAAGGAAAAGTTGATCGTAGACCCGGTACGGATTGACAGGTGGTGGTGTGGTGATCCGCCAGCACCAGGTCAACTTACGGCTGAGGGTGTTGCGGTGACAATGGTGGTCTTTCGCGAGTTCTGTCAGTGATCGAGTTCCGGTAATCCAGGAGATAAATGTTCGCATAGTTGCGGCTCGGGGATGATCGTGTTGAGTGGTGCGGACAAAGGAGTGTCCGCATTCGCGGCAACGCCAGCGAGTAGTGCCTTTGCTGGTGGTGCCATTCTTCTTCGTGGTGTTGCTGCAGATTGGGCAGCGTGGTCGGTTTGTTGTCACTGCTATGACACAACAGAGTTGGTGTAGCAGAAGAGATTGTTGGGGTGGGTTAAGGTGTGTTGAATTGCTGTTGCGGAGCTATTAATTGCTGATAAGTGACCCGCAAGCTTGTGAAACGCGAAATCCCGGACACACTTTAAAGTGCTTAACCCCAAGGGGTTACAAAAGTTCACTCGGTATTTAACTTGGGTTCTGTCCTCCGCATAAAACCATCGGATCGATCCTCATCGCGAATCTTTAATATCGTCCGGATTTCACAGAGGAGGTGTCTGAATCGGGCAGTGTGGGAATCAATTCACTCGGTAAGGTGATGTACATCACGTTCGATACCGACATGGAGGACACTATGCCTGAAGTACCAACTACTGAATTTTGGCGCGATATTAAGCCAATTGCGAACTCT
The DNA here is from genome assembly GCF_000379425.1 of Corynebacterium lubricantis DSM 45231. Lineage (GTDB taxonomy): Bacteria > Actinomycetota > Actinomycetes > Mycobacteriales > Mycobacteriaceae > Corynebacterium > Corynebacterium lubricantis. Next base: position 86,250 of record NZ_KB902185.1, read on the forward strand.
TCGAAGCCAGGTTCATTGCCTGAGATTCACCTGCCAGATGCCGATTCACTTGCCGATGAGCGATACTATGCGCCACTTTCTGAAACTGCTTGGTCTCGGCCACTGTTCATCAACATTCAGGACAACATGTGGTCTGACGTGATGTACTGCAAAAATGCAGGTCTAGTCAATCGGCACTATCACCCGAGGGAAGTTTTCGCTTGGACAATTTCAGGCAAGTGGGGATACCTAGAGTATGACTGGACTGCAACGCCAGGCTCCTTTGTCTATGAGACGCCCGGTGGCTCCCATACTTTGGTTGCCTATGAGTCCGATGAGCCGATGCGGACCCACTTTATTGTTCGTGGGCCCTTACTGTGGCTAGATGACGAGGGTGAAGTTACTGGACATTTTGATGTGTTTGATTACATCGAACTGTGCAAGAAGCACTATGAGGAAGTCGGATTAGGTGCTCACCTTATTGACGAATTGATTCGTTAATCTGAGAGCTTTTGCTTCGAAGATTCCCAGGAGTGGTGCCAAAACGTTCCACGAATCGTCGATGGCCATTTGATGGGCTTCCGAACCCATTTTGATAGAAAACCTCGTTGATCCTAATCCTTGAAAACTTAGGGTCTACGAGGTTTTCGGCGACCTTTTCCAATCTAAATCGAAGTACCTCTCGCGCGATTGTGGTTCCTCGGGGTTGCGTCCAATAGTGTGGTGTACAGCTACCGCCTGGTGAACCCCCCCTGCCGACCAGCAAGGAGACCACCGCGGTACCTTTCGACTCAGCTCCTACACATCCTCGAAAGGACACCAACGATGGCCTCCGCGCCCAATCATATCG
>NZ_KB902186.1 GCF_000379425.1 Corynebacterium lubricantis DSM 45231
CGCAGGTGTGCTTAGGTTCAGATGATCGTTGCAACACCGCTTGATTTAGGAGGTTGTTGTGAGCGGTGTGTTTCAATTATTGAGCGATCAGGATTAGGCTGGACTTGGAGAACGCGTCGGCCAAGCGATGAGTGTGCGTGTTGTGTCTGCTGAATTGGGGTTCAACGACACACATGCTTTGAACCATTGCCATCGTGTTGGTGTGATCATACGGCGGAATTGGTTGTAGCGGTTCGTGGTGGGCAACTGTTCCCGCTGTGCCAGCTCACGCGGGTGTCAGCTCGACGGTGTCCGGCTGACTTGGCTTCCCTGCTGGCAATGCAGTCAAACCGGACGCTAGTACCCCCAAAAGCGTGGGACGAAGGTTACGGGCCGGTGAACGACACGCCGAAGGTGCGGCGTTTCCCGGGGAAATTTCACGAATGTAAGTTGACGCTCTGGGCCAATCCGTCAAGGCGGGAACTACATGTGGGTAACTCGCTTGGTGCATCCTGGGAGTTTCATGGTTGTAACTACTATATGTAGTGTTAGTTGCGATAAAACGACACAAAGTATAGTGTCTTTTCTTGTCACCACGAACAGTGGAGACGACAGAAAACTGAGATAAAACCTAGTGAGAAACGCTGGCAAAGATGCGTTTGCAGCGAGATTGAAAGGGAAGCCAGATGTCCATTACCGTTTACACCAAGCCAGCATGTGTCCAGTGCACCGCAACCAAGAAAGCTCTTGATAAGGCAGGCTTGGAGTACAACCTCGTGGACATCAGCCTCGACGAATCTGCTCGCGACTACGTTCTGGCTCTCGGCTACCTGCAGGCTCCGGTCGTCGAGGTCGACGGCGAGCACTGGTCCGGTTTCCGCCCAGAGCGCATCCGCACCCTGGTCGAAGCTGCAGCGTAGCTTCGCTCACACGGACAGCGCACCTGCTGCGCGCCCCGCGCACAAGTTCTCACTATCTGGAAATCTGGCCGCCGACTCTATACAAGCAGGTGGCCTTTCCTTATGCGCTCAGCCGCATGCCACACGTATCACACACTCCTTTTAGCGTTCACAAGCTGAAGGGTTGGAAGGAAAAGGCGAGCACATGCTCATTGTGTATTTCTCGTCCGTCACTGAAAACACTCGCCGGTTCGTCGATAAGCTAGGTCTTCCCGCGAAGCGCGTCCCGATCTATCGGGACGATGAGCCACTGGTGGTCGACGAACCCTATGTCCTCGTGTGCCCCACCTATGGTGGCGGCGTATCGGTGAACCAGCCCGACGCTGAGAATTCCCGTCCGGTGCCGAAGCAAGTGATCCGCTTCCTGAATAACAAAGGCAACCGCGACTTGCTCAGGGGCGTCATCGCCGCCGGCAACTCGAATTTCGGGCGCGATTACTGCCTGGCGGGCGACGTGATCGCGCACAAGTGCAACGTGCCGTACCTGTACCGCTTCGAGCTGATGGGATCGGCCGAAGACGTACAACACGTTCGCACCGAGCTCGTGCACAACGCTGAGCAGCTGGGCCTGCGCCCGGGCGACGAGCGCGAGTTGGCAGGCATCGAGGAGGTGCAGCGGGTACAGCAGCAAGAGTCGGCGGATCTGCTGGCCAAGCTCCGCGCCCGCTACGGTGTCCATGCCGACGCGTAGACTGACCCAGACAACAGTCGCTCCACAACTTCATGAGAAAACCACCCAACATCTCCCTACCAAGACGAAGAAAGGTCCTTGCCTGTGACTACTCAAACAGTGGGTAAAACTGTCGCCGAACCGGTTAACCAGTCTGACCAGCTCGATTACCACGCGCTGAACGCACTGCTGAATCTTTATGACGAAGATGGCAAGATCCAGTTCGATATGGACCGCGAAGCTGCAAACCAGTTCTTCTTGCAGCACGTTAACCAGAACACCGTCTACTTCCACGACCTGGAAGAAAAGATTAAGTACCTAGTAGACAACGCCTATTACGAGACCGAAGTCATCGATCAGTATGACTGGGATTTCGTGAAGGATACTTTCAAGCGCGCGTACTCCTATAAGTTCCGCTTCAAGTCCTTCCTGGGTGCGTACAAGTACTACACCTCTTACACCCTGAAGACCTTCGACGGAAAGCGCTACCTCGAGCGCTTCGAGGACCGCGTCTCCATGACCGCATTGTTCCTTGCACGCGGCAACCGCGAGCTTGCTTCCGCGCTTGTCGACGAGATTATGACCGGCCGCTTCCAGCCAGCAACTCCGACCTTCCTTAACGCCGGCAAGGCACAGCGCGGCGAGCTCGTCTCCTGCTTCCTGCTGCGTATCGAGGACAACATGGAGTCCATTGGTCGTGCGATTAACTCCTCGCTGCAGCTATCCAAGCGCGGCGGCGGTGTCGCGCTGCTGCTGTCGAACATTCGCGAGTCCGGCGCACCAATTAAGCACATCGAGAACCAGTCCTCCGGCGTGATCCCTGTGATGAAGCTTTTGGAAGACTCCTTCTCCTATGCCAACCAGCTCGGCGCACGTCAGGGCGCGGGTGCGGTGTACCTCAATGCGCACCACCCAGACATCATGAGCTTTTTGGATACCAAGCGCGAGAACGCGGACGAGAAGATCCGCATCAAGACCCTCTCGCTCGGCGTTGTTATTCCAGACATCACCTTCGAACTGGCCAAGCGCAATGATGACATGTACCTGTTCTCCCCATACGATGTGGAGCGCGTCTACGGCAAGCCTTTCGCAGATATCTCTGTGACCGAGAAGTACGAGGAAATGGTCGAAGATCCTCGCATCCGCAAGTCGAAGATCAAGGCACGTCAGTTCTTCCAGACCATTGCTGAGATCCAGTTCGAGTCCGGCTACCCGTACATCATGTTCGAGGACACCGCGAACAAGGCGAACCCAGTCAAGACCGGCCGCATCAACATGTCCAACCTGTGCTCGGAGATTCTGCAGGTCAACTCGCCTTCCGTGCTCAACGAGGACCTGACCTACGACACCATTGGCCAGGACATCTCGTGTAATTTGGGCTCGCTGAACATCGCGATGACCATGGACTCGACTAACTTCTCCCGCACCGTCGAGACCGCGATCCGTGGCCTGACCTCGGTGGCTGATCAGACCGCCATCGATTCCGTCCCTTCCATCCGCGAGGGCAATGACGCCTCCCATGCGATCGGCTTGGGCCAGATGAACCTGCACGGCTACCTGGGCCGCGAGCATATCCACTACGGCTCCGAAGAGGGCTTGGACTTCACCAACGCCTACTTCGCCACCGTCATGTTTGAAGCGATCAAAGCATCGCACAAGATCGCCGTGGAGACCGGGGAGCGCTTCTACGACTTTGAGAAGTCCGAGTACGCCACCGGTGAGTTCTTCGATCGCTACAACCCAGAGGACTTCCAGCCGAAGACCGACAAGGTCAAGGCGCTGTTCGAGAACTCCACCGCGCACGTGCCAACGGCTGAGGATTGGGCACAGCTCAAGGCAGACGTCGCACGCGACGGTATTTATAACCGTTACCTGCAGGCCGTCCCACCGACCGGTTCGATTTCCTATATCAACAACTCGACTTCCTCGATCCACCCGATCGCTTCCAAGATCGAGATCCGTAAGGAAGGCAAGATCGGCCGCGTGTACTACCCGGCCCCTCACCTGGACAACGACAACCTCGAGTACTTCGACGATGCGTACGAGATCGGCTACGAAAAGGTCATTGACACCTACGCAGTGGCCACGAAGTACGTCGACCAGGGCCTGTCGCTCACCCTGTTCTTCAAGGACACCGTGACCACCCGCGACATCAACCGCGCGCAGATTTACGCGTGGACCAAGGGCATCAAGTCCTTGTACTACATCCGCCTCCGCCAGATGGCTCTCGCTGGCACCGAGGTTGAGGGCTGCGTGTCCTGCATGCTTTAAGGACATCGCTTCACGACGAAGCCCCTGCTCTAGATTGGAAAACCTAGAGCAGGGGCTTCGTCGTCAAGCTTTTTATGTATAAAGCGCACCGCGAACCTCGGCGAGCAGCGAACGCGATGCCTCCTCGGCCTTATCCGCATCACCGGCGGCGATGGATTGAGCCAGCAGCTCGTGGGAATCCAACGCCTCCTCGGCGGGCTGCTCTGGCTGGAGGCCGTAACGAGTGCGACCCTCGAGGGCGTAGAGAAGGGAGGGAGCAAGCGCGGTGATCATTTCGTTGCCGGAAGCCTGGAAGATCAACATGTGGAATTGCTTGTCTGCCTCAAGGAATTCCTCACTAGCACCACGGTCACGGGCGCCCAGCTCGCGGAGCTCCTCGGCGAGCTGAACGATCTTATCGGACTGCTCCTTCGTTGCGTGATTGGCAGCATTGAAAGCGGCGATTGGCTCGATGGCGACGCGCAATTCCGTCAGGGAACGCAGCTGCTTGGAGCGCTGCTCCTCGGTAGCGAGGCGCCAGCGGATGACTGACTGATCAAATACTGCCCACGAACTTTCCGGAAGGACCGTGATGCCGACGCGACGGGAAGAGGAGACCAGCCCGAGCTGCTCGAGGGCTCGCATGGCCTCCCTGGCCACGGTGCGAGAGATACCGAAGCGGGCTGAAATGTCCTGCAGCGTGAAGGTACGCCCCTCTGCGAGAGTACCTGCGACAATTTCGCTGCCGAGCTGGTCGAGGACCGTGGTCAGGAGCGGAGCTGCTGGCGACTCGGGCGTGGTGGGCATAATCGCTACCATCCTTGTGATCTCATTGTGCATCTTGATGTGGATAATTCGTATTCAATTAGAGGCCAGGCAATTTCCAGGCAATGTCAATGCCATATTTCTGTGATATCACATCATTGCTTACCAGTTAGTTTACGCAACAATGAGACGACGTATTTTAATAAGGGTTACCTCCATTGGTGATGTCAGTTACGACCGGCTCATCACCCGAAGGATCCTGTCATGCGCATTGGAGACGGATTCTTCGTCCGGGATCATCACATACAGCGGGGTCCCCGGCATGCTGTAGGTGATTTCTGTTGCATCGAACCCGTCCACCGAAGTGCGCTCAAAGTACCACGAATTGCTAGATTGAGCGTGGTCTTCGATCAAAGTCTTAATGGAATTGTCATCCATGTTGGTCTCCACACTGCCGGAAATTTGCTCGGCGATGCGAGAAACAGCGCGCGGGTCCCGGTTGGACATGAGCTTCTCGGCGACGGCTTGCAGGACAAGGAGCTGGTTATTTCCGCGTTGGCGATCTCCTCCTTCTAAGCCATAGCGCGTGCGCGAGAAGTCGAGGGCCTGTTCGCTGTCGAATGTATTGAGTCCGGCGGGGTAGTTTCCTACGGGATTGTCGAGGTAGACCTCGATCGGCCCGACGATATCGATGGTTTCGATCAGGGTATTGAAGTTCACCCGAGCGTAGTAGGGGATATCGAGAGCGTAGAGGTCTTCCATTGTTTTGCGTGCCGTGTCTACACCGTAGATGCTGGCGTGCGTGAGTTTATCCTTGGGCCCAGACGTGCCATGCACCTGGACATAGTAGTCACGAGGAGTATTGACCAGGAGGATTTCACCAGTCTTCGGATTAACCACCGCGAGAATATTGACGTCGCTGCGGCCGGATTCCTCAATCGGCCCGGCAGAGTCAGCGCCACTGATGTAGATGGTGAAGGGCTCTTGTACATTCACGTCGGGAGAATCCGCGGTGCTTCGCTTCGGGTCTTCTAGAGAGAACGTATCGAGGATGATCAGATCCTGCTCTAACTGTGGGGCAGAGGCTGCCAAGGCCTCGAAGAACGAGGTTTTCATCGTGGCCAGGTCAATGTTGCTGTCCTGCAATGACTGCATCATTCCCGGCAAATCATCTTGGGAGACAAGGCGAGCCTTCGTGGACGTAGCTGAGGCCTGCTCCAAGCTTGTATGGGCGAGATCGTCGGCCAGGGCGCCGATGCTTTGCGCGTTGTCTGTTGTGACCTCAGGTCGTGAGCTTAGAATCAACCATTCTGACTGCTGGGCATCAGGATTGTTGATGGCGCGAAGCAGGTTGTTAGTCGAGGATGAATAATGAATGACGGTAAAGCTGGCGATCAACATCACGATGGCCACGGCCAGGGCAATCGCCTTGGAGACCACGGCCTTGCTTTTCTCCACCCGCAGCAGCCAGAAGACGATGAGACTCGTCACCAGTAGGTAGCCCACCACGAAGATGGTCTTGTATAAGGTTGGGGCCGGAACCTTAACGGACACGAGGATGACTGCGGCAACCCCGGCGATGGCTACTGCGAGGGCCACCAGGCGGAAGAGCCATACATGCCAGGAACGCCCGTTTGAGCTCGTGGGTGAGCTAGAGGCGTGAGAAGCGCTGGATGTGCTGGGGGCACTGTGCATGTGATTCTCCGTGAACGATGGGGCATCGGCCTGGCGTGGCATCGACTCTGTGTGTGGAAGCATAGCGTTAAGACATGCGTTCTATCGTTGATTCGGCACTTCTTCTCCAATAAAGTCCCCATTGAAACGGCAGGGTAGAGGTAGTTGTAGCAAACTATTTATTGACAAAGAAACGATCATAATATCTTTATCGCCCCCGCTTTAGGGGGCATTTTGGGCTGTTTTTGTGACCTTGGAAACGAATTTGGCACGACTTTGGATCTAATTTCCAAGAACCGCTGAATTAAAGTGACCCGTCAACTACCTTTGTGTGAGCGAAACAAATAGAGACTTGCGATTCTCTATTTATTCTAGCTGGGGTGGAATCAATATTTTATATTCATTGACGGGTGTATTGATTCTAATTTGTTACAAACGAACGTCAATCACCATCGTCAGGGGAGTGAAATAATAGCAGGTACCACGCATTATTTAACGTGCAAATTGTAGAGGCACATGCTTATGATTCATGTAGTGTCATATCAACTAATTTGCTGAAACTTCTGCTTTGCTTTTGCGCAATGCGTTTCACCGCGTGCTTGATGTGGTGACCCATTGCAAATATAAATCTCAAAACTATCCGGAGCGTCTAAAGCGCAAACCAGAAAGCACTAGAAGTGGTGGAAGGAAAATGACAAACGACCGCAAGGCCGAGAGGGTGCCCCAAACGCCCGCCTTCACGGGTGAATGCCCCGAAGTTTATCTTCCGAATTTTTCCCTTGGATGCCTTGGCCTGGGTAGTGGCATTCGTAGCCGCGGAATTGGTCCGTAGTGATTTGGCCACAGACCCGTTCAATTGGAAGCAAGTACTTGGCTACGCACTTGCAGCCTGTGTGCTTCAACTTGTTTTCGGCCTAGCAGTGGGACTTTATGGGCGCACGAGGTTTTCTCGCATTGGCGGTTTTGATGAGGCGTTTGCGGTTGCGGTGTGCGGTGCCCTGATCGGCGTTGTGCTTTGGGCCGTCCCCTTTCTCCTAAGTGCTAGTTGGCGGATGCATGCGAACAAGGTGCTCATGGCGACGTTGCTGGTAATCGTATTCATGTTTGCCCTCAGATACGCGGTGCGTGTTTACCTCGAGCGTTCCAACCGGCCCGGTCTTGATTCGACCCCGACCATTGTTTATGGCGCGGGATACATCGGAAATGTCCTTGTACAATGGATGCTTTCTGAGTCTGAATCGCGCTATCGGCCAGTGGCTCTTTTGGATGATGCGCGACAGACTCACAACCGGCGCATCCGTGGAGTGCAGGTCTATGGCGGATTCGATCAGTTGGAATCCACCGTGCAAAAATCTGGTGCCGAGGTCTTGATCGTTGCCATCAAGGATGCCGATACTCAGCTCTTCCGCGAAGTGCAAGAACGCGCGCAAAAGCTCGGTATCAAAGTGAAGGTGATCGGCTCTATCGACAACCTTGTGCAAGATGACAAGCCTGTCAAGCAGCGCGACCTTCGTGATCTGCGCATCGAAGATCTCCTAGGTCGGAAGCAAGTAGATACTGACTTGGGTGAAATCGCCTCCTATATCTCGGGGCGTCGAGTGCTGGTCACGGGCGCAGGCGGTTCCATTGGCTCGCAGCTCTGCGCGGAAATCGCTAAATTCCGTCCGTCCGAGTTGATGATGCTGGACCGTGATGAGACCGGACTGCAATCTTCCGCTATTGCCATCGAGGGCAATGGCCTGCTCGCGACAAATTCGGTGATCCTCGCGGACATTCGCGACGCGGACAGGCTTAAGGAAATCTTCTTCGAGCGCCAACCTGAGGTTATTTTCCACGCTGCGGCACTCAAGCACCTGCCAATGTTGGAGCAGTACCCAGAAGAAGGGTGGAAGTCCAACGTCGAAGGTACGTTGAACGTGTTGGAAGCAGCAAGACTTGTCAATGTGGATACCTTCATTAACATCTCTACCGACAAAGCGGCCAACCCAACCAGCGCACTTGGACATTCAAAGCGATACGCAGAAAAGCTGACCGCATGGTTTGGCGAGACAACGGGAAAGAATTACCTGTCCGTCCGCTTTGGCAATGTGATCGGCAGTCGTGGCTCGATGGTCCCTACATTTATGCGTCTCATCGAGGAAGACAAGCCACTGACGGTGACTCACCCGGAGGCCACCCGTTATTTCATGACCATCCCCGAGGCCTGCCAGTTGGTACTTCAGGCCGGAGGTATCGGGAAAGCGGGCGAAGTACTCATTCTTGATATGGGTGAGCCGATGAATATTCTTTCGATCGCGCAGCAAATGATCGAAATCTCTGGAAAGGACATAGAGATTGTCTTTACCGGACTGCGCCCTGGCGAGAAGCTCCATGAAGTCCTCGTCGACGACGACGAGAGGGCAAACCGTCCGTACCACCCGCTGATTTCCCACGCGCATGCAGAACGCCTCGACCCGGCAGATCTGGATCTGGATGAGTACCTCGAAGCGGTAAGCAATGATCCCGGAGTTCGTGAACCACAGAAAGATTGCTCGAAATGACGCAAAGTCGGATTTTTCTCTCGCCACCAGATGTCACGCAATTAGAAGAAGATTGCATCGTTCGAGCATTCCGGTCTGGGTGGATTGCACCGCTGGGCCCTGAGGTCGCAAGCTTTGAATCTGAGCTGGCTGAGTATTCAGGGCGCTCCCACGCCGTGGCACTTTCTTCGGGCACGGCCGCGCTCCATCTCGCGCTTGTAGTTTTAGGCGTCGGGCAAGGAGATATCGTCGTCACGAGCTCTTTGACCTTCGCCGCAACAACGAACGCGATTACCTACGTCGGTGCGGAGCCGGTGCTCGTCGACTGCGACGAAACCGGCAACATGAATCCGGATCTGTTGGAAGAGGCGCTGTCACAGTTAGAGAAAGAAGGTCGCCCGGCGAAGGTGGTCCTGCCTGTAGACATGTTGGGCAAGGTGGTGGATCACGCGCGTATCGACGAGATCGCGTCGCGCTTTGGTGCTGTAGTTTTGTCCGATGCTGCTGAATCCCTCGGCGCGACCCGCGATGGTAAGCCCGCGGGCTCATTCGGTAAAGCCGCAGCCGTGTCATTTAATGGCAACAAAATCATGACGACCTCGGGCGGCGGCGCGCTACTGACCGACGACGAGGAATTTGCCAAGCGTGTGCTGTATTTCTCCACCCAGGCGAAGCAGCCGGTGCCTTATTACGAGCACACGGAAATTGGCTACAACTACCGCCTCTCCAACCTGCTTGCCGCACTTGGGCGAGCGCAGCTGTCCAGGCTGGACGACATGCTGGAGAAGCGTCGCCAGCATCGCCTGCACTACAAGGAACTTTTCGCCGGCGTGCCTGGGGTGACTATGTTCGGCGAGCCGTCGGGCGCCGATGGCGGGGACACACGGGACAATTTTTGGCTCTCATCGATTCTGGTCAACGAGGCTGAGGCTGGATTTACCGCCGACCAGCTGAGAGTTTATCTCGAAGAACTCAACATTGAGTCGCGGCTGATTTGGAAGCCGATGCACCTCCAGCCCGTCTATAGCCACAGACGCGCCTTTGTCGACGGAACGAGCGAAAGGCTCTTTTCCGAAGGCCTGTCCCTTCCTAGCGGCTCGGCTTTGACTGAAGCTGATCGGGCGCGTGTCGACGAGGCAGTCCAGGCGTTCTTAAAGGCGCACCAATGAATATCTTATTGACCTCAATCGGGCGCAGGCCCTACCTGATCCGCTGGTTTCGGGAAGCGCTTTCCGCGAATAATTTGTCGGGTCGAGCAATCGCAGCCGATCTTGACCCCTACTCTCCGGCGCAGGCATTTGCGACGGATTTCGTGATCGCACCGCGTGTCGACGACCCAGCCTACCGCGACTGGTTGGCGAATGTGTTGCAGGAATACAGCATTGACCTGGCTGTTTCCATCAACGATTTTGAGTTATCTGAATGGGCACTACTGCCTCATACTCAGGAGTGGGCACCGTTGCTGCGGTTGACTCCTGAGACGCAGCGGTTGGTGGAAGATAAATTCGAGATGGGGGAGGCTCTAGCGGCCGGGGGAGTGTGCACCCCTGCAACCTGGCTGGGTAGCGAGGTTACTGGGGGAGTGTCAACCGAGAAATCGGGTGGCACCGGCTCCAAATTTATAACGAAGGGTCGCTATGGTTCGGCCTCCCGTGGCTTGCACTTCGCCACTGCGGACTCGTTGTCCAATGCCATCGAGATTGCGACCCTCGAGGTCACTACCCGGCAGGGTATCGCGGCGCTGGAACAAAAAGACGTTGCACCTGAGTCCTTAGTCATTGTGCAGGAGCGCATCGAGGGTATTGAATATGGTGTCGATGTTGTGTGTGATCTTGAGGGAAACTTCGCTGCGGCGTTGGCTCGTCGTAAAATTGCGATGCGAGCAGGAGAAACTGACCGGGCCGAAACGGTCGCACCTGATGCTTTTACCGAAGTAGCCAAGAAGGTGGCTGCCGTGGTCCCGCATCCTGGAGTAATCGACATCGACGTCCTCGTCGACGGCGATGGAAACCAGTTTGTGATTGACGTGAATCCACGCTTCGGTGGAGGGTATCCGTTCTCCCACCTGGCAGGAGCGCACATCCCCAGTGCATATGTGGCCTGGGCCGCCGGACTGCACGTGCAACGTGAGTGGTTCGAGAGCACCCCAGGAACTTTCGGAAGCAAGTATGTAGAAGCTGTGAAAGTCGATGGCGCAGATTAATATTAGATGGTTTTCGGATCTGGGGATCTGATTTCTTTCTGCTCAACCAATCTCCAGGGAGGAACCAGTGGAGACAAAAGAAACTGGGGGCAGCGCCCGGAATGCAGCGATCATTCTGGTCGGCTCGCAGCTGCTCGCAGCTGTAGCGGCTCTGGCCGTCAACATGCTGGCGGCACGAGTTCTCGACCCCTCGGCTCGTGGTGACCTGGCATACGCTCTGCAATTGACTTATTTTCTGGGCGTATTTGCGATGATGGGACTTGAACGGCCATTTATGGCTTCGCGCACGGGCAGCTTTAATTCCGAGTACCGCGTGTTTATGCGCATGGTGCGTCCTGGAATCCACCTCGTCATTCCGATCGCCATTGTGTTGGCGTTATTTTCTCCGTTCAGCGCCTCGTGGTTGTGGGTCGGTGCCCTTCTCATAGGGCTCTACATTGGACTGAACTCCATGGTTGTCGGAGTTCGTGTTGCTTATGTCAGCAGCCTCGACCTGAAAAAATTTGGCTTCAATGCCATTACCTCTCAGATCATCATTATTCTCGGTGCCCTGCTTCTCACCTTGCTTAACGTGTCCAATTCGGTGCTGTGGCTGGTGGTCTACGTGGCCTCCGGAATTCCGGCGCTGATCCTCATGTGGACAGCGGTGCGTCGCGGGGAGGAACCGAATTGGCCAAGCGAGGCGGAAACCAAGGCTCTGCGGCGTCGCGGTTGGGTCCTGTTGCCCTCTGCTTTTAGCAACTCGGCGATGACATACGCAGACCGCCTGCTTCTGCCGATTCTGAGTAGCTCGGCGCAGTTGGGGCTCTACGTCACGGTGTCCACTGTGATTCAGATGGCTACTTGGCCGGTCCAGCAGTGGGTCGATGCGTCGCTACGGAATTGGTCCAAGGCAATGAAGGAGTCTACGGCGCCCATTCGGGGACCAATTCTCAAGCTGATGGGGCAATCCATCTTGCTGCTGATTGGGTTCACCGTGGCTCTGAGCTTTGCCACCTATTTGATGATTTTGTATGTCCTGCCCGATGCCTACATGGCCGCGATGAATGTCATTATCCCGCTGGCGGTGTCGTCTGTGGTTTTTGGTATTACTCGCGTCCAACAGGGAATTCTCATCTCCCTGGGTGCCGAAGGTCGCGTCTCCCTTGTGGAGCTCATCGGCACAGCAGCGTCACTTGTTGCTTATTTGGCGCTGATTCCGAGCCTGGGCATGCTCGGTGCGGCGTACGGCTCCATCGTCGGCTACGGAGTGACCGCGATAGGCGGGGCAATCGCCCTGACATATGTGGCCCGGGCAAGGAGCCGGGCATGATGCTTGGCTGCCTGCTCGACCTTGTCGAAGTTAATCACGATTGCTTAGAACGAAGGACCTGGAGTTTTCAATGAACCTGCAAGTACTCATGTCGGTAATGAATCAATCTCACGACATTGTCTCGAAGGCGAATATTCAAAGCGACGCCATCATCGTCAACCAGTGTGACACTTTCAAAAAAGAGGTCTTTGACCACAACGGACATAGAATCCAATTCCTCTCCTTCGATGAGCGAGGCGTGGGTCTCAGCCGAAACAGTGCTCTCATGCGCGCCGATGCGGACATAGTTTTGATGTCCGACGACGATGTTGTCTACGCGGACGGATACCGGGACCTCATCTTGAGCGAATTTCGGGATAATCCCGAGGCCGACATGATCGTGTTCAACGTTCCCTCCGTCGATGCCAGTCGAGGAACCTCCACGATTCGGAAATTAGAGCGCGTCAGGAAGTTCAATTCATTGCGCTACGCCACGTATCAGATGGCTTTTCGACGAGAAAAGATCCTGGAGAAGAATATTTTCTTCTCATTGCTCTTCGGAGGGGGTGCCAAATATCTCAGCGGAGAAGACAGCCTCTTTATCTTTACTGTATTGGGGAGCGGGCTGAAAGTGTATAAATCTCCAGCGGAAATCGGGCGAGTTCACCACACCACGTCGACGTGGTTCGAAGGCTACACCGATAGATATTTTCGTGACCGAGGAACGCTGTACCGGTCGTTGTCGCCACGCTTCTATCTCCCGTTAATCGCACAGTTCGTGATTCGGAAGCATAAGGTCGTCGGCGAAGGACGAACGCGTCGCGAGATGTTTCAGCTGATGCGCGAAGGGGCGCAGAGGTAGCCGACAGGCACCAGATAGATCGAAAGAACCACCCTGGTGTGGACAGCGTTAGTACCCTATGTGGGTGGAAAGCAGGGGAATCGAAAAATGGGGATGAGAACTTCCATGGCTGATGGCGTTGCGGACAGAAAATCTTTCAACAGAAAAAAGAGGCTTATCGACGTCGCGCTCGTCGTCGTCACCGCACCGGTGACGATTCCTGTCGGCGTCGTCACTGCGGGACTCGTCCGCGTTTTCCTGGGCAGTCCTGTCCTTTTCAAGCAAAAACGTATCGGTTTGAATGAGCAGCCCTTCGAGATCATGAAGTTTCGCACGATGCTGCCAGAGACGGAACGCTCCATTTATGGTGAAGATGAAGTCGAGCGACAGACACAGTTTGGCAACGTGCTACGCAAACTGAGTCTGGATGAGATCCCGCAGCTGCTCAACGTGCTCCGCGGCGACATGGCCATCATCGGTCCACGTCCGTTGCTCGAACATTATCTGCCTTATTACAAGGAGAGCGAAAAGGCCCGCCATTCGGTTCGTCCTGGGATCACCGGTGCAGCGCAGGTCAACGGCCGCAACAACCTCGGCTGGGACGAGAAGCTCAACTACGATGCGGAGTATGCGCGCACGGCAACGCTTCGCGACGATGCCCACATCGTCCTACACACTATAGGCGTAGTGCTGGGTCGCGATGGGGTTCTCCCCGAGGGACAGTTAGAAACCGAGCCGTTGGATGACTATCGCATTCGAACGGACCAGGTTCCTTCGAGCGAGGACGACTCTAAGCTTTAACGGCCTTTTCTAGGACCTGCATCACCGACTGGAAGAGCTCATTGCGGTCAAATCGGCTCCTGCCCAGGGCCGCACTGTTCTTGCCAGCTTCCTCAAGTGTCGCCGGATCAGCTACGTACTCGCGCAGCTGGGCGGCTGCCTTGGGAATGGAACGATCGAGCGCCAGGCCGGCATTTGCCTCGACAACTGCCTCCGTCAACCATCCCTTGTGGTTCAAGACAATCGGACGTCCCGCCGACAACCCGTCGAACACCTTGTTGAGCGAGTTCGCCTGCAAACTGGGCTTATCCAAAAGTGTTGACATGACGATGTCGCCTGCGGAAACAAAATCCGAGACTTCTTCCTTGGATTTTTCTCCCAGCAAAATCTGCTCCGGGTCAAGTCCACGCTGAACAGCAAGCTGATGCAACTTCTCGCTGTCTTTGCCCTGGCCGAGGATAATGAAGCGCATAGTGGAATCGCGCAACTCTGCGGCGAGCTCTACGATCCACTCAGTCTGATAAGACGGGCCAAGGCCACCCGCGTAGACCACCACGCTCTCGTCCTCGGTCCATCCCTGCGAGTCCCGAAAATCTTGGCGCTGCTGCGTTGATTTATCAAACCTTTCAAAATCGCAGGCATTAGGAATGACTACGACTTCCTTTTCTGGCGTGACCTCTAGGACCCCATCTCGCATCCCCGGGGAGAGTGCGACGACCGTGGCAGAATTCTTATACGCCAACTTTTCGAGCAAGCGGGCCATCCACACGAACACCGGGTTATTCAGATAGCCCAGTTCAATGGGCACGGAAGGCCAAAGATCGCGTACTTCGAAAACCATCGGGACTCGTCGAGCGAACTTGCCGACGATACCTGGCACGGCAACAGTCAAGGGAGTTGAGCTGGCGTAGATAACGTCAGCGTCGGTGCGTGCCGCCACGTAGCTGGACTTCACCATGAACCGGATAAATGACCGGATGCGCTCGGCCGAGGACATCGCGTTCTTGTACGGGGTGTGAAGCCTTTTGACGTGGATACCGTCGACGACAGCGTCCATGCTTTCTTGACCTCCGCACACCATGGTGACGGTGTGACCTTGATCCGCCATACGGCGCGCGAATTCATAAGGACGGCTGCCGCCAGCTTCAGTGGGCAGAACAAAATGTTGATGGATATAAGTAATTTTCATTAGAAAAGATGGCCTTAAGGATTTAAAAAGGTGCAAGTATTTGTGCAACGGGCAATGCCGTACGAGGTCTTACTGTTCTTAGAGATCATTAATCCTACCACCCAGGCGTTCTCGGTGTGGGGCAAAAAGTGCCTCTCTCCTTGGCAAATAGCCTTTTCCGAAGGGTGAATTCGGAGGGAATTGGTGGCACCAATAGGAGATCGGTAGTCTTTTAACTCTTTGGGGTGAGGCGTTGACCTATAAATTCGTCCGGCGTGCGGACACTCCGGTAGTAACCTGGCCCCCAGCCCTTAAGCTGAGATGGAGACTCGTCCTAGCAATTGGTTGGGCGGTAGGATGAGTTCGGATTCAAGAAATAGAAAAGAAAAGGAATGGTGGGCATGCCCGACGAGCATGAATACGACGAGTACCTGCGCACGCATGAGGCACCCGTAAAGGCGATTAACTGGAACGAGATTCCCGATGAGAAGGATCTTGAAGTCTGGGACCGTCTGACAGGCAATTTCTGGTTGCCGGAGAAGATTCCTGTCTCCAACGACATTCCAAGTTGGAAGACCCTCAACGCAGACGAACAGCTTGCGACAATGCGAGTTTTCGCGAATCTGACCTTGCTGGACACGATTCAGGGAACAGTCGGCGCTATTTCATTGATGCCGGATGCTCGGACTCAGCATGAGGAAGCTGTGTACACCAACATCGCATTCATGGAGTCTGTCCATGCGAAGAGCTACTCCAACATCTTTATGACGTTGGCGTCGACGCCTCAGATCAATGATGCATTCCGCTGGACCGAGGAGAATGAAGAAGTTCAGCGCAAGGCGAAGATCATTCAGAGCTACTACGAGGGCAGCGATCCGCTGAAGAAAAAGATCGCCTCCGTCATGCTCGAATCCTTCCTCTTCTACTCGGGCTTCTACCTGCCGTTGAACTGGTCGGTCCACTCCAAGCTTACGAATACCGCAGACATTATCCGCCTGATCATCCGCGATGAGGCAGTCCACGGTTATTACATTGGATACAAGTACCAGCAGGGTCTCGCCGAGCAGACGCAGGAACGCAAGGACGAACTCAAGGAATATGCCTTCGACTTGATGTTCGACCTGTATGCGAACGAAGCTCAGTACACCGAAGATATCTATGATTCGATTGGCTGGACGGAAGATGTGAAGCGCTTCTTGCGCTACAACGCCAACAAGGCGCTGAATAACCTTGGCTATGAAGGTCTCTTCCCGGTAGACGAAACCCGGGTGTCGCCGGCGATCCTTGCTTCGCTGTCTCCAAACGCCGACGAGAATCACGACTTCTTCTCGGGTTCAGGTTCTTCCTATGTCATCGGTAAGGCAGAAGATACCACTGACGACGATTGGGATTTCTAATCACTTCTCTGCGCGGCTAAGTCCGTAAAACCCCTTGTTAAATGCTTTTTATGCATTCTTCAAGGGGCTTATTTTATTTCTCCGTACAGGAATTTTTCAGGTTGCTTCCATAGGGCGCGCAGACCACGGTTTTAGTCAACCAATAGTTTGAACCTCATTAGGGGGTGATGTGGGTGTGAATTCAGTGAAGCGAATGGGGCGAAGAACACACAAAAGGCTAAAAATGCCTGCTTACTGGGTTTTCTACCAACTTCTTGGGGGGGACCTGTGGGCATTTAACTTCAAGGTTTCCAAAAAGGGATAAACTCAACTCTGTTGCTGGCCATCTGTGGCTAGGAAATCGTTGTACCGATCATCTACGATGAATCGGTAGCAAAATGGGCGCGCCCTTGATGTGCAATGTGAGTTGCATGGGAAGGCGCGTCAGTAGTCAGGAGGATCGTATGACCGCAGTGGCGCCAAGGCTCGACGACCACGTCGCGCCGGAGAGGCCCGAACCTTTCGGTAATGAACGAAAAGGTGCAAAGCTCTATAAAATTCTAACTACGACTGATCACAAGACACTGGGTGTCTGGTACTTGATCATGTCGTTTATCTGGTTCTTCGTTGGCGGCCTGATGGCGCTGCTGATCCGTGCGGAGCTGTTCTCCCCGGGCCTGCAGTTCCTGTCGAACGAGCAGTTTAACCAGTTGTTCACCATGCACGGCACCATCATGCTGCTTGCATTCGGTACGCCAATCGTCTGGGGCTTCGCGAACTACGTGCTGCCTCTGCAGATCGGCGCACCCGACGTTTCTTTCCCACGTTTGAACGCATTCGGCTTCTGGATCACCCAGGCCGGCATCATCGCGACGCTGGTTGGCTTCCTTACCCCAGGTGGCGCGGCAGACTTCGGTTGGACCATGTATGTCCCACTGTCTGACCAGGTTCACACCCCGGGTGTTGGCGCTGACCTGTGGATCATCGGTGTTGGTGCAATGGGTATCGGTACCATTGCCTCCGCGATCAACATGCTCACCACCATCTTGACCATGCGTGCTCCAGGCATGACCATGTTCCGTATGCCAGTGTTCACCTGGACGATTCTGGCTACCTCGATCCTCGCGCTGATGATCTTCCCACTGCTGACCGCAGCGGCACTTGGCGTCCTGTACGACCGTAAGCTCGGCGGACACATCTTTGATTCCGCTAACGGTGGCGCCATCTTGTGGCAGCACCTGTTCTGGTTCTTCGGTCACCCAGAGGTCTACGTCCTGGCACTGCCATTCTTCGGCGTCATCTCTGAGATCGTTCCAGTGTTCTCCCGTAAGCCAATCTTCGGCTACATCGGCCTGGTCTTCGCAACGCTCGCAATTGCAGGCCTGGCCATGGCTGTGTGGGCTCACCACATGTACGTCACCGGTGCAGTTCTGTTGCCGTTCTTCTCCTTCATGACGTTCCTGATCGCGGTTCCAACCGGCGTGAAGTTCTTCAACTGGGTGGGCACGATGTGGAATGGCCACATCACCTGGCAGTCGCCAATGATCTGGGCAATGGGCTTCATGTCCACCTTCCTCTTCGGTGGTCTCACCGGCATTATGCTGGCATCCCCACCACTGGACTTCCACCTGGCTGACTCGTACTTCCTGATCGCTCACTTCCACTACACCCTCTTCGGTACCGTGGTGTTCTCCTCCTTCGCTGGCATGTACTTCTGGTTCCCGAAGATCACCGGCCGTATGGCAGACGAGGGTCTGGCAAAGTGGCACTTCTGGCTGACCTACATCGGCTTCCACGGCACCTTCCTGATCCAGCACTGGCTGGGCAACATGGGTATGCCTCGTCGTTACGCCGACTACCTGGACTCCGACGGCTTCACGCTGTTCAACCAGATCTCCACGATCTTCTCCTTCGTCCTGGGTGCTTCGGTTATCCCACTCGTTTGGAACGTGTTCAAGTCCTGGCGATACGGCGAAGTTGTCACCGTCGACGACCCTTGGGGTTACGGCAACTCCCTGGAGTGGGCAACCTCTTGCCCTCCTCCACGCCACAACTTCACCTCGCTGCCACGTATCCGCTCCGAGCGCCCAGCGTTCGAGCTGCACTACCCGCACATGGTTGAGAGAATGCGCAAGGAAGCGCACGTCGGTTCCCACTAGGAGCCTGACGAGCCCGAAGAACTAACTGACTACGTTCTGCCCCCAAGACTCGGTTTACCCGAGTCTTGGGGGTTTAGGGTTTAATAAGGTGGGTTCAAAAATCCACCGGCAACGCATTGCCACAACAGATACTTAAAACAATTTTCAAGGACGTGACATTTCCTCGTGACCAATGAAGTAGTCGAACTGCAGCCGGGGCTTGAGCATGCAGTTGTAACTGTCACCGGGCCGGACCGCCCGGGCGTATCAGCCGCGACATTCCGCGTGCTTTCTAGCCACAGCGTTCAGCTTCTTGATGTCGAGCAAGCTAACTTTCGTGGCAATCTTTACCTGGCAGCCTTCATTGGTGTCAACGCAGCGAAGACGGACGAAGTTCGTGAGGGCTTGTCGGAAACTCTCAAGGGTTACGGCCAGCGCGTCACCGTCGAAGTCGGCTCCGAGGTTGCCATCAAGAGTTGTCCACGTTCTACCCACGTTGTGGTGATGCTGGGTAATCCAGTCACAGCGGAGCACGTTTCCGAAGTCGGCCGCACTGTAGCCAACTATGATGCCAACATTGACCGCATCCGCGGTATTGCCGACTACCCAGTCACGGGCCTCGAGCTCTACCTCACCATCCCAGAGTCTGCTCACGAGCACGGCAAAGCAATCCGTGAGGCGTTGGCGGAGCTCGCACCTCGCCTGGGCATCGATCTCGCCATTGAAGAAGCGGGTCTTGCTCGTCGTGCGAAGCGCCTGGTGTGCTTCGACTGCGATTCCACCCTGATTACCGGTGAAGTCATTGAAATGCTCGCCGCACATGCTGGCAAAGAAGCAGAGGTTGCCGAAGTAACAGAGCGCGCGATGCGCGGTGAGCTCGATTTCGAGGAATCCCTGCGCGAGCGTGTGAAGACTCTTGCTGGGCTGGACGCCTCGGTCATCGATGCTGTTGCTGCGGACATCGAGCTGACCCCGGGTGCGCGTACCACCATTCGTACGCTCAAGAAGATGGGGTATAGCACCGCGGTCGTCTCCGGTGGGTTCATCCAGGTGCTCGCGGATCTCGCTGAGGATCTTGAACTGGACTACGTGCGGGCGAACACCCTTGAAATCGTCGATGGCAAGCTGACGGGCAACGTGATTGGCAAGGTCGTCGATCGGAAAGCTAAGGCGGAGTTCCTCGCGGAATTCGCGGCTGATTCGGGCCTCGAGATGGCACAAACTGTCGCCGTGGGCGACGGTGCGAATGACATCGATATGCTCTCGGCAGCCGGCCTTGGTATCGCTTTTAATGCCAAGCCAGCGTTGAAGGAAGTTGCTGATACTTCGGTGACCACACCATTTTTGGACACTGTGCTTCACATCATGGGTATTCCTCGGAGTGAGATTGATTCCTCCGATCTGGAGGAAGGCACTTATCGACGAGTACCGTTGCAATAATGCAGTCTGATCTCATTGCTAAGGCACACGATTTCCTCGCGACAAGTGTTTCCAACGACCGACGAGAGCACAGCGAAAACCCCGACGACCCGGCCACAGTGCAGGCAATGCAGATTGCTTTGTACATCCCGAAGTCGGAGCAACCCGCCCGCAATGATTTACTCGTCGCCACCGCCCAGGCGGTGGTGGGGGTGTGTCTGGCTCCGGAGGCGATCAGCGATGAGATCTGGCATTCCCACCTAGAGCAATGGTATGGACACTTGATTAGAAAGGTCGCCCGGCGGGGTCGGAACAAAGCCTGGGACGACGTGCAGGCCCTCGCTGGTGTCACAACCAGTTTTGGTAGCGCTCGAGTGCGTGCCTTCATTCCTTCTGCCGTGAGCGAAGTACCGGCAGAAATTAAGAAGTTGCAGATCCAGGGCACTGATGTGCACGAAGGTGGCGAGGCGCATTTCCATCCTGAGCTGCCGACCATTGCAGTAGATGCCTCACTGCAGATGACAGCCGGCAAGGCTGCAGCCCAGGTGGGCCACGCGAGTATGCTCTTTGCGGCCTCCCTTCCTACGGATCAAGCGGTGGCGTGGGCTCAGGCAGGGTTCCCACTCAATGTGGTGGAAATGCAGGGCGAAGATTACCACAATTTCATTTCCCACGAGGATGCTGTATTGGTGCGCGATGCTGGCTTTACCGAAGTCGCGCCCGATTCGATAACAGTTGCCGCTCGCCCCGGAACACTAACGGCATAGGCCCTATTCTTGGGGCTTAGCGCCAAAAATCTTGGAGATCCACGAATTGTGGGCCTTTACTGGTGTGGGCTCCAGCTCTGCAGAAAGAAAAGGCAATGCCCGATCTTCGAGAAGCCGCATCAAATAAGGGATGAATTCGGGATCAGCAACCAGCTCATAATAATCCAGGGAAGCTATGCGGTTCGACGCGGGAATCGAATACTCGAAATGCCCCAACCTGTGTGCCGTGCCTTGGCGGTGTTGACTTCACCCACAGCCCAGCCTTTTCTCGCCGAAAGCCGGCTGGTTCGACAACGTGGGCAATGGAAGACGCAAGTTCGTTTTGCGCCTGGCCACGGACGGTCTTGAGCTCAGGCATAGAGACACGGAGCCTGCGTGCCCGCTCGGCGAGGACCTCTGGATCCTCCATCCCTCTGTTGATTCGCCAATTGAATTCGCTGGGCGGGCTGGCCTGGTCCAGAATCCTTTGATCTGTATTCTTTCCCGCGGCAATGATGCGGCGCAACGTTTCCAGGCTCAGCGTCACTGGACCGACTTCGAGATGGTAGCCCACACCGCGGGTGGATAAAGATTCGACAAGTTGCAGTAGACGCTGCGAGGTTCCGGCGTACCACTCATCATTAAACAACTGGGTGGTGAACACAGGCTCACGTGCTAAGGCTCGGTCGTACAAATCGGCAATGGTTACATCCGTGAAGCGATGGAGCTCACGCAATGTTTGGGAATCTAGCGATGAGGGTGTGACGAATACGTCGAGGTAGACAGAGTCGTTCATACGCACTCCAATCGCGGGCCCGAGTTGGCCGATGGATTGAGTCCCAGTGTAGTCCCAGGCAAGAGGAGAAACTTCCCCTTAGCCGTCCAAACTGTGGGCAATATCCTCGAGGAGATCAACATTGAGAATGCGCACCCACTCGCGACCGGAGTCGATGATCTCCTTCTTCTTCAGGCCCGACATTGCGCGAGAGGCAGATTCCACAGTGGTGCCTGCCATTCCGGCGATGTCTTCGCGGCGTACTTTCACCTGAATCAGGTGGCTTCCGTCTGACATGTGCTGACCCATTTTTTCGTCGAGACGCAACAACACGGCAGCGACGCGCTGCTCGACGGTGCGGGAGACGTGTGCGACCTCGCGATCATTGGCTTCCGTCAGCCGGGCCTGCTGCAGCTGCAACAAGGCCACACCAACCGAAGGCCAGCGCTCGAGTACTTCCGCCAACGCGGTGTGCTCGAGGTAGAGGGCACAGGTGGTTTCCATCGCCCAGGCGGAACTTTCCGCGGTGGCCACATGCGAGGAGATCGGCCCAACGATGTCACCAGGTGCGGCGATATCGATGGTGATGTTGCGCCCATCGGCGGTGTCGCGGGACATGCGGACGCGACCATGGACAATCAGATAGCTGCCTTCGGATTCCTCGCCGGCGAAGACAATCGGTTCGTCAGCGCCCCACGCCCAAGCGGAGACGTAGGTATCCAACAAGAGGTGATCATCGTGGGTTAAGTGCTTGGTCAGGGGATTGCGGGCAAGCGCATTAAGCCGCACGTCAAGCCCGCATTCATGCGGTTGGGCGCAGCTGGAACGAACCGGGTTACGAGCCATGATTTAACACTATCTCAATCGTATTTATTTAGGTACGGGGGCAACTAATCGTCGTAAAGCGCCTCGCACGACGTCGGGATCTGAGGTCGACCAGAAATCGGGCAGGCTCTTGCGCAGGAAACTGCCGTAGCGCTTCGTCTCCAAACGTGGGTCGAGCACGGCCACGACGCCGCGGTCATCGACGCTGCGCAGCAATCGGCCCGCGCCCTGCGCCATGAGCAGCGCGGCATGCGTCGCGGAGACCTCCATAAATCCCGAACGGCCGGCGGCATCGGCGGCCTTGGCGCGCGCCTGCTGCAGCGGATCGTCGGGACGGGGGAAGGGAATCCGGTCGATGATCACGAGCGAGAGGGAACGCCCCGGCACGTCGACACCCTGCCACAGCGTCAGAGTGCCGAAGAGGCAGACATTCTCGCTCGCAGAGAACTTATCGACGAGTGCCCCCGTGGAATCTTCTCCTTGGACCAAAATATCGAAGGGAAGGCGCTTCTGCATCGCCTCCGCAGCCTGCTGGGCAGCGCGTTTCGACGAGAAAAGCCCGAGCGTGCGACCCCCGGCGGCCGTGATGAGACCGGCGATCTCGTCAAGCGTCTCCTCGGCAAGACCGTCGCGACCGGGCTGGGGGAGGTGCTTCGCCGTGTATAAAATTCCTGATTTGCGGGGATCGAACGGGGTGCCCGCGTCGAGGGAATCCCAGGTGCCATCGGGCAGCCCCCAACTTGCGGCCATAGCGTTGAAATTGCCACCGACGTTCAACGTCGCCGAGGTGAGAACAACAGTCTGTTCGCCGAAGAGTTTTTCGCGGAGCAACCCGGACACGGACAGGGGAGCCACGGCCACGGTGTCGCCGAAGCGTTTGGAGCGCTCGAGCCAGACCACGTCGTCATAGTCGGCAGGGTTGTCCTCGTCGAAGACCTCGAGGATGCGCACGATGGCGTCGTGTTGGTCTTGGATGTGATTTTTTAAGTTCTCGCGCTCGGCGAAGCGTTCGGGATCGTTGGCGGATTCGCCGTCCGGGGCCTTGGAAATGGCCTCCCGTGTTTTCCAGAGAGCGTCACGCACACCGACGAAAGCGCCGCGGGCTGAATCGGAAATGTTTTCCCAGCGTCCCGGTTCTTCCAGATCGACAGTCGCGGTGAAGTCGTCGATTACCTTTTCCAGGTCGTCTTTCTCTCGTGTCGCGTTGAGCTTGCCGGCGCGACGAGCAGACATGCTGAGCGCGCGGGCGGAGATCTCCGAGGTGGCCACCGAGGTGATTCTGCCGTCGAGCTCGTGGGCCTCGTCGACGATCACGACGTCGTGCTCGGGAAGAATATCCACATCAGCCAGCGCATCGATGGCCAACAGCGCGTGGTTGGTGACCACGATATCGACGTCTTTCGTGCGCGCCTTCGCCAGCTCGGCGAAGCACTCCGCGCCGTGCGGGCAGCGGGTGGCGCCCAGGCACTCGGCGGAGGTAACAGAGACCTGGCGCCAGGCCATGTCGGGCACACCGGGTTCAAGGTCGTCGCGGTCGCCGGTTTCGGTTTCCTGCGCCCAATCGTGCACGCGAGCAACTTGTTTACCCATCCATGAGGTTTGCGAGGTGCTCTCATCGTCGAAAAGCGCTTCTGGTGGCTCATCTGGGACGGCGAGCTTGTGCAGGCAGACGTAATTTGAGCGGCCCTTCTGGATCGCGAAGGTGGGCCTTTTCTCCATCAGGGGCTCGAGCGCATCGGCGAGACGGGGGAGGTCTCGCTCGACGAGCTGGCGCTGCAGCGCGATGGTGGCGGTGGAGACAATGACGGTGGTGTCGCTGGCCTGGGCGTGACGAATCGCCGGCACGAGGTAGGCCAAGGACTTACCCGTGCCCGTGCCTGCTTGGACGGCGAGGTGGCGCTCGGAATCGAGCGCGGAGGTGACAGCTTTTGCCATGGCGACCTGGCCAGGGCGCTCGGCGCCCCCAAGCGCTGCGACGGCGGCGCTGAGCAGGTCGGTGGTTGTTTGGTTTAAAGGCTGGTCACTCACAACGAAAGAGTCTAGCGACTATCGTCTTCCGGGAAGCCCACCAGCCGGGTCGGAATAGCGGGTTCGTCGCGCGAGAGAGCCAAGCCCTCCCACGGCAACGTGTGGATTTGTTCCGCGAGGTAGTCGCGAGATTCCTCCAGGGTCGGCTGTTGCTCGATTTCACCCGCACGGACCAGGGGAACGACCAGCTGGCGACAGGTTAACCCAGCCTTCTCCGGTTCCGGATGATCAGCGGGGGTGACAACTTCTTCTACTGCAACACCGGTATTCCGATAAGCGCGCACTGCGGTCTTGGTGCCACCCATCATCGTCTTGCCACGGGAGCGTTTCGCCACAGGATGGCCGTCCACCTCGACTAGCTTGTACACCATGCCCGCGGTGGGGGCGCCGGAACCGGTGACCACGGAAGTGCCCACACCGTAGACATCAACAGGATCGCCACGCAGACCCGCGATGGCGAATTCGTCGAGGTCGGAGGAGACAACGATCTTCGTGTTATAGGCACCCAGTTCGTCGAGCTGTCGGCGGACGCGACGGGTAACCGCCCCGAGATCTCCAGAGTCGATGCGCACGCCTCCGAGCTCGGTGCCGGCGACCTCGATAGCGTTGGCTACTCCCTGAGTGATGTCGTAAGTATCCACGAGCAAGGTGGTGTCCACGCCGAGGGACTCGATTTGAGAGCGGAAGGCTTCCTTCTCGTTGGCGGAGCCATCCTCGTTGATGTGCAACAGCGTCCAGGCGTGAGCCGATGTGCCCGAGGCGGGAACACCGTAACGGTATTCTGCTTCCATATTGGAGGTCGCTTCGAATCCCGCGAGGTAAGCTGCGCGGGCAGCAGTAACGGCTGCGTATTCGTGGGTGCGGCGCGAACCCATCTCAATGATCGGGCGGCCGTCGGCGGCAGTAACCATGCGCGATGCTGCCGAGGCGATAGCGGAATCCGCATTCATGATAGACAGGACCACTGTCTCGAGGACGACACATTCGGCGAAAGTGCCGCGCAACGTCAGAATCGGGGAGTAAGGGAAGTAGAGCTCACCTTCGCGGTACCCATCGATATCACCGGAGAACTTGTAATTGCGCAAGTACTCAATGGTGCCCTCGTCGAGGAAGTCGAGGGTGGCTAACTGTTCCTCGGTAAAACGAAAATCCCTAATCGCGCGGAGTACGCGTGCCGTGCCGGCGACGACGCCGTAGCGGCGCTCGTTGGGAAGTTTTCGCGAGAACACTTCAAAGGAAGAGGCACGGTGCGCTGTACCGTCGTGGAGCGCCGCCTCAAGCATTGTTAACTCATATTTATCAGTGAGAAACGATGTTGAGCGTTCTGGACTAGTTGAGGAAGATGCATTCACAGTTTCCCAGCATATCGCAGGGACCTAGGTCACAGCGAGGGTCAAGCGAGAGTCAGCGAGGGAAATAGTGACGATATTGTGGCAAAGCTATTGCGAAAACACCACTGTAATCCACACATTGCCGTGCCCCTGCGCGACACCGATGCCGACGTGTTCGTGGCGAGAATCGAGGAAAACTCCAGTATGAGCGTCCGAATAGAGGAAAGCATCGAGCAATGAGCGGCCCGTGGCGCTTTCCACTGGGAGGTGGTGTTGGACCATCGCTACTGGTTGGTTGAGGTTTTCTTCCACCCCGGTCACCGCGTTGCCTTCAGCGTGCGCCTGGGCGATACGTTGTAGTTCAAGATCCATCGTGACTGGACCCACCCCAGGCTCCGCAGAACGCAGCACGAGTACAGCATAGAAGAAATCCTGGCGGATCTGTTCGAGGTTTTGACCGTCCTCGAAGGAGGGGTCCACATATCCGCTATTGCGGTCATCGTCGAGCGGGGCTGAGGGTGTCTGAGAAGTAGACGCAGCAAACACGGTGGCAAGCAACGCGATGACGACGCTGAGTGCTGCAGCAGCAGGGCGAAGCATGTCGCGGTAGCGGTTGAGGAGTGCGGCGAGGTCAGACATACGTGTCCTTTAAATCGAACTAATCGAACAGAATCGTACAGGAGATGTTGAAAGAATTTTCAGCGGGGTTTAAGTAAATCCTAACTTATAGGTTGGTGGCGTACTTACCCACCTGCACTTCGTCGCTGTCATTGAGTATTCTTTATTACATGAACGGAAATCCACGCATGGGATCCCCTATGGCCACCCCGGACCTCGACGAACAGCTTGAAGTTGACGTCGCCTCCGCGGAGAACCTGCCGTGGATGTGCATAGTCTGGGATGATCCCGTCAATTTGATGAGCTACGTGTCGTATGTTTTCCAAACCGTCTTGGGATACGACCGGAAGCGGGCCAACGAACTGATGATGCAGGTCCATACAGAAGGTAAGGCTGTTGTCTCTACCGGCGAGAAGGACAAAGTCGAAGGCGATGTGAAAAAGCTCCACACCGCCGGCCTCTGGGCCACAATGCAGCAAGCAGGCTAGAAAAGCAGCCGCAAAAAAGTAAGACAGACCGAGTAAAGAAACAACGGAGAGGAAGTTGTATGGAGGCTTGGCGCAGGAAAAAGGGTTTGATGCGAAGCGTCAAATACACCACCAAGTTTGATCCGATGGAGCGCGAGATCCTCGGCGACCTCACCGCAACGGTGTCAGAGGCATTGATCGGTCGTGCCCAATCCGCACCGAAAGATGAGCTGGCACAGATGATGGATCTTCCCTCGGGGCATAAGGATGCGCCGCAGGATCCCTCCCTTGCCCGCTTGTTGCCGGACTTCGAGCGCGATGGCGACGAAGAGTACGAAGGCGACAATTCCTTGCTGCGCAGCCTGCACGAGACCGACATTATTAAGACCAAACTGCAGAACCTGCAAGTAATTAATACGGCACTCGGCCCCGATGGGGGTGTGGAGGTGTCCCTCGACGAGGCCGAGGCGCGCCAGTTCCTTGCCGGGCTCAACGATCTGCGCCTGTATGTATCTGCAGATGAGCGCGGCGGCGAGGGCGCGGAGCAAGACCGGCAGAACCTCGTCGAGTGGATGGGTTATTGCCAAGAGAGTCTGCTCGACGTACTAGCTAACTAATCGTCAGAAAAGGCCCGGAAGGGAAGGCACCCACATGAGCGGAACGATCCTTGATGTCCCCGGCATCCGAGTAGGCCATCAGTCTCTTGGCTCAAGCGGGGTGACCGCCATCGTCTCCGACGCGCCGGGTGGGATGGTCGGTGCCGTCGACGTGCGCGGAGGCGGCCCCGGGACACGCGAGACCGACCTGCTCGCACCCCACAACACGGTCGAGCGTGTGCACGCGGTCATCTTGTCGGGTGGCTCCGCGTTTGGGCTCGCCGCCGCTGATGGCGCGATGCGCGAGTTGGAGTCGCGCGGTCGCGGCTTCGCGGTGTTCGGGGAGGGCAACCCCGGGCCGCGGGTGCCCATTGTTCCCGCGGCCGTCATCTTCGATCTGATCCTGGGCGACCCGATTCGGCCATCGGCAGACGACGGAGCCCGCGCGGTCGCGGCAGCATTCGATGCGCCCGACTCCTCGTCGGGAAGCATTGGCGCCGGGTGCGGGGCGACGGCAGGTGTGCTGCGGGGCGGCTTCGGGCAGGCATCATCGCTTGTCGACGAGTACGTGGTCGCAGCGGCGGTTGTGGCAAACCCCATGGGCAACGTGATTGATGAGGCGACCGGTGAGTTCTTCGCTGCGGGGGATCACGGCGTCGTCGATAAGCAAGCTTTTCGTGCTCTTGAGCGACCCATGCCGAAGCTGAACACGACCATCGGCGTCATTGCGACGAACGCCCCTGTGCCGGTGGCGCAGCTGCAGCGTCTGGCCATGACCGGGCATGATGGACTGGCTCGGGCGGTGCGACCTGCGCATTCGCCACTTGATGGCGATACCTTGTTCGCTGTTTCCACTGCAGAGGAGACACAGGTGCAAGACTCGATGCTGTTGGGCAGACTCTGTGAGGCGGCTGCGCAGTGCGTCGAAGAGGCGATCGTTGATGCTGTGAAGAGCGCACAAGTTGGATATAACGTAAAGACGTGGCAAGAGATTGCACAGTAAGCTAGCCACTAATGACTTACTATCCGCCGAACTCCAGCTATAACTCCCCGTACTCGCAACAGCCGTCGGGGAGGCGCCCCATGCAGCCTTACGGCAATCAGATGCCGAACCAGGTGCCCAAAAAGCATGCACGCAGCTACGGGGCCAAGACCGGATTAACCTATGCCATCGGCTACCTCGTGGTGATTTGGGCAGTCTTCTTCGTCGACGAGATCTTTTTCTTCGGCAATTTGAAGGCCTTCGGAATCCACCCGCTGGATCCGGCTGGTCTACCAAATATTTTCACTTCGCCACTTCTCCACGCCAACCTGGAGCACTTGATCTCTAACTCGATTCCGGGTGCGATTTTCTGTTTCATCATCGGATTCTCGGGCCACAGAGTGTTCTGGGAGGTCACGGGAATAGTCACGGTCGTCGGCGGGGCCGGCGTGTGGCTCTTCGGCGGAATTGGCACGAACCACATTGGCGCCTCCGGTTTGGTGTACGGCTGGTTGTTCTACCTCGTTGTTCGGGGCATCTTTAACCGTTCCTTCCGGCAGATTTTGTTGGGTGTTGTTCTCGGCTTTGCCTATTCGGGCTTGGTGTGGGGCATGCTCCCCGGTACTCCGGGTGTGAGTTGGCAGGCGCACCTGTTCGGGGCAGTGGGAGGCGTTCTCGCCGGGATGATTATTACCTCCGATGATCCGCCGGCGCTGCAGGCGAAGCGACGTGCTCGCCAAGCACGGAGATAGTTCCTGTGTGACGGCAGGGATTGATCTGGCAATTTCATAAAATCGACATGAAAGAATTTTCATCTCGACTGGTCAATTCGATGCTTACTTGAGAAAGCGTTTTGTAGTCGGTCCGTTGTGCTATCTTTATTAAATCGTTACGTACAATGCCAGTATGAGTACTGAAAGAGTCACATTCCTCAACGAGAAGGAGTCGCGAACGTGGGGGAATTTATGGTCATTACATGTGGCCTTACCCGCGAAGTTAGATGCGCGACTCAAGCGAGAAGCCGGAATCGGTCACTTTGATTTCATGGCTCTGCGAGAAATTTCCGTGAGCCAGCAGGGCGCAATTCGCTTAAGCGAGCTTGCCACTGCGACAGATATGTCGCTTTCGCACCTTTCCAGGGTGATTACGCGGTTGGAGAAGAACGGCCTGGTTCGTCGTATTCCCGATGCACAAGACGGGCGCTCGACCATCGCGGAGTTAACCTCCGAGGGCAAGAAGGTCGTTGAGACAGCCGAACCAGAACACACCTCGGAGATACGGCGAATCTTTTTCGACAACCTGGACGAAAGTGAACTTCACGCCGTTGATTCGGCGATGGCCAAAATCGCGAAGGCCTTGCACTCTGATAGAAACGCGTAAGATTCCTAATTGTGACTCCGCCAAACTTCAATGCCCAGCTGAATTCGGCCCCTGCAGATGATGCAGGCAATAATGCCCCGATCGGAGTTTTCGATTCAGGTGTTGGCGGGCTGACGGTCGCACGCGCGATCATGGAACAACTGCCCGGAGAGTCGATCACTTATATTGGCGATACAGCCAACGGCCCCTACGGGCCTCTCCCCATCGCAGAAGTGCGTCAACATGCGATGAAGATCGCTGATGAGCTAGTCGAACGCGGATCCAAAATGCTGGTCATTGCCTGCAACACGGCAACAGCTGCCTTCTTGGCCGATGCGCGTGAACGCTACGATATACCCGTTGTCGAAGTAATCCGTCCCGCAGTGCGACGCGCCATGGCGACAACACGCAATGGCAAAGTCGGCGTCATCGGAACGGCCGGCACCATCAAATCCGGCGCTTACCAGGATCTGTTCTCCCTGAACCCGGACGTCGAAGTCACCGCAGCTGCGTGCCCCGCCTTCGTTGATTTCGTTGAGCGCGGCGTGACAGCCGGACGCCAAATTCTCGGCGTTGCACAGGGCTATCTCGAACCTCTGCAAGCTGCGGGAGTGGACACGCTCGTCCTCGGGTGCACCCATTACCCTTTGCTATCGGGTGTAATCCAACTTGCAATCGGTGATCACGTTACGCTTGTGTCATCAGCAGAAGAGACCACCAAGGATGTCATGCGTGTGCTGACAGAGAAGGACATGTTCGCTGACCCCGATCATGAGCCCGTGGTGGCCTTCGAATCGACTGGTGATGTTCGCACCTTTAAACAGTTGGCAAGTAGATTTCTGGGTCCTGCGCTGCAGAATGTGCAGCACATTGAGACGGCATAAAATTTGCCGTGTCGCCTGAATTTCTGCGCGATACGTGGGACAGTATTGATATGAAATTGACCATCTTAGGCTGCTCCGGATCCTTGGGGGCTCCGGGCAATCCAGGTTCTTCCTACCTGGTCGAGGTTCATGATTCCCCAGCGATCGTGATGGATCTAGGGCCGGGATCCGTCGCTGCTCTGCAATCAGTGCGCAACCCATCGGACGCACACCTGGTCTTTTCTCATCTCCATCAAGACCATTGCTCTGATTTCACCTCCTTGGCCATCTGGCGCCGTTACCACCCAGAATTGGCGGCACAAGGGAGAAACCTACTTTTCGGCCCTTCGTACGCACCAGAGCTATTTGGGCGCATGGGAGCTGATGGCCCAGGTGATTTCGACGATATCTCTGATACG
Source organism: Corynebacterium lubricantis DSM 45231 (assembly GCF_000379425.1). Classification (GTDB taxonomy): domain Bacteria; phylum Actinomycetota; class Actinomycetes; order Mycobacteriales; family Mycobacteriaceae; genus Corynebacterium; species Corynebacterium lubricantis. Next base: position 31,042 of record NZ_KB902186.1, read on the forward strand.
TTCGCGGCCGCAGCGTGGGTTCCTTACCAAAAAGAACTCCTCGGACATGCGACTGTTACTCCTTATCCCGTCGTACACCCTGCCCAGGAATCGCATGCATTGCGCGTAGAAGAGACTTCTCTCGGAAAAGTTCTGACCTATTCAGGTGACTCCGCCTACACACCACTGCTCGTCGATGCTGCTCGCGATGCAGACCTTTTCCTCTGCGAAGCAGCGTGGGGTCCAAGCAGCGAAGGTAAAGCAGCAGGGATGCATATGTCCGGTGCAGAAGCTGGACAGGTGGCGCGAGAGGCAAACGTGAAGAAGCTGGTGCTGGTCCATATTCAGCCGTGGGCGGATCAGGAAAAGACACTTGCTGCGGCTGCCGAAGAATTCGACGGTGAGATTGTCGTCGGCTACCCGGGCCAGGAATTTACTCTTTAGGGCGGGAGGCAGCGGGCTGTAGGGAGCTGCGCCTAGTAACCTGGGGTGCATGACTGAAACTTTCCAACGCGCCGATGGCCGAGAACTAGATCAACTGCGTGCCGTCAGGATTACGCGCGGATTTACTGATAACCCAGCAGGCTCCGTGCTGGTTGAATTCGGCAACACCCGTGTGATGTGCACGGCCAGTGTTGAAGAGGGCGTGCCACGGTTCAAGAAGGACTCTGGAGAAGGCTGGCTCACCGCGGAATACGCAATGCTGCCTTCGGCGACCCACGACCGTATGCCACGTGAATCCATGAAGGGCAAGGTCAAGGGCCGCACGCATGAAATCTCGCGCCTCGTCGGTCGTGCACTGCGCGCGGCGGTCGATCTCTCCCAGCTCGGCGAGAACACCATTCAACTCGATTGCGACGTGCTCCAGGCCGACGGCGGCACTCGCACAGCCTCCATTACCGGCGCCTATGTCGCCCTGGCAGACGCGATTGACGTGCTCAAGCAACGCGGCGTCGTACCAGGAGAGCCGCTGCTACAGCCGATTGCCGCTGTCTCGGTGGGCATCGTCGACGGCCAGATCTGCCTCGACTTGCCTTACGAGGAAGATTCCCGTGCTGAGGTCGACCTCAACGTCGTAATGCAGGAATCCGGCAACTTTGTTGAAATTCAGGGCACTGGAGAAAACGGCCTCTTTGGACGCGAGGAACTCGACGCAATGCTCGACGTTGCACAGAAGGGCTGCTCCGAACTCGTCGCAGCTCAAAAGGCGGCGCTGGGATGGTAGACATCCTCGTCGCCTCCGGGAACGCCAAAAAGCTCCGCGAGCTGGAAACGGTGCTGCAGGAATCGTCGATAAGCGATGTCGTGCTCCACTCTTTGAAGGACGTTGCCGCCTACCCGGAACCCGCGGAAACAGGGCTGACTTTTGAGGAAAACGCACTGATTAAGGCCCGTGCGGGGGCACAAGCCACTGGAATGGCGTGCATTGCCGACGACTCGGGCTTGGCGGTTGCGGCCTTGAACGGAATGCCCGGTGTGCTCTCGGCGCGGTGGTCGGGTACGCATGGCGACGATCAGGCGAACAATGATCTGCTGCTGGCCCAGATGACGGATATTGCGCTGCGCGATGCGGCGTTCGTTTCCTGCTGCGCGCTGGTCGTGCCGGGAGGAGAAGAGCACACCGCCGAAGGCCGCTGGGAGGGCACACTGCTCACGCAGCCTCGTGGAGAGAACGGTTTCGGCTATGACCCACTCTTCGAGCCCGTCGATGCGCCGGGGCGCTCAAGTGCGGAACTGACCCCGGACGAGAAAAACGCCCGCTCCCATCGGGGGCAGGCGTTGCGTGAGCTCGCGCAGTGGATTGCTGTGCTAGCGCATCAGGCTGGCTGATTAAGCCTCGTTGAGCTGGAACTTCTTGGTGACTTCGTCGCGGCGCCACTTCTCCACGAAGAAGGAGAGGAACGGGACGACGCCACCGAGAACCGTGACAATCCACTGAGGCATGGTCCAGCGCGCCTTCAGCCCCAGGTTGAGTGAGGCCAGGAAGAAGAACAGGTAGCACCAGCCGTGGGCGATGGCCACCCAGCCGAACATACTGACGTCCATGTGCAGCAAGTATTGCATGACCATCCGGACAACAAGCAGCAACAACATGATGCCGGTGATCCACGCAGTGGCGGAGAAGAGGTTCAGCGCAGTTTTTACGCGGCGCTTCCGCTCTGGGTGGATCTTCGGTGTCTTTTGATCGGCGTTGCCTGCTGGCGGGTTCGTAGGGGTGGTCATCTAGTCACTTTCTGAATTCTCGGGGCGCTGACGGCGCGGTTGGTTCAATTCGTTGAACTCTTCGACGTTGATCTCGGGCCGCTCGGGGAGGAAATCCTCTTCGATTTCTGTGATCTCGGGCTCTTCGTTAGCGTCGCCGAACTCCTTGAGGTCGGCTTCGTAAAGATAGTCCAAATCATCGGCATCATTTTCGGCATCGATCTTGTCGTTCTCCATCTTGATGCCCATGCGATAGGCGTAGACAAAGAAGAAACCGAAGAGAGGCCACTGCAAGGCATATCCTAAGTTCTGAAACGTGCCGGAGCCCTCTTGGAAACGAGTCCACTGCCACCACGCCAACAATAAGGTGGTAATCACGGCTGCGACCAGCAGCACAACGTGCCAAGCCTTAATCTTGATCCGCGAACGCTTAGGAGCACCCTCGGCGGGCTTCTCTGCGCCTGCTGCCTCGTGGAAATCCTTTGTATCGCTCACAACGCTTGAGTGTATCAAGTCGAACTAAAGTTGTAACATTCCGAGGCGATATGGGTGCGATTTTGTGTTACGGAACTCATGAGTAAGATAAAACGAGCTACGGGCTTGTGGCGGAATTGGCAGACGCGCTGGATTTAGGTTCCAGTGTCTTCGGACGTGGGAGTTCAAGTCTCCCCAGGCCCACCATGTGATTACTCGCAGCACTGTATTACTACGGTGCTGCGAGTTTTTTGCTTCACGACGACGCCCCCTGCCGAACCTAACGCACCGCAAAATCGCAGTCGGCTGGCCCCGCTCGAAAAACCCTGCAACACTTTCTAGTGTGAAATGACTTGATCGTCTTTAAAGAGTAATATCTCTCTCCACGACTGAAAAGATGAAGAAATCCTCACGATTTGTGGGTCGCTTCAGCTCACGTCATCAACCGTGAAAATCGTATTTCCAGCAAAACACCGTAGTAGGAGTCTTCCGCGTGACAGATGCAAAAACCAACCCTGGTCAGGTTCGCCTCAACGAAAAGCTTGGCACCGGCCCCGGTAAGGAGCCCTTTGCCATGTCCTTTTCTGGGCAAGGGTTTGATTGGTTGCCAACTCTGAACACCGCCTTGACTGCAGGCGTTGGATCTGCGCTGAACGCACTCGTCGAGAAGTCCCGCGAGCTGCTTAGCCCGCTGGGCGATGAGCTCGCGGCATACCGCCCGTTCGGATTCGATCCCGTTGCGTGGGCCGAAAGCGAGACCAACCATGCGTTTGATGCCTCCGACGCCGCCGTCAGCGTCCCAGGTGTGCTCGTCTCCCAGCTCGCGGTCGTTGAAAGCCTTAAGCGTCAAGGGCTGCTTATCGACGAGCGGAGCACCGCCATCGGTCACTCCCAGGGCATCCTCGGCGTGGCCGCACTCGAGAATGACCCAGCAGAAATCCTCGCCATCGCGGAATTGATTGGTGTCGCCATCACGCGTGGCGGACGCCTCGAAGGCCTCGTGCGCAGCGTCGATGCTGCTCCGATGGTCTCCATCGGCAACATCACGCGCGAACAGCTGGACCAGGCGCTCGCCGGCACCGATCTTGCCGTCGCCCTGTGCAACGGCCGCACCAACTTTGTTGTCAGCGGTAACCCAGAGCAATTAGATGTAGTGGTCAAGCGCCTCGAAGCTGCATCCGCCAAGGACAAGAAGGCCGTAGAGAACAAGCGTCGCGGTGGCCTGCCGTTCAACCCGACCTTTGCTCCTTTGAATATTCAGGTGGCTTTCCACCACCCAGCACTAGAACCTGCTGTGGACCAGGTCGAAGCATGGGCCAAGACTGCAGGGCTGAACACCGAGCTCGCCCGCGAGCTGGCACACAAGGTTATGGTCGCGCCGGTCGATTGGCTGGCAGAAACCCGCGACCTCGCCGATCAAGGCGTGCAGTGGGTCTTGGAAGTCGGGCCAACCAAGGGAGTCGCAAGCCTGACCAAGGCCAACGTCGCAGGTCTGGGCATCGGAGTCCTTCCGGTCGCTGACGCAGAGGGCCAGTCGCGCCTCTTTGATTACGGCATGGCTCCTGTTGCGCCTCGCGCGTACTCCGAGTTCGCGCCACAGGTTATTCAGCGCGGCGGCAAGAACCGACTGCAGACCCGTTTCACTGAAGTCACTGGTCGCAGCCCGATCCTGCTGGCAGGCATGACACCATCGACGGTGGATCCCGAGATCGTCGCAGCCGCAGCCAACGCTGGTTTCTGGGCTGAGCTCGCAGGCGGCGGCCAGGTCACCGAAGAGGTCTTGGAAGACAACCTTGCTCGTCTGACTGAGCTGCTCGAGCCGGGTGTCAACGCTCAGTTCAACTCGATGTTCCTTAACCCACAGCAGTGGCGTATGCAGATCGAGGGCAAGCGCATGGTTCCGCGCGCTCGTCGCAACGGCACCCCGATCGACGGCGTTGTTGTTTCTGCGGGCATCCCGCCACACGACGATGCGGTAGCACTCGTCGAGAACTTGCGCGAAAGCGGCATTCCATGGGTGGCGTTTAAGCCGGGCGCGGTCGCGCAGATCTCGAAGATCCTCAAGATCGCCGACGACTTGGCAGACACCCCCATCCTGATGCAGCTTGAGGGAGGCAAAGCCGGCGGTCACCACTCTTGGGAGGACCTCGACGAACTGCTCATCTCCGCCTACGACGACATTCGCTCCCGCCAAAACGTCGTGCTCATTGTCGGCGGCGGCGTGGGCACCCCGCAAGGTGCTGCCGATTACTTGAGTGGCCAGTGGTCCCTCAAGCACGGCCTCCCAGCTATGCCTGTCGACGGCATCCTCGTGGGCACCGCAGCAATGGCCACCAAGGAATCCACGGCTTCCGAATCCGTCAAGCAGCTGCTCGCCGAGACCTCCAGCATCGAAGGCTGGGTAGGCAAGGGCGAGGGCCGCGACGGCATGGCGTCGGCAATCTCCCAGCTCGGCGCCGACCTCTACGAAATCGACAACTCCTGGGCTCGCACCGGCCGCCTCATCGACGAGGTCAACGGTGATGCCGAGGCAGCCGAGGCGCGTCGCGACGAAATCATCGCAGCGCTTGCCACAACCTGTCGCCCTTACTTCGGGGCAACCGCGGAAATGAGCTATGAGCAGTGGCTTCGTCGCTACGCGGAGCTCTCCGCACCGAACGGCACCGGCTGGGTGGATATCACCTGGTACACCCGCTTCGCCGACATGCTCGAGCGCGCCGAGGCACGCCTGAACGAGCAGGACCACGGCGAATTCACCCCTGTGGTCGAGCCAACCTTTGAGGCCGATCCGAGCACGCTTATCGACGAGCTGGTGGCCGCCTACCCCCAGGCCACCACGCAGAAGCTGCACCCTGCCGACACCGACTGGTTCGTCGCGCTGTGCCGCCGCCCAGGCAAGCCTGTCGGCTTCGTGCCCGCCATCGACGCTGACCTGCGCCGCAGTTACCGCACGGACTCGCTCTGGCAGGCCCACGACGAGCGCTACGACGCCGATGCCGTGTGCATCATCCCGGGCATCGTCGCCGTCGACGGCATCGAGCGGGCAAACGAACCTGTCGCTGAACTGCTCGGACGTTTCGAGCAGGCCGGCGTCGAGGCCATTGACACGACACCGCTTCGCGACGAGGCCACCGCCTCCGAGCGCATCCTGCGCGCACCGGGCCTGAACTGGGCAGGTCTCGAGCAGACCAGCCTGATCACCCGCCTTGGCGACGCCGAATACACCCTGGAAGACATCGACGCGGACACCGCGGCGCTGACCGTCAACGTTGGCCAGACCGATCTGACCATCAAGATCCAGGCACCTTCTGACCCAGCGTTTAGCCCGAAGGTCACCCAAGCAGACGCCGAGCAGGCCATGCTGGAGCTGACCCGTGTTGCTGCCGGCGGAGAACTCGCACCTGTGTCTGATGGCATTGCGACTTGGACTGCATCCCTGAGCACAATTGACCGCGCGGACTACGACAACGTCACCGCGGGTTACCTTCCAGCTGCCACCGGCGGTGCCCCTGACGTGCTCGTCGGCAAGGCTTGGCCTGCCGTTTTCGCGGCCGTGGCCGACGCCAAGATCCCGGGCACTGAGGACCTTGCTGTGGAAGGAATGCTCTCTCTGGTGCACCTGGAGCACCACCTGACCATGCTGGCACCGCTGCCAGACGAGGACACTGAGCTGACTGTCACCGCGCATACCGACGAGGTTGCCGACACCGGCCTCGGTCGCGTGGTGGTCGTGCGCGCGGAGATCTTCGCCGACGGCGCAGAGCTGGCCACCCTGTCCGAGCGTTTCGCCATCCGTGGGCGCGCCGGGAAGGCGACGGCTACGACGAACTCGTCGGCTCTGCCGTCGATCATTGACACCCCGCACTCGCACCGCGGCTACGCCCAGGTGATGACTCCGCAGTCGATGCTGCCGTTCGCAGTTGTCTCCGGCGACCGCAATCCGATCCACGTCTCCGACAACGCAGCACGCCTGGCAGGCCTGCCCAACGGCGTAATCGTGCACGGCATGTGGACCTCGGCGATTGCCCAGCTCATGGCAGTCGATGCCGGCGGCGAAATCATCGAGTACACCGCTACGATGCTGGCTACCATCTTGCCGGGCTCGGAAATCTCCATCGACGTTGAGCGCACGGGTATCGACGACCGCGTGGGCCGCGGCGAAGTGCGCACCGTGTCGGTCACCGCCGACGGCGAGCTTGCCGTCAAGGCCACCGCGGTGCTGCGCGAACCACGCACCTTCTACGGCTTCCCAGGCCAGGGCATTCAGTCCCAGGGTATGGGCATGGATTCCTACGCGTCCTCACCTGCGGCTCGTGCCGTATGGGACCGCGCAGATCAGCACACCCGCGCGAAGCTGGGCTTTTCCATTCTGGAGATCGTGCGCAACAACCCAGCCGAGGTCGTTGTCGATGGGGAAGCGTTCCACCACCCCGATGGTGCTTTGTTCCTGACCCAGTTCACCCAGGTGGCCATGGCTACCTTGGGCTGCGCCCAGATCGCTGAGATGCGCGAGGCGCATGTACTCAACGAGGATGCCTTCTTCGCTGGCCACTCCGTGGGCGAGTACAACGCTCTTGCTGCCTACGCAGAGGTGCTCTCCCTCGAAGCCGTCGTGGAGATCGTCTACCGTCGCGGCCTGACCATGCACCGCCTGGTTGAGCGCGACGAGGACGGCAACTCCAACTACGCACTGGCCGCACTGCGCCCCTACAAGATGGGTCTGGCCAGCGCCGATGTGGAATCCTACGTGGAGCAGCTGTCCAAGGCCACGGGCGAGTTCCTCGAGATCGTGAACTACAACATCGACGGCCGCCAGTATGCTGTGGCCGGCACCTTGGCAGGTTTGAAGGCTCTCGGCGCCGACGCGGAACAGCGCGGCCCCGGCCAGCGCGCGCTGGTGATGATCCCGGGCATCGATGTGCCGTTCCACTCCTCGAAGCTGCTCGGCGGGGTCGACGATTTCCGCGCGCACCTGGATTCCCTGATCCCGGCCGATGTCGACCTGCAGTCCCTCGAGGGCCGCTACATCCCGAACCTGGTGGCACGCCCATTCGAGCTGACCCGTGACTTCGTCGAGTCCATTGCCGAGGTCGTGGAGTCGTCATACATCGAGGCGATTCTCAAGGACTTCGACAAGGCCGCCACCGACCACGTGGCTCTGGGCCGTATGCTTCTGATCGAGCTTCTGGCCTGGCAGTTCGCCTCCCCAGTGCGCTGGATTGAAACCCAGGAGCTGATCTTGACCGATCTGGACATTGAAAGCTTCGTCGAGGTGGGTGTCGGCGCGTCGCCTACGCTCGCGAATATGCTCGGCCAGACCCTGGCTCTGCCGAAGTTCGCTGGCGCCCAGATCGAGGTCAACAACCTCGAGCGCGATCGCGCACGCGTGTTTGCCACCGACGAGATCGTCCGCGAGGTCCCCGAGGTCGAGGAAGCAGAAGCACCTGCTGCGGCAGCGCCTGCAGCGCCGGAAGCAGCGGAACAGTCGCCGAACCCTGCACCGACCGAGGTTCCAGCCGCACCTGCCGCCACCGGTGGCGCACGCCCAGCCGACATCCCATTCACCCCAGCGGATGCGACAGAGATGCTGGTCAGCGTGTGGACGAAGGTCCGCCCCGACCAGATGGGTGCGACCGACTCCATCGAGACTTTGGTGGAAGGCGTGTCGTCGCGACGCAATCAGTTGCTTCTCGACCTCGGCGTCGAGTTCGGCCTGGGCGCCATCGACGGTGCCGCTGATGCCGAGCTCAACGACCTCAAGGTGACCGTGACCAAGATGGCCAAGGGCTACCAGGCCTTCGGTCCCGTCCTCGGCGACTCTGTTGCCGATTCGCTGCGCCGCATTACCGGCCCGACCGGGAAGAAGCCTGGCTATGTCGCCGAGCGCGTCACCGGCGTGTGGCAGCTGGGTCAGGGCTGGGCAGACCACGTCACGGCGGCAGTCGTGATGGGCACCCGCGAAGGAGCCTCCCTGCGCGGTGGCGACCTGGCAACCCTGCCGTCTGCCACTTCTGCAGCCGAGCTCGATGCTTTGATTGATGCGGCTGTCCAAGCAGTCGCTCAGGACCAAGGCGTGGCTGTGGCGCTGCCTTCCTCTGGCGGTGGCGCTGGTGGAGTGGTCGATTCCGAAGCACTCGGCGAGTTTGCCGAGCAGGTCACCGGCGAATCCGGTGTGCTGGCAGAGACCGCCCGCGAGCTGCTGCGTCGTCTCGGACACGAGCACACCACTCCAGAAACCTTCGAGGAGGCCGACGAGGACATCCTCGATCTGGTCACCCGCGAGCTCGGCTCGGACTGGCCTCGCCAGGTCGCACCGTCCTTCGATGCGAACCAGGCAGTGCTTCTCGACGACCGCTGGGCCTCGGCACGCGAAGACCTCGCACGCGGGCTCGACGTGGATGTCACCGGCCTCGGCGAAGACGTCGCGGTCATGGCCGAGTTCCTGGGCAAATCGGTCCAGGCAGCGCAGGCTCGTGACGAATCCCCGTTGGCATATGCCGGCGATGTTGCCGTGGTCACCGGTGCCTCACCCAACGGTATCGGCGCCGCCGTGACCGGTGGGCTGCTGGCTGGGGGAGCGACCGTGATTGTCACGTCCTCGCATCTTGGTCACGACCGACTCGAGTTCTACAAGAAGCTCTACCGTGAACACGCGCGCGGCACCGCGAAGCTGTGGGTGGTGCCGGCGAACCTGTCGGCTATGAACGACCTCGACGCCTTGGTTGAGTGGATTGGCACCGAGCAGACCACCACCGTTGGTGCGGACAAGAAGGTCACCAAGCCGGCACTCGTGCCGACGCTGCTCTTCCCGTTTGCTGCACCGCGCGTGTCCGGAACGCTTGCTGACGCTGGTCCTGCGGCAGAAGCACAGATGCGTCTGCTGCTGTGGTCCGTAGAGCGCCTGATCGCGGGTCTGTCCGCACTGGGTGCTGATACCCACGTGGGCAACCGCGTCCATATCGTGCTGCCTGGTTCCCCGAACCGTGGCCGCTTCGGTGGCGACGGCGCCTATGGCGAGGCGAAGGCCGCCCTCGACGCGGTGGTGACCCGCTGGCACGCAGAACCAGTCTGGGGCAAGCGCACCAGCATCGTCCACGCTCTGATCGGATGGGTGCGCGGCACCGGCCTGATGGGCGGCAACGATCCACTCGTCGACGCCGTAGAGGCCAAGGGCGTGCGCACGTACTCCACCGAGGAGATCTCCGAGCTGTTGCTCGGCCAGATCAGCCCAGAGATCCGTGCTGATGCGGCGAACGGCCCTGTCGTCGCCGACTTCACCGGTGGGCTGGGCCAGGCCGATGTGAATCTGCCTGAGCTTGCTCGCGAGGTTGCGGCGGCGCCGGTCGTCGATAAGCAAGAAGCGGAAGCACCGCGCACGGTGAAGGCACTGCCTACGCCGTATCAGCGCATCGAGTGGACGAAGCCAGACTTCGATGTCAACCAATCGATCGACGACATGGTGGTCATTGTTGGTGCCGCCGAGGTCGGACCGTACGGCTCCTCGCGTACGCGTTTCGACGCCGAGCTCACCGGCGATCTCACCGCCGCTGGTGTCATCGAGCTGGCGTGGTCGATGGGTCTGATTCGCTACGAGAACGGCCAGTGGGAAGACACCGCTGGCAACGAGCTCGACGAGGCCGAAATCTTCGATACCTACCACGACGAAGTGCTGGGTCGTGTGGGTGTGCGTCGCTACCATGACGATTTCCACATGGTCGACAACCTCGCGCCTGAGCTGACCACGATCTACCTCGAGCACGACATGACCTTTACGGTCGATGACCGCGAGACCGCGAAGACCTTCGTGGACTCCGATCCCGAGCACACCACGGCCACCTTTGACGGTGCGGAGTGGAGCGTGACGCGTAAGGCGGGTACTCCGGTGCGCGTGCCTCGTCGCGTGACGATGTCGCGCTTTGTCGGCGGCCAGATCCCTGAGGACTTCGATCCAGCACTGTGGGGTCTGCCAGCGGATATGATCGACAACCTCGACCGCGTGGCGCAGTGGAACCTTGTGGCCACGGTGGACGCGTTCTTGAGCTCGGGCTTTAGCCCGGCTGAGCTGCTCGGTTCGGTGCACCCGGCACGCGTGTCCTCGACGATGGGCACCGGTATGGGCGGCGTGGAATCCCTGCGCTCGCTCTACGTCGACGGAATCCTCGCGGAACCACGTCCGAACGACATCTTGCAGGAGTCGCTGCCGAACGTTGTCGCGGCGCACGTCATGCAGGACTATGTGGGTGGCTACGGCCAGATGATCCACCCCGTTGCAGCCTGTGCCACCGCTGCCGTATCGGTAGAAGAGGGCATGGACAAGCTGCGCCTAGGCAAGGCAGATGTCGTGGTCACAGGCGGTATCGACGACCTGTCCATCGAGGGCATCACCGGCTTCGGCGATATGGCCGCTACCGCTGATTCCGCGGCGATGGAAGCCAAGGGTATCGAGCACCGCTACTTCTCGCGGGCCAACGATAGGCGCCGCGGCGGATTCATCGAGTCCGAGGGCGGCGGCGTGCTGATCCTGGCGCGTGGTCGTGTGGCCTACGAGATGGGCTTGCCTGTCCTCGGCGTGGTGGGCTTCGCGGAGTCCTTCGCTGATGGCGCCCACGTGTCCATCCCGGCTCCTGGCCTTGGCGCGCTGTCCGCAGCCCGCGGTGGCATGGACTCTCGTCTCGCACTGGCGCTGCGTGACCTCGACGTCTCGGCCGACGAGATCGCGATCGTGTCCAAGCACGATACGTCCACCAACGCCAACGACCCGAACGAGTCCGACCTGCACGAGCGCATTGCCCGTTCCCTGGGCCGCGCTGAGGGTAACCCGCTGTACGTGATTTCCCAGAAGTCGCTGACCGGCCACGCCAAGGGCGGCGCCGCTGCCTTCCAGTTGGTCGGCCTGACTCAGGTGTTGCGTTCTGGCTTGGTTCCGGCGAACCGCGCGCTCGATTGCGTCGACCCGGCCCTGAAGAAGGATGCCCACATGGTGTGGCTGCGCGAACCGATCGAGATGGAGGCGAAGGCTGGCCTTGTGACCTCGCTGGGCTTCGGTCACGTCTCGGCGCTGGTTGCCGTGGTGCACCCGGGTGCCTTCCTGTCCGCCCTGCGCAACGCGGGTCTCGACGCGGACGGCTGGTACGCTCGCGCCGCTGCCCGCGAGGAAGCCGGTTTGGCTCGGATCAATGACGCCATCCACGGCGGGGCACCGCTCTACGAGCGCCCGGCAGACCGTAACCTGGGTCATGGTGGCAAGGAGCTTGAGGCAGCAGTGCTTCTCGACGATTCCGCCCGCCTAGTCAATGGTGTCCTACGTACCGGTGAAACGAGTTCGGAGAGCTAATTATGCATATCGGCGTCGATCTAGTGTGTATCTCGGAGTTCCGCGCGCAGCTTGCTGTGCCGGGTTCTACCTTCGAGTCGGTGTTTTCTGCCCGCGAGCTGCGGGTAGCAAACGGCAAACCAGATCGAGCCGAGCATTTGGCGGGGCGCTGGGCGGCGAAGGAGGCCTTTATCAAGGCCTGGTCGCAGGCGCTCTACGGCCTGCCGAACCGGATCGAGCCCGACCGCGTGGATTTCTCCGAAATCGAGGTCGTGGCCGACCGCTTCGGACGTGTTGCCCTTGAGCTACACGGCGAAGTGGCATCCGTGGCGCTGCCGGCGCAATCCTTGTCGATTAGCCATGACGGCGACTATGCCATGGCGGCCTGCATCGTCGCGGGCTAGGCGCAATCGCGCGCTAGGCGCAGCCGCGGGCTAGGCGCAGCCGCGCAGATTAACGGTTCAGGATAAACGAAAGCCGAGGTCGCCTCGAAACCTGTATTCGAGTCGACCTCGGCTTTCGTTGCCCCTCAACCGTTGAAGTGGGTTCTCAGTAGACGAGCCGGACGCGTGAGAGCGCTAGCCCTGGGCCACGGCGAAGAGGTACGCGATAACCATTCGCTTGATCTCCGGGACAACCCCGGAAAAGAATGCTTCTCCGCCATCGAGGTCTAAGTCGCGCACCGCGTAGTTGAGCAGCGAGGAGACCGTGTGCACGAGCAGGCCGGCTAAGTTGTAGCGCACCTCTAGAGGAGCGTTACTTGCTAGTGGTTGCATGATGTCGGCGATCAGTTCCAGCATCGGGCGCTCGGTCACCGACGCGGTATAGCGGGTGGCCGGGGTGGATTGAATCGCGTGCCAGACCGCGCGGCGCGAAGGGTCCTCGTGCCACATGCGCGAGAGGTGGTCGATGAATTCGTCGAGAATATCGGGCCACTGGAGAGCCGGAACTTGTTCGGAGAAGCGTCGAAGCTCGGCCACGGTTTCTGCCGTATCCACTCGGTCGAGCTCACAGATGAGGACGTATTTGTTCGCGAAGAACTGATACAGGGTGCCAATGGGCACCTCGGCGCGCTTGGCTACTTCATCAAAGGTGAAAGATTCGAAGCCAACGTCAACCAGTACGGACCGTGCGGCCGCCAAGATCCGGTCAAACCTCTCCCGCGAGCGGGCCTGTGCTGGCCTGCGTCGCGGGACAAGAAGTTCCTGCTCTTCAGACATTTTATAGCGGTAGGTCTCGCAGCAATCGCGCGACGTGGCCGGTTGCCTTCACGTTGTATTGCGCAGATTCGATAACACCTTCAGCGTCGACCAGGAACGTCGAGCGGATGACACCCTGGACAACCTTGCCGTAGTTCTTCTTCTCGCCGAAGGCACCCCACTGCGTCATGACCGACTTGTCCTCGTCGGAGAGGAGAGTGAAGTTCAAATCATGGTCGGCGCGGAACTTGGCAAGCTTTTCAGGCTTGTCCGGGCTAATCCCGATGACATCCACTCCAGCGTCGTTGAGCTGGGCGAAGTTATCGCGGAAGTCACAGGCCTCGGTGGTGCAGCCAGGTGTATTTGCGCGAGGGTAGAAGTAAACAAGGACACGCTTGCCCGCATAATCCGAGAGCGAAACTTGCTCGCCTTTGTCATTGGTCAGGGTAAAAGCGGGAGCGGTGTCGCCTGGGGCCAGACGTGAGGATTCAGTCATGTCCAATACCTTACCGGACATTGAATTCGCGACTACACTATTGTGGGAGCAAAGCACGATTAATTACTTGACAACAAACGGAGTTTGAACAGTGGCACGAGACATCAACGATATCCAGCGCGACATCGAACGTACCCGTCAACAGCTGGCGGGAACCCTCGATGAGCTGGCAAACCGCACCAAGCCACAGAACTTGGTCGACGACGCGAAGAACCAGGCTAATGAAAAGCTCCAGGACCCGACGGTCCAGAAGGTTCTCCTCGGTATCGGTGCTGCTGTCGTGGGCTTGATCGTGTTGAGCGTAGCCAATGGCCGCAAGAAGAAGAAAAACCTGAAGGAACTGCAGCGCATCCTCGCTGAGCGCGCTTAAAGGTTTTCTCGTGGGTTGTGAGCAGCAACCAGACATGCGGCGCTAAGATCATTCCATTAGAAAGTAACTTTTTACCAGGAGTGAGATAATGCGTCGCTTTTTGCTACCCGTGGCCATGGGCTTATTGCTGGCGGGGTGCTCTACACCCGAAGCAGAGGTGCAACCTAGCTCGAACGTCGAAGCCGAGGGAGTAGTCGAATCCGACACCTTGCCGGCCGAAGCGAACACGACAGACGTGCATTTTGTTGCCATGATGGTTCCTCACCATGAGCAGGCTATTGAGATGAGCGACATCCTTCTGGCCTCTGATGTACAAGACGAAGCTGTACGTGACCTGGCGCAGCGGATCAGGGATGGCCAGGCCCGTGAGAATGAGATCATGGAGCAGTGGGGCACTGAATGGGGCCAGGACCAGGCCATGGAGCTGCATTCTCACCACATTGCCAATGGCATGGTGAATCCTACGGTGATGCAAAACTACAGCGAGCTCAGGGGTGAGGAGCTGCGCGTCCGCTTCCTCGAATTGATGCATTATCACCACGCCGAGGTCATCGCTATGACCCAGGACGAGGTAGACAACGGCGGCTACGAGCCGTTGATCGAGCTGGGTGCCGAGATGATCGAGGTACAAACCGCCGAGATGGCGGAGATGGAAGACCTACTCGGCTTCGTTCCGAACCCCCAATAATTAGCGGAGCTAGATCAGCTCTGCTCCAGCAGCGTGGACTTCGTTGAGTGCTTGGTCTCCGCGCTTGTTGTCTACTGCGGCGCACATTCCGGTGAGAACGCGGACCTGGAAGCCTTCCTTAATGCCGTCGAGCGCTGTTGCTCGGACGCAGTGGTCGGTAGCGATACCGCAGATATCAATAGCATCGACATTCTTCTCGCGGAGCCAATCCGCGAGCAAAACACCCTCAGATTTTCCTTCGAAGCCGGAGTAAGCAGCTTCGTATTCTCCCTTGCGGAAGAAGGCCACGATCTTTGACGTGTCAATCGCCGAGTGAATCGCAGCGCCTTCGGTGTCGGCCTTGCAGTGCACTGGCCAGGAGTCAATGAAATCGGGATGTACGGAAAAGTGGCTGCCCGGATCGATATGCCAATCTTGTGTGGCCACGACGTGGGTGTATTCGTTGAGGTCTGCAGTTTCGGAACCGAGGAAGCTGCCGATCAGGGCAGCCACCTCAGGTCCGCGTTCGGTGGCAAGGCTGCCGGTGCAGAAATCATTTTGGACATCGACGATGATCAGAGCGCGAGTAGTCATAGCGCCATTCTAGCGCCACGACTTCGCCAACAGGCAGGTTAATTGTCGTGGTCCTTCAACCACGCCACCGCATTGGCGACGATTTCCGAAGGCGATTCGGCGATATCGAACACATCACCGCGCTCGTCGGTCCGCAGCTCCTCGAGCGTCTCCAGCTGCGAGTCCAACAATGACGCCGGCATGAAGTGTCCGGGGCGCTCCGACATCCGGGAGTAGAGGAGGTCCCTGCTGCCGTGTACATGGATAAACACCGCATCAGGTGCGTACTCGCGGATCTTGTCGCGGTACGAACGCTTCAGCGAGCTGCAACCAATAATGCCGCCGTCAGGGTGGTCGACGAGCCATTCGCCGATGTGCTGCAGCCACGGCCAGCGGTCATCGTCGCTAAGCGGAATGCCTTGCGCCATCTTGTCGATGTTGTTTTGGGTGTGCAGATCATCACCGTCCTTGTAAGGCAGCTCGAGGGCCTCGCCCAGCATGGCACCGACGGTGGACTTTCCCGAGCCGGATACGCCCATAACGACGATGTGTTTAGACATTGTGACCTCCAACGAAAGTAAATGTGTGATTTTGTGGCCTAATGTATCTAGGATACTCCAGGCAGGGAGCAATTGATAGTATCTTTTGGTAATGGGGGCATGCTTAGCGACGAGAAACCGGGCGCGGAAATATTGCACACGCCCGGTTCTAGCTTGTCACATCACTAATCCTTGGAAGGCTCCATTGGATTATTCTCATCTGGCAGCTCATTTTCCGTCGGAGCGGCCTTCAGTGACGCATCGTTAGGCAATGAGTCTGGGTACTTCGAGCGGAAGATCGCGGCGATGAACTCGGCAATCTGCTTGTAGGTCACAGACCCGGTGTTGAGCACGATGTCGTAATCGGAATCGTGGTTTGGATCCCACGAGTAGAGTCGATCGGACATCTCAGCACGGATCCGGTCCTCAGTGATGCACTGTTCGCGGGCTTCCTTATAGCTCAATCCAGTTTGTGCCATGACACGCTCGGTGCGCTTCTCAATCGGAGCAACCAGGCGCACGTGGATGGCACCGTAGACATCACCCAGAACGTGGGCGCCGTTGCGTCCGAGGATCACGCCACCATTATCAACTGCATTGAGGACGAACTCGGTGTTTTGGCTTGCAAGATTCCGGTTCGCGGATTGTGCTGTTGCAGAGTCCAAATCACCGTCGTTAATACCACCCGCGGAAACTGCGCGCATCCAGCGGTCGAATGTGTTGTCAGAGATGAGGTCCTTCTTCTCCACCTGAGCCAGTTCGGAGGAGCTGAAGGCCTGACCGATGTATTCGACACCGAGTTCCTTCGCCACCATTGGCGCAATATCTGTGGCACCGGAACCGCGGAGTCCGAAGACGGTCACGATTGGCGGATGGTTGTCTTCTGCCTTGCGCAGCAGGGTCTTACGTCCATCACCGACAAGAGTGTCTTCGGCCATAACAGTGCGGGAAGGATCGACATCCTTGGCCTTACCAATCGCAGCCTGGGTGCGACGCTCATTCAAATCCGTGATGATTCCCTCGTGGGTTTTCGCATCCAGTGGGTAGCGCACCATCACAAGAATTGCGACAAGAGCGAAGGCCGCGGTGACGAGACCAAAGGCGACGCTAATGCCGTGGATAGCTTCTGGGGTCTGGGTTGCGGCACCGGAGACGTAACCGTAGGCGCCGATGATAGCGCCACCAAGCCAACCACCAACACCCTGTCCGACCTTACGGGTAAAGGAGAGGATGGAGTAGGAACCGCCCTCAGCGCGGATGCCGGTCTTCCACTCGCCGTAGTCAACGGTGTCGGCCTGCATCGAGAACATCAACGAGTTAGTGCCGCCATTGCCAAGGCCGTAGATGAACCAGGCGATGATTGCCAGTGGGAGAGCGCCGTTTGGCACAAAGTACAGCAGCAAGAAACCGAGGATGATCAGGATGCCGTACCCAATGTAGCCATTGCGCTTGCCGAAGCGTTTGGTCACAGTAGGTACAAATGAAGCAGCGAGGATGGTGCCCACTGTGGATGCTGCAGTCAGGAAGACTACCAGCCAGCGTTGCCGAGCACGTCACGGGCCCAGTACATACCAATCGCGTTAAAAATGAAGTTTGCAGTCAGCAGGAAGAAGGCACCGCTACAGAGAATGATCAGTGGCCGGTTCTGGCGGACCATCTTCATTGTGTTCTTGAAGGAGATCTCGCCCTGGCCACGAGGAACAACCTCGCGGGAGTTTGCGAAACAGATCAGGTACAAAATCACGGCGATGACGCCGAGGATGATACAGGTAATGGTGAACCTGAGGCGGATACCGTCTGCTGTGGTGTCCTCGAACTGTGGTGCGACGACTGCAGAGAGGACAACCGTGGTCAGCGAGGATGCGATGGAACGGGCACCCGTGAGCTTGGAACGATCGACTGGGTCCTGCGTCATTGCGGAAGCAAGGGAGCCGTAAGGGATGTTCACAAACGAGTAGGCCAGCTGGAAGGCCGCGTCGAAGAGGAAGATCCAGGCGATGGTGGCTGTGTTACTCAGCCCTGCCGGGGTGGAGAACAGCAGGACGAAAACGATGGCCAGTGGGGTGGAACCGAAAAGGATCCATGGGCGGAGCCTGCCCCAGCGGGTATTGGCTCGGTCGACTGTCTGGCCAGCGATCAGGTCAGCGAAGCCAGCCCAGATCTTGGTAATACCGTAAATGGCGCCGGCGACACCGGCTGTCAGGCCTGCGATGTCCGTCATGTAGACCATGAGGAACATGGACGTCATCATGAACGACAAGTTGTTAGCAACATCGCCAAATGTATAGGTGAGAATTCTGTGGCCGGGCAACTTGGTGTCCGCCGCATTCACCTGTTGTTTGGTTGTGGTGGTCATTTTCACTCCTAGAGGTGACCGTGGAAGCAGGTAAGCAGGGGAGTCGCTTACTTACCTGCGACTGGCCCACAAACCGATGTATAAGACTTTTGAATAATGCGAAACTGCCCTTTTGAATTATCTTGAGCGCGTAATTTCAGGGGACCTGGGGGAGAAACCCGTGAAGGGTTCCTCCGTGAACTTCTTACAATCAGCTCAACTCCTTCAAATCCCCGTTGATCGAACGGATCAGTGCCAAAGCTTGCTCATTGTTCGCTAGGTCTTCGTCGAGCGCCGCGACCAATGCCTTGACCGGATCGGCATCCTTGCGCGCCTGGTCAAGCTCTGCGGCACGCGCATCTTGGATCTCGTCGGCACGCAGAATGTACTCGACCCACGAGGCGATCGAGAGCGCGGCACCGGCACCGTCACGTCCGGCGGCAAGCTCCGCCTTCATGATGGGCACGGCACGCATGCGCTGCTTGGTGCCACCGTCGATAGCAATCTGAGCAAGGTTATGGCGGATCCGAGGATTCTCGAAGCGCTCGATCAGCTGCTCGCGGTAGCCAGGAACATCCAGGCCGTCGGCGGTGAGGTGGTGAGCAGCCTCGTCCCAGAGCTGGTTGACTCGTGCGCGCACGTCGTCGTCGTTAATTGCTTCGGCGACTGTGTCGTACCCCTTGAGCTGACCGTAATAGGCCATCAGCGAGTGAGAACCGTTGAGCAGCCACAACTTGCGACGCTCGAATTGCTCGATGTCATCGACGAAGATGGCACCAGCGCGCTCCCACTCAGGGCGACCCGCAGGGAAGCCTCCCTCGATGACCCACGAGGCGAAAGGCTCGGTGACAACAGGTGCCTGATCCGCGAAACCGGTTTGCTGCTCGACGTCGGCGATCAGCTCGTCCGTGGTGGCCGGGGTAATGCGGTCGATCGACGTGGATGGGAAGGTGACTTCCTCCTCGATCCACTCCGCAAGCTCCGGATCGACTTCGCGGGCCATGCCGCAGACTGAAGCCTGGGTTAGCGGACCATTTTCTGCGACGTTGTCACAGCTCATCACGGCGATGCCACCCAACCCTGCGGCCCGGCGGGCTTGCAGGCCTGCGATGATGCGACCGGCCGCAGTGTCCAAGGACTCCGGGTCACCGGCCTTGAGCGCCGCAAGATCTGAAATCACGTCGGGGCTCGAGGTGTTCAAAGAACCGTCCTCGGCCAAGTGGTAGCCAGCCTCGGTGACTGTCAGGGTGATGACCGCGACTTCTTCAGAGGCGACGAGTTCCTTGAAACGCTCAAGGTTCGTGGCAGGCTGTGCCTCGACGAGCGAAGTGATGACCTCAGGAGAGTCCCCGTCGCCGGAACGGGTGACCAGCGTGTACAGGCCGTCTTGTGGCTTGAGGGCATCCGCGACACCGGCGCTGCGGCCGGTGAAGGAAGCATATCCCCAGCTCGGATCGGACTTTTCGGTGTACCACACCTGGTGTGCGCGGTGGAACGCGCCAAGACCGACGTGGACGAGGCGAACGGCGGGAGCCGGCGCGTCATAGTTTGTGCGATTGAGTGCCTGGCTCATAGCTTGAACGTCCTCCTTGGCGATGCGTCGATGAGATCGACGATGATTTCTGCTGCGCGGTCTTCGGTGATGCGGTGCTCTGCGACGAGTTTGGCCAGGTAGCCTGCCTCAACGCGACGAGAGGTGTTGTGGCGCGCCGGGATGGAGCAGTACGCGCGAGTGTCATCGATGAAGCCGGAGTAGCGGGAGAAACCGGTAGTACCAGTGGTGGCGGAGCGGAATCGTGCCATCGCGTCGATCTCGTCGATAAACCACCATGGTGCACCTGCGTAGACCGCAGGGTAGTAGCCAGCCAGAGGACCGATCTCGCGGGAGAAGGTGGTCTCATCGATGGTGAAGAGGACGAAGTTGAAGTCCTTGTTCTCGCCGAAGCTAGACAACAGTGGCTGCAGGGCCTTGGTGTATTCCATCTGGAATGGGATGTCGTGGCCGACATCGGCGCCGTACTTCTCAAACGCAGAGGTGGAGTGATTGCGGTACACACCTGGGTGCAAGGTCATGACCAGGCCGTCATCTTGGGCCATTTCGGCCATGCGGTAGGTCATGTTGGCCTCGAAGGCATAAGCCTCGTCCCAGGTCCAGGAGCCGTCACGGCCCTTGTCGAAGAGGCGAGAGGCTTCCGCGGCGTCGAGCGGGGTCGATTCCGCGTTGTGCGTGCCGTGGTCAGAGGAGGTGCCGCCGTGCTCCTTAAAGAATTGACGACGATTGCGCAGTCCCTCAAGGTAGCCCTCGTAGCCCGTCTTGCCGCCACCGTAGAGATCGATGAGCTGTTCGACATTAGACGCGAACTTCGCGTTATAGAACTTGGTGTGAGCGTCTGGGCGGAAGGTTGGCAGGACGCGAGGGGTAAACGTTGGATCGTCGGCAAGCGTCTTGTGTGCCTTGAGATCGTCGAGCGGATCGTCGGTGGTGGCCAGCACCTCTAGGTTGAAGGATTCGGCCAGTGCGCGTGGGCGGAAATCAGGTCGCGCGATGATTGCCGAGAGTTCGTCGTAAAGATCATCGGCGTTTTCGCCTGAGATCCGGTCGGGGTTGATGCCGAAGACGTGCTCGAACTCCTGCTCTACCCAGTAACCGGTGGCGGTTCCTGTGTAAAGCGCCCAGTTGGAGCAGAAGATCCGCCAAGCTTCCTTCGGATCGGCTTCGTGGCCTCCCACGCCGAGCTCGGAGAGCTCGTAGCCTGCGGAGTGCAGTACGCGTGTGAGGTAGTGGTCAGGGGAAATTAGCAGCTTGGTTGGGTCCGGGAACGCGGCATCGTCCACGAACATTTGGGCCTCGAGGTGGCCGTGGGGAGAGATGATAGGCAGATCTTCGACATTGGCCAGGAGCCTGCGGGCAATCTCGCGGGTCCCGGGGTCTGCCGGTAGTAAGCGGTCAGGGTGGGATGCATGTGAGCTACTCATAGATCCATTGTCAGCTACGATTTAACTCACATTCAAGCAGTTGCCAGTTGTTGCATCACTTTCTTGGTGTGACTTTTCCCATGTCCCCGAAATTTTACAGCCACGCCTTGAGCGTATCGCTCAAAACTGGCCCCAGGCCCATTTGCCACTTCGGGCCCCACGTCAGCCGACGCACACCGAGATCTTTGAGTCCTTGCAGATCAGCCGGAGTCTGAGCGATCGGATCCGTGGTGACGTTAAGAGGAAGGTTTGTTGCCGCGACGAGCCGCTTAATTTGTTCCGCTGAGGTGGCCGCGACGGGGTACAAGGAGCGCGCACCGGCATCAGCCATGAGCTTCATGCGCTTGATGGCCTCGGCCTCTGGATCATCGAAGACCGACTCACCGTGCTTCATTGCATCGGTGCGACCATTAATCACGAACTCGAGATCAAGTTCATCGGCTGCTGCGCGAACACCTGCGATGTACTCCGCATGCTCCTCTGCGCTGCGAATTCGTCCGCCGTCAACGTGGACCGTGTCCTCGATATTTGCACCCACTGCGCCGGTTTCGGCGACGCGGTGCAAGAGGTCAGAAGGGGACAGGCCGTAACCGGATTCCACGTCGACAGAGACGGGGATGGAAACGGACTCGACGATGTTCCTGGTGATAGCCATGTAATGGCTAAAGTCCATCTTCTCGCCGTCCTCTCCGCCGATTGCATTGGCCACGGGGTGGGAGCCGATGGAGAGGAACTTAAAGCCCGCCTTTTCGACGATTTGTGCACTCCAAACGTCCCAGACTGTAGGCAGGACGAGAGTGTCTCCGGAAGCGTGGGCAGCAGATAGTGTGTGGGCGAGTTCGCGATTGATAGACATGGGATCAGTTCTCCTTAGGTGTCCGAATTTATGCGAGTAAAATCGGTGAAAGTGAGTGTGGCGCCCATCCTAACGAGTTTCGGCGCGCGCCGTTTCCGCGCGCAAGGTGGATCCCCTGACGATGAGTCGGGTGGGAAGCACGCGTGGTTTTGTCAGTGGTTTCTTGACTCCGCGGATCAACGCGATGAGGTTGGCGGCCGATACTCGGCCAACGGCTCGCAGTGGACCTGCAACCGTGGTGATGCGGGGAGAGGCAAGGCTGGCGACCTCAATATTGTCGAATCCAGCGATGAGTACGTCTTCTGGAATCGCGATGTTTTCCATCGTGGCCTGATAATGAAAACCGGCCGCGCTGAGATCGTTGAAGCAGACAACGGCATCAGTGGGGTGTTTCTTCCATTGCTGAAAAGCCTCTTGGCCACCGCGAATGTCGGGTGTGGACAACTGGATTTTGTTTAGTTTTACGGAGGCTTTCCGCTCAGTGGCGCCACTCTGGCCAGATTGACCAGGCTTATACCGGGTGATCAGAGGAGTGTCGTCATTTCCATTTCCGTCGAAAGTATCGCGTAGGGCGCGCCACCGCATGGAGTCTGCCCAAGAATCGCTCGGCCATGACAGGTACGTGACAGAGCGGGCACCTTGGTCGGCGAGATGGTTGGCTAGGCGGATGGCGCCGTCGTAGTTGTCAACGAGCACGCTGGGCACGCCGGGAACAGGGCGGTTTACTGCCACCGTGGGTGTGGTCCGCGCTATTTTTTGGATGTCCGCATTGGTCAGCCGAGACGAGGCAAGAATTAGGCCATCGACGTGTGGCAATACTTTCTCTATCGCGGTACGTGCCTTTATTCCGGATTCTTGTACATCGCTGGCATGGACCCAGACATCTTCAACCCAGCCTGCGTGCGAGGCCCCGCGGAGAATCTCAACGAAAAATTGGTTCCGTAGGTCGGCTGCAATGAATCCGATGACGTCCTTATTCTGACTCACAGTGTTACGAGTTTCTAAGGTCGACCGGTAGCCAAGTTCCGCTGCAATGGTGCGGATTTTCTCTGCGGTGGTGAAGCTGACTCGGTCCGGTCGGGAAAAGGCGCGAGAAACCGTTGAAGGGGACACACCCGCGACTTCCGCAATATCGTAAATTGTGACCGGTGGTGTGGATTGCGGGCTCAGATCAGGCCGTTCCGGGGTCATAGACCTCCACCTTAGCTGTAGAAGCGATTCAAATTTGGGTTCTCCAAATAAAAAAGATGGTCATATCAGCAAATGTCTTATGTATATGCTATGCACGATAAGGTGCCTGGTGATAAAGTCCAAAAGTGTCACGGGAAGTGATGAACCCGCTGGCACTGATGCCTAAAGAACTTCATGTGCATTAGGTTGAACAATGTATGAGAGGCGCGACAGTGATGAGTCGCGCCTCTCGCTAATTTTCGGGTAGAACTTCCGCGTGATCGTCTAACCACACAACAACGTCGCGTTGCAGCGCGAGTAACTCGGTAGGCCATTTTGGCCCATCCGGATTTTCAATCCTTCGCACGTGGGTCGCATTCAGAAACCATGCCGGCTGCTCCAAAAGGATCGGGACAGTAGTCGGGGGACCATCGAAGACATCGACATCCAGAGCATTGAGAGCCGCGCGGACCAAACGTGCCGTCACGCTGTCCAATTGTCGCGGGTGCTGGGGAAACTCCGCTATCCAACTCCCAGTGTGATCTTGGTGAAATAGCACGGGAGTAGAAAAGCATGCCTCGACGACGCGATCGTGGGAATCGACCAACACAACCTCTTCTGCCGGGCTGTCAGCCAGAATGCTCCCCAGCCAATCCAGATCTGGGCCCTTAATAAGAGGCAGTTTCCGGGTATCTCTCGCACCGGTGTCCGCCAAAGTCACTGTGTCAGTTTCTTTGCGGGCGGGTCGATTTCGCAGGCCGACCCCGCTGGCGTGCAGCTCCAGGCGTGGTGAGCCTTCGGCCTGGGAAACCAGCGCATTAAGCTTGTCCATGCTGAGCGAGTACCCACGGGCTAAACATGCCTTCTGGAACCGTGCCAGATGCAGGCTTAACCCACGCACCTTGCCATCGCGGACAGTAAAAGAATCGGCGGCGAGCAGCTCGTTCATGACCATCCTTTCAGCCAATTCTGTGTCGAGGCGAGCCCAAGAAGATGGCGCAAGGGAAGGAGCTTGACCATTACTTCATCAGCCTCATCAGCGGGAGTGCTCAGGGCCGTCACCGCCCCACCTGCCCCATAACTAAGATGCGAACCCTCGAGCACAGCGCTGCGGATCAGCACGGCGAAATCCGCTGTTCCGTCTGCAGCGAGAAAACCTGCCACTCCCGAATACCACCCGCGCGATTCTGGCTCCAAGCCTGCAAGCAACTCGACAGTTCGCTTCTTGGGCGCGCCCGTCATCGATCCCGGTGGCAAACACGCACGCACAACCTCGGAAGATCTCGCCTGACTGCGCAGGTGACCTGTCACCGTGCTGATCATTTGATGCCCGGTGGCAAAGGAATGCACACCAAATAGCTCCGGGACGTGCACGGTCCCGGGTTCGCAGAAATTCGAAATATCATGGCGCATCAGATCCACAATCATCTGATTCTCGGCACGATCCTTAACCGACGACACCAGCTCCTCCCGCAGATGCTCGTCCTCTGCCGGGGTCGCTCCGCGCCCGCGGGTTCCCTTGATCGGGCTGACGCGCACCGTGCGGTCGTGATCGATCGACAAAAATCGCTCGGGAGATGCCGAGAGAACCACGGTGTCGTCGATACGCCAAAAACTCGCCATCGGCGCAGGCGAGTGTTGCCGCAACCGCAGGTAAAGTCCCAGAGCATTTGGCTTTACGACGAGCTCCGCGCGCACATTCGTGGTCATGCAGAGTTCGTAGGAGTCGCCGGAGGCAATAAACTCCTGACACTGCCGCACGGCCGTGAGGTACTCGGAGCGATCCAGGTCGGCCTGCGGTGGTTGGCGAAGCGCTGGGGGAGCAGCGGCGATAGGGGGTGCAGCAGTGATCGTGGGTGGTGTTGCACCCTGGCGCAGATAGCGCCAGGTTTCGCCGGCTTCTTCGACATAAACGATGTCGGGAGTCAGCAGGAGAGCGGAGGTACCCGAGTAGTCAATGACGACAAAGCGCCCCGGCTGGAAAGTACCGCCACCGGAAACTACTGTCTGCGGACTAGCGTGCAGCAAATGTTCCTGGGCGGGCAGATCAATTCTTGCAGAAAAGCCCGTCCCCAGATCGGCTGCGAGGATGCTGCGTTGCCCCGTTGGGTGGGCAGAGTCTGAGCTATCAAGCCAGGCCATGGCCTTGGCCTGAGCATCCAATGTCGCGGCCATTTCCGGCAAGGTGACCTCCGGATCGAGACGCTGCGACAGCCAGATCTGTGTGGGTGGCAGGGCCACACCGATCTCGGCCAGGGCTGCTCGGATGATGTCGCGGCCGTGGTGGGTCCCCACCGACTCGGGGTGGAATTGGAGGCCATAGTGGGGCGCATCGCGTCGTCGACAAGCCATAATCGTGCCATCTTCTGCCAGCGACGTGACCTCGAGGTTGCTAGGCACGCTGTTGGGCTCGACGGCGAGGGAGTGATACCTGGTCACCTCGATCGGGCCTGGGAGCCCGGCGAACCCCGTGATGAAACTCGTACGACCGTGCATGGGGTGCGCGGCGCGCGAAACAGTGGCTCCCGCGGCGACCGCGATGGCCTGCATGCCGAGGCAAATGCCCAACACGGGTACCTCGGTTTGGGCTACGGCCAGGGCGGAGCCTGCAAGATCGCGGGAGTTATGTGGATTGCCCGGGCCGGGGGAAATGACAACCACGTCCTGCTCGGCGATCAGTTCGGGCGTGAGCCGGGGATCATCGTGGGAGAGGATTACGGGGCTGGTGCCCGTGGCCTCATCAATAAGGTGGGCGAGGATTCCCGAGAAGCTGTCATAGTTGTCAATGAGCAGCAACCGCAGCTGGGAACGGGAATCGTGATCCATGGAAAATAAGCATAGAGCGAAGCAGGTTGGAACCAAAAGAAAAAGCCACTTTCCAATTGTTTGGAAAGTGGCTTCTGCTTTGCTATGGTGCGCCATCAGGGACTCGAACCCCAGACCCACTGATTAAGAGTCAGTTGCTCTACCAACTGAGCTAATGGCGCGTATTTTGATTTCGTTGTTGCTGTCTTTGCAACGAGGAATAATATAACACCGTTTGTTTACTTAGGTAAAATCGCCTGGTTATTCAATGTTTTTAAGGGTAATAACGGCTATGATACAAAGTGATAACGATGCGCGTTTCCGCTATGCGTTCGCAGTGATCCCACTTAGGCTTGTCATGTTGAGTACCAGTAGCGCTGGTCGATGTGTTGTATGAAGTGGCAAGGGATTTTGTGAAATTTAAAGTCGGTGCGAGAACTCTTCTTGCTGTAGTAACAACCGTGGGGCTTTTTGGTGGGCTCACGGCATGCACAATCGACACGGGAAGTTCGTCGGACGTGTCTCCCGTGGCTGAGGGCGAGGAAGTTTCGGGAGAGAATCCTGAAAGCCCTGAAAGCCAAGCCCCGTCAGTATCCGTGGATGACGGGGCGGTTGACGTCGATCCCTCTGACCCGGTCACGGTGAGCTCGGCAACCGAGCTGAAAGCCGTGGAGATGACCAACCAGTACGGAAAAGTCGTCGAAGCGGAATTTAATGACGATAAGACTGAGTGGACCACGGCTGAGGTGCTGGGTTACAACCGCGAGTACACAATTGAAGCGACCGATGTGCACGGCAATGTCACCACCACGTCTTTCGCCACTCCCACACCAAGTGCGACCACAGGAGTCGCCCTCGGGCCGTTGGCGGAATCGACCGTTGGTGTGGGCCAGGCCATCACCTTCCGTTTCACTACAGCTCCCACGGACAGAAAAGCCGTTGAGGAGTCCATCACGGTGGAGACATCAAACGACACCGAGGGTGGCTTTTATTGGATCGACCCAAATGAACTGCGCTGGCGCCCGGCGGAGTTCTGGGAGCCAGGAACTACGGTCAGCGTAAAAGCCGATCTCTATGGCCTTGATATGGGTGACGGCTTGTACGGCTCGGATGACAATGCCACGAATTTCACTATCGGAAATCGCGTCCGCGGTGTTGTAGATAACGAGACAAAAACCATGAAGCTGTATCGCAATGGTGAGCTCCTGCGCACCATTCCGGTTTCGTTAGGTCGCGACGGTGGCCGCTGGTCTACTCCCAACGGGACTTACGTGATCGGGGACTCCCATGAGTCGCTCGTGATGGACTCGAACACCTTCGGGTACGCACCTGAGGACGGTGGCTATGTCACCCCTGTGAAGTACGCGACCCAAATGTCCTACTCGGGTATATATGTCCACGGCGCACCCTGGGCCGAAAGAGCCTTGGGTAGCTACAATCAATCCCACGGCTGCATCAACATGACAGACGCGGATGCGAAGTGGTTCCAGGAAAACGTCAAGCGTGGCGATCCGATCACCGTGAAGAACACCACGGCAGATACGTTGGCAGGCTGGGACGGTCTCGGTTACTGGAATATTGATTGGGACACGTGGAAGGAAGGAAACGCGGAAACCGGGTCTGCGTATTAGGTGAAGTCAATGCGTTTTTCCATCTTGGACCGTGCACAGACGATTCGCGGGGAATCCGACGCCGATCCGCTGCGCCGAGTCATCGCGCACGCACAACAGGTGGAAGAACTGGGCTTTGAACGTATCCTCGTCGCCGAACATCACGGGGTACCAGGCATCCCTGGATCCGCGCCCACGGTGCTAGCTGCTGCGGTGGCGGCCAACACTTCGTCGATACGCGTCGGTACTGGTGGCATCATGTTGCCCGCACACCAACCGTTGGTAGCGGCTGAGCAGATCGGCGTGCTGGAGGCTCTTTTTCCGGGGCGCATCGATGCCGGAATTGGCAATTCGGTTGGCTTTACCAAGCCAGTACGCGATGCGTTACGCCAAGGTGATCCTGCCGAGCTGAAACAGCAATTCCCCACTGAGCTGCGTGAACTACTCGCGTATTTGCGTGGGGAGGCCGACATTACGGCGCGTCCCGGAAACGCCGGGGCAACGCCGGTGTGGTTGTTGGCGGGATTCAAATCCATTCTTACGGCAGCGGAGCTAGGCATTAACGTGATCGTGGGTGGTCCCAGCCTCTTCGATCGTTCCGAGCCTAAACACCCCTACCTTGAGCGCTACCGCGCGCAGCACCCCTCGGGGCAGGTGATTGTCTCGGCGAATATCGCTGTTGCCGAGTCGGAAGGCAAGGCGCGAGATTTGCTCATGCCGCAGATTGTTGCGGAGGTGTTGTCGCGAAGCACGGGTGCGTTCGAGGCGATGGACCCCGATGCCGCTTCCATGCGGCTCACTGAGAGGCAGCAACAGCGTGTCGACGGAGGACTCGCCATGAGCATCTATGGCACACCAGATTCGGTGCGAGTACAGCTGAAAGAGTTGGAAGCATTTACAGGTGCCAGCGAGTTCCTTGTGACAGGGGCGATGACAGATCTTGACGCGCAAAAACGCAGTGAGAGTTTTCTTGCAGAGATGATGGAATGAAAAGAAGAATTAGGTAAAATAACCCACGATTAATGGGTAATTGCTCGGGCGATAGGCCAACCCGTGGCGCAGTACTGTGGGAAAATCGTTGGATGCAACGAGGCGAGTTGGTAGGGAGATGAGATGAGCAATGGCTCCTTAATTCGGCTTCGGGCAAGCGAGGAAGAGAAAGCAGGACGCCCGTCGCACTTGAGCCTGCGCTACCTGCCCATCCAGCTCGCAGTGCTTGCCGTGATGTTGAATAACTGGGACTTCCCGGCCCTGGGGCTGAACTTTTCGGACCCACTTGTGATCCTAGGCATTGTCAGCCTCCTCTTTCTGCGGCCGAAGCTGCCAGTATCGCACTACCTGATTGTCGTCCTAGTCGGTGCAGTCGTCGGTGCGAATATTGTGGCCGCGTCGGTGATAGACGGTTCCTATTCCATGACAAACGGCAGCCTCTACCTGGGCAAAGTGGTGCTCTACGCCTTGTTTATTCTGATGCTGTACAACTATGTGGTGCAGCGAGGGTTCCTTACAGAGGCGCTACGCATCCTGGTTGCGTGGACGTTAATTGCCTGCGGGATCGGCCTGTACATCACTTTCGTTCTGCAAAGCGGGATTGGGCTGCCCTACGAGTTCTTCTGGGAATTCACAAGAAAAGACCAGGCCAGTTACGACTTCGGTGATTCCTCCGGCATCATCCGAAATCGCAGTATCTTCTCGGAGCCACAACACTTTGGATTTTTCTTGAACACGGTGCTCCTGTTTTGCATGTTCAATAGTGCAAAGATTCGGGTGTCCAATCCGGTTCTCGTGATTATCAGCGTCACAGCCATCACGACACTGTCGTTCTCCACGCTGCCGATCACGGTGGTGTTGATCGCAGCCTATATTTTGCGACGACACAACGTCGCCGGGGCGGTCGTTCTCGGCGTGGGATCGGTTGCGTTAGTTTTGCTTGCGGGCACTGGGCCATTTGCCGAAGCGATCCGGACCACTATTTTCGACCGCTTCGACGCGATTGTCAGCGGCCGCGACGGCTCAGCGGTGTCGAGGCTTTCGGGTAGCTGGGACTATTTCAACCCAGACCATATTCTGACCGGAAACGGTATCGGGTCGACGCCCGATATTTTCAACAACTACGCTTACGCGCTGACTGAACTTGGAATTTTCCCACTCCTGCTTATGGTGCTGCTCTCCGTGATCTTGCTGCGCCGCAACTTGGCGTTGGGGCTGTATTTCATCTTCTTTACGGCAACGAAAGGCGGCTACCTTTCGGCCTATTATTGGGTATTCTTGGCGTTCTTTTTCATCTTTTCCTACACCTACTCCGCAACAACTACTGCCGCATCACGTACTTCTGCGGCAGATCCTGTTAGTAAAAAGAAGAACTTCACTTTGTCGGCGTAATCGGAAAAATCACACTCCGAAAAACCGCCCGGGTCGAGCAGTTTCCAGCTCTTCCGGGCGGTTTTTGCTGTCGCCAATCAGGGCATGTTTCAGGAATCAATTGTGAAGTAGATCAAAGTATCTTCCCAAAAGTGATTGCAAACACATTAGGGGCAGGCTAGTGTCAAACGCAGTGAATGAATGTTCATTCAATTTGAACCAAAGTTCACTTTCCAGGAGTAATCCTCCCGAATCACAGTCTGAAAGGCCCTTCATGGCACCCTCCACTCCCGCACAGCTGGCATCGAAATTAGATGCCGACAAAGAGGCGCGCACCGCTAGACAGGATGTGCGCACCCGGCAAATCCTCGACGCTGCTGCCAAATTGATGCAGCAGAGCGGGTCCCACCAGGTATCCATGAAGGCCATCGCCGACGAGGTGGGAATGTCCGTCGGACTCATCTACCGCTACTACGAAAACAAGGAAGCACTGGTCAAAGCCGTCATCGTTGGAGTGCTCGACGAAATGGCCTACGAGATCCCACGAGCGATCGAACCCGTGCAAGATCCGGTGCGACGCGTCGCCGCGGCCTTTACTGCCTACGCAGAACTGATCCGCGACAACCGCCGTGCCACCCTGTTGACCTACCGCGAGACCTACATCTTGGATCGCGAGGGCCAGGAGCAAGTGAAGTCTCTTGAGATGCAGACCGGGCAGCCAATGCTGCAGGCCACCCAGGCCGCCATTGACGCCGGCCTATTCCGTGAAATGAACGCCCGAGTGTTCTCCTACGACCTGCTCATCATTGCCCAGGCTTGGGCTCTGAAGTACTGGTACTTCTCCGAGCGGATGAGCTTCGAGGAATTCGTCGCAACGCAACTCTCCATCACCCTCGCCGGCGCGATCAAACCGGAACACCGCGAGACCTACGCCGACCTGATCGAACCAGCTGCAGGCCCACACACCACCACCGAAAACTAGCCACAACCCCTCCCCACACCAAGGAACAGTCACCATGAATGCACAGCAGTTTGAAGACATCCTCTACGAGCGTCGCAACGCGGCCGCGATTATTACCATCAACCGCCCGCAACGCTACAACGCCTTCCGCGCGCAGACCGTCGAGGAACTCATCAAGGCCTTCAAAATGGCCTGGGCGGATCACGGTGTGCAAGCCGTTATTCTCACCGGCGCGGGCGAAAAGGCATTCTGCTCCGGCGGCGACGTGAAGCAGCGCGCCGAGACCGGTGACTACGGTCCGAGCGAGTCCGGCCTTTTTGAAATTGGCCTGCTGCACAAGACCATCCGCGATATTCCCAAGCCTGTCATCGCAGCTGTTAACGGCATCGCCATCGGCGGCGGCCACGTGCTCCAGGTGCTGTGTGACCTCACCATTGCTTCCTCCACCGCACGCTTCGGTCAGTCCGGCCCACGCGTGGGATCCTTCGATGCCGGCTTCGGTTCGGCGTACCTCGCGCGCATCGTCGGCGAGAAGCGCGCCCGCGAAATCTGGTACCTCTGCCGCCAGTACGACGCAGAGAAGGCCATGAGCTGGGGTTTGGTCAACGAGATCGTTGAGCCGGACAAGCTTATCGACGAGGCCATGGCCTGGGCCGACGAGATCGCAGAGAAGTCACCCACCGCAATTCGCTTCCTCAAGCAGTCCTTCAACGCGGACACCGACCACCAGGCGGGCCTGTCGAACATGGCGATGTCGGCGCTTGACCTCTACGCAGTATCCGACGAGGGCATGGAAGGCGCCAACGCTTTCGCTGAAAAGCGCGCGCCAGACTTCGCCTCCAAAGTATCCCACCACTAGGAAGGACGAAGAACATGGATTTCTCTATTGACGCGGCAATGCAAAGCTTCATCGACGAAGCCGCCACCTTAAGCGAACAGATCGCTCCTGACCTGCGCAAGCGCGAAGCAGCACGCATGGTGGATCCGGAACTGCGCAAGGAAATGGGTGCCCGTGGCCTGATCGCCCCGGAGCTACCTGTTGAACTCGGTGGTCGCGGCGAGCGCGCCCTGACCTCGGGCATGATAATCGAACAGATTTCCCGCGCAGACATCAACGTCTCCTACGTCCAAGTGGTCGGCTCCTTGGTCGGCCAGGTGCTGGCACGCAACGCGACGCAGTCGGTGGCCGAGAAGTGGGTACCAAAGATCACCAGCGGCGAGGACATTGTCGCGATCGGTCTTTCCGAGCCCGCCGGCGGATCAGATGCAGGTAACCCGCAGATGACTGCCCGCCGTGAAAATGATGGCTGGGTCATCAACGGCACCAAGTCGATGTCCTTTGCCCTGCACGCAGGTGCCACAGTAGTTTTTGCCCGCACCGAAGAAGGCCGACGTGGCCGCGGAATCAGCGCCTTCCTCGTCGAACTCGACCGCGACGGCCTAACCAAGAATGCCACCGACGACATGGGCACCGTGTCTGTTGGTCGTGGCTTCATCGATTTCAAGGATGTCTGGGTTCCAGAGGAGAATCTCCTCGGCGCTGAAGGCCAGGCCTTCACCCAGGTCATGCAGGGATTCGACTTTTCCCGCGCACTCATCGGCCTGCAGGTGATCGGATCGGCACAGGTCACCCTGGATGAGACGTGGGAGTACACCAAGCAACGCAACGCCTTCGACCAACCCATCAGCAAGTTCCAGGGCGTGTCCTTCCCGCTCGCGGAAGCAGACACCATGCTCACCGCGGCCCGCGTGCTCTGCCAGAAAACGTTGTGGCTCAAAGACAACGACCAGCCCCACACCAAGGAAGCCGCCATGTGTAAGTGGTGGGCACCAAAGGTGGCCTACGACGTGATCAACCAATGCCTGCTCTCTCACGGACAGTTCGGCTACCTACGCGATTACCCAATTGAGCAGCGCATGCGCGACGTCTACGGACTGCAGATCGGCGACGGTACCGCTCAGATCATGAAGCTGATCATCGCGCGGCAAAACCTCGGCCGCGAATTCGCGCCATAAATCCTCCACGCATTCACATCACCAGCATGCACACACTCACATACCGCTAGGAGCACACAATGAGCAACGCAACCGAAACCACTGACCTCACCGGCAAGATCTGCATCGTCACCGGCGCCGCCCAAGGCATCGGCAAGGGTATTGCCACCCGCCTCGCTAACGACGGCGCCACCGTCGTCGTCGCCGACCTCAACGCAGAAGCCGCATCCGCAACCGCCACCGAGCTCGGCAACAATTCGATCGGTGTCACTGTGGACGTGACCAACCGCGCCGCCATCGATGCCATGGTTACAGAGACCGTGGACAAGTTCGGCCGCATCGACGTCCTGGTCAACAACGCAGGCTGGGATAAGGTCGGTCCCTTCCTCGACAACGATCCCGAGATCTGGGACCGCATCATCAACATCAATCTCTACGGCACACTGCACTGCTCCCAGGCAGTTGCTCGCCAGATGGTCGAGCAGGGCGGCGGCACCATTATCAACATTGGTTCCGATGCCGCTCGCGTCGGCTCCTCCGGTGAAGCCGTGTACTCCGCATGCAAGGGCGGTGTCGTGGCTTTTACGAAGACGCTGGCCCGTGAGGTAGCCCGTTACGGAGTCACCGCAAATGCCGTGTGCCCAGGACCTTCGGAT
Organism: Corynebacterium lubricantis DSM 45231; assembly: GCF_000379425.1. Classification (GTDB taxonomy): domain Bacteria; phylum Actinomycetota; class Actinomycetes; order Mycobacteriales; family Mycobacteriaceae; genus Corynebacterium; species Corynebacterium lubricantis. The sequence goes on from NZ_KB902186.1 coordinate 64,579, forward strand.
ACCCCGCTTTTCGCCCAGATTTCCGAAGAAAACCCGAAACTGCGCGCTGCCCTTGAGAAGTCCATCCCACTGCGTCGCCTAGCCCAGCCTGAAGACCTAGCTAATGCAGTTTCCTTCTTTGCTAACCCCAACACCTCCTACGTCACCGGCCAGACGCTTTCCGTCTCCGGCGGCTTGACCATGATCTAGCTTCACCTTCGCAGGTTTTTGAAAGGACTTTTAGGAAATGCGCTCTTACTTTGACATGTTGCTTACCCAGGATGAGATCCAGCACAACACCGAAGCTGGTTTCTGGAAGAACCGCCTGCTCATCGACTACCTCGACGAGGCAGTAGCCGCAACCCCCGACAAGCTGTGCACCGTCGAGCGAAACAATCGCCAGCCCTACAGCCAGCTCGCAGAGGACGTCGACATCGTTGCTCACGCCCTGCTCGAAATTGGTGTTGAGCCCAAGGACGTCGTGGGCATTCAGCTTCCCAACTGGTACGAGTGGCTGGTCATCCACCTTGCCACCATCCGCGTCGGCGCAGTAACGAACCCACTGATTCCGATTTACCGCGACCGCGAAATCGGCCACATGGCCAAGACCGCCAAGGTCACCGTCCTGTTCATCCCGGAGACCTTCCGACGCTTCAACTACATGGACATGGTGGATCGGCTTCGCGACGACCTCCCGGACCTGAAAAAGACCATCGTTGTGCGCGGACAGGAACAGCGCAAGGGCTTCGAACTCTTCGAAGACTTCCAAGAGATCGGGCGCATTCGTCGTGAAGAAAAGCCTGCAGACTTCAGCCCCCTGCGACCTGATCCCAACGACCTCGCCCTGATCATGTTCACCTCCGGTACCACGGGCAAGCCGAAGGGTGTCATGCATACGCACAACACCGTGCTCGCGGGTGCGCTGCCATGGCCGGACAAGATGGGCCTGAATAGCGATTCCGTGATCCACATGGCCTCGACCTTTGGCCACCTCACTGGTTACCTCTATGGTGTGAGCCTGCCGCTGATGTTGGGTGCCACCGGCGTCTTCCAGGACATCTGGGACGTGGACTACTTCGTCTACCTCGTAGAGAAGTACGGCATCAACCACACGTCCGGCGCGGCGCCATTCCTGCATGACCTGCTGCACGCAGAGAACCTAGACCACTATGATCTGTCCAGCCTGAAGAACTTCTGCTGTATGGGCGCACCGATTCCGCGCAGCTTTGTCACCGATGCAAAAGAGCGCCTCCCACAGATGAGCGTGTTTGGTGGATGGGGCATGACCGAGTGCTGCCTGTCCACCATGGGCCACCCAGACTACCCGCAAGAAAAGATCATCACCACTGACGGCAAGCCACTGCGAGGCATGGAGATCCGCGTTGTAGACGGCGCGGGCAACGAGGTTCCTGCAGGTACTGAGGGCAACCTTCAAGTCAAGGGCTCCATGCTGTTCCGCGGCTACCTGAATATGCTGGATAAGACTCTTGAGGAGTTCGACGGAGACTGGTTTGTCACCGGTGACCTCGCAGTGATCGATGAGGACGGATTCGTTTCTCTGTCGGGTCGCTCCAAGGACGTGATAATTCGCGGTGGCGAAAATGTGCCCGTGGCGGATCTGGAAAACGCACTGGTGCAGCACCCGGACGTTGCCGATGTTGCCGTCGTGGGTATGCCACATGATCGCCTCCAAGAGATCGCGGCCGCAGTCGTTGTCATGGAACACGGTCGCGCGCCACTGACCATGGAGCAGATGAAGGCCCACCTGGAAACCACCAACATTGCCAAGCCTTATTGGCCCGAGTACCTCGAGGTCTCCGACGCTTTGCCGCGCACGCCTTCCGGCAAGCCACAGAAGTTCAAGCTGCGCGAGCACCTGGCGGAGGTGGCTGAGCAGCTGAAGCAGGAGAAGGAGTCCGGCGCTAACGCCGTGACCCCGGGGCAGGTTATCGCTCCACCTGCGCTGACGAACCGAAATGGTTCTTGGTGGGGTCCGGTGGATACCACCCAGATGGATAGTTTGTTCTCTGTGGAGGAGAAGTCCATTGCTCTCAAGGTCCGTAGCTTCGTGGACCGGGAGATCCGCCCAAACATTGCGCAGTGGTACAACGACGCGCACTTCCCACGCGAAATCATCCCGGAGCTGGGTAAGCTCGGCGTGCTGGGCATGCACCTGAAGGGCTTTGATTGCCCAGGACGCTCAGCAGTGGAATACGGCCTGGCTGCTCAGGAACTCGAGGCCGGCGACTCGGGCTTGCGCACCTTCGTCTCCGTGCAGGGCTCGCTTGCGATGAGCGCGATTCATAAGCACGGCTCACTTGATCAGCGCCTGGAGTGGCTGCCAAAGATGGCCAAGGGAGAAGCCATTGGTTGCTTCGGCCTTACCGAACCGACCGCGGGCTCCGACCCTGCCTCGATGCGCACCGTGGCAAAGCAAGAGGCGGGCGGCGACTGGGTCATCAACGGCTCCAAGCGCTGGATCGGCCTGGCAAATATTGCCGACGTAGCCATCATCTGGGCCCAGACCGGCGAGATCGGCGACGGCCGCGGCGTGCGCGGCTTCGTGGTTCCTACCAACACACCAGGCTTCTCCGCCGAGGTCATCGAGCCGAAGCTGTCCATGCGCGCCTCAATCCAGTGCGAAATCCATCTGGATAACGTGCGCCTGCCGTCCACGGCGATGCTGCCGCTGGATTCCGCAGTTGGCCTGCGCGGCCCGTTCTCCTGCCTGAATGAAGCGCGTTACGGCATCATCTGGGGTGTCATGGGCGCAGCCCGCGATTCCTTCAACGCCGCACTGGAATACGGCAACTACCGCACGCAGTTCGGTACCTCCCTCAACCACTTCCAGCTGCACCAGGCCAAGTTGGCGGACATGGCCGTGGCCATCAACAAGGGCTACCACCTGGCACACCACATCGGTCGGAAGAAGGACACCACCGGGATCACCCCGGAGATGATCTCCACCGGCAAGCTGGATAACACCCGCGTGGCCATCGGGATTGCCCGCGACGCCCGCGCCATGCTCGGCGGAAACGGCATCTCGCTGGACTACTCGCCGCTGCGCCACGCCAACAACCTGGAATCGGTACGCACCTACGAGGGCACCGACGAAGTCCACCAGCTCACCCTCGGTCGCTTCATCACCGGTGTCGGAGCATTCAGCGCCGCAGGAGGCAACTAATGAGCGAGTTCGATACCATCGTTGCTGAGGTTGAGGGCCAGATCGGCACCATCACCATCAACCGCCCAGACAAGCGCAACGCACTGTCGAAGACGGTGCTCTCCGAAGTTCGCCAGGTGCTCGACACATGGCGCGATGATCCAGAAGTCGGAGCAATTGTGTTCACCGGGGCAGGGGAGAAGGCCTTCGTCGCGGGCGCCGACATCTCCCAGTTGGCACACTACGACCTGCCGTACGGCCTCAGCGCCACGATGCAAAAGCTTTACGACGAGATAGAGGCCTACCCCAAACCCACACTCGCTGCGCTCAACGGCGTAGCCATGGGTGGTGGCCTTGAGCTGGCCATGAGCTGCGATATCCGCATCGCCTCCGACAACACCAAGGTCGGGCTCCCCGAAACCACTCTCGGAGTTCTACCCGGTGCCGGCGGCACCCAGCGACTTTCTCGTCTCGTGGGCAAGGGACGCGCCGTGGAAATGATCCTGACCAGCCGCATCCTTAGCGCTACAGAGGCGCTGGACTATGGCCTTGTTACCGGGATCTACTCGCAAGAGGAGCTGCTTGGTGGGGCGCGGGACATCGTCGAGAAGATCTTGAGCAAGGGACCGTTGGCGATTCAGTTGGCAAAGCTTGTGATTACCAACGGTGCGGAAACGGACCAGCGCACGGGCCTGCTCTTGGAGCGCCTGGCGCAGACGCTGCTGTACACCACCGATGACAAGGCGGAAGGCGCGGACGCATTCTTATCCAAGCGCACTCCGCAGTTCCAAGGAAAGTGATTGAGAAATGGCAGAAGTAAAAAAGATCGCGGTGATCGGCTCTGGTGTGATGGGACGCCAGATCGGCATGGTTGCGGCCGTCGGCGGATTTGAGTCTGTGGTGCAGGACATCTCTGCAGATGCGGTGGCCCAGGCCGAGCAGGATATGCGCACGTGGCTGGATGGTCGCGTGACCAAGGGCCGGATGACCAGCGAGGAGGCCGAGGCAGTCTGGTCGCGGATTAGGTTCACCACGGATCTGCCTACCGCTGTTGGTGATGCGGACCTGGTCATCGAGGCGGCAACCGAGAAACTGGATGTGAAGCGATCGATCTTCGCGCAGATCGATGAGCTGGCACCCGCGCACGCAATTTTGACCACGAACTCATCGACATATGGCTCTTCCTTCGTAGCGGACGCAACCAAGCGTCCGGAGCAGGTGTGCAACATGCACTTCTTCAACCCGGCGCTGGTGATGAAGGCTGTCGAGGTGGTGCGCCACGAAAAGACTTCCGACGAGACGATCGAGACCGTGATGGCAGTGGCCAAGCAGATGGGTAAGGACCCCGTGCTGCTGAATAAGGAGATCCCGGGATTTGTGGCCAACCGCCTCATGGGCGCGATCCGCACTGAGGCAATCAACTTGTATGAGCAGGGCATCGCCTCGGTGGAGGACATCGATACCGCGGCGAAGTCGGCGCTGGGCCACCCGATGGGTCCGTTTGAGCTGATGGATCTGGTGGGCATCGACGTGACCTATCTGATTCGCCAGGCTACCTACGAGGTCACAGGCGATGAATCCGAGAAGCCACACCCACTGATCACCGAGAAGTACGAGGCCGGCGAGTTCGGCCGCAAGAGCGGAAAGGGCTGGTACGACTATGCCTGAGCAGCCAATTGACTGGAAGCAAGACACTGCGGATTACTTGGATGAGCTCCGCGACGGACTGACCACGGCCCGCGGCACCGACTTCTATCTCCTGGAGCAGGACCTGCCCGAGGATGTGGTGCAGGTGCGGGATCGCGTACGGGAGTTCGTCGATAAGCAAGTGCTCCCTGTCATCGATGGATACTGGGAGCGCGCCGAATTCCCCTATGAGTTACTCGAGGGATTGGCGGCAACCGGTATCGTGGGCGCGCCGATTTCGGGGTACGGCTGCCCGGGCCTGTCGCGCCTGGCGCAGGGTGTGGCGATTCAGGAGCTCTCGCGCGGCGATGGCTCGATAAATACCTTCCTGGGTGTGCAGGCGAATCTGGCCATGGGCACGATCAACATGCTCGGCTCCGAGGAGCAGAAGCAGCGTTGGCTGCCTGAGATGGCGCAGCTGAAGAAGATTGGTTGTTTTGCGCTGACGGAGCCTCGCCACGGGTCGGACTCGGTGAACCTGGATACCAGTGCGCGCCGGGAAGGCGACGAGTGGGTGATCACCGGGGCCAAGCGCTGGATCGGCAACGGTTCGATGTCGCACAATGTCATCGTGTTTGCTCGCGACGAGGCGGACGGCAACGTCAAGGCCTTCGTGATGGAGCGCGAGGACCCCCGCGACCCGGACAATCGCCCTGAGGGTTTCAGCTACGAGGTGATCACGAAGAAGGCCGGTAAACGCGCGATCCTGCAGGCCAACATGTTTTTTAAGGACGTGCGCGTGCCCGAGGCGAACAGGCTGACGGGGTGCAATAGCTTCAAGGATGTGTCCCGCGTGCTGGCCACCACGCGCGGCGGCGCGTCGTGGGAGGCACTCGGGCATGCGATTGCGTGTTTCGAGGCGGCGACTACCTACGCCGCGAATCGCGATCAGTTCGGTCGGCCGATCGGCGCGACGCAGTTGGTACAAAATACCTTGGCGTCGATGGCAGCAGATGTCACCTCGATTCAACTGATGTGCCACCGCATGGCCGAGCTCCAACAAGACGGCACCTGGTCGGGCACCATGGCCTCGATTGCCAAGATGCACTCCGCCGATCGCGCCCGCGAGGTAGCCCGCAAGGCCCGTGACCTGCTCGGTGGCAACGGCTTGCTGCTTGATTTCCATGTTGTGCGGCATATGACAGACATGGAAGTCGTGCACACCTACGAGGGCACGGAGTTCATCCAGTCGCTTTTGATTGGGCGGAAAATTACCACTCACAACGCAATGGCGGGAGCATAATGCACGCGGTGATCGCAGGCACGGGAGGTATCGGTACGGCGGTGGCACGCAGATTGCTTCGCGACGACGCCACTGTGACAACCACCTACCACCGCAACAAGCCAGACGAATTCGATTCCGTCCAGCTCGATGCCACTTCTGCCTCTGAGGTGGAGCGTGCCTTTGGGGAGATTGGTCCGTTCGATACTTTGGTGGTCACCACCGGGCATCGCCATGACCTAGATTTCTTTGCCCGGCAGTCGCCACAGCTGTCCGAGGAGATCATTCGCACCGAGCTGGTCGGCCCGATGAACCTCGTGCGCGGTGCGCTGAAAGTATTCGGGGAATATGGCCGGATTGTCATCATCGGCTCGGATTCCGGCAAGGCAGGCACCCTTGGCGATGCCGCAAGTTCCGCCGCCCGCGCCGGGCTGATGGGCTTCGTGCGCTCCATCGCCAGGGAGACCGCGCGCAATGACATCACCATCAACATTATCAGTCCGGGTCCGACCGACACCGATTTGCTTGCCGGCATGCTTGAGGGTGAAGGCTTGACGGCCAAAGTGATGGGTGGCACCGTGCGCGCCATTCCGAAGGGGCGTACCGCAACACCCGAGGAGATCGCGGAGGCTGTGGCCTATTTCGTAGGCCCGCACTCCGGGTTCACTACAGGCCAAGTGCTTTCCGTTTCCGGTGGCCTGACCATGTAGTTACTTCCGGTTAGGCCTTTTCAAGCAATAGCGCGGTGCCTTGGCCGACACCGACGCACATGGTGGCCAGCCCGCGCTGCAAGTCGCCCTGGTCCATGCGGTTGAGCAAGGTAACTGTGATGCGGGCTCCCGAGGATCCCAGCGGATGCCCGAGCGCAATTGCGCCTCCCCAGGTGTTCACGATCTCTGGGTTTACACCCATTTCATTCATGCACGCCAAGGACTGGGAAGCGAAGGCCTCGTTGAGTTCCACCGCATCGAGATCATCGATGCTCCAGCCTGCGCGACCCAGTGCCTTGCGGCTGGCTTCGACAGGGCCCATGCCCATAATCGAGGGATGCAGCCCGGTTTGCGTACTGGCAACTACTTTGGCACGCGTCTTCAGGCCATATTTTTCGATGGCTTCTTCAGAGGCGACGATGACCGCCGAGGCCCCGTCGTTAAGCGCCGATGAATTGCCTGCCGTGACTACCTCTTCGACGACGGGGCGCAGCTTTGCCAGGCCTTCTAATGTGGTGCCAGGGCGCGGGCCTTCATCTGTGGTGACCAAAGTGACGTTGCCCTTGCGGTCCTTGACCTCGACGGGAACGATCTCCGCGTCGAAGTGGCCGGCCTCGATGGCAGCCGATGCCTTGGCCTGGGAAGCGACGGCGAACTCGTCAGCCTGCGCGCGAGTGATGCCAAATTGGCGCGCAACCTCCTCGGCGGTCTCGGGCATGCTCAACGTGATGTTGCCTTGTTTGGCGAAAATCGGGTTGACGAAGCGCCAGCCGATCGAGGTGTCAAAGGATTCGCCCGGCTTTGCAAAGGCGGTTTTTGGCTTTTCGACGACCCACGGCGCGCGCGACATGGACTCCACGCCACCGGCGACGATGATGTCGGCCTGACCGCTTTTGACCATTGCCGCAGCCACGGAAATTGCGGACATACCGGAAGCACAGAGCCGGTTGACCGTCATACCAGGCACGGTGTCGGGGAAGCCCGCGAGCAGCCAGGCCATGCGCGCGACATTACGGTTTTCCTCGCCAGCACCGTTGGCGTTGCCGAGAATAACTTCGTCGACCACCGCGGGATCGATGCCAGCATCCTGGACAACCGTTTTGATGGCAAGTGCGGCGAGGTCGTCTGGGCGAACGGAGGAGAGTGCGCCACCGTACCTTCCGACGGGAGTGCGGGCACCGGAGACGAGGAATGCATCCTTGAGTTGCGACATTGTGAGGAGTCCTTCGAAGGGTTCAAAAAGTGAATGGGCGTTCAATCTGACTCTAATTGTGACACACATTACCTTTCAATGGGAAAGGATTGAAAGTTCTTACTCATAATTTTGGCTCGAGGTGGCTTGGGGCGGGGTGTGGCGGGGCGCACCTTCCGGCAATTTCTTGACTCGGATGCGGCTATCGGGTGTAGAGTTCGGTTCAACGAACAATAGTTATTAGACTTTGCGAAATTTGTGAATGTGAGTTCCATTAAGGAGGGGATGAGATTGAGCGCAACCGTGGCCAAAACAGGGGAACCTGTAAAAAGGCGAAGTAAGTGGCTCATCGGGCCGGCTCTTGTTGCGGGTGTGGCCTATCTTGATCCGGGAAATGTCGCCGTCAACATGTCGGCCGGCGCAGAATATGGCTACTTATTGGTGTGGGTATTGGTCGCTGCGAATGCTGCTGCCTGGTTAGTCCAGTATCTTTCGGCGAAGCTCGGACTCGCCACCGGTGAGAGCATGTCGGAAATCCTTGGTAAGAGGATCAAGAATCGTACGGGGCGCGTCCTCTACGGTGCCCAGGCGCAATTCATTGCCATCGCGACGGACGTAGCGGAGGTGATTGGCGGGGCTGTCGCGCTCAATATTATGTTCAACGTGCCGCTCGTGGCCGGCGCGATTATCACGGGCGTGATCTCAACGATCTTGTTGCAGGTTCAGTCCAAATTTGGCGCGAAGCACTTTGAATTCGTGATCCTCGCCTTCATTCTCATTATCATGGCAGGCTTTTTCTACAGTCTTATCCTTGCCCCACCGGATCCAGGAGAAGCGGTCAAGGGATTGGTTCCGCGCTTTGAAGGCTCCGGGTCGGTGGTGCTCGCCGCCAGTATCTTAGGTGCCACGGTGATGCCGCACGCGATTTATGCGCACTCCTCGCTGGTGCGTGACCGATTTGGAAGCGACCGCAGCAATTCGCTGAACAGCCTGATCAAAGCAACAAAAGTAGATGTCACAATCGCGATGGCGATTGCGGGATCAGTCAACCTGGCGATGCTGCTTGTTGCGGCCACGGTCCTGCCAGGTGTTCCGGGAACCGACACCTTGGAGGGTGCGCACGCTGCCATTGCCAACGCTTTGGGCGATACGGCGGGATTCATGTTCGCTCTCGCACTGCTGGCATCGGGGCTCGCCTCCACCGCGGTGGGCAGCTATGCAGGCGGAGACATCATGGGCGGGCTACTGCACTCCAAGTTGTCGCCCTTTTGGCGTCGGATTCTCACCGTTGTCCCCGCGATTGTCGTTCTTGCCATCGGAGTTGAGCCGACGGCTGCATTGGTGACCAGTCAGGTGATTTTGTCCTTCGGAATTTCCTTTGCCATCATTCCGCTGATCTGGCTGACCTCGCAGAAATCAGTCATGGGAGTGGCGGTCAATAAATCCTGGACCACGGCACTGGGATGGCTGGTGACGGCGCTCATTGTCGCGCTCAATATCGCCATTATTGTGTTTGAGTTCTGGCCAACCTCATAGGTTCAGTTCGCTGACCCTGACAAAACTCGCAGCCGCACGGCCCAGGGTGAGTGGCTCGGCGTGGCCGTCGGCGATCAGAGTAATGGTGTCTGAATAGGGTGCGGAGGGCTGTACGGTGACGGTTTTTTGGCACTGCACGCCGTGGTCAAAGATGTACTGGAGCAGCTCGGGGTCGTCGTCGGAGACGCGCTCCACACGAACTGTGCGACCTGGTTCGACCTCGTTGAGCAAGATCGTCTCAGGGAATTCGATTATCCCATCTGCCGATGGAATCGGATCGCCATGCGGGTCGCGCTTTGGATATTCCAGCAGCGCATCAAGTCGCTCAATCATGAAATCGGAAGCGGCGTGCTCAAGGGATTCCGCCTCGTCGTGGACTTGGTCCCAGCCGTAGCCAAGAACATCCACAAGAAATGTTTCTATCAGGCGGTGCCTGCGCACCATGGCAATCGCATACTGCTTGCCTTCCTCGGTAAGCGTGATCGCGCCGTAGCGCTCGTGGTTTAGCAGGCCAAGGTCGGTGAGTTTCTTAATCGCGTCCGAGGCGGTGGAGAGTCTAACTCCCACCCGCGCCGCTACCGCAGACGTGGTCACTGGGTCTTCGGACCATTCACCAAGGCCAAACACTGCCTTGAGATAGTCCTGATTGCTTTCCGACAGCTCCATCACCGACATGCTCGCATCCTATCAAACTTAGAACTTTGCTCCTTCGGAGTTCAATGTTCGAACGCAGGCTTCGTCGTTAAGCGAACGAAGCTATGCGGCTGCCTGCGGTTCGGTCTCGACGATGACCTTGCCACTAGGATTTCGCTTTGCGACGAGACTGCGTGCCACCCCGATGAGCGCGGGAATGACGGAGATGAAGACGATGAGCAGGAAGATCGGTTCGATATTGTTCCGCACGAAATCAAACTGGCCGAGGAGAGCGCCGAGGGCAACGACGCCGGAGCCCCACAGGATGCCGCCGATGATGTTGAAGGGGAGGAAGGTGCGGTAGCGCATGCCTGCCATGCCGGCGACGAGTGGAGCGTAGGTGCGAACGATGGGGACGAAGCGGCACAAGATGATGGTCATTGGTCCGTATTTCTCGAAGAACTGCTCGGTGCGCAGTAGGTAGGCGCGCTTGAAGATGCGCCCGTCGGGGCGCTTTTCAAGGTATGGATGGAACTTTTTGCCGAGCCAATAGCCGACTTGGTCGCCAAGAATTGCGGCGATGGGGACAAGCACGAGAACTAGCCAGAGCGGTGCGAATCCGTCGGGCTGATTCGCGAGCAAACCGCCAGTGAACAGCAGGGAGTCGCCGGGCAGTAGCGGAAAGAGAAGCCCGGATTCGATGAACACGATAGCCAGCATCGCTGGCAAGATGAATGCCCCGAATGGACCGGAGGCGGAGAGGAGATGCATCGGGTCCATTAATGAGCCACCGAGGGCCATTTGGTGCACCGAATCTGCAAGCAGGAAGTTCATGACCGGAAACGCTACTCCTGCGCTTGCTTGTATCACTAGCTAGATTTCGGCTTTCCAGGAAACGTACAGCAAACCGGTGGCGGGCTGAAAACCTCGTAGGCATGCTGGTATCGACCATGTTGTTTTCGGGGCGAGAAAAGTTGGCATTTCCGCAGGCCATTTAGTGATGTATCAGATAAATTTCCAACGTGGTCGATAATGGGGCGCATACCTAAATGCAGAAAACCCCTGGCCTTGAAATTCAGGGCCAGGGGCATCAATTCGGGGTGGCTGACGGGGCTCGAACCCGCGACACCCAGGATCACAACCTGGTGCTCTACCAGCTGAACTACAGCCACCATCGCTGTGTTTCAACAGCGCGATTAACATTAGTGCAAGACTGAAGAATTACAAAAACCGCTGGTAGGCGGCCTCCGCCTCACGTTTCGACTGGGTTGCCTCCGAGGAGTTTGGTCCAGGCTGTTCGACGAAAACGGCGCGACGGTAGTAGTTGAGCTCGCGAATGGATTCCACAATGTCGGCCAGCGCACGGTGTGCCAGACCCTTATCCGGCTGGTTGAAGTACACCTTCGGGAACCAGCGACGCGTCAGCTCCTTGATGGAGGAAACGTCGACCATTCTGTAATGTAGCGCCGCATCTAACTTCGGCATTTGCTCACGCAGGAACGCCCGGTCAGTCGCGATGGAGTTTCCGGCTAGCGGTGCGGGGTGCTCTGGGTCGCAATGCTTTTCGACGAGGGCGAGTACCGCCTCTTCTGCCTCGGCCATAGTGACCGTGGATTCGCGGATTTGCGCCGTGAGCCCGTTCTCGTTGTGCATGTTCGCCACGAAGTCATCCATCTCGGACAGTTCCTCTTCGGTGGCGTGGACGACGAGATCAACACCTTCGTCAAGAATGTTGAGATTTGCATCGGTGATTAGTGCCGCGATCTCCACGATGACGTGACGCTTGACGTCGAGCCCGGTCATTTCCAGGTCGATCCACACGAGGCGGTCGTTCTTTGCAGGTACTGCTTCACTCATGAGATTTAGCGTAGTCGGAGCGGGGAGATCGAGCCGAAAGAGGGGTAGGAACACAAGATGTGGATAGGGAAGTGAAAAACAACACAATATGTTCCATGTCAATCTCATTTAAAGAGACAATAGAACTAATAAGGTGCTACGAGAAGAGTTATTTACATCCATGTAATTCCCGCACCTTACGAACCACCCTGGGTCGGGAAATCGAGGAGAGTTTTCCGTGCCTAGGTTTACAAAAGTTAAAAAGCGCGACGGCCGCATTGTCGCGTTTCGCCCATCCAACATCAAAAACGTGGTTGCGAGCGTGACAAGAGATACAAAGGAGATCGCCGCGTCAGTTGCGCGGCATGTTGAGGGCAAGGAACTGGTGAGCGCACAAGAGATAACTGCGCTGCTCGAGGAAGAACTCGAAGACGAGCCGGGAGCGGTCAAGGCGATGCGTATATTCGCGCAGGCCCAGCGGGAAAAATTTGCCCAGTCAACCGATGAGCGCGCGCAGCTCGCCCATGTCGGGGAAGCGAAGGTGCGCAACGAAAATGGAAACAAGGATTCTCGCACCTTCATCGTTCAACGTGATCTGGTCGCAGGCACTATTACGAAAGCAAAGGGCCTGGCCATGTTTCCCGAAGGTGTCCGCGCGGCCCATGTCAAAGGGCTCATCCACATCCATGACCTGGATCGCTCGCCGTACCAGAGCATGCCGAATTGCTCGCTGCCGGACTTCGAATTCTTGCTAGAAAACGGATTTACTCTGGGCAACGCCCGGATCGAATCTCCACAATCCATTGGTGTGGCCGCCACGCTCATCGTCCAGCTCCTCGGTGCGATCAGTGGGGAGCAATACGGCGGGATCTCCGTTCACGAAATCGACCGTTTGCTCGAGCCCTATGCGGCAAAGACACACGAGAAGAACCGCGCGCTTTTCCGAGAGGTCACCGACGAGTTCGAAGCACCCGCACGCAAAAAGACGAAAAAGGATATCTACGATGCAATGCAGACCTTTGAGTACCAGGTCAACACACTGACTACCTCGGCGGCGCAGACCCCATTTACCTCGATCTCTTTTGGCCAGACCACCAGCTGGCTGGGCAGAGAAATCCAAAAATCGATCTTAAACATCCGCGAAAAGGGCATGAGTGGAGAGACTGCGATCTTCCCCAAACTGCTTTTCTTTGTCGACGAGGGCATTAACAAGAACCCGGAGGATCCGAATTACGACATCAAACAGCTAGCCATGCGCTGCTCACGCAAGCGGATCTACCCCGACATGATCGCAGCTCCGCGGATCCGCGAAATCAAGGAGGGCCAACTCATCACACCGATGGGGTGCCGCAGCTTCCTGCATCCGTGGCGCAACGAAAATGGGCACAATCAGCTCGCAGGACGCAATAACCTGGGAGTGGTCTCACTCAACCTGCCCCATCTGGCGCTTCAGGCCGAGAAAGACCAGGCAGCCTTCTTTAAGCTACTCGACGAAACGATGGACCTCGTACTCCAAGCACTCAAAATCCGCGAAGATGGAATCCTCGCAGGCGACCTCGCCGCAGCGCCAATCATGTACACCCAGGGCGGTCTTGGTAATCCAGCAGGAAAAACCACCGTGCGAGACTTTTATACGGGGGAGCGGGAGAAGGCCTCGTCGATAAGCGTGGGTTATATCGGCGTGCACAACGCAATGGTTGCGCTGACGGGCAACATTCATTGGCACGACGACGCACAATCTCGCAAGCTTTCGCGGTTGCGTCCAATAGTGTGGTGTACAGCTACCGCCTGGTGAACCCCCCCTGCCGACCAGCAAGGAGACCACCGCGGTACCTTTCGACTCAGCTCCTACACATCCTCGAAAGGACACCAACGATGGCCTCCGCGCCCAATCATATCGACCCCACCGGATACCTCGACGACCTGCTGGCCCAAGCCTCACCCGATCTGATGCGCCAGATGCTCCAGGACACCATCAACCTCCTGCTGTCCGCCCAAGCCGACCAGGTCT
>NZ_KB902187.1 GCF_000379425.1 Corynebacterium lubricantis DSM 45231
ACCAATGTCGTGGGGATCTTCCCTGACCGTGATTCGGTGGTCCGGTTGGTCGGGGCAGTGCTGGCTGAGCAGCATGAGGACTGGATGCAGCAGCGTCGGTACATGCCTCTGGCGATGCTGTCCTCGACGGCGGAGATGCTGGCGAAGGCCCGGGCAGCTGACGGCGTCGGCGTCGTTGTCGGTGACGGTCAGGAGGCTCTGGTGGCGTAAGGAATCCTGTTCCGTCAGCGGTCAGTTCATCGCTGAGTCAACCGCTGGCGGATACACCACTCAAAAGGACTTGACCGATTGAGAGCGTCAATAATGCCATCGAACACGCAAAGGTCGCGGCCTATTCCGTCATGGGCCAGCGCGAAGAATATGCAGGAATTCCCTGGTTTTGGTCAAATCAAGGCGACCTCAAGCTCCAGATCGCCGGATTGTCTACCGGATTCGATTCCACCGTCATTCGACGCGACGACGAGAAACAAAAGTTCTCGGTTCTGTACTACAAAGACGGCCGGATTATTGCTGCGGATTGCGTGAATAACCCACTTGATTTCATGGCAGTCAAGAAGGCCCTCGGCGCCACGCAAAACATCCCTGCTGAAGCTGCCGCAGACAGCTCGGTTGCATTGAAAACACTCACAGTTGAATTGGAGAAGACCCGATGAGCACGACCAGTCCACAATGGGCTCCGGCCGATAAGAAGGAGCACGCTAACGACGAGCGCGCACAGGAATTTGCCGCGCAGTACCCGCAACGGCCAATCCCCACCGATCAGCCTTTTCACACTGATCCATTAATCACCAGTCCGGCATTCGGACTCGATGAATTGTGGAAGGCCATTGAGCCGGAGACCCGCACGCGCGCAAACGATATTCATCTCCCCGTGGTGGTCGCTTTTGCGACACGGCTGTGCGATGCCTACCCACAAGCAGATCGCGACATCGTTCTGACGGCTGCACTGCTACACGACACAGGGTGGGCGCACGTCGACGAAAGTCGCATTATTTCTGAAGGGTTCAGCGGAGACTGGCGAAAGGCAGCAATTCGCTTCGAGCACGAAGCCGAGGGTGTCAAAGTCGCTCGTCGTGTGCTTCCAGGCCTTGGTGCCGACGAGGCGTTCATCACCGCTGTCTGTGACATTATCGATGGGCACGACACCCGCCATGTTCCTTATTCACTTGAAGATGCCCTCGTACGCGATGCCGATCGGCTCTGGCGCTTTGATCTCGCAGGTATCTCGCTTTCCTGCTCGTGGTTTGGAATGGCTGCAAGCGACTACGTTGCTCGTCTCGAGCGGGAGATTCTCCCCGAGCTGATCACTGAGGTAGCTCATGCAATCGCCAATGCTGACTTGGAGCGCTCCCGCCAGCTACTGCGTACGGAGGTCATCCGATGACGTTGACTAGGTCCGCTGCACTTCCATATACCCACGTCGACGATTTCTATATCGGTGGGCACTGGGTGTCGTCGCAAAGCGATGCTCGAAGCGACGTCACCGACCCAGCAACCGGGGAGGTCTGGGGCTCGGTCCCGGTCGCCACGGAGGTGGAGATCAACGCCGCGGTGGAATCGGCAGCGCAAGCATTGGACGACTGGTCGACGCTGTCGGCGGCGCAACGAGCGGAATTCATGGGTCGGATGGCCGATGAGATTGAACTGCGTGCCGAAAACTTGGCGTTAACCAATTCACGTGAGAACGGCAGTCCGACGAGTGAAACTTTGGGGGCGGCAAAGAACGCTGCGGGAATTCTGCGGTATTTCTCCACTCTTGCGGGCTTTCTCGACGGTGACGATGTTCGCCCCTTCCCTGCGGGCGGCGCGGAGTCCATCGTGGATAAGGATCCGATTGGGGTCTGCGCGCTGATCGCGCCGTGGAATTTCCCCATCAATCTCGTGGTGATTAAGTTGGCGCCGGCGCTTCTTGCAGGGTGCACTGTGGTGATTAAGCCCGCCTCGCCGACTCCGCTTTCCATCCGTTTTATTGTCGATGCGGCCGCTGCTGCGGGCATCCCTGGCGGGGTCATCAATTTGATTACAGGTCCAGGCCGCATGGGAGACACGCTGGTGCGGCATCCGAAAGTTGCGAAGGTCGCCTTTACGGGATCTACCGGGGTAGGCAAAAAGATCGCGGCGGCATGCGGTGAAAATCTGAAGCCGGTCACGTTGGAGTTGGGCGGAAAATCGTCGGCAATTGTGATGCCCGATGTTGATCTCGACGCGATGTCGAAAAACCTCATCCGTACGTGCCTAAGAAACACCGGCCAGACCTGCTATATCTCCACTCGGATTCTCGCCCCTGCCTCGCGCTATGACGAAGTGGTGGACATGGTCGCGGACACGATTGCGTCAGCCAAGCAGGGCGATCCCATGGAGAGCGACACCGTATTTGGTCCGATCGCGAATAAACCTCAGTACGACACTGTCGTGGGGTATCTGGATTCGGCGAAAAGTGAGGGTGCTCGTTTTGTCACCGGTGGTGACAAGCCCGCTGATCTCAGCGACGAGCTAACTAATGGATACTTTCTCGCACCCACTGTGCTTGCGGATGTCACCCCGGATATGACCGTTGCCAAGGAAGAAATCTTCGGCCCAGTGCTCACCATTCTCAAATATGACGATTCGGACGGCACATACGACGAAGCAATTGAGCTGGCAAACAATACAGAATTCGGACTCGGCGGAGTTGTTTTCGGTAGCGATGAATCCGAGGCGTTGAAGATCGCACGCCGTGTGGATTCGGGCTCGGTGGGGATCAATTTCTTTGGTTCCAACCACTCTGCGCCTTTCGCAGGCCGCCACGATTCTGGCCTTGGTGCGGAGTACGGTATCGAAGGATTGAGTGCTTATCTCACCTACAAATCGATTCATCGACGCACACATTAGGATACTGCGTTAGGGGCCTTCTTTAGGGGCAAGACTAGGGAAAACTCCTATTAAAGCGACAGTTTTGTCCGTAGCATGGGCAAATCTGTCGCTTTAAATGTCTAGATCAGGAGTTGAGATTGACGTGAGCATTTTCCCGCTCCTTGCCGTCGAGCGTCCCACGCTGCCGCGGCCCACTCTGAAGGAAATTTTCAGGGACCTCGGCCCGCAGGAGTTCGGCAACGGCATCGTTGCGCTCATCTTCTCGGCGTCGGGCCCCATTGCCGTCATCCTCGCCGCCGCGGCCGCCGGCCAGCTCTCGGCCCAGGAAACGTCGTCGTGGATTTTCGGTGCCTTCCTCGGCAACGGCCTCCTCACCCTGGTGATGACCTATCTTTATCGCTCCCCGATGGCCTTCTTCTGGACCATCCCGGGCACCGTCCTCGTCGGCGACGCGCTCACCCATTTAAGCCTCCAAGAGGTCGTCGGCGCGTACATGGCCACAGCAGTGCTGGTGTTCTTTCTCGGGTGGACGGGTCTGATCGGCAAAATTATGGAACTGCTCCCCGCCACGATCGTGATGGCCATGGTCGCAGGTGTGTTCCTGCGCTTCGGCACGGACTTAATACATTCGCTTATCGACGATCCGCTGATCGCCGTTCCGATGGTGGTCGTTTTCGTCGTTCTCACCATGTTTTCCGCCGTGGGCAAATATCTTCCGCCGGTTGCTACCGCGGCTGTATTGGGCACAATTGTGGCTATCGTGGCCGGCCGTCTCCAGGGCGGGATCTTGGATAACGGTGTCGTCGCAAAGCCTCTCTTGATCGTGCCGGAGTTCTCTTGGTCCGCGATGATCGAGCTAGTCATCCCGTTGGCCGTGACCGTGGTGTTCGTCCAAAACGGGCAGGGTCTGGCGGTCCTGCGCGCTGCGGGACACCGGCAAGGAGTCAATCTCTCTGCTGCAGTCTCGGGATTGTGGTCGATTCCGGTGGGCCTGCTGGGTTGTACTTCCACGTGCCTCACGGGCCCGACCAACGCGTTGATCGTGTCCGGCAAGGACAAGTCGCGCCACTACACAGCTGCGATGGTCACCGCGGTGGGCGCGATTATCGTCGGTATCTTCTCTCCGGCTTTCGTGGGTTTCATGCTGGCCATGCCGGCCTCGTTCATCGCGGCTTTGGCAGGTATTGCCATGTTAACTCCGTTGAAAAATGCGTTTGTCGCAGGTTTTAGTGGTTCCTGGTCGACAGGTGCGCTGGTATGCTTTTTAGTAACTATCACTGAGGTGACTTTCCTTGGTTTGTCTGCACCATTCTGGGGTCTTGTCGCCGGGGTGGTCGTAGGCAAGCTGCTAGATCCTGCCCCCACCAAGTAGAGGGCCGGCGGTAGCTTCGACAGAGAGGCACCGTCATGGGCACTCAGCGAACAATTGTCATCGCAGGTCTCAGCATGGGCGCGGCACTTACTTTGGCCGCCTGCCAGTCTCCGGATCCTCCCCCAGCAGCGGCGCCGTCGTCGACAAGTACTCCGCGCACTACTTCTTCAGCAACACCAGCGACGAGTTCGCGCGTATCTACGAGCTCTTCCGCGCCACAGTCGAGCGCTGGTACCAGTACTAGTACGAGCGCGTCGACGCCTACTTCGCCTACGGCATCAGCGACAACGACAACAACAACGCCCGTTGAGGACCGCTGCCCGTGGCAGACCATTGAAGACTCGCAACCGGGCGAACTTGGCATGCTTTATTGCGACGGCCAGTGGGCACACCTGGGTTGGGCAAACACCGACGGGATGTTCTTCCTGCGTTACGTTGACGGCAGATGGACCGATGTCCCATCCGCTGGCGAGAGCTGGCCGTCAGGCTACCCGTGCTACGACGTTGAGTACTGGGCGGAGCAGGGCGCACCGGAAAATATTACGAACCGGATGTTGGTCTGCTCCACGGAAGAGGGAGAGGAGCAGACTCAGTACGAGCCGCACGGGATGACAACAGAAATGACGACCACTGAGGAGACTGCAACCTCGTCTGCAACCTCGTCTGCAACCTCGTCTGCAACCTCGTCTGCGACCTCAACGGCAACCGAAACTGAATCGGCTCCAGGGACGGACGCAGAAGTCGTCGAGTAACGATTAAGCGTCAATCTCTTTGAGGGTGAGGTCTTTAGTTTCGCGCGCCGTGAGCGCAGCAAGCGCGGCAACGATACAGACCACGGCAACTGCAACGGCAACCGCCTGGTAATTGTCGCCGTTTTCGCCAGCGACCCAACTCGCCAGCACTGGTGCAAAACCACCCGAGACTGCGAAACCGATTTGTGTGCCTAGGGCTAGGCCGGTCACGCGTACCGACGAGGGGAGCATCTCGGCATAGAACGCAGGCCAGGTCGCGTTCGCCATTGAATAGAAGCCACCTGACATCAGCACACCGCAGACAAAGATCAGTGCCCAGTTTCCGTCAGCTACGGCGTTGAGATAGAAGAACATCATGATTCCCGAGCTCAGCGCACCGGAGATGAACACAACCTTGCGACCAATCTTGTCTGCCAGGCGCCCCGAGAGTGGAATGACAACAAGCGCCAGCGCGTTCGCCGCGATGCTGACCATGAGCATCGTCGAGCGATCGAGGCCCACAATGGAAGTAGCGAAGCTCAGCGACCAAACGGTAAAGACAACGTTGACTGTATTAATCAGAGCGGCGCACGCGATTCGGACCACGGCCGTTTTGTGTCGAGAGAGTACCTCGCGCAGTGGGTTTTCGCTCTTGGATTCATAAAACGCCGGCGGCTCAGAGAGCTGCCTGCGAATGAGGTAGGCCGCAACGACAACCACGGCGGAGAGCAAAAATGGGATCCTCCATCCCCAGCTAAAGAGTTGCTCCTCGGTGAGGAAAGCCGTAAACGGCAGGAACACTGCGGTGGCCAGCAGAGTACCGAATTGCGTGCCATGCAGCGTCCACGATGCGGTGTAGGCGCGTTTGTCTTCGTCGGCATGTTCCAGCGAGGTAGAAATTGCCGACGATTGCTCGCCCGCAGCCGACAGCCCCTGGAAGATGCGGCAAACAACCAACAAGATGGGCGCTAAGATGCCCACCTGCTCATATGTGGGCAGAAGTCCGACGGCGAAGGTCGCAGCACCCATCATGAAAAGTGTCAGCATGAGCACGAAGCTGCGCCCATATCTGTCGCCCAGCGGGCCCATGATCAGTGCGCCGAGCGGGCGGACGACATAGGCGATACCCACGGTGGCCATTGAGCCTAAGATGGCCACGGCCGGAGAGGCGTCTTCTGGAAAGAAGAGGTGGTTGAGCACGAGTGCGGCGGCGGTGCCATAGACCGCAAAATCGTAGTACTCGAGCGCAGAACCGATCCAGCTTGATAGTGCCGCTCTCTTCGGTGTTTTCGTCTGAGGCGTCACGATATGCGTTCCCATGCAGCATCATTGTTGTCGCCAAAGTCGACGAGGGGAAATCGGTCTGCGTTTCCCCTCCCCCACTGCCCGTAGTTCTGAATATAATTCGGACTTTTCTCAGTCAATAGGCTAAATTTCTCATTCGTAAATAATTTCACAGTCCGTGACGCCGAGAGCCCTTGAGCCGAACGGAAACGTCTGCCCAGCCACAGTTGTGCAGCCGTTCCCTCTTCGACATAGCAAGGATGCTCCTTTTGGATACCCGTATGGATATACGCTCGCGTATCGATTTCTCACGTATGACTGGCTACCAATGGCTGATTATCGCCTTGGTCACCTACCTCAACGCACTCGACGGATTCGATCTCGTCGCCACGTCCTATTCCGCAAACTCGATTACTGAAGAGTTCGGAATTGGCTCCGCTGCACTTGGCTGGCTGCTCTCCGCCGCACTGATTGGCGTGGGCATTGGTGCTTTGTTCCTCGGTCCCGCTGCGGATAAGTATGGTCGCCGCAAGATCATCATCCTGGCCTCCGTGATCGACCTGATCGGCCTGGCCATGACAGGCCTGGCTACCTCATTTGGTGGCCTGATGTTCTGGCGCGTGGTCACCGGCATCGGTGTCGGCGGCATCCTTGCCTGCATCACCGTGGTGGTCTCTGAGTTTTCCAACCGCAAGTATCGCGGTCTCGCCATGGCGATCTACGCCTCTGGCTACGGCATCGGCGCTGCGATCTGTGGCGTTCTGGCTGGCCGTTTCATCCCCACGATCGGCTGGGAGTGGATCTTCTTCACCGGCGCGATCTTGACCGCGATCGGCCTTGTCGGAATCTTGGTCATCCTGCCCGAATCCACGGACTACCTTTCCAACCGCCGCGACCACGACGGAGTGCGCAAGATCTCCGCACGCATCGGTCTCGGCAGCGACGTCGATCTTAACCCGGTGGTCAAGCAGGACAAGGCTCCGATCCGCCAGCTCGTATCCAAGGAATTCTGGCCGGTCACGATCCGCCTCTGGATCGCATTTTGCTTCGTCAACTTCGGATTCAACTTCGCCAACTCGTGGACCCCGCGCCTGCTTTCCGAGTCCGGCATGACCGCGCAGCAGGGCATCCTTGGCGGCATCATGTTGTCCTTCGGCGGCACGATTGGCTCGATCATCTTCGGCATCATCACCACCAAGGTCTCCGCCCGCAAGGTGCTGATTACCTTCTCCATTCTCGGAGCGATCGCGCTGGTGGCCTTCATCTACTCGGTGTCGCTGCCCGGTATCGCCTTTACCCTGGGTGTACTCGTGGGCATGCTGCTCAACGGTTGTGTCACCGGCATGTACACCGTCACCCCGGCCGCCTACCCGTCACATCTGCGCGCCACCGGCGTGGGCACCACCCTTGCTGTGGGCCGCGTCGGCTCCGTCCTCGGCCCGGTCATCATCGGCTACCTCGCCGAGGCGGGCTGGAGCCCGCAGGCGCTCTACATCACCGCAGCAGCCGTGTTCGTCCTCGCCGCATTCGCGCTCGTCGGCTTGAAGTCGCCACAGACCGAGATCCAAACCTCCACCCAGGTCGGCGACAAGGTCAGCGCATAAAAGAGCTCGCTTAACGACGAGCCAACGCCACCACGCTCACCTCGAGCCAGGGAAACAACGGCAACCCCGCGATGAACTCGTGGGGTAGTTCCATTTCTACGATCCCAACGACAGCCTGTTTACCGACGACGCGATGAAAATCCTGCGCGTACTCGTCGTCAAGCATCTCTCTTGTGCGTGCAAAAAGGTCAGCTCGGATCTCCGGGTCCATGTCCCCGGGGGTCCGAGCTTCTAAAGAGATGAGGTAGCGGTTCACCCTGCTCATCCTAGTGCGAGCACTAGTCGCGGGCGAACGCCTTGACCTTGTCCCAGTCCGGGTCGAGGCCAAGACCTGGACCCTCGGGCAGTTTGACCACGCCATCTTCGTAGACGAGGTCCTCGGTGGTGTACGACTCCTTGAGCAACATCGGGCCGAAGAGCTCGGAACCGAAGGTGATCGCCGGAGTGGAACAAGCGAAGTGCAAGGACGCGGCGGTGCCGAATGGGCCCTCCAGCGAAGTAGCACCGTGGCAGGCCAGGCCTGCTGCTTCGGCAATCGCAGCGGTCTTCTTCGACTCCTGGAGGCCACCGAGCTTGGTGGTCTTGATGGCGATCACGTCGGCTGCCTGAGCCTTCACCACGGCAAGGGCGTCGGCTGGCGAGCACACCGACTCGTCGGCCATCACGGGCACACCGATGCGGGTGGTGATCTCGCGCAGGGTGTCCAGATCGTCGGCAGGGGTTGGCTGCTCGAAGAGCTCGATGCCGGCATCCTTCAGACGTGGTAGGTACCGCAGTGCGGTGAGGCGATCCCAGCGTGCGTTGACGTCGATGCGCAGGCCGACCTTGCCGTCAAGTGCCTCGGAGAGCTCGGCGATGCGCTTGGTGTCGCGGTCAGGGTCGCCGGCACCCATCTTCAGCTTGAAAGATTTGTGTCCGTGGGAGGCAATGCGCTCCTCGATCTCGGCCACGGCTTCGTCGAGAGGCAACACGCCAAGCGCCCAGGTCACGTCGACCTCGTCGCGAAGTCGGCCACCGAGCAGGTCGCGGACCTGCACTCCGAGGGCACGGGCCCACGCGTCGTGCATTGCCACGTCGACGGCAGCCTTGGCGAAACGCATGTTTGCCACGGAGCCCTCA
This sequence comes from Corynebacterium lubricantis DSM 45231, assembly GCF_000379425.1. Classification (GTDB taxonomy): domain Bacteria; phylum Actinomycetota; class Actinomycetes; order Mycobacteriales; family Mycobacteriaceae; genus Corynebacterium; species Corynebacterium lubricantis. The sequence continues at coordinate 8,964 of NZ_KB902187.1, forward strand.
AAGTCCTTGAGGATGCCTACGAGTTCATTGACTTCGCGGCCAACCATGATTGGTGCCAAGTGTCCGTCGATGATGACCTTCATGGTCTCAGCGGACTCGCCGCCCCACCATGGACCGCCTGGGACGACACCCTCGCCGTAGCCCTTGACCCCGCCGTCGAGGACGACCTCGACGAGCAAGATGGGCTGAGAAGTAGCGGTGTAAGTGGCAAACCCGTGCGGGCGGATCAGCGGGACGTCGAGCAGTGTCGTATTTACTTGCGCAATTGTTAGATCAGACATGTGTACTCCTTGCTTAGCAGCGAAACCCCCACACCCACAGTAGCGGGGTGCGGGGGCTAGAAGGTAGACCAGTAAAGTCTTCCTAATTAGTCTTCCTTGTCCAGCGCGAAGCTGTAGTTGACCAAGTTGTTGCCGTCTTCGGTCTTCTGTGGATCCAGGATGAGCTCTGGCTTCACTGCGGTTGCAACGTCATTCTCAACCCAGTCTCCGCCCTGGAAGTACAGCTGAGTGGTGATCTCACGGTAACCCGGGTGCTTGATGCGCAGGTGCAGGTGAGCTGGGCGCCATGGGTGGCCGCCGTAGGAAGCGATGAACCAGCCGGTAGGACCGTCGGTTGGGATCTGGTACGGAGCAGGCTGCAGAGTCTTGATCTCGTACTCGCCGTTCTCGTTGGTGCGGATGGTGCCGCGCAGGTTCCACTCTGGGATACCAGGAGCGAACTGGGAGTAGTAGCCCTCTTCGTCCGCGTGCCACAGCTCAACGGTTGCGCCGCCGAGGCCGTTGCCGTCAACGTCGGTGACCGAACCCTTGAAGATCAAAGGAGTTGCAGCCTTGTCCTGCTCGCGCATTGGCATTTCGGTGTTCCAAGGCAGCTCTGGAGCGTTCTCCACGTAGTAAGGGCCTTCGATGGAACCCTTGGTGCCGGTGTAGCCCATGCGGTTGTAGTTGATCTGCTCGATCTCGTGCTCGAGGAAAACGTCCAGCCACAGTGGCCACTCGCCGTACTCGCCAACCTGGATGAGCCAGTTCTTCAGCACGCGGTACTCGTCGTAGGTGACCTGGTGCTTACGAGCTACCTCGCCAAGTGCTGCCAAGGTGTCGGTGTAGATCGCGTTAGCGCGCTCCTGGGAAGTATCGGACTTCACAGCCTCGTGCTTGAACTTGTCGGTTGCTGCGTTGCCGGAACCCTTTGCGGTTAGGTCGCCCTCTGCGCCGGAGAGATTTTCGAAGGACATGTATGTACTCCTGGTAGTTGGTGAGTTGGTGATTTCTGCTCGTAGCATGTGCCAGTCTACTGAGCATCTCACTAAAGAGTGATCCGCCCTGTTGGCCTACTAAGAGTGTGGCCTAAACCACGAGGGACTCGCAAGGGGGTAGGCGCCTCATTTGGCCCACTTGAGTGTCGTTTCCCAGCACAAAGAGCAAATGCACTGCTAGTGAACGCAGCGTTCACATTGTGAACCCAATGCCCCTAGCCAACCCTAGGAATTGTACTAGGGATCGGGGGAGGTTCGCCATCTCGTACTACTTTTCGCCATAAATTACGCCATTTAGCTGGAGTTTCTCATTTTTGAAAACTGACCCCCTAATCACACCTAGGACATTCCCCAATGTGATGCAGTTCATTCTTTGACAGCATTGTGGCATCCCACCCCGCAGTTCATATGAGCCAAATCCAGCACAACCGCAGGTAAGGCGCCTGTTCGGCACACGGTGGAAGCCCCGAGATAAGTCTTCCAGCTTATCCAGATCACTCTTGAACTCTAGTTAGCAAAGGAACGCACCATGACGTCACCGACCGCAGATGTTCGCGAAATCCTCTCCCGCGTCCTTCAGAACGAGCCAGAAGAAGGCATCGTCCGCCTCAACCGCGAAGTCTTCACCGATGAAGAAATCTTCGACCTCGAGATGAAGTACATTTTCGAAGGCAACTGGATCTTCCTGGCCCACGAGTCCCAGATCCCTAACGTTGGCGATTACTTCACCACCAACATCGGCCGTCAGCCAGTTGTGATCACCCGCTCCAAGGATGGCGAGCTCAACTGCATCGTCAACTCTTGCTCCCACCGTGGCGCGATGCTGTGCCGCAAGAAGGTCGACAACCGCACCACCCTGACCTGCCCTTTCCACGGCTGGACCTTCTCCAACGACGGCACCTTCCTCAAGGCCAAGGACGAGGCCAACGGTGGCTACCCTGACACCTTCAAGAAGGACGGCTCCCACGACCTGCGTCGCATCCCGAAGTTCGAGTCCTACCGCGGCTTCCTCTTCGGTTCGCTTAACGACGATGTCGTGCCGCTCGAGGAGTTCCTCGGCGATACCCGCGTGATGCTCGACATGCTCATCGACCAGTCCCCTGAGGGCCTCGAGGTTCTCAAGGGCACCTCGACCTACACCTTCGACGGCAACTGGAAGCTGCAAACCGAAAACGGCGCGGACGGCTACCACGTGTCCTCCGTGCACTGGAACTACGCGGCCACCACCGGCCGTCGCTCCACCGGCGAGTCCGAGAACGACACCAAGGCCATGGACGCAGGCAAGTGGGGCGAGCAAGGTGGCGGCTACTTCTCCTTCCCTCACGGCCACCTCGCACTGTGGACCGAGTGGGCAAACCCTGAGGACCGCCCAGTCTTCGACCGCCTCGGAGAGCTGCAGGAACTCCACGGCGAAGAGCGCGGCAAGTTCATGGTTGGCGCATCGCGCAACCTCTGCCTCTACCCGAACGTCTACATCATGGATCAGTTCTCCACCCAGATCCGTCGCCTCGAGCCAGTCTCGGTAGACAAGACCGAAGTCTCCATCTACTGCATCGCTCCCAAGGGCGAGTCCGCTGAGAACCGCGCGAACCGCATCCGCCAGTACGAGGACTTCTTCAACGCAACCGGCATGGCTACCCCAGATGACCTGGAAGAGTTCCGTTCCTGCCAGAAGACCTACCAGGCAACCTCCTTCCCATGGAACGACATGACCCGCGGCTTGGAGCACCAGGTTGAGGGCGCTAACGAAGTAGCGAAGCAACTGGGAATGAACGAAGTGCTCTCCTCCGGTGCCCGCGCTGAGGACGAGGGCCTCTACCCAATCCAGCACACCTACTGGGAAGAGCTCATGGAAAAGGCCGTCGATCAAGAAGACGCCGACCTAGCCGCCCGTACTTCCAAGCAGGTGCGTGACGACGAGGAATCGTCTGCAGCCACCGTCGCATTCGCCAAGGCACGTGCAGCTGCGAAGGCCTCCTCTTCCTCCTCCGCCAGCGCAGGCGAAACCAGCTCCACCGGCCGTCGCGTCCGCCGCAAGCGCAAGCAGTAATCGTCCCTCGCTTTCACTCACACACCTATTTCAAAGGAGCTTCGCCAATGTCTGAAATCACCCGCGAACAAATCCAAGATTTCCTTTACTACGAAAACCGCCTCCTCGATGACCGTCAGTTTGAGGAGTGGCTCGAGTGCTACCGCCCAGACACGTCCTACTGGATGCCGGCCTGGGACGTCGATGAGCAGCTGACCACCGACCCACAAAATGAAATCTCGCTGATCTACTACCCCACCCGCGCTGGCCTCGAGGATCGTGTGTTCCGCATCCGCACCGAGCGTTCGTCTGCAACCTCGATCCCTGAGCCACGCACCAGCCACAACGCCTCCAACATCGAGATCTTGGAGCAGCGTGACGGCGAAGTAGACATCCGCTACAACTGGATTTCTTACTACTTCCGCTACAACACCACCGACCACTACTTCGGCACCACGTGGCTGACCATCGACTTCTCTGGTGAGAAGCCACAGATTGCAAGCAAGAAGATCGTTTTGAAGAACGACTACATCCACCACGTTGTAGATATCTACCAGCTCTAATTCGTTCTGGTTTTCACGTAATTGAAGTTCAGTATTAGGACCCACGAAAGTTGGGTAGAACAGGAGGCCACTCATGGCTGACCCACAAGTTGCCCTGACCTTCGAAGACGGTGTGACTCGATTCATCACCGTCGAAGAAGACCAGACCATCACCGATGCGGCATACAAGGCACGAATCAACATCCCCTTTGACTGCCGTGACGGCGCCTGCGGTACCTGCAAGGCGTTCTGTGAGTCTGGCGAGTACGAAGAAGGCGAGTACATCGATGACGCCATGACCGAGGAGGAGGCAGACCAGGGCTACATCCTGGCGTGCCAGACCTACCCTATCGAGGACATGGTTGTGCAGATTGCCACCACGTCTGCGGCGGCGAAGGCCGGCGCAGCAACGCTGATTGGCCACATCACCGAACTCGACCGTCTTTCGGAGTCGACAGTGCGATTTGCCGTGCAGCTAGAAGAGCGCGATCAGCTCAACTACCTGCCGGGTCAGTACATGAATATTGCCCCACCTAATGCTGACTTCCACCGTTCTTACTCTTTCAGCTCGGGCCCAAGCGACGACATTGTGACCTTCCTGGTGAAGTACACCAAGGACGGCAATATGACTCGCTACCTCACCGAGGAAGCCAAGGTCGGCGACCGACTCAACCTCACCGGCCCCATGGGTTCGTTCTTCCTGCGCGAGCCACAAGCCCCAGTCACGCTGCTCGCCGGCGGTACCGGCTTGGCTCCCATCCTGGCGATCTTGGAGAAGCTCGCCGAAAACCCTGATCTTGACCAGCCCGTGCGCCTGATTTACGGCGCTACCTTCAACCACGACATCGTCGAGGTTGAGCGTCTCAATGCTTTCAAGGACAAGATCAAGGACTTCGACTGGTTCTCTGTAGTCTCTGCACCGGATGAGGAGCACGAGCGCAAGGGCTACGTCACTCAGTTCATCACGGACGAGCACCTGCACGACGGCGACGCTGACATCTACCTGTGTGGCCCACCACCAATGGTCGAGGCAGTACGTACCTTCCTCAATGATCTGGATAACCCACCGGCTAACTTCTACTACGAGAAGTTCACCCCGAATGCCGCAGCGGCAGCCGGAGAGAAGAAGCCTGAGCCAACGGCTACGAAGCCAACGACGACCAACGTCGTGGAAGATGGCCTGTCGAAGACCGTCACCTCGGATGAGGCAGGTGGCATCGAAACCGGCCACATCCTTACCGCAAAGACCAACTCCGAAGCACAGTTCAACGCACTTATGGCGCTTGAGCTTGGCGTGGTCACCCTCATGATCGACAAGCTTGACAGCGAGGACTACGCGGAACTGCGCCGCCGCGCAGAGGAGTGCAAGAAGTACATCGAGGGTGACAAGTTCCTCGATGCTGTGGCCTACACCGAGGCGAACCACAACTACCACGACTTCTTGTTCGATCGTTCCGGTAACCCTGCGATGCAGCAGGCCTACCACGTGCTCGATGTCGTCGAGGTCATGCACAACGAGCTCGCCGATAAGGGCTTTGTGGCACCAGGTGTAGTCCAAGACCACTTCGACTTCGTCGACGCGCTCGAAGCACACGACTTCGACGCCGTGCGCACCATCGTCGAGCGCCACCACCGCAGCGCCATCAAGACCGTCCACACCGCTATCGAGGAGAGCAATTAATGGCCAAAGGTGAGATGCCTACCGGCGCAGGAATCGAAGGAACGCCTGAACTAATCACCCCGGAGCGCTTCAAGGGTCAGGTCGTGTTGATCACGGGCGCAGCTCAAGGCATCGGCCTTGCGGTTGCAAACCGGATCGCGCACGAGGGTGCTCAGCTCTTCCTCGTTGATCGCGCGGATCTCGTCGGGGAGGTTGCTAGCGAGATCGCGCAGCGCTCCGGTGCCGAGATCGGCTGGGCCACGGCGGACCTGGAAACCTTCGCTGGTGCCGATTCCATGGCGCAGGCCTGCAAGGACAAGTTCGGACGCATTGATGTCGCAATCAACGTTGTTGGCGGCACCATCTGGGCGAAGCCTTTCGAGCGCTACGCACCGGAAGAGATTGAAAAGGAAGTCAACCGCTCCCTCTTCACTACCCTGTGGTCCGTGCGCGCCGAGCTTCCTCACCTCATTGAGGCTGGCGGCGGGACGATCGTCAATGTGTCCTCCGTTGCTACCCGCGGCGTCAACCGCGTGCCTTATGCAGCATCGAAGGGTGGCGTCAATGCTTTGACTTCGGCGCTCGCGCTCGAGGCTGCCGAAAAGAATGTTCGCGTGGTCGCTACTGCCCCAGGTGGCACCCTCGCACCTGAGCGCAAGGTGAAGCGTGGGCCAGGACCTGAGGGCGAACAGGCCAAGCAGTGGTACCAGGCGATCGTTGATCAGACCATCGATTCCAGCTTGTTTAAGCGCTACGGAACGTTGGACGAACAGGCTGCACCTATCGTGTTCCTGGCTTCTCGCGAAGCCAGCTACATCACCGGATCGGTGCTTCCTGTCGCTGGCGGCGATCAAGGATAATTACTTAGGGTCGTGTGAGGGATTTCCCTCGCAAGACCTGACGTAAGGTGAACAATCATGGCTTATAGTGCAGCGACCGATACCCAAAGAGTGGTTGAGCAGATCGTCGGCTCCCCCGCGGGAACCGGAACAATTATCATTCTGGCCGGTCCGGGCCCCTCAGAAGTAGTGGACCGAGTGGTGCGTACTCTTCCGGGATTCGCCATCGCGCGAATCTCTGCAATGGAATGGCGCAGCGAGGACCAGGGGTGGCTTAGCTGTCAGCTGCAGCGCGACCTTGGAGACTTTAAGGAACTCGATTCCGCGAAGTCCGCGCAGGCCATCGTGGTGGATAACGCCCAGTGGGCAGACAAGTCTTCGCTGCACGAGTTGATCGAGCTGGCGCAAACGACCAAGGAAGGTCGTTTCGCCTTGGTGCTTGCCACCACGTCCAACACGACCGTGGAACAGTATCGCTACCTGGCTGATCTCACCATCACATTGCCGCCTCTGGGTATCGACGATGTTGCTGCCTTAAGCCTGCGTCACCGCGGTGTGCACTTGAATCCGGATTTGAGCAATCGCGTCCTTGAAGTCACGGGAGGCGACCCGGGGCTCATTCGCGACCTCCTAGACGCGGTTCCCGAGGACCACTGGCACCAAAGCAACCCCTACTTGCCGCTGCCCGCGCATTGGCGTCGCGCCTTCGATGAGCGGACCAAGGACATAGATGTGATTGAGGCCCTGCAGACCGTCAGCGCATGCAGCGACCTCGATGCGCTCGAAGAACTTATCGACGACAAGCTGCAGCTCACCACCGCTTTCGCACACGGAATCGTGCATTCGGTTCCCGATGGCACTCGTCGCGTCGTGGTCTTTGCCAATTCCACCGACCTCGCCGTCATTCGTGCCTCTACCCCACCCGAGGAATTGCGCTCAATCCACCAGCGGGCAGCAACCTGGTTCCGTGTGCAAGGCAATGAAACTGAAGCGCTCATGCATGACGCGCAGGGGCTCGAAGAATCCTCCGATGAGCTGGCCGAGATCATGACGAAAAGGTCGCGTCAGCTCAGCATGGCGGGAAACTATCGACAAGCGTTTACGATGTTGAGTTTTGCCTCCAAAGTGGCCGGCGATTCGTCGTTAAGCGACAAGCTCACTCTTCGCGCTATCGAGTCGCTGATCTCCGACTCTGATATTCCTCGTGCCCGGCAATACGCCCTGCAAATGCGAGGGCAGGGCAACAATGCACACGTGGATTCGATCCGCGGTTACCTCGCTCTGCATGAGGGTCGACGCTTCGACGCGAAGTCCCTGATCGAGCGTGCCTGGGCAACTCTGGAAGCACACGATAGTAAGGACGCGGAGATGCGCACACGCGTCGCATCGCGTCAAGTACTGCTCTCCTTGTGTGAATGGCAACCGGAAAAGCTGGTCGGCTGGGCAGCGACGAGTAGCCAGTGGGCCGAGCCACAATCGTCAACGAACCTGGAGGCGCACTATATCTCGATTATTGGCAAGGCCGCGACCTCCGGTGTCGCCCCGGACGACGCTCCCGTGCCCTGGGAGACTGAGATCATGGCGCAGCGTCGCCACATGGCTACCGGCTGGGTCGCACTCGTCCACGACGATCTCACTGCCGCGCGCCAGCACCTGATGGTGCAAAGCTCAGGCGAAGGCTCGGAACGCATTGGTACCTGGATGGATGCGTGGCTTGCGCGCGCTTACTACCTATCCGGGGATCTCGATGCCGCAGAACGTGCCATGGAGCGCGGACTAGCCCGCGTCGAGCGCTTTGGCATCACCTTCCTCGAGCCACTATTGCTGTGGACCGGGTCAACCATTGCCAGCATGCGCGGTGACCGCGAGCTCACGCGTATGTATACGAGCCGGATGACCTTAAGTCACGATGCATTCCCGATCCAGCAAATCCCTTCGGCCATGGCGCGTCTGCACGTCGCGCAGACCGACGCTGATTTGACCACCGCGCTGCGTTTCGGCCAGCACCTCGTTGACCTGGACAAAGAAGTGGACACCTCGCAGCCGGGTTTTTGGCCGTGGCACGACGTGTGGGTCAATACCCTGGTCCAGGCCGGGCGTCTCGACGAGGCGCAGTGGCAAATCGACCGTGACCTCGATCGGGTCCAGGCCTCGAACATCATCTCGGTCAAGGCCAAGCTGAACACCTCGCACGGTCGCTTGCTGCTCGCCCAAGGTGAGGTGACCAAGGGAGTACAGCTTTTCGACGACGCCATGTCCATGATTGAACCGCTGAATACCCCTATCTATACCGCCCGTATTTTGTTCGAGTATGGCCAGGCGCTGCGCCGCGTCGGCAAACGAAAACTTGCCGACGACCGCTTCGCCCGTGCCGCCGAACTCTATGCCACGATGGGTGCTGATTTCTTTGTCGAACGCTGCAACCGAGAGCGTCGCGCCGGTGGCTTGGGCTCCCGCGAGCCTTCGCCCAATGGGTTGACGCCGCAGGAGATGGAGATTGCCACACTGGTCGCCGACGGTGCCACCAACAAGGAAGCCGCGACCGAACTGTATCTTTCGGCCAAAACTGTGGAGTATCACCTCACGCGGGTGTATCGAAAGCTGGGGATTCGTACGCGCTCCGAGCTTTCGCGCGCCTTGCATAACCAATAGGTTCTGTCTGCCCCCATGGTGTGCTTCGCCTAGGGTAGATATTTATGAATGCTCGGACGAGTACGATGCTGCGCGGTGACATCGTGGACCGGATCACTTCCCTGATCTCTGCCCATGAACACCGACTCGTCGTGCTGCCCACCACCGTGGGGATGGGCACCAAGGAGTTCCTGGATTCGCTGCCGGAGTCGCTGTCTGGCTCCCTGTCTGGCGCTCTTTCTGGCGAGCGGACGTCGGTGTTCACTACGTTGCCGTGGGAGCGCGACGAACCCGGCGCGCTGCTCGCTCAACTCCCTGACCCTAGCGCGGCGGCACCCATTTATGTGATCCACGATTTCGATCAGGCCGACGAGAGGTCTTTTCAAACACTCATCAAAGCGGCAAAACGGGAGTCCACGACCCTTATCGCTTCGGTCACCTCGGATCGCGTGCACGGTTTTGCTGATGACGTTATTGATCTTCCTCCCCTCACGATGCGCGAAACCGACCAATTAGTACGCCTGATTACCGGGCACAAATTGCCAGTGATGCTCGTCGAGGAGCTCTATGTGGCAAGTCGGGGTCGCCCAGATTTCATCGTCGAGATCCTGCGTGAAACTCCGCGGGATTCCTGGACCCAACCCGGGGCAACGCTGGCGATTCCTTCGGCGTGGCATGACGAATTCGCAGCGCGCACCGCAGACCTGAGCCCGCAGACCCGCGACGCTCTCTTCGCTCGGCCGCTGAAGGCAGAGGACCTGCAGGAAGCTATTAGCGCTGGTCTCGTAGATCTTCGTCCGTCAGAAAAAGGCCGTACCCCGGTCCTGAGGGATCCGCGCTTCGCTGCCATCACCGATGCCGCAACCCCCACCGACGCGCGCGCGAGCAATCCCGTGACCCGCGAAAAGTTGCTGTTGCAGAAGGCCACGTCCCACATCGCTCACCTGGATTTGGACACAACTGAGCTCTACCTGCAGGACTGCACGGGAATCGTTGATGTGGAACAGCGCGATTCCTTGACCGGCTATGTTGCTCTCTACGGCGGGCACCACGCCCAGGCCACAGCAATGTTGCGCCAGACCACAAATTCTGCCGATCAGTCGGCCATCGGATCCGTCTATGATCTGTCGAACTGGGATCTCCACGCCGTAGCGAAACGCTCGGCGCACATCATGACGATTACGGCTCCTACCTCTGAGCACCACGAAGAAGCCAAGATCCACAACGCCTTCGCCCGCGACATCCTCGAAGGCAAGAAACCCGCCGAAGCGCCAGAATTTACCCACACCATTTCCCGGGAGCGCGGCAGTCTGTTTGCCGGGTGGGTCGACCTCGCCAACGACGATCCTCACAGCGCCCGCGTCAAACTGCGCCACGTCCCCGGCGGCGCCCTGTCGGTCAGCATGTGGCGCGACGCCGTACTCGCCCGCACCCTCTACGTCACCGGCGAATGGAAGGCCGCCAAGGAAGTTGTCGAACGCGGGTTGTCCACCTGCGAGCTCAACGGCATCTCCCTCCTCCAGCCGTTTCTGCTCTGGACAGGCGCCCAAATCGCCGCCATGGAGGGCAACGAAACACTTGCCAATTCCTACCTCAAGCGCACCAACATTGGCAGCGACTCCTTCCTTATCCAGCAACTCCCCGCCGCGATGGGCAAGATGATCGTCTCTGCCAGCGTCGGCGACCTCCGCATCGCGCTCGATGCCAGCGAAGCCCTCGCCCGCACAGTCCGCGGCGTGGATACCTACCATCCCGGTTATTGGCCATGGGAAGATGTCTACGCCCAGACACTGATTCGCGCCGGGCGTATCGACGAAGCCGACCAGGTCATCACCGAAGCCGACGAGCGCAGCCGCCCCTTCCATCTCCGGTCGCTGTTCGCCAAAAATGCCGTGCCGCGCGCCACGATCATGATGCAGCGCGGACAGACCACGAAAGCATTTTCGCTTTTCGACGACGCCGTGGACTCCGTGGAGCACTCAGAAATGCCCGCCTACGCGGCACGAGTGTTGTTTGAGTATGGTTTGGTCCTGCGCCGCGGCGGGCGGCGGTCCTTTGCCGACGAGATTCTGCGCCGCGCCTCCGACCTCTTCTTAGAGATGGGCGCGCACGCGATGGTGGAGCGCTGTAACCAGGAACGACGCATTAGTGGTGTCGGCGGGCACGTCCATAACAAGCTCGGGCTCACGGCCCAGGAAGAACAAGTCGCCCACCTGGCTGTCGAGGGCACCACCAACCGTGAGATCGCCCGCCAGCTGACCATTGCTCCCAAGACCGTGGAATATCACCTCACGCATGTGTACAAAAAGCTTGGGGTCAAGGGCCGCGATGAGCTCGCGGCGGTGCTGCGGTAGATTCGCGGCCGCCCTGCTGTCGCGTGGTCGAAAACCGACCGACCCCTTTTTCGACCACCCGGCGCTTTTCGACCATCCGACCCAGAAAAACACACGCAAAAACCCGGTTGGTCGAAAACTGTTTTCGACCAACCGGGTCTAAGCCCCTAATGAACCTAGCTCACGGACTGTGGTTCAGCCTCCGCGGTGACCCGGGAGCGCTTTTTGTACAGCGGGCGGGTAATACTCATCAGGATCGCGCCCAACAGGCCCACGGCCGCGTAGGCGAAGAAGCCCCACGGGTAGGCCAGGTTGTAGGTAATCAACAGACCACCCAGGACCGGACCACTGATCGCGCCGAGGCGACCGATACCAGCGGCCATGCCCATTGCCGTCGCGCGCAGATTCGACGGATGGTTCTCGCCCACAAACGCGTACACCAGGTTCTGCGAGCAGAACACAAAGATACCGGTAATAAACACCGTGATGTACAGTGCGGTCATTGGCATCCGGATCGCCATCAGGGCGAGGAATACTGCGGACATAACAAACCACAGCAACGCAGTGGTGCGTGGCGAGAATCGGTCGGAAACCGCACCCGCAATGATCAGGCCAACCACGGCACCGATGTTGAGCACCATGAGGAAGCCCAGCGAGTTGCCCATGTCGTAGTCGGCAGCACGCATGATCTGTGGCAACCAGGTGTTCAAACCGTAGACCAAGAGCAAGCCCATAAAGGAGGTCGCCCACACCGCCAGCGAGTTACGCAGGTATGGCGGCTTGAGCAGGGCCTTGGCCCCGGTTTCTTGGGAGTGGGCCGCAGCTTCGCGGTCCAATTCGTCGACAAGCTCAAGCCCGTACTGATCGGCGATTTCTTGTGCTTCCTTGGTACGGCCCACGTTGTTGAGGTACTGCGGGGATTCCGGCAGCAGGAAGTACATGACAGGCGCCAGGATCAAACCTGGGATCGCACCGATGATGTACATCGCGTGCCAGCCAAACGGCTCAATGATGAAGATGCCCAGCAGCGCCGTCAGCACAGCACCGATGTGGTAACCGGTCATGACGGTGGTCGTCGAGGAGCCGGCCTTGTCGCGCCCGCGGAACTCGGTGACCATCGAGATTGCCGTGGGCAGGCAGCCACCGAGGCCCACGCCTGCGAAGAAGCGCAGCAGGAGGAAGATCCAGAAGCTGTAGGTAAAGCCCATCGCCAGGGTGAGCAGCGAGAACGCGGAGACGGAGAAGATCATCACGTTGCGACGACCGATCTTATCCGTTGCCGCACCGATGACCAGCGCGCCGATCATCATTCCGAATAGGCCCGCGGTGGAGATCTGGGTGCCCTGGGCCGCGGTGGGGTGCCAATTCGGGTCGTCCATCATGGCCGGCAACGTCGCACCGAGGACGACCATGTCGAAGCCGTCGAGCAGGACCGCAATCCACAGCAAAACGACGACAATAGCAGGTGAACGCAAAGGTTCGCCCCTTTCTGAAAAAAGCTAGAACGAAATTAGATATCAAACTTTGGCAGGTCCATGCCGACGTACTGCTCCGCCTGGTACTTGCGGCCTGCCTCAGAGGACAGCATGGCGCGCAGCTCGCCGCGGCGACGCTGGGACTGGAAGTACTCCTCACCTGGGGTGGCATGCAGCATGGAGCTCATCCAGTAGGAGAAGTGCTGTGCCTTCCACACGCGTGGGATGGCCAGGTCGGAGTACTTCTCCAGCAGGTCGGTGTTGGACTTCTTCACTGCGCGGATCAGTGCTGGTGCAAGGACGGCCACGTCGGCCACTGCCAGGTTGAGGCCCTTCGCGCCGGTTGGTGGGACGGTGTGTGCCGCATCGCCACAGATGAACAGGCGACCACGCTGCATCGGCTCGGTGACAGCAGAGCGGAAACGCAGGACGTTCTTGTCGAAGATCTCTCCTTCGGAGACCTGCAGGTCATCGGAGTCGACGCGCAGGTGGAGCTGCTCCCAGATCTTCTCGTCTGGCCACATGTCCACGGAGTCCTCCGGGTCGCATTGTAGGTAGTAGCGCTGCACGGTTTCGGAGCGAGTAGAAATCAGAGCGAAGCCCGCGTCGTGGGTGGCGTAAATCAGTTCCTTTTGGGTCTGTGGGGCGTTGACTAGGATGCCGAACCAGGCGTATGGGTACTCGTGGTGCGCGCGGTGAGCACCGGGCAATTCGAGGATGGGCTTGCGGTACGGCGACTTCGATCCATCACCGGCGACCACATAATCCGCGGTCAGGGTGTGTTGGACACCAGCCTCGTCGGTGTAGGTGACGGTACAGAGGTCCTCGTCGTAACCCGTGACATCATCCACGGTGGTGTTAAACAGCAGTTCCCCGCCGTCTTCGATCCGCTTGGCAATGAAGTCCTTCAGGTACTCATGCTGCGGGTAGACCGCCATGTGGTAGCCGGTCAGCTCGGTCAGTGCGATGCGGGTGCGCTGGTTATCCACGGAGATATCAATGCCCTCGTCGATGTCTGCTTCCGCGTCCATGCGCTCGCCGACTCCGGTCTCGCGCATCATCTGCATGGTGCCCTGCTCGAGCACGCCAGCGCGCACGGTCTCTTCGACGTCCTGGCGCGAGCGGGTCTCGAACACTACCGACTCCACGCCTTGCAGGTGCAATAAGTGTGCCAGGGTCAGACCTGCAGGGCCGGCACCGATAATGGCTACGGGTACGTGTGATGGGGTGGTCATTTTATTTCTCCTCTTTCATTTCTTTGACTGCCGCATCCAGCAGCTTGAATCCGTGGTTTGAGTTCGGCACACCTGCGTAGACGGCGGTGTGCAGCATGACTTCCCCGATCAGATCTGGGTCTACGTCAGCACGCAGTGCCGCGCGGATATGCATGTCCAGCTCGCCGTAGTTGCCCAGCGCGCACATAATCGCGATGGTGATCAGGCGGCGCTGGGTATGGTCGAGGCCCTCGCGGTTCCAGATATCGCCCCATGCGGTGCGGGTAATAAAGTCCTGGAATTTCTCGGTAATTTCGCTTTTGTTCTCATTCGCGCGGTCCACGTGCGCGTCTCCGAGCACAGCGCGGCGGTTCTTTTCGCCGACTTCCGCGGCGGCCTTGCGGCCTGCTTCATATTGTTCGTTCACTAGTTTTCCTTTGCTAAAATCTCGTCGACAATGGCCACGGCGTTGGCAGTATCGGGGTTTTCGCCACAGCGAGCAGACATTGATTGCTTATCGACGATCAGCCCATCCAAAGCCGCAGTAATGCGATTCAGGGCACTGGCGGTCGCCGCCACGATCTCGCGTACGGTCTGCCACTCGGCGTGCCAGCTGCCTACTCCGCGCTGGGCACGGGAATCGAGTGCGTCGAGAAGCGTGGCCGCCAGCGCCGGGGTGCGCCTGGCATATCCGTCAGCTGCTACCGATGCCGCCGGGTTGGCCTTGTGTGGCATCGAGCTGGAACCACCTGGGGTGGCTTCGCGTAGCTCGGCCACTTCAGTTGCCGAGTACATCACGATGTCGCCCGCGATCTTGCGTACGGCACCAGCGAGCTGCGCCATCGCCACACCTACCTGGGCCACCGGCTGGCGGTTGGTGTGCCACACGATCGGGCGCGCTGCGAGTCCGAGGTCCGCGGCAAGCTGGTCGTGGGTGTCGATTCCGCCAGGCAGCGCGCCGACGGGACCTGCATATTGGACGGGAAAGACCAAAGATTCCGCTTCGCGACGAGCCGCGCGTACCCCTTCCAACCAGCCTGCGGCAACGAGCCCGAAGGTCGTTGGCAATGCTTGCTGGCCCAAGGTCCTCGCCATCACTGGTGTTGCGCGGTACTCGGTGGCCAACTCGGTGAGGAGGCGTTCTACGTTGCGTGCGTCGTCGATAAGCACTGCCACCGCGCGCTTGAGACACAGCGAGAGCGCCGTATCGATCGCGTCCTGGCTGGTGGCCTGGAAGTGAATCGCCGTCGTGTCACTGGCCAGCGCTTTGAGGCCCTTGGCAATGGGGATCGCCGGATTCGCGCCGGCGGCCGAGGCGTCCGCGATCTCTGCAAGATCGAGTTCGAAGGCCGTGGTTGCTGCTCGTGACTGGTCCGCTTGATCGGCCGTGACTTTGCCGGTGGTCTCGGCAGCCGTGGCAAGCGCTGCTTCGAATTCGACGATGGCCTGGAGGAACGCTTCGTCGGAAAGCAAAGCGTGGATGTCGGTCGCGCCCGAGGCACGATCCGAGTAGGTGTTGCGGGACAGCACGAAACGCTCCCCTTTCCTGGTTAGATAACGCGGTTAGATTTTGAAGAACGGAGTTTCCTGGCTCAGGTCCTCGTGCTGCACGTAAATGTTGAGGTGGTAGCCGTTCTCGGTCTTGTCGGCGACAAGGAGTTCGCGACGTGGCTCGTCGACGGCCTGCAGCACGGGATCGTTTGCGTTGGCGTCTGCGTTTTCCGGGAAGTACAGGCGGGTGTTCAAGCGCTCGAGCATGCCGCGGGCAAAAACACCGACGTTGAGGTGCGGAGCCTCGTCCTCGAAGCCGCCAGGGATCAAGGTGGTGAAGGTAACCGAGCCGGTCTCATCGACCATGCCACGGCCGAGGCCGCGGAAGCCCTCGACAGTTTCGGTGTTGAAGGTGCCATCTGGGCGGGCCTGCCACAGCTCGATCATGGCATCGGCAATCGGATTGCCGTCGCCGTCGAACACGGTGAAGCTGATTGGGGTGCCGTTCTCCTCGACCATCACCTCGGAGTTATCCAAGGTCAGACCGATGTGAACATAAGGGCCCACGGTTTGCGAGGGAGTAATGCCGAACTCGACATGGTCCTGGTCTGCGGCATCGCTGGCGGTATCCGGGTAGCGAAAACCCTCGTGTTGACCTGTTTCAATCATGATGATTCTCCTCTAGCTCTTAGTGCTATTAGTGCTTGTGGGTTTCGAAGTAGGTCTGGTTCTTGCCGCGCAAAACGATGTCGAACTTGTAGCCCAGGGAGTAGTTCGGTTCGGTCTTGTCGTAGTCGAAGACGGCGATCATGCGTTCGCGCGCACCCTGTGGGACCGAGTTATAGATGGGGTCCTGGAAGAACATCGGGTCGTTTGGGAAGTACATCTGGGTGACCAGGCGCTCCGAGAACTGACGGCCGTACAGCGAGAAGTGAATGTGCGCTGGGCGCCATGCGTTGTTGTGGTTGCCCCATGGGTACATGCCGGGCTTAACGGTGTAGAACTCGTAGTAACCGTCAGCGTTGGTCATGGTGCGAGCGACACCATTGAAATAAGGGTCCAGGGGTGCTGGCCATGAGTCGTTCTTGTGGCGGTAGCGACCCGCTGCGTTGGCCTGCCAGACCTCAACCAAGGTGTTGGCGACGGGCTTGTTGTCCCAGCCAAGTACTCGTCCGTGGACGCGGATGCGCTGACCGATCGCTTCGCCACCGTTGGCGTGCGTCATGTCGTTATCCAGGCCGCCAAGGTCGCGGTCACCGAGGACTGGGCCTGAGAGCTCGCCGAGGCGCTGCGGGGTCAGGATCAAATCGTTGGTGGGGTTGCGCTTGATTGTGGTGCGGTATTCAGGAAAGTGCAAAGGCGCGAAGACACCGTCTGTCGGTGCGGTATGCAGAGTATTTTCGGCACTCATGATGATCCAGTGCTCCTTACTTGGTAGTTGGTGATGTAGGCCACTTTATGAGGTGGTGGACATGTAGACAATTGGGGTGACATGGGAAAACAAGCCATAAAACTGCGAACAGCGGTTATAGCGTGACCCCGGGTACAACTAGGGGTGGAGACAAGGGTGGCAGGTGGGGCTAGGGCTGTGGCTCCGACAACAGGCTCCCCAGGAGGAAACCAAGGGCAATATCGTCAATCTGCCCGAAATGGGTTTGCCTGATCTTGCCGTGGCGATCCACCAACATCGAGGTGGGAGTGCCCTCGAGGCGGTATTTTTTCATCGTCGACGGAATGGGACCACCTTCTCGTGGCCTATCTACGGCGACAGGAAACTCCACCCCAAATTCCGAGCAGAACACTTTCAGTGCGGCTGGTGTCATCGCCTCGTGGTGCTCGAAAACGCTATGGAGTCCGATGACTTGCAGTTGCGAAGAATCCACCATCCGGTGCACCTTTTTCGCCTGGGGAATCGCGTGATTGACGCATCCCGGGCAGAGCATTTGAAACACCTCGATAAGCAGTACCTTGCCTTCCAGGTCTGGGGCTTGGCCATCAGGGGTGTTAATCCACTCCTGCACATCCAATTCCAGCTGCGGGGCCTCCATGGCACACTTCCTTTCTGTAACCTCCATCACATTTCCTTAAGCTCCATCTTGGACGAGCCACAGAAGTTTCGCCATACCCCTAGTGGACAAATAGGACGGCCGGCCCCCTGAACAATGTGAGTTCAGGGGGCCGGCCGGTTTTTTGTCGTAAAGCGAGCGTTTGGTGCGACTAGATTGGGTAGTCGCCTGGCTCGGACTGCACGCCGATCCAGTGATCGGTGGTGAACTCCTCGATCGCCCACTCGCCGTTGAAGCGGCCCAGGCCGGAGTTCTTCTCGCCACCGAACATCACGTGCGCCTCATCGTTGACGGTGATGTCGTTGATGTGGGTCATGCCGGCCTTGATGCCGCGGCCGAACTTCACGCCACGCATCAGATCGGTGGTAAACACTGCCGAGGACAGGCCGAACTCGGTGTCGTTGGCCAGCTCGAGGGCGTGTGCCTCGTTATCAGCCTTCGCGATGCCGACGACGGGGCCGAAGATTTCCTCGCGGAAGATCTCCATGTCAGGTGTGACATCAGCGAACACGTGTGGAGGGACAACACGGCCGACGATCTCGCCGGAAACAACCTCACGAGCACCCTCTGCACGTGCCTGCTCGATCTTGCCGGTGACCGACTTGAGCTGGGAATCGTTGATGATCGGACCAACGCAGTTGCCCGGGTCGGTCTGATCGCCGTAGGCAATGCCAGAGACACGCGCTGCGTACTTTTCCACGAACTCGTCATACACCTTGGCATCGACGATGATGCGGTTGATCGCCATACAAATCTGGCCCTGGTGCAGGAACTTACCCATGGACGCAGCAGCAACAGCCTTGTCCACGTCAGCGTCGTCGAGAACGACCAGCGGTGCGTTACCGCCGAGCTCGAGGGCAACCTTCTTGATGTACTTGCCGCCGACAGCGGTAGCGCCGACATTCTTGCCCACAGGGGTCGAACCGGTAAAGGAGATTAGGGAAGGCACGGGGCTTTCCACAAAGTGATCGCCGATCTCGGAGCCGGAACCGATAACAACGTTAAGCACACCGGTAGGCAGGCCCGCTGCCTCGAAGACGGTGGCGAGCATGGTGCCGCCGACAACTGGGGTATCGGATGCTGGCTTGAGCACAACTGCGTTGCCCAGTGCCAGAGCTGGTGCGACAGAGCGCATGGACAGGCCGAAGGGGAAGTTCCACGGGCTGATCACGCCGACGACACCAAGTGGCTCGCGGAAGACGTAGTTGGTCTTGCCCGGGGTATTCGATGGGTGAATCGTGCCGTGAACGCGTGTTGGGAAGGACGCGGACTCGCGGATGGAGCCCACAGCGATGCCGACCTCGGTGTTCGCCTTGATCACAGTGGAACCGGACTCACGCGAAATCAGCTCAGCAATCGCCTCTTGGTTCTCCTCGATGTAATCAGCCGCAGCGTGCAGCACCTTGGAGCGCTCCGACGGTGCCATTGCTGCCCACTCAACCTGAGCCTTCTTCGCGGTGGCGTAGGCGTCGTCGACGTCCTGCTTGGACGCCTGCTTAAACGTGGTGATTTCCGAGTTATCGAAAGGGTTCGTGGACACCGTGGTGCCCTCAGAGGTGCCCTCGCGCCAGCCGCCGATGTAGAGCTTGTCAGAAACCAGGTGGTCGTATGAAGCCATGAAAGTTTTTCTCCTTGAGAAAGATGTTGGAAAGGATTGATCTTTGTTTGGGGTGGTCCCAGCCTAATGAAAAACTGGGCAATTCTGTAGGGGGGTTATCTCGGGGTTGGTCTCAGGGATCCCTGAGGTTTCGGCCGTCCCCTAGTTCTTGCCCTCGTCGGCAAGCACCTTGAGCGACTGCTCAATCTCGTCGCGACCTGCCCACGAACCGTGGAAGCCGAATGGCACGCGACCTGGCAGCGGGATGCGCGCCAGCGGGGTGCGTCCGAAGTCTTCGGTGTCGTAGATGCACAGCTCGGACTTGCCGGTCGCGCGGTTCCACCAGATGGAGAGCAGGTAGCCTGCGTCCTCGTTGTCGGAGCCCTCGCGAGGCACGAAGATCGGCTCGGATGGGTTGGTCAGGTCGTCGAGACCCTCGATGACGGTGACCGTCTCGCGGTTCAGGTCGTTCTTAGCCAGGCCGTCACTCATGGTGTCTTCGGCGACGCCACGGGTGGTCACGAAGTAGCCGAAGTTGTGCTTGCGGCCCAGGTTCTTCGGGTTGATCATGGGGAACTCGCCGGCGATGTTGGAGGTCACGGTGTCGCGCACAGTGCCGGTGGCGAAGTCGACTTCCCAGCGCCATGGGATGGCATTCTTGAACCACTCATGCGAGGACAGCGGGTTGTTGGTCTGCTCGATCGGGGTACCGAAGCGTTCGATGCGCGGTGCCTCGATGACGAGTTTTGTGCCCTCTTCGTAGGCGTTGAAGAAGTGGGTTGGGAAGAAGGCATCCTCGACGCGGAAGACCTTGACCTCGTGAGTCTTGCGGTGCATGGTCACAATTTCCACGCCGCCTTCGGTGGCGGCCTCGTCCCAAATCAGGCCCGGGTTGCCCTTGGCCACGTTCTCGCCGAGGAAGAGAGCCGGGGTGACGAAGAAGATGGCGTAGTTTTCGCTGATGGCGAAGTCATGGAACATCGACGGTGCCTTGACGTTAAAAGCGTGCGTATCGACGATTTGTCCATGGGAATCTGCCTCGTACCAGGTGACCAGGGTTCCTTGGTAGGAGTAGAACAACATGTTGCCGGTGTCGGGATCGACCTTGTAGTGCGCAGTGCAAGTAAATGGTACGTCGCCGTTAAAGTCGTAGGTGCCGTGAGTCTCCAGGGACTCTGGGTGCATCTGGTGTGGCAGGCCACCTTCGAAGAATACGAGAAGGCGATCGCCCTGGATGCCGACGTTGGTGTTTGGGACGTTCTTCATCTGTGGCGCGCCCTCAGGCAGCGCTGGGATGGTGCCGCCGTTGACGAAACCGGAGTAAATTGCTTCGCCGGCCTCGACCTCGACCTTGAGTGCGTCGGTGTTGACCCACTTGTTCTTGTACGCAGCTTTGCCGTCGCGCAGGTAGACGGCGTAGACCATGCCGTCGCCTTCGAACCAGTGGTAGCGATCCACGTGGCGAGGCTTGTACTTCGGGTTGGATCCGGTGCGGAACAGTGCGCCGTTGAGTTCCTGTGGAACCTCGCCGATGATTTCCAGGTCGAACTGCTCGGTTTCTTCGTGCCAAGGCTCGAATGGGCCATTGAGGAACTTGTTGTTGGTATCGAATTGCATGATGATCTCCTAGTTGTTTTTTAGACGTGCTTTATGCGTGAAGGTGCTTTTGGGAAGTGCCCCAGATCCCGTGGCTTCCGGGCGCGAGGATGCCCTTCGGGTCGAGCGCATCCTTGAGGGTTGTGTAGAGGTTGTGCAAGGCGCCATCGTTAAAGGTGTAGGAAGAGACCACCTCGTCGATGATGTGTGGATGCGCGCGGTATTCGCTCCAGCCGCGTTCGACGGCGTATTGCCCCATCTTCTTCACCGCGCGGACGGCGCGTGCACGCTCGTCTGCATCGTTGGTGTCGAAGAAGACCATGTTCACCGCTGCGATGGAGCGAGGCGATCCGATCCAGCCGAAGGCCGCGACCAGGTCTTCCTCGCGCAGTACCTTCTGTGCGTAGGCTTCGAATTCAGCTGCTGGCTTGCCGTCGAAAGGCATGACTGGCGAAAAGTCGATGTGTCCGAAGCTCTCTCCGAAGTGTGCCTTGAGCACATCGAGCAGGAACATGTTGGGAATGCCCATGGGGACCAGGTCCAGCGGGTGAACGTCCTCGGCCTTCGCGTCGCCTGCGTAGGTCCGCAGCTCGACGGTGACTCCTTCGATGTCCTTGACGGTCTCCCGGAGCTGGCGTTCCTTGACCTCGTTGAGTTCGGGGGTGCCGTAGAACGCGATGCGCGCGTTGAAACGCCCCGGAGGAAGCGAGGCTGAGAGCTTATACAGCTTCGATTTTCCATCGGTCTTCGTCTCAGGGGTCGCGCGTTCGCCCTCTGGTGGCTGCGGCGCGCACGTCATTAGGGGCTGACCCTGGATGACACCACTGGCAACGAGTGGCTGCAGCGCATCCAAAACAGTCGCGATATTTTCGTCGTTATCGCAAATCACGGAACCAGTGGTGACGGACTCCGGTTGCGGCATCAGCCAGACACCAACCTTGGTGACGATGCCGAAGTTGGACTGCATAAACAAAGAATCCACAGATGGCCCGAAACCACGCTTGTGACGGTGCCACATTTCGCTATCCGGGATCGCGCCAAGCCCGGTGCGCACGAGGGTGCCGTCGGCAAGCACGACTTCCATGCCGCAGATTGCAGAGGCGTGGTCGCCGTAGACCGAGTAGCCCATGCCGTGCTCGAGGGCGTTTCCTGTCACGGAACCCCAACCCAGATCAGGCACCGACATGGATAGTTTGTAACCACCATCCTGAATGGCGTTGTAGAGATCAAAGAAGCTCACACCAGGTTCGACCTCTGCGTAAGCAGCTTTCTCATTGATCTCGATGACCTTATTCATGCGCCGCAGATTGACCACTACCGTTTGGTCAACAACAGGGGCGCCACCGCCGTAGCCGTAGTTGCGGCCGGTCGAATTGGCCGACAGGTAGATGCCGTGCTCGCCCGCAATCCGGACAACTGCCTGGACTTCTTCTACCGTTTCCGGCTGCACGATGATAATGGGCCGCTCTCCGGGTGCCTCTTTCGAGGTGTACGGATCGCTAAATTCTTTAATATCTGCGGCCGACGTTTTCACGCCCTCCGGGCCGACGGCTGGCAGAAAAAGTTCTGCCAGCGATTCCGCCGTATGCTCTCCCATAGTCTCTCCTATCTGTTCGGTAGGAGAGAATCTAATGTGGCCTACGGCACATCAATAGGTCTAATAAGCCATGAACCACACCGCCGACTTGTTGCCCTACAACAAATAGGCTGCACACGGGGACAAGAGATGACTAATTTTCCTGCGTTTCGGCACCAAAAAGCTCTGGAAGTTCCTTCAAAATCCGCAACGCCGCGAGCAATCCGCCAACATCAGTCCCCTCTTCCAGGGTGATCCCCGCCTTGCCCAGTGCCTGATCCACGCGGTACGCCACGGTGTTAGGAGCCAACGTCAATTCCTTGCCCGTTGCCTTTCTACTGCGCCCCAAGGCGATGAAGCTCTCCAGGGTATCGCGCAATTCACGATTCCTGCGAGAATCTAGTGCGAGCGACCCCAACTTCGCCCGAAGAAAACGCGCCAGACCCGGGCTATCAATATCAATGAAAGAAAAGATTGCACCCACATCTGGCCCCACCACATCGCCACCGTCCACCCCACGCGCCGGGTGCTCGGCCACCCGAAGGGCTGCGCGTGCCTCGTCGATGGCTGCGGGTAATTCCAATTCACCACGGGTGAACGAGGAGTATCCGGCAATGACCGCACTCGGCAAGCGAAGCAATTGACGAGCGTTACGTGGTCGCAGCCCCTCCGACTCGCGCACGATTACGAACACCCCCTTCGCCACGATCTGCACGACAACCGCCTTAAGGCCGACGGCTTTTGCCACCTCGCGTGCGATTTCGTCGACATCGGAGGCAGATCCCAAAACCGTCTCCTCGGCCCGGTTTTTCAACAGGAGAATGCCGTAGGGCTGATCTAAGTCAAGACCCAAATATCTGGAGATCCCTAGGGACTGGGGCTCGCCATCAAGGAGCGCCTCAATCAGGACGCGCTTACGCTCTGGCGAGGCTCCGTCACCTTCGCTCTCCTGCTGCTTATACGCAACGATGAGGTCGCCGATATATTGCTCCACCACGCTGTTCATGCGGGTGTACAAAATTTGCAGGGCATCCGCCCCATTGAGGGAATCCAGGCGCCTTTGCTCGACAAGCAGCTCTTCTTGCACCTTATTGTGATGCACCCAGACAAACCTGATGATGGACGGAAGAGGAACGCCTCGTCGATACGCGTCTACCGCATGGTCTTTAATATTTTTCGGAGTTTTCCACTCCTGTGATTCGCTGACCAGCACAGACAAGGTGGTAAGCACGCCCGATACCGCCGCTTTGCGCTCGATTATCCCTACTTGATCTCCGGACGCCGCATCTGCGAGCATGCGCGTTTTCTGCGCCTTGTCGGCAGCTTCGTGCCCCACACTGATCGCCCAGTTGAGTGCGCTGGGAGCCAGAGTTTCCTGCGCCCACTCCCAGCCATCAAGTGACTCATAGTCAAAATCAGCGTCTGGCAACGTGTCGGACGAGAGTCGTTGAATCCACGAAAACATCCGCGTGGCCCCCTTCGGTTTCGAACTTCCGACCAAGTCTACGCACACCCCGAGACCAGAACGCTTTGCGACGAAAGACCAAACCTTCCTTCTTGCCAGGTTTTACCAAGCTTTTTATCTTTCTCCAACGTATAAGAATTTTCTATCCACACGCGATGACTACACCCACATATGAATCTTTTAATGTGTCTTAGGATTTTTTAATCATGGCGAAATACCTATTTATAATTGCTGGTATATATGTTTTTATTTGCACATGAAAGAGTGGATAACCCGACGTTAACACCCAAAACTCTCCCAATGGGGGTAGTTTCGGGGGAGGATTAATCTGTGATTTAGGGCGAATAATCATCATTTCTTTCCGAAAAACTCTATTCAGAGGGCGCGCGTTGCCGAACTGGTATTTACTTAACCTGTCAATTAACCGCTAATTGTTTAAGAGGTTTCCTCGAATGAAGAAATTCAAGGCTTTGCCCGGGATGGCCGTTGCCATTGCGCTGGGTATTTCCACCGCCATCACACCGGTGGCAATGTCCCAAGAAACTGGTGAGCAGCCAGGCACCGACGTAACTACCCCCGCGGAAGCCGTGCTCGGCGATCAGTCCCAGGAGTGCTCCTTGGACTACCGCTCGCGCACGACGTGGGAAGATCGCGACAACTACACCCACAACGGCAAGGTCTACAACCCATTCGAAGAGCTGTATAAGCCTTCTGTCACCGCTGAATCCGCCGGCTTTCTCGAGGTCCACGGTTGGGGTGATAATCGCCGTATTGTTGGTGGCACCCTCTACCCAGTCAACAATGCGCAGCTGACCTTAACGTTCCCAGAGGGAACCGATGTCAACGCCTTGGCCTACTCCGCAGAAACCACTTACCTTTGGCAGCCAGACAGGACAGATGGAGACAATCCCTATTCGTACTTCCAGTTCGGAAATCATTTTCCGAATAAGGTGACTGCACTTCCGGCGCCAGTCATCGTTGGACAGTCGGTCACTTTCAATCTCGGCGATCTTGCTGGCCAAACAGCATTCAACGTAATGGCAGTGGGTAACGCAGCTAATCCCGTCACTGCAGGCGCGGTTGACGCGCAGCTAACTGGTGATTGGGATCCAATTCAGGTTGCAGGTTTCGCCCTTCCAAATTCGTACGCAGACGACGTCAAGGCAATTGCTAACGCTGTTCGCCCTGATTGCTACCGTCCGAAGGAAGACGCTGCCGACGGTGACCGCACTGAGGTTTGCGACGTCAATTGGAACGCAGGTGTCACACTCGACCGTCGCTATGTTCAGTGGGTCAATGACGGCTACACCGAGAAGATCAGCAAGGGGCTCTTCCCTGAGCACGACGGTGCCATGGAGATCCAGCACTATTTCGCAGGTCCTGATCTCTACATTCGCATCCCAGTCGCAACAGACGCTGATATCTACAACGCGAAACTGAACGTCGACCTCCCTGCCTTTGAGGGTAAGGAATGGCAGTTCGACCAGTACTTTGATCGTTCATTCGGCGCCGTCGACGACGCCGCGTACACCAACATCACTCCTGCTGCGCCTATCGTCACGGGCAACCAGGCCACTGTAAACATTGGTGAGTTCGAAGCTGGGGAACGTTTCACGGTAATTTTCAAGCTTCCGCTGACCACTGCAGAGCTCGATGCTGCAACCGTCCCAGGCGAAGGCCTCGTGTGGAGCGACGCAGTTCAGTCCACCGCGCAGCTGACTGGTGATTACCCTAACGGCGCTACTGGCACTGATTGTGGCTTCACGTTCGGTTACGACGATTCTTACACCTGGCCAGGTGTTCCTGTCGAGGTTGATCAGTCCCTTGAGCTCAATCCTGCCGTAGGCACCAAGTACAACGTGATTTTGGAAGGCACCGAGCCAAAGGTCACCGACACAGCTGGCAACATCATTCCTGGTTGGGAAGTTGAAGTCGACCAGCGCACCGGCCGCCTCACCATTACCCCACCAGAAAACACCGATTACACCAAGAAGTACTGGGTGCATGTCGGCGTCACCACTCCAGACGGCGAGACTGAAGAAGTCACCGCTGGTGTCCAGGTCGCAGCAGATGCCGCCGACTTTGAAATCCGCGAAGGTCACCTCTGGGTCTTCATCAACGGAGTGTGGAAGGACCTCGGAGAGGTCGTAGGCCCTCCAGGAGCTCCAGGTACCCCAGGCGAGCCGGGCGCTCCAGGTGAGCCAGGTCTTCCAGGCGCTCCAGGCGAAAAGGGCGAGCCAGGCGAAAAGGGCGACACCGGCGAGCAAGGTGAACCAGGCGCTCCAGGTGAACCAGGCGCTCCAGGTGAGCCAGGTGAGCCAGGTGAGCCAGGTGCTCCAGGCGACAAGGGCGACAAGGGTGACAAGGGCGACACCGGCGAGCAGGGTATTCCGGGCGTTGGTGTCACAGTTGTAGAGACCTACATCAACGAAGACGGCAACACCGAGATCGTATTCTCCGACGGAACGATCGTTATCGTCGAAAAGGGTGCACCAGGTACCCCAGGCGAAAAGGGCGATAAGGGCGACGCTGGCTCGAGCATCATCGGCGGCTCGTCCGGCTCTTCTAACTCTTCCGGCTCCTCGGCAGGATCTTCCGGTGCTTCCGACAAGTGCGTAGCCGCGACCGCGTCGGTGGGCATCCCACTGCTCCTGCTGGTACCACTCGCAGCTGCTTCCCAGATGGATATCCCTGGCATCTCGCCACTCGTGCGCGACGTCCAAAAGCAGCTCCAGACGTTCAACACTGACGTCCAGCGCAACTTGGGCATCAGCGATGCCGAATCGTCTGAGTTCATGGCTCAGATCAACGCTGAACTGCAGAAGAACGGTGGCGCTATCGGCTCCGCTGTTGGGCTCGCTGCAGTACTTGCTATCGGCGGCGTAGTTGGCAAGTACATCTACGATGCTTGCGTCCCAAATGATTCACAAGCTTAATGTGATCCAGGTTCACTAAAACCACAAGCGCACCAGCTCCAATTATGGAGCTGGTGCGTTTTAGTTTGTGAACGACCATCCGGACAGCAAACGGCGCGTCCTGAAAAGCACTTTGGCTTTTAGGACGCGCCGCTTGTTGTTTACTGCAGAGAAATTTAAGCGTTGAGCTTGCGGTAGTCGAAGACCTGATCGATCAGGCCGTATTCGACGGATTCTTCTGCCGTAAGGATCTTGTCACGGTCGGTGTCGATGCGGATCTGCTCCGCAGTCTGACCGGTGTGGCGAGCCAAGGTTTCCTCCATGAGGCGACGCATGCGCTCGATCTCCTTGGCCTGGATCTCCAGGTCGGAGACCTGACCCTGAGTGCCCTGGGTTGCAGGCTGGTGGATCAAAATACGCGAGTTAGGCAGCGCTGCACGCTTGCCCGGCGCGCCGGCTGCAAGCAGAACTGCTGCTGCGGAAGCAGCCTGGCCCAGGCAGACAGTCTGGACATCGGGGCGCACGTACTGCATCGTGTCGTAGATAGCCATCAACGAGGTGAAAGAACCACCTGGGGAGTTGATGTACATGGTGATGTCGCGGTCTGGGTCCTGGGACTCAAGCACCAGCAGCTGCGCCATAATGTCGTTCGCAGACGTATCATCGACCTGGGTGCCCAGGAAGATGATGCGTTCTTCGAACAGCTTCGAGTATGGGTTGGTTTCCTTGGTTCCGTACGAGGACTGCTCGATGAAGCTCGGCAGAACATAGCGGGAGCTAGGCATTTGGAAAGACATAGACTTTATTCTCCTCTTCAGTTCTAGTTGCTAATCGAGCCGTTGGATGCGTGTTCGATGACGTGGTCAACGATGCCGTATTCCTTCGCCTCTTGTGCGGTGAACCAGCGGTCACGGTCAGAGTCCTTGGAAATCTGCTCGAAGGTCTGGCCAGTGTGCTCTGCGATCAGCTCTGCCATCTCACGCTTGGTCTGTGCGAACTGCTCGGCCTGAATAGCGATATCAGCAGCGGTACCGCCTACACCTGCGGAAGGCTGGTGCATCATAATGCGTGCGTGAGGAAGCGCGTAGCGCTTACCCTTGGTGCCACCGGAGAGCAGGAACTGGCCCATCGATGCCGCCATGCCCATGCCGTAGGTACGGATGTCGCATGGCGAGTACTTCATGGTGTCGTAGATAGCCATGCCAGCACTGACCGAGCCACCTGGCGAGTTGATGTAAAGCGAAATGTCGCGGGTTGGATCCTCCGCCGAAAGCAGCAGAATCTGCGCACAAAGCTTATTCGCAATGTCGTCGTCTACCTGCTGGCCAAGGAAGATAATGCGCTCACGGAGAAGGCGCTCGTAGACCGGATCTCCGGGGTAGCCTCCAGCAGCCCCAGATTCCATCTTGGTTCCGTCAGTCATGATTGAAAAACTCCTGTTAATAGTCCTAATTCCAATGAGAACCAACGTACCAGCGGTGCTCGACATTTCGCTGCTCTGTTCGCTATCAGCGTAGGAGTACTAACTTTCCCGCGCGCTAACGGTGGCAAGCGCGTAATCTGCGTAGATTTCGCCAAGTTCTTCGGCCGAATATTTACCTTCGGGGCTAAACCACACGGAGACGCCAATGCCCATATCGATAAGCGCGTAGCAGGTAATTTCCGCGTCGTCGACGGTAAAAAGACCTTGACGACGACCCTCCTCGACAATTTTTACCCAGCGGACAACATAGTCGCGGCGCATTTGCAGCACTTCCGACTTGGTTGGCTCCTCGAGGCTATGAATTTCAGCATTGACCACTCGCACCGATCGTGAATAATTCGCATGAGTTTTCACATGCGAGATCATCGAAGCTTTGAGCTTGTCTATGGGACCTTCGGCCCGGGCTACTGCCTGCGCATGATCGTCGAGAAGCTGCTGCATCGACTCGGTCACCAGAGCCGCTAAGACCTCTTGCTTGCTGCGGACATGGTTGTACAGGCTGGAAGTTCCCATGCCGATCTCTCGGGCGATGTCTTCCATTCCGGTGCCGTGATAGCCCCGGTTGCTGAACAGCATGAGCGCGGCTTCGACGATTTGCTGTTTCCTTTGTTCATTGGCCATGCCAGAAGAATGTACCAGTAAAAGCCGAAAGAGTTTCATCCCACTAAGCAAAAAAATTATGTTGCAGCACTCACTTGACAAGTGATGTACGTTACACCACACTTGCAGATAACGAATCGCAGTTCGTATCAGATGAAAGGACAATCATGACTGATACTCACAACCCGCTTTCTGGTGCCCCCACCGATTTTTATAACGTTTTTTCGGACGTCTCTGGCGAGGACCTCAAAGCGTGGCAGGATGCGGCCACCTTCGGCGAGGAAATCGCCCCACATGTCAACGAGGCGTGGGAAAAGGCCGACTACCGCATCGATTTGGTTGAGCGCGCAGGAGAGCTCGATCTCCTCCTCGATGGCATCGAAATTCCAGGCCACCGCTCCATGAGTCGCTTGGCGGTGGGCCTGGTGTACATGGAGATCGCGCGCGCCGATGCTTCCATGGGTACCGCGCTGGCTGTGCAGGCCGGCCTGGCCATGCAGTCCATCGACCAGTGTGGATCACAGGCACAAAAGGACAAATACCTCGACGGCATGGCGAAGGGCGAAATTCTCGGCGCATTCGCACTGACCGAGCCTGATCACGGCTCCGATTCAGTGGCGCTGGAGACCTCTGCCGTGGAAGATGGCGACGAGTGGGTCATCAATGGCGAGAAGAAGTGGATCGGCCAGGGCTCCGTGGGCCACATCTCGGTGGTGTGGGCGCGCATGGAAAATGGCGAGGTCTCCGGCTTCATCGTGCCGCAGGACACCCCCGGCTACGAAGCACAGACCATCGAAGGAAAGGGTGGCCTGCGCGGAATCCCGCAGGCACACATCAAGTTCACCGACGTGCGCGTTCCAAAGGAAAACCGCCTGGAAGGTGCGAACTCCTTCCGCGACGTGGCCAAGGTCCTGACTGGTACTCGTTCCTCCGTTGCCTGGGCAGCACTGGGAATTGCCATCTCCAGCTTCGAAACGGCGCTCGCCTACGTCAAGGAACGCGAGCAATTCGGTAAGCCTCTGGCGAAGATGCAGCTCATCCAGTACCGCCTCGGCAACATGCTCCAGGATCTCACCGCAATGGCGCTGTATTGCCGCCGCCTCGTCAACATGGAGATGGACGGCACCATGACCGAGCAGCAGGCGTCGCTGGCGAAGGTGCACAACACTCGCAAAGCTCGCGCCATCACCTCTGATGCCCGCGACATGCTCGGCGGTGTTGGCATGCTGCTGGAGAATCATGTGATGCGCAATCTCGCCGACATCGAGGCCCTGCACACCTACGAGGGCACCGACACCATTCAGAATCTGATCGTTGGCAAGGAAATCACCGGCATGAGCGCGTACCGGTAGGCAGTTAGTCAGCGTACTGCGCCTCACCGCCTCCGAACGACCAGTTTTCCTTCGGCACTTCCACAAGGTTAATGAACACGTCTTCGGTGCGGATGCCCACCGCATCTTGCAGAGCTTCCGCCAGTACCCGATAGAACTGTTTCTTCTGCTCGACATCGCGCCCCTCATTCAACGTAATTTGAATGATGAGGGCGCGATTACTGCGCCGAACCAGATAGGTCGGATCCATCACCAGATTTTCAAGTTTGTGCGCATTGACGATCACGAACTTGTCGCCGACGGGCACGCCCAGCTCGGTCACCAACGCGTCGTAGATCGTATCGGCGATGGCACCGCGCTGCTCAACGGGGATAAGCTCCGGAAGGTCGATTCTGACTAAAGTCATGATTGCCACCTTATATATAGGCCTGTATAAACACTCCTGCAAGCGCCACACTCATAATGATGCCCGTCGAGATCAATCCTAGAATGACCGGCTTCGCGCCTACTTTGATCAGCGCACGGAAGTTCAGCCCGAGTCCGAGCGCGAACATGGCAGCCGAAAGCAACAGAGTCTGCGCGATCTGAATGGCGCCCAGCACCGACTCGGGAACAATACCTGTGGTGCGCACAAGCATCGCGACGATAAACCCCACAATAAATAAGGGAACGATTGGTGCATTGTTCTTCCCCACCGATTGCCCGCTGCGTTTCATCGTCCACGACACCCCAGCAATGACTGGGGCCAGCATCAACACCCGGGCGAGTTTAACCGTCACCGCGACACCAAGAGCAGCCCCTCCCACTGCCCCACCGGCCGCGACAACTTGGGCAACCTCATGGGTCGAAGCTCCAATCCAGATCCCTAGATCATGCTCCGAAAGCCCCAGGGCACCGCCAAGAAATGGCACCAGCGGGATCATGATCGTGCCAAACAATACGACCAGGCCGACCGCCGTAGCCACCTCTTCCCTTTTCGCCTTCACAGTTTCGTCCATCGCCGCCACCGCCGCCGCCCCGCAAATGGAAAATCCAGACGCGATAAGAACGCGCTGCGTCAGACTAATCCCAAGCAGCTTGCCCACCCAGAGCGTGGACATAAAAGTCACCCCAACAGCGGCTATGACGATCAGCAATACACCGACGCCGAGATCGAGAATCGCAGAGAGTGACAATTGAAATCCGAGCAGAACAATGCCCGCTCGCAGCAAGCTTTTCGACGAAAAGGCGATGCCGCGATCAAGGACCGCTGGCACCGGTGCGAGGTTACTCCACAAAGCTCCGAGCACAATTGCGATCAACAATGCACTGATACCCGGTAGAAACCGTGCAATTACCCACGCTGCCACTGCGGCCACGGTTGCGACGAGCACCCCGGGAAGAGTGGTGCGCAGCCGGGAATTCTGCTTGGCCAGGGCAATTTTATTCATGTGTTCAGGTTGTCACCAAAGCTCAACCAGTTGTAGCCTCTAAATTGCCAAGGCAGATATATCATCGTGATATGTCCCCGGTAATTCCCAACATTGATCAATGGCTCAGCCTGAGCATGTTGCGCCTGCTCACGAGTGTCGCTGAACTCGGAAGCTTGAGCGCCGCTGCGCAGTCATGCGGAATTGCACAATCGAATGCCTCTCGGTCGATGAAAACACTTGAACGACGTTTGGGCTATCCGTTGCTTCATCGCACCCCACAGGGATCCTCGCTCACCCAGGAGGGAAAACTCACTGTCGAGTGGGCCCGGGGAGTCCTTGATGCCGTTGACCGCCTAGCCGCGGGGGCGGAATCTCTGGCACACGCTGGACACGAACAATTATCCATCAGTGCGAGCATGACTATTGCTGAGCATCTATTGCCCGGCTGGCTCGGAGAGTTCCGCAAGCAACAACCTCAGGTATCCACGAAACTTCGGGTACTTAATTCCGCGGATGTCATCGCCTCTGTCGAGTCGGGAGCTGCGGCGCTGGGATTCGTCGAAACGCCAACGCTGCCCACCACCCTGCATTCCGCCCCGGTGTGGACCGACCAACTCGTCGTGGTTGTCGGTGCCGAGCACCCGTGGGCGACGCGCAGCGCACCGCTTGGAATGGAGGAGTTGGCTGCAACGCCACTAATCGAGCGCGAAGAGGGGTCGGGCACGCGGGCGTTTTTGGACTACTTGGTCAGCAATGACCGCCCGGCACCATTGCTCGAGCTCAACAGCATTTCTGCGATCTGCCACGCAGTCATGGAAAGCATCGGTCCCGCCGTGTTGAGTCGGCTCGCGGTGGACAGTTATCTCCGAGCCGGGCAATTGGTGGAAGTTCCCACCGACGGTATGGCGCTGAACAGACTTATGCACGTTTTGTGGCGCGGCGAGGCCGATAGTGCGGAGGCCGTGAGGAATTTTCTGGACGTGGTGGGAACGAAAACCCGCACTACCAACGATCGGTAGTGCGGGCGCTTCCCGAAGCGCGTTTAGTTGCGCAGCGGCTGGCGCGGGTTCTTATACATCTGCACCACGCGGTCGATGTTCTCCTGATACTCGAGAAGCGGAACGGTGTTGCGGGTTTCGCGCTTGCCCATCTCGAAGGAGTCGATGGTCTCGCCGTCACCGTCCTGCGCGGTGTAGGTCGCGCCGATGGCCTGGGAGATCCGCAGGTCAGTGGCAGTGCCCTCGGTGTACTCCAACTTTGGTGCCTCGGCTGGGTACAACGGCAGCTCGCGGGTGCCCGGTTCGGTGTACCCGTCTGCGAGATCGCGAGCAAGCTCGAGCGCATCGGCGACGACGTGCTGTGCCGATAGCACGATGCGGTCAGAGTCCTCTCTCAGGAAACCCTGCTCTGCAACCGCGTGAACCGGGAGCTGCTTCGACGCCATGATGAAGCTGAACGCTGCGAGATGCGGGTTCTCCACACCGTTGTCGATCAGCCGCTCCAGCGAGCGGACAGTACCGCCCCAGCCAGGGATGATACCCACGTTGGGCTCGGGGAAGCCCAACCGAGTTTCCGCGTGAATCACGGTAGCGTCGCAATGCATCACGGTTTCCAGTCCACCGCCAAGAGCGACGCCTCGTACGGCACCCACCACCGGGAATGGTGCGCGGCGCAGCTGCTCCAGGGCCTCAGCACCCTGGCGGAGTACCTGCCGGATCCCTGTTTCGTCGCGGGACTTCGCCAGTTCGGAGAGGAGTTTCAGGTCGGCGCCGGCGGAGAACGCACGAGCCTCGTCGTTGGCGATGACGAGCGCGCGGATATCCTCGCGACGTGCCGTCTGCTCCATCGCGTCCAGGACCGAGCGATGCAGCGAGTTCATCGGGGTGCGCATGGCAAAGATGGCGACATCGTCGTCAAGCTTGAATACCTGTGCACCTTCGGTCTCGACGATGACCTCGGCGCCGTCGGTGAGTTGCGCTACCGTGACCACACCTTCGCGCTCCGGGAGGTCGATGACGGTGCCTGACGACGAGAGCACCTTGCCGGCCTCCGGGTAGAAGCCGCCGGCGGTGGCGGCTGCCTCGAGCAGCTCGGGTGCGTCGTCGACGTAGGCCTCGAGTAACCAGTCGATGCCGATGGAATCTGCCAGTGCGAAGGGGCCCTGCTTCCAGCCGTAGCCGAGAGCCATGGCCTCATCGATTTGGGAGACCGAGTCGGTAATTTCTGGGGCCGTGTCGCAGCAGTAGCGCAGCGTGGTCAAAAAGACCTCGCGGGCGTAGCGGCCAGCTGGGGTATCTGTGCCCATCAGCGCCTTAGCATCGCGCTCGCGCAGGGCGGCGTCATCGAGAGCAACGCGGGCCCGGTAGTCGCCTGCCTGCGGGTCGTAGACCTCGAGGCCCTTGTTGCGGTAGAAACCGGCACCCTCTGGGTTGGTGCGACCGGTCAGTCCCTTGTCCAGTAGTTGCGTGACTACATCGGCCTTAGTGATGTCGTAGGAGTGGTACGCATCGGTCTCCGGCAGGGCCTTGAGCAGGGAGCCCCAGATCGGAGGAACGAGCTGCAGACCAACGTAGTCAAACAGGCCGAAGATGCCAGTGCGGGGAACACCAAATGGCTTCCCAAATGCGGTATCTGCGAGTTCGGGTGCGATATCGTCGCGAAGCGCGACGGCAGCTCCC
Source organism: Corynebacterium lubricantis DSM 45231 (assembly GCF_000379425.1). Lineage (GTDB taxonomy): Bacteria > Actinomycetota > Actinomycetes > Mycobacteriales > Mycobacteriaceae > Corynebacterium > Corynebacterium lubricantis. The sequence goes on from NZ_KB902187.1 coordinate 43,155, forward strand.
ACTGCCATCCAGAAGTTGCCGATGCGGTTGGCGATAAAGCCCGGGGTATCGCGGCAATCGATGACGACCTTGCCCAGCTGCTGCTCGCAGATGCGCGTCAGGGTGGTGGCGGTGTCCTCGGAGGTCTCGGTTCCGCGCACGAGCTCGACCAGTGGCATCACGCGTGGAGGGTTGAAGAAGTGGATGATAGCGAAGTCGGGCAACATGTCCTGATCCATGCCCTCGGAAAGCACGGACAAAGGAATGGTCGACGTATTCGAGCTCACCGGAGTGCCAGGTGCGCGATGCGCTGCGATCTTGGCGAACGTGTCGTGTTTGACGTTGATGTCCTCGAAGACTGCCTCGACGATCCACTCGGCCTCGGCGAGGCGGTCGAGGTGATCTTCGATATTGCCGGGGCGCACGTTCTCTGCGAAGCGCTTCGACATAAATCCGCGGGCCTTGAGCTGCTTCTCAATGCCGGCCTTCGCGCGCGCGTCGCGGTCGTCTCCATCTGCTGGAACGTCGAAGAGGTCGACCTGCACACCCGAGTTGGCCAGGTGGGCGGCAATGCCTGCGCCCATGGAGCCTGCTCCGATGACGGCTGCGCGTGAGATGAATTTCCGGTTCTCCATGTTTAAACCTCCACGATCAAAGCGATACCCTGGCCGCCACCGATACACATGGTGACCAGGCCGTAGCGCAGGTTGTCTGCCTTCAGGCGGTGGATCACTTTCACTGTCAGGATCGCGCCAGTGGCACCGATGGGGTGACCTAAGGAGATCGCGCCGCCGTCGACGTTGGTCTTTTCCGGATCCAAACCAAGACCGTCCTGGACTGCGAGTGCCTGAGCGGCAAAGGCTTCGTTGGATTCAATCAGATCAATGTCGTCGAGCTTGAGGCCTGCCTTGGCCAGTGCGCGCGGCACGGCCTCGATGGGGCCGCAGCCCATGTACTTGGGATCCACACCAGCGAAGCCCCAGGACACGATGCGTGCCATGGGCTCGAGGCCGTGGGAATCCACCGCGGTCTGGGACGCCACAACGACTGCTGCTGCCGCGTCGTTCATACCGGAGGCATTACCTGCGGTGACGGAGCCACCCTCTTGGAAAGCTGCTGGCAGCTTAGCCAACGACTCCATGCTCGAAGCGCGTGGGTGCTCGTCGGTATCGAAAACGACATCGCCCTTGCGACCCTTCACGGTCACAGGCACGATCTGATCCTTGAAGCGGCCCGCCTCGATGGCAGCTGCCGCGCGAGTCTGGGAGAGCAGAGCGAATTCGTCCTGGCGTTCGCGGCTGAGGCCGTACTTTTCAGCCACATGCTCCGCGGTAATGCCCATGTGGCCGTGGCCCATCGGATCGGAGAGCGCGCCGGTGAGCCAGTCATCCAACTTGCCAGGGCCCATCTTCTGGCCCTTGCGCATACCACGCACGGAGTAGATTGCCTTGGACATGATTTCGGTACCACCTGCAATGGCGAGCTCGGAATCGCCCGTCATGATGTTCTGTGCAGAGGTGACAATGGCCTGCACACCGGAGCCACAAAGACGGTTCACGCCGACTGCGTGGGAGGACTGCGGCAAACCTGCATCGAGGCCAACTACGCGGGAGGTGTAGAGGTCGCGCGGCTCCGAGATGACAATGTTGGCGAAGTTGGAGCTATCCACCGCCGCTGGATCTACTCCGGCGCGCGACATTGCTTCTTTGGCCACGATGGTGCCAAGAGAAATTGGGGTCTCGTTCGACAGGGTGCCCATAAAGGTTCCAATGGCGGTGCGCGCCCCGTTCACGATGTAGATGTCTTGCATGTGCATTCCTTTGCAGCTAGTGGTTATTCACGCCTACGAATTGTGATTCGTATCGCGCAGTTCCCACGAGTGTAACCCCCGTCACCACTCAATGCAAGCAACTAAAATGTGTTTGTCGGAAAAAGCAATAATGCCTCTGGAAAATGGCATAGAAAAGGCCGTTCCCGCCGATTAAAGCGGGAACGGCCCTCAAACTTCAGAGGCTTAAAGCCCCGAGAAAAGGAGGATTACTCCTTGTCTGCGCCACCTTCAGTAGCCTCTGGTGCCTCAGCCTCAGTTGCCTCAGCGTCTTCCTCGGTCTCGCCGAAGTAGATGTCAGGATCGATGGAGTTGCCCTCATCGTCCTTGACGGTGGTGCGAGAGATCGCGGCGGCCAGAGCCTTGCCACGGCGCACGTCAGCGAACAGGTTCGCGATCTGGCCGGACTGCTGCAGCTGGCCGACGAACTGGTTGGGATCCATGCCGTAGGACTGCGCGGTGAACAGGATGTGGTCGGTGAGCTCCTGCTGGGAAACCTCTGGCTCCTCTTCCTCTGCGACAGCATCGAGGAACAGCTGGGTGCGCACGGACTCTTCAGCCTGCTCGCGGGACTGCTTGTCAAACTCTTCGCGGGTGGTGCCCTGTGCCTCAAGCATCTGAGCAAGCGCGTTCTCGTCGTGAGCCATCTGGCCCAGCAGCTGGTGGAGCTGGTTGTGAACCTGCTCGTCCACGATGGACTCAGGAAGAGCGAACTCGGACTGAGCCAGAGCTGCCTTCAGAACCTCGTCGCGGATATCGGAAGCCTGCTGTGCCTTCTTGGAGTCTTCCAGCTGGCTCTTGGTGGACTCACGCAGCTCCTCGACGGTGTCGAACTCAGAAGCCATCTGCGCGAACTCGTCGTCAAGCTCAGGAAGCTTGCGCTCCTTGGTCTGCTGAACGTGCACCTTGATGGTGGCTTCCTTGCCCTGGTGCTCACCGGTCTGCATCTCAGCGGTGAACTCGCTGTCCTCGTCGGTCTTCATACCGCGCAGCGCGGTGTCCAGGCCCTTGATCAGGTCGTCGGAGCCGACCTCGTAGGACAAGCCCTCGGTGGTTGCCTCTTCAACGGTCTCACCGTCGACTGTTGCTTCCAGGTCGATGATGGCGAAGTCGCCGGTCTTCATCTTGCGCTTGGTGTCCTTGAGCTCACCGAAGCGCTCGCGCAGGGAGGTCAGCTCTTCGTCGATAGCCTCATCGTCGATCTTGATGGCTGGGACCTCAACCTCGATGGTGGAGAAGTCTGGCACGGTGATCTCTGGGCGAACGTCAACCTCAGCGGTGAACTCGACGAACTCGTTGTCCTCGATCTGGGTGACCTCGATGTTTGGCTGGCCAATGACCTTCAGGTCATTCTCCACGCATGCTGCCTCGTAGCGAGTTGGCAGCATGTCGTTGACCACCTGCTCCAGGATTGGGCCGCGGCCGAAGCGCGCGTCAATCAGCTGACGTGGCGCCTTGCCCTTGCGGAAGCCTGGAATGGTGACCTGCTGAGCGACAGATGCGTAAGCCTGATCAATTTCCGAACCGAGTTCCTCGAATGGAACGTTGACGGTCAGCTTCGCACGGGTATCGCTGAGCTTCTCGACGGAAGTCTTCACGAGTAACTCTCCTGGATATGTTCGATGGATAAACGAATGTCTCGGATGACCACTTCCCGATCAGGAAATAGCCGTCCCGATGTCGGGGCGACAGGATTTGAACCTGCGACCCCCTGCTCCCAAAGCAGGTGCGCTACCAAACTGCGCCACGCCCCGTAAATTTCTTGAGTCTTTTAGAACCCGTTGAAACGTACTTGCCTGATTCTACAGAAGCCAAAAGACACCGCGCTCACTTGGGGTCCCTGTAGCACACACGGTCGCTTGGAGTCTTCCACTTTACGACGATTGCCCCCGCCCGCTTTGTGCGGACAACAAAAAAGGAACTCTCCGTTGCCGGAAAGTTCCTTTTCAATACTGTCGGGGCGACAGGATTTGAACCTGCGACCCCCTGCTCCCAAAGCAGGTGCGCTACCAAACTGCGCCACGCCCCGTATTTTTTTGTTCGTACCTGCGGTACTTGAAGTACTTTACCCACAACCTGACAGGAAAAGGAAATCGCCAGCTCAGAGGGTAAAAATAATCATCGCAGATACGAAAATTTAGCTACTGCGCCAGGAATGTTTCGCGCATGCGCTCCACGCTCGGCTCGAGCCCGGTGAAAAGCCTAAACGCGTCCACGGCCTGATGGATCGCCATGCGAGTGCCGTCCAAAACTTCGCAGCCGCGTGCACGTGCTGCCTGCAGCAGCTCCGTCTCAATTGGCATGTACACAACGTCGCCCACCCAGTGATCAGACGTCAGGCAGCTGACATCGAATGCCGTACCGGGGTGGGCAACCATGCCCATCGGAGTCGCATTGACCACGCCGTCGGCTTCCGCGATGGCTTGCTCGACTCCAGCCGAGGACACCCCGACGACTGCCTCGCGTCCGACGGCGTTATTGATCACGGTGGCCAATGCCTGCGCCCGAGTCGGGTCGAGGTCAGCAATCTTCAGCGTCTGCACACCGTTGGTCACCAGGGAATACGCCACGGCGTTGCCCACACCGCCGGCTCCGACTTGGACCACGGTGTCCATTTTCGCGTTCGGCAACCCTTCTGCCAATCCACGGGCGAAACCAGTCACATCGGTGTTGTGTCCGGTCGTGTGACCGTCAGCATCAATCACGACAGTATTTACCGCTCCCAACTGTCGGGCCTGTTCGGACACCTCGTCGAGAAGAGGAAGCACCGCCTGTTTGAAAGGGTGTGTGATGTTAAGGCCATTGAAACCGGCGGCGATGGCTGCGTCGAGAAGCGTCTTTAGCTCTCGCCCTTGTGCGCGCGGTGTCAGTGTGTCAATGCGGCGGTATACCGTCGCCCGTCCCTGCGCGAGGCCTTCCGCCTCGTGCATGGCGGGAGTCCGTGACAGATCGAGTCCCTCACCGATGAGTCCAAGAAGAATGCTGTGCAATGGTGTGTCTTTCTAATTTTCGTGATGTGCGAGGATGTCTACCGCATAGCGGTATCCTGCGGTCCCTGCGCCGGCAATCACGGCGATCGCGGCGTGGGAGAGATATGAGTGGTGGCGGAACGCTTCGCGAGCGTGCGGATTGCTGATATGTACCTCTACAGTAGGCAGCTCGGAGGCTTTGACGGCATCGAGTAGCGCCACCGAAGTGTGCGTCAACCCTCCCGGGTTAATCACACAGCCCAGGTGAGTGCCCCGCGCACGATGCAACACATCGATGAGATCGCCTTCGTGGTTGCTCTGCCTCAACATCCGCCAGCGTTTCATGTCCGTAGATGTGTGGTTCACGGGTACCGCTTGATGGCGTCGATGCCTCCGGGAAACGATCTCAATGTGCGTACCTAGGCTACCTGGAATCCACTGCCATCACCCGAGGTTAAGGCGCTGATCCAGCAATTTATCGAGCCGATGACTGGGGGTAAGCAATCGTCGTTAAGCGAAATGCGAAAACCGCCGGCCTACGAGGAGAACCGGCGAAAAATTGGAGGGAATGACGGGAATCGAACCCGCGTCTTCAGCTTGGAAGGCTGAGGTATTAGCCACTATACGACATTCCCATGTCGTGATATCACGCACTCAAAGACATTAGTGCATACCTTCCCGATTCACCAAAATGCGTGCTGGATCGCCCGAGCTGCCACGAGTGGGAACCATTTCGCACTCCGCACCGTTAGAGTGGAAGATAAGAAATTTATGTACCCCACAGTACAAGGAATGTGACATGCTGGATATCCTCGTCTTGCTCGCGATCGCGGGCGGCGCCGTTTGGTTCTTCAACTCTAGGAAAGATAAGAAGCAGCAGCAAGAACTCGAACAGGTGAAGTTCGACGATGCCATCGCAGACGCACGTCGCTGGGTTGATCGTCTCGGAAATCAGGTTCTCACCATTTCGGGCGAAGACGCGGCCTCCACTCAGGCTATGGCTGATGCCTCGGAGCGCTATAACTCCGCAGCTTCCGCTCTTTCCTCGGCAACGACCGTCAAGCAAGCTCAGCTCGCTCGCGAGTCGGCACTTGAGGGCATGCATTACGTCAACGCAGCTCGCGAGATCATGGGCATGACCCCGGGACCTGAATTGCCAGAGCTGGAGGGCCAGCGTCGCGCCGGTAAGGTCACCGAGCGCCGCACGATCCAGCAGGAAGACGGCACCACGTTGACTGCATCGCCGGTAGCTACGGATGAAACACCGAATTACTACCCTGGTGGCAATGTTGCAGGTCGTCCGGTCCCTGCTGGCTGGTACTCCGCAGCCTGGTGGGCACCGGCAATGATGACCGGCATGTGGACCGCCAGCTCCATGATGATGTTCTCGGCCATGTTCGCTGGCATGGCTGGCACTCCTTCCGCTGAAGAATTCGCAGCAGGTGATATGGGAGGCGACATGGGCGGAGAAATGGGTGATGCCGGTGGCGAAATGGGCGGAGACATGGGAGGTGACTTCGGCGGCGGTGACTTCGGTGGAGACATGGGCGGCGGCTTCGACTTCGGTGGCTTTGATTTCTAGAAGCCTTTCCTAGTCCTAGCAATAGGCCGGTGCGGAGAGATCCGCACCGGCCTTATGCGTATCCAAATTTGACCCGGCGGAGTAAAATGACATCCTATGGTTCCTCGCATCGAACTCAACGACGGTCATTCGATTCCCCAGCTCGGTTTTGGCACTTTTGTCGTCGACCCGAACGATACTGAACGGGTCGTCTCCGATGCCCTCGAAGTGGGCTACCGCCACATCGACACTGCCGCGGCCTACGGCAACGAAGAAGGCGTCGGCAAAGCCATCGCAAAATCTGGAATCCCGCGCGAGGACATCTTCGTCACCACAAAATTGTGGAACGATCGCCACGAGGACGCCGAAGTAGCCCTCGCAGAATCCTTGGAGCGCCTCGGCCTTGATTATGTGGACCTCTACCTCATTCACTGGCCAGTGCCCTCCCGCGACAAGTACGTTCAAGCGTGGAAGACAATGGTCGAACAACGCGATAAGGGTCTGACCAAGTCCATTGGTGTCTGCAACTTCCTTCCCAAGCACTTGGACAAACTCGAAATGGCATCGGATGTGACTCCAGTGGTCAATCAGATCGAGCTCCACCCCTGGTTGCAGCAGTGGAAAGACGTCGATGCCGCGAAAATGCACAGCATCGCCGTCGAGGCGTAGGCGCCACTGGCGAAGTTCCAATTCGATCCCGAGGACTACCCAGAGATCACCGATCCCGCCGAGGCCCACGGAGTCACCCCGGCGCAGGTCATTTTGCGGTGGCACATCCAAAATGGAACCATCATTTTTCCGAAGACCACACACAGGGAACGGATGGAAGAAAACTTTGACATCTTCGGATTCGAACTCACCCGCGCGGAAATGGAAGGCATCATCGGCCTCGACGAGGGCGAGTTTGGTCGCCTAGGGTCGCATCCCAACGAGAAGGAATAGAAAATGGGCTGGTCCTGCTTGTGCAGGTCCAGCCCAAATGTCTTGATGCAGTTCTTATGCTCCAGGTACTTCTGGAGCGACACCGGTTTCTTCATACTTGGACAAGATGTCAATGCGGCGCAGGTGGCGCTCCGCTACTGACCAGGACTCATCCAAGAAAGCGTCAACGATTGCGAAGGTTTCTTCCTTGGTGTGCATCCGCCCGCCGATGGCGATGAGCTGTGCATTGTTGTGCTCACGGGCAAGACCTGCTGTCTCCACAGACCAAGCGAGGGCGCAACGCGCTCCCTTGACCTTGTTGGCTGCGATTTGCTCGCCGTTGCCGGATCCACCCAGCACGATGCCGAGCGAGCCCTCGTCGTTAACTGTCTTTTGTGCTGCATCAATGCAAAATGCTGGGTAATCGTCGTCAGCGTCGTAGACGAACGCTCCGCAATCAATTACCTCATGGCCGTTGGCTTTCAGGTGCTCGGCGATTTCGTTCTTCCGTTCGAACCCTGCATGATCTGCTCCAAGATATACGCGCATGTTAAGCGAGTTTACTTCACCTCGTTAAGCATGCGCGCACAAGTAGCGGTGTTTTTACAACCTAGTTCTGTGGCATCTCGAAGCGGTTGCGCTTTGCCTCGAAGAAGTATGAGTAGCCAGCCAGGGTGGCGTATGCGTCGAAGAGCTCGCCGGATTCTTCGCCCTCTGGGAAGCGGGTGATCACTGGGCCGAAGAATGCGTTGTCGCGCACCTTGACCACTGGAGTACCTGCGTCGCCGCCGACAGCGTCCTGACCCTGCTGGTGGTAAGCACGCAGGTCCTCGTCCATTTCCTCGGTGTTAGCAACATCTGCGTAAGAAGCGTCGAGGCCAACCTCAGCCAGAGCCTTCTTGATTACTTCGTCGTAGCCGCCGAAGTCGCTCTTGCCACCCTCACCCTGGGTGTGCACGAGGGTACCCATGGCGGTGTAGAGCTCGCCGACCTTCTCAGGCTGTTCGTTCTTGACCTTCGCGAAGACGCGGGCTGGGCCCCAGTTTGCCTTCATCTTGTTGGCGTAATCTTCTGGAATGTCTGCGCCCTCGTTGAGAATCGACAGAGACATTGGGGTCCACTCGACCTCAATGTCGCGGACGGTTTCAACTTCCTTGATCCAACGCGACGTCTTCCACGCGAACGGGCAGGATACGTCGAACCAGAAAGTTACTTGCTCAGCCATGGGTATTGTCCTCCAGACAATTTTCTCTAAGTTTGCTCTATCCAGCACTGTCCACGACAGTGGGACTGCTCTGTCTAGCAATCGCTTTTATCTTACAGCCTCCTAAACATTCGCCAGGGGGTTAATATTCCTGAGAGCGTTCATGGCTACAGTGGAATCCATGAACACAAAATCTTTAACCCGCGATCATGCTGCCCTGCGTGCACGCGTGATCAGCAACGTGCACTACGGCATCCACCTGGATATCCATGATGCTGAGAACTTTGTCTCCCGCACCACGGTCACCTTCGAAGCCGGCTCCGCGGAAGAGGTCTCCATCGACCTCGCCGCCGACGCATTCACCGCTTCGCTTAACGACGAAGCCCTGGAATCACTCGTGTTCACCCCCGTCCAGGGCGCCAACACCTTGGTCATCGAAGCCACCATCCCCTACTCGCACACCGGCGAGGGCTTGCACCGTTTCGTCGACCAAGCGGACCAAAAAGAGTACCTGTACTCCCAGTTCGAGCCAGCCGATGCGCACCGAGTCTTTGCCTGCTTCGATCAGCCCGATATCAAGGCGACCTATTCCATCAGCGTCGATGCTCCCGAGAAGTACACCGTTGTCTTAAATGAGCCAACTACCGTGGACGGCACCACGCACTCCTGTGAGATTGACTACCCGCTGTCTTCCTACCTGATTGCGTTCATCGCCGGCGAGTACGCTTCCGTACACGACACTTATTCGGACGAGCACAAGGACATCCCGCTCGGCCTCTACGCTCGCGCATCAATTATCGAACACATGGATTCCGAGCGACTCTTCCGCGAAACCAAGGAAGGCTTCGGCTACTACCACGAGAACTTCGGCACCCCGTACCCCTTTACCAAGTACGACCAGATCTTCTGCCCCGAGTTCAACATGGGTGCCATGGAGCACGTCGGCGCAGTCACGATCCGCGACGAATATGTGTTTACTTCAGAGACCACCCCGTACATGTACGAGCGTCGCAACGAAACGATTCTCCATGAGATGGCACACATGTGGTTCGGCGATCTGGTGACCATGAATTGGTGGGATGACCTGTGGCTCAACGAATCCTTTGCCACCTGGTCCGCGGCCATCACTCAGGCCGAAGCCACGGAGTACTCCAATGCATGGGTCACCTTCGCCAATGTAGAAAAGGCTTGGGCCTACGAGCAGGACCAACTGCCGTCGACCCACCCGATCTCCACCGACGCGCCTGATGTTGAGACTGCGGAGCAGAACTTCGACGGCATCACCTACGCCAAGGGTGCCTCCGTGCTCAAGCAGCTTCAGGCCTACGTCGGCCGGGATGCATTCTTCGCCGGCGTGCGCGAGCATTTCAAGAATCACGCCTTCGGAAACGCTACCTTTGCGGATCTGCTCGGCGCGCTGGAGAATTCCTCGGGCCGCGACCTGTCTACCTGGGCCGATCAGTGGCTGAAAACCACGGGCATCTCACACCTCACCCCGGAAATCTCCGATTCGAGCTTCACCGTGGTGCAGGATTCCGACGTGCAGCGCACCCACCGTATCGGCGTGGGCCTGTACTCGCTTAAAGGTGACGAAGTTGTACGCACCCATTACACCGAAGTGGACGTCGAAGGCGAGCGCACCGAGATCCCTGAGTTCGCCGGCGTTGAGCACGACCTGGCTCTGGTTAACGACAACGATCTGACCTATTGCCTCATGGGAATCAGTGCGAAACAGCGTGACTTTCTGCTCAACAACCTGGGCAACATCACCGACCCAATGCCGCGCACCCTGGCATGGTCCGCCCTGTGGCAGGACACCCGAGATGGAAATCTCCCTGCCATCGAGTTCGTCCGCTTGGTCTCCCGCTTCATCGGCTCCGAAGACCAGCCTTCCGTCCTCGAGCGCCTTGCCGGCCAGGCCACACTTGCCGCGAAGAATTACGTCTCGCGCAAGCACCGCGACAAGGCCTTCGCCATGCTCAATAAGGCGTTCCGCGGCACCGAGCCCGCAGTCATCTTCGACCGAGCTCTCGCACGCCTTCCGCTTGACGACGATTCGGCTGCACATCTTTCACAACTGCTAGAAACCTCCGATAACCAGGAAGTTCGCTGGCTGGCACTCACCGCACTCATTGCCCGCGGCGACCGCGAGCTCACCGCGATCGAGCAGGAAAAGGACCCGTCCTCCACTGGAGCGATGTCGAAGCTGCGAACGCAGGCGGTCGTCGATAAGCCATGGGCCTACGAGCAGATCATCTCGGGGGAGCGCAGCAACGTGGAGACGCGCTATCTGATGGACGGTCTGACCTTTAACAGAGAGGGTCTCAGCCAATTCACGGATGTCTACTTCGAGAAGGCAAAGACGCTTTGGGATTCGTTGTCCTCGGAGATGGCGCAGCGCACCCTGGTGGGCATTTACCCGAAGTGGGACATCAGCTTGAAGGGGTTGGGCAAGGCGGATGATCTTCTGGCAAAGGAACTGCCGAATGGTCTGCGCCGCATTATTTCGGAGGAGCAGGACAAGGTAGCACGGAGCCTGCGCAACAGAAGCGTCGACGAAAACCACGAGATGAAGAGATCTTCATAATCGTTTCACGTCGGTCTCATGTCGGTGGGTGACAATTATCGGTATTATTCACCCACCTACAGAAAACAAGGGGCGCCACCATGAACTCGTTGCGACAATCTGCACCGATTCTTTTCGTTTTGGCGTTGCTATTGGCGGTTGTCGCAGGTGGCACCGCTCTTGCTAACAACAATCGAGTCCCTCAGGTCAGCGAGGAATCCGCACATGTGACGTTGGAGACTTCCAGCTCTGCGCCCCAGACCTCCGCGTCCTCTACGACTTCCGTGACGGAAACAGTGCCGGAGCCAGTACCAGAAACTGCGCCAGAGCCAGTCCCTGAACCTGCGCCGGAACCCACACCCGAGCCTGCGCCCGCGCCTGAGCCTCAGCAGCACTACATTCCTCCTGCTCCTGCCCCAGTCTATTCCCAGCCTTATGATGACGATTGGGATGACTGGGACGACGACTGGGACGATGACGATTGGGATGATGACGGGGATGATGACGACTAAAGCCCCCAATCGCAGATCCTCCCTGCGTTTTCGCGTTGTCACCTGGACCACCCTTGTCGTTTTTCTAACGCTCTGCGTCGTGGTCATCCTGACGCGAGCATTCTCCATCGGCCAAGTCATCGACAATGCCAATCGGGCGGTAGAACAAGAAGCTGAAGAATTTAATCGGTTCGCTTCCGAAGGGCTCGACCCCGCTACGGGCGCGCCTTTTGCGTCCTCACAGGCGCTGATTGAAACGTATTTGTCCCGACAAATTCCCACCGACGACGAAGTGCTGCTGGGTTTTGTTGGCGGGCAGATGCTGCAATTGGATTACTCCAGTTTGTCCGGCAATCGGCCCGAGCCAATCGCACACGACGACCCCTTGGTGCACGAGATTCTGCACAGTGCTGCGGCAACAGGAGTTTCCGACAATACGCATTGGGCGCGGGTGAGCATCAATGACTCGGACTACTTCACCATCTTGTTCGACACCTCTAATTCCCGCGACCAGGTCACCACCAGAACACTGTGGATTTCGCTCATTTCTACCGGCGGCCTATTGGCTTCCATCGTGCTGGCATGGATGATGTCCGGCCAAATTACGGCACCGTTGAAGCGACTGCAGCAGGTAGCATCGTCGATAAGCAATTCGGACCTGACCAAACGCGTGCCGGTGGAATCGAACGACGAGATCGGCCAACTCGCCACCACTTTTAATGCGATGCTCGACCGCATCGAAACCGCGTACCGCGACCAACGGAAATTCGTCGACGATGCTGGCCACGAACTGCGCACCCCGATTACCGTCGTGCGCGGGCAACTCGAACTGCTACCCCATTCCAGCGAGGAAGACAAACAGAAGTCGATTGAATTGTGCATGGCCGAGCTTGACCGGATGGCGCGCATGGTCAACGATATGCTCACGTTGACCGTGGCTGATTCCGACGATTTTGTGCGAACGGCACCCGTCGACCTCGGCGAACTGACCATCGCCATCGACGATAAAGCCACCACCCTCAACCCCCGCGCACAGCTAGTCGAAGTAGCTGAAGGCGAAGCCTTCCTCGATGCTGAGCGCATTACCCAGGCCGTTTTGGAGCTTGTAAGCAATGCGCTGCGATATTCGACAGGCCCGGTCGAATTGGGCAGCACGCTTATCACAGATAACGACGAGCGACTCGTGCGATTCTGGGTGCGCGACCACGGAGCGGGTATCCCAGAGGAAGAACGCGCGCCCATCTTCGAACGATTCTCTCGCAGTGATCACCACCAGGCGCGTGCTGGCGGAGCTGGTCTCGGCCTGTCGATTGTTCACGCTATCGGACAGGCCCATGGCGGTCGCGCCTATGTTGATTCGACTGTGGGACTCGGATCCGTCTTCGGTATCGAAGTCCCGCTTTCACGACCTGAAACTTTCAAGGAGACATCATGAGCACGATCCTCATTGCCGAAGACGACCGCGGTATCGCTGACTTCATGAAGCGAGGTCTGATCGCGGCTGGTTACTCGTGCGAAGTTGTGGAGTCGGGTCCAGCAGCGTTTGTCATGGCACGCTCCGGGGATTTCGACTTGATGATCCTTGATCTCGGTCTCCCCCACATGGACGGCGCGGACGTGTTGACGCAGCTGCGCGCATTGCGGGTGACGGTGCCGGTCATCGTATTGACGGCGCGCACCTCCCTCGACGACCGACTGCGCGCCCTCGAAGGCGGTGCTGACGATTACATGCCGAAGCCTTTTCAGTTCGCGGAGCTTCTTGCTCGCGTCCGACTACGTTTATCGGAAAGACAAACGGTGTCGGCGGAACTTACCCGCGATGACATGATCCTCGATCTGAAAACTCAGCGAGTCAAAATCAACGACAAATGGAAGGACCTCTCCCGGCGCGAGCTCAGCTTATTAGAAACTTTCATGCGTAATCCAGGCCAGATTCTCTCGCGGGCGCAATTGTTGTCGCGTGTGTGGGGCATGGAATTCGATCCCGGCTCCAACGTGGTCGACGTTTATATCCGCAGTTTGCGCAAAAAGATTGGCGCCGAGCGCATCGAAACTATTCGCGGGTCGGGCTACCGGTTGCTCTAGTTGGTGGTGACGACCTTGACCTGCATCGCGTCTGGGCGGATCGCGAGGTAGGAAAATGACACCACCTCGTCGCCCACGAAGGATTTCCGCATCAAGCGAAGAAGTTGAGCACCACCAGAGACTTCGAGTACTTCGCGTTCGTATTCCGTGGCCGCGCCTGGCGTGATCACGTCTTCGCGCCGATCGATCTTCTTGCCTAGCAGCACCGAGAGCGCATCGATGGAGGAAAGATCGAAGTGATCGACAATCGAGTCATATTCCTGCGACACGAACAGGGCCTCCACCATCGCGGGTACCTCCGAGATGAGACGAAGCACCTCCACCTGGAACACTTCGTCGCCGGGTTCAATATTGAGCGCCTCTGCCACCGTGTGCGAGGCGGCAACGAACGCGCGGCTTAAAACCCGGTGCGACTGTGCAATGCCCATCGCTTCGAGCTGGCGGTTAATCCCCTCTAAGCGAGTTAATTCCAGCATCGGAGGCACCGTGCGGACAAAAGTTCCGCCGGTGCGGCCACGGCGACGGTCGATGAGGCCTTCCATTTGCAACAGGTCGAGGGCGTGGCGAATTGTCATGCGCGCCACTTCGAATTCTGCAACGAGTTCGCGTTCCGCAGGCAGACGATCGCCGGGTTCATACTCCCGTGTCTCAATCCGTCTGCGCAGCACTTCTGCGATGGCCACATAGGCAGATTTGCGAGCCATGGTTCCCTTCCGACAATCAGCGAGGCGGCCTGCCCCGCCAATCAAGACGTGACGCGACGTGACTCACAATAATTAGTTTCTAGACATTATTGCAGATCGCCAGCGGGCTGTGCCTACATTTGGACCCTACAATTGGGCCAATGCCTGCTCGATATCGGCAATAAGATCGTCAATATCTTCAATTCCCACCGAGATACGGACCAATTCCGGCGGAACCGCCAACTCTGAGCCTTCCACCGACACGTGCGTCATCGTCGCTGGGTGTTCCAAGAGAGATTCCACGCCACCGAGGGATTCGGCCAGACAGATCAATTTGGTCGACTTACAGAACTTCTTCGCCTGTTCTTCCGTTTGGAACACCACGGACACCATCGCACCAAAGCGCTTCATCTGCTTCTTCGCCACCTCGTGGTGCGGGTGCGATTCCAGCCCTGGGTAGCACACGCGCGCCACTTCATCGCGGCCGTCGAGGAACTCCGCAACCTTTTCAGCATTATCGCAATGACGTTCCATGCGCACGCTTAAGGTCTTGATGCCACGCGCCGTGAGGTACGTATCGAACGGAGAAGGGATCGCTCCGACCCAACCGAAGAAGAAGCGCAGTTCTTCTTCCAGATCTGCATCGTTTGCGCACACCAGACCGCCGATGACATCGGAGTGCCCGCCGAGGTACTTCGTGGAGGAATGCACCACCACGTCGGCGCCAAGCTCGAGTGGCTTCTGCAGGTAGGGGGAGGCAAAAGTGTTGTCGACGACGAGAGCCGCGTTACCCTTGACCGCGGCCACTGCCGCAATATCGACGACATCTAGTGCCGGGTTCGTCGGAGATTCCACCCACAGCACCTTCGTGTTTTCCTGGATGGCCTGCTTCACGTCCTCAGGCTTAGTGGTATCGACGACCGTATGGGTGATCTGCCACTTGTTGAAAATCTGGGCGATCAAACGGTAGGTACCACCGTAGGCATCGTTGCCGATGACAATGTGGTCGCCTGGCTTCAACAACACACGCAAGATGGTGTCAATTGCGGCCATGCCAGAGGCATACGCCACCGCATACTGCGAGCCTTCAAGAGCCGCGACGGTCTTTTCCAGAGCGGTAATGGTGGGATTACCGACGCGTGTGTACTCGTAACCATTGCGCAGTTCGGCGAGCCCGTCCTGGGCGAAGGTCGTCGAGGCGTAAATGGGAACGTTGATGGAGCCGTACAGGCTATCTGGCTCGTAGCCGGCGTGGATGGAGTCAGTGGAAAAACCGGAAGTCATAGCGACCCTTTCTAAATAGAGATCACGAATATAATAGACCAAGCTGTTCATTGCTCGTTGAATTATATGCAGGACTACACTGCGGGGTGAAAAGAGTGCTTTACGACGAAGCTCCCGCCCCATAATCCACAGAGAAGGAGAATGACAATACTCACTCAGGCAACTGCTCCCACCACTGCTCCCACATCAGTCAATGACGCGGTCGACAGTGTGTCGACCTGGTGGGATGACCCTACTACCCGCGAATGGCTGCTGGAGCGTCCCACGAAAATCATTGCGATCCTTGTGATTGCTTTGCTCGTGCATTGGATTGCCCGCAGGATTATTAACCGTGCGGCGCGACACAACATCGAGAATCAAGGCAACGCCTTCCCGATGATGCGTCGCCGCGGGGAAGAACAGGCCACCGCGGTGCAGAAAGCCCAAGAGGAACGTCGGAAACAGCGAGTATTGACCTTGGCCAACGTGGGTCGGTCCGCAGCGGCGATTGTGATCTGGACGTGGGCAGTCCTTGCTGTTTTGGACCAACTAGGAATTAACGTCGGCCCACTTATCGCCTCTGCGGGTGTTGTTGGCGTGGCCATTGGTTTTGGTGCCCAGTCCTTGGTGAAGGACTTCCTTTCTGGCATTTTCATGCTGCTCGAAGACCAATACGGAGTCGGAGACACGATCGAGGTCAACGGCATCTCGGGAGAGGTCGAAGAAGTCACTCTGAGAATCACCACAGTCCGCGATGTCGACGGCACGCTGTGGTACGTCCGCAATGGTGAGATCCTCCAGGTGGGTAACTTCTCTGATCGTTACTCCGTAGCCCGCGTGCAGGTACCTGTCGCACTTGTTGCCGATCCTGATCTTGCTGCAGAAACCATTGAGAAATCCGCCAAGGCGGCGGTGAAGGATTCCGAATTCGCCGCCGATGTCTTAGAAGAGCCCGTGCTCAATGGTGTCACCGAGTTTGCCATCGACCATATGAGTTTCCGGGTCACGGTGAAGACCCTGCCGGGCAAGCAGTGGGGTGTGCAGCGTCACCTCAACCGGCGCATCATCGATGACCTCCAAGAAGCCGGTATCCCGCTGCCCTACCCGCAAGGGAAGTTACAACTCGGAGCGCACGAAGAGAAGGCATAGCCCGTAATGTAAGGGCTATGTCCACTAGTTTCTACGATGCCGTTGGTGGGGATGAATTCTTCACCAAGTTAGTCAAAGGCTTTTACGACCAAGTTAAAGAAGACGACCTCGTCGGTCCGATGTATCCCCAAGACGATTGGGATGGCGCAGAGGACCGGCTGAAGTGGTTCCTAGCGCAGTATTGGGGCGGACCAACCACCTTTAATGAAAAGCGTGGCGCCCCGATGCTGCGCCGTCGTCATTTCCCCTACGAGATTGACGCGGAAGCCGCACGCCGGTGGCTTGCCATGATGGAGAAGTCCCTCGACAACATGGAAGTATCCGAAGAGCACCGCGAGGCCCTGTGGAATCACATGGTGCGCGTTGCCGGCATGATGATTAATAAGGAGTAGCTTCGCCGTGAGCGCGCTGGGTGATGTTGCAAAAAGTTTCGGATACCTCGGGTTGACCTCCTTTGGTGGACCCACCGCACACCTCGGATACTTTCGTACCGAATTCGTTGAAAAGAAAAAGTGGCTCGACGACCGCACCTACGCGGATGTTGTAGCTCTCGCCCAATTTCTTCCCGGCCCCGCATCATCACAGGTGGGCATGGCCCTGGGCTACCACCGCGCCAGCTGGCCCGGGATGTTATTGTCCTGGTTCCTGTTTACGTTTCCTTCTGCGCTCGTCCTCGCATTATTTGGCCTGTTCTTAGGCACCAATTCCGATATCGCAGACTCCGGCTGGATCGCGGGATTGCTCGCCGCGGCCGTCGGCGTTGTGTTCCACGCCGTATCGGGTATGGCGAAGAACCTGGCCAACACGGCACTGACGGCCACCATTGCCGTCGTCGCCGCATTGGCGGTACTGACCATCGATGGCCCGTGGATCATGATGCTGGTCATCCTGGTAGCAGGTGTGATTGGCTTTATCGCCTTCCGCAATAACGAGGAGGAGCGCGACCACACTCCTAATTTCCGCCCGGTCTCCCAGACTGTGGCGATCATTAGCCTCGTTGTGTTTTTCGTGTTGCTTTTTGCGCTCCGCCCCCTCGGGTTCGACCGCGCCGCTGCCTATTACGAGTCAGGCGCGCTCGTCTTTGGTGGCGGTCACGTGGTGCTGCCGCTGCTGGAATCGCATTTCGTGGGCAACGGGTGGCTCACTCAGGCGGAGTTCCTTGCAGGTTATTCCGTCGCCCAGGCTGTTCCCGGCCCACTATTTACCTTTGCCAGCTATCTCGGTGCCGTCGACGGCGGTGTCTGGGGCGCCATCTTAG
The DNA here is from genome assembly GCF_000379425.1 of Corynebacterium lubricantis DSM 45231. Taxonomy (GTDB): domain Bacteria; phylum Actinomycetota; class Actinomycetes; order Mycobacteriales; family Mycobacteriaceae; genus Corynebacterium; species Corynebacterium lubricantis. The sequence continues at coordinate 61,112 of NZ_KB902187.1, forward strand.
GCACAGTGATGATCTTCCTGCCTTCATTTTTGCTCATGATTGCCGGACTGCACTTCTGGAACCGCTTCGATTTTCTGCGTCCGGCGTTTAAAGGCGCCAACGCGGCCGTTGTTGGCTTACTCCTTGCGGCTCTGGTGACGCCAGTTTTCGCGCATGGTGTGATGGATGCAGGTGGCGTCATGAACTTCGCCAAGTTGGGGATTGCTGCCGTCGCCTGGCTCGGGCTCGCGCAATGGAAACTGCCGCCATGGGCAGTCATGGCGGCAGCGGCTCTTGCAGGCTGGGTGTTGTTGTAGCCCAGGGCTAGACAAAGAGCCCAAGTCGGGTGGAACGGTAGACGCTGCCATAGGGCGCGTCGAGCCGCGTCCAACGCCCGACAGTGGAGACCCGCAGGTGACGCGGTATATCCATCGAAGCGGAAAAACCAGGGATCAGGCCGAGTGAGGTGCAGGCAAAGATCATTCGCATCGGGATCTCTACGTCCCCATCGATCGTGATCACCGTCTGATCAAGCAGCGACTTGGGAGGTCCGAGTGGGCCAGAAAACTGACGCGCGAGTTCTTGTCCCTGATCCGCAAGCTCCCGGACAACAGTCACCGGCAACGTTTCGCGTTCCTGAAACCCAGTCTTCGGCGGCAATGCACCAGCCCAGTTCGGGTCCCTGGCAGCTCCAACCTCGGCGGTGTTGTTATTCAACGCCTCGAGCAAATCCGAGGCTGCCACGACCGCTCCGTCACGCGAACAAGTACCTTGGACACGACGAGAAGCGATCACCTCGAAAGGTGTGGTCACGAAAACGTCCACGTAATCGTCGTTAAGCTGCGAAAAGCGTGCCGACGACGATGCGTCCAAGCCCACTGTTCTCCCGATAAGAGAACGTAACCCCGGCGCGCCGGCGGTGATCGTCAGCGACTCGGTGATCACTTGTCGGTTCCGGTTTCCTCGTCATCGGAATCTGGAACCATGGTGAGGATGCCGATTTCCTTCTGTGTGAGGGAACGCGGACGCTGAACGGACATGTCGATGGCGACCTGTACGGTTTCCACGACACAAGCGACGCGACCCTGGCGGTCCTTGATTTCCTGGCGCGTGGTGAACGACGTATTGCCGATTTCCACGACCTGGGTTTCCACCACGGCTTCCGTTGTATCCGGGAGCATCGGACGCAGGTAGTCAGAAGCGATGTGGCGGACGAAGACCGCGAACTCGTGTCCGCGACGCTCAAAATGCTCGTTCGCGAACTCGTAGCGGGCTTCTTGGGCGATCTCGACGAAACGGGCATTCATGATGTGCCCGTATCGGTCGAAGTCACCCCACCTCAGCGTGACCGAGTGGGAATGGATGTGATTCTGGTCCGTCATAGTACCGATATTAACGCGTTAGCTTTCGGTGAGTGACTCGAGATGGCTTAGCTGCCTCTTCGCCGAGGCGCTCCACCTTGTTCTTCTCGTAATCACCGAAGTTGCCCTCGAACCAGTACCACTGGCCTTCCTCAACGTTGCCCTCCCAGGCAAGGATGTGAGTACAGGTGCGGTCCAGGAACCAACGGTCGTGCGAAATAACCACGGCACAGCCAGGGAACTTCTGCAGCGCGTTTTCCAGGGAACCGAGGGTTTCCACGTCCAAGTCGTTTGTCGGCTCATCGAGCAGAATCAAGTTTCCGCCCTGCTTCAAGGTCAGCGCCAGGTTCAAGCGGTTGCGCTCACCACCGGAGAGCACACCGGACTTCTTCTGCTGATCCGCGCCCTTGAAACCGAAGGCCGAGACGTATGCGCGCGATGGCATTTCGTTCTGGCCAACGATGATGTAGTCCAGGCCATCGGAGACCGTCTCCCAGACGTTCTTCTCCGGGTCAAGGTTCTCTCGTCCCTGGTCAACGTAGGACAGCTTGACGGTGTCCCCGATTTCCACGGTGCCGGCGTCCGGCTGTTCCAGACCCACAATGGTTTTGAACAGGGTGGACTTACCCACACCGTTGGGGCCAATCACACCGACGATGCCGTTGCGTGGCAGCGTGAAGGAGAGATCCTTGATCAAGACACGGCCATCGAAGCCCTTGTCCAGGTGCTCAACTTCAACGACCTTGTTACCCAGGCGTGGAGGAGTTGGAATCTGGATTTCTTCAAAGTCCAGCTTCTTGTACTTCTCCGCCTCGGAGGCCATCTCTTCGTAGCGCTCCAGACGAGCCTTGTTCTTCGCCTGGCGTGCCTTTGGCGACGAGCGGACCCAGGCCAGTTCGTCCTTCAGTCGCTTCTGCAGCTTCTGATCCTTCTGGCCTGCAACTTCGAGACGCTCTGCCTTCTTCTCCAGGTAGGTGGAGTAGTTGCCCTCGTAAGGGTAGAGCTTGCCGCGGTCAACTTCACAGATCCATTCCGCGACGTTGTCCAGGAAGTAACGGTCGTGGGTAATAGCCAGAACGGCACCAGGATACGACTGAAGGTGCTTCTCCAACCAGAGCACAGACTCGGCGTCCAGGTGGTTGGTAGGCTCGTCGAGCAGCAGCAGGTCTGGCTCAGCCAGCAGGAGCTTTGCCAGTGCTACGCGACGACGCTCGCCACCAGACAGGTGGGTAACTGGTTCATCGGCAGGTGGGCAACGCAGGGCATCCATGGCCTGCTCAATCTTCGAGTCGACCTCCCATGCGTCAGCTGCGTCAAGCTCTTCTTGCAGCTTGCCCATTTCTTCCATGAGCTCGTCGGTGTAATTGGTCGCCATTTCTTCGGCGATCTCTTCGAAGCGCTGCTTCTTCTCCATGATGTCGCCGAGACCTTCCTCGACGTTTTCACGGACAGTCTTCTCCTCGTTGAGAGGTGGCTCCTGGAGCAGGATGCCTACCGTGGCACCTGGGTCCAGGAATGCCTCACCGTTGTTTGGCTGATCAATTCCCGCCATGATCTTCAACAGCGACGATTTACCCGCGCCGTTAGGGCCCACGACACCAATTTTGGCGCCTGGGTAGAAGGACATGGTGACGTCATCCAAAATGACCTTGTCACCGATGGCCCGACGAACATTCTTCATCGTGTAGATGAATTCGGCCACGAAAACCCCTTTGTGTAAGAGTGCGATTATCTACACCAAAGGGTACATCACAACCTTTAGAACGGTGCCTCGCTATGGACTTGATCCGTGGCATAGTCCCCCACGTGTTCGCTACCGGCACGCGCCGAGGCCGCATAGGCATCTGCCTCGGTGTCTGTGATGGACGGCTGCGCCAAGTCGTCTGCGCTACGCACCTGAATATCGTCCATCCCAGTCGGGGTGTGTGCACTGTTGGTGGTTTTTGCGCTGGCGAGTTGGTACCTGCTCATCTCAAAGCTGATCTGGTCGGCGCGCAACTTGATGCGACTACGTGTTGCTTCCCCGCCCTCAGCGCGATCGTCTTTGACCTTCCAGGAATCAGTCACAAGGTAACCGGTGGCCACCACGGGCATGCCCTTCTTCAAGGATGCTCCCGTGTTGGTGGCCAGTTCGCCCCAGCATTCTGCGTCAATGAACAAGTTGTCCACGTCAGTCCACTGATATTCCTCGGTGAAACGAGGAGTTGGCGCGTCCGCCCCCAGCTCCCCGTAGCTGCTCGTCCCGGCCGAGCTTTGCTGCTGGTTATTCTGCGGGACTGGTTTGGTCACCTTGACTCGTGCGCGACGACTGGAGGCGATACGGAGCCGGCACAAGGTGGTGCCGGTATCGAACTTGGTGAACTCTGGGTCAGCGGTGAGGTTTCCGGAAATGGTGACGGGAATTTGTGCCATGGTGGTCTCCTTGAAATGTCGTGATTGGTGGTGGTGACCCTCATTGTTGCCCGGATCTTGACGTCGCGATTTTGGGCAGAAAAAATCTGTGGATAACACTTAGTTATCCACAGATTTCGTCAGTCTAAATTAGTTCGAGTTGCCGGAGTCGGATTTATCTGATCCATCCTCAGGCTGCTTATCGGAGGCGTCGGCGTCTCGTCGTAAAGCGATCTTTGGCCCGTTCTTTTTGTTGCCCGGCAGGTTGCCGCCTAGACCAAGCATCTCGGTTTCTTCGGGTTTCGCGCCGGTCCAGGCACTCGTCGATACGCGTGGCTGGGCACCTTGCCCACCCTGAGAATAGGTGGCGAGCATCTCGTTGTAGGACTCCCACTCGTCGTCGCCCTCGGCGTCGAGCTTCTCGTCCACCTCGACGGACTGGCTCTTGTCCTCTCGGCGCCAAGTAACCAGCAAAATACCGATGACAAGCGCCAGCGGGAAGGAACCGGACGCCCAGGCAATTCCGCCGCCCGTGCGCTGGTCGGAGTGGAGATCAGGGTTCCATGGCAGCATGAGGGAAGTGTAGAAATCTTCACCCAACACGGAGGTCATCTGCATCAGGTAAACACCCATGAACAGGTGAATTGGCATGGAAACAAACAACACAGCCAGGCGCACCGGGGTGGATTTGCGGCCACGGATATAGTCCGGGCCGACGAGCTCCCAGAAGTAGAAGTAGCCCGAAACCAGGAACGCGGTATTCATGATGACGTGGCCCGCGTGTTCGGAAATAGCCACCGCGTACAGGTCTGGGAAGACATAGATGACATAAAAGACCGACAGGAACTGCACGGTAGAAATCAGTGGATGGGTGAAAATTTCCAGGAACTTTGAGTTCTGGAAGGCCTCAGCCCAGGCTCGTGGATTGAATTCGTCGGCGGGGTACGCTTCGCGGATCAACGTCAAAGGTGCGCCGAGGACCAAGAACACTGGCACCACCATGGACAAGATCATGTGCACGACCATGTGCATGGAGTAGGCCGCTGGCATGTACATGCCCATGCCCGAGGACATGGTGACACCCAACGCGATGCAGCCCAGAAGCCACCAGGCGGTGTACTTCTTGTTCCAATTCGGGACGCGGCGCACGAGGTGCAAGTAATAGACGGCAAGCAGGATGGCGATGACGGTGAACAACACTTCGAAGCGCCAGTTGGTAAATGTTGCCGCGATTGATGGTGGCTCGTAGAGGTTGTAGCCCATCTGGATCTGCATGGCGGTCAGGTTCGGGTCGCGTGGCGGCGGTGGCGGGGTGCGGCCCATGGTCACGGCAATACCTGTGATAGCGGCCATGACCACCACTTCGACGGCGGCGAGCCGCGTGAAGGCAAAGCGATCGGTGCCAAGTTTTGGAATGGTGATCTGGCGATGCGCGAACCCGAGCAAGCCCACGATGACGGTGCCCACCATCTTCGCCACGATGATCAGGCCGTAGCGAGTAGTAAACAGGTCCGATAATTCAATGCGGATGACCATGGAAATAAGCCCGGAGATAGTCACGGCAAGGAACGCGAAGAGCGCAATGCGTGAGTACCTGGCCACGGCCTTTTCCATGTGAGGGCCGAGGCGCCGGCCGTGCGCAATCAGGGCGAAGAGCCCGCCGATCCACACCATGATGAAGACAAGGTGCCACAGGTAGGCGTTGGTGCCGTAGTCATGGTCTCCACCGGTTGCAGCGTGTCCCTCCATGCCCAGCGGGATGATCATCAGGATCGACGCGATAAACATCGGTGGCTGCGACATCCAGGTGGCAAAGATATAGCCACACAGGGCAACCACCAGGGAAATCACAGCGACGATTCCCCACACCGCGGATTCAGCCACCTGTTGTACCGCCGTTACCCAGGCCGTTGGCTGGAAGAGTACTTGCGCTAGAGGTGTACCCGACACGTCCGAGAGCACCATCGGGATCATGATCGCAGCAATTACCGCCAGGCCCAGCGCCGCCGAAGCACCTGTGCGCGCGGCGATATGTCCGTCGACGGTCAGCCTGGCGTCGCGCAGGTTTTTGTTGTCTGGCGGGATCAAAAATGCAGAAAATAGAAAGGAGCCAATCGACAGCGCCGCCAGCAACCATGCCACGGCGCGCAAGGCTGGGAGGCCGAAGGTTGTCGCCGGGCCCGGATCTGGGATGCCCAATGCTGCGAGGGATTCTGCAAGGAAGGAGTAGGAGATCGAACCGGCGATGATCGCGCCGATCAGAATTGCAACAAGATATATCGGCCAGCTAGCCTTGACCGCTTGTTTTGTAGACATGATTGACACGATACTTCCCATCGCGGTAGTTACCGAACCGTCGCCCCACACGGTCCATTCATAAACCGATGGTAGTATCTCGACTCATGGATTCTCGGCAGCTACATTATTTTCGCACAGTGGTGGACACAGGTTCTTTTACCAAAGCTGCAGAGTCACTTGGACTGACACAACCATCGCTGTCACTTGCTATTCGCAAACTCGAAGACGACCTCGAAGCACACCTACTCAATCGCAACCGCGCCGGCGCAACTCCCACAGAAGCCGGCAAGTACCTCTACCAAGTGGCAAGTCGCATGGACTCGCTTTTCGACGATGCACAGCGCCGCGTCAGCGACATCACCGCAGGCATCTTCGGCTCGGTGCGAATTGCGTCGATGCCGGTTTTTAATTGGGATTTCATGCCCGAAGTTTTACACCGCGTCCTTGAGGCGCACCCTTCCTTGGATATTTCCCTGGAAGACCCCAAGCCTACGACCGCCATTGAGTACGTAGAGACAGGGAAATCAGATATCGGCCTAGTGGCCCTCGCTGAGCCCAAGGAATTTATCGCGCACTACCGCACGGTTTTCTCCGTCGAGCATGTCTCTGATCTGGAGTACCGCCTCGCCGTCCCGGAACGTCTCAGTCACCTCCCCGAGACTGTCTCCTTGAAGGACCTTGTCGGAGAAACCCTCATTCTGCCTTTCGGCGGGCAGAAATTCGCCGATCTCACCCCGATGATGGAAGACCTGTGGGACAAGGATCCATCGACGAAACCACAGCGCATCATTCACACCTCAACCATGCATGCTGCCATCCCGCTGGTAGCAGGAGGTGTCGGCGTTGCCCTGATGAGTGAAAACGCTTCCACGATGGCCGGTAGCCAGCTCACACTGAAGCGCATCGCGGACCCCTTACCGCCTGCAGGCGCCGTGGCGTTCCATCTTCAGCAGCGCACTCTCTCCCCTGCGGCCCAGTATCTCTTTGAAGAGCTACTCAAAGTCGGTCGCGAGAACTAAATGCGCTACACTGTTGTGCGCTGCTTTAGCTAGCTTTGAAAGCTTGCTGTGGCACGCCTCCATAGCTCAGTGGATTAGAGCAATCGGCTTCTACCCGATCGGTCGCGGGTTCGAATCCTGCTGGGGGCACTTATGTGTGCGATTTCAAACATTAAACATTTGGAATCGCACACTTTTTTACTTTAATCTTCAACGACGTGCACTTTGCAAGATATCACTATTGCGCGACCTGCGGTTTTATTTTTCGCGGTGCATTAGGTCCGCTTTCCCCCGACTTCCGGCCAGACTCCGCCACAGAAACCTAAAAATCACAAAAGCCAGAACCTCGATAATTTCTATCATACGATCCAATAATGGATAGTAAGGTTCATCACAGTGTCTAGGGTCATCTGCCACATCGACCGGCTCATGGAACTGCGCGGAATCAGTGGCGTCGCGCTCGCGGAACAGATCGGGATCACCCCGGTCAATCTCTCCGTGCTCAAAAACGACCGCGCCAAAGCCATCCGTTTCGAGGTCCTCGCCGCGTTGTGTGATGCCCTCGATTGTCAGCCCGGCGACATCTTCAGCGTGGTAAAAGACAATCGCGCTACCATTGCCCCATGACATTCCCACAACCGTCCGTTGATTCATACGCGCTTGTCACCGGCGCCAGCCAAGGTATCGGCGCAGCCATGGCCCGCGATCTGGCCAAAGCCGGCTACAACTTGATCATCGTGGCCCGGCGCGAGGACGTCCTGCGCACTCTCGCGGACGAGCTCGAGGCTGCTCACGGTGTCGAGGTCGTCGTGCACGCAGCCGACCTGTCTGACTACGACGCGGTGACAAAGCTTATCGACGAGCTCGAGGCCCGCAAGGTCACTCTCTGCATCAACAGCGCGGGGATCGCTTCCTTTGGTCCTTTTATCGAGCAGGACTGGGGCTACGAGGTCAACCAATACAATCTCAACGCCACTGCTGTTTTCCGACTTACCAAGGCAGTCTTGGAGCAAATGGTGCCCCGCAAACAGGGCGCTATTTGTAACGTGGGTTCGGCAGCCGGAAACATCCCGATTCCGAATAACGCCACCTACGTGTTTACCAAAGCTGGCGTGAATGCTTTTACCGAGGCCTTGCACTATGAGCTGAAGAAGCAAGGCATCCACGTCACGCTGCTCGCTCCGGGCCCAGTGCGCGAAGCGGAAGTACCCGCGGAAGAGCAATCCATCGTGGACAAGGTTGTACCGGGTTTCTTGTGGACGACCTATGAGTCCTGCTCGCAGGAAACCTTGGAAGGCATGGCGAAAAACAAGCGCCGCGTCGTCCCCGGCCCCCTGTCCAAGGCAATGGATTTTGTCGGATCCTATGGCCCGCGTGGCGTGATCGCGCCCATCGTGGGCAAGTTTTACTCCAAGATGGGCTAAGAATCAGTTCTGGTCAGGATCGTGGACTAAACGCGCCACGTGCAGGGCGAGGTAGGATTCCTCGTCCTCAGTGAGTTTGGTGCCCAGGCGCAACTCAAGCAACTCGGCTAGGTGGGCCGCGCACCGCACCGCACCGCATCTGGGTGCTCCAACGCCAGTGAACGGCGCAGCACCGAGATGTCATTATTGATCTGCTTGTCCTCGTGGGCGCGGACGAAAAAGTATCGCATGTGGGTAATAAACCTAGCGGAGTTGACCGATTGACGGTCGAGGGTGATGCCGAAGGCGTCATCGATCTCGTCGAAAAGCTGGCCAAACAGGCCGGTCATGGCGTAGGTCTCAGCGAGGTCGCCCGAGCGGAAACCCGCATTGACCAGGTGTAACGCTATCGAAATCGACTCCGATTCGGGCAGATGCTGCTCGCCCCGAGACTCCAACCACGAGTTCGCGGCGGTAATAATCCGACGTGCCGAGGAAAGCTCCTGCGGATATAAGTGCGTCACTTCCGCGGCCAGCGGGTGCGATTTATCGCGCTCCTTAGGCGAAAGCCGATGCCAATGCACCGCCATCTGCAGGTGGTCGGCCAGCGCCACCACCGTTGCGGAACCCATCGGTTGCTCCAGACTGATCTCGGCGGGATCGAGCAGACGCGAGGCAAGCTCCACATAATCGAGCGGAATCGCGGCAACCAGCTCAGCCAAATGATCGGAATCCCGGTTATTTTCGGGAACGAAGACTTGTTGGATCCGACCTTCGTCGATAAGCGATCCTGGCTTTGCCTTGTGCCCGATACCCAACCCGGTGACCACAACAGCAACGTTGTCATCGCGGAGCGCGAGGACAACGTTGTTGTTTAAAACTCTCAGAGTTTTCATGCGGAACGATCACTTAAGCCTTTAAGCTAGCGCCATTCGTAGCAATAACTTCCTTGTACCAGGCGAATGACTTTTTCTTATACCGTTCCAGCGTACCGGAGCCATCGTCGTTGCGATCGACATAGATGAAACCATAACGCTTCGACATCTGCGCCGTGGACATGGCCACCAGATCGATCGGACCCCAGGTGGTGTAACCCATCAGCTCCACGCCGTCGTCGATGGCCTCTCCTACCTGCACGAGGTGATCGTTGAGGTAGTCGATGCGGTAATCATCCTCGACGGTTTTGCCGTCGGGGCCGCCGTCGACGAGTTCGTCTTTGGCGCCGAGCCCATTTTCGACGATGAACAGTGGCTTCTGCCAGCGGTCCCAATAATCGTTAAGAATGATGCGCAGACCCACGGGATCGATCTGCCAGCCCCACTCGGAAGCCTTCAGCGTTGGGTTCGGCACACCACCGACGACGTTGCCCTCACCCTTGACATCCTTGTCGGGGTCGGCGGTCTCGCACACCGACATGTAATAGGAGAAGGACACGAAATCCACGGTATGGGTCAGCGCCTCACGGTCCGCGTCGGTGATGTCCAACTCGATGTCGTGCTCGCGGAAGTAGCGCATCATGTAGCCCGGGTACTGACCGCGGACGTGGATATCACCGAAGGCATAATCCATCTGCGATTCGTATTGCGCCTTGCGTTGATCTGCAGGGTCCGGGGTGAGCCCGTAGCGCGGGATGGCGATGATCATGCAGCCGACCTTGTTCTCTGGGTCGATCTCGTGCGCCACCTTCGTGGCCAGGCCAGAAGCCACAAGCTCGTGGTGCACAGCCTGGTAAAGCTCTTGCTCCGAAAGTTCCTCGCGCGGCACCTCGATGCCGCCGGCGGTGAACGGGTTGTGCAAAATGGCGTTGACCTCGTTAAAGGTCAGCCAATACTTCACGCGACCTTTATAACGCTGCATGACGGTACGGGCGAACTTCTCGAAAAACCCGATCAGTTCGCGGGAGCGCCAACCGCCGTACTCGCGAGCGAGGTGCAGCGGGGTCTCGTAGTGACTCAACGTCACCAGCGGCTCCATCCCGTACTTTTCCATCTCGTCGAAAACCCGATCGTAGAAAGCGAGGCCTTCCTCATTCGGTTCTGCCTCGTCGCCGTTGGGGAAGATACGCGACCACGCGATGGAGATGCGGAACACCTTGAACCCCATCTCGGCGAACAGCGCGATGTCCTCCGGGTAGCGGTGGTAGAAATCAATCGCCTCGAGCGTGAGGTTTTCCGGCGTCGGGCCTTCCGTGGGTGCCTGGTGAAGGCCTTTCGGTAGCACGTCGCGAATCTCCAGGCCCTTGCCGCCCTCGTCGTACGCGCCCTCGATCTGGTTCGCGGCGGTGGCGCCGCCCCAGAGGAATCCTTCGGGAAATGTCACGGACATCTGTGTTCCTTTCCTATCGTTGGTTTTCACTTCTCGACGAGGCTCTCGCCGTTAGAGGCAATGACTTCCTTGTACCAGTCAAAGGATTTCTTGCGGTAGCGCGCCAGAGTGCCGGTGCCGTCGTCGTGGCGGTCGACGTAGATGAACCCGTAGCGCTTAGACAGCTGCTTCGAGGACATGGAGACCAGGTCGATTGGACCCCAGGAGGTGTAGCCGATGACAGGAATTTCATCCTTGATTGCTTCGGCCACCTGAACGAGGTGATCGTTCATGTAGGAGATGCGGTAATCATCCTCGACAGTCTTGCCGTCGGGGCCACCGTCGATGAGTTCGTCCTTGGCGCCGAGACCGTTTTCGACGATGAACAGCGGCTTGTGCCACCGGTCGAAGAAGTTATTCATGGCGATCCTGATGCCCACCGGGTCGATCTGCCAGCCCCATTCCGAAGCCTTGAGGGTCGGGTTTTGCACGCCACCCATGATGTTGCCTTCACCGGAAACATCAAGCTATGGGTCTGCTGTTTCGCAGACCGAGTTGTAATAGGAAAAGGAGACAAAGTCGACGGTATGTGACAGGGCTTCGCGGTCGGCGTCGGTGATCTCCAGCGTGATGTCGTGCTCACGGAAGTAGCGCTTGAGCGTGTGTGGGTACTCGCCAAAGACATGAAGATCACCGAAAGCGTAATCAATCTGGGATTCATACTGTGCCTTGCGCTGATCTGCAGGATCTGGGGTCAAACCGTAACGTGGCGAGGCGATGACCATACAACCCACCTGGTTGTCGGGATCGATCTCGTGCGCCACCTTGGTGGCCAAGCCAGAGGCCACCATTTCGTGGTGAATCGCCTGGTAGAGCTCCTGTTCGGAGAGCTCGTCGCGAGGCGACTCGATGGCCCCTGCCATAAAAGGCTCATGCTGAATGGCGTTGATTTCGTTGAAGGTGAGCCAGTATTTCACGCGCCCCTTGTAACGCTCCATGACGGTGCGGGCATACTTTTCGAAGAATCCGATCAGCTCGCGCGAGCGCCAGCCACCGTAATTGCGGGCAAGGTTGAGCGGGGTTTCATAGTGGCTCAGCGTGACCAGTGGTTCGATGCCGTGTTTTTCCAACTCATCGAGCACCTTGTCGTAGAACGCCAAGCCCTCTTCGTTCGGTTCCGCGTCGTCGCCGTTCGGGAAAATGCGCGACCACGCGATCGAGATGCGGAACACCTTGAATCCCATCTCGGCGAAGAGCGCAATATCATCTGCGTAGGTGCGGTAGAAGTCAATGCCCTTGAGCGTCAGGTTGTCTTCGGTGGGCTCGGGTGTCGGCGGGGTTTTGATGCCATTGGGCATTACATCTTGGATGCTTAACCCTTTGCCGCCTTCGTTGTAGGCGCCTTCAATCTGGCAGGCGGCGGTTGCTCCGCCCCACAGGAAATCGGCTGGGAATGAGACTGTCATGGTGTACTCCTCTTTCTCCACTACTTCGTGATGTGAATAATCGTGTCGTCGTGGCCCACTGTGCCAGATTCCGTTGTTGGCGTGACCCCGGCGAGTTTCTTGGTGTTGGTGATAATCACCATGGTGGTTGCGGGGTATCCGGCTGCTTCGATGGCCTTCAGGTCTGCGCGGCCAATCAGTTGACCGGCTTCGACGATGTCACCTTTCTGCACGAGGGTTTCGAATCCTTCGCCCTTCATCTTCACGGTGTCGATACCAACGTGAACCAGGACTTCCACTCCATTATCACCCTTAATTCCATAAGCGTGGCCGGTCTTTTGCACCGCGACCATCTTGCCTGCGACCGGTGCATAGACCTCGCCAGTCGTTGGCTCGATGGCGATACCTGCACCCATGGCTCCGGAGGCGAAGACCTCGTCAGGTACCTGGTCAAGTTGCATCAAGGTACCGTCCATGGCCGCGCCGACAGTGGCCGTTTCAGTCGCGGTAGCGGTCGCCGTTTCAGTTTCGGTGGCTGTAGCGGTTGCTACACTAGCTGCGGCTGCGCCCGCCCCAGCACCTGCTGCTACCGGCTGAGCTGAAGTCTCCTTCAAATCTGCGCCTTCTGCTGTAGCCATGGCCGAGGGGTTATCCTTTGCGGCCTCCGCAGTAGCTTTTTTAACATCCGGGTCATACTTTTTCTCAATCCATGGCATCGCGAAGTAGGTGACTACGAAGCCGAGGACAGCAGCAACAGCCGAGCCAATTACCAGTGCGCTAAAGGAACCATGGTTCATGCCTGCTGGGAATGCCAGCAGCGATGGGAAGACGAAGGCGTCGAAAGCGTTGCGGCCGGCACCAATGATGGCGCCGCCGACGGCGCCTGCGCCAAGACCAATGTAGAACGGAATCTTCAGCGGCAAGTTCACGCCGTACACGGCAGGTTCCGTAATACCGGCGAGGAAGGCCGACAGTGCGGCTGGACCGGCCACTTTACGACGAGCAGCGTTCTTCGATCGCAGTGCAACTGCCAGAACGACGCCAGCCTGCGCCAGCACTGCAGCCATCAGAGGCGAGGTGATGTACGAGAAGCCTTGGGTAGCAATGTCGTTGAGCATCACTGGAACGAAGCCCCAGTGCAGACCGAACATCACGAACACCTGCCAGAAGGCGCCCAGCAGCGCGCCTGCCAACCATGGAACGTACTCAAAGACGACACCAATTCCATCGGAGATCCAGTTCGACAGGGTCACGGTAGCGGGACCTACGGTCATCAGAGTCAGCGGCACCATCACGGTCACGGTCAGAAGAGGCGTGGTGAAGTTGCGGATAGAGGAAGGCAGTACCTTGTTCAGCCAGCGCTCTAGGTAACTCTGAACCCAGATGGCTACAACAATCGGGATGACCGACGAGGAGTAGGTCATCATGATCACCGGGATGCCAAAGAAGGTGACCTCCTGACCGCTAGAAGCAAGCTCGACGATGCTTGGGTAGAGCAGCGCAGCGGCGGTGGCCATGGCCACGAACTCGTTACACTTAAACCTTCTCGCCGCGGTGACCGCCAGGAACATCGGCAGGAAGTAGAACAATCCGTCGTACGCAGCGTTGAGGATGATGTACGTCGTGGATTCTGGGTTCAACCAGTTGAAGTTGGTAGCAAGGGTCAGCGCTGCCTTACCCAGCGCGATACCGGCCAGTGGCCAGATCAGCGGGGTGATCAGGGCCGAGATCAGGTCGATGAATTTATCGACAATGCTCTTCTTTTCGCCTTCACCTTCTTCCTCTTCATCGACTTCATCGCCGTCGGTCTGATCCTTCACCGACTTCTTGGCCATGCCGGGAATATCCATCACGGCTTCGTAGGCATAAGGCACGTCGTTGCCCACCACGACCTGGTGCTGGCCACCAGCTTTGATCGCGGTAATCACGCCGTCGACTTCGTTCACCGCGTCAAGATCAGCCTTATCACTGTCTTTGACCACGAAACGCAGCCTGGTCGCGCAGTGCGTAAATGACTTGATGTTGTCAGGCCCACCGAGGTCATCGACCACGTTTTGGGCTAAGGATTCAAAGGCCGTTTTATTTGCCATCGGGATCCTCTTCCTTTCATTAGGTTCTCCCGAAAATGCAAAAAGACCCAAGCCATGCGTAAGTGCATGTCTTAGGTCTTGCCCCGTTTGCGGGTCACAAGCCACATTTCAAGGAGAAAAGTATGACAGTTCTTAGTATGAGAAATATTGGTCACAAAGTCAATCGGTTGGTGACACATCACACCCCTACTCCGCTCGGTCCTTGGCTAGGCTGAACCCATGATCGTCTTTCTCGATATCGATGGAACCCTGGTCGACTACACCAACCACATCCCCGACTCCGCAGGCCACGCTATTGCGGCCGCCCGCAAGAACGGACACCGCGTTTACGTGAACACCGGTCGCTCGCGAGCAGAAATCAGCGCAGCAATCTGGAACCTCGACATCGACGGCATGATCGGCGCCAATGGCGGCTACGTTGAATCCGACGGCGAAGTGATCTTCCACAACAAGCTCCCGCTCAACTCCGTCAGCGCCTTTCGCTCTTGGTTCAAGCAGCGAAACATTGTCTACTACCTCGAAGCCAACTCGGGCCTCTATGCCTCCGACGGCTTCGAGGAGGGCGCCCGTGACGCTGTTTATGCGTATACAAAACCCGAGGACCGCGCCAATTTCACCTCAGTTTTGGATGCCTTCCACGGGATCATCGTCGGCCAGGACAAAGACCGCGACGACGTGAACAAGATCAGCTATGTGCTGAACACTCTGGAGGATTTCGAGGCCACCCGCGACACGTTCCCCGGCTTCGAGCACGGCACCTGGGGCGGGCACGAGGGCAAAAAGCTCTTCGGCGATGTCCGCCCAGCGGGCATTTCGAAGGACATTGCTATTCACAAACTCCTTGATCACCTCGGCGAAAGCATCGAGCACACCGCAGCGTTTGGCGATGCCATCCCCGATATCCCCATGTTCCAGGTCTGCGCCACCGGCGTGGCCATGGGCAACGCCACCGAGGAGGTCAAGGCCGAGGCCGACATCGTCGTCGCCGATGTCACCGAGGACGGTTTAGCGGAGGGCTTCGATCGTCTCGGTTTGCTGTAGTTCGACCACATCGCCAGTACTTAACGACGATTTCACGTCGATAAGTCGCTGATTGCTCGAACCACGGAATGGAAGCAAGTGGCCTTCGTCGCGTAGTTCCCTAATGAATTGCCCATCGATGACAACGTCGAGGAGACTTAGCAGCTCTGCTCGTTCGTCGCGGAACTGACGCAGGATTTCGAAGCGGTATCCGGTATAGGACCACACGGTTTTCTCCGGCAGCTCGCGGCGCACCCGAGTCACCAGCGGGAGCAGCCACTTCGCGCTGAGCATCGGCTCGCCGCCGCATAATGTCAGCCCCGCGACATGGGGATTAGCCAGATCCGAGAGGATACGTTCCTCCAGTTCAGGGGTATATTCTTCGCCGTATCCCTTCTTCTGCGCGGCCTTGTTGTAGCACCCGGCACAGTTGAATGTGCAGTAGCTGACGTACAGCGAGCAGCGCAGCCCCGGACCGTCGAGGACCTGGAAGGGTTTATAGTCGGCGATTGTAAAGGTATCGGTTTGGGCGAAGGTGCGGGAGCGTTCGTCGTTAAGCATGCTTGACACGGCTCGCAATCTCCTCCTGCTTGCCGGCCACCACCGGCCGCTTCATCGGCGCGCCGAGGTACCCGCACAGGCGGCGAATCACGTTGGCCTTGGTCTCGTCACGATTCCCACACGAGGGGCACACATAACCGTGTCTATCGCAGGTAAACTCGCCCTCGAAGTCGCATACGAAGCACACGTCGGCAGGGGAATTGATGCCGAAGTAGCCCACATGGTCGTAGGCCTCGTCCCAAATCGCCTCGAAGGCCGCGGGGTTATCGGTAAGGTTCGGAGCCTCAACATAGAACATGAATCCGCCGGGAGTCAGCGGCGTGTATTCAGCCTCGAAGCTGATCTTGGCCACCGGATTCGTGTCCAGGTAACTGGGGAAATGGAAGGAATTTTCGTAGTATCCGCGGTCATTGACACCTGCGACCTCGCCGAAGCGAGCGCGATCGAGCTCTGCAAAGCGATCGCACAGGCTCTCCGAAGGCGTGGCATAGACGCTTAGGAAGGCATGAAAATCGGGCTGCGCAGCATCGACTTTTTTGTTGATCGCGCGCAGGATGTCCTGCGAAAGCGGTCAAGTCCTTTTGAGTGGTGTATCCGCCAGCGGTTGACTCAGCGATGAACTGACCGCTGACGGAACAGGATTCCTTACGCCACCAGAGCCTC
>NZ_KB902188.1 GCF_000379425.1 Corynebacterium lubricantis DSM 45231
CTATGCGGCAGGGAAACAACCAAGCACACAAACCAACACACAAACAAAAGTACATTGGCACACTATCGAGTTCTCACACAACACTTGCACACCCACACGCAGTTAACTAAGCGTTAACCTTGTCTGAAGCAGCTTGATCAACCTTAAACACAATCTGAACGAAAGTCAAAACCATGTTCTCGGCATATAACTTAATTTCTTAGTCCAGCGGTAGTTTTCCTGACCACCATCTCACCAGACCCTGTAGGTCTTAGCGGGGCGTTGTCGGTCTCGCTGACTCACATAAATCTACACACCCACCAACACAACAACAAATCGCCAGGTAGAAGCACAAAAACCGCATTCAATAGAATGCGGTTTGTTGTTTGGGCTAGACGATTATCCGGTGATCTTCACGCCGGCAAAGTTCTTCTTGCCGCGACGCAGCACGAGCCACTTTCCGTGCAGGAGGTCCTCGGACTGTGGTTCCCACTCTTCGGAATCAACACGCTGGTTGTTCACGTAGGCGCCGCCCTCCTTGATGGCGCGGCGTGCTGCACCGCGGGAATCTACGAGACCAGTACCCACAAGCAGATCCACGATTGTGCGCGCTTCTCCAGGGGCAACCTCGAATACCTCGGTTTCCGAAACCGAAGATGCCAGGGTCTTTTCATCCAGGTCTTCCAGGTCGGCACGGCCGAAGAGTGCCTGAGATGCAAGTTCGACTGCCTTGGTTGCCTCAGTGCCGTGCACCAAATTGGTCATTTCCTGGGCAAGGCGCTTCTGTGCCTCGCGCTTGAATGGACGCTCGGCAACCTCGACCTCGAGCTCATCGAGCTCTTCCTTGGTCAGGAAAGTGAACCAACGCAGGTAACGGATCACGTCAGCGTCAGAGGCATTGATGAAGTACTGGTACCAGGTGTACGGGCTGGTCATCTCTGGGTCGAGCCAGAGCGAGCCGCCACCAGTGGACTTGCCGAACTTCTTGCCTTCGGAGTCGGTGACCAAAGGCACGGTGAGCGCGTGGACCTGTTCGGAATCCATGCGACGGTTCAGGTCAACGCCAGCTACCAGGTTGCCCCACTGATCGCCGCCACCAACCTGGAGGATGCAGTCGTAGTTGCGACGCAGCTGCACAAAGTCGTTGGCTTGGAGCAGCATGTACGAAAACTCGGTGTAGGAAATGCCGTCATTTTCCAGACGACGCTTCACGGTGTCACGCGAGAGCATGGTGGACAGCGGAAAGTGCTTGCCAATGTCACGCAGGAACGTGATCACGGACATATCCTTCGTCCAGTCATTGTTGTTCACCAGCTGCGCAGCATTGTCACCCTCGAAGGAAACAAAACGGGAAAGCTGACCGGAAATTCGCTCGGACCATTCCTCAACAGTGTCCACGGAATTCATGGAGCGCTCCCCCACGTCGCGTGGGTCACCGATCATGCCGGTGGCACCGCCAGCAAGAACCAATGGACGGTGCCCAGCTTCTTGGAAGCGGCGCAGCATCAACAGTGGTACCAGGTGGCCGGCGTGCAGCGAAGGACCGGTGGGGTCAAAACCGCAGTAGAGAGAGATGGGCTCTTCGGTAGCCTTGCGCAGTTCGTCCAGATCGGTGGATTGGTTGATCAGGCCACGCCAAGTGAGCTCGTCAATGATGTTCGTCGATGACAAAGGTGTTCCTTTAAGATGAATTGATAAATTGATAAATTATGCGGATGGGGTCCAGGGCTGTGCTTCGTCGATAAGCAATACTGGGATGCCTTCATCGATGCGATAGGCAATGCCGAGCCGCTCGTTGACCAAGAGCTGTTCATCTTCCAGATAGGTCAGTGGGCCCTTGTCCTTGGGACAGACCAGTACTTCGAGCAGTTTCGGATCAAGACTCATGGTTGATTACCTTACCCGTTCTCTGCCTCTGGGTTACCGTTGAGCCCCGGCAGGTTGCCAAACTTTGAGCGCAACATCCTGGCCTGGGAGTCGAGGGCGCGAACGTTGTTGTCCAAAATGGCCTGTTTGATGGATTCAAGCGCGGTGGTGAGCGTGTACAGCGAGTCAAGCACGTGGTCAACAGCTGAGGGCAGATGGAGATCAGGCGCATCGAGGTAGGTGGTGACCACCTCGGGCAGGTAGATCTCGATGATATTCCACACGCTTTGCTGCTGATCGGGCGCGGATTCCATGGAATCCCACTCGGCAAGCACGAAACGGGCATTCTGGCTGAGCACGCGTGCCTGATCGAGGACCTCGCGCGGCGGATTCGCATGCCCAAGTTGGTTCAGGGTGGCCTGCAGCGTGCGCTCGAGGGTCACGGGAGCCGGTACGGCCGGTTTCGGCAGCTCTTTTTGCTTCTTCTCGGGAGTCAGCACAGCGCCGGCACCCCAGGCAGCAACGGCAACCACGGGCCACAGAGCGCCAAGACCCACCGCGAGGTGGATCACAATCACCAGCACGGCGGCGATAATTCCCACCAGGTTCTTGCGCGACTTAAAAAAGTTCGTGTTCACACCTGTGTTGTCGGCAGATTCACTATTGGAAGGCACGGATCTCCTTAAATGCTGCATCGAGGTCGCCGCCCATGGCGTCGAAGACTTCCCCACCGGTCAAGTCTGCCACCCCGTTCATCTCCTCCACGCTGGCCTCGCCGTACAGGATCACGAATACCGGAATTTCTTTCTTGTCTGCGGGCAGGCTCTCATACTCGTCGAGGAACATCGGATAGTTCGGTCCCTCGGTCACGATGCCGTCGCTGAGCAACACAATCGTCGGAATGCCGTGCTGTGTGTCAGCGTCACGTAAGGCGTCGAGAAGCGACTGGTACAACGGCGTATAGCCTTGCGCCTGCAAACCGTTGACGTAGTACTCAAGGTCGGCCCGCACACCGGGATCTTCGCGGTCAAACACAACCGTGGTCGGCGGGTTAGCTTGATCGAATCCGCGCACGGTGACCTGCTCGTTGTCGCGCAGCGCCACATCACCCGTCGACGTCGCCGCATCGCCGTTGATCAGCGAGCGCATGATCACCTGCAGCGACTCCAACCGCTCGCCTTCCATCGACCCAGAGGTATCCAGGACGAACGTCGTCGATCCAGGTTGGCGGTACTCATTGTTATAAGAATTCAAGAGCGTATCGACGACCGCCTGGTCTCCCGGGAAGGCCAGTTCAATCACTTGCTGCTGCTCGAGCTCGGCGGGCATCGCTGAGACTTGGCCAACTGGGCGCCGGTAAGTCTGCGCGATATCGTCTTGGTGCTCGAGCAACCACTCGCTTAAGGCTTGGACTTTGTCGCCGGCTTCGCTGTCGGACGGCTGAGCCATGGTAGACAGCGGGTAATCGGCCGAAATCACTCCGTCCTGCGGGACGATCACGGTGATGGGATGGCCTTCGTCGCGAAGCTGGTACAACGTGGATTCGTAGTTGACAATAGCGTCCACTTTGCCGGGCGATTCGACGAAGGAGTCCGCAAGCCAGCCGGACGAGCCGGACACCATGTCCTGCGCCTGGTACAACTGCGTCATCGGCTCAGAGATGGTGGCGATGTCGGCCTGGTTCAACGCCTGTCCAGTATCGGAAAGCGCTGTTGCCACGGAGACGAGCGCGGAGAAACCGGAATTGGAGGTCGACGGATCCGTCATGCCGAAGGTGAAATCGCCGGCTTCTGCCGCTTGGGCAAACTCAGCCCAGGTCGGCTGGTGGGTGTCCCAGCCGAGTCGCTGGGCAGATTCTTCCCAGACTCCGAAAGCGACCGGGCTGGTGGCAATCTTGGTTTCGTCGGCGAGCTTCGACGAGGCGCCGATGAGGTCGACGTATCGGTTCGTCGCGAACCAGGTCGCGTCCACTTGCCCGTCGAACTCCCCTGCTAACAGGTTCTGCGAGTTTTCCAGCGTTCCGCTTGGAAATTGCAGCTCGATCGGAAATCCAAGATCGTCTGAAGCGCTCTGCACCAACGGCTCAAGGTCCTGGAGCTCGGTGGCGGCGACGATGGTGAGTGGCTCGTCGTTAAAGTTCGAGCCAAAGAGCGAGCCCACGCTTGGCGACGAGCCACAGGCCACAAGACCGACGGATGCCAGGATGGCAACGAGGAGTGCTTGTATGCGTTTCATTAGTTGGTCTCCGTCGTCTCGGGGGTGGTGGTTTCAGGGTCGTCTCGAGGTGGCGTTGTATACGCCTTGCCCACCTCAGTAATCAAGAGTTCGAGCTGGTCATAAGACGGCAGATCGACCGAGGCCACATAATCTACGGGTGGCGTCAAGCCATGTTCACTCATGACCTCGGAAAAGATCTCGGAGTTGCTGGGGCGGAACCCGTGGCGGGCCGCTAGCTCCTGCAGCTCAGCATCCTCGGTGAGCAGGCGACCGACCTCAGAACCGGCCTCATTCATTCCGACGACACCGTGGTTTGCCTGGACAGTCGGGTCGAGGTAGAGCAGGACGTGGGAATCGTCGATACGCGAGTTCGGTGACATCTGCTCGCCGAGGAACTGTGCCTCATAGACCATGACCATTGGTGCGGCGCCCATGCCCTGGCTGAGGTAGTCCGCGAACGGGCCGGCCGAGCTCGAGGCCGTGTAGCCTTGCCCCGCGAAGAACGGGGTGATTTGCCGGACGAGTTCGTCATTGTTGCTGGCCAATTCAGGATTCTCGTTGGTAAACACCCAGTACAAGATCGACAGGTACATCGCGGCCGAATTTGAGGTGCGAATATCGGTGGTGGAAATCTGCACCGTTCGCGGCGAGGGAAATTCACTGCCGAGGTCGCGCCAACGGGTATTCGACGTGGCTAATTCGGTAAATCCGGCGACATCGAGGACTTGCATCCCATTGTCCTCGCGCACGAGACCTTCGCGCTTGAGGATTTCGACGATGGGTTCGAAGGTGGCCACACCCATCGGAGAATAGAACGGATAGGACGCCGTGTAGTCGGAGGATTGGCGCTCGACCTTTTCGGTGGCTGGGCCCGACGATGGTGAGGCGAAATCGTACTGCGAAAGGTCGGTTTGCTCGGCGATCTCACGCGAGCCGGCTGTGGTGACATTGACCTCATAGCCAAGTTGGCGGAACCGCTTTTCTACATCCGGGTCCCGGAAGAATCCGGCCTTTTCAGAACCGACTACCCCGCTGACCTGCGTGGTGGAAAAACCAGCCAGAGGATTGAGCGAGCGCAGGTCGGTGTTGGGCAACACAAACCTGCCGAGCACTACTGCTACTACCGCCACTACAACCAAAAGAACACCAAGGACAACGGATTTCGATCTCCCGTTGTTCTTGGTGTTTGAACCAGGACTCATGTGCTTAGCTTATGGCACTCCTGGCTGGTTTGCAGTGCAAATGTACTAACCGCCTAGCTGCGCACCGGCGTTTCCGCCCACGAGCGGTACTCGGCGTTTTTCGCCTCGACACGCTCGCGCTGCTCCTCCACGCGCGGACGCGCGGTGCCGCCACGAGTATCGCGGGAGGCAACGGCGCCATCGATGGTGAGTACCTCGCGGACTTCTGGGGTGAGCCGGGAATCCACGCTGGCCAGCTCCTCGTCGGAAAGTTCGACTAGATCCACGCCGTGGGACTCCGCGATGCGGACACAGGCGCCGGAGGCCTCGTGTGCCTCGCGGAAAGGCACGCCTTGGCGCACCATCCACTCGGCCAGGTCGGTGGCCAGGGTGTAGCCCTGCGGTGCGAGCTCGCGCATCCGATCCTCGTGGAAAACCAAGGTAGAAGTCAGGCCCGTCAGTGCCGGGAGCAGCAGCTTGAGCTGGTTTACCGAATCAATTACGGGTTCCTTGTCCTCCTGCAGGTCACGGTTGTACGCCAGAGGCTGTGCCTTGAGCGTGGCAAGCAGACCTGCGAGATTACCGATCAAGCGACCAGACTTGCCACGGGTCAGCTCAGCCACGTCAGGGTTCTTCTTCTGCGGCATGATCGAAGAACCGGTGGACCACGCGTCGTGGAGGGTGATGTAGCCGAACTCTGGCGTGGACCACGCGATGATCTCCTCAGCGAAGCGAGAAAGATCCACGGAGATCTGCGCCAGAACGTACGCCGCCTCGGAGGCGAAATCGCGCGAGGAAGTGCCGTCGAGGGAGTTGTCGGTTGCGGAATCGAAACCGAGCTCCTCGGCGATCGCCTCTGGATCGAGGTGCAGCGACGAACCCGCCAACGCACCCGAGCCATACGGAGACACGGCGAGGCGCTTGTCCAGATCCTGGATCCGCTCAAGATCGCGCAGCAACGGCTGCGCATGTGCGAGCAGAGAGTGCGCGAGCAGGATCGGCTGGGCTGCCTGAAAGTGGGTCTTACCAGGCATGATCGCATCCGGATGCGCCTTTGCCTGAGCGACGAGCGCGTCCACCAGGTCAGTCACGTCGAGAGCGACATCGCGCAAAGCGTCGCGCAGCCACATGCGGAACATGGCTGCCACCTGGTCGTTGCGGGAACGGCCAGCACGCAGACGGCCACCAACCTCAGGGCCGACGCGGTCGATCAGGCCACGTTCCATGGCTCCGTGGACATCTTCGTCGGTGGCATCAGGAGTAAAGCTGCCATCTGCCACATCTGCGCCCAACTGATCGAGCCCGGCAAGCATGGAGGCCAGGTCATCGTCGTTAAGCAATCCTGCTCTATTGAGAACCTTGGCGTGAGCCTTCGAAGCCAACACGTCGTAGGGTGCGAGCACCCAGTCGAAGTGGGTGGACACCGAGAGCGCGAACATGGCCTCCGAAGGGCCGCCCGAGAAGCGACCGCCCCAGAGAGCTCCCTCGTTGGTACCGTGCTGCTGCATTAGTTCTGGCCTGCCTCGCGGTCGCGCTTGTTGGCAATCTGGGAGGACAGACCGTGCAGCTGGACGAAGCCCTTTGCCGCGGTCTGGTCGAAGGAATCGCCGGTGTCGTAGGTAGCCAGGTTGAAGTCATACAGCGAGCTGTTGGAACGACGACCGTTGACCACGCAGGTGCCAGCACGCATAACCATGCGGATATCGCCGGTGACATTCTCCTGGGTGGAGTCGATGAACGCGGTGAGCGAGGTGTGCAGTGGCGAGTACCACAGACCGTCGTAGACCTCCTCGGACCAACGTGCGTCGATGCCGCGCTTGTAGCGAGCCAGCTCGCGCTCGACGGTGACGTCCTCGAGAGCCTCGTGTGCCGTGATCAGGGCAACGGCGCCAGGTGCTTCGTAGATCTCGCGGGACTTGATGCCCACGAGACGGTCCTCGACCATGTCCAGGCGGCCGATGCCCTGTGCGCCTGCACGACGGTTCATCTCTTCGATGGCCTCGAGCATGGTGACAGGCTTGCCGTCGATGGCGACAGGCTTGCCGGCCTCGAAGGAAATGATGACCTCGTCAGGAGCGTTGCCCAGGTTTGGATCCTCGGTGTAGGCGTAGAGGTCCTTTGTTGGTGGGTTCCACAGGTCCTCGAGGAAGCCGGTCTCAACAGCGCGGCCCCACACGTTCTGGTCGATGGAGTATGGCGAGGAAGCGGACTGCTCGATTGGCAGGTTGATCTTCTCGGCGTAGGCGATGGCCTTGTCGCGGGTCCATGCATAGTCACGAGCAGGAGCGATGATTTCGAGGGAAGGATCCAGGTTGCGGAAGCCCACCTCGAAACGAACCTGGTCATTGCCCTTGCCGGTGCAGCCGTGCGACACGTGGGTGCCGCCGTGCTCCTTGGCAGCCTCAACGAGGTGCTTCACAATGAGCGGGCGAGAAATTGCAGAGACCAGTGGGTACTGCTTCATGTACTTGCCGTTGGCCTTGATGGTAGGCAGGCAGTATTCCTCAGCGAATTCGTCCTTCGCGTCGATGACGATGGACTCAACCGCGCCACAGTCCAGCGCGCGCTGGCGCACGGACTCCATGTCTTCGCCGCCCTGGCCCAGGTCGAGCGAGACTGCAACAACTTCACCGCCGGTCATTTCACCGAGGTAAGGGATAGCAACGGAGGTATCCAGGCCGCCTGAGTAGGCGAGAATAACGCGGTTTGACATGTTTTCTCCTATTTTCGAAGTTTTCGAAGTTCAATATTTCTTAGAGTACCTGCCTGGCTAGACAGGACTTGCTTGGGCATTTATTCGGGCTCTTGTTCAGGCGTTGCTGCTAGATCCCTGGCCAGCTGTTTGCCTGTGACAGGATCGCGCGCGAGGACAAAGATCGTGTCGTCTCCAGCGATGGTGCCCACCACCGACTCGAGCCCGACCCGGTCGATGTAGCTGGCCAGATACTGTGCGGCCCCGGGTGGGGTGCGCAGCACGGCGATATTCGCAGAATAGTCCACGGACACGACAAGCTCCTCGAGCATGCGCCGCAGCTTATCCCGCGGGCCCGACGAGGCTTGCGCCAGCGTCTGGTCTTGGGTGTTGACGGTGTAGTACGCGCGGCCGCCCGAGGCTGGGCGCACCTTGACTGCCCCGAGTTCATCCAGGTCTCGTGAGAGTGTGGCCTGGGTGATGTCGATGCCCTCGTCGAGAAGCAACTCCGAGAGTTGAACCTGCGAAGTCACCCGCGAGTTCGCCAGGATGTCTAAGATCCTGGCTTGGCGCGCGGTGCGAGATGCTGGGGCGGTCATGTTACTGGTGCTCCAGCAGCCAGACCATCAAGGCCTTCTGCGCGTGCATGCGGTTCTCCGCCTCGTCGAAGACGCGGGACTGCGGGCCATCGATGACCTCGGCGGCGACCTCGTTTCCACGGTAGGCAGGCAGGCAGTGCAGGAAGATCGCGTCGTCCTTGGCCTTGCCCATCAGCTCGCCGTTGACCTGGTACGGAAGGAACGGGGTACGACGATCCTTGCCGTCATTCTCCATGCCCATGGACACCCAGGTGTCGGTGATCACCACGTCGGCCCCTTCGACCTCAGCGGTATCCGAGGTCACGGTCACCGTCGCTCCGGTCTCATCGCCGCGGATGCGGGCGCGGTCGATGAACTCCTGCTTCGGCAGGAATCCCTCAGGCCCCACGATGGAGATGTCCATGCCCGCGGTAGCGAAACCAATCATGTACGAGTTGGCCATGTTGTTGTCGCCGTCGCCCAGGTAGACGGCCCTCTTGCCCTTCAGACCCGCCGGTCCTTCCTCAGGGCAAAGATTCTCGATCACGGTCTGCAGGTCGGCCAGGATCTGGCAGGGATGCAGGTCGTCGGAAAGCGAATTGATAATCGGCACGGTCGCGGTCTCTGCCATATCGGTCAGATTTGAGTGCGCGTAGGTGCGCCACACGATCATTTCCACGAAGCGCGAGAGCACCGCGCCCGTGTCCTGGTAGGTCTCGCCTTTGCCCATCTGCGAGTTGCCGGTCTCGGTCACGATCGCATGTCCGCCGAGTTGCGCGATGCCCGCGTCGAAGGAAAAACGCGTGCGTGTCGACGACTTGTCAAACAACACCGCCACCGACTTCGGCCCCTCCAACGGACGCTTCGAAAACGGCGCCCGCTTCAGCTCAGCCGCCAAGTCAAGCACCTCGGCTTGTTCCTGGGGCGTGAGATCGTCGTCAGCCAAAAAATTGTGTGGCATATCTACTCCTCTCCTTTCAATGCGGTGATTGTTGCGCCGATGCGCGTGACGGCTGTATCGATTTCCTCGTCCGAGATAATCAGCGCTGGTGTCAGCCGGATCACGTCGGCGGAAGGCGCGTTCAAGATCACGCCCTGGTTGTAGCCCTCGGTAACGGCTTGCTTCGCCAGTGGCTCGTCGAGCACGACGCCGAGCATGAGGCCGCGACCGCGGACGTCGACCACTCCGTCGAGCTGCTTGAGCTTTGCGACGAGCACCTCGCCCTTGTGCTTCACGTCTGCGATGAACTTATCGTCCACCACGCTCAGCACTGCCTGGGCTGCGGCACACGCCACCGGGTTGCCACCGAAAGTCGTGCCATGCGCGCCAGGTTGGAAGAGCTCGGCAGCCTTGCCACGAGCGATGGTGGCACCAATCGGCAGGCCGCCGCCGAGTGCCTTCGCCATGGTGACCACGTCGGGTACAACGCCGTCGTGCTGGAAGGCGAAGAAGTCTCCGGTACGGCCGACACCAGTTTGGACTTCGTCGACGATCATGAGGATGCCGTGCTCGTCGCACAGCTCGCGAACCGCCTTGAGGAAGCCCTCCGGTGCCGGGATAACACCCGTCTCGCCCTGGATCGGCTCCAAGAAGATGGCTGCCACGTCGCTGGCGTTGATTTCTACCTGCTTGCGGAGGAAGTCGATGTCACCGTAAGGGTAGAACTCCACTCCTGGGACCAGCGGTGCGAATGGTTCGCGCTTATCTGGCTGGCCCGTGAGCGCGAGCGAACCCATGGTGCGTCCGTGGAAGCCGTGGTGTGCTGCAAGCACGCGCTTGCGGCCGGTCAGACGCGAGATCTTCAGGGCTGCCTCGTTGGCCTCGCCGCCGGAGTTGCAGAAGAAGACGCGGGCGGAATCGTCGCCGAAGCGCTTGATCAGTTCCTCAGCCACGTTGACGGCTGGTTCCGTGATGAACAGGTTGGACACGTGTGCCAGCTCGCCGACCTGCTTGGATACAGCCGCGACGATGTCGGGGTGGCCGTGGCCGAGGGAGTTCACCGCAATGCCCGCGAGCATGTCGATGTACTCTTTGCCCTCGTTATCGGTGACGGTAGCGCCGTGGCCCGAGACGAGTTGGATTTGTGGGGTGCCGTAGTTGTTCATCAACACTTCGCCCCACTTGGTGGATAGGTTGCTCAACCTACTTCACGTCCTTTCTGAAGACGGTTCCGTCTGGGTAATCTGCGCGTTCGTATTCTTCTGGCAGCACCATGGTGCCGATACCGCCCATGGTCATCAGCTCGAGGAGGACCGAGTGTGCGATGCGACCATCGATCACGTGTGCGGCCTTGACTCCCCCACGCACGGCGCGCAGACAGGACTCCATTTTCGGGATCATGCCGGCATCAAGCGTGGGCAGGATCTCCTCTAGCTTGTCCACTTCCATCTTGGACACCAGCGAGTCCTTGTTTGGCCAGTCGGTGTAGAGGCCCTCTACGTTGGTGAGGATGACCAGGCGTTCCGCGCCAATCGCCTCAGCTAGCGCACCGGCAGCGGAATCGGCGTTGATGTTGTACACATTGCCGTCGGTGCCTGGGGCGATGCCGGAGACCACGGGTATTCTGCCCGCCTCGATGATGTCCATCACGGCCTCAGGGTTCACGTCCACAATGTCGCCCACGAGGCCGATGTCGGTTTCTTTGCCGTCGACGTTTACGTAGCGCTTCTCGGCGGTGAAGAGCCGTGCGTCCTCGCCGGTGGTGCCCACCGCGTAAGGACCGTGGCTATTGATCAGGCCAACAAGGTCACGCCCGACCTGGCCGAAAAGCACCATGCGCACGATTTCCATGACCTCTGGGGTGGTCACGCGGAACCCGCCCTTGAACTCCCCGTCGAGGTTGACGCGCTTCAACATATCGGTGATCTGCGGGCCACCACCGTGCACGACCACGGGCTTCGCGCCTACGGTGCGCAGGAAAACCATGTCGGCTGCGAACGCTTCCTTGAGCGACTCGTCGATCATGGCGTTGCCGCCGTATTTCACCACGACAATCTTGTCGCGGAAGTGCTTGAGCCACGGCAGTGCCTCTGCGAGGACGTTTGCGCGTACCTCGCTGTTGACGCCTTTCATCAAGTCATCCATGTCTATTTCCTTAGCTGCTGTACGCCGAGTTGATTTCCACGTAATCGTGTGACAGGTCGGTGGTACGCACCATCGCCTTGCCTTCTCCACCGGTACCCAGGTCAACGAGTACGTCAATGTCTGCACCGCTGAGATCCACCTCGCGCGCACCTGGCGTGCCCGTGGTCTTTTCACATACGGCCTGGTTATTGAAGTACACGGAGATGTTGTCTGGGTCCATGTCCGCATCGGCCATGCCCACGGCTGCCAGCACGCGACCCCAGTTTGGGTCGGAGCCGAACATGGCGCACTTGAACAGATTGTCGCGCCCGAGGGTGCGGGCCGCGTTGAGCGCCTGCTCGTCGGTGGTGGTGCCCTGGACGTTGATGGTGACGCGCTTGGTCACGCCTTCCGCGTCGGCCTGCATCTGATCCGCGATGCTCGAGCTGACCTCAAGCACGGCCTGGTTCAGTTCCTCCTGCGTTGGTTCCACACCGGAGGCACCGGAAGCCATGATAATCACGGTGTCATTGGTGGAGGTCGAACCATCGATGTCGAGGGTGTCGAAGGTGACCTTCGAGGCCTGACGCAGCGCCTGGTCCAATGCCTCAGGAGTTGCCTTCGCATCGGTGGTGATGGTGACCAACATGGTGGCCAAGGATGGAGCCATCATGCCCACACCCTTGCCCATCGCGCCCATGGACCAACCGTTGCCCTGAAAGTAGGCTTCCTTGCTCACGGTGTCCGTGGTCATGATCGCCACTGCCGCGTCGTGGCCGTGATCGCCCAGGCCACCAGAAACTGCGGCAACGCCGGCGCGGACGTTGTCCATCGGAAGCAGCTCGCCGATAAGACCGGTGGAGCACACCGCAACATCATTTGCGTCCACACCCACGGCCTGGCCCGCGGCCGCCTGCATTTCCACGGCATCCTTGTCGCCTTGAACACCGTTACAGGCATTAGCGTTACCGGAATTGAACAGCACAGCCTTGAGCTGGCCATCCTTGATCGCCTCACGAGTCACCTTGACCGGAGAGGCAACCACACGGTTGCGCGTAAATACCGCTGCCGCGTTGAAGTCTGGGCCGTTGTTCACAACCAACGCCATGTCTGGGTTCCCGGAGGGCTTGATCCCAGCCGCGGTGGCCGCTGCGCTAAAGCCAGCTGGTGAGGTAATTCCGTGAGTGCTCATGAGTGAAATCTTTCTAATCGGTACAACGGGTTAAGGGGCGACGCCTGCTTGTGGCAGACCAGCAACTTCATCGAAACCGAGCGCAATATTCATGCACTGCACGGCAGCGCCGCCGGTTCCCTTCGTCAAGTTATCAATCGCACTTGTCATCAACAGTTTTCCAGCATTTACATCGGCTTCGACCTGCACGTGGCACATATTCGAACCAACGATGTTCTGGGTCTGAGGCTGAACGCCTTCCGGCAAGAGGTAGACGAATGGCTCGTTTGCGTAGAACTCTTCGTAGACCTTGCGCGCCACATCCGTGGTCACGCCTTCGGCCAGCGGGGCTGTTGCCGTCGTGAGGATGCCGCGTGGCAGTGGTGCCAAAACCGGAGTGAAGCTCACGTTCACGTCCAGATCGGTGACTTCGCTCAGGTTCTGTCGGATCTCCGGGGTGTGGCGGTGCTTGCCCGCGGTGTTATATGCCTTCAGCGAGCCCATGGTTTCCGATCCCAGCAGTGGCACCGATGCCTTCTTCCCCGCCCCAGAGACGCCGGTGACGGACACGAAGGCCAAGTCCGGTTTGATGATGCCGGCTTCGACGGCAGGCATGGTGGCCAGGGTTGCGCCCGTTGGGAAGCAGCCGGGCACCGCTATACGACGAGCTCCTTGGATCTGCTCGCGGTGACCAGGCATCTCCGGAATGCCATACGGCCAGGTGCCCGCATGCGCGGAACCATAGAAGGTTTCCCAATCCTCCGAGTTTTGGAGGCGGAAGTCTGCCGCGCAGTCAATGACCACGACGTCTTCGGGAAGCGCCGCCCCGATTTCTGCGGAGTGGCCGTGCGGTAATCCAAGGAAGACAACATCGTGGCCCGCGAGGGTGTCCACCGAGGTTGTTTCAATCACTCGGTCCGCCAGCTGCGGAAGATGCGGCATAAGCTCGGCGACAGGCTGACCGGCATTCGAGTTTCCGGTCAGCGCGCCGATTTCAAGCTCGCCTGCAAGATATTGCGGATGATTCAACAACAGGCGCAGAATCTCGCCGCCTGCATATCCTGTTGCTCCTGCTACTGCTACCTTGAGTGCCATGAACACACTCTAGCATTTATGCACCCCAATGCAAAGTATGCAGTGGGGTGTGTAGGAACCGCGTGTTTTATGCGCGCATTTCTGCTCCGAAACGAGCCGCCGCGGCTTCCGCAGCCTTGAGACGAGCCTCGGAGGCCTCGTCGTCAGTCAGCGTGCGGTCTTCAGCGCGGAAAAGCAGCTTGAAGGCCAGGGATTTCTTGTTCTCGCCGAGCTGCTCACCACGGAAGACGTCGAAAAGCTCTACCGATTCGAGCAGCTCGCCGGCACCCTCTTCGACGACCTTGCGCACGTGCTCCGCTGGGACGTCCTCGTCCACGACCAGCGCAATGTCCTGGTGCAGCGCAGGGAACGACGAGAGCACAGGTGCTGGGAAACGCTCCTCGAGCGGCAGTGCCGTCAAGTTGATTTCCATCGCGCAGGTGCGCTCCGGCAGCTCGAGGGCCTCGAGGACCTGCGGGTGCAGCTCGCCAGCGTAGCCAACGATCTGATCCCCGACCTTGAGCGCCGCACAGCGACCAGGGTGCCATGGCAGCTGATCTGCGGACTCGAGTTCGAGCTCGACACCAGCGGCACGGGCAACAACCTGCGCCGACTCAATTGCGTCGGACCAGCCATAAGCACGGCCTTCGCCCCACGGACCCTCGAGAACGATGTTGCCGGCGCCGACGGTGGCAGCATGCAGCGGCTGATCCGGCAGCGACTCAATGAGCTCGCGGACCGTCTCGTCGCTTGGGCGCTGCTCCACGCTTGGCATCTCCGAGCGCTCGCCGCG
Source organism: Corynebacterium lubricantis DSM 45231 (assembly GCF_000379425.1). GTDB lineage: Bacteria > Actinomycetota > Actinomycetes > Mycobacteriales > Mycobacteriaceae > Corynebacterium > Corynebacterium lubricantis. Next base: position 14,616 of record NZ_KB902188.1, read on the forward strand.
CTTGAACGCGACCTGCTGCACGCCGTAGAGCGAGATGTCGCGGCGACCGCGCGAGACGTTGCGACCTACGGCCTCAAGCATGGAAGGCAACAAGGTGGTGCCCAAGATGGCGTAGTCGTTGTCCAGTGGGTTTTGTACCTTGACCGCGTTACGACGAGGGTCGTCGGCGTCCAGGCCCCACTTATCGAAAGTGTCGTTGGCGATGAATGGGGTGGGCAGAATTTCTACGTAGCCGTTGTAGGCAAGAGCGTGGGTCACTGCGCGACGACGGCGCTGCTCCGGAGACAGGCCACGACCACCCTGTGGGGTAGGCAGAACCAGCGGAATATCGTCTAGGCCCTCAAGGCGCATGATCTCTTCGATCAAGTCCTCCGGCATGGAGAAGTCGGTGCGCCAGGTTGGCGGGGTGACCGAGAGGGTGTCACCGTTGTCTTGGACGGTGCAGCCGACTTCTTCCAGGTTGCCGATGACCGTCTCGCGCGAGTAGTCCACGCCGATCAGCTCGGATGGGTGCGCGGTACGCATCTCAATGGGATCCTGAGCAGGAACCTCACCTATCAGCGTGCGGCCTGCGGAAATGGTGCCGCCCGCAATCTCGACGAGCAGGGCGCTAGCGATATCCAGCGCTACTTCCACGATGGCGGGATCCACGCCGCGCTCAAATCGTCGTGAAGCTTCCGAGCTCAACTTGTGGCGGCGCGAGGTGCGCGCAACCGTGAGTGCGTGCCACGTCGCGGCCTCGAAGTAGACGTCGACGGTGTCGTCGGTGATCTCCGAGGTGGTACCGCCCATGACACCGGCCATGGACTGGATGCCGGCCTCGTCGCAGATGACAACGTCCTCGGCGTTGAGCTCGCGGACGACATGGTCGAGGGTTTCGAACTTCTCCCCTGCCTGCGCGTTGCGGATGTGCAGGTTGCCCTTGACCTGGTTCGCGTCGAAGGCGTGCATCGGCTGGCCAAGCATAATCATGACGTAGTTGGTCACGTCGGTAGCAGCGTTGACCGGGCGGATGCCGGAGAGCATGAGCTCGCGCTGCATCCAGAACGGAGTCTCGGCCTGAGGGTCGATGCCCTCGACCTTGCGCAGACCAAAACGGATGGTCTTGGTGTCTTCGTCAGCGGTAATGTCGATGAGCGACTCGGTGGGCTCAGGTACGCCTGCGAGGTCGAAACCTGCCACTGCTGGATCCAGCGCGAGGTCGCCGAACTTCAGGTCGAAGGCGGAAGCCACCTCGCGGGACAGGCCACGAGCAGACAGAGCGTAGCCGCGGTCCGGGGTGACGTTGACGTCGAAAATAGTGTCGTCGAGCTGGAGGGCGGCGCGGGCATCCTCGCCGGGCTGGCCATAATCGTCGCTAAGCGTGATGATGCCCGAGTTCTGCTTGTCGGTGAAGCCGAGCTCCGCCGCCGAACAGATCATGCCGGCCGAGATGTGGCCGTAGGTCTCACGCGCGCCGATGGCGAAGCCGCCTGGCAGGACAGCACCTGGCAGGGCGACGACGACGAGGTCGCCTTCCTTGAAGTTGCGCGCACCACAGATGATGCCCTGTGGCTCGCCGGTGCCGTTGGCCTGGCCGACGTCGACCTGGCAATAGCGGATGGGCTTCTTGAACTCGGTGAGCTCCTCGATGTTGCTCACGCGACCGAAGACGAGGGTGCCGGTGGTTTCCTCAATCTTCTCGTAGCCCTCGGTTTCGAAGCCGACGCGCACGAAGCCCGCGTCGAGATCCTCGGAGGAGACGGACCAGTTGTCGTTGCCGCCTGAGCGAAGCAGGCCGGTCAACCAATTTTGCGAAATAAGCATGTGTTTCTAAGTCTCCTTAACCCTTAAGCCTGCACACCGAATGGAACGGTGAAACGTACGTCGCCTTCAACCATGTCGCGCATATCCGTCAAACCATTGCGGAACTGCAGCGTGCGCTCGAGGCCCATGCCGAATGCGAAACCGGAATACTCGGTGGGATCCACACCCACGGCGCGCAGAACGTTGGGGTTGACCATGCCGCAGCCGCCCCACTCAATCCAGCCGGCGCCGCCCTTCTTGTTCGGGAACCAGACGTCCACCTCTGCCGATGGCTCGGTGAATGGGAAGTAGTTGGTGCGCATACGGGTCTTGGTCTCAGGGCCGAAAAGCACCTTGGCCAGGTGATCCAGGGTGCCGCGCAGGTGAGCCATGGTCAGGCCCTTATCTACTGCCAGGCCTTCTACCTGGTGGAAGACCGGAGTGTGAGTGGCATCCAGCTCGTCGGTGCGGAACACGCGACCAGGACATGCGATGTAGAGCGGCACATCACGAGAAAGCATAGTGCGCACCTGCACCGGCGAGGTGTGCGTGCGCATGACCTGCTGCGAGCCCTCCTCACCGATATAGAAAGTGTCCTGCAGCGTACGAGCCGGGTGATCCGGGATGAAGTTCAACGCGTCGAAGTTGAAGTACTCCGCCTCAACCTCGGGGCCCTCCTCGATTTCCCAGCCCATACCGATGAAGATGTCGGCAATGTTCTCGCTGAGCGTGGTGATCGGGTGCATTGCGCCCTGCGACTTGCGTGCCGTAGGCATAGTCACGTCGACCTTCTCAGCCTTCAGCTGCTGCGCGCGGTGCTCTGCCTCTCGCACCTCGAAGACCTGCGCGAAGTGCTTTTCCACCTTGCCGCGCGCCATGTTGACCATCCGGCCAGCATCCTTGCGCTCGTTCTTGGGCAGCGAGCCCAGCGCACGGCGAGCCTGCGAGATAAACGCCTGCTCCCCCAAATGGTCGCGCTTGGCCTGCTCCAGCTGAGCCAAGTCCTGCGCCGCATCAAAAGCCGCGATGGCAGCGTCCGCTGCCTGGTTCAACGACTCTTCCGTCAACACGATTTCGGGAGTGTCAGACACGCTCTTTGTCACCCGAGCCCTTCTGTGAATAGTAGCTAAATTTTCAACTCAACCAGCATACCCGGTCGGTTCGACTATTTTTCGTCGGTGCTGATGTTTTGGTTGCCGTAATGCGCCTTGGAGGATTCCCACAGGCACATCGCGGCAGCCGTAGCCAAGTTCAGCGACTCCGCCGAACCGTGGATCGGGATGGAGACTTGGTAGTCCGCGAGCGCCAGAATGTCCTCGGGCAGGCCGTGTGCCTCGTTGCCGAACAGCCAGGCGGTCGGCTGGCTAATGAACTCCCCTGGTTCAGCCAGGCTGACCTCGCCATCCATGGTGGTCGCTGCGATCTTCAGGCCCTTCGCCTTGAGCTGACCAATCACACCCTTGATGTCCTTCTCACGCGCCACCGGCACATGGAACAGCGAGCCCGCGCTCGAGCGCACCACCTTCGGCGACATCGGATCCACGGAGTCCCCGGCAAAAATGCAGGCGGTTGCACCCAGTGCGTCGGCCATGCGGATCAGGGTGCCCGCGTTGCCCGGGTCGTTGGTTTCCACGCCCACAGCCACGAAATTCGTCCGCGACTTCAGAATCGCGCCGGTAGTCCAGGTCACAGGCTTGCAGAGCGCGAAAATACCGGTGGTATTCACCGTGTCCGAAAGGTGCTCGGCCGCCTTGTCCGTGATGGCGTGCGTGTACACGTCCATATAGTTCGCGGTGGTCACGATGTCCGCGAACCGCTCCGCCGCTTCCTCGGTGACGAAGAGGTCGGTCGCGGCACCGGTGGAAACCGCAGCCTCGACGGCGTTCTCCCCCTCTGCCAAGAACTGATTCGCTTTACGACGAGCTGCCGCCCGCTGCAATTTCGCCGCATTCACGATTCTCGGGGTGCGCTCGGTGAAGGGTTGCTCAAAATCTAAGGCCATGGCGTTCATGCTAGCAGCGGGGTTTCCGGTGCCCCTCCTGGTATCGACCAATTCGCTGTCTGGGCGAGGTTTCCCGGATCGAAACCCAAATCAGTCGATACCATCCCCGGAAAAAATAAAAAACCACCCGCCCCGGAAACCTAATTCCAGGACGGGTGGTTAAAAACCAAGCAGAAGTGCTTATGCAGCAGCCTTAGGAGCGTTAACATCCTCTGGCAGTGCAGCCTTTGCAGCCTCGCAGATTGCGGAGAACGCAGCGAAGTCGTTGACTGCGAGCTCAGCAAGGATCTTGCGGTCGACATCGATCTCAGCCAGCTTCAGGCCGTGGATGAGACGGTTGTAGGTGATGTCGTTCATGCGAGCTGCAGCGTTGATGCGCTGGATCCAGAGCTTGCGGAACTCGGACTTACGGGCGCGACGATCGCGGTACGCGTAAGTCATGGAGTGCAGCCACTGCTCCTTGGCCTTACGGTACAGGCGGGAGCGCTGACCGCGGTAGCCCTTAGCGGACTTCAGAATCGCGCGACGCTTCTTCTTGGCGTTAACTGAGCGCTTGACACGTGCCACAGTTGTACTTCCTTACTGTCTAAAAGTTCTTATTTGGATGTGCGGGCGCGAAAATTATGCGCGGCCCAGGAGCTTCTTGATGCGTGGCACGTCAGCCTTCGCAACAGGTGCGTCGCCCTTGAGCTGACGAACGCGCTTGGAGGTCTTGTGCTCGTTCAGGTGCTTCTTGCCAGCCTGGTAGCGGCGCAGCTTGCCGGAACCGGTTACTTTGATGCGCTTAGCGGTGCCCTTGTGGGTCTTCTGCTTCATGATCTAAACCCTTCAGAGTTTGGAAAAGGTGGTCTACTGCTTGCCCTTTTTGCTGGTGGGGCCAAGGACCATGGTCATGTTGCGGCCGTCCTGCTTAGGGCGGGACTCGACGACCGAAAGATCCTTAACGTCATCAGCCAGACGCTCGAGGAGACGGTAACCGAGTTCGGGACGCGATTGCTCGCGACCTCGGAACATGATTGTGACCTTGACCTTGTTGCCCTTTTCAAGGAAGCGAACAACGTTGTTCTTCTTGGTCTGGTAGTCGTGCTCATCGATCTTGGGACGGAACTTCTGTTCCTTCACCACGGTCTGCTGCTGGTTCTTACGTGACTCGCGGGCCTTCTGGGCCTGCTCGTACTTGTACTTGCCATAGTCCATGATCTTGGCTACGGGCGGCTTGGCGTTTGGAGCAACCTCGACTAGATCAAGATCTGCGTCGTAGGCAAGCTTACGAGCATCGTCGGTACGGACAATGCCGACCTGCTCGCCGGATGGGCCGACGAGACGAACTTCAGGGACACGGATTCTTTCGTTGATCCGAGCTTCAGCGCTGATGAGAACTCCTCAGTTAAAAGACAATTAGTTTATTCGCTACCAGTTGCCGCACCTAGAGTTACACACACAAAAAACCCGCTTGCTCGTTTGTGAGCAGCGGGAGTTCTTCCAAACACTAGTACCCCCTCAAACGAGGTGTACCGTGTATTTGACCCGTTACCAACCGAATCGGCGGCATGGGGTGGGAGTAACTCCACTTGCGTCCCTGGCACCTGGAAAAGTGCTTTGGGCGGTAGTGGGGATAATGCTAACAGATGGCTCGCCAGATCCAAAATCCGTACTTCCAGCACAATCTGGCGCGGTGGCAGATAATGAACTCAATCACCATTCAACGGCGGAAGGCATCCAGCACCATGAGTACGGATTCACCCCACCAAAGGCTCGTGTTGGCCGAAGCCCGCGAGAGCCTCAACCAACTCACATCGGCTACGGTACGCACACAGAACGTGATCGTCGAACTCGAGCGACTCATCCGCTCGATGGAGGCACCACAAACGCAGACACCACAACAGGCACAGCAGGAACCGCAGCGTGTCCTCGGTGTGGCCACGCATCGGCTTAACGACGATGCCCCTGCCCCGCCCCAGCAACACCCAGTACCGCGGGTGGTGTTGAAACAGACAGGCTTTCGTCGTCAAGCAGCGCCGCAGGCCAAGCAACCTTTGACTACCGAGCAAATCATTGTGCGCGTCATTGCCGTCCTCGGCACGATTATTACGGTAATCGGTGTCGGGCTGGGCATCACGTTGGCCATCCAGAATGGGCTCCTGGGCCCGCTCGGTCGAGTGATTCTCGCCGTTCTCCTGTCGGTTGCACTCTTTATTGGGGGGCTGATCGTCGAGCGGAGGACCTCGGCAACGGCCGGGTCGACCGCGCTCTATGCGACGTCGTTTTTCGTCGCTGTTGTCACGATCATCGGGCTTGCGAACTGGCTCGCGTGGTGGACACCTGATCAAGCGAGCGTGGTGCACCTGGTGCTGTTTATTGGATTTGCGGTGTTCGCCCGAATGCGGCGCAACTCTATGCTTGCTGTGGCCATGGGCATCGGTGCGATTTTTTACCTGGGCTACTTCCTGTTTGCGAATGGTTCGCTCACTATGGTGTCGCTCGCTACCCCGTCGATATTACTATTGACCTCCCTTCCGCAGAACCGCCGAGTGATTCTTCCTGGCGCGCAGCATGTTCGGATGGCTGCTTCGGCGCTTGCGGTCGTGAATTCGCTCTATGTAATCGGCACCCGAGGCCTCGACACGATTCTGTGGGTAGTCGCGATCGTCGTCTATGCACTCCTCGCAGTATTCATTGAAGCGCGTTCCCCACAGCCTCGTACGCAGTTGCTGCAGCTCACCCTCATTCCTTTGGCCCTGCTGCTCATCGGCGCGGGCTTCAGCACTGGATGGGTGGGCTGGCTGATTCCGCTGACAACCGCAGCGGGCTACGTCATTATCCAACGGGTCGATACGTCCAACCCACTGCACAAGAATCTCTGGGAACAGTCGGTGGCCTGGCTCTGCTTCGGGGCGCTGTCTCTGCTGGCGCTCTACGTGACATTCGCGGATGAACACGTCAATCCGGAGATTCGCCACTTCCTGGTGATCGCACTCTTCGCGGCCGGATTCTTCGCCGTGACATGGGAACTTCGTTCGCGCCCGAGCTATCGCAATATTGTGTGGCCGGCGTGGGCTGGTGTGGCAATTTTCCTTACCAACGACCTCTTGCCAGTTCTCACCGGAAGCGCCGTCCGCGAATTGACTAGCCCTGAGATCCTGTTCCAAGCACTGGGCTTCGCGCTTATCCTCGTCGTGGCCTTCCTGCATCGCGAGTCGTTGCAGGGCATTCCGTCGGGGATTCTCATGGTCCTCGGCATCGTCGCCTTGTATCTCTACATGGTGGTCATGGTGACCGTGTCGACGTTCCTTTTCGAACTCGCCGGCGACCAAGCTCCGTTGGGATTCGTCGTGGGCCACGCGATTGTCTCGGTGTCGTGGATCCTGCTTGCGGCGTGGGTGCTGCTGTCGAAGCGCTTCCTTAAAAACAATCGCAGCCTGACCGTCGGGCTGGTGCTTGCGATCGCGGCCGCGCTGAAGCTGGTGTTTTTCGACCTCTCGTCTATCGATGGGATCGCGCGGGCGGTCGCGTTTACGCTCTCCGGCATCTTGTTGATCACCATCGCGACGATCCGGGTCCGCCTGAGCGCACGGACCCGTGAGGCCCCAGTAGAGAATTCCTAGAGCATTTCTTTCAGGTACTTGCCCGTATAGGAGCCCTCGACTTGGGCCACATCTTCCGGAGTTCCCTGGGCCACCACGGTGCCGCCACCGTTGCCGCCTTCGGGGCCCATGTCGACGATCCAGTCAGCACACTTGATCACGTCGAGGTTGTGCTCGATCACGAGCACTGAGTTGCCCTTGTCTACCAGGGACTGCAGCACCATCATCAGTTTCTGTATGTCTTCGAAGTGCAGGCCCGTGGTGGGCTCGTCGAGGATATAGATGGTGCGACCGTTGGAGCGTTTCTGCAGCTCCGCGGCAAGCTTCACGCGCTGCGCTTCGCCGCCGGACAGCGTGGTGGCTGCCTGGCCGAGGCGAACGTAGCCCAGGCCCACGTCGACAAGCGTGGCCAGGTAGCGGTGGATCGACTGGATCGGTTCGAAGAAGTCGGCCGCCTCACTGATCGGCATGTCCAGAACTTCCGAAATGTTCTTGCCCTTGTAGCGCACCTCAAGGGTTTCGCGGTTGAAGCGCGAACCGTGGCAGACCTCGCACGGAACGTAGACGTCGGGCAGGAAGTTCATCTCGATCTTGATCGTGCCGTCACCGCGGCAGGCCTCGCAGCGCCCGCCCTTGACGTTGAAGGAGAAGCGTCCGGCCTTGTATCCGCGGACCTTGGCCTCCTGGGTTTCCGCAAAGAGGTTGCGGATCTTGTCGAAAACACCCGTGTAGGTTGCCGGGTTCGAGCGCGGGGTGCGACCAATCGGCGACTGATCCACCTGAACCAACTTGTCCAAGTTGTCCATGCCCTCGACCTTTTTCACGCGCCCCGGCACCTGCCGCGATCGGTTCAGAGTGTTCTGCAGGGTTTTCGCCAGGATCTGGTTTACCAGCGTGGACTTACCCGAGCCGGACACGCCGGTCACAGCGACGAGCAAGCCGAGTGGGAGCTCCACGTCGATGTTGTCCAAGTTGTTTTCGCGGGCACCAATGATCTTCAGCTTGCGCTCGGGATCCACCTGCCGACGCGTCTCCGGCACCTTAATCTTCTTGCGCCCAGCCAAGTAATCGCCAGTGACGGAATTAGGAGCCTCCAAAATGCCTTGGGGTTCGCCCTGGTAAATCACCTCGCCACCGTATTCACCGGCGGCCGGTCCGATGTCGATGAGCCAGTCCGCCTCGCGGATGGTGTCCTCGTCGTGCTCGACGACGATGAGCGTATTGCCCAGGTCGCGGAGCTTCTTCAAAGTACCAATGAGGCGCTGGTTGTCACGCTGGTGCAGGCCAATCGACGGCTCGTCCAACACATACATCACGCCAGCCAGACCGGAGCCGATCTGGGTAGCCAGGCGGATACGCTGGGCCTCGCCGCCCGAGAGCGTTCCCGCCGAGCGGTCCAGCGAGAGATAGGTCAGGCCGACATCGATAAGGAAGTGCAGGCGCGCCTGCGTCTCCTTCAATACGGCACCGGCGATCATTTCCTCGCGGTAGCCCAGCACGAGGCTGTCCAAGAACTCGGAAGCATCAGCCACCGACAGAGCGGTGAGACCCGCGATGGACTTCTCCCCATGTGTGGTCGAATTCAGGCGCACCGCAAGGATCTCCGGCTTCAGGCGTGTTCCGCCACAGGTCGGGCAGGCAACCTCTCGGGTATACGCCAGGTAGCGCTCCTTCGCAGCATCGGTATCCGCGTATTCCAGCTTCCGGCGCAGGTACCCCATGACACCCTCGAAGGCCGAGTTGAAGTTGCGCTGGCGGCCATAGCGGTTCTTATACGTCACGTGGACTTTAGTATCCGAGCCCTCCAGCAACGCCTTCTGCTCAGACTTCTTCAGCGAGGAGAACGGCGCTTCGGCGTCAAAGCCCATCTCGGTGGCCAAACCACCAATCAGCTTGGAGAAGTAGCTCTTATTTGGGCTGGAGTTCCAGGGCTGGAACGCGTCGATCGCCGGGGCATCCGGATCGGGCACGATCAAATCCGCGTCCATCTCGGTGCGCGTACCCAAGCCATCACAGTCCGGGCAGGCACCGAAGGGGGCGTTAAAGGAGAAGGAACGTGGCTCGTAAGAATCAATGTTCAGGGTGTGCCCATTGGGACAGGCCATCTTCTCGGAAAAAATGGCGTAACGCTCCTCAGAGTCCTCCGGCTCGTCAACAAACTCGATCACCACAAGTCCATCAGCGAGTCGCAGCGCGGTCTCCACCGAATCCGTCAGTCGCTGCTTCTGACTCTCCTTAACCTGCAGACGGTCCACGATCACATCAATATCGTGCTTGATCTGCTTCTTCAGCGTCGGCGGCTCGGAAAGCTGGTAAATCTCCCCATCCACCTTCGCACGCGAGAAGCCCTGCGATGCCAAGTCCTTGAACAGGTCGACGAACTCGCCCTTGCGCTTGCGCACCACGGGCGCGAGCACCTGGAACTTCTTGCGTTCCTCCATGGACATGACCTGATCCACAATCTGCTGCGGAGTTTGGCGCTCAATCACCGCATCGCACTCAGGACAGTGCGGCGTACCGGCACGCGCGTAGAGCAGACGCAGATAGTCATAAATCTCGGTGATGGTACCCACAGTTGAGCGCGGGTTCCGGTTCGTGGACTTCTGGTCAATAGACACCGCCGGCGAGAGACCATCAATATAGTCCACGTCAGGCTTATCCATCTGCCCCAAAAACATGCGCGCATAGGAACTCAGGGACTCAACATACCGGCGCTGGCCCTCAGCGAAAATAGTGTCAAAGGCCATCGATGACTTACCGGAACCGGACATACCGGTGAACACGACCATTTTGTCGCGAGGCATCTCAATATCAATGTTTTTGAGATTGTGTTGGCGCGCACCGCGCACAATGAGCTTGTCAGCCACGAAGTAGGTATCCCTTTCCGGATAATAAACCGTGTTAGAGCATTCAATTGTCGAACATACCAGCGAGCAATCAATTCGCGCCAACCAAGTTCGCGTATCCTCGCAATCATGAACCAGACCTTTACATTGCACCACGTCTCCGTCGGCAAGATGGACAACAATAGCTACCTCCTCGCCGCCGGAGAGCAGGGATTGCTTATCGACGCCCCGACCGATGCGGATGCACTGTTGCAGATGGCGGAGAGCGCTGGGGGGAAGGTGACGGATGTGCTGACCACGCACCGTCACCACGACCACGTCGGCGCGCTCAAGGAAGTTCTCGAGCGCACAGGCGCCACCCACTGGGCGTCCTTCTTAGACTCCCCCGCTCTGCCAGCTCCCGTCGACCGTGAGCTAAACCACGGCGACACCTTAACCTTTGCAGGCCAAGAGATCCCGGTGATCATCCTGCGCGGACACACCCCGGGTGGCGCGTGCCTGCCCATCGAGATCGACGGTGTGACCAACATCTTCGTCGGCGACTCCATCTTCCCCGGCGGCCTAGGCAAGACAGCTTCCGAAGGTGACTTCGTGCGCCTCTACAACGACGCCAAAACCCGCGTTTTCGACGAGTACAGCGACGAGACCATTCTCTGGCCGGGCCATGGAAAAAACACCACGATCGGCACCGAGCGCCCGCACCTGCCGGAATGGTGGGAGCGTCGTTGGTAAAATCGGTCTACAGTAGTAGGGAGTACCGAATGGCGATTCCAGTATAATATATTTATGGATCGCTCATCATTATCGATTGAAAAGGACTGATGCTTCAAATGATTCGTAAGATTGCACGTCCCATGCTCGCCTCTGTGTACGTAGCGGACGGCGTGGATACCCTCGTGAACACCTCCAGCCACATTGAGTCCTCCGAGCGTTTCCTCAAGCAAATGCGCACCGTGCTGCCAGCAAGCTACGCCACGAAGGTTCCTAAGGACCCTCAGCTGGTCGCCCAGGTCATCGGCGGCACCAAGGTCGGCGCCGGCGCACTGTACGCACTGGGCAAGGCTCCCCGCGTTTCCGCTGGTCTTCTGGCTGCAACCGCAGTGCCTACCCTGCTTGGTCGCCACGCATTCTGGGATGCGGACACTCCCGAGGAGAAGGCATCTCGTCGTAACGGTGCTCTCACCAACGTTGCACTGCTTGGCGGCCTCTTCCTCGCTACCGCGGATACCGCGGGCAAGCCAGGACTGAAGTGGCGCACCGAGAAGGCTGCGAAGAACGTCAACGCCAAGGTCCAGGCAGCGCTGCCAACCCAGTCGGAGTCCGAGAAGGCTCTGGACCAGGCCACCAACTGGATCCAGGACACCACCGACAAGGTGACCACCCAGGCGCAGACCGCTGGCCAGCAGGTTTCGGACTATGTCGACGAGAACAAGGACGACTGGATCGACACCGCTTCCAAGCTCGTGGACACCGCAGTGGACACCACCGCAGGGTGGCTGGGCACCGCCCGCGACACCGCTTCCGAGTGGCTCGATGATGTGAATCAAGACACCAAGAAGGCTCGCAAGGGTGTAGTGAAGCAGGCGAACAAGGCGCAGAAGAAGGCCGACAAGGCCCTGTCTAAGGCCGAGAAGAAGTCTGGTCGCGCAGCTAAGGCTGCTGGTAAGAAGGCCGATAAGTTGCAGTCTCGCGCGGAGAAGGCGATTACCAAGGCGAAGAAGAAGATCGACAAGTAAGATTCTCCCTCTACTCGGGCTCGCGGTTGCTGCCGCGAGCCCGAGCTTTGTTTTTGTTAGAGTTGTGGGTCAGCCATATTTCCAAGGAGGTCGCCTTTCGTGGGCACAGACTTAAGCACCACGTCCAGTGATGCACACGAGATCGCGCAGGAACAAGCCTACGTAGATACACTTTTCGCCCACCTCGATCAGGAAGTGGACCGCGCCCGGACCCGCCTCGAGGAGGTCCAGGCCGAAGTGGACCCAGATAACCCGGATTCCGACGCGCTTGTGCGCCGCGAAACCGAGTATCACGGCCTGAATGCGAAGTTGGACACCCTCACGGTCGCCGAGATCGGCCTCGTCTTCGGCCGCATCGACATCAACGAAGCCGGCGGCGAGAATCCCGTCCCCGGCCGGCCCGACCTTGATCGGCGCTACATCGGACGCATGGGTATCGACGATCGCGACGATCATTACCGCACCCTCCTGCTCGACTGGCGCGCCCCCATGGCCCGCCCGTTCTACCTGGCCACCACCGCACACCCCGAGGGTGTGGAGCTGCGCCGCCAGATCCGCACATCCGGGCGCGAGGTTACAGGCATTGACGACGAAGTCCTCTCCGGCGTGGTCAGCGACGAACCGACCGCGGATGTTAGCTCCGAGGCTGCCCTGCACCGTGCGATGAACGAAGCCCGCACCGGTCACATGACTTCGATTGTTGAGACGATTCAGCGCGAGCAAGACGAGATTATTCGCGACGATACCCGCGGCGTCCTCGTCGTCCAGGGCGGCCCCGGCACCGGCAAAACCGCGGTTGCGCTGCACCGCGTCGCCTACCTGCTCTATACCTGGCGCGACCAACTCGCTCGCACCGGCGTGCTCATCGTCGGCCCGAATAAGACCTTCCTCGACTACATTTCGCGAGTTCTTCCCGAGCTCGGCGAGACCGGCGTGGTGCTCACCACCATCGGCGAGCTCGTTCCGGGACTTACCCCGGAGGGCACCGAGTCCCTGCTGGGTCGCGAGATCAAAGGCTCAGAGGAAATGGTCACCATTCTCAAGCGCGCCGTCCAGGAATGGGAGACGCTGCCCGAGAAGACCGAGCGTTTTATGGTCGGCTCGATCGAGTTGGAGGTCACCGAGGCGCTGGTGAAGAAGGCCCGCACTCGCGCCCGCCGCTCCCGCAAGCCGCACAACCCGGCCCGCGCTGTCTTCGCCGAGGAGTTCACCAACCTGCTGGCGCTGCAGCTGGCCGACAAGATTGGTGCTGACCCGCTCGGCGGCGAGAACCTGCTCTCAGCTGCCGATATTGATCAGCTCCACGATGATCTGGCGGAGGAAAAGGCGGTGCAGGGGCTCGTCGATAAGTTCTTTCCGGAGCTTGACCCCTTCGATGTCCTCGATCACCTGCTCACCGATCGCGAGGCAATCGCGGCCGTCGCGGGCGACTATGACGAGGACACGCAGGACGCGCTGTATCGCGAGCCGGGTTCGGCGATGACGGCGTCGGATGCGGCGCTTATCGACGAGCTCTCGGTGCTCATTGGTGTCGCCGACCCCGAAGAGCAGCGTAAAAAGGAAGAGAAAGAGTGGCGTCAGCAGGTCGCCGAGGCCGAGGATGCGCTGGATATTTTGTCTTCCTCGGAGGCCACGGATAACGACGATGACCAGTTTGAGGCCGAGATTTTGTCGGCGCACGACGTGATTGATGCGGAGACGTTGGCGAGCAGGCAGCAGGAACGCGATGTGCGTTCGACGGCGCAGCGTGCGCGTGAGGATTATCGCTGGGCGTACGGTCACGTCATTGTCGACGAGGCCCAGGAGCTTTCCCCGATGGAATGGCGCATGATTTTCCGGCGCTCGCCGTCGCGGTGGATGACGCTGGTGGGCGATACCGCGCAGACCTCGTCGCCCGCAGGTACCGACGATTGGTCTGCTGCTTTGGAGCCGTACGTGGGTACGCGCTTTGCGCACCACGAGCTGACGGTGAACTATCGCACTCCGAGCGAGATCATGGAGCTGGCGAATCAGATCCTGGCCGTGATCGACCCAGACGCGAAGCCGGCGCAGGCGATCCGCTCGACGGGCGAACCAGTGCGGTATCTGGACAGCGGCACCTCGCCGGAGTCAATCGCGTTTGACGACGATCGCTTGGTCGCCGTGATCACCGCGGACAATGTCAGCGAGGTCAAGGGTCTGGAGTTCGACCACGTTGTGGTGGTGGAGCCTGCTGAGATTGTTGGGGCTTCGCCGCAGGGGTGGCAGGACCTCTACGTCGCGGTCACGCGCGCGACGCAGACGTTGACGGTGATTGGGCCATTGGAGTTTTAGATGCAAAAAGGCCCTCGTCGTAAATGAAGAGGGCCTTACGGTGCTGCGTGAATTAGTTCACGGTGTGCACAATCATGACATCGCAATCCGACTGACGAGCAACGTCAGCTGGAACGGAGCCGAGGAGGCGGCCGGTCAGCGAGTTAATGCCGCGGTTACCAACAACAAGAAGGTCTGCGTTGTTGTCGTTGACGATTGCCATCAGGGCGTCCACTGGGGTGCCTGGGCGAACCGCGGTTTCGATGGTGGTGGCACCGGACTCGCGAGCAACCTCGGAAGCTGCCTTCAGGTTCTTCTGCGCGGTTTCGTCGCCCAAGATGGTGACGGAGTCCTGGCGCACGGTCTTCGAAACGTCGTCTTCGGTTTCGTAGTAAGCACAACCGATGATGAGAGTTGCCTCGAATGCTGCTGCAATCTTCGCAGCTCGCTCCACTGCAAGAAGGGAAGACTTAGATCCGTCGGTGCCAACAACAATCGACTTGTAGTAACTGCTCATAATTTCTGTAGACCTTTCAATTGAACTCGCGGATGCACGTGTGGGTTCACCTCGCTGAACCCACGAAGTATGTGTGGTTACCTATTCTAGCAACACAGATTGCCGTTTAGTCGTCACTTTCGGACGAAGTATCCACGATCATGACATCGCATTTCGACTGTCGGGCAACTCCAGTCGGGATATTTCCGAAAACTCGGCCGGATAGGGAGTTCACTCCCCTGTTACCTACGACCAACAGATCAGCACTGTGATCACGGACCGATTCCACCAAGACATTGACCGGGGATCCAGCCTTCGCAATCAAGCGAACATTCTCCGCTGACTCCTCGGCAGCAATCACGCCGGCCTTCTCCAGGTACTCCTCCGCGCGAGAATCGCTAACGACAGGAAGAGTGGAGTACTCAGAGGTGGGAGAATTCAGAAGCGAACCCGTGGTGTTGTAATAAGCGCAGATGACCAAGAGCTCTGCGCCATAAGCTCTTGCCAGGCTGGCGGCCGAACGTACCGCTAAATACGAAGATGCGGACCCATCCGTACCCACGATGATCGTATTGTAAGAATGCATCGAAAGCTTCCTTTGCTCGAGATAGTTAGATTCCTGCTTCCTTTATACCCCGAAGTTCTTTTTTAAGATCTGCGATCTCATCGCGCAAACGTCCTGCAAGCTCGAATTTCAGGTCCCGGGCAGCTGCACCCATCTGAGCAGAGAGCGAATCGATGAGTTTCTGCACTTCATCAGCCGCCATCGTGGAGGTATCGGGGCGATCTGCCACCGCAGTGTCGCCTGCGGCAGGATCAACGTCACCTGTGTTTTCGTACACTTCGTCCAAAATGTCGGAAATTTTCTTCCGCAGCGGTTGCGGATCAATGCCGTGTTCCTTGTTGTACGCGATCTGCTTTTCGCGACGACGCTCCGTTTCATCCAGGGCGTTCGCCATGGAATCGGTGATCTTGTCGGCATACATGATCACCTTGCCGGAGACGTTACGAGCCGCACGGCCGATGGTCTGGATCAGCGACTTGCTCGAGCGCAGGAAGCCTTCCTTATCCGCGTCGAGAATGGCCACGAGCGAAACTTCGGGCAGGTCGAGGCCCTCGCGCAGCAGGTTAATACCCACGAGCACGTCGTATTCGCCGAGACGCAGCTGGCGCAGTAGTTCCACGCGCTGCAGAGTGTCGATGTCCGAGTGCAGGTAGCGCACGCGGATCCCGTTCTCCACGAGGTAGTCGGTGAGATCCTCGGCCATGCGCTTGGTCAAGGTGGTCACCAACACGCGTTCATCCTTGGCGGTGCGCTGGCGGATCTCTTCGATCAGGTCGTCGATCTGGCCCTCGGTCTTGCGGACCTCCACCTCTGGGTCAACCAGTCCGGTCGGGCGAATGACCTGCTCGACGTATTCACCTTGGGCTGCCTCGAGCTCGTAGTCACCTGGAGTTGCCGACATATATACAGTCTGGCCGACGCGCTCCTCGAACTCCGCGAAGGTCAGCGGGCGGTTGTCCACTGCCGAGGGCAAACGGAAACCGAACTCGACCAGATTGCGCTTACGCGACATGTCGCCCTCGTACATGCCGCCGATCTGTGGGACGGTGACGTGGGACTCGTCGATAATTGTGAGGAAGTCTTCCGGAAAGTAGTCGATCAACGTCGCCGGCGCCGAGCCCGCCTCGCGGCCATCCATGTGGCGCGAGTAGTTCTCAATGCCCGAGCAGAATCCGACCTGCTGGATCATCTCCAGGTCGTATTCAGTGCGCATGCGCAGGCGCTGGGCCTCGAGCAACTTCCCGCGATTTTCTAGGTCCTCGAGCCGGTCGGCGAGCTCCTCCTTGATAGCCTCGATTGCCTTTTCCATGCGGTCCTCGCTGGCGACGTAGTGGGTGGCCGGGAAGATGCGCAGCTCGTCGACACGCTTGAGGACGTCTCCCGTGACCGGGTGGATGTAATAGAGAGCATCGATGTCATCGCCGAAGAACTCGACGCGCACGCCGACCTCCTCGTAAGCCGGGATGATGTCCACGGTGTCGCCCTTGACGCGGAAGGTGCCGCGGCGGAAATCGATGTCGTTGCGCTCGTATTGGATGTCCACCAAAAGGCGCAATAGCTGGTCGCGATCCACCTCTTCGTCGACACGCAAAACCACAGAGCGATCGAGGTAGGACTGCGGAGTGCCCAGGCCGTAGATGCAGGAGACGGAGCTGACCACGACCACGTCGCGGCGAGAGAGCAAGCTGGACGTGGCGGCGTGG
The DNA here is from genome assembly GCF_000379425.1 of Corynebacterium lubricantis DSM 45231. Lineage (GTDB taxonomy): Bacteria > Actinomycetota > Actinomycetes > Mycobacteriales > Mycobacteriaceae > Corynebacterium > Corynebacterium lubricantis. The sequence continues at coordinate 31,625 of NZ_KB902188.1, forward strand.
CGCAGGCGCTCGACGTCTTCGTTAATCGACGAGTCCTTCTCGATGTAGGTGTCCGTCTGCGCGATGTAGGCCTCAGGCTGGTAGTAGTCGTAATAGCTGACGAAGTACTCGACCGCGTTGTTCGGCAGGAGTTCCTTGAGCTCGTTGGCCAGCTGGGCGGCCAGGGTCTTGTTCGGCGCCATCACAAGCGTTGGGCGCTGCTGCTTCTCGATCAGCCAGGCTGCCGTTGCGGACTTACCGGTACCGGTGGCGCCCATGAGCACCACGTCTTCCTCGCCACGGTTGAGGCGTTCGTCGAGCTCAGCGATGGCCTTCGGCTGGTCGCCGGAGGGCTCGAACTCGGAGATGACCTCAAACTTGTTGTCGGTGCGCTCGATGTCGCCGACGGGGCGGAAATCAGAGTGCGGGATCACCGGATGTTCAGCTGGAAATGCCATGCGTTCAAGTCTAGCGCTGGTGGTTGGCGCTTAGTGACGGGCTTAGGACAGGTCGACCCAGGAGCGCGCTTTCCACTCGTTCAACTCGGCTTGGCCGCGGGATTCCCACTGGCCGTAGAGATCGGAGACAGTGGCATCCATGAGCACTGCATCGAGGGATTCGCGCAGGTTATTGCGTACATCGGGCTCATTGAGTTCTGCGATGGTTTCGTCCGGGATTCCCTCTGGTTTATTTCCGGTTGCCATGGCAGCCAGCGCGACGATGAGTTCGCCCTCGTCGGTGCTGAGGTGCTTGTGACCACGGTTCGGCAGCAGCTCGCGCACCGGCAAGCCTCCCTTTTGGAGGTCCGCGATGAGTTCCCGGGCTTCGTTGTTGTCGAAGGGACCTGTGTTTGCGGTTGTTTCGGTCTGCTGGTTCGTCTCACTCATGGAAAGCGATTCTAATACCGTTTTCGTGCGGGCTTTCGGTTTGCTGCGGTTTTGAGGAAGTTTCCTAGCCAGTGGGACAAGTTCTCCCAGGGAGTCTGCACGGCAGACTATTAGGCGACAGGTTTCTCGCTTCGCGACGATACCTACGTGGCCCTCGCGTCTCGGTTTCGTGCTGCAGATTTCTGCAAACGCCCAGGCAGTCTGCACGGCAGACTGTCAAGTGGCAGGTATCGCGCTTCGCGACGATTACCTGACCGTGGCTGTCTGTGGACTCGCCAAGGGACTGCAAAAGTCCGCCTCGGGAGTGAATGCTCCTACTCTTTCCTTACCACCCTGGGAGAGGAACAAAGGATACCGCGGTCACAACTTTGGTCCGACCAAACCACAAAATACCACGACCTCGGTCCCCCGGGATCCTCAACCATGGATGTGGACGTGCCGGATATTCTCGCAGCCATTTCAGAGCTTTCCGATGAAGGACCAAATATTTCAAGTGCCGAACAATGCATCGACTGCCGTTGCCCACGAACTAGCGCTGTCCATGTAACCGTTATGCTTTACTGTCATTATGACTGCTGAACTCGACTATGCTTACCTAGCCGAATACGCAAAGACTGAAATGGGTACGATCACTGCAATCGGCGCAAGCTTCACCGAAGTCAAGGTCGATGCCTTTCCTGTCTACATGGACATTGCGGTGGCAGGCAGGGTGCGTAAATTAGTTAATGACCAAGCCCCCACCCTCAGGCTTGAGTTCGTCGACACCGCCAACGAGCCACTGATTACAGTTGAAAGAGTGTTGGAACCCGATCAAGACTCAGTCGAGTATGCTGGGAAAACTGCTTCAGTTTTTGCTTACCGTGGGCCACTACCACTTAATAAACCAGGTCTTTACCAATGCAAGATCTACTTGAATGAAATACTTGCCCGCGAACTAGCCTTTACTGCCGAAGGGTAGTTTAAATGGAACTGGACATCGTGTTTCATGCCCGAGAAAGAATGAAACAACGAGGAGTTTCTGAGCACGATATTAAAGCTACCATTTCGAAGCCGGACATAACCCGCCCTGGAAACAAGCCAGGTCGAAAAGTGTATGAGAGAGATCTGGGTAGAATTGTGTGTGTAGTGACGGTCGACAACACGAACCCTATAAAAATTGTGTCCGTTTGGATCAAAAAGGATGAATAAAATGACACCTTCCATTTCAGTTAATGTGACTGAGGAACTTGCCTACATTCAGTTATCATCCGCTGAGGTCAATCGAACTATTGAGATCACTCCGAGCGTGATGGCTGACCTAGACGAATGGGATGTAGTTGTCGGCATCGAACTCTTAGATTTCGCCGCAACGACTTCTGCTCGCGATATTGCGTCGAGCGCTCACTTGAAAGAGGGTGATGAGCAAGCAGTAGACGCATTGCTAAAGAATCTGAGTAGGATCCATCTCCAATCAGGGACTTTGACTTCTGGGTCGAAAGTAGCTGTGCACTCTTCTGGAAACAACAAGCTCGAAACTTGCTAGTCGCATTCGCTTAAGAGGGCATCGAAGCAACTCAACGTCACCGGCGCGGTTTAAAGGAATTACCCCCTAATAAGGCCTCGAAAGCGTACTAGATCTAGATACCGATAATCTATTTCTCTATGTCCGCGGAAACAGACCTGCTTGCCAAAGAAGCCTCCACGCAAGCACCACAAGCAGCAAAACCCACCAACGAAGCCCCAGCCTCCACCGAGCAACTCGCTCCCGGCGTGACCGTCGAGGTCCGCGACGAACACTGGCTGGTCACCGGCGTCGCCCGCACCAACGACGGCTTCCGAGTCAGGGTCCGAGGCTTGTCCGATTACGTCCGCGACACCACCGCAACGTTCTTCACCGCGCTCGATCGCATCGAGGTGCTCGACCCCACCAAGGTCGAGGTCGTCCCCGACAACTCCCCGCGCTACCGCCACGCGCGCCTCTGGGTCGAGTCCACGCTTCGCCAAACCGCGGTTCCGCTGCACCAGCAGGAACTAGAAGTCTCCACACGCATGTTGGCCGATCCCCTCGACTACCAGCTCGCCGCAGTGCACAAGGCGCTCAGCCCCGACAACGTCCGCCCCCGCATCCTGCTCGCCGACGCCGTGGGCCTCGGTAAAACCCTCGAGATCGGCATGATCCTCGCCGAGCTCATCCGACGCGGCCGCGGGGAACGCATCCTCGTCGTCACGCCAAAACACGTCATGGAGCAGTTCCAGCAAGAACTCTGGACCCGCTTCGCCATCCCGCTCGTGCGCCTTGACTCCGTGGGCATCCAAAAAGTCCGCCAGAAGCTGCCCGCCTCGCGCAACCCGTTCACGTACTTCCCGCGCGTCATCGTCTCCATGGACACCCTCAAGTCCCCGAAGTACCGCGCGCAGCTAAACAAAGTGCGCTGGGACGCCGTAGTTATCGACGAGATCCACAACGCCACCAACGTGGGCACCCAGAACAACGAACTCGCCCGCACGCTCGCCCCCACCACTGACGCGATGATCCTCGCCTCGGCCACCCCGCACAATGGCGACGACAACTCCTTCAAGGAAATCCTCCGCCTGCTCGACCCACTCTCAGTTCTCCAGGACGGCTCCATCGACACCGATGCCGCCAAGCGTCTCATCATCCGCCGGCACCGCAACTCGCCTGAGGTTGCCAGCGTTGTCGGCGATAAGTGGGCCGTGCGCGAGGAGCCCAACAACATCCCTGTCGATGCCTCCCCCGAGGAAAACGCCATCGCCCGGGAGCTCCACAGTGAGTGGGTCAACAACCCCAAGGCCGATCGCCTCTTCCCGTGGACCCTGGTCAAGGCCTATCTGTCATCGCCGGCAGCACTTGGCGAAACCGTCGCGTCCCGCTCAAAGCGCATCCCCGACAACGATCCCGAACAAATCAAACTCACACGCCTCGCCGAGCTCAACGACAAGGTCACACCCGATACCTCCGCGAAGTACAACGCGCTGATCCAATACCTTCAGTCCATCGGCATCAAGAAGGGCTCGCCCACCCGCGTGGTCATCTTCTCCGAGCGCGTCGCCACCCTGCATTGGCTCCAGACAAACGTCTCCAAAGACCTGAAGCTGCCCAAGGGCGCCGTCAAGATCATGCACGGTGGCTTGTCCGACACGGAGCAAATGGAACTTATCGACGAGTTCAAGCGCGAAGACACCCCTCTGCGCGTCCTGATTACCGGTGATGTCGCTTCGGAAGGCGTGAACCTCCACGCCCAGTGTCACCACCTCGTGCACTACGACATCCCGTGGTCGCTGATCCGCATCCAGCAGCGCAACGGCCGCATCGACCGCTACGGCCAAACCGAATCGCCACGAATCACTACCCTGCTCCTCGACCCGGCTGAGGCGAACTCCATCGGCGAGCTCCACGTCCTTACCAAGCTCGTCGATCGCGAGTACTCCGCTCACAAGATTCTCGGCGATGCCGCACCACTAATGGGCAAGCACTCGATCCGTGGCGAAGAGGACGCGATTCGCGAGGTACTGCAGGGCGTACGCGACTTCGAGCAGACCGTCGCCGAACCCGACGACATCGCCACCGGCGCCCACGCCCTCGTCACCGAAAGCACCGACGCAGAAGTAGAGGGCACCACGTTTGACATCACCGCCCTGCTCGCCGGCCTCGCCCAAGCAGAAGACAACACTACCGGCATCAGCATCGCCGCCGAGTTCGACAAGTACCCGGACACCACGTACCCATCCGAGCTGGATTACCTCCGCGACGCCGTCAGCGAAGCCTTCGAGGACCCTCATCGCTCGCCAACAAACGGCGGCATCAACTGGGTCGAGCACGACAACGACATCGTCGAGCTCACCCCTCCCGACGACCTCAAGCGCCGCTTCGATTTCCTTCCCCAAGACTACGTCTCCTACCGCCACATCAAGGACAACTTGAAGCTCGCCACCACTACGCAACGCGGCAATCAGCAGCTCAAGGCGGCGCGCGAAGGCTCCTCGGAAAAGTCCTGGCCCGATGCGCACTACCTCGGCCCGCTGCACCCTGTTAGCGATTGGGCTGCCGACCGCGCACTGTCCAAGATGACCCGGCGCGAGATCCCAGCCGTCACCGGCAACGTAGACACTCCTACTGTGTTCCTGCTTGGCACACTCACCAACGAGCACGGCCAGGTCATCTCCCGCTCGTTCGTCGCTGCATCCGAAGGACCACTAGGACCGCAAGGCCCCGCACTCGCAGACCCGATCGAGGACCCCGTTTCTTGGCTCGCCCAGGCCGGGTTGACCCAAGACGCCATCAGCGACGGCTCCCTTAAGCTGCCCGACTCTCTCCCCGATCTTATGAGCTCCGCAGTCACTGCAGCGCAAAACCACATGAGCATTGTCTACAGCACCTCCGCCACAGCAGCAGAGTCACGCACCGCAGAGTGGGCAGAAAGAGAAGCCTCATGGGCAGGGTCCAGTGCCGCCCGGCGCGAGACCGATCAGCGCACCGTGGAGCAGGAACGCAGCCTGCTCAATTCGATGATGCCGCGTCGCAGTCTCGTCCGCCCTCTGCTCGTCATCCTCCCCACCGCCTAGTCCGTACGATTGAGAAAGCCGAAGAGAACACATGGCTGATTTTGATTCCATCATCAACGTTGAGGAGTTCCTCAGCGACCATTACTTCACCGCGGACGAGGTCAAGGGCAAGAATGCACGCAGCTTCGCAAAGCGTGTCGACGATCGCACCAAACAATGGAACACGGAAGCCAAAGAAGGCAACCAAACACCGTGGACTCGTCTGAAAGCCGCGCACACCGATCTTCAACTAGCGCTGAGCACCCTTGAGACTGACAACCCCGAGTCAGTCGCCGAAGCACACCGGCTTATCACCGACGCTTTCGGCTACCCGCACGGCACGAGCGCATCCACCCAGCAGGTCATGCGCGGATCTCAGAAACTCACGTTCCCCGGAATTAGCACCGCCAGCGGCGCCGTCACTCTCATTTTCGGCCGACCGATCACGGCGCCTGAGGATCTTGCCACCACACACATCATCGGCACGGCCACGCTCGGTGAGAAGGAGCAGGACTACACAGTAGAAAAGCTCGCCGGCGAGATCTTCCTTTCCGAGACACCCCCAGAGATGCTGCTCATCGTCGCCGGTTCGTGGGTTATCCTTGCGCACCAAGACACCTGGGCACTCGGGCGCTACATCGCTGTTGACCTCGGCGTCGCTATCGAGCGCAACGACACCACTCGCACCGGCGAGCTCGCGCACATCACCTGCATCCTGGCCCGGGAAAATACCGACCACTCCGCCGAAGAGCCGTCGTGGTGGACAGAGACCATTAGCGAAGCCCGTGAGCACTCCGTTCAAGTCTCTGAAGGACTTCGTGAGGCTGTTAAACAATCCATCGAAATCATCGGCAACGATGTCCTCGACCGCCACCGCGCGAAAAATATCCCCATCGACGACATCCCCGGCAACGAGCTGGCTACTCAATCCCTGCGCTACCTTTACCGTATCCTGTTCCTGCTCTTCGCCGAGGCCTCGCCCGAGCTCAACATCCTGCCCACCGGCACACCCGAATACGACGAAGGCTACGGCCTGGCAAGGCTCCGCGATCAGATCCTCGTTCCACCTGTGACCAACCGAGCCCGCAACGGCTCCCACCTTTACGCGAGCCTGGACCGCCTGTTCACCCTCGTCGACCAAGGCCACGATCCCAACGATCCAACTAATCCTGCGCACCTCGACGAGGCAGACGAAGAGGGACTGACCTTCCGCAACCTTTCTGCTGACCTCTTCCAGCCGCAGGCCACCACCTATATCGACCGCGCAGGCCTATCCAACCAGGCCCTTCACCAGGTACTTGAGCACCTCTTACTTACCAAGGAAACCGCGAAGAAAGACCGCGGCTACATCTCCTACGCCACCTTGGGTGTCACCGAGCTCGGCCAGGTCTACGAGGGCCTGATGTCCTACACCGGCTTCATCGCCGAGGAAGAACTTATCGAGGTCGCGCCGAAGGGTGATGCCAAGAAGGGCTCGTGGGTGATACCGCCTTCGCTTGCTTCCGACCTACCGGATGATTCCGTTGTCATGACCGACTACCCAGCCGAGCACGGTGGTACAGAGAAGCGAGCCCGTCGCTACAAGCCCGGCCAGTTCGTCTACCGCCAGTCCTCGCGCGACCGTGAGCGCTCCGCATCTTTCTACACCCCGGAAGTGCTCACCCAGTTCACTGTCTCCCAGTCAATTGAGGTCCTCGAAGAGGAGGGCGGGATGGAAAGTGCCGACGACATCCTCGACTTGACCATCTGCGAGCCTGCTATGGGCTCTGGTGCCTTCGCCGTCGAGGCCGTGCGCCAGCTCTCTGAGATGTACCTGGATAAAAAGCAGGATGAGCTCGGAGAAACCATCGAGCCTGGTGAGTACACGCGTCTCCTTCAGAACGTCAAGGCTCACATCGCCCTGCACCAGGTGTATGGCGTGGACCTGAACAAAACCGCCGTCGAGCTTGCCGAGATCTCGCTCTGGCTCGACACCATGACCGCAGACCTCAAAGCGCCATGGTTCGGCCTGCACCTGCGCCACGGTAATTCGCTGGTAGGTTCCCGGCGCGCGACTGTTTCTGCTTCCAGCGTGACAACCAAGAAGTATCTCAGTGAAGTTCCTACCGAGCACGGTGTCACCGGAGTCGCCGAATCCGTCGACGCTGACGCACCCGATACTCACGTCGCTGGTCGTATCCACCACTTCCTTCTGCCTTCCAAAGGCTGGGGTGCAGCTGCCGATGCGACGGATCTGAAAACCATCGTCGCCGACGAACAGAAAACTATGAAGGCGTGGCGTAGGTCCATCCAAAACGGCTTTACCACGGGTCAAAAGACTAAGATCACTACGGCCTCCAAGCGTGTCGAAGAACTCTGGCGCCTAGCACTTGTGCGGTGGCGGATCGCTGAGGACCAAGCTCGTCGCGACGTTCCCCTCTATGGGCGTGAATCCGACGCCACAGCGAAGAATGTGTCACGCGCGCAAATTGAGCAGGAACTCTTCGACAATCCTGACAGCCCGTATCAGCGTTTGCGCCTGATTATGAATACCTGGAACGCACTGTGGTTCTGGCCTCTCACCCACACCGATGAGTTGCCAGATCACGAGGAGTGGCTGTCTATGCTCGAGGATGCTCTTGGCCACGAGATCCCCGTTGCAAAGGCAAAGGGAAAGAACAAGGACCAGCTTCGGATTGGCTTCGACCTAAACTGGGACGAGCTCGACTACATCGACGATTTTGACCGCGTCTCTTCTGAGCGCATGCGCCACGAGGAACTCCTCGAGGCACACCCGTGGCTTCGCACTGCACAAGACGTAGCTCGCGAGCAAGCCTTCTTTCACTGGGACTTGGATTTCTCCTCGGTGATGGCCCGAGGTGGGTTCGATCTGCAGGTTGGTAATCCTCCGTGGGTAAGGCCACGCACTGACCTGGATGCACTGTACTCCGAACACGACCCGTGGTTCTCCCTGGCTCATAAGCCGACGCAGGCTGCTAAGCGGGAGCGACGTGATCTCTATTCGGATAATGCTGCGGTTCTCAGCACGGTGGTTACCGGTATCACCGAAACTGTCGCTAACGCCGAAGTCCTCGGTTCGGAGACAGAATATCCTTTTCTTAGAAATCAGCAGCCAGACTTGTACCGCGGTTTTATGAACCGCACGTGGTCAAATGCTTCGGAGCAAGGCGTGGTCGGACTCATTCACCCTGAGTCCCACTTCACAGAGAAAAAAGCTGCCTCACTTCGGGCAGGTGCTTATCAGCGTCTCCGACGTCACTGGCAGTTTGTCAATGAGCTTGTGCTATTTGATGTCCACCATCTCGTAAAATACGGCGTACACGTCTACGGGTCCCCTAAAGACACCGTAGATTTTCTCAGTGCGACATCTCTCTACCATCCTCAGACTGTTGTGAATTCGCAAATGCACGATGGTTCTGGGAGTCTTCCCGGTTTCAAAGACGACAATGGCAACTGGGATCTTCGCCCGCACCGTGACCGATTCATCAACGTAGATGGTCATGAACTAGATATCTGGCGCTCCATTCTCGAAGATCCGTCAACGCCACTCCTCGAGACTCGAATGGTTTACACCGTTAATACTGAAGCCGCAGCGGTCCTCGAAAAACTGGCTGAAGCGCCACGCATGAAGACGCTTAATCTTGAGTTCTCACGCGGGTGGGACGAATCAATTGACAAGAAAAAGGGCTACTTCGACTCGGAATGGGCACGCCCGGGTTCGTGGAATGATGTCATCCTTCAGGGCCCTCATCTCGGTGTCTCGACACCAATGATCAAACAGCCCAATCCGACGATGAAGCATAACCAGGATTGGTCCGAAATCGACCTTGAGGAGATTTCACCTAAATTCGTACCAGCTACCGCATATCAACGAAACAAGTCCATCTCTAAATATCGCGAAGATTACGGTACGTGGAATCTTAAGGGCAAACACATTCTCGTCAATGAAACATATCGAGTTGCCTGGAGAATTATGGCAGCCACCACCGGGTTTAGAACCCTTTATCCAGCAATAATACCTGCGGGTAGTTTTCACATAAATGGAATTACATCTGGTGGGCCACTCAATTCGATTACACGTGTCGCTGCGGTTTCTTTCGCAAGCAGTATTATCAATGACTTCCTGGTTCGATCAACCGGCCTCGCAAATATCCTGGCGGGTACCTTTGACAATATTGCGACCGGAACTTCGAATGTACTATGGCCAACCGCTGCTCACCTCTACCTCCGCTTGAACTGCCTCACTGAGGCGTACGCTCCGCTGTGGGAGGAAATCACGGGCGAGCCGTGGACTCCGGAGGTGCCGCTGAGGAAGGCAGAAGATCGTCGTGAAGCGCAAAATGAGATTGACGCTATCGTCGCGCTCTCGCTGGGAGTCACGGCGGACGAGTTGTGCATGATCTATCGCACGCAGTTCCCGGTGATGCGCCGCTACGACCAGGAAGATCACTTCGACGCGAACGGACGGAAGGTACCGAAGGAAGTGATGAAACTGGAGTCGAAGCTGAAAGACGGCGAGACACTTTCGGAAGAGGAACGGACGTGGTTGCATCCACAGTCTGGGGTTTCGTACACGTTTGAGTATCCGTTTAGGGTGCTGGATCGCGAAGCGGACCTGCGCGCGGCGTATGCGAAATACGAGGCGGAACTGGGCGCGCAGGGCTAGGCCGCGGGTAACTTGGATCTGAACAACCACCATCGCTAGGAGTAGGAATGTCATCGCTGTTACCGGTATCCACGGCCGATCATCTGCGCCGGGGCGTAACAGAGTATCTGACCACCAGCTTCTCGCTGGCGGATAAGGAGACCGCATCGCGCCTGCGCGACTTCCTCAACGGCGTCGAACAGGACGCGGATGCGGAAGTCCCCGAGGTGACCAACACCGGGATGTTCCACGGGCCATACGTGCGTACCCGCCTTCCTTACGCGCCGGACCGTTCGGGCAAGCGCAACTTCGAGTGGACTGAGGATCGGTTTGTTCCCTACCTGCACCAAGCGCGAGCGTTTGAGCGTTTAGCGTCGACCGCTGATGGCGTGGCGCGCAGGCCCGATCCAACCTTGGTGATCACGGGTACTGGCTCGGGTAAGACCGAGGCTTTCCTCTACCCCATTCTTGAACACTGCCGCAGAAACCCAGGTCGCGGCATGAAGGCGCTGATCCTGTACCCGATGAACGCTCTGGCTGCCGACCAGGCACGACGGTTGTCGGACACGATTTCTAAGACGGCTGAGCTCACTGGGGTGACGGCCGGTATCTACACCGGTGAGCAGTCCGGATCCGGTGCGCGTGTGGTCTCGTCGAAGGGTCTGATTACGGATCGCGACGTGATGCGTAATGATGTACCCGACATCGTGCTGACCAACTACAAAATGTTGGATCAGCTGCTGCTGCGCGAGGCCGATAAGCAGATGTGGGTGGATTCGGCAACGACTCTGCAGTACCTGGTGCTCGATGAGTTCCACACCTATGACGGCGCTCAGGGCACGGACGTGGCTTTGTTGCTGCGCCGGTTGGGTTTGCGGCTCAAGGAGAACCAGCCTGCGGGGTTTCTGTCTGCGGAAGCCGAAGCTCGGCCATTGGGCCAGGTCACCCCGGTGGCCACCTCGGCGACGCTGGGTGGCAAGGACAATATCGCCTCGATGCTGGAGTTTGCCTACACCATCTTCGGCGAGCAACTCGGTGCAGATGCGGTGATCACGGAAACCAAGTTGGACTACCAGCAGTGGGTCGAGGCAGTCAAGGACATGGTCGGCCCGTCGTCGGCAAAGCCCGGATTCGATGTGATGCCGGATGCCAATCTGGTGCAGGAGGTGAATCGTCGAGTAGCGAATGCCCTCGACGAGGGCGCCGACCAGCAAGAAGCCGTCCACGCCGCGATGTGCGAGCTGGTGTGGGGCACGGAGCTGCCGCGCGATGCGGCGGTCTCGGCCTACGCTAGCCACCCGCTGACCCGAGCCATTTTGGAGCATGCCGCGACTCCTACACCGCTGACACCGGACTCTGCGGAACTGGACGAAAATGGGAAACCGGTCTCCCTCGTGGGCAATATCTTCGACCCGGAGATCCAGCGCCTGCCCGACAACGCGGCAGCGGAGTTCCTCACCCACGTGCTCACCGAAATGGCTTTCCTGCGCGCCGACTACGTGCGTGAACACTCATGGGAAGGCAAGACGCTTCCAGGTGTGGAGACGCACCTGTGGGTCCGCGAGGTTTCGCGCGTGGACAGGCATGTGACCACCGATGCCACGAAGGCGATGTTCCGCTGGGCTGATGACGGCCCGCGCATGGATGAATCGAGCTCGTCGTGGCTGCCGGCCTGTTACTGCCGCAATTGTGGGCGCTCCGGGTGGATGATTGCCCGTCAACCTGGTGATACTGGGCTAGAAACGGATCCCGCGGTGATCCGCAAAGGCAGCCTGAATGCGAAGGAGCGCCAACTGCCTCTCCTCGATGCCTCTGGCGAGGCGCCGATCAATGGGTCGATGCCACGGGATGCCGGTGCCGATTCCGCGCTGATGTGGCTCAACATTGATATGCCGACTCTTTCGGCTGAGCGCCCCGACGACGCGACCATGGAAACGGGCTCGGTTGTCCCGGTGCGCACGTATGCTGGCGCCGACATTGAGGGCCAGGCGAAAAATGAGGTCTGCCCTTCATGCGGTGTGCGAGATTCCATTCGCTACCTGGGCTCCTCGGTGGCCACGCTGCTTTCGGTGGCGCTATCGAACCTCTTCGGTCTGGCGGACCTTGATGATTCCGAGAAGAAAACCCTGGTCTTTACCGACTCTGTCCAGGATGCCGCGCACCGCGCCGGGTTCATCCAATCGCGTGCCCGTGCTTTTGCGCTGCGCACTAGGATCCGCCATGCCATTGAAACCTCCACCCAAGCAGCCGGGTTTTCGGAACCGCAGACACTGACTCAGATCGTGTCTCGGATCATGGAAATCGCCCCGGATGATTACCGTTCCCGCTACGAATTGCTTCCACCGCATATGGTGCACTGGGCAGCCTATGAAGATTATTGGTTGCCGTCCGCTTCCTCTGCGGAGCAGCGCCGCGCCTCGCAAACAGTGCGCGAACGCCTCAACCTCGACGTGGCGCTCGAATTTGGGCAGCGCTCCGACCTGCCGCGTTCGCTGTCGTCGACAGGCACGCTGACCTCGAGCGTGGATGTACCTGACTCCCTGCTGCTCTCTGCAGCCGAGGCCGCCACCGACAAAGTGCCCATGCCCATGGGCGAGACGAACCTGCTGGGTTGGGCGCGCGGGGTAATTGAGATGATGCGCACCGAGGGCGGCATTAATCACTCGTGGTTTAACAGCTACCTGCGCAGCGACGGCAATACCTACATGTTGGCCAGGCCCGAGATGCAACGCAAAGGCATGCCTCGTTTCCAACGCGGCAGCGCACCGAGTTTTCCCCGGGCAGGTTCCTCCCGTCTCCGTTCGGATTCTGGGATGATGCCGCTGAGTAGTGACCGTGGTTTGTATGCCCGCTGGACGAAGCGTTCCCTTGGTCTGGCTAATACCATCGACGCTTCCCAGGCCGTGACCAATCTCGCCGCTGAACTGGCGCAACGCGACGTCCTGGGCACGTCGACAACGGATTCCGGGGCCACGGCCTACCACTTAAGTCCCGATTCCATCATCGTTGAGGTCGAGGAAGATCCGGCACTGTTGGAGTGCCCGTCGTGCCATGTTCGTCTTTCGCTCGGGAAATCGGCACGCGAGTCGATGGTGGGCCAGCCTTGTCGCACACTGGACTGCCACGGGCATTACGAGGTCGCACCGATCGCGGATAATTACTACCGGCAGTTGTACAGCTCGTCTACACCTCGCACTGTCATTTCTAAGGAGCACACCGGCCTGCTGCCGAAGGAGACGCGGCAGACGCTGGAGCGCCAATTCAAGGCAACTGCTGCCACCGACCCCGATGCGCCGAACGTGCTGGTGGCCACGCCGACACTTGAGATGGGTATCGACATCGGCGACCTGTCCACCGTGATGCTTTCCTCCATGCCGAAGACGGTGGCAAGCTACGTCCAGCGCGTGGGTCGCGCTGGACGTCTCACGGGCAACTCGCTCATCGTTGCCCTCGTGCGCGGGCGTGGTTCGGCCCTTCCCGCACTCGAACGTCCGCTGTCAATGATCGCGGGCTCGGTCGACGCACCGGCGGCTTTCCTTTCCGCAACCGAGATTGTCCGACGCGAGTTCACCGCCTATCTCCTCGACGGGATCAATCTGGGCACCTACATGCACCCGCCTCGCGTTGCCGCGGATGTCTTTGGCACCGCGCCGGGCAAAGTCACGGTTGTGGACGTGCTGAAGGAAATCCTTTCCCAAGGTGTCGACGACCAACTTGCCTCCTTCTCCACCACCCTCGCTGGGCACGTCGAGCAAGACACCATCGACGAGCTGTCGCGCTGGGCCAAGGACCAAGGCTCGGACAGCCTGCTGGGCAATTTGGTTAAGTCCCAGCAGGAGTGGAACGCCGAGCGCCGCCAACTGCTTGCCCAAAAGGACGAATTGGAGAAGCACTGGTCCACCTTGTCGGCGCAGGTGGAATCCCCCGCCGCCGATGACGAGGTCCGCGCTCAGGAGCGCCAGGCGCGAGCCGGACTCGCCGCCGTGCGCAAAAGCCTCAATGCCCTGACCGACGGGTTAACCTGGATTGCAGCGCTTGAGCGCTACGGGTTGCTCCCCAACTTCACGCTTCTCGACGATTCCGTCCAACTCCAGCTCTCCGTGCGCCACCTCAACGACAACTTAGAGTTCGACACCGACGTCTTCGACTATGAACGCGGTGTCTCCTCCGCCCTGACCGAGCTCGCCCCCGGTGCCACCTTCTATGCCCAGGGTGTGGCCGCCACCATCGATGCGGTCGACCTCGGTCCGGAAAATAGCGGCGTGCAGTCCTGGCGCATCTGCCCGTCGTGCTCCCACTCCGAAATCGTCGACGACCCCGCGGTTGAGGGCCAGTCCAGGTCGTGCCCGGAGTGCGGCGAGCCAGCGTGGCGCGACGTCGCACAGCTTATCGACGTGCTCCCGCTGCGCAAAGTGTATGCCGACGTGGATCAAACCCGCTCCGCGATCACCGATTTCGTGGATGATCGTGTTTCTCCGCGGTTCCATCAGCACGTTTCCATCGTGCGGCGCAGTGAGCCGGGAGCTCGTTGGTACCTGAACAATACTGGCTTCGGCATTGAACATCTGCCTCGTGTGGATGTCCGCTGGATCAATCTCGGCCGTGGTCCTGGCGAGAAGCGTTTGTTTTCCTCCAAGGAAACGGACACTCCCTTGTTTACCGTGTGCTCGCACTGTGGGCACGTGGCCAACCCGAAGAGCCCAGAAGAGCCGGAGAATACGTGGCGCGATCACCGGGCATGGTGTCCGCTGCGCAACGCGAACGAACCCGAGTCACGTTCAATTGCGCTTGGTCGAACACTGACCACCGAGGCGGTCTTAATGCGCTTGCCGGTGCGCCTTACCGTGGCCGATAACCACACGATTCCGTCAGTCATCGCGGCCCTCAAGTTGGGATTCAAAGAAGCCCTTGGCGGAAACCCCGACCACCTGTCCATCTCCACGATCCGGGTTGGCTCAGGCGAAGACAGCTACGATGGGCTGCTCATCTACGACGAGGTTCCGGGAGGCACCGGCTACCTCACCCAATTCAAGGAAATCAAGGATGTGCACCGCCTGCTCAACACGGCGCTGAACCGCCTGAAGAACTGCTCGTGTGCCGATGACGACCGCGAATGCTGCTCGAATTGCCTGCTGCCCTACGCCTCCATGGGGGCACAGGCGACCTCCTTATCACGCGAAGTCGCAGTGGAAACACTCGCGAAGATCCTGCTGGATAATGACCGTGAATCAGGTACCGAAGCAGCCCTCGCCGCCACTTGGGATAGCTCCCAAATCAGTGAAACAGTGCAAGCTCAAGACGAGGGGTCGGCGCTGGAGATCTACTTCCTGAAAACACTGCAGCAAGCACTCACGGATCGCGGCGCGTCCATGAAGCGCATCAAGCATGGTGGTGGTCGGGCCTGGGAAATTTCCCTTGGTACGAAGTCCACAAAATGGCGCATGACGGAACGGGTCCAACTCGGACCAACTGAGCCAGATTTCTACTTCGAAAACGACGACCCCAACATCAAAAATGTCGCTGTGTACACCGACGGCATCACCTTCCATGCGACAAACGCGCACAATCGCGTTGCCGACGACCTGGCCAAACGCAATTGGATCTACCAAGAGAACATGGTGCCGTGGACTCTGACGTGGAAAGACCTCGATGACTTCCGGGCAGCAGCGAAAGGCAACCGTCCACCCGCCCCGGTATGGATTCAACCTGCATTAAACGGGGGGATCGCACAGCAGTTGAACATTTCTTCCGGCGACTTGGCTCTGCTGGGCCAAGATCCCATGACCCAGTTATTGGAACTTCTTGTTTCCTCGGATCAGCAACGCCGTGAGCGCGTTGCCACTGCAGCTCTGCTGCATAGCGCCTTAGATGTTAAGACCGGCCAGCTGAAGAAGACCTATTACGACTTGCTCACTGTCGAGCAACACACGGAGGGCACCAAGCAGTCTTCCGCGTTGACTTTAGAGATGCCTGAAGGCTCAGCCTTCGACCTAGAACATGACAAGTTCATCGACGCCTGGCGCATCTTCTGGCACCTTGCCAACCTCTTTTATCTCTCCACTGTTCAGCCTCTGCTCACTGTCGCCTCGGCCGACCGGCCGGTCAGCACTGTGGAAATTGGGGCGGGAGCGATCGTCGATAAGCAAACTGACGTTGACACCTACCATCCGGACCTAGCCATGGAGGGCTGGACCGAGGCGCGCGAGGAATTCGAGGACGACGAGGAGGCCGTGGAGGCACTGGCGCGGCTGGCTGCGGCAGGTGTGCGTGCGCCGGATGACATCGGCGAGGAGATTGCTTCGGTGCCTACTGTGGTGTCGTGGGCGGCTGAGAAGATCGCGCTGGTCTTCCCCGGCGATGGCGGCACGCAGGGAGACTGGACGTTTATCGATGCGGATTCGGTGACGGCGGATGAATTGCCCGATGAATTGGCACAACTTCGGAACACGGCTTCGGAATAGGAAAGGCAAGAAAGCACACTCATGGCACTGCTGACGTTTTATCAGAAGATCCCGCAGATTGATGGGCTCAATACCCAGCTCATGGATTTCATGCGCAAGATCCAGGAGAACCCAGACCACTCCGGGCTGGATCTGAAGATTCCGAAGGGGGCCGCGGACAAGAACGTTCGCACCGCGCGGGTCAATGATAAGTATCGCGCCGTGCTCTTTGAGGTGCCGAATCCTGGTGAGCGCCACTTCGTGTTGGCCGGGGTGTTTAATCACGACGATGCGTACGACTATGCCTCGAAAACCGTTTTCACCACGAACCCGATTAACGGCATTCCGCAGCTGACGCAGACCGGTCGGTCTCAGGCGGAGATTAACGCTGAGGTGGAGTCGCGGCTGAAGGCACGCGAGGCTGAGGAAGCGGCGCTGCGGCAGGTGGAGGCGGAGGCTGTTGCTGCTTCTTCGTCTACTGAGGTGGCTGTTGAGGAGCCGGTAGTTAAGGTTCCTGCTGCTGAACCGACTCCGTCCGAGCAGCTTGCAGAGCTTGAAATCGATGTGGAGCAGCTCGAACAAGAACTAGGCATCTCGCCGGTGACGACGGGGATCGTCGCAAAGGCGAAAGACCTTGCCGATCTGGATGCGCTGCTCTCGGCCTCGCCGACGTGGGAGCGCGACGCGATTCTCGGTGTGCTCGCGGGGCTTGACTTTGAGGCAATTCGCGAGGAGTTGGGGCTGAATGCTCCGGCGGATTCGGCTGAGACTGCGGCGGACGACGACGAGAAGCTGCGAAAGTCGTTGGAGACACCGACGGCGGCGATGGACTTTGTTCCGGTGCCGAAGGATGCCTCGGATGAGGATTTGGAGGCGCTGATCTCGAAGATCTCGTTTAGCGATTGGCGCACCTACCTGCACCCATCCCAGCAAAAGATCGTGGACGCCGACCACTCCGGCTCCGCTCGTGTGACTGGTGGTGCGGGTACGGGCAAAACCATCGTCGCGGTGCATCGTGCGAACGCGTTGGCTACCAAGCGAGGCAAGCAGCCTGAATTGGGTCCTGGTTCGCCGAAGGTCTTCTTGACCACCTACACCCGCGCGCTTTCTGACTCGTTGAAGTCGCTGATGAATCTGCTCAACCCGACGTATCCCGAGGCGAGTGTGATTGGTGCTCCGGGAATGTGGATCAATGGCATTGATTCGACGATTCACAGTGTGCTCAAGAATGCCCGGAAGGACGAACGCACGGCCGCCATCGAGGCTGTGACCGGAATTGATGCGCGGGGTACAGGGGTTGCAGGCCTTGATGGTCGGGACGAAACAAAGCTTTGGAACGAGGCTGTTGAGCTGGCCGGAGAGGGGCTGGCTCCGGAGAAGGCGAACGCCGAATTCTTGAATGCCGAGTACTCCGCCGTCATTCTTGCCCAGCAGATCACCGACGAGAAAACGTATCTGCGTGCTCGTCGGCGCGGCCGCGGCACCTCCTTGGATCGGAAGGAGCGCAAACTTGTTTGGTCGGTCGTCGAGACGTTCCTGCGCAAGGCCCTCGCCATGAAGCGACTCCCCTTCGCCACTCTTGCATCCGTGGCAGCGGAGATTCTGAACCGTCGCGGGGTTCCCATCTTCGACCACGCAATTGTCGACGAGGCCCAGGACTTCCACGCGGGTCACTGGCGCTTCCTGCGGGCAGCCGTGCGAAAGGGCCCGAACGACATCTTCATCGCGGAGGACTCTCACCAGCGCATTTATGGCCAACACCTGACCATGTCGCACTTCGACATCACCATCCGCGGCCGGGCGTCCCGCAAACTCACCCGCAACTACCGCACCACTCACGAGACGCTGAACTACGCGCTGAAGATCCTCGAGGGCGAAGACTGGCGCGATTCCAGCGACGAGGAAGACACCACCACCGGATACCGCTCGCTGCGCAATGGCCCCGAGCCGATTGTGGTTCACGTGGCTACAGAGTCTGAGCAGATGGACGCGGTGATTTCGCAGCTGCATTCGTGGCAGGACGCGGCTTCGGGTGAAGCGAACATTGGTGTCCTGGTGCGTGGTCGTGCGGATGTACGCAAGGTCACCGCTGCGCTGACATCCGCAGGATTCGATGCAACGGATACTCGTCAAGCGACGGTCGCAGCTGACCACGATGTTTCGGTGATGACGATGCACTCGGCGAAGGGTTTGGAGTTCACCCACGTTGTGCTGCTTGGCGTGAATGCGAAGTCGATGCCGCAGGCGTTCCGCTTGAACGGGCTCGCTGAAGCAGAGCGCGACGACGTGCTCCAGCGCGAGCGGGCTTTGTTGTACGTGGCGGCCTCGCGTGCCCGCGACGCGCTGATGATTACCGCGGTTGGCGAGGCGTCGGAGTTGTTGCCAGCGGAGTGAGGGTTGTTGGGGGTTCGGAGCGCTGCGGGTTCGAAATAGCTAATTGTGTATGGCTAATTAGCTCGAAAATCAGGCCTTTTGGCCACTAATTAGCGATACACAATTAGCTATTTCGCCGGGGCAACGGACTATACATCGGCCCAACGAACTATCCGTCGGACCAACGGCCATTTCGCCGGGTAAACAGACCTTTCGCCGGGACTTGCCCGGTATCATTTAGCCTCAAACGGTTGCAGTACCTTGGCTTCCACGAGCTCGTCGAAAAGCTGGAGCAAACGAGTCTCCGAATCCAACACATCGGCGAAGCCTGCTTGGCGCACCTTCACGGTAGACGTAATATTGTCCGCCTCGTGATGGAATAGGAAGTCGCCCACTCCCCAACCAACGAGCTTCTCAAAAGGCGTGTCCACCAGACCGTGGCGCTGCACCAACCGCTCCCACACCTCGGCGTGCGCCGGCATCGACTCAGCCAGCGACATCTGCTGCGGCGGCGCGTACTCCATGCCAAAGTGCGCAGCAAACTTCGGCCACAGCTGCGACCAGCGGAATTGGTCGCCGTTGGTCACGTTGAAGATCTCGTTCTCGGCGCTAGCGGCAGAACCCGCCCACACGGTAGCCCTGCCCAGCAGCTCGGCATCAGTGGTTTGGTACAGCACCTCATAGGCCGCACGCGTTCCGGGGAAGCGCAGCGGCAAACCGAGTTCCTTCGAGATCGCCGCGTACACACCAATCACGAGCAGCAGGTTCATCGGGTTGCCCGTGGCATATCCCGTCACACCTTCAGGCCGCAGCGCGGTGAACGCGAAACCGTCACGCTCCGAGCGCTCTCGCAGAATATCTTCCTGCGTGGCGTAGAAATGCTTGGCCACCAAGCGCGGATCGGACTCCTTCGCCGGGGTGTTGAAAAACCCAAGATGGTGCCCGTAGGCCTTGCCACCCTGGTAGATGGTCACATGCTTCAGGGGCACGCCCGCACTTTTCAGCGCGTCGAGGGTACTGGTGAGCAGCTCGTCGTTAATTGCGATGAGCTCCTCATCCGTGGATTTCTCCACATACGCCCCAAACACGAGATGCGTGGTGTCGCGCAGCCCTTCGGTGTCCGCGATCAGCGCGGTCAGGGCCTCGGTGTCGAGGAGGTCGGCGCTGTGGTGCGTCCACGTGGCATCGGGAACTTCACGACGACTAATGCCGTACACCTCCCAGCCGAGCTGGGAGTACTGGCGCGCAGCATAGCTGCCGATCAATCCGGCATCGCCAACGACAAGGACGGTCCCGTTTGGCTCGGGAAGTTCGGTCAGGCCGAGGCCTGGAGTGGTTTCAGTCACTGCGTTACTCCTATGCGAATGGCTCGGAAGCCTTGTCCAGTGCCGTAACCTCAGCCTCGGTGAGCTTCAACTCACCCGCTGCGATCAGTGAGGGAAGCTGCTCTGGGGTGGACGCCGAGGCGATCGGCGCGGTAACACCCTTGGCCAGCTGCCATGCAAGTGCGACGGTGGCGGGTTCGACGCCACGGGCTTCTGCAACCTGGACAAGCTGGTTCACCACTGCGAAGCCCTCGTCAGTGGCGTAACCGCTGGCAAAGCCTTCACGGCTCCGGCCGGCGAGGTCCTCAGCCTTGCGGTACTTACCAGTGAGGAAGCCGGAAGCCAGGGAGAAGTAGGTAAAGGTGGCTGCGCCGAATTCTTGCGCGATTGGGAGGTAGGACTGTTCGAAGTCCTTACGGTGGACGAGGTTGTACTGCGGCTGGATGGCGACTGGCACGGTGAGGTTGTTGGCGGTGGCGTACTCGAACCACTCGCGCATGCGCTCTGGCGAGTAGTTGGACAGGGCGATGTCGCGCACCTTGCCGGATTTCACTAGCTCGTCAAGGGTTGCGGCTTGCTCTGCGATGGAGACGTTCTCGTCGTCGTAATGGATGTAGAACAGGTCGATGTAATCGGTCTGCAGGCGCTTCAGGGATGCTTCGAGGGCGTTGACTACGGAGTCGTGCTGCTGGTTATCGTAGGGTGCCAGGCCGCCCATCTTGGTGGCTAGAACGACGGACTCGCGGTTGTTGCGCGCTGCAAACCACTCGCCGAGGACCTGCTCGGAGTCGCCGCCGGTTCCGTCACCAGCCCACACAGCGTAGAGGTCGGCGGTATCAATATAGGTGCCGCCTGCTTCGACGAAGGCATCGAGCACTGCGAAGGACGCTTCCTGGTCGGAAGTCCAACCGAAAGTGTTGCCGCCGAGGACGAGGGGGATGTTCAGTTCTGGAAGTGACATGGAATTCTCCTTAGGTTCTAATGACATGCTCTGACTTTACGTGTAAAGCCAACTCTAATCAGATTACTTTAAAAGTCAAGCGTATATGTAAAGTGGAGTGCATGGCGGACCAAGAAGGACTGGACAACGAACCAGACTGGCTCACTTCGGATGAGCAAGACGCGTGGGTGTCACTGTGGACGGTGATGGAGTGGCTCCCAGGGCGTCTCGACGCTCAACTGCAGTCGGACTCCGGCCTCTCACTGGCGGAATATAATGCACTTTCGCAGATTTCCATGGCCCCCGAGGCAACCATTCGGCTCAGTGAGTTGGCCGTGCTTGCCAACATGAAACTCCCCCACCTCTCAAGGGTGATGACCCGCCTGGAAAAGGCAGGCTGGGTGACGCGTTTTCCGGACCCCTCAAACGGGCGCTACACCCTGGCTCAACTCACCGAATCCGGTGTAGCCAAAGTAAAGGAGGCGGCGCCGGGGCATGTCAGTGCAGTCCGTGAATACGTAATCGGCTCGCTCTCCCCCGCACAGATCCAAGCGATGACCGAGGTTAACTCAGCAATTGCAGGCGCGATCGATGCGCCGCACGTGAACCGTTAGCGAAGCTCCCCAAATCCCAGGTTCCCGACCCCATTCCCAGATCAACGGTTGAGGATCCCACGGGACCACGGTCGGACCATGTGGCCACGAAAAAACGACCAGGGTTTTCGTCCATCCTCAACCGTTAAAGTGGCGCAAAGTTGCCCTACTTCTTGTGTAGCTTCCGCAGGCCCGGGCGGCCGATCGGTGTGGTCACCGCCAGCCAGTCCTGCAACTGGCCACTTTGTTCCCAGAAGGCGTACAGGCCGGACTTTTCGGGGTTAAGCACACGCAGGCGCTGTCCACGGAGCCACGACCAGGCGCGCGGGGTGTCTAGGGCGGTCACGTCGGTGCACGCGATGCCCGGAGGGAGCTCGTAGGTGTCGTCGAGAAGCGCTAAAAGAGCGACTATTCCTGCACCCAAATCTGCGTCAAGTTCGTTTTCGCCGGTGCAATCAAAGATAAATTGGTCAAGATTGAAGCGACCCGCTCGGATCGCTTCAACCACATCTCGGGCCGCGCTGTTATCAAACGGGCCGACATCCCAATACCCCATGACCGTCTAGACTACGACGTTCACATTGCGTGCAATTGGACCCAAGGTGAACTTTCCGCTACGAAAGCGAATGGATCTTCTCCACCAACTTTTTCACCTGCGGCGCGAGGTCCGTCTCGGTACCGGAGTTATCGATGATCACGTCCGCGACTGCGGCGCGTTCCTCGTCGGTAGCCTGCTGTGCCATGCGACGACGCACGTCGTCGGCATCCAGCCCGCGCGAGGATACGAGACGCTCAATGCGGATATCCGCGGGGACCTCAACCACCACGACCATGTCCATGTCGCGGACCATGTTGTTCTCAACCAGCAGTGGCATATCGTAGATCACTGCTTCTTCATCCCGGTACTGCTCGAAGAGACGCTCGGTGCGCCAGCGAATCGCCGGGTGGGTGATGCCGTTGAGCGCCTCGGTACTGTGATCGTCCTTGAACGCGCGTCGAGCGAGTTCCGCGCGATCGAGGTTGCCGTCCTTGTCAATCAAGTCGCTGCCAAAGATTTCGGCTACATCGTTGAGGACCTCGGAGCCAGGTTCCATCACCTGGCGCGAGATCTCGTCCGCGTTAATAACCGGGAAACCCTCTTTCTCCAGCAACTTGGAGACCGTAGTTTTGCCGCTGCCAATTCCGCCTGTCAAACCAATCTTTTTCATACTTCCAGTCTAGTGACTTGGACTGGTTATAACAGGAAAAGAGAAAACGCCCACACGAAAGAATTCGTGTGAGCGTTTAAACTAACTGGTCTTAGTTGCCAGCGAGCTTCTCGCGCAGAGCAGCGAGCTGCTCGTCGGAAGCGAGGGAACCACCAGTGGTCTCCTCTGCAGCCTCGGTGGATGCCGGAGCAGGCGCATCCTCGGAGGACTCAGAAGAGTAGTTGGAGTTCGCTTCTTCCTGTGCTGCTGCCTCAGCGTTGGCAGCGCGGTGACGCTCGATCTGAGCGGTGTGAGCCTGGAAACGACGCTCAGCCTCAGCGTAGCGAGCCTCCCAAGCCTGACGAGCCTCGTCGAAGCCTTCCATCCACTCGTTGGTCTCCGGATCGAAGCCCTCTGGGAAGATGTAGTTGCCCTGCTCGTCGTAGGAGTCAGCCATGCCGTAGCGGGATGGATCGAACTCTTCTGCGTAATCGTCGTCTGCCTGCTTCAGGGACAGGGAGATACGACGACGCTCGAGGTCGATGTCGATGACCTTGACCATCAGCTCTTCGCCGACGTTGACAACCTGGTCTGGCACCTCGATGTGGCGCTGAGCCAGCTCGGAGATGTGGACCAAGCCCTCGATGCCCTCTTCGACGCGAACGAACGCACCGAATGGAACAAGCTTGGTGACCTTGCCTGGCACGATCTGGCCCACAGCGTGGGTACGTGCGAAGACGCGCCAAGGATCTTCCTGGGTTGCCTTCAGGGACAGGGACACGCGCTCGCGGTCGAGATCGACGTCGAGAACCTCAACGGTGACCTCGTCGCCGACGGTGACAACCTCAGATGGGTGGTCGATGTGCTTCCAGGACAGCTCGGAAACGTGAACCAGGCCGTCGACGCCGCCGAGATCGACGAATGCGCCGAAGTTGACGATGGAAGAGACAACGCCCTTGCGGACCTGGCCCTTCTGCAGCTGGTGCAGGAACTCGGAGCGGACCGCAGACTGGGTCTCTTCCAGGTATGCACGACGGGACAGGACAACGTTGTTGCGGTGCTTGTCCAGCTCGATGATCTTCGCTTCGAGCTCCTGGCCGATGTATGGCTCCAGGTCGCGGACGCGGCGCATTTCAACGAGGGATGCAGGCAGGAAGCCACGCAGACCGATGTCGAGGATGAGACCACCCTTGACAACCTCGATGACGGTACCGGTAACCGGCTGGTCGTTCTTCTGAAGTTCCTCGATGGTGCCCCATGCACGCTCGTACTGTGCGCGCTTCTTGGACAGGATCAGACGGCCTTCCTTGTCCTCCTTGGTGAGAACAAGTGCGTCGATCTCGTCGCCGACCTCGACAACCTCATCTGGGTCGATGTCGTGCTTGATGGAGAGCTCGCGGGTTGGGATGACACCCTCGGTCTTGTAACCGATGTCGAGCAGAACTTCGTCGTGATCAACCTTAACGACGGTGCCGGAAACGATATCGCCATCATTGAAGTACTTGATGGTTGCATCGATTGCGGCAAGAAAATCCTCAGCAGTACCAATGTCGTTGATGGCTACCTGAGGGGCGTTAGAAGTGGACATTAATTAATGTGCTCCGAAATGGATAGGAGATAGAAAATGGACAGTGACGTGTCTCTCGAATAAACCTGTTACGCTGGGGTTTCGATCTCGTCGCGGCAACGCTCTGACCCTCCTATTACAGCCAGCTACGCCCCGGACACAGACACGCGCATTAAATAGTAGCGTGTTTCTGCAGCTAGAGCAAATGATTTATAAAGGACGGCCTGCGTGAACACACCTTCTCAAGCCAATCGGGCGCACTGGGACTCCGACGCAATCAGCTACCTCTCGGAGCACGCGTCTTACCTTGAGGGCTTCAATTGGTGCCCTGAAATGCTCGCTGAGAAGGAGGTGCGCCTCCTTGGCGACGTTACCGACAAGCGCGTCGTGGAGATCGGTTGCGGGAGTGCGCCGTGCGCAAGTTGGCTTTACAAAGATGGCGTGGACTTCATCACAGCCTTCGATATCAGCGCCGGCATGCTGGCTCAGGCCCGCCCCGGTGTGCCGCTCGCCCAGGCCGATGTGCTCGCACTTCCCTACCGCGACCAGGCCTTTGACGTGGCGTTTTCTGCGTTCGGCGCCCTGCCCTTTGTCAAAGATGTCACGGCGGCACTGCGCGAAATCTCCCGCGTACTCTCGGACGGTGGTCGCTTCGTGTTTTCCGTCAACCACCCGATGCGCTGGGTCTTCCCCGATGACCCCACCGCCTTTACCGCTCAAATCAGCTACTTCGCCCGCGAGTACGAGGAATACGACGAGGCAGGAAACCTCACCTACGCCGAATACCACCGCACCTTCGGCGACTGGGTCCGCGCGATCAATGCATCTGGCTTCGAACTCAAAGATTTAGTCGAGCCCGAGTGGCCCGAGCACCTCACCCAGAACTGGGGCCAGTGGTCGCCCGAGCGCGGCCGGATCTTCCCGGGCACCGCGATCTTCGTGTGCGAAAAACGCTAAAAGAACGGATGACTGCGATGCTTGCGGCGAATTCCCGCCTGCGCGTAATTCGGAATGCCCGCGTAGTCGTCGATTTCTAGCTTCCCCGCATTGCCTCGCCAGGCGCCGCGAACCACGCCGTCGACGACAACGGCTTTCTTAAAGATGCCCATATTGCGCGGCACCAACTGCGTGTGGGTGTCTTCCGACATCGCGAAAAGCCTGTCCTGGTAGCCCAAAATGTACTCGTCAAACGCCGGCAGCAAGTGCGGGGCACGCAGCTGCGCGGGAGTTGCGTTGGCTACTTCGTCGATAAGCGATGCCCGCATGTACTCCCCTTCGACCTCTATGATGTCGGCGGGCAGATGCTCGAGTGCGGTGCGGATCTCGCGCACGGGCAGCTTCGACCACCAGCGCACGTCGTCGAAAGTCACGGGGCCGTGCGTGCGCACGTAGCGGGCGACGATCTCGTCGGCGGCGGCCTGACGCTCGCCGTTGAAGGCCTGTTCCAGGCTTTGCGACGACGGCGCCGCCCCCATCTTCTGCTCCCGGCCGAGGTAAGCGAGGGAACCGTCAACCATGAGCAGGTAGCGGGTGCGGTAAAAATGGCGCGCGTCGGGGTCCGGGATCACGCGGGTGACGATGGCCTGGTACTCCTGATTGGTCACGGGGCCCTCGGTGAGGATGAGGTCGAGAATCTTGTCGATCTGCGCGTTCGTGGCGCCGTGCTCGATGACAGTTTTGCGGGCGCGCTCGACACCCGGGTTGGCCAAAAGTTCGGTGAGCCAGCGCAGTTCGTGGGCGCGGGCTGCGAAGACGGTGCCGCGCATGGGGTAACCGCGCACGATCTCGCCTCGGTCGAGTGCTTCGTGGACGTCTTGAATCTGGCCGGTTGAGCGCAGCGCCATCGAGGAAAACACCGACGGGTCCTGGCCCTGCATCAGTCCAAAGGCACTTAAGGCCTCGGCGGGTGTGTCCCAGCCCTGCCCGACGAGGCCTTGGGCAACGAGTCTGGTGCGGGCTTTTTCGCGGGCGGAGCTCCGGGCTTTAGTGCGCGGCTTCATCCCAGTTCTTTCCGGAGCCTGCCGAGACCTCCAGTGGGACGCGCAGGGTGATCGCCTGGTCCATCTCGCGCTCGAGGATCTCGGTGACCTGGTCTAGCTCGCCCGGATAGATCTCCACCACGAGTTCGTCGTGGACCTGGAGGAGCACGCGGGAGCGTAACTCCGCGTCCTCGAGGGCTGCGTCGACGCGGATCATGGCCACCTTAATAATGTCGGCGGCCGTGCCCTGGATCGGCGCGTTCAGCGCTGCGCGCTCGGCGTTCTCGCGGGCGACGCGGTTATCGGAATTCAGCTCCGGCAGGTAGCGACGGCGGCCGAACACCGTGGAAGTGTAGCCGTCCTTGCGTGCCTGCTCGACCACCTCGTCGAGGTAGGTTTTTACCCCGCCAAAGCGCTCAAAGTAGCTCTCCATGATCTTCTTCGCCTCACCGGGCGAGATGTCCAGCTGCGCCGAGAGCCCGTAGGCGGACAGGCCGTAGACCAAGCCGTAGGACATGGCCTTGACGCGGCGGCGCAGCTCGGGCGTGACCTCGTCGATAGGCACGTCGAAGACCTTCGAACCGACGTAATTATGCAGGTCCTCGCCCTCTTTGTACGCCTCGACCAGACCTGGGTCCTGGGAGAGGTGCGCCATCACGCGCATTTCAATCTGCGAGTAGTCTGCGGTGAGCAGGCACTCGTAGCCCTCGCCCACCACGAACGCCGAGCGGATCTTCTTGCCGGCGTCGGTGCGCACGGGGATGTTCTGCAGGTTCGGCTCGGTGGAGCTCAGGCGCCCGGTCGACGCGACAGTCTGGTTGAAGGTGGTGTGGATGCGCCCGTCAGACTGCACCGTCTTAATCAGGCCCTCCAGCGTGGACTTCATCTTCTGGTACTCGCGGTGCTGGAGCAGCTTGTCCAAAAACGGGTGCGGATTCTTCGCCGCCAAGGCCTCAATCTCCTTCGCCGCGGTGGAATAACCCGTCTTGGTTTTCTTCGTCTTGGGCAGATCCAGCTTGTCGAAAAGAACCACGGAGAGCTGCTTCGGGCTGGACAGGTTGAGGTCGGGCTCGTCGACAAGCTGCCGTGCTTCTTCCTCGACCTCGGCGACCTGGTTCGTGAACGTTTTCAGCTGATCCTCGAGCACGTCCACGTCCACCGCGATGCCGGTGGCCTCCATCTTCGCCAAAATGGTCACCAGCGGAATTTCCAGGTCTTGGTACAACTCAAAGGAGCTGATCTCCTCGAGCTGCTTCGTCAGTTCCTCGGCAAGCTCCAGGATGGCCACGGCGGAATCGGTCAGCGAGGTGTCGTCGAGAAGGCTGAGCTGGTCCGATGCCTCGGCGAGCTGGCGCTGCAAGTGACGCTGATACACGTCCTTGAGCTCGTACGTGCGCTGGCCCGGGCGCAGCAAATACGCCGCGATCGCCGTGTCGTGTGCGATGCCGTTCAGTTTTATTCCGCGCCCGGCCAGCATGTGATATGCCGCCTTCGACTCGTGCAAATACTTCGGATCGCTAGATTCCAGCCACGCGACCAGGGCCTTTTCCTCGTTGGGGTTAAGGTCGGCGAGTTCCTTCGAGATGCCGCTTCGCTGCTTATCGACGATGCCCACCGCCCTCGCATCACCCGCGTTCGGGGCGCCATTGCCCACCACGAAAACTGCCAAGCCTTGGCCCTTGCGTTCCTCGAGCCACTGGTCCAGATCGCCTGAGTGCACCTCGACCTTGTCCAACTCGACGAGTTCTTCAGGAGCCGTGCTATTCGAGGTGGGCACCGCGGCGAGGACGCGTTCGCGCAGGTTGACACCGAATTCGAGCTCGTCGAAGTCCTTCGCGATGGTGCTCACGTCGGCTTCCTTCATGTGCAAGTCATCCGGGCCCACCGGCAGGTCCATGTCGGTGACCATCTGGGTGAGCTCGCGATTCATGCGAACCTGGTCGATGCGGTCGCGGAAGTTCTGGCCGGCCACACCCTTGATCTCGTCGGCGTGCTCGATCAGGTTGTCCAAGTTGCCGTATTCGTTTATCCACTTGGTGGCAGTCTTCTCGCCCACCTTCGGGATGTTCGGCAGGTTATCCGACGGGTCGCCGCGCAGCGCCGCGAAGTCCGGGTACTGCTGCGGTGTCAGACCGTACTTCTCCTGGACCGCCTCGGGGGTGAACCTGGTCATCGTCGATACGCCCTTGGTGGGATAAAGGACGGTGGTGGAATCATCGACAAGTTGTAGGTAGTCGCGATCACCGGTGACGATGATGATATCGAAATCGCCCGAGGCCTTCGCCTGGGTGGTCCACGTAGCCACAATGTCGTCGGCCTCGAAGTTCTCCACCGACAGGGTCACAATGCCGAGGTCACCCAGCACATCCTCGATGATGGGGACCTGGCCCTTAAACTCCTCCGGGCTGGCCTCGCGCTGGGCCTTATATTCCGGGAACTTTTCGGTGCGGAAGGTCTTGCGCCCCACATCGAAAGCCACGGCGACGTGGTCCGGCTTCTCCTCGGTGAGAATGTTCGCGAACATGGAGAGGAAACCGTACACCGCATTCGTGTGTTGACCGCCTGACGTGGAGAAATTCTCCGCAGGCAGCGCGTAGAAGGCACGGAAGGCCATCGAGTGTCCGTCAATGAGAAGCAGGCGTTTATTAGTCACAGTTGACCAGTCTAGCGTGCTCCGTTTCCCGGCTTTACGGGGCGTAATTTTTAAAGTTACATGGGTGTGCGCTAAGCTTCTTTTCCGGTACAGCCCCTGTAGCCCAATTGGCAGAGGCAACGGATTCAAAACCCGTCCAGTGTGAGTTCGAGTCTCACCAGGGGCACTGTATTTTAGGAATTAGCCAGGTCAGAGCGTGAAAGCGTTCTGGCCTGGTTTGTTTTTGCTTTGTCCAGGTTTCATATCGACGGATGTGGGTTTTTGGAGCCAATTCGGGAGGGAAATGCAATATCGGTCGATGTCTGGGGGCGAGAAGTGCCTACCATGGGGCTCAAACAAGCTAAGGAGCACCTAATGACTGAAGCACTGAATAACACTGACACCTTGCGACTCATCTGGCCACAATGGCAGGGCGCGGGCCGAGACAATGTGGCCGGGCTGCTGCCAGAGCTGCCGCTGGGTGTGGCTCGCAAGGAATATGCCGTGGGTGCGAAAGTGATTCAGGCGCTACTCCCCGACCACGCTGGCCCAACCGAGGTGGTGGCCGTTCCGGAAGAAGATGCGGAAGGGGTCACGGACGGGATTGAATCGCGGACGTCGGTGCTGGAATCACTACGGAATGCGCTCGCTGCGATTGAGAAGCATGACCCCGCGCGGATTTTGACCATCGGTGGCGAGTGCTCGGTCAGTGTTGCGCCTTTTGCGGCATTGGCGAAACGCTACGGGGAGGACTTAGCTGTGGTCTGGGTGGACTCGCACCCGGACATTGGAACTCCCGACAGTGAGTACCCGGGCTACCACGCGATGGCGGTGGCATTGCTGACTGGCCATGGAGACCAGGCATTCGTCGATAAGCTTCCTGCAACCGTGGACCCTGCGAAGGTGACACTGGCGGGCCTGCATGACTGGACCGAGGATGATTTTCCGAATGTGGCGGCGTGGGGCATCAATTCGTTTAGCCCGGATGACTTGCGCGAGAACTCGGACGCGCTGATCAGCTGGCTGCGAGGTACGGGCGCGACGAAGGTGGCAATCCACTTCGATGTGGACACCGTGGATAGTAATGAGGCGGCTCTAGGTTTGGGGCAAGTGCCTGGGGGCTTGAGTTCTGCGGAGGTCCGGCGTGTGATCGGCGATCTTTCCAAGGAAGCGGACGTGGTGGGTCTAACTATCGCGGAGTTTATTCCGCGGGATGTGCTGGCTCTTGGCGAGTTAATCAAGGGCATGCCCTTGCTGCCGGAGGAAGAATCTTAAAGCTGGCTCATAGATTGCTGTGTGGCTGAATCCACATATTCCCCTAATTGTTCTTAAAGGCTAAGCTAATAAGTTACTTAGAGGAGGTGATTCAGAATGCCTATCAGCGCGCATGATGCCATGCGCATGCTTTTAGAGTCTCCGGCCGCAACCTCGCACTGGGCCCGCACGGTATTGCCAACCTGGACGGATCGCCCCTTTACAGACGGATCGTATCCAACGAAGGGCGTCTACTGCGTTGAACGTGGTGGGCGCTCTCTCAACTATTTCGTCTCGGCCGCAGAGGTTGCGGCCACCGCCAACGAATGGGCGAACTCAAACCAGAGGCACCCCAACTCCAAGGCGCGATCTGATGCCGTGGCGATAGCGAATAACACTCCTCCCCCGTGGTTCTATGCTGTCACTATCGACGAAGTCATCCAGATCGCCACGCTAGGCACGGTGTTGTACAAGCCATAGCGAAGGCGATGGACTGCGGGTTTGCGCATGTAGGAATAGGTGTCTGTGGGTCGACACGGTAACCTCGTGGAAAGTCAGCAGTAAGTACATGAGTAGAAAGTGATCGCTAGGCAGTTCTATGTCAGCAGACCCACAGCCCCCAAGCACTGAAAGCCCGACCGAGTACCAACATCCGAAGCGGAAGCGTAATTTTCTTGATTACCTCTTCGACGCATTCCGTGGCTTCCTCATCGGCCTTGCCGAACTAGTCCCCGGAATCTCCGGCGGCACGGTAGCCCTGATTGTTGGTATTTACGAGAAGGCATTGCACAACGCCGACCTGTTAATGCGTCGCAAGTTCCGCGAGATCGATTGGCTCTTCCTCTGCCTCGTCGGCGGTGGCATGGTGCTAGCCATTTTCACGATGTCCACCGTGATGCACAACTTCGTCACGAACTACCCGGAGATGTCCAATGGACTCTTCCTGGGCATGGTGGCCGTGTCCATCATCGTCCCCATCGGCATGATGAACCGCCGGACGGCAACCTGGAAGCTCCTCTTCCTATTCATCCCTGGGGTGATTGTGGGCTTCGTCGCTACAGGTTTTACCTCTGGTGTCGTGGAAAACCCCACGCTTATCGCCATCTTCTTCGCCGCTATGGTTGCGGTCTGTGCGCTGATGATCCCTGGCCTGTCGGGCTCCTTCGTATTGCTTGCACTTGGCCTTTACCAGCCGATCATGGGCTCACTGTCCGACCGTGAGTGGGACGTCATCATCGTATTCATCCTGGGCGCGCTGACCGGTGTTGTTGCATTCGTTCGCGTCCTGTCCTGGCTGCTGGAAAAGCATCGCAACGTTACCCTCGCGCTGATGGCTGGCCTGATGGTCGGCTCCTTGCGCGCTCTGTGGCCGTGGCCGGATTCCGAGCCAACCAACGTCGGGCCTGTCGTGGCCATGATGGTTCTCGGCGCGTTAATCGTTGCGGCATTCCTTGCGGTGGACCGCTTCAAGCAGTCGAAGACGCCATCGGCGGAGGTCTCCGCTAGCGATCCAAGTTAGTAGTACTAACATGACGCTTATGCGTAAATCTTTAATTGCCGTCGCCGCCGCAGTCTCCCTCGCGTTTGCTGGGACTCCGGCCGCTACCGCTCAGACAAGCAGCACCGAACTATCTAGCACAGAACTATCCAGCACTGAAACCTCCAGCACCGCAGGCCAGTGGCTCGAGGACCGCTGGGACTGGGCAACCGAAGGCATCGACATGATGTCCTCGGGTGCACCACTGCAGGGATCCTCCCGCATCGGCCTGGACTGGGTGCTCGGTTCCGTCGCTGTCACCGCGCTGGGTAGCCTCTATGTCGCAGCCAACAATGCGCTGAAGCAATTCCTGTAGAGACAGATTCAGCCCGCAGCCACCCTCTCCGGGTGGCTTTAATTTTTTCGCGTAAGCAATCGTCGTCAAGCGAAATGCTCTTGCGCCCCCTAACGGCTATTCATGTGCGTGCATAACTTACAGTAAAAGCAGGATTTAACGCGGAAAGAGGTAACGTTCACCACCATGAATAGACCAGTAATGCTGGCGGCCACCCTAGCCGTCACGGCCTCCCTGGCCGGGTGCGTCACCAACGTCGAGGGCGGCAACCCCGACGGATGGGAGGCGATCGAGCCCGCGGCGGTCCCCGAGATCGCCGCAATGGTGCCCGAATCAGTCAAAAACGATGGCACGCTCGCGGTGGGCTCGAACCCGCCGTTCGCGCCTTTCGAGTTCAAGGACTCCGAGGGAAATATCATCGGCGTGGAAATGGACTTGGGCCGGGCCGTGGCCTCGGTGATGGGGCTCGAATTCCAGCCCGTGGAACAAGACTTCGCCATGATCTTGCCCGCGGTGGACGCAGGCACCGTGGACGCGGGTATGTCTGGATTTACCGACAACGAGGAGCGACGCCAGAACTATGACTTCGTGAATTTCTTGTACGCGGGTATCCAATGGGCACAGCAGCCGGGCTCTAATATTGACCCCGCGAACCCGTGCGGGCTGACTGTGGCCGTGCAGCGCACCACCGTCTCGGAGACCGACGATGTCCGCCCGAAGAATGAGGAATGCATCGCAAACGGCGAGGATCCGATCACGATTTTGAGCTACGACACCTCCGATAACGCGGCTCTGGCCTTGCTGGTGGGTCGTGCGGACGCGTTGTCGGCGGACTCCCCTGTCACAGCGTGGGCTGTGAACCGCTCGGACGGCGAGTTGGAAATGGTCGGCGACATGTTCGCAGCCGCACCCTATGGCTTCGCCGTGCAAAAGGATTCCGAGCTCGGCCCGGCGATGGCAGCGGCCATGCAGCACCTCATCGAGACTGGTGAATACCAGCGCATCTTGGCACAGTGGTCCATCGAGGACGGGCTGCTTGACGAAGCTTTGATCAATGAACAAGCAGTGCAACAACCTGTGGAGGCACAACTCTGATGACCACGTCAACGAACTCTCGCCCCGAGCGCCCGGAGCGCCCCGAGCGCATTGAGGCCAAGCCCCTGCGCCATCCCGGCCGGTGGGTCCTGGCCGCCGTTGTAATCGCGCTGTTCGCGTGGTTCATTATCGGTGCCGCCACCAACCCGGCCTACGGCTGGGACACCTACTTCACGTATCTCTTCGATACCCGCATCGCCGTGGCTGCCCTGCACACCATCGCGATCACGATCCTGGCCATGGTCATCGGCGTAGTCGGTGGCGTGTTGCTGGCCGTGATGCGCATGTCGGATAACCCCGTGTTCAAGGCTGTGGCCTGGGTGTTCCTCTGGGTATTCCGTGGCACGCCGGTCTATGTCCAGCTGATGTTCTGGGGTTTGATCGGCGCGCTGTATCAATCCATCAATGTTGGCTTCGCGGAGATCTCGCTGGAGGGCCTGACCTCCTCGGCATTCATGCTGGCCGTAATCGGCTTGGGTCTCAACGAGGCCGCATACATGGCTGAGATTGTGCGCTCGGGTGTCTCCTCGGTACCGGAAGGCCAGATCGAGGCATCCAAGGCACTGGGCATGAGCTGGGGCAAGACCATGCGCCGCACCGTGTTGCCACAGGCAATGCGCATTATCATCCCGCCAACAGGCAACGAGTTCATCTCACTGCTGAAGACCTCCTCGTTGGTGGTTGCCATCCCGTACACCGCCGAGCTTTACGGCCGTTCCATGGATATCGCGGCCGCGCTCTTCGAGCCGGTGCCGATGCTACTGGTTGCCGCGACCTGGTACCTGGCGATTACCTCGATTTTGATGGTGGGTCAGCACTACCTGGAGAAGCACTTCGAGAAGGGCGCCACCCGCGAACTCACCGCCCGTCAGCTGGCGAGCCTCGCCGATGCCGAGGGCACCGTGCCCAGCAACGTCACCATTGTTGAAAGGAACAAATAAATGGCGAACGATCTGATGATCCAGGCCGACAACGTCTGGAAGTCCTTCGGCAACTTGGACGTGCTCAAGGGCATCGACCTGGAGGTACCCAAGGGCAACGTCACCACCTTGATCGGCCCGTCCGGCTCCGGCAAGTCCACGTTGCTGCGCTGTGTGAACCACCTGGAGAAGGTCACCGCGGGTCGCCTCTACGTTGAGGGCGAGCTGATCGGATACCGGGAAAAGGATGGCACGCTCTACGAGATCTCCGAGAAGGACGCATCCCGCCAGCGCGCCGATATCGGCATGGTCTTCCAGTCCTTCAACCTGTTCTCGCACCGCACGGTGCTGGAGAACATCATCGAGGCTCCGGTCCAGGTGAAGAAGCAGCCGGTGGAGCAGGCAAAGAAGCGCGCGATGGAGCTGTTGGAGATGGTGGGATTGGCCGCCAAGGCCAATGCCTACCCCGTCCAGCTTTCAGGCGGTCAGCAGCAGCGCGTCGCCATCGCGCGGGCGTTGGCCATGGACCCGAAATTGATGCTTTTCGACGAGCCCACCTCCGCCCTCGACCCCGAGTTAGTCGGGGAAGTACTGCGCGTGATGCGCGACCTGGCGGAACAAGGCATGACAATGCTGGTGGTCACCCACGAGATGGGCTTTGCGCGCGAAGTCGCCGACAACGTCGCGTTCATGGACGGCGGCGTGATCGTGGAGTATGGTACCCCGGACGAGGTGCTCAATAACCCGAAAGAGGAACGCACCAAGGCGTTCCTCTCATCGCTACTTTAATTTTCCAGGTCGGCGCCAGCCGGCCTTTAACCAACCAGTCCGATAACACCGCGGGCCACCGCGGTGATACCGCCGAGGACCGCGAGGGCAAGCGCCAGATTGTAGGCCTTGTCCCGCGGGATCTTCGGCGCTATTTTTACGCCTAGGGCAATGCCCAGGATCATGGCGACGATGCCGATCCCCCACACCGCCGGGTTCACCGCGGATAAATCGGCAGCACCGGTGAAATGCTTGATCAAGAACGAGATCGCGCCCGAGACCATAAAGATCGGCTGCAGCGTGGCCGCATACATGCGCTGATCCCAGCGCGCAGCTGTGGCATAGACCGTGATGGCTGGGCCTGCGATACCTGCGAGGGTATTCATGAAGCCCGCAACCACACCGGAAACAGCCATCGGTGCTGTGCCCTCGACGTGGGGAACGTGGCGCTTGCCAATGGTCACCACGGACAATGCGATCAGCAGCATCGTACCGGCAACGATGATCAGCCAATCAGGTGAGACCACCCGGATGAGCCATGCGGCTGGCACCGCGCCGAAGATCAGCATCGAGGCGATGATGGCGAAATTGCGCCAGTTCACGTTCTTGCGCACGGTGAGCGTGCTCATGGCCGCGTTGATGGCGGCGAGCACGTTGAGCACCAGAATGCCGTCGACTGGGCCCATGAAAATCATCAACACTGGCCCGCCGATGAGCCCCAGGCCCATGCCGGAAATGCGTTGGAGTAAAGCCCCAACGAAGACTGTTAGAAATACGACTATCGCTGTGGTCACCGATATTTCTCCCGCATTGCCTCATGGACAACGTCGGGAACTAGGCCCGTGATGTCTCCGCCGTACTGCACAACTTCCTTGCACAGCGAGGACGACACGTAGCCGTATTTCTCGTCGGTAATTAAGAAGAAGGTTTCCACTCCCGAGAGGCGACGATTCATCTGCGCCATCGGAAGTTCGTAATCATAATCAAGCGAGGAGCGCAGGCCCTTGACCAGTGCTGTAACGCGGTGCGCCGTGGTGTAATCCACCAGCAGGCCGCCCCAATGGTCGATGCGCAAATTCGGGATGTCGCGGGTGACCTCGCGGATCAGTTCGGTGCGCTCTTCTACCGTGAACAATCCCGAGGTCTTTCCCGGGTTGCCGGTAATCAGCACGATGATTTCGTCGAAATTGTTTGCTGCACGTTCAAATATATCGAGGTGTCCGTTGGTGACCGGGTCGAAGGACCCGGGGCACACTGCAATCGTCACTGGTCTGAATTCCCTTCAAAGTTTCGGTCAAAAGTAGCCATATCCATCCTGGCAATACCGTACAGCCGTTTCTTCAGCTTCTGCCCCGTTGGGGTGAACCCCTCCGGCCAGGCGGTCTCGGGGCTGTCGCGGTGGCGCTCCACCACAACCACGGCACCATCCACGAGCGCGGGGATCAGTGCGTTGAGCATTTCCACGACGGCCTCGTCGGTAAGCGCGTACGGCGGGTCGGCGATCACCATCGAGAAATGCTCTTTCGGTGCTCGCGCCAGGTAGGTGGAAGCGGCCACGGGCTCAATGGTCACGTCTCGATGCTTGACCACCGCCTTGTTGAACTCAAGGATCTCTACGGCCTTTGGGTCGTTTTCCACCAACACGACCGACTCGGCGCCCCTAGAGGCGGCCTCTAGTCCCAACGCTCCGGAGCCGGCGAACAGGTCTAACACAACCTGGCCCGGGAAACCGAAGCGGGCATTCAACGAGGAAAACAGGCCCTCCCTGGCCCGGTCCGACGTGGGCCGCGTCCCCTCAGGCGGTATCTTAATCTTCCTGCCGCGTGCATCGCCGGCGATAATGCGATTCATGCCCTCAACCTTAACGGTCAGCTAGCTTTTCTCTAAGTATTCAAGGTCAGAGTCGTCCAAATCGGCTGTCAGTTCGCGCGCGAGCTCCGGTTGCTTATCGACGATCGCTGCCGCATCCTCATTCGCCCGCTGAATCAATTGGTAGTCCTTGGACAAACTCAAAAGCTTCAACCGCTTACGGGTGCCCGACTGGGAGGTGCCCAGCACGTCGCCTTCGCTGCGGGTTTCTAGGTCCAGTTCGGCGAGCTCGAAGCCATCCGAGGTGGCTGCCACTGCCTGCACGCGATCAAACTGGGGCGTCTGATCGTCGGCAAGCGTGTGAAAAAGGCAGAGGGATTTATGCCCGCCGCGACCCACGCGGCCGCGGAGCTGGTGGAGCTGCGAGACGCCGAAGGATTCGGATTCGCGGATCATCATGACGGTGGCGTTGGGCACGTCCACACCGACCTCGATGACTGTGGTGGAGACCAGCACGTCGATCCCGCCGCGGGCAAAGTCAGCCATGATCGTGTCTTTTTCGTCGCCCTTCATCCGCCCGTGCAGGATGCCCACGGAGAGGTCTTGGAACTCGGTGTCCGCCAAGTGTGCCGCTACCTCGAGCACACCGCCTTCGCCTTCGATGCGGGGGCAGACGATATAGGCCTGGCGCCCAGCGGCGACCTCCTCGCGGATCTTCTCCCACGCACGCGCCACCCAGGTCGGCAGGAACTCGGGCACCACCGAGGACTGGATGGGTTTGCGCCCGCCGGGCAGCTCGCGCAGCGTGGAGACTTCCAAGTCCGCGAACACTGTCATGGCGATGGTGCGCGGGATGGGTGTTGCCGTCATGACCAGCATGTGCGGGGTGTAGCGCTCGTTTTTGGTGCGCAACTGATCGCGCTGCTCCACGCCGAAGCGGTGCTGCTCGTCGACCACCACGAAGCCCAGGTCGAAGAAGTCCACCGAGTCCTGGATCAGCGCGTGCGTGCCAACGACGATATCGGCCTCGCCGGTGACGATCTTCAGCAGCGCCTCCTGTTTCTGCGCAGCACCCATCGAACCGGTCAAGGCCACCACCCTGACATGCACCCCAGCATTGAGGAGCGTGAGCTGGAGCGAGCGCGCGTGCTGCAGCGCCAGGACCTCGGTGGGAGCCAGCAGGGCGCACTGTTTCCCATTGTCAATGGCCTGCAACATGGCAAGCAGGGCAACAATCGTCTTACCCGACCCGACCTCGCCCTGCAGCAACCTGGTCATGGGGCGGGTGCGCGAGAGATCCTCGCTGAGATCGGTGAGCACCTGTTGCTGCCCGTGCGTCAGCGGGAATGGCAGCCCCTTGAGCATGCCGTCTTGATCGCGGCCCTCTACCCTCGGAAGCGCCGGCGCGGATTCCTGGCTGGTGTCTGCTCGTCGTAAAGCCATGACGAGCGCAACCGAGAGCGCCTCGTTATACTTCAGCCGGTCAATCGCCGCCTGCGGGCCCTCGGCTGGGGGCTCGTGGATGCCGCGCAGGGCCTGATCAAAACTAATGAAGCCGGCCGGAACCTCGCCCAGCGGCTCGGGTTGGACGGGCAGGGACTCCAGGATGGAATACACCGCGCCCATGATCGTCCACGTGGTCACCTTTGCCGTTGCGGGGTAGACGGGCAGGAACTCGCGGCCCTCGAGCATCTCGGCGAGCGAACCGAATTTGCCCAGCTGCGCCATGGAGCCGGTGGCCTGACCGGAACCGTCCATGAGCACATAATCGGGGTGCGACATCTGCGCGTTGCCCCGGTAGAACGTGAGCTTGCCCGTGACCATGAGCCGGGTGCCCACCTTGAGAATGCGCTCCAGGTAGTGCGCGTTGAAAAAGGAGGCGCGCACGCTGGTAATCCCGTCGAAGATGGTCACCGACATGATGTGCTTGCCCTTGCGATAGTCCGTGCGCAGGGCCTCGACGTGGCCCACAAAACTGATCGTGTCGCCATCCTGGGCGCCGAGAATAGCCGAGGTGCCGCCGTAATGGAGGTATTTGCGTGGGAAGAGCTCGACCAGATCACCACAGGTGGACACGCCAAGATGCTTGGTCAGCTTCTTGGCTTCCTTTTCCGGCAGGACCTCGCCTAAGGCCCTGGTATCGCGAAACCCCAACACCGCAGTTACTCCACCCCGATCTCCGCGCGCACATTAAGTCCATCTGCAGGATAGAACACAACGTCGACACCCAGGGTGTCGCGGAGAGTTTCCTTATCAAATTGCTCCACGAAATCAGGATGCACCAGCAGCGTAACCAGCTCGCCGCCGGATTCCAGCAGGCGCTTGCAGCACAGGATCGTTGCATCCGACACGGTATCGCCAATAGCCACGATGTCGCCGTGGGAGTGCGCGATGAGGTCGCCGCGCGAGCACGGCCCCGCCTGGGTAAGCGCTGCGCGCTCGGCCTCGGTGACAACGGCGGTGCGCATCTCGCCGGCAGCCTCGCTCATCGTGTACGAGGCCGTGGCCAGCGGTTGCTGCGGGTCGTGCATCGCCAGCGCCGCAATGCCAGAGACCAGGCGCACCGTAGGCAGCAGCATAATCTGTTGCTCGAAAGCGGCCGTGGCCTTCTCGATGGCCACCAGCGCACGATTGTCCAGCAGTCCGTTCGGCAGCAGCACGATCTCATCGGCCTCCGATTCGCGAATCAGCCCCAGAATCTCCGCCACCACATGCTCGCCGGGCGCGACCACGGTGGCACCGGCCTGCTCATAGAGATGCGACAGAGATCCCGGAGGCGTCACCGCCACAATGATGCGGCGCGGAGCACTCGTGCGCGGACCCTGCGGCAAAATCTCCAGGCGCAGATCGCTCACCTCGCCGCGCGCGAAGGCCGTCTCAATCACCTCGCCCGCCTGCAGCGAATGAATGTGCACGCGCCCCTCAGTATCGCTCGCGCGCGCAATCACCAGGCTGTCGCCCAGCGGATGCAGCGCCTCCTCGAGTGCGCCCACATCCCCGCGGAAATAAAACATGATTTCCAGGTCACCGGGCACCGAGTGCGAGGTATCCATCGCTTCATTGCTTATCGACGACACCGTCGCCTCTTCCCCAGTCACCTCGCTATAGAGCGCGTCAAGCAGCACGACCAGACCGGCGCCGCCAGCATCCACGACACCGGCCTCGCGCAGCACGTCGAGCTGGGAGGGTGTGTTTTCCAGCGCGGTGCGTGCGGCATCCCGGGCCGCCAAAACAACCTGGTAGAGATCCGGTTGCGCGCTACTCGCTGCCGTGGCCGCCGCGCGCAGAACCGTGACCACGGTACCTTCCACGGGGTCCGCGATTGCCCGGTCGACGTATTGCACCGCCATCTGCAGCGCATTTGCGATTGTCTCGCCGTTGACCTGCCCAGCACTCGCCGACTGCGCCAATCCGCGCAGTACCTGGGATAACACCACACCCGAGTTGCCGCGGGCCCCGCGGATGCTGCCCTTGGCCAGGGCCTCCGCCACCTTTTCAGCTGGGGCGCCGTCCTCGAGTTTTTGGGC
Source organism: Corynebacterium lubricantis DSM 45231 (assembly GCF_000379425.1). GTDB lineage: Bacteria > Actinomycetota > Actinomycetes > Mycobacteriales > Mycobacteriaceae > Corynebacterium > Corynebacterium lubricantis. The sequence continues at coordinate 71,919 of NZ_KB902188.1, forward strand.
CTCGGCGAGTGCCGCCGACATGGTGTGGGCCATGTTCGATCCGGTGTCCGCATCCGGGACGGGGAACACGTTGAGCGCGTTGATGTCTGCACGTTGTCGGTTTAATTCATCAACCGCGCGCGACGCCCACGATGAGATACGGGCGCCATCAAGCTCAACAGGATACGACATGTCACATAACTTTACAGTTGCCAGTTCACAGGTGCGGCACCCTGGTCGGCGAGTGCCTGATTAGCCTTCGAGAAGGGCCGGGATCCGAAAAAGCCCCGCCGCGCCGAGAGCGGCGATGGATGCGCCGACGCGATCACCGGGGTCTGCCCTAGAAACTTAGCCGCGCTTTGGGCGTCCTTGCCCCACAGAATCGCCACCAAGGGCTGCTCCCTCGCGGCGAGCGCCCGGATGGCCTGCTCGGTAACTTCTTCCCACCCCTTGCCCCGGTGCGAGGCAGCCTCCCCGGGGCGCACGCTGAGCACCCTGTTCAGCAGCAGCACACCTTGGTCGGCCCAGGCTGAGAGGTCGCCGTCCGTGCGGGGTTGCACACCCAGGTCGTCGTGAAGCTCTGTGTAAATATTGACCAAACTCCGTGGCGGCCTGACCCCGGGCATCGTGGAAAAGCTTAGGCCCATTGCGTGTCCCGGCGTCGGGTACGGGTCCTGGCCCACGATGAGCACCTTGACCTGGTCGAATGGGTCCTGGAATGCGCGCAGAATATCCTTGCCCGCGGGCAGGTAGGCGGGCTCGGCGCGCAGAAAATCGCCCATCTGGTGGATCCGTTCCTCCACCGGCGCAAGCGGCTCGTTCCACGAGGGATGTACCGGAAGTGCCATCTAGAAACTCCGCCACCCTTCGCCATACTTCGGACGCTTGCCGTCCACGCGCACACCCGGCGTCTTCACCACCTGCCCGATCGAGCGGAACCCGGCCGGGGCCTGGCCGTGCGTGGTGCCCAGCAGCGTGTGATCCTCGCCGCCGGAAAGCACCCAATACCATGGGTCCACACCCAGCAGTTCGCCGGCGGCGTGCAGCAGCTTATCGGGAGCAATACTTATCGACGACAGCTCGATCCCCACACCAGAGCGCTCCGCCAGCGTGGACACGTCGTAGATCAGCCCGTCGGAATTATCGGTCATCGCAGTTGCCCCCGCCGAGCGCGCAATCACGCCGCGCCCCGGAATCAGGTACGGGGCTTGGTGCGCCTCGATCAAGGGATGGAGCGACTCATGCACGTCGATGCCCGAGGCCAAAATAGCCAGGCCCGCAGCCGAGTAGCCGATGTTCCCGTGCGCTACCAGGCGCTGCCCGGGCCGCGCCTGATCCAGGGACAGCTCCGGCAGTGTCCCGCCGAGCGTGCCAATCGCGGTGACCGAAATGACCAGGTTCTCCCCCGCCGTGAGATCGCCGCCGACTAGTTCGGCCGCGTAATCGTCGCAACGCGAGGCGATGCCCTCCGCCAACTCGCGCACGACTGCCACCGGGGTATCTTCCGGCGCCGAAATAGCCAGCAGTGCCGCAATGGGACGCGCGCCCATGGCCTCGACGTCCGCGAAATTCTGCACGATCGCCTTGCGACCGAGCTGGAACGGCGTGGTCCACTCGCGCTTGAAGTGGCGTCCCTCCACGAGCATGTCGGTGGTGGCCACGGTGCGCGAATTCGTCGACGCGTGGACTAACACCGCGGCATCGTCGCCATTAATCGACGACGGCGCCGCCGCCAGAATCTCTTTGATGACGACTTGCTCCCCGACCTCGCCGAGCGTGGGGCCTTGAGTGGGGAACCCGGTGCTGATCATTGGATAAAAAGGCCTTTCAGTAGACTAAGGCGATATGAACGACGATACGCCTAGCGACGACCTCCAATTTAACCGCACCCCAGTCTTAATTAGTCTGGGGCTGGCCATTGCCCTGGTCATTGCAGTTATTTTCGGCGCGCGCTGGTACTTCGACAGCCTCTCCAACCAACCCATCGCCATGAGTCCCATCGACGCACCCGATGCCGAGTCCGCCGAATGTACCCAGCTCATCGATTCGCTTCCCGACGAGCTCCTGGGCAACAAGCGCGCCGAAATCATCGAGCCCGTCCCCGCCGGTGTGGCCGCGTGGCAGACCAGCGAAATCCAGCGCATCACCCTGCGCTGCGGCGTAAACATGCCGTTGCAGTACACCGAGTACGCCCAGCCCGTCTCGCTTGGTGGTGTGGAATGGTTGCGTATCGACGACGCCACTCCCGAATCCACCCTCTCCACTTGGTACAGCACGGACCGGTACCCGGTTGTCGCGGTAACGGCAGACGAGTCCGCGCTGGATGGGCAGGCTGAGCCTGTTTCCTCGCTGCCCATTTCTTCGCTTGCTGCTGCTGATATTGAGCCAGGACCTGCACCTTTGTCGCAGCTTGCCGCGGGTTCTTCTCCTGAGGTGTGCAGCGAGTTTTTGGCGGCGCTGCCTGAGTCCGTTGCCGAGGGCTACTCCCCTCTTGAGGTTTCGGAGCCCAACACCGTCGCCTGGGCCTCCGAGGGCCAGGAACCCGTAGTGGTACGTTGCGATGTTGCGCCTCCCGAGAATTACCAGGCCGGCGAGCAGCTCCAGCAGATCAACGACGTGACCTGGTTCGAGGACACCCAGCTGATCAACGGTTCCACCGCCTCCACCTGGTTCGCGCTGGGCCGCGAGACCGAGATTGCTGTTTCCGTGCCGCAGTTCGCGGGCAACTCCGCGATCGTGCGGATTACTGAGGCTATTGAGGAAACTGTGGCTGCTTCCTAGGTGAAGGTATCGACCGATTCAGCGTTTTTGCTGGTTGCAGGCCGAATCTAAGCAAGTCCGTCGATACTAGTTTGGGCTTGGGCGCAACCCACCTGCGTCTGAATGCTTGGTTCCTGTGGATAGCCGACAATTATCCACAGGTTTACGGGTCTGCAAACGCGCAGAGCCTTCATATGGGTCAATCTGGGCAATATGAAGCATTTCTCGCCACCCACGCCTGAAGAACTTGATCTGATTAACCGTGTATATCCAACGAACGGCAAGGCTTTATTGACCGGAATCGCTGGGGCACGCGCGCTAGGCATTAAAACACTTTCCCGCCTCACCACTGTCGATCTCACCCTGCCCCGAGGTGTCCGGCCCCCGCCTAGGAAACAATGGCGTTCCGGGGTTAGTTATCTCACCTCCATGCCAACGTGCGCTGGTTGCGTCCAATAGTGTGGTGTACAGCTACCGCCTGGTGAACCCCCCCTGCCGACCAGCAAGGAGACCACCGCGGTACCTTTCGACTCAGCTCCTACACATCCTCGAAAGGACACCAACGATGGCCTCCGCGCCCAATCATATCGACCCCACCGGATACCTCGACGACCTGCTGGCCCAAGCCTCACCCGATCTGATGCGCCAGATGCTCCAGGACACCATCAACCTCCTGCTGTCCGCCCAAGCCGACCAGGTC
>NZ_KB902189.1 GCF_000379425.1 Corynebacterium lubricantis DSM 45231
CGTCGAGGTATCCGGTGGGGTCGATATGATTGGGCGCGGAGGCCATCGTTGGTGTCCTTTCGAGGATGTGTAGGAGCTGAGTCGAAAGGTACCGCGGTGGTCTCCTTGCTGGTCGGCAGGGGGGGTTCACCAGGCGGTAGCTGTACACCACACTATTGGACGCAACCCTCTCAATCCGGACTCGGCTGTCGGGGAAGAGGCTTTCCAACGGGTTGGGAATATTGGCTACGTCGCCAATGGCGATGGTCGTCCCATCAGAGGCAAGTGCATAGCGATCAACGACAATGCCATTGTTGATTTCTAGGCCCATGTCGGCGGCTAGTTCCGTGTTTGGAATAACTCCGATGCCCACCAACACAATCTGCGCGGGAATCTCCTCGCCACTATCTAGGACGACTCCCGTCACACGCCCGTTTTCTTCGCGAATCTCATTGACTCCGGTGTCGAGCTTGATGTTCAGGCCACGGTTAGTGTGTGCGTGGAGGAAATAGTCAGCGGTTTCTTCTCCCACCGCGCGGCCTACAAGCCGTGGCCCGCGCTCGACGACAGTGACATTCATCCCCATTCCATGGAAAGAACAGGCTGCTTCTAGTCCGATGAATCCTCCACCAATGACCACAACGTCGGTGACGGAATCCAAAGAGGCGCGCAATTTGAGTGCATCATCGGCATTACGCAGATAGATAATTCCCTCTGCGTCGGAGCCTGGGATATCGAGCTTCCTAGCCCGCGCGCCAACTGCTAGAGCGACCCGTTCAAACTGGTAGGTCGTACCGTCAGTGCTGGTTGCGATTCCGGATCCATCTGGATTCGAATCTATAGATGCAATCCGGGAGTTCTTCACAACACTGATATTGTGATCGTCCCAGTAGTCCTGGCTGCGAAAGATCAGTCGCTCTTTGTCGTATTTTCCTTGCAGGTACTCCTTTGAGAGCGCCGGGCGCTGATACGGGCGGTGGTTCTCGTCGCCAAGCAGCGTGATGTGCGATTCATACCCGAGCGCTCGTAGCGAGATTGCAAGTTGAACTCCTGCCTGACTTGATCCAATGATCAGCAGGCCAGTTGTTTCTGCCTTCGTCATGGTGGTTTCCTTCATTAATCGGAGAGTGTTCCGCGCAGCGAGTTCTACACTTGCGTTTCGGGTGTCGTGACCGACAAGTGCATGTCTTCCGTCACTGGGATCTGACAGGACAGGCGAGAGTTGTCTTGACGGTCCACGGCCGTGCCGTAGAGCATTTCGTCTTCCATGTCGCTCATTGGCGGAAGCTCATTGGCATCTGCTTCATCGACGAAGACGTGGCAGGTTGCGCATGAGAGCGAGCCGCCGCATTCAGCGACGATTCCTTCGATTCCGTTACGGACAGCGGTTTCCATCACTGAATCGCCAACGTTGGCTTCAATAGTTGTCGTATTACCTTCGTAGTCTGTGAAGTCGATCTGTGGCATGAGAGTCTTCTTTCGGGTTTGTGAGTCAGGAGAAATAGCAGGTACAACTCGGGCTAGATGAACTGGCGTCCACCGTCAACGACGAGTGTTTGTCCCGTCATGTAGCCTGCGGCATCACTGGCAAGGAAAAGAGCAGTTCCGACGATGTCTTCAGGTTGGCTCGAACGCTTGATGGCTCCACGATCGACGCCGTAGCTTTCTGCGTCTTCCATCAAATTGAGGCTGGCATCGGTCAGCGTGAATCCGGGGGCGATGCAGTTGGCGGTAACACCTCGGGAACCGAGTTCCTTGGCCAGTACGCGGGTTAGCGCAATCACGCCACCTTTGGAAGCTACGTAGTGCGCCCATTGTGCAGACCCGGAGAACACGGTTGCGCTCGAGATATTGATGACGCGCCCGTTTTCCGCCAGGTACGGGCTCGCAGCTCGGGCCATGAGCCACGGACCTTTGAGGTTGACCCCCATCACTAGGTCCCATTCGGAAGGGTCAATCTCTTCAAAGGGGCTGCGCTGCACCGTGGCATAGATAGCTGCGTTATTGATGAGTGCATCGATGGTTCCGTCACCAAATTCTGCAACGTTTTTTGCAAGTTGCTCGGTTGACGAGGTGGAGGTGACATCTACCTCGAATGCCGCTGCGTTGACGCCTTCTGCCTGCAGCAATTCCGCGGTTTCTTGTGCACCAGCCGCATTGATATCGGCCACTGCCACCGCATAGCCTGCGCCGCCGAAGCCGAGGGCAAATGCGCGACCAAGGCCGCCGGCGGCACCAGTGATGAGAACGGTTTTGTGATCAAGCATTGGCTACACCACGTCTTCAAGGATCTCAACGGTGCCCTTGGTGCCGTCGACACGCAGCTTTTGGCCCGTTTTGATCGTGACTGAAGCGGTGCCCGTGCCGGTGACAGCGGGGAGTGCGTACTCGCGGCAGACGATTGCGGCGTGGCTCATCATGCCACCGATATCGGTCACGGTTGCCTTGAGCTTGCCGAAGACCGGTCCCCAACTCGGAGCGGTGATGGGAGCGACCAGAATCTCGTCCTGCTGGATTTCGCCGAGCTGGTCGGAATCCATAATCACTCGCGCGTAGCCTTCCACCACACCGGTAGATGCGGCCATTCCACGCAGGATGCCATCGGAGTCTTCGTCATCTGCGCCGAGCCAGGAATTAACCTGCTCGGTGGTAATACCCCAGAGCATGCGGGTGAACGGTTCGGTGATTTCCTCAGGTGGGGTGTTCAGCGCCGGCTGTGGGCGAGCAGTCTTGAGTGCTGCGACGATTTCCTTTCGCTCCGCGATGATCTCTGGCCAGTACGTTGGTCCGATTGATCCCCCTGGTGCGCCCACGCCGTGTGCGGTGACGTAATCGAACAAAGCATCGCGGACCTCATTGCGATTGAGGTACAGCAAATCGTCTTCTTCAGGCCAGAATCCCAGCGAGTGGAGCAGCTTGGAGAGCTCGCGGACCTTGCGCCAGAGCACTCCCATGGTCCAGTGCTCGATGTAGAAGTTGTGATTCTCAACGTATGGGTAAGCGGTGGCTGCCAGCTGACGCTTGGCATCGAAGTTCGCCAGGTTGTCACCGCTGAGCAGCTCTCGATACTCTTCGACAACGCGGTCCTTTTCGGCCAGCAGCTCTTCCTTCGGGCGCCAAATTACCTGGCCTTCTTGGAGGCGTCGTACGTAGTCCGCGATGAAGCCTAGTGGGATTTCGAGGTGATCAATCCAGTACTTATCGTGGCCATAGAAACCATTTCCAATGGTGAAGTTGAACCATGGGTCCTGGGCATTTTCCCACTGCTCGATCCAGGCGTTGCCGCCCTCTGCTTGAGCAATCGCGGCCAAAGTACCTTCGACATCGTCCGGATTGGAGAAGAGCCCATCAATTCCCAGCTCAACAGCTTTCATGGCGAGCAATTTGAGCTCGTCGTCAGGGCGGAATAGCTCCATGTCCACACCCTGGACCATAGTTGCTACTGATTGCTCAGGGATGGACGGGAATACTTCCTTACAGAAGTTAAAGAAGTCCAGGTAGGCGATATAACCCAAATTGAGGAACTCGAAGTGGTACTGCCAGTTTTGGTAGGTAAGCGAGATTAGCTTGTCATAGTTCTCCAGCAGAACTTCCGAACCGTCCTTGGCTTTTCCAGATTCAATGTCTTCCATCGGGACAATGTCGGCAAGGGCTTTGAATTCGAGTGCTTCCAAATCCGCGATGGTGCCGCGGACCTTCACCTTCCAAGCCTCAAGCAAGGTGTCCCAGTTCTGGAAGTAATGGGAAATGCGAGCCTGAAACTCGGGAATGCGAGCTTCAATTTCTTCCTTCGGCACTGCCACAGGAGACATGTAGAGGTAGCCCAAGTGGATTCGGAACTCGATGCCTTTGGCCGTTGGGATCATCAAATGACGTGCATTGTATTGGCCCAAACACTTCACGGCGTATTCGCCACCGATCGTTTCGAAAGGCTTGAATACGGTTGGCCAGTGCTGAGAATCGCAGAACCAGAACTTCTTGTCCTCTTCTTCCATCAATTCATCGCGGAAGGTGAGGTAGTACGGGTAGATCTTCTCCCAGCCTTCGGCGCCAGCAGGTACGGGAAGCTCGGAAGGGCGAGGAAACGATGTCTTAGCCATGGTTGGCTCCATTCAAATTAGTGGGGGGAATTGGTTAGGTTTACTTGGAAGCGCTCATGACAGCAGACGTGATCGACCCGAGGTCGAATCCAGAGCCGGGTGTCGGGCTTGCAGCAGAAGTTTTCTCAGCTGGTTTTGCGGAGCCATTGGAGTGCACAGTTTCTGGGCGAGACTGCAAAAGGAGAAGGTTTTCTCCAGCAGGCAGGTCAGCATCAAGAGCCCACTCGATGTCCTGCGGACACTTGTAGTGCTTCTCGGCGCGCTTGGCCATCTTCGCAACTTGGACGACTTCGTCATCCGTTAGGCAACGCACGTTGGCGCGCTCTTGGGGAACGTCGCGCTGAACCAGTGCCTTTGCCTTCGCATCAGGGACCAATTCGGCGGTTTTGGCACCGATATGTTCGGACACAATCTGCAAAGTGATCTTGTCCAGGAGCAGGTTATCCGGCGTCACCTCGCCGGACACGACCATTTCTCCGACTCCCCATGAAGCGTCAATGACGATCTTTGAAATATCGCCGTTGGTGGGGTTGAGGGTCATCGCGACACCGGCGACCGCGGAGTTGACCATCTTCTGCACGACGACGGCCATCGAGAGGCCTTCATTCGGGATGTTGTTCTTGAGGCGGTAGATGATGGCACGCGATGTGTAGAGCGAGGCCCAGCACTTACGAATATGTTCGGTAACGGAGTCGAGTCCCACCTGCCAGAGGTAAGTGTCCTGCTGGCCGGCAAAGGAAGCATCAGGGAGATCTTCCGCGGTTGCCGAAGAGCGCACTGCGACAGGAACTTCGCCGCCGCATTGCTCCATTAAGGACTCATAGGCCTCAACGACTGCGGCACGGGTTGCGGTGGGAACCTTGCGCGAACAGAGGGCATCTCGGATCTTCTGCGAGAGTTCATCAACAGCTTTGACATCCTCAGGATCGATCTTCTCTAAGGCATTGTGAATCTGTTCTGCAATACCGGCTTCTTCCATAAAAGAATCGAAGCTAGCTGTTGTTACGACGAATCCGGGAGGTACTGGCATCTCAGCTGCAGTCATGGAAACGAGCGAAGCACCCTTGCCGCCGAGTACCTCGAGTTCTGGCTCACGGTCTTCGTGAAAGTGCTGAACAAATGGGATGTTGTTGTACATGGTTGACCTCGACTTGATTGATACTTGTTAGGGTTTGGGATCTGAAGCTTTGATAAAGGGGGAGTTAGGCGTCCCAAGTCACTGGTACGGAGATTGGGACTCGGAATGAGAGGTTCTCGCGAAATTCCGTGTCGGTGTCGGTCAGCCGCATCGAGGGTGCGAGACGGGTGGCTTCTTCCAGGCAGATCTTCGCCTGCAGTTTTGCAAGCATGTTGCCGAGGCAATAGTGAATCCCGTATCCGAAAGACAAGTGCTCGCGCGCATTTTTCCTCGAGATATCGAATTCTTCGCCCTCGTCGAAACGCGATTCGTCCCGGTTTGCGGAGCCCATGAGCAGAAGCAGGCCGTCGCCCTTTTTGATTTTTTGTCCAGAGATTTCGGTGTCGCGGAGCGCTTTTCGACGCCAGCCGACGATAGAACCTGAGTAGCGAAGAGTCTCATCGACTGCGCTAGGAATCTTCTTCGGATTTTCCACCAGTTCCTGCCACTGATCAGGGTGAGCAAGGAGTACTCGGAAACAATTTGAAATCAACGTTGTGGTGGTCTCATGCCCGGCGAAGAGTAGGGAATAGAGCAGAGAGGCGATTTCGTGATCGGAGATCTCGCCGCCTTCGCTTTGGAAGCGGACTAGGTCGGAGGTCAGGTCGTCGGTGGGATTCGACTTAGCTTCCTGAACTAGGCGCTGGCATTCTGCCCAGTATTCGACGAGATTGTGCGCATGGGGGATCTGCTCTTCGTCGCTAAGATCTCCCCAGGTCATGGCGGCGCGGGAATCGGACCACTTCTTGTAAGTGTCAATCTTGCTGGTATCCGCGCCGATCAAGGTCAAAATGGTGATCGTTGGGATGTCATAGGCCAAGTCCTGCACCATCTCGCCTTCCTTGGAATCGCGGGCGAGCATGGCTTCGAGGCGCTGCTGCACTCCTTGGCGAATGTCTGGTTCCAGTGCCTTGTAGCGGCGAGGGGTGAAGGCCTTCTGTGCGATTTCTCGGATGCGGGTGTGCTCGGGAGGAACACGTGCCGACAATCCGGAGTAGGCGGTGAATCCACCGTCTTTCATGATTTGGGTGGCTTGGGGGCCGCGCTCGCGAACTGGAGCTTGAGCATTCTCAGAGGAGAAGGTTTCCCAGTCGTCGAAAACGTTTTTGATGTCGTCGTACGTTGAAACAACCCAGTATCCGATTCGCTCGTCGAACATAATTGGTTCGTTCTTGCGCAGCTCGGAATATGCAGGAAAAGGATTTTTCATTTGGAACGGCTCGTAGCCGTGGTGAGACTTTTCTGCTCCGTGTCCAAAAGGGCAGCCCTGTGCTGGTGCTGAAGTGCTGTTAGCGCTGTTCGTCATAGGATCATCCCAGAAGCTAGTAGGTGGATACTTGGCCAGCGAGGGATGAGTCTCGATTAACTAGAATCGTGATCCGCATCACCGCGAATGGCTTGCAGTGAAGTATCCAACTTTTAACTCTGGGGAGAGAACCTAGATTTCCACTGAGTGGAAATGCACTCGGTAAGTGCAGCTCAAAGGGATGATCTAGCTTTGCGGCGTTGGCTTGTTTCGGTCCGAAATTAAGGATTCCAGCGGAGTAATGACGGTTGCTTTTTCAATCTTCAGGCTTGCTTCGCGCAGCAATGGGAGCATTTTGTGGAGAGAAGAGCGCTGATCTGCGGAGACGACGATTCCCAAGCCACCGCCGACCTGGTCACCATGGAAAATAGGAGCTGCGATGCTTGCTGTTCCCACGCGTTGTTCCTCGAATGTCATCGCATAACCATGTCGCCGGACCTGCTCGAGTTCAGGGATAATGCGTGACGAGTCGAGGATGGCATTGGGGCCCGTATGCCCACTATGTAGGTCTGTTGCCTCGAGAATCGCGGAAATGACTTCGGGGGGCTCGTGGGCCAGAATAGCTTTGCCTACGGCCGTCGTGTGAATGGGCAGGTGCCCGCCCGTCGCAGACGTCTTGGGAATTCGCTTCGTGCCGTACAAACGCATGAGGTAAAGCACCTGATTGCCGTCTCGAATTGCGAGGTGCGTGGTTTGCCCAGTTTGCGTATATAGGTCTTGGACAAACGGAAATGCCGTGGCGCGGAGTTGGTATCCCACGGACTCTCCGAGCTTCCATACCCGGATTCCTGGTTGGTAGCGGTTGTCCTGGGTGCGATTAAGCAATCCGAGTTCGCACATTTCTGTTAAAAGCCGATGTACGGAACTGACAGGCAGATCGGTTTGACTCGCGATCTCAAAAAGGGGCAACGGCCGTCGCTGCGTCTCGAAGAGCCCCAAAATTGCGGAGGCTTTCGAGAGCACCGAACGGCCGGGAGTTTTATTTCCGCCAGACATGGCGCCAGACTACAAGAAATCCACCAATGCCTTGGTGAACTGCTCCGGCGACTCCACGGTAGGTACGTGCGCGCCGGGGGAGACCACTACGGAAGTGACCTCGCCGGAGACACCCGCAGCGATCTCCTCCAAGGCGGAAGGAGGCGTGGACTTGTCCTGGTCACCAGCGATGGTGAGCACTGGAACGGTGATCTCGCCGAGACGATCTGCAAAGTCCCAGTAAGCAAGAGCATCAGCGCCCTGCGCGTAGCCCTCTCCCTGGGTGGACATGATCATCTCAACGTATTTAGCGACCTCGGTAGGGTTATTTTCCTTGAAGGAATCGGTGAACCAGAGGTCCACCACGCCGTCGGCCATCGGGGCCATGCCCTCGGCGCGGGTCAGCTTCGCGCGACCCTGCCACTTTTCTGGACCGCCGAACTTGGTGGCAGTACAGCACAGGGCGACCTTTTCCACGCGATCGGAGGTTGCAGCCAGGTACTGAGCGATCGCTCCACCCATGGACAGTCCGACCAACTTGAACGAGTCCACACCGGCCTGATCAAGGGTGGCAAGCACGTCGTTGGCAAGATCGTCGATAGAGGTCTCACCCGGTGCGACATCGGCGACAGGGGACTGCCCGTGTCCGCGGTGATCGATGGCTACGACATGGTGGGTGCCCTCGAGTGCGTCGAGCTGAGGGGCCCACATCTCAGTGGTCGAGGCGATCGAGCCGAGGAAACCCACGGTTGGGTTGCTCGCGTCGCCGCGTTCTACGTAGTGCAGGATTGTCACGTTTATGCTTCCTTCTCGACGACAGCTGCAAGACCCTGGCCGCCACCGATACACATGGTGACCAGTGCGCGCTTGGCATCGGTGCGCGCCATGTAGTGCGATGCGGTGACCATCATGCGAGCGCCGGTAGCACCAACTGGGTGGCCCAAGGAGATACCAGAACCGGATGGGTTGAGGCGCTCGTCGTCAGGCGAAATGCCCCAATCCTCCAAGCAAGCCAGAGCCTGTGCTGCGAAGGCCTCATTGAGCTCGATGAGATCGATGTCGTCGAAGGTCAGGTCGAGGCGGTCGAAGAGCTTCTTCGTCGCAGCGACAGGGCCAATGCCCATGGTTTCAGGAGCGACACCGGCGACGGCCCAGCCCTTGAGAGTGAGGGATGGAGACAGGCCGAGCTCTTCGGCCTTGGCGCGGGTGGTCACGATCATGGCTGCGGCACCATCGTTCTGGCCCGAAGCGTTACCGGCGGTGACGGTAGCATCGTCGAACTGGCGGCCCATGACGGGACGTAGCTTAGCCAGGGACTCCAAGGTGGTCTCTGGGCGGATGTGCTCGTCTTTGTCCACGATGATGGGATCGCCCTTGCGCTGTGGGACCGCAACTGGAACGATCTCGGCGCTGAAGTGGCCAGCATCAGTGGCAGCTGCTGCGCGCTGGTGAGAGTGGTATGCCATCTCGTCCTGCTTCTCGCGTGGGATCTTGTACTCGATGCGGACGTTTTCAGCGGTCTCGATCATGCCGCCAGGGATTGGGTGGTTCTTGCCGCCGGCCTTTTCGCGGCCCTCTGCGAGGCGATCGTGCAGCACCATGTCGCCGCCCTTCTTGCCCCAGCGGATGTCTGCGTCGACCGTGTACTCGGTGCGCGACATAGATTCCGCACCACCAGCGATGATGAGATCTGCTGCGCCAGCGGAAATGTGTGCCGCCGCGGTGGCGATGGCCTGCAGGCCGGAACCACAACGACGATCCAACTGCATGCCCGGAACGGACTCGCCCAAACCTGCATCGAGCGCGACTACGCGGCCGAGGGCTGGGGCAGCACCGTTTGGCGAGGCCTGGCCAAGAATGAGGTCATCGATCTGCTCCGGGTTAACACCGGACTCTTCGACGACAGCCTTGACGACGATGGACGCGAGATCCTGGACAGGGACGCCGGTGAACGCACCACCGTAGCGGCCGACAGCGGTGCGCTTTGGGTTACAGATGACAATATCGGTGGGGTTAGACATGAGATGCCTTTCTGAGGAGATCGAAGCTGGTGAGAAAACTGGTGCTGTTCTAAGTCTGGGCCGTGGCGATTAAGTCTTTGGAGATGTCTCTGCAGGTTGAGAGCAGCTCGGGGAGAAAATCTTCCACCAAGGTGTCCAACGAGCGGACTGAGGTCTGAGTGGAAATATTCACCGCAGCGATGACTTCTCCGGACGAATTGTGAATAGGTGCTGCGAGGGAACGCAGCCCTGGTTCGAGCTCTTGGTCAACCAGGCACCATCCATCATTGCGCACTTGTTGCAAGGTGGCACGTAAATCGACTTCATCGATTTTCGTTATCGGTGTCAGGGTGTTGATCTCGGCGGACTCAAAATAGCGGTCGAGCGCGTCGGGGGTGAGCCCGGCAAGAAGTACGCGGCCCATGGACGTGGCATAGGCGGGAAACCTAGTGCCGATAGTGATATTGACCGTCATGATGCGGCGTACCGGGACGCGGCCAACATAAACCACCTCAGTACCATCCAGAACCGACAAGGAACAGGACTCATCAATAGTGCGCGAGAGCTTTTCCAAGTGGGGTTGAGCGATCGCAGGCAGGCCGAGCCCTGACATATACGAGTAACCCAGTTCCAAGATTGCGGGGGTGAGCCAAAACTCCGAACCATCGGTGTCGGCGTAGCCTTCCGCAACCAGGGTGTGCAAGAACCTGCGCGCGGTGGCGCGGGCGAGCCCGGTGGCCTCCGCGACGCTGGAGAGATTCTGGCGAGGATGCTGCGCATTGAAGGACCGGATCACGGCCAGACCACGTGAAAGTGACTGGACGTGTGGGGATTCCGCCATGTTGTGCCCCTCCTTTTGGTCTTTTCGGTGTGAGGTGTGTTGCTTAGCTTAGCGAAAAAAGTGCGCCTTGTGAACCCTTGTGCAACAAGTGAACGTCCATGTAAGGTGGACCCATGCTTGATAAAACAATCGCTTCCGTAGATGCGGCTGTGGCTGACATCCCTGACGGCGCTTCCATCGCCGTTGGTGGTTTTGGCTTGGTTGGCATCCCTGCCCGACTGATCGACGCTCTCCGTGCACAAGGTGCCGGCGACCTAACCATCATTTCCAACAACCTTGGCACCGACGGTTTCGGCCTCGGCCTGCTGCTCGAGGATGGAAAAATCTCCCGTTCCATCGGCTCGTACATCGGCTCGAATAAGGAATATGCCCGCCAGTACCTCTCCGGTGAGCTCACTGTGGAGTTCACCCCACAGGGTACCCTCGCTGAGCGCCTTCGCGCTGGTGGTGCAGGTATTCCGGCGTTCTACACCAAGGCCGGTGTGGGTACCCAGCTCGCCGAGGGTGGCATCCCAACGCGTTACAACACTGACGGCACCATCGCGGAATACTCCCGCCCTAAGGAAGTTCGTGAGTTCAATGGCGAGGCCTACGTGATGGAAGAGGGCATTCGCGCAGATTTCGCTTTCGTTCATGCCAACAAGGCAGACCGTTACGGCAACGTCGTGTTCTCGAAGACGGCACAAAACTTCAACCCAGATGCTGCAAAGAGCGGCAAGGTCACCATCGTCCAGGCGGAGTTCGTGGTCGATGAAATCAGCCCAGAAGAGATCGACCTGCCAGGTATCTACGTCGACCGTGTGGTCGAGGTCGGACCACAGGAAACGGGCATCGAAAACAGGACGGTGAGCAACTAATGACTTGGAATCGTGAACAAATGGCGGCTCGCACCGCCGAAGAGCTTGAAAATGGCCAGTACGTCAACCTGGGCATCGGTATGCCCACCCTGATTCCTGGCTTCCTGCCAGAGGGCCTCGAAGTTGTCCTGCACTCTGAAAACGGCATCCTCGGCGTCGGCGCTTACCCGAAGGACGACGAAGTTGATCCGGAGATGATCAACGCAGGCAAGGAAACCATCACTATCGGCCCTGGTGGTTCTTTCTTCTCCTCCTCCGAATCCTTCGGAATGATCCGTTCCCGCGCTATCGACGTGGCAGTCCTCGGAGCAATGGAGGTCTCGCAGTACGGTGACCTGGCCAACTGGATGATTCCAGGCAAGATGGTCAAGGGCATGGGCGGCGCAATGGACCTCGTCCACGGCGCGAAGAAGATCATCTTGATGATGGACCACACCACCAAGAAGGGTGATTCGAAGGTCCTGACTGAGTGCAAACTTCCACTTACCGGTTCGAAGTGCGTCGATTTGATCGTGACCAACTACGCGGTCTTCGAGGTTGATTCCAAGAAGGGCCTCACCCTCGTCGAGGTTGCTGAGGGCGAGACTCTTGACTCCGTTCGCGAAGTCACCGAGGCGCCTTATGAAATCGCCGAGAACCTGAAGTAGGAACTCGAGAGAATTGACCGAGGGAACTTGACTCGCCGATTAGAATCAAAAGGGCTATGTCGGGTGGGGACGATACAATCAATCTTCACCCGATGGCAATATTCTTCACGCTTTGAGTGTTGAGGAATGCAGTAGTTCATGAAGAGATCAGAGAGTGAAAATTTGATCTCTCGAGTACAGCGAAGCGAGTTTAAGTTCCCTTATGGCAATCACCCAAGATAGCTCCGACCTGCTCAAGTGTTCCTTCTGCGGGAAGAGCCAAAAGCAAGTCAAGAAGCTCATCGCCGGCGGTGGCGTTTATATCTGCGATGAGTGCATTGAACTGTGCAACGAGATCATCGAAGAAGAACTCCAGGCTGCTCAGGATGAAAACTCCTCCGAGGAGAATCGTCTCCCTCGTCCTTCCGAGATTTCTTCCTTCCTCGATCAATATGTGATTGGGCAGGACAGCGCGAAGCGCACCTTGTCTGTCGCCGTGTACAACCATTACAAGCGGATCAAGGCCGAAGACCAGGCCTCGTCGCGAAGCAAGCGCGACGACAGCGTGGAAATCTCAAAGTCCAATATCCTCCTGCTGGGGCCTACTGGTTCCGGTAAGACCTATTTGGCGCAGACCTTAGCGCGCATGCTCGACGTGCCCTTCGCTATCGCTGATGCCACAAGCCTGACCGAAGCCGGATATGTCGGCGAAGACGTAGAAAATATTCTGCTGAAGCTGCTGCAGGCAGCTGACTTCGACGTGAATCGTGCACAGCGCGGAATCATTTATATCGACGAGGTAGACAAGATCTCGCGCAAGAGCGAGAACCCCTCGATCACCCGCGACGTGTCGGGTGAAGGCGTGCAGCAGGCACTGCTGAAAATCCTCGAAGGCACTGTCGCATCGGTGCCTCCACAGGGTGGGCGTAAGCACCCGAACCAGGAGTTCATCCAGGTAGATACCTCAAATATCTTGTTCATCGTGGCAGGCGCGTTCGCCGGCTTGGACAAGGTGGTCGCCGAGCGTGTGGGCAAGAAGGGGATCGGCTTCGGCGCTGAGATCGACTCCGCGGACGAGCGCGGCAAGCAGAACTTGTTCTCTCAAGCCCAGCCGGAGGACCTGGTGAAATTCGGGTTGATCCCTGAGTTCATCGGCCGTCTTCCGATTGTCGCGACAGTAGATAACCTTGATCGCGAATCACTGGTCCGCGTGCTCACCGAGCCGAAGAACTCCCTGGTCAAGCAATATGAGCGTCTCTTTGCCATGGATGATGCACAGCTAACCTTCACCGACACAGCACTCAACGAGATCGCCGATAAGGCCTCTGAGCGCGGTACCGGTGCGCGTGGCTTGCGTGCGATCATGGAGGAAATTCTCGTCCCGATCATGTACGAACTTCCAGACCGAGATGATGTCGTCGAGGTCATCATCTCCGATGGGGTTGTGCGCGGGGACGCAGAGCCAACCTTCGTGCTTGCCGACGAAGAGAAGAGCGCTTAGTAAATCTCGCTGTCAATCCCATAAAGTTCGCCGTTACCTTCATCATTAGGTACCGGCGACTTTTGCGTGAGGTAGCTGGAATGACCAGAATCAGGGATGTTGGAAGTCAAGAAGGCGAGCACGGCATCAATGATGAAGCGGCGCATACCCTCGGTGTTTTCCCGACTCAGCAAATCAATATCGAACAGGTTCAAAGTGAGATTACGGCTGGTCACGCGGTAACTAGTCAGCGAAATAATCAACACCAAGATGTCATCCGCGGAAATATCGGGGCGGAAAGCGCCGACATCCTGGCCCATCATGAGCAGACGCTCGAGGTGGAGCGTGAGGTCTGAGGAGTCGGAGATTGCCGACATCTCTTTTACTTCAAGGACGGGATTTAAGCTCTCGCGCATGATTAGACGCAGCGCTTCGGGGCGCTCGGCCATCCGATAATACAGTGCATCAACGAATCGGCGAACCCCTTCGACCGGTACAGCATAGGACCGGTCGAGCAACTCAGCCGGAGGCTGCATGGTGCTAATCGCCGAGACCAGCGCTTGCTGATACAGACCCTTCTTGTCGCCGAAATGATAGTGAATCATTCTCTTCGACATGCCAGAGTCTTTGGCAATTGCATCGAGCTTGGTATCGGCGAATCCTTGTTCTGAAAAATATTCGAGGGCGATAGATATGACATGTTCGACGGGAACCCCACTCGAGGCTTCCGGTAAATCGGCCTCGAAGGGTTCCTGTTCCTGAGCATTTCTGCTGTCAGTCATGTTCACTTTCCTCCGAGCAGCAATCACGTGATGTCATGGCACAAGCGGACAATTATACGGATTGGTGCAATCATCTTCCGTAACCTATCGTGCCCGAAACCCACCCAGAATTGTGGATAAGTGTGGTTTTCCCAAACTTTTGGGAGAAATTCCCCGGTAAATAGGGGGGAATAGGGGTACACCTGCGTCTCTTGGGCTGTCGGCTCCGTTCACCGCGGGGTGAGTAAACCAAGGTTTGCCACAGGCTAAAAACGGTACAGTGGTGGGAACGAACTACAACTGTTTATCCCGATCACGATCAAACTGAAGATGAGGTAGAAAATCACATGGTGTACTCCCAGCAGTCCCAGGCGCAGACTCCCGTAAAAGTAGCGGTGTCCGGTGCTTCCGGAAATATTGCGTATTCATTGCTGTGGCGCATTGCCACCGGTGAAGTATTTGGGCAGGATCGCGAAGTAGAAATTAACCTGCTCGATATTCCGCAGGCAGTCCAGGCAGCGGAAGGTGTTGCGCTGGAGCTGGAAGATTCCGCCCTGGGTCTCCTGTCAAAAGTCAACGTCACCGACGATGCCAATGTGGCCTTTGACGGTGTCAACGCAGCCTTCCTTGTTGGTGCAAAGCCACGTGGAAAAGGCGAAGAGCGCGCCGACCTGTTGAAGGGCAACGGCCCGATCTTCGGCCCACAGGGTGCTGCGCTCAATAGTCATGCTGCCGACGACGTGCGCGTGCTTGTCGTGGGCAATCCCGCCAACACGAACGCATTGATCGCGGCGAATTCCGCACCGGACATTCCGGCGGAACGCTTCAACGCCATGATGCGCCTTGACCACAACCGTGCGGAATCAATTCTGGCCACCAAACTCGACATCAATACGCGCGAAATTGAGCAGCTCGCCGTCTGGGGCAACCACTCCGCGACGCAATTTCCAGACTTGACGTTCGCGACGGCACGAGGAAAGCAGCTTATCGACGAGGTCGACCAGGCCTGGTACACCGAGGAGTACATTCCGCGTGTGGCCAAGCGCGGAGCCGAAATCATCGAGGTCCGCGGCAAGTCTTCGGCGGCCTCGGCTGCATCGTCGGCAGTTGACCACATGCGTGATTGGGTACAGGGCACCAACGGTGCGTGGACCACGGTAGCTGTTCCATCACGCGGGGAATACGGCGTGCCAGAGGGCCTAGTCTTCGGATTCCCCGTGATCGCGGAAGGCGGAGAGTGGAAGGTTGTTGAGGGACTTGAGCTCAATGATTTCCAGCGCGAGCGTATCCAGGCCAACATTGAAGAGCTCTCCGCCGAGCGCGAGTCCGTGTCCGACTTGCTGTAATTCATAACCTGCCAGCAGCCACCAGACGGGCTAAGGTGGATACATGCGCTACGGCATAGATTTTGGAACCACCCGAACAGTTATCGCGGAAGTGGATCGGGGGAACTACCCAGTAGTTAACGTCACCGATGCCGCGGGCGACCCGCAGGAATTCATTCCTACGGTCATCGCCCACGATGGTGAAAAGTTGCTGTCTGGCTGGGATGCCGAAGCATTTGAGGGAGCGGAACTCACCCGCTCGTTTAAGCGTTACCTTTCTGCACCTGATGCCTCCGCGCACACCGAAGTGAAGGTCGGGGACAAAGTCTTCCCTCTGTCTACGGTGTTCGGGCACTTTGCCGCCTATGTCATTGACAAGCTGAAGGCCGGTGTCGCTGCGGATGAGCCGATCGAAGTGATCTTAGGCGTTCCCGCTCACGCGCGTTCCGCGCAGCGCCTGCTTACCGTGGATGCTTTTACCCGCGCCGGCGCCACAGTGTTGGGCTTGGTCAACGAGCCCAGCGCTGCTGGTTTTGAGTACAGCCACCGCTACTCCCGCACCCTGAACACGAAGCGCACCTCCATCATTGTCTTCGACCTTGGTGGCGGCACCTTTGATGCGACCTTGCTGCGCATCGACGGACTCGACCACGTGGTCGAGCGCTCCACGGGTATTGCACGACTCGGTGGCGATGATTTCGACGATGTCCTTGCGGGGCTGGCGTTGTCTCCTGAGCAGCTCTCTGCGGGTGTGCCGGTGCGCACCATGGATGCGATTCGCCGCGCTAAGGAACAGATCAAGCCCCAGACCAGGAAGATCCTCATCGACCTGCCCGACGGCGAAGCTGTCGTTCCCGTCGCCGATTTCTTCGAGGCAGCCACTCCATTGGTAGAAAGCACCGTGGAGGCGCTGAAGCCGCTGCTCGGCGAGCAGGATTCCCTGCGTGAAACCGAAATCGCTGGCCTCTACCTTGTGGGCGGCGCATCGGCGCTGCCTCTGGTGGCGCGGATTCTGCGCGAGCGCTTCGGTCGCCGCGTGCACCGCTCGCCACTGCCTACGGCATCCACCGCTGTTGGTTTGGCCATTGCCGCCGATCCTGATTCGGCAGTCCAGCTGCGCGACCGCCTAGCCCGGCGCATCGGCGTGTTCCGTGAGGAAGACGAAGGTGCCACCATCAGCTTCGATGAATTGGTGGGGCCGGAGGACTCGTCGCAAAGCGATGGCGAAATCAAGGTGACGCGCAACTACCAGGCCGCGCACAATGTCGGTGTGTTCCGCTACGTGGAGTACTCCAGCATGGACGACGACAGCCCGGGTGATTTCTCGGTGCTCGCCGAGGTGCGCGTGCCTTTCGAGCGAGGCCTGCGCGACGTGGCCAATCTTCAGCAGGTAGAGATCGCGCGGTCGGGGAGTGGGCCGCTGGTCCGTGAGACGATCACCATCGACTCGGACGGTGTGGCCACGATTCATATCGCCCTCGATGACGGGTTTGAAGTAACAGTCCAAGCCGAGGTAGGGGTCGCTGCTGCAACCGGCTAAACTAGTCGGCGTGACTGATGCATTAGTGGGAAAGAATCGTGCGGATGCGCTCCCGAAGAATTGGGAGCCGCAGAACCTAGAGGCGGATATTTACAACAACTGGGTGGAGAAGGGCTACTTCACGGCCGATCCAGCCAGCGAGAAGCCGGGGTATTCCATCGTTCTTCCGCCGCCGAACGTGACGGGCCAGCTCCACATGGGCCACGCGCTCGACCACACGTTGGCGGATTCGCTGGTGCGTCGCAAGCGCATGCAGGGCTTTGAAGTTCTGTGGCTGCCGGGCATGGACCACGCCGGTATTGCCACCCAGTCCAAGGTCGAGGCGATGCTGCAGGAAACTGAGGGCAAGAGCCGCTACGACTACGGGCGCGAGGAATTTATCAAGCGCGTCTGGGAGTGGAAAGAGCAGTACGGCGGCACGATTACCACGCAGATGCGCGCCATCGGCGACTCGGTGGACTGGTCGCGTGAGGCGTTTACGATGGACGACAACCTCTCGCGCGCCGTGCAGACGATCTTCAAAATGCTCTTCGACAAAGGCATGATCTACCGCGACTACCGCCTGGTCAACTGGTCGCCCGTGCTCGAGACCGCCGTCTCCGACATCGAGGTCGTGTACAAGGACGTCGAGGGCGAGCTCGTTTCCATTCGTTACGGTTCGCTTAACGACGATGAACCGCACCTCATCGTTGCCACCACCCGTGTGGAAACCATGCTCGGCGACGTTGCCATTGCCGTGCATCCCGATGATGAGCGCTACAAGGACCTCATCGGCAAGGAATTTGACCACCCCTTCCGCGATGACCTGAAGCTCAAGGTCGTTGCTGATGATTACGTGGACATGGAATTCGGTACCGGTGCTGTAAAGATCACCCCGGCGCACGACCCGAATGACTACGAGATGGGCCTGCGCCACAACCTGGACATGCCGATCATCATGGACAAGACTGGCCGCATCGCCGATACCGGTACCCAGTTTGATGGCCTGACCCGCGAGGACGCCCGCGTCAAGGTGCGTGAAGCTCTCGCCGAGCAGGGCCGCATTGCCAAGGAGGTGCGCCCATACGTGCACTCCGTGGGCCACTCGGAGCGCTCCGGCGAGGCCATCGAGCCGCGCCTGTCGCTGCAGTGGTTCGTCAAGGTCGAGCAGCTGGCCAAGATGGCCGGCGACGCCGTGCGCGAGGGTGATACCAAGATCCACCCAGAGGGCATGGAAAAGCGCTACTTCGAGTGGGTCGACAACATGCACGACTGGACCATTTCGCGCCAGCTCTGGTGGGGCCACCGGATTCCTATCTGGTACGGGCCTGAAGGCGAAGTTGTCTGCGTCGGCCCCGATGAGGAGCCACCGGCCGGCTACGAGCAGGACCCAGACGTGTTGGACACTTGGTTCTCCTCTGCGCTGTGGCCATTTTCCACGATGGGCTGGCCGGAAAAGACCGCCGAGCTGGAGAAGTTCTACCCAACATCCGTACTGGTCACGGCCTACGACATCCTGTTCTTCTGGGTTGCCCGCATGATGATGTTCGGTACCTTCGCAGCCAACGAGACCCCTGAGGTACTCGGCGCGGGTCCTGAAGGTCGCCCGCAGATCCCGTTCAAAGACCTCTACCTGCACGGCCTGGTGCGCGACGAAAAGGGCCGCAAGATGTCCAAGTCGCTGGGCAACGGCATCAACCCGATGGACTGGGTCGACGAGTACGGCGCGGATGCGCTGCGCTTCGCCCTGGCTCGCGGCGCGAACCCTGGCGTGGACCTGCCGATCGGCGAGGACAACGCGCAGGCCGCGCGTAACTTCGCCACGAAGCTCTACAACGCCACCAAGTTCGCCCTGATGAATGGCGCTGCCGTGGGCGAGCTGCCTCCGCGCGAGGAGCTCACCGACGCGGATCGCTGGATTTTGGACCGTCTCGAAGAGGTGCGTTCGCGTGTCGACGAGCGACTGGACGACTACCAGTTCGCGAAGGCCAACGAGGACCTGTACCACTTCATCTGGGATGAGCTGTGTGACTGGTACTTGGAGATTGCCAAGACCCAGATCCCGCGCGACGAAGAAACCGCGCAGGGCCGCAACACCCAGATCGTGCTGGGCCGCGCACTCGACGTTGTGCTGCGCCTTCTGCACCCGACGATGCCTTTCATCACCGAGGTGCTCTGGCAGGCACTGACCGAAGAAGAGTCCATTACCCAGGCCACATGGCCAACGGAGGCAGATACCAACGGTGGGGCGGCGACCGACGAGGTGGCGGCAACCCGTATTGAGGACGCGATCAAGCTGATCACCGAGTTGCGCCGTTTCCGCGCCGACCAGGGTGTGAAGCCTTCCCAGAAGGTGCCCGGCCAGATTGATTTTGTCGCCGCCGACCTGGAGGGCCAGGAAACCCTGGTGCGCGATATCGCGAAGGTTCAGGCACCGGGCGAGGACTTCAGCTCGTCGGCAAGCATTGAAATGCGTCTTTCCCAGACCACCTTGGACGTGGCCCTGGATACCTCGGGCACCGTCGACGTCGCGGCCGAGCGCAAGCGCCTAGAAAAGGAACTTGCTGCCGCACAGAAGGAGCTCGAGTCCACCGCGAAGCAGCTGGGTAACGAGCAGTTCCTCTCGAACGCGCCGGAGGCCGTGGTGGCGAAGATCCGCGACCGTCAGCAGCTGGCGCAGGAAGAATCAGAACGACTGACCACCCGGTTGGAGGCATTGAAGTAAATGGCTGATCAGAGTTCCCATTCCGACGACGAGGCGATCAAGCGCATCCTCGATGCCATTGACGCTGGAGCCGTGTTCGAAAACGACCCGGACGATATCGAGGATGAGGACCTGCCTGAACAGCCCAACTTTGATATCCAAACCACCGATCACGGCATCACGCTCAACCTCGGTGGGGCAGAGGCCGGCCACCAGGCCGTCGACGAGGAACCGGATATCGATGACATCGAAACCGAGACGGTCGCGCCGATTGATCGTCCCGCTACCGAGGCGGATTTGGCTGAGCTTGCACGCGTCGTAGCGGAGCTGGATCAGCGTGCCTCCGAGCGCGAGATCGACCCGTCGACCGAGAAAATTGCCATGTTGATGGATTTCTTGGGCTCGCCGCAGCAGAATTTCAAGACTATTCATGTGTCGGGCACGAACGGAAAGACGTCGGCGGTGCGCATGATCTCGACGCTGTTCGAGGCCTTCCACCGCCGCGTCGGCTACTTTGTCAGCCCGCAGCTGGAAACGATCACCGACACCATCAGCATTGACGGCGCGCCGATCCACCCCGAGGATTTCGTGCGCACCTACGACGAGATCGCACCGTACATTGCGCTTGTCGACGAGCGCTTCGACACCCCGCTGTCCAAGTTCGAGGTACTCACCGCAATCGCCTACGCCGCCTTCGCGGACGCGCCGGTAGACGTGGCGATTATTGAAGTCGGCATGGGCGGTACCTGGGATGCCACGAACGTCATCCAGGCGGATGTGGACGTGATCATGCCTGTCGGTCTCGATCACACAGACTTCCTGGGGGATAGCCTCGGTGAGATTGCCTCGGTGAAGGCGGGCATCATCACCAACCCGGATGCTGTGGTCGTGGTGGCCAAGCAGGAACCAGAGGCCATGGAGGCCATCCTGGCCCGCGCGGTGGAGACCGATGCCGCCGTGGCCCGCTTCGGCTCCGAGTTCGACGTGAAGGAATCCATCGTTGCCGTGGGCGGGCAAACGCTGACGTTGCAGGGCCTCGGCGGTGCTTATGAGGACATCTTCTTGCCACTTTCCGGTGCGCACCAGGCTGGAAACGCATCCGTGGCGCTGGCCGCCGTGGAGGCCTTCTTCGGCGCGAGCTCGGCACACCAGCTCGACCAAGCCACCATCCGCCGCGGGTTCGCCGCTGTGGAGGTCCCGGGCCGGCTTGAGCGCGTCAGCTCCACGCCGACCACCTTCGTCGATTCCACGCACAACCCCGCGGGCGCCCAGGCACTCGCAGCGGCCCTGGAGCGTGACTTCGATTTCACTCGCCTGATTGGTGTGGTGGGAGTGTTGGCGGACAAGGATGTCGCAGGTATTCTGGCTGCGTTGGAGCCGGTTTTGGCAGAAGTGGTTGTCACCCAGCCAGACTCTCCGCGCGCCCTGGACACCTACGAGCTGGCCGAGATCGCGCGCTCGATCTTCGGTGACGAGCGCGTCCACGTCGAGGAGCACCTCCCATCGGCCGTGGACGTGGCGCGGGAATTGTTGGATGAAGAAGAAGCCGAGCTGGGCACAGGCATTGTGATTACTGGTTCAGTAGTGACCGCGGGACAAGCACGCGCATTGTATGGACTACATGGACTACATGGAAAGGACTCTTAGATGAGTAACGACGAGACCCTCAACCACGACGACGCCGGCGAGGAGAATGTCGGCCCGCTAGGCAAGGGCCATGCACCGGCGAAGGACCCGTTGAAGGGCCTTAACGGCGTGCTCTCGGCGACGCTGATCCTCGAGGCGATTACCATCTTTTTATCGTTGACCGTCATTTTGCGTATCGACGACGGCGCGTTGTGGACTACCTTCAACTGGGGCTACATCGTGGTGCTCGGCGCCGCACACTTCCTGCTGGCATTCATGACCCGCTTCAAGTGGGCGTTGCCTGCCGCCTTGGTCCTCCAGGTCCTGTTGCTCCTCGGCGTGTTTATCCACTGGTCGATCTTTGCCATCGGTGTCATCTTTGCGCTGGTGTGGTGGTTTGTGCTCACGCTGCGGCGCAACCTGATCGAGCGCATGGAGCGCGGCCTGCTGGTGACCCAGCACCTCGGCTAGCACCGGCCCAAGGAGCCCCCGATGTCCCACGGCTGGATCGTAGTCAACCATTTCTATTCGTCGCCCAAGTTCGACGAGCTGCACACGTGGCTCGAGCGCTCCGCCGAGCGAGCTGGTCTTGATGCCCGGTTGATCACCAACGCCGAGGTACAGCCCACACTCGCCCACAGCACGCCGGACTGGGTGCTGTTCTGGGACAAAGACGTCCACATGGCCCGGCGCATCGAGGCCACCGGTGTGCGCTGTTTCAACTCCGCCGCCGCGATCGAGGCCTGCGACGACAAATACTTCACCTACGTCAGCCTCCTCGACAGCACAGTTGCCCAGCCCGAAACCTGGTTGGTTCCCTTGCGTTTCACCCCGGTCCAGTGGCACGACGAGCCCATTGTCGACGAGGCCATCGCAGCGCTCGGTCTCCCATTGGTGGCCAAGGAATCCTTCGGTTCCTTCGGCGCCCAGGTCCACCTGATGCATTCGCGCGAAGACCTTGTTGCCTGGCTGGATCAGTTGGGCAACCGCGCCGGTTTGCTGCAGAAGTTCGTCGAGGCCGCGGCCGGCCGCGATCTGCGCCTCCAAGTCGTCGGTAGCGAGGTGGTCTCGACGATCGAGCGCACCGCGGCCGACGGCGAATTCCGCGCGAATCTTACCCACGGCGGGACCGCGCGCACCATCACACCCACCGAGGCCCAGCGCGAGGCGGCGCTCAAAGCGTCTGCGCACCTTGGCTTGGATTTCGCGGGTGTGGATTTGCTCATCGACGCCGACGGCACGCCCGTTGTCTGCGAGGTCAATTCCAACGCCCACTTCGTGAACATGTCGCGCACCACGGGTGTCGATATCGGCGATGCCATCATGGCCTATATCCGCGAGCAGACCACCAGTGCTTAATCTCTGGCTCGTCTACGACGCAGAGCGTCGCGCCCGCAACGGTTGGATGATCGAGCACTACATCGAGTGCGGCGCGAAGCAGGGCATCAAGATTTCGCTTATCGACGAGCACCTGCCCCTCCCAGCTGAGCGCGCCGATGCGGCAATTATCCGCTGCGTTGCCCCGCAACTGCGAGCAGAATGCGAGCGCCTCGGCATCCCCGTGCACAACCCCACTGAGGTGGCTGCGGTGACCAACGACAAGTGGTCGTCGTACCAGTACTTTTCCACCCGCGGAATCCCGATGTTGGAAACTTACCGCGCCACAGTTGCGCCACCTCTCGCGTTTCCCTTCGTGGCTAAGCCCGTCGACGGCCACGGGGGCGCAGGGGTCGAACTGATCCAGAATGAGCAGCAGTGGGCCAACTATTCGTCGCAAAACGATGTCTTTCTTGCCCAAGAGCTAGCCGATACTCCCGGCGTGGATCTGCGGATTTACCTGCTCGGCGGGGAGATCGTGGCGGCGATGTTGCGCGAATCCGCGAGTGATTTTCGCTCAAATTTCTCGCTTGGAGGCAGCGCTCGGTTCTACGAGCTTGGCGCTGAGGAACGTGGGCTCGTGGAGAAGATCCTGGTCGCGCTGCCCAGTCTGCGAGGCAGTTTCGTGGGTATTGACCTCATGCCACATGGCGGTGGGTGGGTGCTCAACGAGATCGAGGATGTGGTGGGTACGCGCATGCTGTACACGCATACTGACATTGATATCGTGCCCGAGCACCTGCGTTTCATCGTGGACGCGATTGAGTGAACGGACAAGACCAAGCCACTCGATTAACCTGGCAGTCATGCGGATTCTTTATTTCACTCTCGCAGCGGTGTTTACCTTTGCGGCATTAATTCTGACCTGGACGGGACAATCGAGCTGGTTGAGCTGGATCGCCCTGGCAGTGGCAGCGGTGTTCTTGGTGCTGGGCCTGATGAAGAAGGCCTCGGAGATGGAACCCGAGAAGCTGGAACTGACAGAAGACCAGAAAAATACGCTGCGCCAGCTCAAGCGCGAAGGCAACGAATCGGGCGCGATCCGGCAGGTTCATATGTGGTTCCGCTACGCCTCAGCCGAAGATGCGCAGCGCCTGGTGCGTGAACTCGACCGTTAGGGTGGTTGGTCCTGCGCACTATTTAAGCGTCTTGTAATCTATCTAGCATGACTGAACGTACACTCATCCTTATTAAGCCAGACGGCGTTGCAAACGGCCACGTTGGCGAGATCATCTCCCGCATCGAGCGCAAGGGCCTCAAGCTCGTCGAGCTGGACCTGCGCACCGCTGACCGCGCAACCGCTGAGAAGCACTACGAGGAGCACTCGGACAAGCCTTTCTTCGGCGAGCTGGTTGACTTCATCACCTCTGCACCGTTGGTTGCAGGCATCGTTGAGGGAGAGCGCGCAATCGAGGCATGGCGTCAGCTGGCTGGCGGCACCGACCCAGTCTCTAAGGCAACCCCTGGCACCATCCGCGGCGACTTCGCTCTGACCGTTGGCGAGAACGTTGTTCACGGCTCTGACTCTCCTGAGTCCGCAGAGCGCGAAATCGGCATCTGGTTCCCAAACAAGTAAAACTTCGCGCTTAGCGCGTCACGCAATAAAAATCCCGTTCCCAGCGAGTGCTGGGAACAGGATTTTTATTTGTAAAGGATGCTTTGACGAAGGCGAGCGCTTAAGCGTTACGCCAGTCGCCCTGGTAGTCGTTCTTCTTCATCCAGTCCTTGACGTATGGGCACTCGGCCACAATTGTCAGGCCCTTTCCGGAGGTGTCCTTGGCCGCTTCGCCGACCAGGAGGCCAGCGAGACCACGGCCGCCGTATTCTTCCTTCACGATGGTGTGGGTGAAGTAGCGGTCGGTGCCGTAGACCTCGTATTCAAGGTAACCCGCAGGTGTTGCACCATCATCATAGGAAATGGTGTAGCGACGCAGGTCCTGGTCGTGCTTGATGTCAACCTTATTGTTCTGCTTGTCTTCCATGGTGCCATGCTAGTCGAAACGGACATTTTGTTGACAAACCACCCACCGATTCAGGGTTGACCAGGGGGCTAGACAAGGGCAGAACTAGAAGCGAATGCCCAGGGCATTAGCCACGCGGCGGTAATAAGGGACGTACTCGTTGATGGCACCGTTCGTGGTAATCAGGACGGTATCGAGCAGGTCGAGCAGCTCGTCCTGGGAGGAGCCGGTGTTCGCTAGTACCGTCGCAGGATCGCGGGGATCCTCAGGTGCGGGGGCGACCTGCTCACCAGGAGTTGTCGCCGCTGGGGTGCCGGTCTTGGCCAGGGTGACCTCGTCGACGAGCTGATCGGAATAGGTGTTGTGGGTAGTCAGCGTGATCTCGTCTGGGCTGACCTGGATGTTGGTGTAATCCGGGGTGTAATCCTGGTACCAGTACGCGGTGGTAGGCAGTTCAAGACCGGTACCCAGGGTGTCCTCTCGCGTTGCGTTCGGGTGGGAGTTACCCAGTTGATCATAGAAGTCGTAGTACTTCGAGCCCGTCGCAGTGGTGACGGTGACATACATGGTTTCACCGTCAGTCGGAACGATGCGATCGCCGATCTGTGGGGTTGCCTCAGGCACCTGTGGGGTCAGGCCGTCCATCAGATGCGAGCGAGTGTAGATGTGGTCGTGGCCGGAGAGCACCAGATCGATACCCGACTCGGAAAATGTTGGGGCGAGTCCTTCGCGTACGGCTTCGACATCGGAGTCGTGGGTGTGGCTGCCCTGGGAGAATGGGGCGTGGTGCATGCCGGCGATGATCCAATCCTTGTCGCCGCCGTGGGCTGCCACTGTGGAGCGGATGAATTCCTGGTGGCGCGTAATGTCGGCAGGCGTGTTGTCCATGGAGTTGATGCCAATGAACAGCACGTTGTTGTGCTCGAAGAAGTAGTCGGCGCTGTTGCCCTGCTCGTTCGGCAGGTTGTAGTGCTCGTCGAAGTAAGGCTTGCCCAGCTGGTAGTCCTCGTGGTTGCCGTAGAGCACTGCGGTGGGGTACTCGCGCACCTGGGAAGGGGAGAAGAATTGCGCGTACTGCGCTACCTTGTCGCCCCAGCCCTCAACCTGGTCGCCGAGGTGCAGCAGGAAGGAGGCGTCCGGGTAGTTGGTGGTGGATACGCGCGTGGTGTCGCGCCAGGTCTGACCGTTTTCCTTGACCTTCAGGTCGACGCCGATCTGCGCATCGGAATACGCCAGGAAGTTCCACTCTCCATCGGCATCGTTGGTGGTGAATTCGTAGGCTGGTGACCAGCCCGCTGCATCGGAGCCAACCGTGTAGGAGTAGGCGGTGTCAGGCACAAGTCCGGAGACTTCAGCGTGCTTGGAGTTAAAGAGCTGGGCGCCACCGTCGACGTCGTAGGCGGCGAATTCCAGGACCTGCTCGGGAGCAGCGCTCGGGTGTACGCGGACGAATTCTTGGCCCGCGTAATCGGAGCGCCACGACAGCTGCACGCCGGACTCATCGGGTCCGACACCGAGCATGGTGCGATAGGTTGGGGTATCTTGAGCAGACGCAGATGGGGCGCCGAGAGTGGTCGATGCAGCGAGGGCAAGCGCGGTAAGGATGGCTACGGGAGAAGTGCGGCGCACGGAAAACCTCTTCAGTTCATGCAAACAGGGACAATCAGGGCAAAATTCAAACAATGACCCGGCTATTAAACCGAAGTGATATGTCGCAAATATGACAATTGAATAAACGTTGGAATAATTGAGTTTTCTTGGAGAAAACTAAGAATTTCCTTTGAGTTAACTTTGAATGAACTGTGTGAATGGAGCGCTAATGTTGGCGTAATGTTCGCTGCTTTGCTTGCCAAATAGCGGCAATTTTTGAAAGTTTGTTCACCGTGAGTAATTCAACATCCCACGGTCTACCCCGTCGTCGATTCCTGCAAACTACAGCCATCGCCACCGCCGCAGTAGCGGCCGGGGGAGCAGCCTCAGCGCAGGCGCAGTCCTCGTCGTCGTCAAGCTCAGCGCTGCCTGGGACCCGGACGCTGCCGGGCTTCGCCACTCCACCGACCGCCGTGTTCATGCATGGTGTCGCCTCGGGTGACCCGATTCCAGATTCCGTGGTGCTGTGGACGCGCGTCACCGTCAGTGAAGAGGCGACTCCTGGCTCGGGTGTCGGCAAGGATGTTCAGGTCAAATGGGAAGTCTCTACGACGCAGGACTTTTCGACGATTGTTGGCTCGGGTGACGTGGTCGCTTCGGCTGCCTCCGACCACACCGTGCATGTCGATCCTCACGGACTCGAGCCGGATACCGTGTACTACTACCGTTTCCACGCGCTTGAGCAGACCTCCGCGATTGGTCGCACGAAGACGGCCCCGGACTATGCAGCCGAGAACTCTCAGGTGAACTTTGGTGTTGCTTCGTGTGCGAACTGGGAGTCGGGTTACTTTTCTGCCTACCGAGGTTTGGCGGCTCAGGCCCAGGCAGGTGAAATTGATGCGGTTGTCTTCCTCGGCGATTACATCTACGAATATGAAAACGGTGGCTACGCAGGCAAGTCCGGTGTGGCGCGCCCACACTGGCCGGCACACGAGATCCTCACTCTGCAGGATTACCGCACACGTCACGGTCGCTACAAGCAGGACACCTACCTGCAGGAAGTGCACCTTGCGGCACCGTGGATCGTGATTTGGGACGACCACGAAACTGCCGATAACTCGTGGCGCGACGGCGCAGGAAACCACACCGAGGGTGCCGAGGGAAGCTGGGTGGATCGCAAGAATGCGGCGATGCAGGCGTACTTTGAGTGGCTACCGGTGCGAGCATCGAACCCATCGCAGGGTGGTCACCTCTACCGCTCCCTGCGCTTTGGTTCCTTGGTGGAGCTGACAATGTTGGATCTGCGGACCTACCGCGACGCAGAGACCACCCAGGCCTATTTCAATTCGCCGGACCGGACGATGCTGGGCAGCGAGCAGTTCGAGTGGTTGCGTGGACAAATCCGCACCTCGCAGGCTACCTGGAATGTGCTGGGTAACTCGGTGATGATGGCACCTCTGAAGCTGGGTACCATCCCGGAGACCAGCTCCCAGGCATCGTCGGCGAACGAGGCGATCGGTTGGATTAGCGAGCGCTCGACCGGTATCGCGCTGAACTCGGATCAGTGGGACGGCTACGCCAACGACCGGCGCATTCTTTTGCAAGAGCTCAAGGATAAAGGCAGCAATGTTCTGTTCCTCACGGGCGATATTCACTCCGAGTGGGCCAATGAGATTTACCTTGGCGACGAGCGCATCGGCGCAGAACTGGTCGGCACGAGTATCTCGGCACCCAACGTTGACGAGATCATTACCTCCAACACTGGGCAGTACGTGCCGGAGAACAACGAGGTCACCCTCTTGGTTGAAGATGTTGTTCGTGGTCAGAACCCTTGGGTGAAGCACCTCGACTTCGATGCGCATGGTTTTGCCGTGGCGCGTATCCGCCCCGATCAGGTGAGCATGGAGTACTACCGCGTCTCTGACGTTGAGGTAGATAACGCACCGGTGCACCTGGCCGTGACCAAGCAGTGGTCCCCGCAGGCGGGATTTGTTCAGTAATTTCGTTGGGCCGAGTGAAGGTTGAACGCTGCTTTATAGTCAAGCTGTGCCACAATGGAATGCAGCGCGTACCGGCTAGACCCTTCAGGGGCCAGTCAAAGGGCGCGTCGAGAAAGCTTTTGGTAATACAACACCAGTTCCGTTGTGAGCGTGGTCCCTGTGTGGCGGCGGCGATGGGTTAAGAAACCCGCAGATTACATCGCCAGCGCCCGGTGGCTGTGTCCAACGGGCGTAACAATAGGAGACCGTCGTGGCTGACAACAGTGACAATAACGACAATAAAAATAACTCAAACGAATCGGAAAATACTGAAAATACTCAGCGCACTGCAAAGAAAGCGACAAAGCAGACTCGCAAGCGCGCAACAAAGAAGTCGACCAAGAAGTCAACGAAGAAATCGGCACAGAAATCGTCGGAGCAAGCTCCTGTAGAAAGCCAATTGCAGTCGTTTGATCGCTCAACCATCGGCGAGAAGATTCGCGTATTCGCGCTGGCGAAGGCGTTGGGCCTGCCGTCGAAAGACGTGGTCATCGCACTCAACGGGATGGGATTGGTCAAGGTTGCTCAATCCACGCTGACCCGCGCTGAAGCTTTACAACTAATTGATACCCTCCAAGGTGCAGCAGCCGACCCGACGGTGGACTCGATGGTGCCGGAGGAAGTCGCAGCCGAGGTTGACGAAAAGATTCGCGAGCGGGTCCGCAAGGATGTAGCGAACGAAATTCACCAGATCGAGGTCAAGGTTGATTCGGATCTGGCCAGCGATGCTGAAGCACATGACAACGAAGCCGATGACACCGAGGTAGTTGCAGACGTCGCGGATACTTCCGACGAGGAACCGTTGTCGGATATCACCCCGGAGATTACACCGGCACCTGCCGAGGAGTCCTCAGTGGAAGCCTATGCTCCCGTGTTCAAGGCACCCGAGCGTGCGGAGCGCCGTCGCGCTCGTCGGACGGCGGACAGTGCCCAGCCGGGGCAGGGGAATCGTCGTCAAGCAAACTCAGCGGACAACAAGGTCGACGCCGACGAGTCTGCGCAGGACAGCGTCGCTGACCACGGTACAGACGTAGCTGACCACGACTTCGTGGTCGACGAGGAGCAGCCAGAGCTGACCAATGAGCCGGTGGCAATCAAGGGGTCGTCGCGCTTGGAGGCGCAGCGCCGCCGCACCAGCGAGCGTCGTGCCGAAGGCCGGAAGCGCTCTCGGATCGTCTCGCAGGCCGAATTCCTGGCGCGCCGGGAGTCCGTGGAGCGCTCGATGATCGTGCGCGAACGTGAACGCCACGATCACCATGGCCGGATCACGCAGGTCGGTGTGCTTGAGGACGGCCTTTTGGTTGAGCACTTTGTCACCTCGGATGAGAACACCTCGATGATTGGCAACATCTACTTGGGTCGTGTGCAAAACGTGCTGCCGTCGATGGAGGCCGCATTTATTGACATCGGCCAGGGTCGCAACGGTGTGCTCTATGCCGGCGAGGTGGACTGGAAGGCCGCAGGCCTCGGCGGGCGCTCGCGCAAGATCGAGCACGCACTCAAGTCCGGCGATCAGGTGGTTGTGCAGGTGACCAAGGATCCCGTGGGGCATAAGGGTGCGCGTCTGACCACGCAGATCTCCCTTGCTGGCCGCTACCTGGTCTATGTTCCGCGCGGACGCAGCGCGGGTATTTCCCGGAAGCTTCCCGCCCCGGAGCGCAAGCGCTTGAAGGACATTTTGAACAATGTCGTTCCGGGCAAGGGCGGCGCGATCATCCGCACCGCCGCCGAAGGCGTGTCAGAAGAGGCGATTGCAGCTGACGTGAATCGTCTGCATACGCAGTGGGAGGCGATCCAAGAGCAAGCGGCGAAGGAGAAATCCTCGAAGGGAGCGAAGCCTGTCACTCTTTACGAAGAGCCAAACATGCTGGTGAAGGTCATTCGTGACCTGTTCAATGAGGACTTCAAGGAATTGATCGTCGACGGCAACCGTTCGTGGAACGTCGTGCACAACTATGTCGACAACGTCGCACCGGATCTCTCCGATCGTTTGGTGAAGTTTGATCGCGGCGCGCACGGTGGCGCGGATGCCTTCGAGGAACATCGTGTCGACGAGCAACTGCAGAAAGCACTCGGCCGGAAGGTCTGGCTGCCATCGGGCGGTACTTTGGTCATCGACCGCACCGAGGCAATGACCGTGATCGATGTGAACACCGGAAAGTTCACGGGCTCGGGCGGGTCTTTGGAAGAGACGGTCACGTCCAACAACTTGGAGGCCGCAGAGGAGATCGTGCGTCAGATGCGACTGCGCGATCTGGGCGGCATGATCATCGTCGACTTCATCGACATGATCCTGCCGGAAAACCAGGAGCTCGTCCTGCGTCGTTTGAAGGAGGCGCTGGGGCGCGATCGCACGCGCCATCAGGTCTCGGAGGTTACCTCGCTTGGCCTGGTGCAGATGACGCGAAAGCGCCTGGGCACGGGGCTTTTGGAGACCTTCTCCACGGAGTGCGAGTGCTGTGGTGGCCGTGGCATCATCGTCCAGGACGATCCCGTTGAGCACGACTCGGCGCACGATGCTGGTCATGGCCAGGCGCGCCGCGACCGGACGCAGAAGAAGCACCACAAGTCGGAACACGATCCTTCCGCACACCCTGCCGCAGTTGCGATGCATTCGCGTGAGGATGTCGCACCAGAGACCCTCTCCCACGAGGAGCAGCAGTCTCGTGAACTAACGAGCCCTGCCAAGGATTATGAGGCCCTGGCGGATTCCGTGCTTGGAACTTCAGAGCAGGCCGAACAGTCTGAACAAGTTGAAAAGTCCGGTCAGGATGAAGCGCAACCGGATGCTCAGGGTGGTACGCAGGACAGCGAAGAGTCGTCGCGACGTGGCTCGAGGCGCCGCGGACGCAGGGGACGTGGGCGTGGTCGCGGTCGTTCGACAGACCAGTCCACCCAGGCCACCCAGGCCGACGCAAAGTCTGTGGCACAGGCTGAGACTCAAGAAGCGCCCCGCGATGTCCCGGCTGACGTCGAACTCGACGACGGGTCCGCTGGCGTTGTCGGTGAAGGGGAGAAGTCCTTCGAGCAAGCAGTAGCAGAGTTCGAAAGCTCGCCTCGTCGCAAACGCAAGACCCGTGGGAATTCCCGTTCGGATCACCGACCACGTAAGGAAGAGTTCGTAGTCGAGGCGGCACCTGAGACAACTGAAGCTGAGCCAGCGAAGGCGGCTCCGAAGCGCTCGGGTGAGCCTGTAGTAGAAAAGGTCTTGGACACTCGGACATCTGGCTCGAGTCGTGGTCGTCGTCGCGCGGTCCGTAGGACCACTGTCGTGGAGACCAACCAGGCCCCGAAATCGGAGCAGGCACAGCAGCCGGCACAGCCTGCGAAGGCGCAGAAAACGGTCGAAAAAACGGATTCTGCGCGGAAGTCTGCGCAGGGAAGTGAGCAATCACGGGGCCGTGGGCGTCGTCGTGCTACGAGAAGAAGTTCTCAAAGTTAAGGCGTTTTGGAGTTTGGGCCGGTTACGGTGTAATCTTTGACAGTCGCTGTTTTAGGGCACGCCCGCCTTGATTCCCCTTCCAGGGAATTCGGCATGAGGTAAGCGCCCTGAAGCACATTAACAATCATTGTCCATCGAGATAATCACAAAAGTGTGATTATCCAGCGAGTTTAGATAAGGGGTGACCCTCTATGTACGCGATCGTCAAGACTGGCGGAAAGCAGTACAAGGTTGCCGAAGGCGACCTCGTCAAGGTCGAGAAGATCGAGGGTGAGCCAGGCGACGCCGTGGCTCTCACCCCGGTTCTACTTGTCGATGGTGCCAACGTCACCACAAAGGCAGATGACCTGGCTAAGGCTGCTGTCTCTGCAGAGATCGTCGAGCACGGTAAGGGCCCGAAGATCGATATCCTGAAGTACAAGAACAAGACTGGTTACAAGCGTCGTCTCGGACACCGTCAGCCACTGACTGTTCTGAAGATCACCGGCGTTAAGTAAGCCGAGAAATTTTCCTTAAAGGAGGAAGAACATGGCAAGTAAGAAGGGCGCATCGTCCACCTCTAACGGTCGTGACTCCGAGGCAAAGCGTCTTGGCGTTAAGCGTTTCGGTGGTCAGCAGGTGAAGGCAGGCGAGATCATCATCCGTCAGCGTGGTACCAAGTTCCACCCAGGTGAGAACGTGGGCCGCGGCGGCGACGACACTCTCTTTGCTCTTGCAGCTGGCTCCGTTCAGTTCGGTATCAAGCGCAACCGTCGCATTGTCAACATCGTTCCTGCTCAAGAGCAGGTCGCTGAAGCAACTGCGTAAGCTTTCATAAAACTAATACCGCTACTCCCCGGAGCCCGGGTGAGTGGCGGTATTAGTTTTTTTAAGCAATCGGAGCAATTAACTGAACACTTAGTGGTCGTGATCGCGGTAATCAATGGCAGCTTCGGGAATTTCCAAGTGCTTCCACGGGTACTGCGAACGCAACCCCTTGTCACGGTTTATAAAGCTAGAGAAGATGCTTTGGACCTCGTCGAGTGACGCGATCCGGGTCTGCCAGTGCTTCGCCACCGATCCCTGACGCAGCTCGACTAACCAGTCAGCCGATTCAGCGGAATAGGTTGCTTGGAGGTACTGCTCGGTGGCCTCGTTATCCGAGACGATGAGCATATTCGCGACGAAGTCATCGTCCGCAGCCTCAACCTGATCGGATTCGACCTCACGCAGCAATTCCTTCACAGAACCAGGGGAGACCACGGGAAGATCTAGACTTGCGGTTTCGGTAGAAAATTCCGTGATTTCGTCGCCGACGAGGATGACTTCCTTATCGGTGGCGGTAGCCAACCCGAGATGTTGCTGAGTGGCCAGGCTAAGCAGCCACACGGCCGCATCCTGGAGGGAATCCTCGGTCACTGACACCACGAGGCAACGATCTCCGCGCACAATCGTCGTGGAGTCCGCCAGAGTGATGCCTTCCTGTGGGAGGTGCTGAGCCTGGGCATTGATGGTGTCGCGCAGACTCAGGAGCTCCTCGGTTGTAGTGGTTTCGGCTTTGTCTAAGCGGAGGCGGAGCTGCTGCCACGCGCGACTACCCAGTAAGAGCTTCTCGTCGGGTGCGAATAGCACGAAGTCGTACGCCATCGGGTTCCTACTTTCATATTTGTTCGGAAAAAATCAGATTAAACCCCGAAATTCAGGATGCTCTGATTGTACTTCCTGTCATCCGGTCATATGCCCGGTTCCATTTCACTTAGTTTTAACCGGGCACAACTACTGCTACCATCAGGCACTATTACACATGCTAGAAAGGCACGATCATGGCACAATTTGTTGACCGCGCAGTCCTCCACCTTCAATCTGGGGACGGCGGGCACGGATGTGTCTCCGTGCACCGCGAAAAGTTCAAGCCACTCGGTGGGCCAGACGGCGGTAATGGCGGACACGGCGGCGACGTCGTGTTTGAGGTATCCACGCAGGTACACACCCTGCTGGACTTCCAGTACCGTCCACACATCAAGGCGGGTCGCGGCGCTAACGGCGAGGGCGATCACCGCAATGGTGCCCGCGGGGAGGACCTGATCCTGCCGGTACCCGTAGGTACCGTAGTGAAAAATGCGAAGGACGAGATCCTCGCCGACCTCGTTGTTCCGGGCACCCGTTTTATCGCAGCTCAGGGTGGATTCGGCGGACTCGGCAACGCAGCGTTGGCCAGCACGAAGCGCAAGGCACCTGGTTTTGCGCTCAAGGGTGAGCCCGGCGAGATGCTGGATCTCACACTCGAGCTCAAATCCATGGCCGATGTTGGCCTCGTTGGCTTTCCTTCGGCAGGTAAATCGTCGTTAATTTCTGTTCTCTCTGCCGCGAAGCCGAAGATCGCCGACTACCCGTTCACCACCCTGAAGCCGAACCTTGGCGTGGTCAATGTCGGCGACGACACGTTTACCATTGCCGATGTGCCAGGGCTGATCCCGGGCGCAAGCCAGGGCAAGGGGCTCGGCCTCGACTTCTTGCGCCACATTGAGCGCACCGCTGTTCTGGTGCATGTGGTCGATACGGCGAATCTGGATCCGGGCCGCGACCCGGAGTCTGATATTGAGGCACTCGAAGCGGAGCTCAATACTTATGCTGAGGCCCTCGACCACGACTCTGGTCTGGGTGATCTGCGCGATCGCCCGCGCCTGATCGTGCTGAATAAGGCCGATGTTCCGGACGCGCGCGAGCTCGCGGAGTTCGTCAAGGCGGACCTCGAGGAACGCTTCGGCTGGCCGGTGTTCATCATTTCTGCTGTCGCACGCCAGGGTCTCGACGAGCTGACGTGGGCGCTTTGGGAGATTGTGAAGAAGGCACGCAAGAAGCGTCCGAAGCCAGATAAGACTGCTGCAGCCACTGTGATCCGACCACAAGCGGTGGATCAGCGCAGTGGCATCGTTGTCGAGCCGGATCCGGAGTTCCCAGGTGCCTTCGTCGTTGTCGGCGAGAAGGTTGAGCGCTGGATTCGCCAGACAGACTTCGAAAACGACGAGGCCGTGGGCTACCTCTCGGATCGCCTGAACAAGGCCGGCGTGGAAGACAAGTTGCGCAAGCTTGGAGCGAAGGAAGGCGCGACCGTGTCCATCGGCGAGATTTCCTTCGATTGGGAGCCATCCCTGGCGGGCGATCCGACGCTGGCAGGACGTGGCCACGATGCGCGTATGCATCACACGAAGCGTGCCTCGCCTGAAGAGCGTAAGCGTGCCTCGCAGGCTCGCCGTGGTCTGATCGACGAGTTTGATTACGGCGATGAGCGTGAGGCTGAGCGCGAGCGCTGGCAGGGCTAGCTCGTCCACTAGGATTGGGGTCCATGACTAGCTTTACCTCGAGCCCAGTTTCCAACCAGACCACAAACCTCTCCTCGCCGCTGCGCGATCAGATTGCCTCGGCGAAGCGCGTTGTGGTCAAGTTCGGAACCACGAGTCTGGTCAACGAGGACCTGTCCGTCAGCCGCGCGAAGATTGATCATCTTGTTGATGCGCTTGAGGCGCGCATGGCCGCAGGCTCCGACATCGTGGTGGTCTCCTCTGGTGCCGTTGCCGCCGGTCTCGCACCACTTGGCTTGAAGGTGCGCCCCCAGGATCTGGCGACCAAGCAGGCCTCGGCGGCGGTGGGCCAGATGCACCTCGCCCAGGTGTGGGCGGAGTCCTTTGCCCGCTACGGCCGTACGGTCGGCCAGGTCCTGCTCACTGCAGCAGATGCGGGAAAACGTGAGCGCGCCCGCAACGCGCAGCGCACCATCGATCGGCTGCGCCAGTTGGGCACCGTGCCCATCGTGAATGAAAACGACACCGTGGCCACATCGGAAATGCGCTTCGGCGATAACGATCGGCTCTCGGCGATTGTGGCGACGCTGACGGCGGCCGACGCGCTCGTGCTCCTCTCCGATGTGGACGGTCTCTACGACAAGAACCCGAGCGAGCCCGACGCACGCTTCATCGATGAGGTCCGCACCGGTCGCGACCTGTCGTCCGTCGTGGCGGGCGATGGCGGCAAGCTGGGCACCGGTGGCATGGCCTCAAAGGTGTCGGCGGCGCGCCTCGCCGCACGCGGTGGCGTTCCCGTTCTGCTCGCTGCCTCCGACCAGATTGATGTGGCGTTGAAGGACGCATCGGTGGGCACCGTGTTCCATACCCGCACCGAGGTCCAGCTCAACGCCTGGAAGTTCTGGGCGCTCTACGCTGCCGACGCTGAGGGCATTTTGCGTCTCGACGAAGGCGCAGTCCAAGCCGTCACCCGGGGCGGCACCTCGCTGCTGGCCGTGGGCATTACTGCCGTGGAAGGCGATTTCCACGCCGGCGACATCGTGGAAATCCTTGGCCCCAACGGTGTTCAGGTGGGCCGCGGCGAGGTCAATTACGATTCCGCGGTGCTGGGAGGCATTCTGGGCAAGCACACAAACGAGCTGCCCGAAGATCAGCGCCGCCCCGTGGTGCACGCAGATTACCTGTCCAACTTCGCGTCTAGGCTGTAGGTATGAAGTTCACGTTTCTTGGTTCCCCCTGGAACGAGGTCGTCGCGGAAGTCGAAGCCGCCGGCCACGAGTACGTCCCTGATTTAGACCACGCCGATTTCCTGATTCACCGCGGCGAAGGAATCGAGGAACTCCCCGCCAACATCAAGTGGGTGCAGTACGTGTACTCCGGCATCGACCGCATCCTAGATACGATCCAGCACACCTCGCAGGCCACGGGTGTGCGCTGGGCAAATGCCTCCGGTGTCTACGGCGCCCCCGTGGCGGAGGCCGCGCTCGCACTCACGCTTTCCGTCATGCACCAGCACAAACCCGCCATCGCCGCCTCTACTTTCCAGGCCCGCGGTGAGCTCGATCGGCACACCCAAGTGCTTGCCGACGATAACCGCACCGTCACCATCCTCGGCGCGGGAGGCATTGGCAGGCGCCTGATCAAAATGCTGCAGGGATTCAACGTCACCACCCTCGCAGTGAACCGCTCCGGTCGCGACGTTCCAGGCGCTACCGAAGTGGTCACGTTTGACGATGTCGAAAGTGTCTGGGAGCGCTCGGACGTGGTGATTAACCTCCTGCCCCTGACAGAGGACACCCTGGGGCTAATCAACAAGGATGTTTTC
This sequence comes from Corynebacterium lubricantis DSM 45231, assembly GCF_000379425.1. Taxonomy (GTDB): domain Bacteria; phylum Actinomycetota; class Actinomycetes; order Mycobacteriales; family Mycobacteriaceae; genus Corynebacterium; species Corynebacterium lubricantis. The sequence goes on from NZ_KB902189.1 coordinate 36,792, forward strand.
GCGGCTCTCCCGGATCACGCCATCGTGGTGAACGTGGGCCGCGGTCCCGTGCTCAACACTGATGATCTGGTCTACGCTCTTGAACACGGCATGATCGCGGGTGCTGGACTGGATGTGACCGACCCGGAACCCTTGCCCGAGAACCATCGCCTGTGGCAATTGCACAACTGCATGATCACGCCGCACACAGCGACAACGGGGTCGACGGGGAGGAAATTTATCGCTCCGTACATCGTCGAAAATGCCCGCGCGTTCGAGGCAGGCGAGGAGATGCCCACGGAAATCGACCCGTGGCGGGGCTACTAGTTCGCTAGGGTGGGGGCATGAAATTTACTATGCTCCCGAACGTGTGGTCCGATTCCGTGGCCGATATTGAAGCTCAAGGCCACCTCCATGTCGGCCTCGACGAGTCGCCGGACATGCTGGTATTTAATGGCGGCCCCGACGATTTACCGGATCCCCTTCCCGAGAGCGTGCAAGCGGTCCAGGCGGCGTTCGCGGGCATCGAGGCACTTGATCAATCCGGCATCCTCGCCTCGTCCGGTGTGCGCTGGGCTAACGCTGCGGGTGTCTACGATGACACCGTCGCTGAGTCCGCGGTTGGCCTATTGCTCGCCGTGCTGCATCGGCACAAAGAAGTCACCAGCTGGGAGGTGCGCCCCGAGGTCGAGGCAAAGACCGAGTTCCTCTTCGAGGACAAGACCGTCGCCATCATCGGTGCCGGCGGTATTGGGCGTCGCCTCATCGCGCTGCTGAACGCCTTCGGCACGAAGACCATCGCCGTGACCAGGACCGGCCGCGAGGTGCCAGGCGCCGACGAATCCGTGGCATTCTCTGAGGTCAACAGCGTGTGGCCTACCGCCGACTACTTCGTTATCCTCGCCCCACTGACCACCGAGACCCGCGGCATGATCAATGCAGAGGTCTTGGCAAAGATGAAGCGCAACGCCGTCATCATCAACGTCGCTCGCGGCCCGCTCGTGGTCACCGAGGACCTCATCGCCGCCCTGCGCGACGGCACAATCGCGGGTGCGGGCCTCGATGTCACCGACCCTGAGCCGCTTCACGACGATTCGCCGCTGTGGACCATGCCAAATGTGGTGATCACCCCGCACACCGCCAACACCGCCCGCTTCTTGCATCAGCGCGTCGGCGAACTGACCGTACGCAGCTGGGAAGCCTTAGCGGCGGGGGAGCGGATGCCTACCGAGGTGGATGTCACCCGGGGTTACTAATGAAGTTCACATTCATCGGCGAGCCCTGGGCAGACGTCGTGGCCAAGGTGGAAGACGCCGGGTACACCTATGTTGCGGAGCTCACCGACGCGGACTTTTTGATTCACCGGGGTGAGGAATTCGACGTACTTCCTCCCAACATCCAGTGGGTGCAATTCCACGCCGCGGGGATCAACCGGGTGGCACACCTGATCCGCAAAACGGACGTGCCGTGGACGAACGCGGCAGGAGCCTTCGCGGAACCGGTCGCGGAGGCGGCCCTAGCACACATCCTGTCGGTCATGCACCAACACAAATTGGCCATCACTGCGGGCTCCTTCGACGCCTACGACGAGATTGATCAGCGCCTCCAGCTGCTGACCAACGCTGGCCGCACCGTGGTCATCTTGGGCGCGGGCGGCATCGGCGCACAGCTCATCCGGCTGCTCAAGGTCTTTGGTGTGCACATCATCGCGGTGAACCGCAGCGGGCGTGCAGTCGAGGGCGCCGACGAAGTCCACACCCTGCACGATATGGAGCAGGTCTGGCCGCGTGCCGACATCCTGGTCAACATCTTGCCGCTGACAGATGAAACCGCAGGGCTGATCGATGACACCGTGTTTCAGGCCCTGCCCACCACTGCGATCGTGATCAATGTGGGGCGCGGGGCGGTCGTCGATACGCGAGCTCTTGTCCGTGCCCTTGAAAACGGTGAGATTGCCGGTGCCGGGCTCGATGTGACCGACCCCGAGCCCTTACCCGAGGATCACCGGCTGTGGCAGTTGGATAATTGTTTGATCACTCCGCACACGGCCACCACCGATGAGATGGGGCGAAACTTCATCGCGCCGACGATCATTGCCAATGCCGCGGCGTTCGAGGAGGGGCGTCCCATGCCGACCCTGATCGACATTGAGCGCGGTTACTAGTCTGGCTAGACTAATCACCTATGGGAACCCAAACTGCCGAACAGCGCGCCGCTGAGCGCGACGACGTACTAGCCAAAGCCGCTGCCGCGAAAAAGGTCGCGCCGGTGTTGGCAACGCTGCCGACAGTAAAGAAGGACGAGTTGCTGCTCGCGGCCGCCGAGGTCCTCATCGAGCGCACCGAGGACATCCTGGCGGCAAATAACCAGGACATCGAGGCGGGCCGAGCAAACGGCATGGCCGAGTCATTGGTGGATCGCCTGGCTCTTGATGCGGGGCGCATTGAGGGGATCGCGGGCGGCCTGCGCCAGGTGGCGGGCCTGCAGGATCCCGTCGGCGAGGTGCTGCGCGGCTCCGTGATGGCTAATGGCATCCAGATGAAGCAGGTCCGCGTGCCACTCGGCGTGATGGGCATGGTTTACGAGGCGCGTCCGAATGTGACCGTGGATGCCTTCGGCCTGGCCATTAAGTCGGGCAACGTGGCGCTGTTGCGTGGTTCGTCCACCGCGCGTTTTTCCAACGAGAAGCTCGTAGAGATCCTGCAGCAGGTCGCAGCCGACCACGGCCTGCCGCGTGAAATCGTGCAGCTTTTGCCGTGCGAGTCCCACGACTCCGTCCAGGACCTGATCACCGCCCGCGGTCTTGTCGACGTGGTCATTCCCCGCGGCTCCGCCCGCCTGATCAACGCGGTAGTCACTGGCGCGACCGTGCCCGCGATTGAGACCGGCACCGGCAATTGCCACTTCTACATCGACCGCGACGCCGAGCTCGACTCCGCCATCGACATGGTCATCAACGGCAAGACGCGGCGCTGCTCGGTTTGTAATGCGACAGAGACGGTGCTTCTCGACGAGGCGCTGGCCGACGCAGACAAAATCAGCGTCATCGAAGCACTCCAGGCAGCCGGCGTGACCGTGCACGGCGAGAAGGCTTCGCTCGAAGGCCTGGGTGCCACCGAGATCGTCCAGGCAGAGGAAGCCGACTGGGCCGATGAGTACCTCTCCTTCGACATTGCTTGTGCTGTTGTCGATGGTGTCGAAGGCGCCATCAACCACATTGCGCAGTGGTCGACCGGCCACACCGAGGCCATCGCATCGCTGAACGCATACACCCTGCAGAAATTCGCCAACGAGGTCGACTCCGCGGCGGTGATGCTCAACGCGTCGACGGCGTTTACCGACGGCGAGCAATTCGGCATGGGTGCCGAGATTGGCATCTCCACCCAGAAGCTCCACGCGCGCGGCCCGATGGCATTGCCAGAGCTGACCAGCACCAAGTGGATCCTGGAAGGCACCGGGCAAACTCGCCCATAAGATTCGGCTTGAGGGTTTCGCTGCGGGTGCCCGCGGGTTGGGATAGCGTAAAGGAAACTTATTTTTAATTGATTCCGCAACCGTTGCCCGAAAGGGAAGCTCTATGTTCAGCCGAACAATTAGGGTTGTCACCAGCGTGATCGCTGCTCTGACAACATTTTTTACTTCTTTCCACTTATTTTCCGGGGTCGCGCACGCCGGCGTTGCACAACCCGACGAGCACACCTGCGCCGACGTCGCCGTCGTTGCAGCCCGCGGATCGGGGCAAAACACCCACATCACCCCCACCCAGTACTCCGCCACAGATTCGCGCATGTCCAACGGGTGGGAAGCGGAACACATCCGCGAGTTCCTGCACATGAGCGAGGCCCGCTACCAGGAAACCCACAATGGTGCGTCCCTGATGCACGGCGTCGACGTGATCGGGATCGACGACACGTACTATCAGGCTGGTCCGCAGGAGTCGGAGACGCCGAATTTGGAATCCGAAGAGTCGATCATGGAAGAGCTCGCCAGGATCGTGGGTCCCGGCCCCTCTGTCATCGACGACCTTCCCTCGTTGGCCAAGTCGCTGATCAGCTCGGCAGTCCAGGGCCACGACGGTGTCATGAAGCATATCGACGACTACGAGTCTGCAACCGGCTGTACGCCCAGTTACGTGCTTGTCGGCTATTCCCAGGGTGCTGCGATCCTGCAGGGACACGAGCGCGAACTAGCGCAGCGGGGACAGCTCGCGGGGGTGCTCTACTTTGGTAACCCGATGACGAGTTTTCTCGATCCTGCAGTCATCGGAGTGGAAAACGGCGCGGGTGGCTTCCTGGGCAATACTCCGTGGAACTCGCTGACAACTGCTGCAACTGACCAGCGGATCAACTTCTGCTTGCCCATTGATATTGTGTGCGACACCTCGATACAGATCCTGGTTGCCTCGGCGTCGACCCCGGGTGTGCACGAGAATTATTTCACTGAAGAATCCCAGTGGGACGACCATATCGCTGATTCATTTGGGCAGTGGGTGGACGCGGTTCGCTAGGTTATCGCTACACTTTCCGGTTATGAGTACTCCGAGTGAAACGCGGGCGCCGCGCCGGATCGGCATCATGGGTGGCACCTTCGATCCCATCCACCACGGCCACCTTGTCGCGGCAAGCGAAGTGGCGGATCGTTTCGCCTTGGATGAGGTCATCTTCGTGCCCACCGGTGAACCGTGGCAAAAGGCAGACAGCAAGGTCTCCGCGTCTGAGGACCGGTACCTCATGACTGTCATCGCCACGGCGGCGAACCCCCGGTTCAAAGTATCCCGGGTCGATATCGACCGACCGGGACCGACGTACACCATTGATACCCTTGCCGATTTGAGCAAACAGTATCCCGACGACGATTTATACTTCATCACCGGTGCGGATGCGCTGTCCTCGATTCTGTCGTGGCGAGACTGGGAGGACATGTTTGACCTGGCAGAGTTTGTTGGTGTGACGCGCCCCGGCTACGTCTTGACCGAGGAAATGTTGCCGAAGAAACACCAGGACAAAGTTCATTTGATTGATGTTCCTGCGATGGCGATTTCCTCCACTGATTGCCGCGAGCGCGCCCATGAGGGTCGCCCAGTGTGGTATCTGGTACCTGACGGAGTGGTGCAATTCATCGCCAAGAATGGTCTTTATACGGATTAGTCACGGATTAGTCACGGATTAAGCACCACTCAAATTAGGCGCGAATTGCAAAAACGCGGCAATCAAGTGGAAAAAGTAGCCTGGAACGTGGGAGACTTGGAAGAATCGAACCTGGATGCATGTTTTGACGTGTATCACGCAGGGAATTTGTAATTTTTAGTAAAGGAATTTAAGCATTTGAGTGCATCGCAACAGTCCATCGAGCTGGCTTCCATCGCCGCTAAGGCAGCAGATGACAAGCTTGGCACCAACATCGCGGTGATCGATGTTTCTGATGTCATGGCGATCAGCGACATCTTCGTGGTCATTTCCGGTGCCAACGACCGCCAGGTCCGTGCCATCGTCGAGGAAGTCGAAGATGCCTTGACCTTAAAGGGCGCAGAGCCGAAGCGTCGGGAAGGCAACCGCGAGAACCGGTGGGTTCTTTTGGACTACGGTTCTTTTGTGGTCCACGTGCAGCGCGAATCCGAGCGAGAGTTTTATGGCCTGGATCGCCTCTATGCCGATTGCCCTCGCATCGAGGTCGAAGGTGTGGAGACAGCTCCTACCCCCGGTGATTGGGCGAACGACGTCAATGTCCGAGAAATCGATAGCATTGATGAACTTCCGCTGGCAGGCGAAGGACCCAGCGACGATGACGAGGACTACTAAGCACTAAAGAGTTTTCCTGTTCAGGTGGTCAGACTTTCGAGGAGGTTCAACATGGGACGGCAGTTGGTAATGCTTCGGCATGGACAGACTGACTACAACGCGAATCATCGGATGCAGGGCCAGCTAGATACCCAGCTGTCGTCCGTGGGTATCGAGCAGGCACGTTCTGCCGCCAAGTATGTGGGCAACCTGAACATCGTCAAGATCGTCTCCTCCGATCTGACTCGGGCAAAAGACACCGCGGATATCATCGCGAACACGCTCGGCCTCGACGTCACCATTGATGCGCGTTTGCGCGAAACCGATCTGGGACACTGGCAGGGCCGCACCCACGAAGAGGTCGATAGCGAATACGTCGGTGCCCGCGCCGCGTGGCGCCACAATCCAGGGTGGGCTCCTCCCGGGGGCGAATCCCGCCTGGAAGTCGCCCGGCGCGCCCGCCCGGCTATCGACGAACTCATGGCCTCGTTTCCCGACTGGGAGGGGCAAGCAGTCCTGATCGTCGCCCACGGCGGGACGATCTCGGCGTTGACGTCCAATCTGCTGGGTCTGGCACCAACGCAGTATCCGCTGCTTTCCGGGTTGAAGAACACGAACACGTCCCAGCTGACTGCGCGTCCCCGCTTTACCGAGGGCACAATGAATGGTGATTTCACCGCTGAGAATCACGTTGATGCGCAGTGGTACTTGGATGCTTGGAACCAAGGGTGGAGCTCTTAAATATGACTGTTCGCATCGTCACCGACACTTCCTCCGGCTTACCCCAACACATCATCGACGAGCTCAACATCGCCGTCGTCGACCTGCATATTTTGGGGGATGAAGAAGAACGTTCCACCAGCGGCCTGACTTCGCTCGAATTGGCTGCAACATATGCTCGCCAGCTCGAGCGTGGTGGCGATGACGGAGTGATCGCACTCCACCTGTCCAAAGAGCTGTCGTCCACGTGGTCCTCGGCAGTTGCGGCTGCCGCAGTCTTCGACGACGCCGTCCGCGTGATCGATACGGGCACCGTCGGCATGGCGGTGGGAGCCGCGGCCATGGCGGCCGCCATGGTTGCCAAAGAAGGCGCAAGCCTCGACGAATGCGAACGCGTCGCCGAGGACACGCTGCGCCGGAGCCAAACGTGGGTGTACTTGCACCAGCTCGATGATTTACGCAAGAGCGGTCGCTTATCGACGACTACCACTGTCCTTTCCGCAGCACTGCTTGCCACCAAGCCGATCATGCAGATCAAGGGCGGCAAACTCGAGCTCGCGGGAAAGACCCGCACCCAGACCAAGGCATTTACGAAGCTCGTCGAACTCGTCATGGAGCATGCGAACAACCAGCCGGCCTTCGTTGCCGTTCAGCACGCAGACGCGGAGGAATCCGCTGATCTGTTAGAAGACATGCTCAACGAGGTGTTACCGAAGGGGTCGACAGTCCTAGTCACCGAGCTCAACGATGTGTTGTTCGTACACACCGGCCCGGGTGCTGTGGGAATTTCAGGCGTGTTCGCTGAAGATCCTGTGGAGAACCCAGCGAAATAAGCGCGCCGCATGCCCGATCGGGCACTTTATCCACAGCGATGAGAGCGACACGTCGGTCGTGGGCGATGTGCGATTTAGCCTGTGGGCATGAATGGAGTCAACGCGCTCGATCGGATTAAAGAACTCACCCGACCAACCGGGGAAGAAGACCTTCTCCAGGTGTCCTACCCAGCTCCCCGCTTCACGGTCTCTCTGAAACATGCGCTCATCGTGGCGGCTGTACTTCTTGTTGCTGTGGCGGTGTGGTTTGTTGCGCGCTCAAGTCCGGCGACCGAGGAACAGGTGGAGCAAGAACACGAGTGGGGCCAAGAGTGGGAGGCGGGCGCCGAGCCGACTGACGCGCCCGAAAGTGTCGTTGTCTCCGTTGTTGGAGAAGTAGAACACCCCGGCCTCGTCACGCTCAGCCAGGGTGCACGCGTCGCAGACGCGCTGGAGCAGGCGGTCCCACTGCCTAACGCGGATATCGTCACGCTGAATCAGGCTCAACTCTTAGTTGATGGGCAGCAACTACACGTGCTTCCCACGGGTGTGGCACCTGCGGTGGAACAGGGGCAAGTGGCAGCACCTGGAACAGGATTGATCTCGCTTAACTCCGCCGACGAGGCGGAGCTAATGGAGCTCGATGGGGTAGGCGAAACTACCGCTGCATCCATCATTGCTCATCGCGAGGAGATCGGGAGTTTTACCGAGCTCGAGCAGCTGCTCGATGTCAGCGGGATTGGTCCTGCAAAATTCGCCGCGATCAAAGACGAAGTCAGCCTCTGACTATTCGGTGGTAGTTGGTGCGGTTTCACCCGCAGAGCTTCCAGAGGAAATGTTGGACGATACGCCCTCAGCGCCACCAGGCATGACGGCGACGATGGCGAAAACCAGGGAGATGGCTGCGACAGCCAACTGCAGGACGTCTTTCAGTGCAAAATTTGGAAGATTAGGAATCTGAGGAAGCTGAAGCATGGCGGACCCTTTCAGGAAGCGGAAGGCTGACGTAGTTCTTACTCGCTCAATATAGCCCCCGAAAGAGATAAATCGTTACGTTCTTATGCAATTAGCCGACCGGTCTGCGCTGCTGAACACGGCCGCTGTGGATAACTGCCCAGGTAGATGACCTGTCACGGTAGTTATCCACAGAAAATTAAAGTCACCGCGAAATCAGGAAGTTAAGAATCTAGCCTGCGGGTATGAGCGAACTCCGTCTCGTCCCGCCAGCTGCCTTGGCCTGGGCAATGACCCTGTCCATCCTGCTTGGTGTGCCTTGGCTCGGCATTCTCTTGTCCCTGCTCGTGGTGTGTGCTGCAGGGTTCATGCGGGAATGGGGTCAAGCGGTGCTCACGGGCAGCGTCAGCGCGGTTGCGGCTGCGTTGACAATGCTGCGGCGGCGCGCTGCCGAAGCTTTTGAGTTTCCCGGTGAGACCGCAGCAACTGTTGCTACAGCTCCCACAGAGACATCCACAGGTGGCTGGTTGGTACGTGTGCGGGTCACTGGCTACCCGGCCGAAGTCCCGGTGTTCTCTGAGGCGGTGCCCGATGGACTTGTTACCGGCACCAGTGTCCTTGTCCACGGTGCCGTGAAAGAGTCCTCGCGCCCCGGGGTGGGTGGAGTCAGTATCAATGGAGATATCTCGGTGCTCGAGGGACCCGAGGGCTTCGATGCATTCGTCGCCTCTATTCGCGAAGCATTCCGCGTGTCTGTGGAAGCACATGTTTCAGAACATTCCCGGGGTTTAATCCCCGGCATGGTCTTAGGCGATACCTCGCTGCAATCAGCAGCCGAGCGGGATGTCTATATCGTCTCGGGCCTCAGCCACTTAAGCGCGGTTAGCGGTGCCAACGTGGCGATACTTGTTACGGCGGTTGTCCTCATCGCGCGCGCACTGCGGGCAGGGTTGTACACCCAAATCTGCTTGGCTGGGCTAGCGGTTGTCGTGTTTGCAGGAATCGTAGGTGCGGAGCCCAGCGTGCTACGAGCAACAATCACCGGATTAGTCGGGCTCGTTGCCGTACTAGCTTCGTCGCGCTCTGAGCCGATGCACGCTCTGTGTCTAGCTGTGATCAGTTTGGTGCTCCTCGACTCTGATCTCGCAGTTAACTACGGGTTTGCGCTCTCCGTTGCTGCCACGGTGGGCATCGTCGTCATGCATCCCTTCCTCTACCGCGCGCTTGCGCCCACGGGGTGGCCAGACATCCTCGTGCGCGCCCTGAGCGTGGCTGTTGCCGCGGACATTATGACCATGCCGATTATTTCTCTTATGACGGGGCAGGTCTCTCTGGTCTCGGTGGGTGCCAACGTGCTGGTGGCGGCAGCGACCGCCCCGGTGACCATTCTGGGTTTGCTCGCTGCGGTGCTGGCTGCGCTGCCCGGCGGGCTGGAAGTGGTGGTGTATCCGCTGATCCAGCCGTTTACCTGGTGGATCTACACGGTGGGGCACACTGCGGCCTCTTTTCCGCAGGCCACCATTGCCGCAACACCACTCGCCGTCGCGATCGGATACGGGTGGGTCATCGCTGGTTTTCTCTTTCGTCGCGCCGGGCTCACTTTGGGTGTGGCAGCGCTCGTGCTTATCGGCGCGGGAGTTGTGGGGCAGAACCGCGCACCTGAGGTAGAACTCGGGGACCTCGTGGCGCATGTCGTCGATACGCGAGACGACGTTGAGCCCGTACCACCCGGCACGGAACTTGTGGTCGTGCTGGACAACTCCGGGCGCAAAGCCTCGCGCGGGTCGCAGACCGCGGGAGGGATCCCGGTGATATTTCCGAATCGGGACGGGGAGGTCTCGCTGCACGTCGATGGCACTCAACACGCGGCCGATGGCAGGTTCTAGGCGGGGCTAGCCAACAGAGATATCCGGAGAGCCACTCACGATCAACATCCCGAGCGGAATCGATGTGTCTGAAGGGAAGGCGAGGTGCTCGGGTGTCGTGGTGATCGTGACATGTTGGCCGACGTAGGGTTCCCAGTCCATGGAGGTGTCGTGGGGTGTTGCGAGGCGGATCTTCTCAACAGACTCGGTATGAAAATCCCCGGCCTTGCTGGCAGTGACCTCTTGCGGGGAGTCCAGGACGAGCTGGATATATCCCGGGATGTCGGGTTCACCATTGGGAGTAGGGCGCCCGTTCATCGCCTCGACAGCTGTTTGATTAATGACGGTTCCGCTAAAGGTGATGGCATTCGCGGGAGTCGAGGTGTTTCCGGCGTTCTGGACAAAGCCCAGGTGGCTCGGATCGTTGGTATCGAACCATGAGAGCACGGCGTGATCGGGGTGACCCGCTTCAATCTGGTAGGAATCCTCGGTGCTGGGGACCAACTGGTCTCCGTGCAACTCGTATAACGTGTCCTTGCCGGTAGGCGAGATTGATTGCCAGGTCATCTCGTGTATGCCTGTGCCCGTGCGAGACGCTGCAACATCAGCGCGGCCGCCACCAGCTGACCGAGCACCGGCGATGAGGACATGCGGGGAGTGGATGAGCTCCCCGGAGGATTGGTCGATGGTAAACACCATGACAGGAGTAAATTCACGCCCGTTGACCTTGATCAATAGTTCAGGAGAGGAATCTCCGGTGGCTTCGACAACCGCGTAGGAATAGGTGCCGTCGGGTTCGTGCTCCGCCGACGAGTTCACCGGGTAGGCGGAAGGATCGGACAGGACAGCAGCGTAGATTTCTTCCGGATTCAGCGTTTCTGGGGCCTTTTCAGGTGCGGGAGTAGTCGTTTGAGTGATGGTGACGACCTTGATGGGTTCCTCACTGCTCGAGGGCGAACACGCGCTCGACGCAATGGACACTGCGCCGACGGTGAGGAAAGTAGCGAAGCGGCGAGAGGGTGTGCGCGGGCGGTCGTGGGCCATGGGTCTCCTCGAAATCCAGTTGTCGGCGTGTCCCAGGTGACTTTAACTACGGGAGGCATTAATTTCTGCATAATTGAAAATATTTACCAATAGTTCATGCGGGCGTGCACAGTCCTCGTGTCGAGAGGGGAGGCTAAACTTTAAGCATGCTTAATCCCGTTCACTTCGTCGTCGGAGAAGATACGTTCCTGCAGGAACGCGCCACGCAAATGATCATCGATCAGGCTGACCCGCGCGCGGACGTGAGCAAGTTCAAGGCCAGTGAAGTGACCGAGGGGGAGCTCCTGCAGGCAACCAGCCCCAGCCTGTTCGCCGAGGAACGCGTTGTGGTGATCACGCAGATGGAGGTTGCCAGCAAAGACACCACTCAGCTGGTGCTCGAATCCATGGTGAATCCAGCTCCCGGGATGACCATGATCGTCTGCCATTCGGGCGGGGGTCGGAATAAGGCCCTCGTCGCGAAGTTCAAAAAGGCCGGCGAAGTCCACGATGCGAGCCCCCTGAAATACGACAAACTGACCAAGTGGGTGGCGAATGAATTTCGTCGCTATAACGTCCGGCCAACCCCCGACGTGGTGGCGGCGCTGCAAGAGTCGGTGGGCTCGGATCTGCGTGAGCTCGCCTCGGCGGTGCAGCAGCTGGTGGAGGACAGCGACGGGGAACTCACCGTGGCTACCGTGCGTGCCTATTACACAGGTGTGGCGGAGGTTTCAGGATTCGATATCGCTGATGCCGCCATCCGCGGCGACGTCAACCGCGCGCTGGGATCTACGCGCCGGGCCCTGCAACTCGGAGTCAGTCCGGCCGCGATTTCGGCGGCGCTGGCGATGAAGGTGGGCGATATTGCCAAGCTCTACACCACGCGCGGGGACCCGGCGCAGATCGCGCGGACGGTGGGAATGCACCCCTATGGCGTGAAGCAGACCATGCAGATCGCGCGCGGCTGGTCGGGTGATGCGATTAGTCAGGCCGTGATCATCGTTGCGGATTTGGATGCCGAGGTGAAGGGCCAAGGCGGCGAACCCGAGTACGCGCTTGAGGATGCTGTCCGGCGCATTGCCAAATTGGCATGATAAATTTTTATCCTATGAGCACTAACAACGAGGTACCGGACGACGTTCAGGAATTCGCCACCAAATTATTCAACTTCGCCCGCAACGGCGATCTCACCCTTGCTGAATATATCGACCAGGGGGTCGATGTGAACATGAGCAACCAGGACGGAAACACCTTCCTCATGCTCGCGTCCTACTCTGGTCACGCGGAGCTGGTGGATGCACTCATCGCTCGCGGCGCCGATGTGAACAAGCACAACGATCGCCACCAAACCCCGCTGGCTGGTGTGATTTTCAAGAAGGAAGACGAGATCATCGACGCGCTGCTCGCCGCCGGGGCGGATCCGCGGTTCGGCATGCCGAATGCGATTGATACTGCGCGGATGTTCGGCCGCGAGGACCTTGTGGCCAAGTTCGAGAAGTGAACTTAGCTGACCTCGGGGCGATCGTATTAGTCAACATGGTCGGGGCGTTGACACCTGGCCCCGATATCGTCTTGATCACCCGCACGGCGACCAAGTCCCGCAAACATGCCCTCGCCACGACCGCAGGCATCCACGTCGGAGTGTTATTTTGGTGCACCCTGACCGTCCTCGGGGCGGCCGCACTTCTGCATGCCTTCCCGTGGATTTTAGAATTCGTGCAGATTATCGGCGGCGCATGGATCCTGTGGATGGGCATTTCCATGATCCGCGGTGGCATCAAGGAGCGCAACAACCCACCGGCAGACACCGAGGAGGCGGAAGCACGGTTGGGCAGTCTGCGCAGCGCATTCGTTAAGGGCTTGACGACGAATCTCTCCAACCCAAAGATCGTGCTGTTTTTGGCGGCTCTGGTTGCACCACTGCTGCCACCTGCGCCCTCGATCGGGGTAGCGGTGATCGTGATTGCTGCGCTGTTTTTCTCGTCGTTAATTATCTTTGTGACGTTGAGCCTGGTGATTTCCACTCAACGTGTCCGCCAGGCGCTGCTGCGAGCCGGACCGTACATTGACATCGCAGCGGGCCTGTTCTTCCTTGTGGCCAGCTTGTTCCTTTTCACCCGTGGGGTGACGGGGCTGCTGGAGATCTACTAATTACAGGTTGTTGAAGAAGGTGGCGACCTGCTGGCTCGCCGAAGGATCCGTGAACCAGGTGTGCCCACCGCCGTTGACGCGAACGACCTGAGTGGGTGCGGAGCAATTGTTGCGGTTGAACACAGTGGTGTTGCCGACCTCGCGTTGCGAGGAGGTGGTGGAGCAGCCGTTCTTATTCGCCATGGTGTTAAAGACCTGGGAGACCGATTGGTACGGTGCGCCATGGCGGGTTCCGCCGTTGTAGGCAACCGTATCGTCGTTAGTCCCATGCATGATCAGGGTGGGAACATTGCCGGCTGCGCAATTGGTGACGGTCGGGTTGTAGTAAGCGCCTGCTACACCTGCGACGCCAGCAACCAAATCCGGAGCGTGGCAGCCAAGCGCCAGCGCCATGCCGCCGCCGTTGGAGAGGCCGGTGGCGTAGATTTCGTGCTGGTTGACTCCGTAGCGGCTGACCAAGTCGTTGATGACGTTGCGGACGTAAGTCACGTCTCCGTTGACCGAGATGTTCGAGTAAGGTGCGCCGCCCCAGGCGTAAAGGTTGTCAGTCAACGATGCCTCAGCGTAAACCACCAGCGTGTTCGAGGCGAGGTAGTTTTCTAGCTTGGCGTAGCCCTGAGTTTGGGCAGCGCTGTGTTGCCAACCACCGAACATTAACACCACTTGGGTGGCGGTGCCTGGAGTAAACGAGTCCGGTACCGCGACCTTGTAGGTGCGGCCAGCGATGTTGTGAGTAAAGGTGGTGCGTGTATTGGCGGCTTCGGCGACCGCGCCGAGAGCGGACGACAGCTCTGACGATGCGTTTTGAGCGGTGGCGTGAGGCGCGAAGGCTGCACCTGAAAGGGCCAAGGCAAGTACGCCTGCGATCAGGCGTCGTGAAGTTTTCAGCACGATTCTAAAGCCTAAACTAAAAGCCGGTCTATCGCGCAGAATTCGCGATAAACCGGCTTTTAAAGTTCAAGCGTGACGCTTAATCCATCTTGTTCAGGGCCTTTGCCATGTTGGACTTCTTGTTAGCCGCGTTGTTGCGGTGGAAGACGCCCTTGGTGACAGCCTTGTCCAGCTGACGGGAAGCAACGCGCAGCTGGGTCTCAGCTGCTGCCTTGTCGCCGCCTTCAACGGTCTCGCGGAACTTACGCAGCTCGGTGCGGACAGCGGAACGGACGGACTTGTTGCGCAGACGACGCTTCTCGTTGGTGAGAACGCGCTTCTGCTGCTGCTTGATGTTTGCCATGAAGATACCTCTTGAATATCGATGTTGAATGAACCAGTCGATCTACCCACGAAGGGATTGCTGCACCAGCATTTTTAAGACGCGAACCCAAGGTCCTGCCCGCGTTGCTGGTGCACCCTTGAAGAAAGTGGGTGTGAACAACACGTCGACTTTAGCAGGTGGGTTACTGCGGATCCAAAAAAGTCTTTCTCGCCTCCGTCGGTGTTAACGAAGTATGCCGTGCGAAGTACTTGACGAAGTTGCTCGCATCATCGAATCCCAGCTGGGCACCGATGCGGGCGATGGGCTCGTCGCTATGCGCGAGCAGGCGTTTCGCCTCCAGGATAACGCGCCTGTCAATGAACTCTTTGGCACTGACACCGACGGCTGCATGAGTGGCGCGAGTCAGGGTCCGCGGCGAGTACAGCAAAAGTTTGGCGTAGTAGGCCACATCGCGGTGCTCGGCGAAATCCCGCTCGACCGCGTTGCGCAATTCCATAAAGATCGGCTCGTGAGCACGGTGGGGAGTGCTGGCTGGCTTGTCAATATTTCCCAGCCGCAGCAGCAGGGCACTCAGGAGGTGCACAAGAATCGCTGACCTCACCTTCGCGGGCGTTGCGTCGAGCTCGAATTCGCAGCGCAGATGGTCGACGGCATGGGTCAAGGCACGGGTGTCGTCGCCAATTGGGTTCAACAGGGTGGGGCCGAAAGGGTTGTCGATAGCTAGCTGGGCGGCAAGCTGAGGCGCAAGAGTCGAGGAAGGGAACATAACGACGACTCCCTCTGCCTGGTCGAGCCCGCGGAATTGTTGCACTTGGCCCGGGCGGACCCAAAGCCACATTCCTTCCGAGACGGCGTAGTCGCGGAAGTCCACCATGTGCCACAAAACCCCGGAGGTGACGGTGAGCAGCAGGTGGAAATCCGGCCGCTGAGGGCGGTGGGCAGCAGGATTCGTGGTCATGCGCTGAGCCAAGGTGGCAAGGGAAATGACCTCTACGCCGGAGTCGTCGGGGTGGGCGGGTGTGTAGAGGATCTCGCGGATGTCGTCTAGTCCGTTTTTTACCATTATGCGTCCCGAGGATACCTCGTTTGTGGCCCGCTTCAGGGATAGCTTTAAGAATCAAGACAGCAAAGAGACACTGAAGGAGAATCCCATGAACGATCGTATTCAACTCACTTACGCATTCGACGCCTACTGCGGCTGGTGCTACGGCTTCGGCCCCAGCCTGCGGAAGTTCGCCGCGGACAATGCTGATCGGGTTGATATCAAGGTTCTGTCGGGAGGCCTGTTCGCTGGCCCGCGTGCCGGAGCCATTGGCGCGTACCCACATATCCCAGGTGCAAACGCGCGCATTGCAGCACTGACCGGGGTCGAGTTCGGCGAGTCCTATAACGAGGTCCTAGAAAAGGGCGAGTTCGTGATGGACTCCACTGATCCGGCGATTGGGTTGGTGGCTCTGCGTCGCCAGGTGCCTGAGCGTGCGGTGGAAATTGCCGGAGCCATCCAGCGGGCGTGGTACTTCGCCGGCGCCGATCTCGGTGACGTGGAGGTTTACCGCTCGATCGCGACCGAGTTTGGTCTGGACGCTGACCAGGTGGCTGCTGACTTCGCCAAGCCTGAAACTCAGGAGGAAGCCCTAGAAGACTTCCGCCAACTGCGAGAGATGGGCGTTGATTCTTACCCCACACTTTTGCTGCACACCGAAAGTGGCACGCACCGCCTCGGTGGTCCAACAACGAAGCCGGAGGCGCTGACCGCTGCTTTGGACCAGCACCTCAGCGCGAAGAATGCAGTGCAGAACTAAGCCCAACGGAAGGTAGCGCGCAGGCGGTTTGCTACCACCTCGAAACGCGACCGAGGGAAGAGAATACCGCGCCGACTGACCTGGGTTTCGGGGACGACGATGGTTTTGTCCAGCCGCAGCCAACACTGCTCGGCGTTAGTATCCCATTCGCCATTGCCAATCTCGAGCCACTCGGATTTGTTGGCGTGGCCCTTATGGGAGGAAATGAGCAGGCCCAAGACGTTTTGCATATTCCGCCCGATAACCAACATGGAGCGCTCCTGGGGTGGCGATGACGGCACCGTCACCCATACGACTTCCCCTGGTTCCGCATACCCGTCCAGGTCCGGGGAGTAATAAATCGAGCGTGCGAGATGCTCAGTTGGATCAACCTGCAGCGCTGCGGCCACGCTATGAGTCTGTTTCGTGGCGGTGATGCCAAGGCGTTGATTAAGCTGTGTCAGGCCCTGATCAAGCGCAGTGAGTTTATTCGCCCTGGCGTTGGCGCGTTCCTCAGCGCGTTCTTTTCGCGCTGCGCGACGCTGCGATACACGTCCGTTGGACTTGTCTGGTTGGCTGCCCGCCGTGCCTTCCGGGGTGGAGTTGCGGCGCGGGCGAAAGATACTCATAGTCGTTCTTTTCGCGTTGCGTTTGGTGCTTGTGGGACATGCTAATGGTGACTAACCGTAGTGAGTTTATGCTATCAGATTCAATCGATCGAAAGTACTAGATGGGCAGAGCGTGAGCGTGGACTGGCACCCTGTCAAAAAAGCGAATAATTAGCTTTTATGCATGCCAAATCGAAAGATTTCATGGTCGGCAATTTGGGCTCAGATTTCGGCTCAGATTTGGGTGGTGCAGTGCCGGTGTGCGAGTTGGATTACCGGGTTCAGAAATATCGCCTTCCTTGGGTAGAGTAGGAAAGGTTAATTACTAGAAGGGACCCGTGCGGCTATGGCAAAAAAGTTTGAAAATTTCGCCGAGACTACGTTTACGGATCCTGCTCGGATTCGTAACTTCTGCATTATCGCCCACATCGACCACGGTAAGTCCACCTTGGCTGATCGCATTCTGCAGCTCTCCAACGTCATCGATGCGCGCGATATGCGTGACCAGTACCTGGACAACATGGATATCGAGCGTGAGCGCGGAATCACCATCAAGGCGCAAAACGTGCGCCTGCCGTGGGTGCCTCGCTCCGGCGAATTCGAGGGCGAGCAGATCGTCCTGCAGATGATCGATACCCCAGGACACGTCGACTTTTCCTATGAAGTTTCCCGCGCGCTCGAAGCGTGTGAAGGCGCCATTTTACTTGTCGATGCTGCTCAGGGCATCGAAGCGCAGACCTTGGCCAACCTCTACATGGCCATTGACAAAGGCCTGGAAATCATCCCCGTGCTGAACAAGATCGACCTGCCTGCAGCCGATCCTGAAAAGTACGCGTTTGAGATCGCCAACATTATCGGCTGCGAGCCAGAAGAGGTGCTGCGCGTCTCCGGTAAGACTGGCCAGGGTGTTGAAGAGCTGCTCGACAAAGTCGTCGAGATGGTGCCACCGCCGGAGTCTCCCAACGGTGCGGATGCCCCCGCTCGCGCAATGATCTTTGACTCGGTCTACGACACCTACCGAGGTGTGGTGACTTACATTCGTATGGTCGACGGAGAGCTGCGCCAAGGCGAGAAGCTCCACATGATGAACACCGGTACCAACCTGGAGCTGCTGGAAATCGGCGTGGTCTCACCGACCGCGAAGAAGGTCAAGGGACTCGGCCCCGGCGAGGTCGGCTACCTGATCACTGGTGTGAAGGATGTCCGTGAAACCAAGGTCGGCGACACCGTCACTTCCTTGACCAAGGGCGCGACCGAGCCACTGCAGGGCTACGAAGACGTCAAGCCGATGGTCTACTCAGGGCTGTTCCCTGTGTCCCAGGAAGATTTCCCCGTGCTGCGTGAATCCCTGGAAAAGCTCCAGCTCAACGACGCCTCGCTGACCTGGGAGCCAGAGACTTCTGTCGCGCTGGGCTTCGGTTTCCGCTGTGGCTTCCTCGGCCTGTTGCACATGGAAATCACCCGAGACCGCCTCGAGCGCGAATTCGATCTCGATCTCATCTCCACCGCCCCTTCGGTGACCTACCGCGTGATTGCGGAGGATGGCGAGGAAAAGTACGTGCACAACCCTTCGGATTGGCCGGGCGGCAAGCTCCGCGAGATCTACGAACCGATTGTGAACATGACCATCATCGTTCCTTCCGAGTTCGTCGGCCCTACCATGGAACTCTGCCAGCAGAAGCGCGGCCAGATCAAGAACATGGACTACTTGTCGGAAGATCGCGTCGAGCTGCGCTATGTCATGCCGCTCGGCGAGATTATCTTCGACTTTTTCGACATGCTGAAGTCGCGCACCAAGGGCTATGCCTCGCTGAACTACGAAGAAGCAGGCGAGCAGGAAGCCGACCTGGTCAAGGTGGACATTCTGCTTCAGGGTGAGCCGGTGGATGCCTTCTCGGCGATCGTGCACCGCGATAACGCTCAGTGGTACGGCAACAAGATGACGAAGAAGCTCAAAGAGCTCATCCCGCGTCAGCAGTTCGAGGTGCCCATCCAGGCGGCGATCAACTCGAAGATCATTGCACGTGAGAATATTCGCGCGCTGCGCAAGGACGTGTTGTCCAAGTGCTACGGCGGCGATATTTCGCGTAAGCGCAAGCTGCTGGAAAAGCAGAAGGCCGGTAAGAAGCGCATGAAGAATATCGGTTCTGTGACCGTGCCACAAGAGGCCTTCGTTGCGGCGCTGTCCACGGACGAAGAATAAAGCGAGGAATAAGTAGCTAGAACCGGCCCTCGTACGTGTACACGTGCGCGGGACGCGGGTTGGAAGGATCCGGCACGGGCAACCGCGCCGGCTTTACCGCCCCGGTTTCTGCTGCCCGCTCCCGTGCCCACGGCACAGCGCGGGCATCCAGTAGGTCTGCCACGGCCACGGAATCTGGCACTTCAGAAGCACCACGAGCCCGCAGCGACGCAGCGGTATGCGCAATCTCGTCTGGTGCCAGCCCTTGGTGGAGCTTCCACTTCCCGGTTACCGAGGTGATCTCGATGTCCACGGCGACCAACGCACCCAGCACTCCATTGACCAGCTGTGGATCCGAGTGCGTGCCCACGCGCCACGTATCGTCAAACTGGCTCTTCCGGATCCGGAGTGCGTAGCGGGGATGCTGCGGTGATGCGGTGAGGCACAAGATGTAGGGGTCCTGGGGGTGTGAGGATTGCGGGGCGGTGTTCCAGGAGACGCCGAGTCCTTCGGCGACGCGGGCCATGGACAGGTGCTGGACCACGATGCCGACCAGCCCCCAGCGCAGCCCGGCGCGGGAGATCTTGGCCCGTGGCTCGGCCGCGGCGGTGGTGTCCTGACGCCACACGTGCGCGCACTCGGTGCACCGGTACCGGCGCACGGTCAGCAGCAGCGTGGTGGGGCGCCACCCGAACGGCTCGTGCGCCAGCTCCTGTGTCACGGTGTCGCGCGGGACGCCCTGGCAGCCGCACCGCCGGCACCAGTCGTCCGGCTCGACGACCCGGCAGGCGAGCACGGTGCGGTCGGGCTCGAGCAGCTGGGCGGTGACCTCCAGGCCGAGGACGTCCAGACGGGTGAAGGTGGTCAGGTCGGGGGGCGTGATGGTAGCATCGGGCACGTCGAGGTCTTTCGGATGGCTGCGTGTAGGAACCTCCATCTTCGGAAGACCTCGACACCTACCTACAGAAAGGCAACAGTTTCCATGACCACCAAGAACCGCGCCGTGGTATTCCACGGCATCAAGGACGTGCGCGTCGACGAGCTGGACTTCCCCAAGCTGGAGATGCCCGACGGCTCCGCCGCCCCGCACGGCGTCATCCTCAAGATCGTCGCCACCAACATCTGCGGCAGCGACCTGCACATCTACCGCGGGTCCTTCCCCGTGCCCGAGGGCATGGTGCTGGGTCACGAGATGACCGGCCAGGTGCTGGAGGTCGGCCGCGACGTCCAGTTCCTGAAGGAGGGTGACCTCGTCTCCGTGCCGTTCAACGTGGCCTGCGGCCGCTGCCGCAACTGCCGCGCCGGCCGCACCGAGGTGTGTGAGACCGCCAACCCGGAGCAGGCGTGCGCCGCCTACGGCTTCAATCTGGGCGATTTCCAGGGCGGACAGGCCGAGTACCTGTTCGTGCCGTACGCCGACTTCCAGCTGCTGCGCTTCCCGGACCAGGAGCAGGCTATGGAGAAGATCCTGGATCTGGCCGTGCTCTCGGACATCCTCCCCACGGCGTTCCACGGTCTCATGGAGGCCGGCGCCAAGCCCGGCTCCACCGTCTACATCGCCGGTGCCGGCCCCGTGGGCCGGTGCGCCGCGGCTGCCGCTCGGCTGCTGGGCGCCTCGTGCATCATTGTGGGCGACCAGGACGCCTCGCGGCTGGAGCTGGTACGCAAGCACGGCTGCGAGACTATCGACCTCTCCGCCACGGAGAACCTGCAGGACGCCGTGAACGACATCCTCGGCGAGCCGATGGTGGACTGCGCGGTGGACTGCGTCGGCTCCGAGGCCCACGGCCTGGGCTCCGCGGCCGATGAGATGCAGCCGATCGCCGCCGTGAACCAGGTCCTGGACATCACCCGTCCGGGCGGAGCCACGGGCATCATCGGCATCTACGGGCCGGACCCGATCGCGGAGACGAAGGCCGAGCAGGAGGGCACCTTCCCGGTGGACTTCGGCAAGGCCTGGATCAAGTCGCCCCACATCATCGGCGGCCAGGCGCCCATCATGCGCTACAACCGCGAGCTGATGATGTCGATCCTGTGGGACCGGATGCCGTACCTGACGGAGATGGTCAACCCGCGCGTGATCAGCCTGGACGAGGCACCCCAGGCCTACGCGGAGTTCGACCAGGGCTCCGTGGAGAAGTTCGTCATCGACCCCCACGGGATGATCGCCCGCTGAGCGACGCCGCCTGTTTCGTCAGGCTCAGTCTGGGTGGTTCTCCACCGCACCGCGCACTCCGCCAAAGTGGGGTGCGCGGTGCCGCATGGGTGCCAGGTCCGCTCTGGCGGCGTCGTCACGATGCCCAACAAGGTGCTGTTGCAAACTTCAGGCGGAGAGCCGTGACGACCCAGTCTTCATCCTCTGATGCTCGCTGCGGGTCGGCGTTCTCAGGCAGCCTCGAACACCCGGCTGACGATCACCGCATCCGGGTTCGGTTGCCCGTAGGCAAACATCGCGCCCTGGCCTTTCCGCAATGAGTGCATCGACTCCATCCCTTTCAACGTCCGATATGCAGATGTCCGGTTCTTAAACGCGCCTTTCGGCCCGAAGATCCGCTTCAGCCGACCATGGTCGCCTTCCAGGATGTTGTTGAGGTATTTCACCTGCCGGTGTTCCACTGTTGGCGGGCAGATTCCCTCTGACTTCAACTCGGCGATTGCCCTGACTAGGGAGGGTGCTTTATCGGTGTTGATCACTCTGGGATACCCGGCTGACGCATTGGATCTGAGGGCCTTGGCCAGGAAACGCTTCGCTGCGGCCACGTTCCGCTTCGGAGAGAGGTAAAAGTCCAGGGTCTGGCCACCGGCGGT
>NZ_KB902190.1 GCF_000379425.1 Corynebacterium lubricantis DSM 45231
GAGGCTCTGGTGGCGTAAGGAATCCTGTTCCGTCAGCGGTCAGTTCATCGCTGAGTCAACCGCTGGCGGATACACCACTCAAAAGGACTTGACCGAGCTGACATGATCCCCCTACCATTTCAATTTAGAACTACTGTTCGATTTCAATAGTTTTAGTATACCCACCGCTTCGACTATTGCAATAGTTTTTAGAAACTTTCTCGAACTGTCTTTCGAATAGTTTCGAGTTTGTATGCTTCGCACTGCAAATCTCCTCCAAATATGTAAAACTGCTAGAGCACGACTTTTTACTCGGGGGAGGAACATGAAAAGCCGTATTCTGACGATGGTTCTTACATGCACGTTTGCAATCACCGGTTGTACGTCAGCTGCAAATTCAACGCTGGACGAAGAGCCAACGACGTCGCTTAGCGACGATTCCGTCGTGCCTCAGTCCACTACTGAAGAAGAATCCGCCCAAGCCTTTCACTTCGAAAGTGGCGTACTACCCATCGGTGATTTCAATCCCGAAGAGGTCTACCCAGATGTCTTCAATCCATGCGAGGAAATATCTGCCGAAGAGTTCGCTGCTATCGGATACGAAGTGCGCGGTGAGACGCAGTCAAGAGGTCAAGGAAGTCTTCTGAGTTGCAGGATTCAAAACGGCACCGAAAACGATCTCACCATTTTGATTGAAGGCAGTTTGGCCGCATTCGAAGATTTTGAGGCCCAGGGGGAGATTCTTTCTACGCATCCCGAAACCCAGCTCGCAGGCATGGTCTTATACAGATCACAACAGGACGATCCGGCAAGTTGCAGAGCCGCCGTTCCAACTTATCGCGGACATCTTACGGTTAGCGTGCAAAAAGGCCTTACAAACAAGTCGGTTCCAGAGCTCTGCACTTCTGCAACTGAGATATTAAATACACTTCATTCAACTTATTCAACGTAGTTTATTTGCATATGTCCTCGGGGGAATAATGCTAATTGATCCAGCCAATATCCAGTCTGCAATCGACCAACTCAAAGACACTTTCCAACTTGTAAATTCGGACTACTTAGGAGGAACTGGAGTTTTACGGCAAACCTTCTCCACCGTCTCCGGCCTCAACGATGCCGGATTAACCCATTCAACAATCCTCGATACTGATGCCATCGCATCCCAAAAGGCTTTCGCGGACCGCTTTGCCAACGCATCGAACACCTTGAGCACAAATCTCGCCGATTTCATCGACGGGGACCAAGCGATTGCGGGCACCCTGTCCAGCGTCGGTTTGAATCACGCGCTCGGCGACAAACTTTCAAGCCTGCGAGCATCTGGGCCCGCGAGAAACACCGATACCTCCCCTTTTCATGCAGCTGCTCCAGTAGTGGCTAGGCCTTCGTCGTTAATTGCTTTATGCGGTCAATTTGCTGCGACCAATTTCGGAATTCCCGCTGGCATGACCACGGATTGGACGAGCCTCGCCAGCACCATCACTGCCGCAGCCGCAAGCCTTGAGGAAGTGCTCGCCGACCTACATTCCTCTGCAGAAACCGAGGCAATTTCCCAGGCCATCGCGAATATTACGACTCTCCGGAACACCGGATTGGCGTTCGCGAACAATGCGACGCTGATGGCTGGCCATACCACGGGATTGGGCACGGGAAGCCTCGGTTTGGGGCAGCAAACTGCCTCCGTTGGAGCCACCTACCAGGCGCTTCGGGTGGTCCGTCCGGACGCTGCTGCCCTCTTGGAGCAGACCTATCTCAACGCGTTTCCTGGCCTCGCCACCGCGGCTCTCGCTCCGTCGATACCTGCAATAAACCAACTCCTTCCTGGGATGAACGATCCGAGCGGAACCTCTGCGGCCATCGGCGGCTCCGAACAGCGCGTTCCGGAGCCCACCGATCTCCCGCTTCCCCCAAGCGTCGCCGCGGCGATGACTGAAATGGGTTACGGTACCGCGGCGCGCATCAGCAATCCGCAATCGCTTGCCGACGAATTCTTGCGCACCGGACCTGAACAACTGGAACAGGTACTTGCTGGCCATGCCCCGACTACAACGGCGGCTACTGCGGTGGCAATGCCTCCAACTCTCAATCCCGGCGGGCAAGGCATACCGGGCACGCTTCCAGGGGCATCAGTCACACCGCAACCAAGCAACTCTCTGATGGGAGCTCCTGTACTCGGCGGCAGCCTGCCGAATGGAACCAACAGTTATGGGACTAACAACATAGGTGCCAACAATCCTGTATCGCCAGCGACCGCAGGAGTTCGTGGCGCAGGCTCCCCTAATTTCGGAAATTCAGGCCAGGGCGCGCCCGTATTCGGTGCCGCTGGTGGTTCCAATTCGCCAACGCGAACCAACCAATCACCACGAGGGCTGGGCGCAGTCCCTTCTCGAGTTCCCAATTCCCCTCATGCTCCGAGTAGAGGTGGCATTGGGGCGAATGGCTCCGTCTCATCGGGTTCACACAATGCTCCCGGCTCAGCTGCGCATTCTTCGCATCGTTCCGTGGCGATGCCAAACGGATCAGGTTTTTACGGCTCCTCAAGCAACCCGTATGGTTCCAGCCACACGCTTGGCGGCGACAACCGACAGAATGGCACACTCGGCCCAAACGTCGGCGGTCATTCTGGTACCTCGGGCTCCGGTAGTGGCAATCACAGTACTTCGTCGCAGAACACCGGCAGCCAGCACAACCGTGGTTTCGTTCCAGCCGCCATGGCGCCGGGAGCGAGGAATGGAGGGGGACCAAAATCCACGGCGGGTGCGGTGAAGAAAGTCACGAGTGCGGTTGAGCGCGAAGGCAATCTAAAAGCTTTGCTGGGGCCAGGCCCAGAAGTTGTGCCCGGTGTGATCGGAGCGTGGGTACGAGAGCCAAAGCGCTAGGACAGGCAGTTATTCAGGTCGCCATTCTAAGAGGCGACCACGTTGACCGTCCTCGAGGATCCAAATGGACCCGTCGGGAGCCTCCTCGAGCGCTCGGATGCGATTACCCATGTCCCACTCCTCGACAGATTGCGCCTGATCACCATTGAGTTCCACCCGGACAATCTTCTTACCGGAAAGCCCTCCGAGAAACGCGTCGCCAGTCCACTCGTCGAAAAGCTGTCCCTTGTAAATCATCAGGTTACCGGGAGAGATTGACGGCACCCAGTAAGCGGCAGGTGGTACGAAACCGTCTCCCTCTTGATGGTGTGGAATGTCGGCGCCGTCGTAGTGCACGCCCATCGATGCCTCGGGCCACCCGTAATTCTCTCCGGGAACCAAGTGATTCAGCTCATCGCCACCCTTAGGACCCATCTCAGAGACCCACAGGTCGCCGCCCAGATCGGTGTCAATGCCCAGCGGATTACGGTGTCCCATGGTATAAATCTCATCCGAACGACCGCCTTGACCAGCAAATGGATTGCCCGGCGCGGGCTGCCCATCATGTGTGAGCCGGAGAACGGCACCGAGATTCGTGTCGGTTTCTTGGGCTGGATCGAAGGCTTGCCGATCCCCCGAGGTGACGTAGAGGTAGTCGTCGTCAATGTGCATGCGCAGCGAGAAGTGCCCATCACTGGACGAGGGTGTTTGCTGCCAGATTTCTTCGAACCCCTCCAGCGAACCCGTCTCAGTATTCAACTGGCCCCGACCAATTACTCCTTGTGGGCCGTCCGCGGTTTCGCGGACCCAGCTGAGGTACACGGTGCCGTCATTTTCAAAGGTGGGCCCTGCCACGATGTCGTGCATACCCGCTTGTCCATTGCTGTAGACGGCTGGAGTGTTTTCAATTTCCACCTTGTCACCGGAATTGACGTCCAACATCTGTAAGGCGCCTCCACGCTCCGAAACAAGAAGAAAGTCCGTGCCAGGGAGGAATTCAAGTGCCCACCCGTCGTTGAATCTGCCGCGCTCGACCACCTCCGAAGACACCTCCGAGGACCCGCCAGAAGACCCGCCAGAAGAGCCCTCCGAGGAGCCCGACGAGGGTCCCGCAAAAGAACTCGACGAGCTCGTCGGCGCAATCTCAATGCTTTCGTTCATCGACGGTTCAGAGCAAGAAGCCAAGACGAGGGAAACGACAACGAGTGGCCCGAACAGAACTTTCTTCATGACCACGAGCTTAGAAGGAAGCGCTCGAACATTTGCTTTGTTAATGTCAATCGCGGTTAACCGTTATTGTCTTGTCACCTTGCATTTCCCATGCAGAACCTCGAATTGAGTATTTCTTGAAGAAAGCACTTCTAGCGTGCGCCGTTGCGACGAGCGTCTCCACAACTTTGCTGTCCGCTCCAATAGCCAATGCGCAAAGCAGCTCCAGCAGCTCCAGCAGTTCCAGCAGCTCCCGCGACGATTCCAGCCAGAATGACTCTTCGAAATGGGCAGATGCAATCTCCGAAGAGCTGACGGTAGTCCTTGTTCAGGATCTGCTCGGCCAGGGAATCTCTGATAACGCAGGCTTTTATTCCGGGGACTTAGGCATCATGACTGGGCTGGGCCCTGGCGATGAATTCGTCATCATCTTTGGTGATTCCTTCCGCGGTCAAACCCTCGGCGAGGGCGAATGGATGAGTCCCGTCGGCGTGGTCGCGAGGATGGGAGTCGACGGAAAGATTGAGATTCTGCGCCCGCTGAATCGCGACGACCAGGTCCAGCAACTCATCGATTACGAGCACACTAACGGTAAATTCACCCACCTCCCCTCTGACATCATCACCATCGACGGCACGATGTATATGCAGACGATGGCGAACGAGGGCGTGGGCAACGTGCTGTACACCGAGATTTGGCAGTCCACCGACGAAGGCGCCACCTGGACTTCGGTCGCGCGCACTCCCCGCACCTATTTCAATGGCATGGGCAATCTGATTTCGTGGGAACACGGCCAAGATGGCTATATCTACGTTGTGAGTTCGGAATTCCAGCGCAAGGATCCGGTGTACCTCTCACGATTCCTGCCCGAAGACATCGCTGATCGCACAAAGTGGGAGGTGTTCAACCCACAAACCGGCCTCTGGGGCGCGACCGGTTCCCCCATCCTGGACACAAATGTTGCTGCGGGCGAGATGAACCTGCGCTATATCCAGGGCCATTGGGTCTTAGCCATGTTCAACCGCGAGACCATGGCCATTGAAATCCGCATCTCTGAAGACATTGCACGCGACTGGGATGAGATCGAACCTGCGAATGTCGTCATTTCGGGCACCGGCGGATGGAACGCCGACCAAACCCCGTCGAATTTCACGCAGCTCTACGGCGGATACATCACCCCGACCTCGACGCTGGACAACATGGACATCGTGGTCTCGCAATGGAACACTTCCGACGATTCCCGGTACAACTCCACGCAGTTCAACATCAAGGGCTTGGACACGTTCTTCGGTATCGACATAAATACGCCGCAAGCACGCACTTTCACCTTGCAGCAGCAGCCGGAGGCCAGCGGTAACCAGGCCGACATTCAGGTCGAGGAGGTCCCGATCGATCCTGAGATGCAGGCGCTTTTGACCCAGGACATGGTGCTCGACAATGGCGGGAAGACGGAAATCATCCCGCTGGAGCCATAGTTCAAGCCTGAGCACAAAGATGCTTGACGACGAGGCGTAGTCCAGCCTCGTCGCTATCCTCTATGGTTCCTCGCCCAAAATTTCCCCCAGGTTATACCCTGGGACAATGTCGATGATCAGAATCAGCACCGCAGCCCACCTGCTTGGAGTCTCCGACGACACCATTCGGAGATGGATCTCTCAGGAAAAATTGGAAGCTCACAAAGATGCTTCAGGACGAACCACTGTGGACGGCGCGCAATTGGTGAAAATTGGCCAAGACATCGCCGCGGAAAAGGACTTAGATTCTTTAGACCAAGGGGCCCAGCATCGTTCCGCCCGGAACCATCTCACAGGTCTGGTGACAAAGGTGACTTCCGACAAAGTGATGAGCCAAGTCGAGATGCTCTGCGGCCCCTTCCGCATTGTCTCCCTGATTTCTACCGAGGCCGTAGAAGAGCTTGGATTCGAAGTCGGGTCGATGGCCACAGCTGTCATCAAGTCGACAAATGTCACCATCGAAGGCGTCTAATTCGACCACCTTCAGAGGCCTCAAAAGGCACCGTCACCAAACCCTTATCTAAACGTTATAGTTCCCCTGATTTGCGATATTTGCGCAGTTCAGGGGAACTTTTTTATAACGGTAATTCCGGAGCCCAAGATGGTCTAGCCCAAAATTGTTAGATACGCTACAAATTCGTTGCACTACTTGAAAGTAGCGCTACAATAGAGGTGAGCCCAAAAGATGGGACAGCGAAAGAAAATCAGAAAGGAAGGCGTCACAATGACCGCCCCAACCGCACCAAACACCTCCTACGCAGCTTCCAACACCGCCGCAGACCTCGCACAGTGGAAGACATGGCCAGACTGGATCAACCTAGTACTCGGCGCATACCTTGCACTTGCAGCCTTGTGGACTACAGGCCCCACGGGTTGGGGAGCCTGGCCCGTCACCTTGGGCATCGTCGTAGCGGCCGTCGCCCTGTGGGCACTGGCAACCGCTAGCTCCCCTGCATCCGAGTGGGTCCAGATCATCGTCGGCGCAGTCGCATTCCTCGCACCATGGTTCGGTGGATTCGCCGCCTCCACTGGAGCAGCATGGACGATGTGGATCGTAGGCGCAGCAGTGATCGTCTTCGGAATCGTCGGCCTGGTCCAGTCCCCAGCGAAGAAGGCAGCGCTGTAACCAGGCCCACAGCCAAAGCTGTAAAACCTGAAAACCCTGCAAACCCTGTAAACGCAGACTAAACAACAGCCGGCCCTCCATGTGGCCGGCTTTTTGCGTTGATAACCTGCTGGTAGAATTTATATTTATACAGAAACTAGAAGAAACGATGAGTGTGAAAACCGAGACCAAGAAGCCGACAGCCAGGCAAAAAGCAAGTCGTAACGCTACCGATGAAAAGATTGCGGCGTCTACCCTTGCCATTGCACGCGAGCACGGGCTCTCTGCAGTCACAATCGATTCTGTTGCAGCCCACTCGGGAGTTGCCAAGACCACCATTTACCGCCGCTATGCCGATCGCATGGACATGATCGTCGGGGTATCTAACCAGGTCACCTTCGAATTTTCGCATGATCACCTAGTATCGCGCGAAGGCATCCTGGAACTTTATCGGAAGATCAAGGACTACCTCGAAAATCAGATCGGGATCCGGCTCATTGGCAGCCTCATGGCCAGCTCCGACGAGGATTTAGCCAAGTGGCGCAATCGCGTTGTCTCCCCGCTCCAGGAAGAATTTGATCGCTACTTCCAGGAGGCCGTCGAATGCGGAGTGGTCCGCGAGGACGCAGACCGCAACCTCATGTCGTCCATGGCCATTGGCGGAATGCTTCTGCAGTACACCACCGAAGGAAAAATCCCAGACGACTATCCCGATAAAATCGTGGACATCCTGTGGCCACTGGTGAAAACCCCGGACCAAGATTAGCCCAAAACTAGCCCAAGACCTGCGCGCCCCATTGCTCGCCGGTCTTGTCATATTGGATGCGGGTTGCATCGTGGCCCCCGCCTCCCTGCCAGAACTCAATGTGCGATGGCTGAACGGACCAGATCTGGAATCCGCCCGAAGCACCTTCAGGCATGGGAGCTAAATGTGCTTCTCCCCTGACACGCACCGCGCGCAAAAGTGGCTGCCAATAAAAACTCAGCGCAGCAACTTGGTTTTCTTCCAGCTGCTCGGACTTCATCGACCCTGCACCCGTGCCAAAGCTGAAGCCGTTGTCGTCCACGGCCATCAGATTGACCACGCGCGCATCCGGAAACCCAGCCTTGTCCACGGTGGCCAAATGCATCGCCCGTGCATCTCCGACCTGTTGTTCCACCGCGAGTTCAAACCACGAGGCGAAGAGTTCACCCGGATGCTCAGGCAGCGCCGCGGTATCCAGCTCAGGTGCCGCCCCTGTCATGACAGGAGCCTTGTCAATTGTTTCTTTGCTTAAGAATGCCATGTTCCAAATCTAACAAGGCTTGCCTTCTACAACGATCGCTTTACGACGATTGACTGCTTGCTCACACTAATCTTCCGAATGAGGCTCGCTCTCCCGCTTTGCCTTAATCTTTTCGGCCTTTTCAAGCAGGGAATCTTCACGGCGCTTCTTCACCGCGGCGGGCAACGCCGCCACCTTGTCCTGGGTGGACTTCCTCAAGGTATTGACAGAATCCGTGACATCACCGACGAGCTCCCTAGCGGTCACTCTCCACGGCTCCCACTCCAGCACACCGCCGGAGGCTAGCTCGACTTCGACGTGCTCAGAGAATTGGTCGAAGGTCTCCTGGATCCGATTCGCATTATCGTTTACCCGCAGCGCTGCACGCGGGTGCTGGAGTTTCTCCGCTCGCGACAGCTCCGCGCTCGCAAGCAGTTGCTCCTGAATCTGGCTCAGGATCTCGCCCTGCTCCTGAATTCTCTCTTGGCGCGCTTGGCGAATTCCTTGGACGTGTCCGTCGAGGTGCTCGTTTTCATAATCGGCGACGCGGGCGAGTTCCAGCACGAAGAAACTATCTTGCAAGGCAATGCCCTGGGCGAGCAATTGCAGCCAAAACTGCACCTGCTCCACTGCGTCTTCGTAAGCACCACCAAGTTTCGCAGTGTTCCGCACCTTCTTCGCCACCCCGTCACGCACGACACCGAGTTGCGCCAAGGCATCTTCTTGGATCCTTTGCAGTTGGATGCCAACGCCAGCGATCTTGGACCAGGTCGTATCCGATACCGTCCCGGTGTTCTCATAAATCCGCTGTGCTTCGAGCAGTGCTGCCCGGATGGAATTGAAGCTGCTCAAGGAATCTACCCGACGTTGCTCAATGAGACGATCGATCTTCTCGTCGATCGTTTCCAGGTAGTCGGTGATCTCATCGAGGGCTACTTCTATTGCCTCCTGCGCGATCAAGGCAGCGGCGGCCGCCGGAGCAGCCGGGGTCAACAATGTGGCTTTTTGAAATGCTAATTGCTTAACAATCTCTCCGGCATTGCCAGCCACACCCAGGTCACCTTTGCGCAGCACGCCACTAGATACGTCTCTGACCTTGGACTTCTTAATCAACTCAAAGCTCTCGTCATCGAGTTTGAGCCAACGTCCGCTTTGTTCCTGCAACGTCGACAGAGAACCAAAAAGGTTGCTTGCACGCTGCAGCGTCTGCGGAGAAGGCCTCCGCAATTCAAATCCAGCACTCTCTTCCAGCTCCGCCAAATCCGACTCAGAACCAAAAATCAGCAGGCCTTCGTCTCCTTCGACGACCTGAATCTTCTGCCAATCAATATCCTCGAGCTCCATAAGAAGATCCTTCCATAAATACCAGCGCTTAAACCAGCGGCCACGGGTACTGATAATGGTTTCGGGGCTGCGGAAGAAATGGTAATCGAACAATCCGGGACGCACGGCGCTTCAGCGCAGCCACTTCCTCTTCAGAGAGCAGCTCTTCCAGCTCGGCTGGCACCTCGTCGAGAAGCGACTCGACCGCACTCGCAAGCTCGTCCGGGATTGCTTCACCCGCGAAATCCCAAATCACGGTACGCAACTTGGGGTCCATGTGAAAGCACAATCCCTGGTCAATCCCCCACACATGATCGCCTGCGCCGAGGAGCACGTGGCCGGACTTGCGGTCGGTGTTATTCGTCAGCAAATCGAACACAGCCATGCGCAGCAGCACCGGGTGCAGGTCCTCGCGCTCCTCAAAAAGTGGGAAATAGTGCCAGCCCTCATGCTCGATAAACAGCTGGAGGGATCCTGCGCCGAAGGGCTCGACGTCACGAATCACGGTCGGTGGCACAATGTCCCACCCGAGAAAATCGCTGAGCACGAAGGCAGCACGTTCTCGGCGATGCAGCCCGGGCGGAAAATCCATGAGCGGTTGTTCGCCGAGCGTCGGCTTGTACACCGCCCAGGCATAATCATCGCCGAGAGTCACGTCCAAAACGTAGGCCGCATTCGACGATTCTGGTAGCTGCGCCACCCACCCAATTTCCCCTTCGCTCAGCAGATTGAGTTCACGCTCAAACGACATGTCAGTTTCCTAGCAGCCCATCAATATCGAGCACACCCGAGCGGGTATTGCGACTGACAACCTCAGTACCACCCGCACCGATACGCGCCACAGTGATCGAGGCGGGGTCAATGGCCACCTTCTGAAAATCGTTCAATGGCGTGCCCTCCAGCCAGGTCACCGCGGCCTTGATCGGGTCCGCATGGGAGAAGCATGCCACCACTTCGCCGGGGTGTTTCGCCGCTATACGACGAAGCCCTGTCCCCATGCGCTCCTGCATTTCCACAAAGCTCTCTCCGCCTGGGAAGCGGAACTCCTCGGGCGACTGTTGCACGGTTTTCCACTCGGGCAGTTTGGCCAAGTCCGCCAATTTAGCCCCTGTCCAGGTGCCGAACTCGCACTCGATGAGGCAATCGTCGATAAGCACTGGAACGCTGTGCCTGCGAGCGAGTGGCAGCGCGGTTTCCTGCGTGCGCTCTAAGGGCGATGAATATATTGCGTCGATGCGATCGATGCGCGTTGCTACTTCCTCGGCCTGTTCGACACCCTTCGCGGAAAGGTGCAGACCGGGCGCACGACCGGGCAAAACTTGGCCGGTCGTGGGCGTGACTCCGTGGCGGACAAGCAGAATTAAAGTGTCCATGGCCCTACTGTAATGAACCGAGTAGCCTGGGGCCATGACTGATGCGCCAGCTATTGCAACACTCGGTGAACTCAAAGCGTCGGGCCATATCTACCGCCCGCTGCGCGAAGAAATGCGCGAGAATCTCTTGAACAAACTCGCTGCCGGAGAGAACCCGTGGCCCGGTCTCCACGGCTTAGACGATACGGTTGTCCCCCAGGTAGAGCGCGCTATTATCGCAGGCCACGACATTGTTTTGCTCGGCGAGCGCGGCCAGGGCAAGACGCGCTTGTTGCGTGCGCTGCCTGCGCTTCTCGACGAATGGACGCCCGCCATCCAGGGCTCCGAACTACGCGAGCACCCCTTTGCCCCAGTTCTAGATTCCACGCGCGAACTCATTGACGAGCGCGGCGACGACCTGAATATCGTGTGGATCAATCGCAGCTCTCGCTACTCCGAGAAGCTCGCCACCCCGGATACCTCCGTGGCCGATCTCATCGGTGACGTCGACCCGATGCGCGTGGCCGAGGGTCGCCGTCTCGGCGATCCCGAAACCATTCACTACGGCCTGATACCGCGCTCGAACCGCGGCATCGTGGCCATCAACGAGCTGCCTGATCTGGCCGAGCGCATCCAAGTGGCCATGCTCAACGTGATGGAGGAACGCGACATTCAAATCCGCGGCTACATGCTGCGCCTTTCCCTCGACGTGCTCGTGGTCGCCAGCGCGAACCCGGAAGATTACACCAACCGCGGTCGCATTATTACCCCGCTGAAGGACCGCTTCGGCGCCGAGATTCGCACCCATTACCCGCTCGCGCTCGAGGACGAGATCGCCGTGATCCAGCAGGAGGCGAACCTTGTGGCCGAGGTACCTCCGGTGCTCATTGAGATCTTGGCGCGCTACACCCGGGCGCTACGCGAATCCCCTGCCGTGAACCAAGCTGCTGGTGTTTCCGCCCGCTTCGCCATCGCGGGTGCCGAAACGGTGGCAGCAGCGGCCCGCCACCGCGCCGCCATCCGTGGCGAGGATCAGGCAGTCGCCCGCCTCGTTGATCTGGAGGCGGCCGCCGAAGTGATGGGCGGCAAGGTCGAATTTGAATCCGGCGAAGAAGGTCGCGAGTGGGAAATCCTGGAATACTTGCTGCGGACCTCCACCGCCGAGGCCGTGCGCCCGCGCGTGCGCTCCATCGACTTTTCCCCGCTCATCGAGGCCCTCGACGGCACCACGACCGTCTCCACAGGTGAGCGGATCACGGCTGCCGAATTCTTAGAGAACCTCCCTGACCTCGGCGAATCCACACTCTACGAAGACCTCGTTGTCGCCTTCGACGCGAAAAACGAAGGCGAACGCGCGGCAGCCATCGAGCTCGGGTTTGAAACCCTCTACCTCTCTCGCAAGATCTCCAAGGATTCCGGCGAGGGCGAAACAATCTACGGCTAGATCTGAAGTTAGGACTTCCCATGGCAAACGCCCACAACAGTGGCAGGCGCCGCTACACCCGCTACACCGGCGGGCCCGATCCCCTCGCTCCCCCGGCCGATCTCACCGGCGCACTCGGCGAAATCGCCGACGATGTTATGGCCGGTTACTCCCCTGAACAGGCCCTTCGCGAGTACCTGCGCCGGGCCGGTTTGGACGACCTCATGGCCGAAATCTCCGAGCAGCGCCGCGACATCTTGAGCCGCTATAACCTCGGCCAGACCCTCCAAGACGTGCAAAAGCTTCTCAAAGAGGCCGTGTTGGCCGAGCGTGGCCAACTCGCCCGCGATGTGGTGATGGACGACACCGACCGCGCACTGCGCGAAATGCAGCTGGACAACCTCCCCTCAACACCAGCCGCAGCCGTCAACGAGCTGTCCAACTACGACTGGCAGTCCACCGATGCCCGCGAGAAGTTCGACCAGATCAAAGACCTGCTCGGCCGCGAGTTCCTGGACCAGCGCTTCGCCGGAATGAAGGAAGCTCTGGAAAACGCCACCGACGAGGACCGCGCCGCTGTCAGTGAGATGATCCAGGACCTCAATAACCTGCTGGGCAAGCACCGCCGTGGCCAGGATACCGAGCAGGATTTCCGCGACTTCATGAGCAAGTGGGGCCATCAATTCCCCGAGAATCCGCAGAATATCGACGAGCTGATTGCACAGCTTGCCAAGCGTTCCGCCGCTGCTCAGCGCATGCTCAATTCCATGACAGAGGAACAGCGCCGTGAGCTCATGGAGCTTTCTGCTCAGGCTTTCGGCTCCCAGGAGCTGATGAATCAGCTCACTGAGCTGGACATGAATCTGCGCGGCATCCGCCCCGACCTCGATTGGAACGGAAGCGAATCCTTCGACGGCGATCAGGGATTGGGCCTCGGCGACGGCACCGGCGCCATCCAGGATCTGGGCAACCTCGATCGCCTTTCCGAGCAGATCGACCGCGCAAACCCCGCCGACATTGACCTCGATGAGCTGAAAAGAATGCTTGGCGACGAGGCCTCTGTCTCCGCTCAGCGCCTCGCCGAGATTGAACGGGCCTTGCGCGACAGCGGCCTGTTGCGCAAGAAACCCGACGGGAGTTTGCAGCTCTCCCCACAGGCCATGCGCAAATTGGGCAAGTCGCTGCTCCAAGATGCGTCGGATCAGCTGACGGCGCGGGCGGGTCGTCGTGAAGCGCATCTTGCGGGCCAAGCCGGCGAACCTACCGGCGCCTCCAAGCCATGGGAGTTCGGCGATACCCAGTCGTGGGACACCACCCGCACCATCACGAACGCGATCCAGCGCACCATCTCCGAGGGCGGCCGCACCGATCAAGGTGTGGGCATCCACGTCAACGACATCGAGGTCGTGGAAACTGAAGCGCGCGCCCGCTCGGCGGTGGTGTTGCTCGTCGATACGTCCTTTTCTATGGCCGCCGAGGGCCGCTGGGTCCCGATGAAGCGCACGGCGCTCGCGCTGCACCACTTGATCAGCACTCGCTTCCGTGGCGATGAGCTCGCGCTGATCAGCTTCGGGCGCTACGCCATGAACATGGACATCGAGGAACTCACCGCCATGCCACCGGTTCACCAGCAGGGCACAAACTTGCACCACGGGCTGATGCTTGCCGATCAGTTCTTCACCAAGCATGCGAATATGCGCCCCAACCTGCTCATTGTCACCGACGGCGAACCCACCGCTCACCTGGAGGAATGGGGTGAAGCCTGGTTCGATTGGCCGACGCACCCAGTCACCTTGAACAAGACGGTCACCGAGCTCGATCGAGTGACCAAGCGAGGCACCCGTACCACGTTCTTCCGGCTTGGCGACGATCCCGGGTTGGTAGCATTCCTCAACGATCTGGCGGATCGGGTAGACGGCACGGTTGTTGCACCTGACCTCGACGAACTGGGGTCGGCCGTGGTTGGTGAGTATTTGCGCTTCCGGGGCCGTATGCAGTGAGAACTCAGTGAAGTACCGCAACCTCCCGTTGTCCTACGATCCCGCGCGGGTAGCTTTCCTGCCAGAACTCAGTGCCGAGCGTGTCCTTCGCACCACCGATCTCGAAGCCGCCTCCGAAAAGTTACTGAGCTGGGCAGTCCAGCGCTCAACCTTTCGGGTCGTGGCCACCGATACTCCGCTGCAACAGGGCTCCGTCGTGGAGATGAGCGTGGGCATCGGGAAGCTAGCCCTCCGGTTTGGCTGTCGCGTCGTCGATTATGTCCACGAGCCGACGTATCGAAGTTTTACGTATGGCACCCTCCCCGGCCACGTTGAACGCGGCGAGGAAAAATTCTCCCTGCGCCAAGCACCCGACGGGACGATCACCTTTTCCATCGTCGTGCACTCCGAACCGGCAACCTGGTGGTTAAAGATTGCCCGCCCGATCCTTGATGCGTTTCGCACCGTGGTGTTGAACACCCGCTACTTGAAGGCAGTTGAGTAGCCCCGGCTAGTCTTCCAAGGTGTGGTACGGGTGGGCTTCTGCTTCCTTCGCGCGCCTTCTGGTCCTGCGATCGTTGGCAAAGATCACCACGATAAACACTAATCCGCCGATCGCCGCAATCAGGAAGAAGATCAGGGACACCGCCGGGTAGCCCATGATCTGCGGCCCAGAATCAATCGAGGACATCAACGCTGCCGCGACTGTGATCGCGGCGAGCACGAGACCCGCGGTGACGCGGTTCGCCACCTGGTGCATGGATTCCACGAGCCGGTCTTCATCGATGCCATTGATGTGGAAGCTCAGCTCCCCGTCGCTCAATGCATCCATGATGCGGTTCGCTCGACGCGGGAGGTGCGAAAGGAAATCCTTGGTTTCCATGGTGTGAGAAGCAAGGCTGGCCATGGAGATGTGCAGGCCTGTCCCCGTGAGGATATCGATGTTGTCTTGAACCGCATCGACAGGTGTGAAATTGGGGTCTAGGTATTGCACCGTCTCATCGAGGTTGAGCAGGGCTTTGCCAATCATCGTCAGATCCGTTGGAGTGCGCAGCCCGAACTCGCCACTAATGCGCGCCAATTCCATCAACACGGTTCCGATCTGAAAGTCACTGCCTAGCGCCAGCACGCTGGAGACAAGATAGCCCACCTCGGCACGGAACTCATCGATATCGATTTCTCCCGTGGAATGCACCATCGTGGCCACAAGGTCTGCCACCTGGTCGCCGTCGCCTTCGCCGAGAGCGATGAGCAAACGGATCAGTTTGTCCCGCGCATGCTTCGGAATACGCGCGACCATTCCAAAATCGAGAATGGCCAACTGATTATCCCGGGTAATGAACAGATTCCCCGGGTGCGGGTCTGCATGCAGCCACCCATATTTGAACAGCGTCTCAATGTAGAACCGGAACAGCGAACTCGCAATGTCCGGGCCCCCGATGTCCTCGATCGTCGTGGGGCTGAGCTCATTGATTTTGTACCCCTCGACATAATCCATCGTAAGGACGCGAGAGGTGCAGTAATCCGGGTAGGTTTTGGGAACGGTTAAGAATTCGTAGTCTTCGACAAGTTCCACGAATTTGTCTTGGTTGGCCCGCTCCTTCCGGTAATCGAGCTCGTCGCTAAGCGAACGGCGAAATTGTTGCATCATCTCCACCGCACCCAACCTTTGTCCGAGCTTCGTGCGGGTATCAATCAATCGTGCGACCTGCATCAGGACGTCCATGTCCGCTTTCACGTCTTCGCGCACGGTCGGGCGCAGCACCTTCACCACAACTTCGTCGCCTTCTTTGGTGAAGGCTCGGTGAACTTGCCCGATGGATGCAGCGGCCAGGGGCTTGTCGTCGAATTCGGCGAACACCGCGTGTCCGTCACCGCCAAGATCTTCGCGAATTGTCTTGTGCACGAGCTCGACGGGAACTTCTTGAACGTTGTCCTGCAAGCGGGCTAAAGCGTCGGCGTACTGCGGTGGTAAAATATCGTGGCGAGTCGACAGCAACTGACCCAACTTGATGTACGTCGGCCCCATGGCCTCCAGGTCTGCCGCCAACTGCTCGGGGCCATCATTCGAACCTTCATTATCGCCATCGGTTCTATATTTCGCAGCCCTTTCTTGGTGTAGCAATGCCGCCCCACCATGGCGAACGATGAGCCGAACAAGCTCTGCAATGCGTGACATTTTGGCTGGCATGTTAACGATATTACTGAAACGTATAGGATTATTAACCAGCTCATGAATACTCCACGCAAGCCTCGGCATCCGAAGAAAATCATCGAAGGCGAATACGAGATCGATACGGGTACGGCCCGCATCCTCGCCGACCCCAACCGCGATGGATCCTACGTCCTAGAAATCAACGATGTCCCCTCCTCCCAGGTCATTCTCGGCGGACCCCGCGTCCTGGTATTTCCCTATATGCGCTGGATCGCCGCAGCAATCGACCCCATCATGAACGAACGCCCGCTGGCAGAGGTGGTCC
Organism: Corynebacterium lubricantis DSM 45231; assembly: GCF_000379425.1. Lineage (GTDB taxonomy): Bacteria > Actinomycetota > Actinomycetes > Mycobacteriales > Mycobacteriaceae > Corynebacterium > Corynebacterium lubricantis. Next base: position 16,485 of record NZ_KB902190.1, read on the forward strand.
ACCTCGGCGGCGCGGGTTGCGCGCTGCCGAGTTATTGCGTGGACAAGTGGCACGCAAGTCGCAACACGGTCGTCGAGATCGATGCGCGTCTCGCCGAGGTGGTGCGGTGGGCATTTTCGCTTAGCGACGACATCCTCGTGGAAATCGGCGAGGCTCGAATGTACACGCACACCCTGGAACCCGGGTCCGTCGACGTGGTCATCCGCGATGTCTTTGCCGGTCCGGATACTCCGCGGCACACCACGACCGTTGAATTTTTCAAAGCGGTGCAACGCAGCCTGACTCCCGGGGGCCTCTATATAGCCAACAGCGGCGACGGCAAGGGGCTACCGGCCACCCGCGAGGAGTTGGCCGGCATGTTGGAGGTCTTCGATTATGTTGGAGCGATCGCTCCCAAGGAGTTGCTTGCGGGGCGCTCCTACGGAAATGTCATTTTGTGGGGATCTGATAGGCCGATTGACTACGTCGGGGAGGAAACTCACCGCGGTACCGAGTGGGCGCGGGAGCTGGCTTCGGGTACTGCGCCTCGCCGCGATCATTAACTTAGGTCCGTGAGTTTTTCCAGCCGTGGCTGCCACAGGTAGGCATGTTGGCCGGTGATTGTTTTGAAATGCCCTGAGGTCACATCGTCCAGGGCACCTATATATTCAGGCACAAGCGTGCGCGGGATGCGCAGCCCCACGGTCAGGTGCGGGACCCAGCGCTCTCCCCTGCCTTCTGGGTTCAGTGCGCTGAGCTCGCGTGCCGCTGCTTCTAACTCGGGGTCGACCTCGAGGAGCCACGCGATGGTTTGTTTGCTTTTTGTGCCAAAGACGACGACGCCGGCGCGTTGAAACGTCGCAGGCTGGAGATTTGGAAGCAGTTCGCGGGCACGATCGACCACGCAGTCCTCCATATGCTTGGCAAAGGTGATCGTGATGTGCGGCGTTTGGTATTGCTTGGGCAGCCCACGTGCATGCAGTTGATCGAACACTTCGCGGACATAGGCGTCTTCTTCTTCAGGCAGACGCAGCAAAATGTTGTCGGGTGACATGGCGCCTAGCTTAGGCGGGAGCCACCGCCCGATGACAATCCGCTAGGCAGCCGTCGAATGCTCAAGATCTAGCAAGAGTTTCTTTGCCTCCGTTCCTCCGAGATATCCGCCCAGACCGCCATCGGTGCGCAACACACGGTGACAAGGGACGACAACCGGCAGCGGGTTTTTCGCGCAGGCAGATCCCACCGCACGCACTGCCTTCGGATTACCCACGTGCTCTGCTACCTGCTTGTAGGTCTCGGTCTGGCCATAAGGAATATGAGGCAGATAAGTTTGCACGTCACGGCGGAAACCGGCCGAGAGGCGGAAATCTACTGGGACCTCGAAGCTGAGGCGTTCACCGGCGAAGTATTGCTCAATCTCTCGGGCAGCCTGATCCAAGCGGGCCGGAGCATTGAGAACCCGCGGGCTGATCTTCTTGGCCAGGGTCTCTACGACGCTGTCGAATCCTTCAGACTCGAAGGCGACGCGAACGAGCCCCGCATCGGTGCCCGCGACGAGCAGTCGCCCAATGGGCGAATCTACAACCCGATAGGCCACATCAATCTCGTCCTGCTCCCCTGCCTTCTGGATCAGGCGAGCCTCCAGGGATGATAAATCTTCACTGTTTACGGGGAACAGTTTGTCCAGTTCAGCTTCACTGCTCATGATTTTTCCTTAGGGTTTTCATACCGTCCGCCGCGGCTCGGCGCACGGCCTCCGGCGTCTTGGCTAGCAGTTCCGCGGTTTCCACATGAGTGAGCCCGCCAAGGTAGTGATAAGCGATGGCGAGGCGCTGTTGTTCGGGCAAAGCGGCTACGCGCGCCCACAACTCGTGGTCATGGGCATCCCTCGCGGTTTCCACCAGAGCCTCCGGCAGTTCATCAACGGGAATAGCCTGCCTCGCCGCGGACCTAGTGATATCTATGGCCTTCCGCTGGGCAACGCGGACCAACCAGGCTTGGATATTTGTCTCTTCGTCAAGCGTGCTCCATGCTTTCAGCGCAGCCAGGAAGGTCTCGGACCAGGCATCATCGGCATCGGGGCCTGCCCCTAAAACCGCGCGGCACACTCGCAGCACGGTGGGTCCATGTTCCTCAACAGCGCGGGAAAACGGTTGCATCATCTTCACATACTGTAGACGCGCCAGCGCCCTAAAACGTGAGGTCTGATTTTCCGGAGCCCGCAAGTACCCGTGATCTGCCCGTACACTGGCCACCATGAAGGTACATCTCCCCACTGACTGCGGAAACGCCCCGCGCATCCAGATCGTTGGCCAGTTCGCCACCGACTGGGCTGGCCAGCAGCTCGATCAAGTCACGGATTGGCTGCACGAGGAGATCGTCTGGGAAATCGTTGGCGAGAAAACTCACGAAGGCCCAGCGGCAGCGAACGAGGCTCTGCCCGGTGAGGTCCCGGAAGAACTCAACGTCAACGCGATTATTACCCACGGCAGGCTCGCCTCCTGCGATGGAACGTTGGTTTACCCGAATAAGGTCATCGAGTTCAGTCACGTCTTCCGTTTCGCCTCCACCGGGAAAACGGCAAAGATCAAGTCAATCAGGACATATCTGGTGGAGGCGGCTGAATAGTCGTCGTAAAGCGTGGATCTTAGCTCTGGGCGCTCTCCAACACCATGACCTGCTCCGGTGTCGAGTACTCCTCGAAGCCAACGTTTGAGAAATTCTGGTCGGCATCGTCGCTAAGCAGCACAATGCGCTCCATATTCAGCGGTGCGAGCGTATCGACGATCGCCTGCGAGATGTCTTTCCCAGCCCGCGGTCGCGCACTGCGGGCTCGATGAATGCATCGCAGAGCCACCCGCATGTCACGCCGTCGGTGACCACGCGGGCGTAGCCCACCTGCTGGCCGTCGTCGGAGTAAACGCCAAAGTTCAGCGAGGCATCGGCGGCCATGGACACGGTCTCAAGAGTTCGATCCTTCGCCCACTCGGAATCCTTCGAGAGCCAGCGATGAACCTGGTCGATGTCTAGGCGGTCGCGATCGGTATCAACAACGAACCCAGATCCGAGGTCGATTTCGGTGCCCGAAGTGGTCTCTTCCTTGCGATGCTTCGACATTAGTGTCCGCCTTTAATCTCGTGGATTTCGATTTCTATTGCTTACTGGCGTTGGCCAGTCGAGTGGCCCACCCTAGCGGACATGAGCTGCGAGGCGTTTTTCATACACGCGTTTTGACACGGACTTAGCGCTACTCGTCGTCGAATTTCCTGTCGATGCCGCCCGCATAATGTTGCTGCGCGAGCAGGACAAGCGCGTTGAAAAGCGGGAGCCGCAGCGCGCTGCCCAGCACAACGCTGCGGATCGTGGCCTCGAGACTGTCCTCCTCGGCGACGCTGTGAACGTCGAGGCGTCCAACCTCATCGGCCGCCGCTGCGTACTCGTCGAGCCTATCGATAAAGGCTGTGAGCTCCTCGCCCTGCAGATTCGCCACCGCCTCGATCGCGGCGGCGTGCGCAGGCGATTCAGGATGACAGCGCCAGCCACGCTTATCGACGACTTGTGCAAGCAGGTCGGCAGCCGGCGAGTCTGCCGCAGCCTGGTTGGTCTCACCGACGAAGGCGTCCTGGGTGACCGCCAAGGCATCGATGACCGAAGGCTCGGAATCGACCACGCGCACGACTTCCTTAACCTTGTCCAGGGGCAGGCCGGCCACGGTGACCAGCGCCCTAACAAGTCGGATGCGCTCGAGGTGGGAATCGTCGTAAAGCGCCTGATTCACGCTGGTGCGCTCGCCCGGATGAAGGAGTCCCTCGCGCAGGTAGTACTTGACCGTTGGCACGCTGAGCTCCGAACGCCGGGCTAGCTCGGCCATCTTCATCTGACTCATCACACACTCCATGACAAAAACGCTTGCGGGACTTAATAGATAACTCTACTATCCATAAATAGATAGTTGCATTATCTGCTAGGGGAAAATGATGGCAAAAATAGCGCTCTTTGGTGCCACCGGATACCTCGGAGGTCACGCGGTGACCCGGCTTGTGGCCGACGGTCACAAGGTCCGAGCGATAGTCCGGTCGCCCGAGAAGGCCGAGCTACCTGCAGAAGTCGAGGTCGTCCAGGGCGATGTCACCGAGCCCTCGACCCTGCCCGCAGCACTCAAAGGCATCGACGGCGTGCTGATCGCTCTCAACGGCGGACATCACCCCGAGCGCGCCGCTCAGGTGGAAGAACTGGGCGTCGCACACATCGCTTCCGCCGCTTCGGCCGCAGGAGTCTCGCGCATCGTACTGTTGACGGGAATGTACGCTCAGCCTGCATTCGCGGACTACCCATGGGAACGATCTAAGGAACGCGGCGAACGCTCGCTGCTCGACGGCCCCGTCCCCGCGACCATCTTCCGAATCGGTTTCATCAATGAGACGCTGGCGAAGTTCGTCCGCGGCGGACGCCCAGTGATCATCGGTCGCCAGCCGCACCCCATTCGACTTATCGCGGCAGACGACATCATGTCGGCTGCATCACGGGCCTTCACCATACCCGAGACCGGGAACCGAGTCTACGATGTCGCGGGCGAACACCCGATGCTGCTTCGCGAGGCGGCCGCCGCCTACGCCAGCGCGCTCACGGGCAAGCCGTTTAACCCAGACCAGGTGCGGAGGATGCCGCTGTGGTTCATGAGAACAATCAACAAACTCTTCCTCAAGGGCGCAATGACAAGGGAGCTTGGCATTCTTGCCAGCATGAATCGCTACGGTGATGTCACCGATACCGCGGACTGGTTTCGGGACTTCGGCGTTCCACAGACGTCCTTCGAGCAATGGATCGCGGAGCAGGCACAATGAGCTGGGTAGAAGTCGCCGCCATTCTGGTCATCGGGTTCGTCGGATCCGCCGAGTTCGGCTCGGTCGCGCTCGTGCACCCCGTCATCCGTAAGCTCGCACCAGATGATCAGCTCATCTTCGAGAAAGGCTTGCTAAAAACTTTCGGGCGCATCATGCCTGTAGTCATGACGCTTGCCGCTGTTCTTGCGATCGTCTTGGCAGTGGATAACCCCACGGTCTGGCTCGCGCTTGCTGCGATCAGCCTCGGGATTGCGCTGGTAGTCACGATCATCGGCAACGTGCCGATCAATCTGCGCACCGGGCGTATCAACGAAGAAGCCGCCCCCGAAGGTTTCCTTGCCATGCGGCGTCGCTGGGATGTATTCCAACTCATCCGCGGATCGCTGCAACTGCTTGGCTTCGTCTTCGTCACCTTCGGCATCGTGGGTGCTTAAAGCCCACGAACAGCATTCCTGAGCGTATGCGCCACCGCTAGCGCCGTGAGCGCGGATGTGTTCGGATTCACCGGGCTCGGTGCGGACTGACTGCTGAGACTAAAAGTACCTGCAGAGCCCGACACTTCAATTTCATGCCGGCTTTCCTCGGCCTGCGGGTCGGCTACCAACTCCACGTGGACCCGCTCAAGGGATGTCTGCAACAACTCTTCATCGCTGCCGCCTCTCCCCCGCGTCGCCCAGGCCAGCGCCACCGCTACGTTGACATTGCCCGGAAACTTCTCAATGGCTTCGCTAGGCCGACCGCTGAAGACCCCGAAAGGCTCGGTCGCGTTGAGCAGTTCGGCACGTTCTTCCTCCGACATCCAGTCTTGCACCAAGTCCTGAGATTTCTTCGTCGTGCGGATCTGCACCGAGTCCGCAGCACCCGCCTCCGCAACCGCGCCCCACAAATCAAAACCACCGATTGCTCCCGAGGTAACGTGCAATTTCCCGGGCCCCTCGAGAAGAGCCCGGCGCGCAACAGGATCCGCAAGGGCCCCAACCGAGGTCAAGACCAGGTCCTTCCCCTGGGCAATGACCGCCGGACCGTGCTCCTTCGCGGCGGCGACACCTGCACACTCGACGACAATGTCGCTGCCCTCGATCAGCTGCGCCAGGTGTTCGTCGTAAAGCGAAATTCCTAAAGTGCCGCGCTCGAGGTGCGGGGCTACGTCGCGCACGACGGCGCTGACGCGGAATTCGTCGGGATCGAAGAGGCTGACTAGTTGGCGGCCTATAGCGCCGAAACCAATCAGAAGCACTCGTGGAGTTTTGGTCATTTTGCGCGCCTCAAGAGTAGGGATTCGATGCGTTGACCACAGTCTATCGACAGCCTCAGACGTTGTCCCCCGTCGAGCGATCTGAGCTACTCCGCGGTGTGTGTATGGCTGTCGGCGAGCTCCTCGTTCGCGGCGCTAGGGGTCGCAGAGTGCGGGGCATTCGCTTCACGACGATCACGGGAGCGCCTACGCCGCCACTGGATGACTCCCACGATCACCGCCACGACGATGAGCAATACCACCAATGGCCACCAGTCTCCCGCCAGTGCCCGGGCGACAGATGCCCACGCAGCGAAGCCGATGGTGCTGTAGATCGTCGCCCAGGCCACCGCGCCGGGAATCTGCGCGAGGGAGAATTTGCGCCACGAGATCTGCAGCAGACCGGCCGCAAGGATGATGGCGCTCTGCAGACCGACGGTCACGTAGGCAAACGGAATGGCCACGATTCCGACTCGTTCGATGGCCTTGTGTCCGGCACTGGTTTCCGCCTCAGCGAGCCGGTCGCGCGTTCGCTGCCACCAAGCTGGCCCGCGCTTCGTGCGAGTAGCTCCGGTCACCACTCCACGGCCGATCCAATAGGTCGCCTGGCCGCGAATCGTCGCCCCGAAATAGAGGAACAACCACACTGCCCAGAACGGGTAGCCCGCGAGAATCTCCTCCACGTCCTGCGCCACCCTTCAAATTAGGCTTACCTAAGATCACTTCCATTCCGAGGTTAGAAGTTGTGGGGTTGAGGTGTCAACAAAAATAGTGCTGGCCCGGGGAAGGTAGTGCGGAGGCTTGATTAAACCCTGAGGGCCTAGCGCAAGGACTCCCCACAGCAAGTCTGCCCGACCGCACTCCTGCTCCGACTAGCATTGTGATTTACGCATGCCGCAGTCCTACTACTTCACGCAGTACTGCTCCTCAAAACCACAAGAAAGCACTCGTCTATGCCTAGAACTGAACTGGATTCCACATCGGGCGTCCCCCTGTATCGGCAGATCAAAGACATTCTGCGCAATGAAATCGAGTCGGGCGACGTCGACATGGATCGTCCACTGACCGAGGCGCGTCTCCTCGAGCGCTTCGCTGTTAGCCGCGCCCCCATCCGGCAGGCGCTGTCGGAGCTGACTACGGAGGGATATGTCTACCGACGACAGGGGAAGGGCACTTTCCCCGTCCTCAGCGGTCGGGTGGAGCGGCCGACGGACTTGGCGGCGGGCGGACTGCAGAAATTTCTTGCGGAGCACGGAGCTGAGACCGAGTCAATCATTCGCGACTTCGGTTGGACCACCCCACCCGCGCACGTAGCTAGGGCCATCGAATCCGCCAATGAGGAGTCGTTACTGCACTTCAGCCGTTTGATTACCTCTGATGATCTTCCGTTGGTAGATGCGGAAGCCTATCTGCGCGCTCCGGATTCGTTCAACCCCACGGCGCAGGAAGTCGAAGAGGCGGGATCAGTATTCACGCTCCTTGAGCAGGCCTCCGGCATTCCTGTGGTCACCACAGAGCACGAGACTTGGGCGACAGGAGCCACGGAGGAACAAGCCGATCGCTTCCAGGTGACACCGGGTTCTCCACTTTTGGCGATTGAAACAGTGTTCTACTCCACCGGCAAGCGCGCACTGGGTTGGAGGATGGCTTTGCACCGTGCAGACGTTTTCCGCTACTCATTCTCCGAGCAGCGCAGCTCTTAGATCGGCCTACGCCACCCCCACTACCCCACCTGCCTCGAGATGTCCCTCGACTCGTTGACTTTGTCATAACAATATGGAAATCTAAACCCCAAGAACGTAAGAGAGGTCACAATCGCACGGTGATTGTGCTGCGGCCCCCGACTGGCGGAGCGGGAGCTTTTTGGCACTATCGACCAGCCTTCCTCCCCGCCTCATAACCACCAGCACATCTCGCTCCTGCGCACCATGCACAACTGTGGGGCGAAGACAGCGAAAGGCAGGATCGATGACTGATCCCCATTCACCCACCGTCAACACGGTCCTCGGACCCGTACCGGCAGACTCCCTCGGAGTCACCGCGGTGCACGAGTCCTTGCTCTCCGTATATCCCGGCGCGGAATACGGCTACGACATCACCATTGACCGCGCAGCCAACTTCAGCGTCCTGAAGACGAAGCTCGAGGACTTCAAGGCCGCCGGCGGTGGAACCATCGTCGACTCCACCGGCATGTTCCACGGTCGTGATGTCCATCTCTATGAGGTGCTGGCCGAGTCCACCGGAGTTAATATCATCGCTTCCACCGGGATGGGCCCTGAGGCGAAGCTTGGCGGCTACTTCCTCACCCCGCAGACCAATCCACCGACCCCATGGCCGGCGGAGAAGTTTGCTGACCTGTTCGGCAAGGAGGTCACGGAGGGCGTCGTTGTCCCTCGCGTGGAGCGACGCGCCCCCGCCGGTCTGATCACCACGACGGTCACAGCCACCGGCGCCACGCCCACCGACGAGTCGCTGCTGCGCGGCGCCGCCCGCGCAGCTTTGGCCACCGACACCGCTCTGAGTTTCCGCGCCGGTGCGGCCCCACTCGATGAGCTCAAGATCGCCCTCGACGAAGGCATCAACCCCGCCCGCGTACTCGTCGGAGGCATCTCCAACTCCGAAGACTTCTCCGCAATCGCCGAGGCAGGCTCGTTCGTTGCTGTCGACACGATCGGTCAGGGTGATGACGCGGAGCGACTCGAAATCGTCGAAAAGCTCATCGCTGCTGGTCACGCTTCCCGTCTGCTGCTATCCGCGGGAGCCATCGGCGTCGCCGTCGCTCACGACGCACCGACCTCGCAGTACACCGACGTGCTGGAGTCTTTCATCCCGGCTCTGCAAGAGCGAGGACTCAGCGAAGCCGACCAGCACACGATCCTCGTCGACAACCCGCGTCGACTCCTGACCGGAAAGTAAGGAAACCCAGAGATGACCCACGTCAACACAGTCCTGGGCCCCGTTGCCCCAGAAATGCTCGGCTACGTCGCCATCCACGAGCACATCGGATACGGCATGCCCGGTAGCGAGCTCGACACCAAATGGTGGAAGGATCCAGTCACCCGCTATGAGGAGACCGTCCCCAAGCTGCAGAAGTTCGCCGAATATGGCGGACGCACCTTCGTAGACGCCACCGGCATTTGCAACGGCCGCGACATCGACTACTACCGCTCCTTGTCGGCCAAGACCGGCGTCCACATCGTCGCCTGCACCGGCTTCGTCGGCGGCGACACCGCTCTTCCCTTTTTCGAGGAAGCAAGCGTCGACTACCTCTACCGTCAGTTCATCCACGAAATCACCGTCGGCATCTCCGGCACAGACGCAAAGGCCGGGATCATTAAGGTCGGTGTCTCACGCGGCGGCAAGATGACCGAGCTCGACCTGCGCATCTACCGTGCGGCGGCGCGCGCCTCCAAAGAGACTGGGGTACCTATCTTCACCCACCTCGCCATCGACCCGACCCCTGCAGTCCGAGTTTTTAAGGACGAGGGCCTCGAGCTTGACCGCGTCCTGTTCGGGCACGTCGACGACGGCGTCAATCACGATAAGACCCCCGACAAGTGGATCGTCGAGCAGGGCGGTCGCCTTGGCTTCGACACCTTCGGCTACGAGACCGAACTTCCCGACCCGCCGTTCTGGGCACGCGAACGCGACGCTCGCCTGGATCACTTCCTTGGCTGGATCGACCGCGATGTCGACGCCGTACTGGCCTCAGCGGATGCCAACTGTTCCCCGCTGGGCTGGCCCGGAGTGAAGGGTCACACGATCAACTACATCTTCGAGCAGCTCATTCCTGATCTCAAGCGCAACGACGTCGACGACGAGACAATCAAGCGCATCTTCGTCACCAACCCCGCCCAGTTCCTCACCCTGCAGACCCGATAGGACCACAACTCATGAAGAACGAAGACATCAAGAACCTGAAAGTCGGCATCATCGGCGGCGGCTACGCCGGTGTCACCGCAGCCCTAGCCCTCTCGCAGATCGGTGCGGACGTCAAGGTCTACGAGCAGGCATCCCAGATTGGCGAGGTCGGCGCGGGTATCGGCCTGCGTCCGGCCACCGTCAAGCTGTTCAAAAAGCTGGGCATCTTCCCGGCAATCGAGGCCGTCACTTCACCGTCCGACTACTTCGAAATTCTCGACGCTAAGGGCAACGTACTCAATCGCGAGGAGTGGCCCTTCCTCACCGAAGGATCTGAGAAGCACAACACCCGTATGATCCACCGCCACGACTTCATCGTCGCGCTGACCTCCCAGCTGCCCGAGGGGGTTCTCCAACTCGGCCACCGCGCGGAGTCTATTACCGATAATGGCGACAGCGCCACGGTGAAGTTCACCAACGGTGTCGAGGAGACCTTCGACCTGCTCGTCGGCGCAGACGGTATCAAGTCGCGCGTCCGCGCCCTGTGGTCCGACTCCCAGCCGATGCCCGCCCTCGCCCACGCCTACCGCGTTGTCATCGACGGCGAGGACGGAGAAGGATTGCTTGTCGACGACAACCTGCGCATGTACCTCGACACCGAAACCAACGGGATGATCTACTTCTTGCCCCTGCGTCACCGCGGCGAGAACGGCCAGATCTCCTTCGATATCACCTTCCCGCACCCGGACACTACTTGGAGCCCCAGCGTATCCAAGGAGGAGGTGCTCGAGATGTGCAAGAACTTCGACGATCGCCTGCTGCGCATCATCGAGAACCTCAACTGGGACGACGTCAACCAGCGCGCCGCCGCGGACCTCGACCCGCAGGAGAAGTGGAACTCCGACGCCGTCGTGCTCGTCGGTGACGCCGCGCATGCCATGCTGCACCACCAAGGCCTGGGCGCGAACTCTGCCGTGCTCGACGGCGGTATCCTGGCAGACTGCCTGGTTGAGGAGGACTCTGTCCCGGCGGCGCTGGCGAAGTACACCGAGCTGCGTAAGGAGCCGGTCCAGGAGCTGCAGCGCATTTCTCGCGAATCCTGGAACGCCGAAAGTGCCGGCGAGACCGCCTTCCCAGAAAAGGAAAAGATCGACTACTAGCCCTGTGCCGAGCACACAGAAAGGATTCATCGACTTGACTACCCAACCGCTGCACCCGGAGATCGCCAAGATCGTCGAGCAGATTCCGCCCGCCTCCACCACGCCACCGGATCCGGCCGCGATGCGGGCGGGGGAAGCCAAGCAGGTCGCGGACTTTGATAAGCGACAACCGCAACTGGGTCTCGTCCACGACGACGTCGCGGCGACCGACGCCGGCGATGTCCCCGTGCGCCTCTACGCGGACGATGCCGAGGCAGCCTCCTACGGTGCGATCCTCTACTTCCACGGCGGAGCATTCTTCTCCGGATCGCTGGACACCCACGACCACGTGGCCCGCGCCTTGGCGAAGGAGACCGGCAAGCTGGTTGTCTCCGTCGGCTACTCGCTGTCCCCGGAAGCACCCTTTCCGCAGGCGATCAACGAGTGCTTCGGCGTGGTGAAATGGGTCGCAAACAACGCCGAGAAACTGAAGTGGGACGGCGAGGTGCTGGCGCTGGCCGGTGACTCCTCCGGCGGCAACTTCGTCGCCGCGGTCACCTTCTTGGCTAAGGACGCCGGCTTCGACCGCATTACCCACCAGATCCTCTACTACCCATCGGTGGACCTCGACTTCGCCCGGGATCGCTGGGCTTCGCTCACCGAAAACGGTGAAGGCTACGGCTTGGAGTACAACGGCCTGGCGCCTTTCAACTCCTTCTACCTCGATTCCGCCGACCCGGCCGACCCGCTGGCCTCCCCGATCAAGCGCGAGGACCTCACCGGTCTGCCGACCGCGTATGTCGTCACCGCCGGTTATGACCCGCTTCGCGACGAAGGCATCGCCTACGCCGAGAAGCTTCGCGATGCCGGTGTCTCCGTGACCCACGAGAATGTGGCCAACGCCAACCACGGCTTCGTGGCGAACTTCTCCTGGATCGACGAGTTCTACGACGTCTTCCGCCGCACCGCAGATTTCATCCGGAACTAGCTACCTCCTTACCTCTCCGAAAACGCAGCAGTTCGCCGGCACAATGCCGGGCGGACTCGTTGCGCATACCCGAAAGCGCCCCACCACCATGAAGCAACTCAACGTCACCCGTCACCTCGCCGAGGGTAGGTTCACTTCGTTTCATTTCTGGATGCTCTTCTTCGCCTGCGTGATCATCACCTTCGACATGTACGACCTGGTGATCTTCGGTTCAGTATTGCCGATCCTCATGGAGAAATGGGGCATCAGCGCTGCACAAGCCGGACTAATCGGCAGCTCAGGCCTAGTCGGGATGATGCTGGGCGCAATGGTCTTCGGTGTCCTCGCCGATCGCTTCGGCCGAAAGAACATCCTGGTGTTCGCCGTAGTCCTATTTTCCCTGGCCACGATAGCCTGTGCCCTCGCTCCGACGCCGGTGTTGTTTGCAGTTTTTCGGTTCCTCACCGGGCTCGGTATCGGTGGCATCCTCCCGACGATCATCGCGATGCTTACCGACTACGCCCCAAAGAACCTGGCTAATCGCTTCGTCGCGATCGTCATGTGCTTCTTCTCGGTCGGTGGCATTCTCGCCGCGCTCGTCGCCATGGCGGTGCTGCCTCACTTCAGCTGGCACGCGGTGTACCTCGTCGGTGGCATACCGCTGCTCTTGCTCCCCGTCATGGCCCGCTACTTCGTCGACTCCCCCGCATTGCTCATCGCACGAGGAGAGGAGAACAAGTTGCGCAGCGTGTTGTCCAAAATCAACCCGAATACCGATTTCTCCTCCGTTGCGTTGACGACTGAGGACGACACGCAGGCAGAAGAATCCTCCAGCCCGGTCGCCTCGTTGTTCAAAAACCGACGCGCGCTAGCGACATTGATGATCTGGGTCGCGTTCTTCATGTGCCTTCTCATGGTCAATGGTCTGAACACCTGGCTCCCAGGCCTTATGGTCGACGCAGGCTACGCTCTTAATTCTGGCCTGACCTTCCAAGCAGTCATGAACGTCGGCGCCATTGTCGGCACGCTTGTCATGGGCACCGTAGCCGACAAAATCGGAGTCAAGCGGGTACTCGTGCCGATGTTCGCCATTGCAGCAGCGTCCTTGATTCTGCTTGGCTACGGCCAGAGTTACCTCATCCTTCTCCTGCTGGTGTTCATCGCCGGGGCCTGCACGATGGGTCCGCAAAACATCTCCTACAGTTTCGTGTCCCAGTACTACCCTTCTCACATCCGCTCAACGGCGATCGGCATGGCTTCCGGAATCGGCCGACTCGGAGCCATTGTGGGCCCGACCTTCGGCGGGCTCCTGATTTCTTGGGGTGCATCCTCCCAGATGAACTTCCTGTTCTTCGCCATTCCAGGGTTCATCGCTGCTGCCGCCTTCCTCGTGGTTCCCATCGCAAAGCAGAAGCAGAAGCAGTTGTCTAACTCCGACACCGACGCGTCTCACTCCGAAGCACTACTCCCTTCCCGTTAGTTTCTTCATCCCCTCCCATTTCTTTCCAATTCGCCCGCCGAGCCCTCGGCTGTATTGAGTGACCCCAAAAGAGGCCGCCATGTCCCACAGCTCCATGCCCCACGTCCACCTCTCCAGCGCCGAAGTCCGGCTTCTGGACCTACGAAAACAAGCTCGTCCTGCTGTTCTTCTTCGCCGTCGGCATCGTCTTCTTCGACCGGTTGGCCATCAACTTCCTCATGCCCTTCATCCAGGCGGATCTGGGGATCAACAACGCCCAGGTCGGCATGCTCGCCGGAGCCGCGGCACTGACCTGGTCGATCTCCTCCGTCGTCGGTGGGCGACTCTCGGACAAGGTGAAGTCCAAGCGGATGTTCCTCATCGGCCTGATCATCGCCTTCTCCATCGCCTCGATGATGCAGGGTCTGGTGGGCTCCTTCGTCCACTTGATCATCCTGCGCCTACTCATGGGGCTGTTCGAAGGCCCATCCATCCCGACCACCCAGTCGGTGCTGGCTATCGAGTCTTCCCCGCATCGCCGGGGCTTCAACCTGGGTCTGACCATGAACACGGCCAACGGCCTGTTTGGCTCCATCCTCGCCCCGATCGTCATCGTCGCCATCTCCCAGGCGTTCGACTGGCGCATCGCTTTCTTCTTCACCGTCCTCCCGGGACTGATCATCGCCTTCTTCGTGTGGAAGATCATGCGCGAACCGGAGCCCCACGACGAGGCGGGCAGCGACTACGCCGCCGAGCTGAAGGACGGACACTCCCGTGGCGAGATCCGCCAGGTACTGAGCAACCGTAATGTCATCCTCTCCGTCATCATGTTCGGCGGGTTCATGGTCTATCTCATCGTCCTGCAGGTCTACGCCCCGTTGCTGATGACCAATATGCGTGGGTTGTCGCCAACCACGATGTCGTTGATCATGTCTGCCTTCGGACTAGGTACCGCGTTATGGGGTTTCATCGTCCCCATGCTGTCGGACAAGTTCGGACGTAAGCCGATTGCCGTCATCTTCGGCCTCCTGTCAGTGCTGGCGCCACTATCCGTCATCTACGTGGAGAACACAGCTCTGCTTGGTCTGTGTGTCTTCGTCTTCGCAGCCGGAATGGGAGTTGGCGGAATGGCAATGTCCGTAATCCCCGCCGAGTCCGTTGCGCCGGCCATGATCGGTCTAGCCGTCGGTATCCCCACCGGCCTCGGTGAGTTCATCGGAGGATTCCTTTCCCCGATTGTCGCGGGAATCGTCGCCGATGCCCAGGGCCTGCCTGCTGCGCTGATGATCTCGGCCGGCGGTGCGTTGGTCGCCTCGATCACTGCACTATTCCTCAAGGAGACTGCGCCGAGCAAGATCGGGAAGGCCACCGAGGCTGCGAAGGCTGACGTGGCTGAGGACCTCAGCCCGCGAGCATAACTCCTACGAAGCAAGGTAGCCCCGCCAGCAAATTCATTGCTGGCGGGGCTACCTTTCGTGCAGCGCAGTCGGCTACCGCTCAAACAGCCTGCGGTACCCGTCGAGCGTGGTGAAGAAAGGCGACGGCTCCAGGGTCGGGTCGCCTTCGTATCCCAGCTGCGCGGCGATATCGGCGAAAGGAGAATAGGTGGAATCGTTCGTCGATAAGCCGTCATTCAATGCTGCTTGCGAGACGTTGCGAATGCGATCTTCGATTTCCAGAGACTCCTCAATTGCACGCATCGCGTCGTCGTGGTCGAGCTCCACCGGGTAAGGGACCCCGTCGGCGGTGCGGTATGGGTGGCCCATGTACATGCGCTGCGGCGCGATTTCGCGCAGTTTCAGCAGCGAGGAGCGGTAAGCGTTCGGGTCCTCGTAGCCGGGGAAACCGTTGGCAGCACCGTGAACCTGGACGGAGTCGCCGACGAAGACGTCGTTCTGGCCTTCGACGACGTAGGCGACCGACCCCATCGAGTGGCCGGGCACGTGGACGACTCGGATGGTCGCATCGCCAAGGTCGATCGTGTCGCCGTCGGCGACGATAATATCGGCGGTCATTTCCCCGGAGATAGCGTTGGCGGCCATCTCCGTCTGTTGCGCCTCGGCGTCCGGGTTGTCAATGTAGTTGTCCCGCAGACCGAGGTAGTTGTCGACGTGCGCGCGACGCTGCTGCAGGTACTTGAGGTCCTCGCCTTGGATGACCACCTTGGCCTTGCGGCCGGTCATCTCCCACAGTGCGTGCGCGCCACCGAGGTGGTCGATGTGCCCGTGCGTGAGCAAGATGTATTCGACGCTCTCGGCGCGCTTACCCAGCTTCTCCAGCTCGGGAGCTATGCCGTCGGCGGGCGTGCTGGCGATGCCGGTGTCGACGACGGCTGGGTGCTGCGCATCGATAAAGAATGTGTAGAGGCTGAAGCGCCCCCAAGGGGCGATGAGCGGGCTGATGTTGACTGACATGGTTGGCGATCCTTCCACCGGTTGGTGACCTACATTACGTGGCCGTGGGATGAGAGCCTTGCTCACACCACTTTAGTATAATAATATGCTAACTATGCCGTTGCGGTCAGGATCCTCAGAATCACGACGCCCCGGCCCCCAACGTCGACGCTAGGAGCACACCCCATGCCGAGCCTCCCTTTCCGCGAGCCCCGCACAGAAACCATCACCGCAGGTGGCAAGAACATCACCGTGCACAAGAACCTGCGGATCCCCATGCGCGACGGGGTCCACCTCTCCGCCGACGCCTACCATAAACCCGACGACGTCCCGCGGCCCGCGCTCATCGCCCTGTCCCCCTACGGCAAGGAACTCCAGGCCTACTCGCTGTACATGCCCGCCCAGTACCGCCCGTCGGTCACCTGGGACGGCTGCATCGAGGCCGGCGACATCGCGCGCGTCGTCGACGAGGATTACGTGCATGTCATCGGCGACATTCGCGGCTCCGGCTACTCGGAGGGAGAGCACATCGGCAACTACAACGCCGGCGGTGTCTCGCTCGGCGAGGACGCCTACGACCTCATCCAGTGGGTCGCCGAGCAGCCGTGGTGCGACGGCAACGTCGGCATGATCGGCACCTCCTACTTCGGCTCCATGTCGGTGCTCGCCGCAGCTGAGAACCCACCCGCGCTCAAGGCGATCTTCGTCAACGGTGGCCATTACGACTTCTACGAGACCACCTACCACGGCGGTGTCATGTGGCTCATGCCGCGCGCTGCCCGCGAGGGCCGCGGCGGGGACTCAGGCTGGGCGTTCACCGAGAACATCAAGTCCCGCATGCTCGAGGAGTTCACACCGGAAGAAATCGAGAAGAAGGTCGCCGAACGACTCCGCGACCCGGACGTCGCCGCCTGGCCGAACATGTTCCACAACCTCATGTACCCGCTCCAGCACGAGGCTTGGTTCGACATCGTCATGAACGACCTCGACGGCGAGTGGTACGAGGAACGCAACCCCATCACACTGGCACCGAACATCACCGTGCCGACCTACCTGCAGATCGCGCAGGGCCGCGGCTGGACGATGGACGGTACGATCGCGCTTTTCAATGCCGTCCAGGGCCCCAAGAAGCTCGACGTGCTCCCCTACCCGCCGATGAACTCCCGCCCCTTCGTCGACGCCCACGACGAGATGTTCCGCTGGTACGACCACTTCCTCAAGGGCAAGGACAACGGCATCACCGACGAGCCGACGGTCTCGGTCCACGTCGAAGGATCGGACAAGACGGTGTCGGGCGCGCAGTTCCCAGTCACCGCCCCGACACACCGTCCGCTCTACCTCCGCCCGCGCCATATCCTGTCCACCCGCCCCGAGGACCTGGGCGTCGAGTGGGCCGCTCCGGACACGATGACGCAGCTGCCCATGATGCTGAGCAACGACGTGGCCAAGCTTTCCTGGTCGATGAAGTTCACCGAGCCCACCGAAATGCAGGGCACGGGTGCCGCGCACATCTTCGCCGCCATTGACCAAGATGACACCAACTTCATCCTGCGGTTCTGGGACGTTGCCCCTTCCGGCAAACGCCAGCTCATCACCACCGGTTACCTCAAGGCATCGCACAACGAGCTCTCGCCCGAGTCGACCCCGGGCAACCCGATCCACCCGCACACGTCGAAGACTCCGGTCACCCCGGGCGAGATCAACGAGTACGTCATCCGTGTCTACCCGTTCGCGGCGACGTTCCAGCCCGGCCACACCCTGCTCGTCGAGCTGTCGAACAACGAGCCCGTCGCCGACGAGCACAACGCGATGCTGCCGCCAGACGCATTCCACCTGCCGATCGGTCGCGCCACCACCACAAAGATCTACCGGGATGCCGAGCACCAGTCGCATCTGCTTCTCCCCTTCGTGGACTAGAGCTCACCGACGGGGCCTTGCACCACGTGCCCCGAATTGATTCACGCTGCTGAGCTATTCGTTTGGGCGGCGTGAGCAGCCGCCCAAAACTCGCAGGATTCTGCAAAAACCCGAGTTTTGGGTCGCTCCCCACCATCATCACTGGTGGGCATGCCTCACCCCGCGCGCCGTCGCCGCCGAGGCTGGCGTCTCCGCCGGAACGATCATCCACCACTTCGGTTCCGCCGAAGTCCTGCGCCGCGCCTGCGACGAGCACGTCCTCGCCGAGGCCCGCGCACGAAAGTCGGAGACGCTGGCGCCCGGCCCAGCCGGCCCAGCGGCTTTCCTCTCCGACCTCGCGCGTGTCGACGACTTCGCCCCGCTCGCCGGCTACATCCTGCGCCGCCTCCAGGAGGGCGGAGAACTCACAAGCCAGCTTGTCGACGCCTTTGCCGAGGACGCACTCGCCTACCTCTCTGAGGGCGAGCGCGACGGAACCGTCAGCCCCAGCCGCGCGCCCGAGGCACGGGCCCGGGTTCTCACCGAGCAGGCTCTCGGCGCGCTGCTTCTCCAACTGCCCGCCCAATCCGAGCACCTCGACCTGAACGATCTGCCGCGCTGGTTCGCCGACTATTCCGCCCGCATCGTCGGACCCGTCCTCGAGCTGTACACCACACCACTGCTGGCCGATTCCACGCTTCTCGACGCCTACCTCACCGCCCAGAACGCAACCCCAGAAAGTGACGGCACACCGTGACCCACCCCGCGATTGTCACGACCAACCTGACCAAGACCTTTGGCACCACCCGAGCCCTCGACGACTTCTCGCTCACCGCGCCCACAGGCCAGGTCACCGGATTTTTAGGCCCCAACGGCTCCGGCAAGTCCACCGCGATCCGCGTGCTGCTAGGTATGCTCCGCGCGGACTCCGGATCCGCCAAGGTTCTCGGCCTAGACCCATGGGCCGATGCGGTCGAGCTACACCGCCGCGTTGCCTACGTCCCCGGCGACACCAACCTCTGGCCGAGCCTCACCGGCGGCGAAGCCATCGACGTGCTCACCCGCCACCAACGCGGCACCACCCACCGAAAGCGCCGCGCTGAACTACTCGAACGCTTCGACCTCGACCCGACGAAAAAGGCCCGCTCCTATTCCAAAGGCAACCGGCAGAAGGTCTCGCTCGTCGCGGCGTTTTCCACCGACGCAGAACTCTTTCTTCTCGACGAGCCCACCTCAGGACTGGATCCGCTCATGGAGGCGACCTTCACCGAGGAGGTTCGCGCACTGCGCGATCGCGGTGCCACGGTGCTGCTATCCAGCCACATCCTGTCCGAGGTGGAGAAACTCTGCGACACAGTGACAATCATCCGCGCCGGACGCGACGTCGAATCCGGCACGCTGACGGAGCTTCGCCACCTCACACGTTCCAAGGTCACCGCCCGCACGCAGGCCGATGCCACGCAATTGACACGGCTCGATGCCGTGCACGACCTACGTGTCGAAGGCGACCGGCTCACCTTCGACGTCGACGATGCCCACATCGCCGAGTTGCTGCCTGAGCTGCACCGGTTAGATGTCGAACATCTCACTATTACTCCGCCCTCGCTGGAGGACCTGTTCCTGCGCCACTACGGCGACGACCTTTCGGAGGCCCAAGAAGAGGACGCATCATGACAGCCATGAACGGAACCGGCATGCTCCTGCGCCTCAACTTAAGGCTCGACCGCATCCAGCTGCCCGCGTGGTTTCTCGGGTTCTTCATCCTGGTGTGGGCCTCGGTCATAGCAATCAAGGATGCCTACCCCACCCCGGAGGCCCTGGCCACGCGCGCCCAACTGCTGCACAACCCCGCCGCGGTGATGATGACCGGACCACTGCTCGCCACCGACGACTACACCCTGGGTGCAGCCCTGGCCAATGAGCTCTCCCTCTACGTCTTCCTGCCGGCGGCCATCATGAGCGTCCTGCTCGTCGTGCGTCATACCCGCGCCGAGGAGGAATCCGGCCGCCTTGAAATGCTGGGCGCACTGCCGATCAGCCGTTTCGCCCCTGCTTCTGCCACGGTCCTCACCTTGGTAATAGCCAACTTGCTCGTGGCCATCGCCGTCACCGCCGGACTGATCGCCGCCGGAGCAGCGACCACCGACTCGATCGCCTTCGGCGTGGCCACCGGGTTGACCGGCATGGTTTTCGGGGGCGTTGCCGCTGTCACCGCGCAGGTCTCTGAGTTCGCCGGCCCCGCCCGAGGCACAGCCCTTGGGTTCATTGCGCTGGCCTTCGTCGTGCGCGGCATCGGCGACGTCATCGACCCCCAGGGATCCTGGCTGTCTTGGCTCTCCCCGTTCGCCTGGGCACAGCAGACCCGCCTCTACGTCGATCTGCGCTGGTGGCCACTTCTCATCTCCTTGGGCGTGGCTGTATTGCTCTTCCTCATTGCTGCAGCACTCAACCACCGTCGCGACCTCGGCGCCGGCCTGCGCGCAGGTGCCGACGGCCCGGCCGAGGCCCACCGCTACCTACTCTCGCCCGCTGGGCTGGCCTGGCGGCTGCGCCGCGGCGGATTCATCGCCTGGGGCGTGGGACTATTCCTGCTCGCGGCGGCGATGGGCTCGCTCGCCAACGAGCTGGAACCCATGGTTGAGTCGACTCCGGACCTCGCCAGCTGGGTCCCCCTAGACGTGGACTCACTCACCGAATCCTTCGCTGCGGTCATATTGTCGTTCAACATGCTCGCTCCAGCGGCGTTAATGGTGGGCGGGGTGTTAGCGATCCGCGGCGAGGAGTACGCCGGTCGCCTGGAGAAAGTCCTGCTGACGGGCACCTCGCGCACCGGATTCATCGCCGGCTGGGGCGCAGTGATCACCAGCCTGTCTATCTTGGTCACCGTCGTTCTCGGCCTGGGCGTCGGGGCCGGCGTCAGCGCCACAACCGGGGACTGGGCATGGCTGGGCGAGACGGCTCTGGCCTCCGCGGCCTACCTCCCTGTGGTACTTTTCTTCGGCGGACTTTCCCTCGCCCTCTATGGGTGGGCTCCACGCTTTACCTTGTTGGCCTGGCTGCTGGTGGCCTGGTCGGCACTCGTCTCTTTCCTCGGCGAGCTCCTCAACCTGCCCGACTGGGCGCGCGGCATCTCCCCGCTGTGGCACATTCCGCTTGTCCCCGAGGCAGACGTGAAAGTCGCTCCACTCCTCGTACTCACTGGACTGGCCGTTGTGCTCGCGCTCGTCGGGCTTGCCGGTTTTCGTCGTCGCGACCTCGCTGACCGCTAGCCGACTAACTCCAGTCCATGTCCGCGGCGAGTTCTCCCGCGGTGTCGCGGAGGAACTTGGTCACCACCTCGCGTTCTGCGGGGCTCAGCCTGGCCGCGGCGGCAAATCGGCGGGCCTGCTGCTTGCCAACGGTCTGCATCGCCGCCTGCTTCGTCTCCTCAGTGATGTGAATCTGCGTGGATCGGCGGTCCTCTGGGTGCGGAGTGCGTGTGATGTGCCCGCCGCGCGCGAGCCGATCGAGCAGCTTCGTCGTCGAGGCGCTCGTGATGTCGAGGTGCGCGGCCAGGGTCGTGGCTGTGACCACTTCCCCGGTGTTGCCCGCAACGATGAGGTAGTGAAGGGCCCGCATATCGGTCTTGCCCAACTTCATGTACTCGAGCGAGGCGTCGCTGAGGCGTTCCTCCGCCCGTCGTAGCTCCCCCATCGCCGCCATTAAGGCGTTAATCTGGGTCAGCTCCTCCGCGGAGAGATGCTCGCGATTGACCAATTCATG
The DNA here is from genome assembly GCF_000379425.1 of Corynebacterium lubricantis DSM 45231. Classification (GTDB taxonomy): domain Bacteria; phylum Actinomycetota; class Actinomycetes; order Mycobacteriales; family Mycobacteriaceae; genus Corynebacterium; species Corynebacterium lubricantis. Next base: position 38,019 of record NZ_KB902190.1, read on the forward strand.
CTTCGGGTCATTACTGTCAACGTCATAGAAGCCCGGCGACTGCCGAGCTCCTCGGAGCCCCTCGCCCTCGTTGGCCTGCCCCACGGGCCCCGTCCCATTCATGCGCTCATCATAGCACTCCAATATACTATGCTAGGCTAGCAACTCTCCTATCCAGATAAATTTCGTTCGGCCGAAAGGCGACCACATGCTCACAAACGTCCCCCGCTGGCTGCGGGTCCTCATTCCAGCTATCTTCATCGTCGCCTGGCTCGCCGGCGCCGCCGTCGGCGGACCCTATTTCGGCAAGGTCAGCGAGGTCTCCAGCAACGACCAGACCCTCTACCTCCCCGAGTCGGCGGACGCGTCCGTGGTCCAGGAGAAGCTCTCCGAGTTCAACGACTCCGACGCGATTCCCGCCATCGTCGTCATCGTCGGCGACGATGAACTCGATGAGACCCAGCTCGGCGCGATCACCTCCACCATCGACGAGGCTGCGGAGCTGGACGTCGTAGCCGAGCAGCCCTCCCCGCCGATCCCCTCCGAGGACGGACTTGCCGCGCAGGCGTTCATTCCCCTCGATTCCGAGGCCGACACCGCCGACGCCGTCGCAGCGCTCGACGAACTACTCGCCGACGGGCTCGACCCGTCGCTGAGCGCCTACGTCACCGGCCCGGCCGGCTTCAGCGCCGACCTCTCGAGCGCCTTCGCGGGTATCGACGGCCTCCTGCTCGCCGTGGCGCTTGCGGCTGTATTCCTCATCCTCATCGTCGTCTACCGCTCCCTCCTGCTCCCCTTCGCCGTCCTGGCGACCAGCGTCTTCGCCCTGTGCGTCGCACTTCTTGTCGTGTGGTGGCTCGCCTACGCCGAGATCCTCCTGCTCAGCGGGCAGACCCAGGGCATCCTGTTCATCCTCGTCATCGGCGCCGCCACCGACTACTCGCTGCTCTATGTCGCGCGCTTCCGCGAGGAGCTCAGACACACAGAGCACGCCTGGCACGCCACGCTCAAAGCCTGGAAGGGCTCCGTCGAGCCAATCCTCGCCTCCGGCGGCACGGTCATCGCCGGCCTGCTGTGCCTGTTGCTCAGTGATTTGAAGTCGAACAGCACGCTCGGGCCGGTGGCGTCGATAGGCATCGTCTTCGCGATGTTCTCGGCCCTGACCTTCCTGCCGTCCGTCCTCTACCTGCTGGGCAGGGCGGCCTTCTGGCCGCGCCGGCCCCACTACGACGCGGACGACCAACAGGACGCCGCCGCCTCCACGACCGGCCCCTGGGCCGCAGTGGCCCGGCTCGTCGAACGCCGCTCCCGAGCCGTGTGGCTGCTGACCACCATCGTCCTCGCCTTCGGGGCTATCGGCGCCACGCAGCTGCAGGCCTCAGGTGTACCGCAGTCCGAGCTCGTCCTCGGCCAGTCGGCGGCGCGCGACGGGCAGGAAGCGCTCGGCGAGCACTTCCCCGGCGGTTCCGGCTCGCCGGTGTATGTGCTCGTCGACGACACACACGTCGCAGATGCTGCCGGCGTGCTGGCCGAGCACGAGGGGTTGAGCTCCGTGACGGTCACCGCCCAGGACTCGCCGTCGGGCACCGCGCCCATCGACGAGAGCGGCACCATCCAGGAGATCGCCGGCGCCAGCCCGGAGCCGACGGTCATCGACGGTCAGGTGCTCCTGCAGGCGACGCTCACCGACGCGGCGGACTCTGCGGAGGCGGAGTCGACGGTGCGCGACCTACGGGACCAGCTCGCCGATCTTGAGGGCGAGACGTTGGTCGGCGGTGTGACCGCGACGGCGATCGACACCAACGACACCGCCACGCACGACCGCAACCTCATCATCCCTATCGTGCTAGTCGTGATTCTGCTGATCCTCATGGCGCTGCTGCGTTCGATCGTGGCACCAGTGCTGCTGGTGGCCACCACGGTGCTTTCCTTCGGCACAGCCATGGGAGTGTCGGCGCTGGTCTTCAATCACGTCTTCGACTTCCCCGGCGCGGATCCAACCGTCCCGCTGTTCGGCTTCATCTTCCTTGTCGCACTCGGCATCGACTACAACATCTTTCTCATGACGCGCGTGCGCGAGGAGTCACTCAAGCACGGCACCCGCGCCGGCGTCCTGCGTGGCCTTCGGGTGACCGGTGGGGTGATCACCTCGGCCGGCGTGGTGTTGGCCGCAACGTTTGCCGCGCTTTCGGTGCTGCCCATCCTCTTCCTGGTGCAGCTGGCGTTCATCGTCGCCTTCGGCGTTCTACTGGACACCTTCGTCGTCCGCTCGCTGCTCGTCCCGGCTTTGGTTTACGACATCGGCCCCAAGGTCTGGTGGCCGTCCAAACTGTCCCGGCGCGAGGAATCTGCGGAAGAAAGCGAGAAGGTCAGCATCTAGGCGAGGTCCAAGACCGGCACCGTCGCCAGATTATTGCTCCGCCTCCCGACAAAAGTACAGGTCATGTGCACTGAATTTACTGTTGAGTGACTACGAAATGTTTGCACCCAAGGGGCGGGCACCGGAATATCCGCTGCCCGCCCCTTGGGTGTTGTGACGTCATATATACGCGCTGAGCAACTACTTAGCGGCAGGCACGTTAAACGCCCACATCACGCGGAAGCGGTCGAAGACCTGGCCGTACCAGTCACCCCACGGCGCCTGATCGAAGGGCATGTTGACCTCGCCGCCGCCGGCGACGAGCTTGTCAATGAGTTCGCGAGCCTCATCTGGAGTGTCAACGTTATACAGGAGGGAGTAGCAGGTGCCCTCCACCGGAGAGGCTGCCTCACCCGGCATCTGGTCACCGCCGGCGAGATGTCCGCCGGGAAGTTCCAGGGTGACATGCGCAACAGCATCGGGATCGGGAGTAAACGGCATACCCTCAAGCTGGGTCTCGGAGTACGTCAGTAGGTTCAACTCACCTCCAAACACCTCGTGCCAGTGGCGGAAGGCTTCGGCGGTGTTTCCAGGTAGAGCGATGTAGGTGGCCAAAGACTTAGTCATGGATGAGTCTCCACTTCTTAGGAGTCAGGGATTTTTCCGGACAGTCACCCGACCCGGCCGATTGGAAAACCTGATCGGACTTATTCATTGAAACTCAAATCACATGATCTTCGCTGCCCCTCAGGACCCGAAAGTACGGGGAACGACGACACGGTTGCCCACCGTTTACCGAATCCCTCACTGAAGATTAATCCGCGTGAACTAATCCCTGAGCACGTAACGCAATGTCTCCACCACCTGATCAGTAGTCGTGCACCAGGCTTGCGCCTCGGCGTCGACCTCCTTGAGAGGATGGACGAGGTTTTCGTCGTGAAGCGTGATGTACGGCGTTCCCAGAGCTGCGGCGTAGCCGGCGTCGAAGGCTGCGTTCCACTGCTTGTACTTATCACCGAATCGAATGACCACTAGGTCAGCATCGCTGATCAAGCTGCGGGTGCGGATGGCGTTGACCTTGGCGGACTGGTGATCACGCCAGTACGAACTCGGGGTTTCGCCCAGGTGATCACCGGCGGCATCACTCGCGGGGTGATCGGTCACTGGTGCGGTGAAGACGACGTCGAGGCCGACGGCTTCGGCGCCGCGCCGGATCTCCTCGCGCCAATCGGTGTGAATCTCGCCGGAAAGATAGACGTTGAAACTCATGGTGGGAAAGCTCCTTGTGTCGAAAGAGTTCAGCCCCAGCCTAGCTAAAGCGGCCACAATGGTTTGCCCGGAGCTTTCGAAGGGTACTGCATAGACTCGGGGTTATGGAGGACTATCCGATCCACCCGGTCATCACCTATCGCAGCCACTACGGCCACTCGAAAAGTTATGCAGAGTGGCTTTCTGAAGAACTAGGCGGTGCCCTTTTCGATCTTGATGCCACCCCCTACCCCAACATTTCGCAGGCTTCCGCTGTAGTTCTGGTCTGTCCCATTTATGCCCGCGGTCTCCTGGGAGCTAAGGAGTTTGCCAAGCTTGTCGACAAGTCACCGCAGATTCCGCTCATCGGGGTGACGGTTTGCGCATCAGATCCCGAGAACCCCAAGAATGTGAATGCGTATCGGTCAGTGATTGATTCCGCATTTCCGGAAAGTATCCGTTCCCGCATGACGTGGTTTCATGTCCGTGGCGGACTGGACTATCCGCGCATGTCCCGTAGGCACCGAGCGATGATGTGGATAGTTACGCGGCTGGCCAAACGGCAAGCAGCCAAGGGCGACCATGAGTCACAAATGATGTATGAGTCCTATGGCAAGGTCATCGACTTTCGAGACCCCTCAGCCATCAAGCCGATCGTGGAGCACGTCCGCGGGGTGATCGGCGGGGACTAAACCGCCCGCTGCTTTGTGGACGCAGCAGTCTCCGCAATTCGGCACAATGGGAACCATGAACACCACGGTTTTTCCCGCATTCCGGACCACCGACGTCGATCGCACAATCGCCCTACTGGAAGCCCTAGGCTTCACCGAACACCTCCTCATCCGTAACCCCGAAGACTCCTCCGTTGTCGAGCACGCCGAATTCTCACACTTGCGTGGCGGGGTGATGTTCGGTTCCGCTCGAGGTGATGCCTCAGAGCTAGACCGCCAGGTGGGATCTTCCAGCTGCTACATCGTCGTGGACAACGACGACGAAGTCGACGCCTCCTTCACCCGAGCAGTAGATGCCGGAGCGACCGTCGTCGATAAGCCTAACGACAAACCGTACGGCGGACGCGGCGCAGCCGTCCGCGACCACGACGGAAACGTGTGGAGCATCGGGTCCTACGCGGGCGCTTAGCGACGAGCGCGTCTCCTACGTCGCAGCTGCGCCCGAGGACTTCAGGCCAAATGGCGTACTGAAATGTCTTGGCCAATGCGTTTAAGAATGGGCAGCGGATTACGGATGCACTCGTTTACATCAGCTTCATACTCGGTCAAGCTATATATCGCGTCAAATATATCGCTGGACGATGTCCCATCGAGTTGATGCTGGCCGCACACCGCGACTACCGGAATTTGGCGCGCGCGGGCACGCTCTGCGACGCCGGCGGGCGCTTTACCGCTGAGAGTTTGCGCATCAATTCTACCCTCACCAGTAATAAGTAGGTCGGCTAGTTCAAGCCAGCGCTCTCCACTGGTTTCATCAAGGACCAAATCCACGCCCGAGCGCACCTCCGCCTTGAGAAGTGCCGCAGCCATGAAACCTAAACCGCCGGCGGCACCCGCACCTGGTTGATCAGCTAGTCCAGCCTCACCGACTTCCTGCTCAACGACTTCCGCAAATTTTTCGATGGCAGCGTCAACTTCAACTACGTCGGATTCATCAAGCCCCTTTTGCGGGCCGTACACTTCTGCTGCTCCCTGTGTGCCTGTGAGCGGATTACGCACATCCGAGGCAATGACGAACTTCACCGCTGACAATCGCACATCAACATTGTCCAGACAGACGCTGGCAACACTACCGATATCGCACACCTTGGTAATAAGCGTGCCATCAGCAGCGACAAACTCCGCTCCAAGGGCTTGAGCCATCCCGAAGCCCGCATCGGTGGTTGCACTTCCACCCAGCCCGATGATGATGCGTGCCGCTCCTTTCTCCACGGCGGCTCTAATCAAGTCACCGACGCCCCAAGAACCAGCCTGTTGCCATTTCGGGGTAGTTGGTCGGGGATGTCCGCGTAGTTGGTAGGCCCCTTCTACGTATCCGGTAGGGCCGGTGATTTTAGGGAAGTCTTCTTGGTGGCAGCGCCTGCACCCCGCAGGGCTGCGACACGGTTTCATACCAAGGAGATACCTCCCATGGCTCAATTCAAAGAGATCATGGCCCTACGTCTGGACAACCGCAGCTACTCCTACATCGCAGCGGCCCTGGGTTGCTCGAATCGGGACATCGCCAAGGTCCAGGCGGTCATCGACGACCACGACATCACGCCGGACAGCTTCCTGAAGCTGCCGCCGACGTTTTTCGATGAGACCTTCACCGATCACCGCAGCCGACGATCGAAGGGCTACGACCAGCCGGATTTCAAGGCACTGGCCACCAAGCTCACCCACAACCAGCATCTGACCAGGCACACGTTGTGGATGGACTACCTGGCCGCCCCCACCACTGATGGCCTGTCGAAGTACCAGTACTCCCAGTTCTGCGACGGCTTGGCTGCGTATATCAAGGCCAACGACCTCGTCGACGTCGTCAACCACGAGCCAGGTCAGGAATTCTACGTCGACTGGGCCGGCGACAAGATCCCCGTCCACGACCAGGCCACCGGCCGGGTGGGATTCAAGGCATCCCTGTTCATCGGTGTCTGCCCCTACTCAGGGCTGATGTTCGCGGTCGCAGCCGCCAACGAAAAGATGGGCGCCTGGATCGACTGCCACGTCAAGGCCCTGAACTACCTCGGCAAACTACCCGCGGTCATCGTCCCCGACAACGCCTCAACGGCGACCTACCAACCGAAAAAGAGCTCCTCCTACCGGGCGATCACCAGCCGGTACGCGGACTTCGCCGACTACTACGACATCACGATCGTGCCCACCAGGCCAGGAAAACCCCGGGACAAGGCCGCAGTGGAACGAGCCGTGCAGATCGCCTACAACCGCATCCTGGGGTACTTCCACGGTGAACAGTTCTACACCCTTGATGAGCTCAACGACGCCATCGCCGAGCGCCTGGCCGACATCAACGACTCCATGACTCGCCCGGACGGATCCACCCGCCGCCAGCGCTTCAATGAGGACGAAGCGCCGATGATGCGGGATCTTCCCGACTTGGCATTCACGGAGGTGTCCTGGCGCAGTGTGAAAGCCGACCGCAACTGGCACATCAGCTGTGACTACCAGTACTACTCGGTGCCGTTTGCACTGGTGGGCAAGACGCTACGGGCACGGCTGACCACCGACCTGGTCAGCATCTTCGACGGTGACCGGCTCGTGGCCGAACACACCCGCATGCATGGGTTTCGCTACCGCTACAGCACCGATGTCACCCACGGACCGTCCGGGGATGCCGACGGGCATAATGTGCTCACCCGGGATGAGCTTATGGCGTGGGCGGGTTCCTTCGGGCCGGCCACGACCACGGTGATCACGATGATCCTTGACCGTAACCGCGCGAGTGTGCCCCGCGGGTTGACGTTGTCACGCAATATCCTGGCCAACCTCGGCCGCAAGCACGACAAGACCACCCTGGAACCGGCGTGCGCGCAGTTGGTGGACAAGCAGTTGGTGCCGACGATGTCGGTGATCAAACGCATCCAGGCCGACATCGCCCACGCCCGGCCCACCACAACATCACCTCCGGCACCGGGTGCGCCGCGGCAGGTGGATCTGTCCCAGTTGTCGGATGCGGTGTTCATCCGCCCGGCCAGTCACTTCGATGATGAGCAGGAGGGAAAGTAGCTCATGACCGACATCGATGAAACGACCCAGAGAAAACTCCGCTCACTGCGCTTGTCGCGGTTCGCGGAGAACTTCTTCGACCTGGTCACCAGTGACGAGTACGCCGATGCGTTACCGGAGGAGATCTTCCTGCGCGCGGTCGACGCCACCGACGCCCAGCGTCGTGAACGCAACATCGCCAAGGCCATCACTCAGGCGCATTTTCGTTATCCGCAGGCCAGCCTGGGTGAGGTAATCAACGCTGCTGAGCGTGGTATCAATGAACGCCAGCTCAAGCGCGTGGCCGCGACGAACTGGCGGGAGAATCCGGCGAATGTGCACCTGTTTGCCCCTGCCGGGGCCGGCAAGACCTATATTGCCTGCGCGATCGGTGTCGCCGCGTGTCAGGCCGGGTTTTCCGTGGCAAACTCACGGCTGGATCAGTTGGTCGCGAAGCTTGCGGTCTACTCGCCGACGGATCCACGGTATGCCGATGCGATGACGAAGTTGATGAATGTCGATGTCCTCATCATCGACGACTTCCTCACCTTGAGCATTGACCAACGCGGGCAAGAAGACCTGACCAAGATCATAATCGACCGTGATGGCCGACTCCCGACGATCATTTCCTCGCAGTCATCCGCCGCGTACTGGGTGGAGGTGTTGCCCAACCGGGTCGGGGCGGATTCGTTGGTCAGCCGGCTCAATAACGGGCGTCGGGTTCACATCGGTGACTACGACATGCGTCGTCACCTGGCCAAGGCGAATCGCGAGGAGGGTGATCACGACAGCTAAGTAATCCCGCCGCAAGAGCACCAGGGGCCGACATCAACTACGGTGTCGGCCCCTACCATGTCCGTGGAGACCGCCCCTACCCCTTCAACGGAAAACCCCGACCACAAACCCGCTCCTGGCAACTATGGCGATCACAGCGCGTTCCCTGTGTTCGCAGGAAAGTAGGCCCGAAATGGCAGACAAGGTTACAGCCGGGCGCGACGTCCTCGGAGAGTTCGCGCCAAAGTTCGCCGAGCTTAACGACGACGTCCTCTTCGGTCAGGTCTGGGCCAGGGAAGACAAGCTTTCAGCCCGCGATCGCTCCATGATCACGGTGACCGCTCTGATGTCCAGCGGCGTTTTGGATAGCTCCCTCCAAAGCCACATTGAACGCGCGAAGAATAACGGAGTCACGGCAGAAGAAATGGCCGAGATTCTCACTCACGCGGCTTTCTACGCGGGCTGGCCGAAAGCGTGGGCAGCCTTCCGCATGGCCCAAGAAGTGTACAAGGATTAGCACTCTGGACTAGCACCCAGCCGAACAGCGATTCTTCCGAAATACTTGATTCCGGAAGGATCGTTTTCTTTTGACCCGACTCGCTGGGAGTTCCTCATGCACCTGTCACACTCTTACCTCGTCGCAGGTTTCGGCCTGCTGCTCATGGCTGTTCTCTCCCCTATTGGGTTTCTTACCGCGCTTCCCAATGGTTCTCTCACTCTGGCCGGAGTCATCGCTCTTCTAGTCGGCCTCCTTGATATTGCGGTAGCTGTAGCCCTGTTCTATGTCACCAGGTCAGGGGGCAAAAACCTCGCGCTCAGCTCCGCAATTCTTCGGATTATCTATGCAATCGCTCTTCTCGGCGCTGGGGTCTACCTACTCATTGCCCGCGATGCCGATTCCTTCAACTACATCTGGGATCGGGCGCTCCTGTTGTTCGGCATACATTTGTTCTTGATGGCTGCCTCCTTTTATAGATCCGCTGAGTTGCCAACGTGGGTCGGAGTTCTGCTGTTCATTGCCGGAGTCGGCTATGTTGCTGATGCACTTGCCGTGTGGTTTGGATTCACCCCTGGCTTCGAAATATCTACGGTGTCCTTCTTCGGAGAAGTGGTACTCATCGTGTGGCTTCTGTGGAAAGGTGTGCGCATGCGCCGATCAGTGGTGCCACGTCAGTAACGCAGTGAGCAGCTTTGCATCGGAGTCGTGCTTTGCATTCCGGTTTGCTTCAACAGTACCCCCAAGCATGGTTTCCCAGCCCGGATAGACTTTCGTAATGTCCTCGGCGAAGAGGTGGCCCGCGCCGGAATATACAACCACTTCAATTCCCGGCACCGCGGCCGAAAGGTCTCGCGCCGCAACTTCGGATTGCCACATCGGGTCAGCATCACCTGCAAAGGCTAGCCCGGTTCCCGTGAACTTTGAAAGGTCAATCTTCGCGCCTTTTGGTGCCGACGCGGCAGCTGCTTCATACGATGCTCGATAAGAAACTGGCAGACCCAGGAATGTCCTGCTGAGCATGGTGAACGCGCCATCATACTGAGTGGGAAATGGTGCAAATTCCACCGGTTCGCCCCCATAAGTAAAACTGCTGAACTGGTCAGGCCCGCCAAAGGACAGGCCAGCATAGGTGTATTCAGCAGGAGCAAACAAAACAATATGGTCGATCTCGTCGTAACGCGCGGCCAAATTCGCCGTCAACTCCGCCCCTTTCGAGGTTCCGATGACGGTGATCGGTCCTTCGTCGACACGCGCCAAAATCTCGTCGAAAATCTCTAGTGGCACTTCAACTAGTTGCTCCTGTTGACCTGGTTGGCCGAAGTAGTAAGCCGAGATGACGTCGAAGCCTTCGGATTGGAGCTCGCGCGAGAGTAAGTGATTGGCACTTCCCTCGGATCCGCCGAATACGACGATGGTTCCGGTCAAGTCCTTTTGAGTGGTGTATCCGCCAGCGGTTGACTCAGCGATGAACTGACCGCTGACGGAACAGGATTCCTTACGCCACCAGAGCCTCCTGACCGTCACCGACAACGACGCCGACGCCGTCAGCTGCCCGGGCCTTCGCCAGCATCTCCGCCGTCGAGGACAGCATCGCCAGAGGCATGTACCGACGCTGCTGCATCCAGTCCTCATGCTGCTCAGCCAGCACTGCCCCGACCAACCGGACCACCGAATCACGGTCAGGGAAGATCCCCACGACATTGGTC
>NZ_KB902191.1 GCF_000379425.1 Corynebacterium lubricantis DSM 45231
AGCTGAGTCGAAAGGTACCGCGGTGGTCTCCTTGCTGGTCGGCAGGGGGGGTTCACCAGGCGGTAGCTGTACACCACACTATTGGACGCAACCCCTCAATATCCGAACGCCAAGAATTAACAAACGGATCTAGCGCAGTCGCATCGAGAGTCCCAAACTTAGTATCCGGCGATTCACCCACCAGAATGTCATCCTGGCCCAGCTTCATCTTCAACCGTTCCGTAGCCTCACGGTCCAACTCGCCGGTAGGATCACCATCCTCGTCAAGTTCCTCAGGCATATCGAGTCCCGTTACAGTTTTGACCTTCCACGAGTTGTAGTGCTGGGCCAGCAGTCGGTCATACGAGGTCTTGTTGATCCGCTTCGCCGCAGGAATCAACGGAAGCACCTCACCGGAAACGTTGCCATCCAGGTCACGCTGATTGGCGAACTGAACCACGGGAACATAAGCCAGGCCAGTCTGGAAAGGCTCACCTACAGCCAAGCCTTCCATCTCCGTATCGCCATCCTGTTCCACCTTTGATAGTCGGTACTCCAAGCCTGGCACACGCAGAATGAAATACTGCTTCTTCCCCTGAGTCTTAACCACCTCCAGCGCAGCAGAAGGGTACGGGTCCTCAAGGTCCGCGAACTCCACAGCCATACGCCGCGGTGAAAGGAAACGCAGGCGAGTCTCACCACGATCCGCAGCAGACACCACACCATACGAATGCCCATACGACACCATCGAACGGTGATTAGCCACCTGGCGCGACTGCAAACCGTTCCGCATCCACAACCGCCACGCATCCTTAGATGGGCCATCGCTACCGGTAATCGAATCGACGTACATCGCTTGCACAACGTTGTCCACGACGAGTTTCAGCCACGGGGTACGGGATAATTTAGCCAACTGCCTGTGCTCCATAGTCGCCTTACGCGGCAACTGGAAACCAACATCAAGTTCGGGCTTGGTCCACGAATCCACCGCATCACAGTCACGGCCCTGGCGGTCTAGTTTTGCCTTTAACCGGTCAAATAGTTCTTTAATTTCGCTTGGATTCATGCTGGTAATTGTCACGCAACGTGGAACGGGACTAAACGGTTAAAGACAGAATCGCTATGCGACACGCCCCTTCCTCTTCTTCTGCTTCCCAACCGGTTCCATCGACAACCCAGCCAACGCCAAAGTCATCGCCCGCAAAGGCTCCACACGAACCTCCCCAAACTGCTTCCACGTCCACGCAGACTGCGACGTCCCCACCAAACGACGGCGAGCAGTATGCGCAGCATCATCAAGCAACGGATGCGACGAATGCAAAAACTGAGGGTCAGACACACCTTCATCCTCAAACACCAACCGGTCGAACAACTCCTCAGTCGCCCTCGTCAAATCCTTCGTAGAAGCCAACGACACCTCGATCCCAGCATTCGCCAATTGCATCGCCACCGACGCTGCACCAGAAAACGCATCCACAACAATCCCAGCCACAGGCTTATGCTTCTTCGCCACACGCTTAGCCTCATCCTGAATCCACGCAACACCATCGCGCGCCGCAACAATGTCACCAACAACCCTGCCATCCTTCAACAAAGCCACACCAGCCAAAAACGCCATATCACGATCAGGAGTCACCTCCAACGCCAACGAACGCTTCACAACCTTCGCCCCCACCAAAGCCTCAGGCGTAGCCAAACCACGAGCCCAACGATCAACCCCAATCGCAGCATCCGAAGAATTATCAGCCCACACACCCAAACGCTCACGCTGATAAGCCTCCTCAGGCATCACCCCAAGCTCAACTTCATTGATCCAATCCCACGACTGCGTATAGCCCAACGACGGATTAGAAGCCTGAACAGCCTCCACCGAATCCCACGACACCTGCTTCAAATCAGCAGACCACTCGAAATAAGCCAAATGCTTCTTATCACCCTGCATCGCCTGGTCCCGCACATTCTTCAACACCGTCGAGTAATCAAAACCAGTCGAAGAGGTATACCAAACCTGCGCATTCGGTCGCGCAGACAACACAGGAAGAAGATCCGCCACAAGCGTCTCAGACAAAGCAAAAGCCTCGTCCAAGATCACCAAATCACCCTGCAAACCACGACCAGAAGCATTAGCACGAGCCAAGAAATCAATCCTGCGCCCATCCTTCAAAATGATTGCCGTTTCCTTAGAATCAGGCATCGAACGCACCTGATCCATCAACTCAGGCACCCGCTCAATGATCTTCTTCAATTCCAAGTACTCGTTGTGCGCCGTCTTAAACAAGTGCGCAGTATGCACAATCTTCTCGGTGCCAAACACAAACAGATGCGCCAACTCGACAATCCGAGTAATGAAGTTCTTACCATTCTGGCGAGGAACCACCAGGCCAACCTGAAAGTTATTCCACTTCCCCGTCAACGGATTCTCGGAGCAAGCATTACGAGTAACAAGCTTCTGCCACGGAATCGGGTTCTCCCCAATTGCTTCCGCCAAGTCGATGACATCATCACCAGCGGTCCACTCCCACTCAGGAACATGCATGATGGGTGGAACCTGCTCACCCACAAACTCCGATTGGACCTCAAACTGCGAATCCGGCACCTGGTACCGGTTATCAACCTGAACCGCCACTAGGCTTCACCAGCCTGCTTACGCGCAGCCTCCAAACGCTCCTCACGCTTACGAGCCAACTGATCCATCACAGACTCCCCACCAGAACGCGCCGTAGCCTTCTCAATCACACCAATCTTGTTCAACAACGTTGCCAACGCAGCCTGAGTCTGCCTAGCCTCCGACAACATGTTGTTCACCACGACCTGGACCTGAACATCACCATCCTTGGACTCCTCAGGCTCCCCAAGCTCAAACCACAACGTCGAGTTCGCAGACAACGCAGCAGCCATCCGCTCTAAACGATCAGCTAAACGACAAGCCTCAGTCACCAACTCCCGCAACTGAGGAGTCAGCTCAAACTGCGAAGTCAATTCATCCCACAACCGCTTCCCACGAGAACGCAAATACGCAGGATAAGCAGAATCCCCCTTGTACTCCTCCTGCTTCGCCTCAACACGAGCACCACGCGCCTCGTCAGCCTTCGCCCGCTCCCCCCGAGACACACGAGTCTTTTCCCCCGAAGCCTTACGCTCCCGATACTCGCGCATGTACTCACGATTCGCATCGTTACAAGCCTCACAAGCACGCTCACCATGGCGCACATGCTGACGATAACCAGACATAGTGCCGCACTTCTGACGATCACGAGGAAGCTTCTTCATTGCCATGAAGGGCATCATCACACCAACCACCCACATGTAAACCAATGCGCGACATGGCCTATTTTCGCAGCAAAACGAGTGATTACAGGCGACTGTAAAACATTTCCCGGTTGGTAAACCGCTTAGCGGAAATCCGGTCGTGCGTGAACGTGGCTATACCGGGAGGTCCCCCGGAGAATCGGTCGACCGAGTCCCCCGCCACCCCTGGGGGCTACGCAATCATTGGCCATGCCAACTAATAGGATTGCGCAGGCTACCTAGCTCACCTTCTCTTCTTCAATCAAATTGTTTTTATGTTTTCTTATTTCTTCGAGAAACTCTTTTGTTAGTGGCCAAACATCACGCTTGAATGAATTGCATTCAGCACAAGCTGGTCGAAGATTGGAAGCAAGCAAACTTCCTCCTCGACTGATTGGCTTCACATGATCCCAAGTCAACGAACCTTCATCGACATGGCAACTACATATCCAACACGAATGCTTGAAGTAGATCAGTCGTTGCTTTAACTCCCATCCAGTAGCAGCACGACCGGCAGACCGTTGACCACGTTCAACGATGCGCCGCTTGGCGCGCTGGTACAGCGCACGTCCGTATTCAGGCGATCCAAGAACCTTAGAACGTTCGTAACGAAGCATGGCTTTCTTACGCCATCGGGATCGCTCTCTTTCGAGGTGGGCCTGTTCATGGGCAATTCCCTCTGGTGTTTGTAGCCACGCCTCCCTTTCTTTTCTGCGGGTGGCTAGTTGTTGTTCGCGCCGGGTTTTGTTCTCCTGGTCCCGTTGCTTGCGCCATGCTTGGCCTTCGGGTGTTTTCAGCCATGCTTTATGCTCTCGTTTGCGCTCTTCTTCTCGTTGGCGGTTGCGTTCTTCCCATTCTGGTTTCACTTCCCTCGTGCGGTTCTTCTTCTGCCAATTACGTTTTAGGCGTTCGTGTTGTTCCGGGTTTGCTTTGTATTCCTGGTAACGCTCGTTGTTCCTGGTGCGCTCGCGCTCGCGTTGCTTCTTGTTTTGCTCGGGGTTGTTCTTCCTCTTCTCGCGCATGTACGCCGCTTGCGCATCCTTGCACGGCTGGCAAGTTGGGGTTTTTTCTCGGATGTGTTTGTCATATCCTTGGCGCGTTCCGTGGTTGATGGTTTTTGGCATGAAAAATGCCCCTTACCTTTTCAGTAAGGGGGTCTCCTGTTCTTAGTTTTACCACTCTAGGAGTGTGGGTTTCTGATCTTTCTTCCTGCGCCCGTCGCCTCGTGAGCTGTTGCATTCTCGGTGCGCTGGCCTGGTTTCTCCGTACATGTCGCCACCTGCTGCGAGTGGTACGACGTGATCAAGGGTGAAGGCACGCGGGTGTGTGTATGGCAATTCCATCTCGATGTCGCCACCGCAAAGCCAACAGACTGCGAGAGAAGGGTCCCGTTCTAGTCGTTTGCGTTCGCGGGCTACTCGGTTCCACCAGCGGCGCTTATGTTCTCTTTTGGTTGGTTCCGCCATTATCCTGGCCCCACTGGGTTGGTTCCCTTCCTTTCGCCTGGCCATATTCCGAATACTGCTTTGAAGTAGTTGGAGGCGAGTCCTTTTGCTCGCGCCGGGCCTACGTGCTTTGTTAGGAGGGCAACGAGTGTTGTCCAGGGGTGTGCGTTGTTGGCCCATCGGGCTAGTCCTGGTCCACGAGTCCAGTACTCTTTCAACCTCCATGCGTTGCCGTCGCCTGGGTTTAAATCAGCCATAATCGCATCTTCTCCCTCTTAGGCTGCTGGTATGTCGAATAGCGACAGTTGCTTGGGTCGGCGCTGTTCGTCCAAATACAGTTGGTCTGCGCATGCTTCGGCGAGGGCTTCCCATGTTGCGGATCTGAGTACTGGCCAGGTTTCTTTCATGACGTGGTGGATGGTGTCTTTTGGGATGCCTAGTCGGCGGGCTAGGGCTCGGTCTTTTTCGCCTGGGTGTCGTGTTTTGTCGATTAGTTCGCGGGCGATGGTGATGGGGGTTTCTTTGGAGCGGGGGTTGTGGCCTTGTCCGAGGGTGCCGTTTTTGAATTGGTGGTTGTGGGTGTCGCAGAATCCTAGCCCTAATTGGTCTGGGTGGGATTGTGGGTTGGGGCATCCGAGTCTGGCGCAGCGTGGCACATTGTTCTCCGTGGTGTGGGGTGTATAGTGTGTGCTGGCAGTTCTCGGTCTGCTTCTTGTTTCCCCTTCGGTGTTTTCATGTGGCATCGGAGGGGATTTCTCTTTGCCTGTTTAGTTTAATGGTCTACCTGTTGTTGAGCGAGTCATCTCATTGAGTTTTTGTATTTGTTGGTGTAGCTGTTCCATCTCGGAGAAGTGTTTCTTTGCTCGTTCTGCCAGTTCGTCAATTGGTGCTGTGAAGGCATCTTCGTCTTTGCGGAACGTCCTTGCGTAGCGGATACGGAAGAGTTGTTCTACGTCGTTGTTCATTGTGGTTGCCTTATCGGAGTAGTTTTACGAGGTCTTGGAGTGTGAGGGTGACCCATTGTTGGGCTGGGTCTGCGCTGCCGTGGCGCTTGTGGATGATGATTCCGAGGTGAGCGCCGTAGTTGTCGGCTTCGGCCTGGGCTTCGCGTACCCATTGTGGGAGTGCCATCTTCGAGGTGTTTTTGCACTCGACGGCAATCAGGCGGTTCTTGGAGTCCCTTAGTGGCCCAATGTCTCCGCGGTCTTTCGCCCCGGTTTTCACTAGTCGGTCGATGGGCTGGTTGAGTTCGTCGCGGAGGTAGTCGGCTATTTGTCGCTCGAAGGTGGCCCCTGCTTTTTTAGCGCTTGATCTGCTGCGTGGCATTGGTTGTTTCCTGTAGTTCGTTGAGTTGGGTTGTCCATTTTGTGCGTGCATCTACGAGGGTTATGAGGTCGTCGGTGTTGGTGTCGCCTTGGGCGATGCGGTCGCAGATGTATTGCTCGATGGTGTGGATGGCTCCTAGTAGTTCGAGTTCGCGGTTCATAGGCCCATTGCCTCGTCTAGTTGGTAGTCGAGTTGTTTTTCTGTGATGTGCTCTTGGATGGCTAGTTTTGTGTCGGCGGGGAGGTAGTCGAGGGATTCGAGGTGGAAGTCGTCGGCTGGTTCGCCTGCGTCGTTGATGGCTTGGTTGATTTCTTGTTGGTTGTTGGGGTTGTTGAGCCAGGCGGTTGTGGTGATGGGGATGCGGATGGTTCCTGTGATTTCGTAGATGCCTGCTTCGTTGTCCATGGGGTTCCTTTCTGTGCCGTTTTGGGCGGTTGGGTTGTTGGTTGTGGGTGTTTGGTTGTTTTTGGGGTGAACTTCGGTCTGTGGCGATTCTGGTCGGCGTGTTGCCGTGGTTATGGATCGTTTACTGATTCCCATTCGCTGAGTGGGTAGCTGTTGGTGTGTTCGACGCTGCCGTGGTTGTTTCTGGCGGTCGCTTCTGCATGTGCTCGGTTGGTCGTTGGCGCGCGATACCAGGTGGTGCCGTGGTTCACCCAGGCAGCGCGGTAGTAGTTGGTGATCATTAGAAGTAGTTCTCTTGGTGGTTGCAGCGGGTGGCGATGGTGTTGCCGTGGTTGTCTTTGGTGGTTCGCATGCCTCGTTCGTCGCATTGGTTGCAGTTGGCGATGGCTTGTTTTCGTGCGGTGGCTTTCGCGGCCTGGTCTGCTTGTGCGTTGTCGTGGAACCATTCGCGTGCTCGTGCGCATCGGCGGCAGTTGGGTACTGCTTCGGGTTTGAGTCCGTCGTGGTCTGGGCAGCGGGGATCGTCGGGGGTTCCTCGCACCCATTCGGGTTGGGCCCGCGCGTCAGCGCCAGGGCCGGAATCGTTGGAGGATTCAGGGGTGGGGTCGTTGCGTTGTTTAGAGGTTTCTTCCTCCTGTACGACTACTGGATACGTCTCCCCCCTCCCCTGTTCCTCTGTTCCCCTATTCCCCTGTTCCAGTAGAGGAATTTCCGCGACCTGTGCCGGAGTTTCCGCACCCATGCGCGGAATTTCCGCGACTGGTTGGTTGTCCATAATTGGAACAAACCCGTTATCAATGGTCAGGGTAACTATTTTCCCCTGATCTTCCTTGGGATACTTAGACGTTTCGCGGAAGTCTTTCGACTGGTGTGAGCGAAAATTGTCGAGGGCGTAGTAATAACGTCCGTGAACCTCGTAGAAGGTGATTCCGTAGGCTTCCGCAGTGTTCCGCAACACTTCCGCAAAGTTCCGGAAAGTTCCGGCGGTATGCGCGGAATTTCCGCGACTGTCGCCGGAAGGTCCGCCACTGCCCATTTTTGGGAGCTTTGAAACGTCATCATTCGGGAAGCAAAAGGCTTCTAATTCCTTCAAATTTGCGGTTCCATGCCCGCTATCATCGGCCCAATTCCACAACGCGATATAGGTCAGCCTGGATGCTAATTCTGCTCTTGCGGTAGATGGTGAATCCCAAAACTCAGGCTTAATCGACCTGATCCTTGGCATCTTCTTTACCTCCTTCCAGTTCTAGGTTTCTGAGTAGTTGTATGAGCGCGTCCACTGTCTCTGTGGTGACGTGGGTGATTCCGTTGTCCCCCAGGTAGTTGCGCATCGCTTGGTGGGCCACGTCTAGTTGTTGTTTGGTCATGCTTGCTGTTCGGCCTGCTCTGGCTCTCCCCACCCGATTTCACGTTCTAGTCCCCGCTTCAGTTCGAGTAGTTCTCCCACTCGTTTCACGTTGGAATCCGAGAACTGGGCTTCCTGCTTTCTGCGAATCGAGGGGTGAACGTTTCCCCCGTAAGCGGCACGATCATTGCTGGGTGATCCGGTGCGCCGTTCAAGTTCTGCATCGACTCTTTTGAGCTGTTCCCGCCATTTATCAATGTGGCGGTTGTACCGTTCCTGACGCTTCTGCTTGATTGCTTCCCGCTTAGCTTTGGTTGTTGCGGTGGCCCGCTCTAGCCTGCGAGTCGCCACGGTGTTGTGAAGCTTGCACAAGTAGCCCTGGGCGCGCAATCTCCCGCACATGCGATTCTTTGACTCGATCCAGGCGGGGCAACGGTCGCCCCAGCGGTCTGGACCACCGATGGCTACCTGAGCAGCGAGGGCAATATCGTTGGCGTTACTCATTTGAAGATTGGCCCCCAACCTCCGAGAAGGTCCACAGCTTGCTTAACCTTCGACTGTGGTGACTTCACCCCGTTGTGGCTATGGAAGTTCAGTTCGGCATGGGCTTCTTTCAGGATTTTTGACACCGCGTTTGCGGTGTCTATCTGTTCGGAGGTGACGCTTTTCATGATTTCGAGTAGGTGGTGATCTAGTTGGTGAATCTGGTTGAGTTTGTGGATTTCTTGTTCGTATCCGAGCAGTCGGCCTAAGAGTTTTTTCATGGTGTTGTTCCTTTTCGTATGGTGTGGCAGTGCGCCTCGCGGCCAGTGCCACATAGAAAAAACGACCTAGACTTTTGCGCTTAGGTCGTTGTGTTCGGGGCAGTTACACTGCCTGGGATCGTGCTGGCACACCCAGCACCCAGGGTCAGAATGGGACATCTTCTTGTGCCCCGAATCCACCTGTGGATGGTGCGGTGCCCCATGCGTTGTTGTTTGGTTGCTGCTGGTGTTGCTGTGCTCGCGGTAGCGGCCTAGTCACTCTGTCCGCAAAGATTGTCCACGAGTCACGAGGCCCGTTATCTGACTGCCAGGTGAAGTGCTCAATCGTCCCGGTGATGTCTAGGTAGTCATTGGCGGTGACGCTTGCGGCCAGGTCTTGCGCCTCGAATCCGAACACGTTCACGGTCACGTACTTGGTGGGCCCGTATTCTCGTTGTCCTGCCCTGTCTTTGCGCGAGCTGGACCATAGGGCCACGAACTGTGCGTAGTCTTTCCCGGATGCAGACATTTTGAGTTGTACCCCGTCGCGCCCAACTTTGACGTTGTACAGGGTGATGGTGTCTGCCATTTACGCCTCCTGCTCTTTCAGTTCGTTCATGCGGGAGTTGGCTGCATCGCGGGCGCGCTCCATCTCAGGTGTGCCCTCACCTGCCGCTGGGATCGTCTGGTCTGGTTCGTACTGCTGGGCAACCTCCATGAGGATTAGACCAATCTCGTCACGGTCACGCCCATTGACGATGCGCTCCAAAAACCCATCCAACGGATCTACCTTCACCTCTTGCTGCGCCTGCTTCTGCTTTGCGATTGCTGCCTTAACCTCCGCATTCGCGCGCTCATTATGATCAGTACGCTTTGCTGTCATCTTGACGGGTTCATCTGAATCAAAGCGCTCTGAATCCAGATACACATCGGACATCTCGTCCGGGAATGCCTTACGGAATGCACCTGCTGCTGCGTTCTTACCCAGCATGAATAACGGTTTTCCTGCCCACATTGGTGTTGGGTCACCGCTCTTTCCGAATGTTTGCACTGATTCATCCCAGTAGACAACGTGGGAAAACTCTTGCCCGTCGCGGGTGACAGTCACCCTTGCGGCTTCTGGTTGTCCCCAGGATTTAGGCCAGTAGTCAGTCCACCCAGTCGGCTTTCCCTGGTTGTCTAGTCCTTGGTATTTCCAGTCACTTTCCGAGTAGGTGCTTCCCTTTGCGTCGGATATTCGGCGAGCACCGTTCCTGAGTCCAGCGATGCCCACCTGCAAGGTGTATGTTGCACCGTTCTTGCCACCTCGTTCGATCAGTGCGATCTGGCTCGGATTGTTCGGGTTGAGGCCCATTGATTGAGCTCGGGCAAAGAAAACGCGCAAGTGGTTTTCTGGGATGTGTTTGTAGCCCATTTGCTCAATCGTGGTGAGCTGATCGGGTGTGAACCGTGATTGTTCAACCTGGGGGTTATTTGTCTGTTGAATTTTGGTCATGGTTTGGTCTCCTTATGAGTAATGCCCCACCGGTTCGGTGGGGCAGGATGCTTGTTGGATTAGGTGGTCTGGGATGTGTAGGTCTCGTGCGCGGTCGATGCGCTCGGGAACATCCGGCAGGCTGTTCTTCACCCCGTAGGTGATGTGGCGCAGGCGTAGTCGCTGTGAACCACACAGTTCATCGCCTGGGAAGATGGTGTCGTGGTTGAGGTGGTGCACGTAGCCGTTCGGGGACCAGGTGCCGCACTTCCCACACACCAGCGCTGGGTCATGAACCGGGAACAGCGGGATTGTCACGCTTCTTCCCATTCCCCTACCGTGCGGCGCACGATTCGGTAGCCATCGGGGATGCCCTCTACCCACTTGTCGCCGTCCCAGTTGGCCTCGTCGCTGATTTGGTCGTATGCGCCCTGGTAATTGTCGTGGAAGATCACGCAGTCATGAGTGGGGTCCTCCATGTCCTCCCAGTCTTTGATAAAGAACTGCGCCTTGTACTCGTGGTTAGCCATCTTCTTCTCCCGTAATGAAGTCGTTCACGCGGCAATCACGGGTTGGTTCCACCGGCTCCCCTGTGGCGAACTTGATTAATCGCTCAAGCGCATCGCCCTGGCCTGCGTGGAAGTAGCCGCGCTTCCAGTCCTCACGGGCACCGGCATCATCCATGTGCCAACCTTGTTTTTCTTTCTCGCTTTCCGCCCAGTCCAATATTTCTTGAGGTGTTTTCAGCGGGTGCCAGGTGGCTTCTGATTTATTGCTCATTGGTGACGTTCCTTTCATGCTCGTGTGCGCGGTAGGTCAGTGACTCACCGATTCGCGCGAGGTATCCGGTCGTGAATGAAGTGTTGGCTTTGATGTTCGCGTTCTCCCCTGACACACCAATCAGCACGAGGTCTGGGGGAACAACACCTGCCTCCTTGTAGTTGTGGTCCCACCAGGCGATGCACGCTTGCAGGAAGTCGGTCAGTCCTTGCTGCGCAGAATCAAACCCGTGAACCTCAATCTCAGGTGTCTTACTCATGTTTTCTCCTTATTTCCAGATGTTTTTGAAGGTGTAGGTCGGTTCGCTGATGCCTGCTTCGTAAACGTCTGGGTATTTCTCTTTGAATTTCTTGGCATCGAACTTGGGGGTTTGTACGTCGGGGTGTTCGAGTAGGTGCCGGTAGGATTTCGGGAGGTTCTTTTGGGCAAACCTGCCGCTGTTCATGGACATGAATACTTTCCCGTCCACGGTCACTCTTCGGCCACCTGCGAGGTCTTGTAGTCGTTTCTTTTCCTCGTCCAGGCGCTGCTTCGCACCCTCGTACTCGCCCATCACAATGCGATAAGTAGTTGGCGAGGCTCCTTCTAGCGCTGAGAGCTCCACGTCATCATCGAATGATGGTTGATCTACCCAGTAGTGCAGGAGTTCCTTTGGTGGCTCAGGTGGTTCGGCCTCGCCGAGTGTTTCCACGAACTTCGCTACATGCTCCACAATCGTGTTCCACAAGTCTGGGTCCCACTCGACCTCGTAGATTTGCGGGACCGTGGAATGGAGCTGCGCCACCACAGATGCGGTGTGGATACCGCTGATGCCCATCTGGGCGATGGCTTGCACGTAGTAGTGGGTGGGTAACCCGTTCTCCCAGGTCAACCGCGAATCACTGGTTTTGCACTCGATGATATGCCGCTTACTCCCCCTAACCGCGCGCCTGTCAAGCGTTGCCTGGTTGGGGAACGGGAGATCAGTATCCGTATAGGCAACCTCGTCTTTGCCTGCCTTCCACCCTGGGTTTTTATGCAGCCACCAACGCACCAGGGATTCCTCGGCCAGGTGGCCCCATTCCAGGTGGTCCCCTTCCAACTGCTCAGGCTGCACCATTCCTGACATGATCATCCACAACTCGTATTCAGTCTCGAACGGATTCACACCCAGGATGGTTGGTATCTTCGAGGCGGTCACGATGCGCGCCCACTCAGGCGAACCAGGTGCCGCGAGCTCTGATTTATCGAGCACACGATTAGTCATGAAGTGTCACCTCGTCATATGGGTAGAGCTTTGTCGTGCCACGGATTTCCTCATGGGCAATTTGAATCTTCTCGCCGTAGGGTTGGATTTCACGAACGGTCAAGACTCTCTTACGCTGCGGGGACTCGTACTTATCGCCGATACGTAGAGAGGATGCGGAAATCTTAGGATTCATCTTCTTCGACCTCCTGGGTGATGGTGATGGGCT
This sequence comes from Corynebacterium lubricantis DSM 45231, assembly GCF_000379425.1. Taxonomy (GTDB): domain Bacteria; phylum Actinomycetota; class Actinomycetes; order Mycobacteriales; family Mycobacteriaceae; genus Corynebacterium; species Corynebacterium lubricantis. The sequence goes on from NZ_KB902191.1 coordinate 12,240, forward strand.
TTGTAGGGTCGATTCCTTGCAGCTCGGCTACGTCGGCTAGGACTTCCATTTCAATGATTCGTCGTGCAGGACGGAGAGCGTCGGGATTTGTGTAGTGGGAGTTCCAGCCTTCGCTGTCCCAGTTGATCTTGTGGATGCGCGCTTTCACATGATCACCGCCGAGTAGGCCATTCCAACGAGCAAGGCGGTGGTGAGTCCTCCCATGATGGTTACTGCGGTCATGATGGCCTTGACTGCGGTTGGGTTGAGTGCCCGGCGCGGGCGGTAGTTTCTAGGGTTGATTTGCGGCATAGTCTGCCTGCCTTTCTTGGTCGATGGTGTCGAGGACTCCCATAAGCGGGTCGGTAAGTTCGCCGTAGTTCTCGCCGTATTTGTCGATCCATGTACGGATCATGAGGGCTAGTGAGTCGCGGGCGTTCTCGCGCTGGAATGAAGTCATGCCGTTATGCTGCGGTGCCATTAAGCACCTCCTCCCTTGTGGGGATGTCATAAGGGATGCCACGGTCACGCAATGCGTTTACAACCGTTTCTCTTGTGATGCGGTTACCGTCCGCTACACGGTCGATGGCCCAAGCGTCGGTGTCCATTGGTTGGAAGGTGAGGAAGTCGGCCACGATCTCGTCACGGTTGACTCGAATGTTTTCGCGTAGTCGGCGCGCGATCTCGCCCAGGTCGATGGAACGCCACAGATAGGACCGGTGCCCCCGGGAATTGATTGCGTAATCGATCCCATCGAATAGGCCACGTTTCATGTACTGCGTAAACGTATTAGGTTTAATGCATAGTTCTTGGCAGACTTCCTTCGTGGTAAGCCATGCTTTCATTTCTTTCCTCCTATCGGATAAATGTTTTTCTCGTCCACCAGCAGGGTGTACTTCCCCGATGGGTGGCGCGTTACCAGTGCTGGCGAACGGTTGATTCGGTAGTAGATGCCATCCCCGAAGTCGATCACCCCAGTAACGTAGGTGCGAGGTTCATCAACTTTCGCTGTCATGCTGCTGCGCCAGTTTCTAGCCAGGCATCCAGGTGGGAGCGCTTAATCTTCCAGAACCTGCCCACCTTTGATGCCCGTAGCGACTTGCCGCGGCATGCGCGGTAGATTGTTTCCTTGTTGACTTGAACTTCTTGTGCTGCCTGCTCAGGGGACAGCCACGGATCTACAGGTGGTGTCATGCGTACGGGTAACTTCCTGGTGTCATCGGGGCCATCAGGAACACTGCACAAAGCAGAATCCACGAGGCCACCACGAATACGAATGCTTTAGAGATGATGGCCAGCGGATGCTCGCGCTGCTCTGGTTCGAGCACGCCCACCGCTTCGGCCAGGTCGGTCAGATCGTCATGCATATTCGCCTCCTTTGATATGCTGGCTGATATGCGTTTTTAGGTATGCGCAAAAGCCCCCACCTTCTATTTCTTTACTGAGTCCCAGAAGATGGGGGTCAAATTACGTTTAATGAGTGAGGGTGCCCTTGCCTCAGGGAATCCTCACGGCCCCTGGTTCCAACGCCCTGCATTGTTTGTCACCACGGATGCAGGTAAGTATGCGGCACCCACACCTAGGCATCCTTTCCCTCCCACCCCCGCAACAGGGTGAGGTTCCAACGTCCCCTGGGTTTTGTCAGGAACCATCGAACATTGATATTCGGTAGGGGTAAGTAATCAGATACCTCGTGCCCCGGTGCGGAATCGAACCACACGCGCAAATTTGGCTAACTGTCAGGAAAACCATCCCAATGGAGCTGCGCCCAACCAAGGCGGGACCAAGTATTAAATTAGTTCCGGCCAATAGATGCAAACAAATGCATTGCTCCCACGCCGGATGTATCAGTCCACTATCGAGTTTTCACACAACGCAATTCCGTCACACTGACGGAATAAATAGGCACACTTGGTGCCAGTGCCCGGCAGCGGAATCGAACCGCCGCTACACCATCGGGCTATAATGAGTTAGATTGGCTCCGGGAACTTCTCTGGGTTAGCTCCACCAGGTGTGTACCTAAGAAGCGATACACTTTCCCCAGCCCGGTATTTATTCCAAGCCTTGATGACTAGTGCTGCGATATATCCACTTCCCGCAGTTCCCTTAACCGAAGTTTTCAACCGGATCAATGACTCTCGAAGGGTCAGGATTGGGTCATTTCGCTGTAGCCCCTCGCCGGATTCAAGTTTTTCGAAAAATGCATCTGCGTCCAGTTGATCAATTTTTGAAAATTCGTAGTACAAAATTCCTGCGATTTTCGCGGTCAGGCCAGCTTTTCGCAGAGCCCTCGATTTCCCAACTAGGTCAACTAATGAAGGCTCCTCTTCCACGCGTGCAAGGACTTGCTTAGCTGTAACCGAGTAAGCCGTTGCGCCCTGGTACGTTGCCGCGCGTAATCCCCATCGTTCGGCTCGGATAATCCCGGTAGTGATGGATGCCAGGTCTGCAGTTTGCTTGTACCAATTGATTGCCAGTACGTCTGAGGGGCCACGTGACTTTCCGGTGTCCATGGTGTCCTGGGTCTCGACTGGCAGGCCGTAGACAACTAGCGTTTGGAAGGGGATGTTGTTTTCTGCACTGACTAGGCAGCGGTGCTGCCCGTCGAGCAGAGTGCCGTCGCGAGCGATTTTGATTGCTTCGCCGTTGAGTTCCCACTCCCCTGCGGACATTGCTTCGAGCACTTTGGAATAGTTTGCTTTGGAAACGTTGCGGTTGCGGGTGTTTTGTTCGAGTAATTTCCGCGCCATTTCCGGGGTTACCGTTACGAGGTCGGATTTGATAGTCTTAGAGATGAACATTTAAGGATTCTCCTTAGTTGAGTTGGTCAGCGAGTGCTTGTAGTTCGCTGATTGAGCGGTTGAGGTCGTGGCGGTGCAACGCTGCGACCTTTTCTTTATTTCGGGGAAAGTTGGGGTCGTTTTGGATGCGGTCGAATTTCGCCATGACGCGGTTAAGGTCAACGATTGCCGATGTGAACTGCTTTGTGATTGGTTCCGCGCGAGGTTTATCCGATTCCACGGGCTTCTCTGGCTCTACCGGTTCCGCTGGTTCTGGTTGGTTGGGTTCGTCCAGGTCTGCTTGTGGCAGCGCCGTAGCGCGAGGGGTAGACGGTTCTGTATTGAAATCTTCCGTCTGTCCAAAATTCGGAATTTCCGAATTTTGGACAGAGCGCATATCGGATACCGTGGTCTGACTTACCCCGAGTTCCCGCGCGATCTCACGACTGGAAGTAGATTCAGGGAACTTAGCGATTTCATCCGCTATTACTTCTTTGCGAGATGGAAGCCCCGAGTCTGCTTTGATCTGCTTCACCGTCTTGTCGCTAGCCCCAGTGGCCTTGGCAATCTCCGAATCGGAAGCCAATGGACGGCGCTTTGCGTACTCAACAACAAGTTCTTGACGCTGCTCGCGGCTAAGGTGCCTGCGCTTGAGATTGAGCACGAAAGCAAGGTTTACCTTTTCGCCTTCGTCCAAATCATCATGCGTAATCATGGGGCATGGGATGCCCAACTCGCTAGCGATCTTTGAGCGGTGATGCCCATCAATGACCACACCATCCTCATCGACATGGATTGGTTCGAGAACCCCGTTCGCTTTAATATCCTCGTAAAGCTCTTGATATTCATCCGAAGCCAACGGGGGCATCACCTGATAACGAACTGCATTACTCATGCCTAGGCCACCTTTTCGTAGGTCTCGTACATCATCTCTTCAATGGAGATGCCCGAAAGTCGGCGCAGCATCATTAGCGATGCAATGTCTGGCGCTGTTTTTCCACTGCGCCAGTTTCGTAATGTCGAGCCCGATTTATTGAGGTGACGCTGCCCTAGTTGCTCGTCAGACGTGCAGCCAGTTAATTGCTTAGCTTTATCAAGCACTCCCTCCTTTAGGCGGAATTGCATTTGATACCTCCGTGTGTTTTCTGCCCTGCCCGAACATACTTTGTTCGGCATGAACCTATTATGCACACATTGAACACTGGGCGCAACTCTTTTGCGTAGACATTTCATTTCCGCAGGTTAAATAGTGAACATATATTGCACACTTGCGTAGGATGATGTAGCGTTTCAATTATGAGACACAGCGAATGGCTCCAGAAAGCCTCCGGTGAAGCATCGCCAAGGGAGATCGATAAGGTCACCGGGATCAGCTTCCGCACCATCCACGATCAGGCGAAGCGGGAACACATCACCGCTGAAAACATCATCAAGATCGCAGAAGGTTACGGGCACAATCCAGTAACCGCATTGATCGACACTGGTTACCTGGAAGCTAAATGGGCTACAGCAACTGACCCAATTGCGGCACTGCAAGCAGTCAGTGAAGAAGCCCTAGCCGACGAGGTTTTACGCCGCATGAAGCATGGATTGGAAACCGACAATTTAACAACACCAGTTGATGAACTTGAAGCCCGTCGATCCAAAACCATCCCAAACTCCGACTTAAAAGCGGTTCCCAATGATCCAGAGGATGTACCGCACGTCGCAGACGAATCCCCAGACGAGGATGCGTTGCGGGCGCAAGAGGAAGGGGGAGATTGGTCTGACCCTGATCACATGTCCTAACCTCCACGCCTACGCCAGAGTCATCGGAGTGAATCTCACGAGACACACTGGCGGGGTAAAGGGGAAATATATTCACGCCACTCGCACAATCTCGACCAGGCGCAACATGAGCATCCAGCAGTATAAAAGCACGCTAGCGCACGAGTTGGGCCACGCCTACTACCAAGACGAACCAGCCATAAACGGGCACTTTCACGCAAGGCAAGAACGAAAAGCAGACGAGTTCGCCGCTAACCTTTTGCTCGACCACGACGATGTACAAAGTGCAATGGTCTGGAACAATAACCACCTCGGCGCAACAGCAATCGAACTGGAAGTAACAGTCCACATCCTTAAAACCTGGCTCAATATGGAAAGGAAAAACAGTAAACATGAGCTACCAAGAATGGGTTAAGAGCTTTCACCAAAAATTCGACCTCACAAGCCTTTACACTTTCAACACTGAGCTCTTGAACGTCCCTCAGAATGAATCGGAGAATGAACCAGGATTCCGTGTAGTGGTCGGCGAAGGCACCATCCGCCACGACAACTACGAAGAACGAATCATTGTTGAGAATGACTTCGGTGAACTCGGTGAACTGACAGGGGATATTTTTGGCCTAGGCTCTTTCTTCAAAGCAGTTGAAGAGCATAACGACATTGCCGATAAGCCGATCAATGTACAGGTTAGGACTATGGCATGGCAGAAGGACGGTGTGCACCATGCAGCCGTGGCATTAAAACCATTCGACAAGCTCGAAGATGCGGTACGCCGTCGCACCCGGGGCATTACCCGTGATCAGCAGATCAAGAAGAATATGTCCAAGCAGGAATATCAGGCATATCTTGATAAGAAGTTCGCACTTCGAGCATAAGAAAGGCCCTCACTGTCCCGTGAAAGTGCAGTGAGGGCCTTCATCCAACCTGAAAGGTATAGGCCATTCTATCATGGCTTCCATCAAAAAGTACAAGGCGGCACGCGCGAAAAATGGGTATGCCTGGCGCGTTCAATACCGCTCGCCAGATGGCAAGAATCGCACCAAGCAAGGCTTCAAAACGAAAGACGAAGCACAAGCCTGGGCAGATTCCAACGCCACAGCCACGCGCGATGGTTCATGGATAGACCCAGCGCTCGGCAAAGTAACCGTAGGTGACCTCGCTGCCACATGGAAGAAGTCATGGGCGCATCTCAAACCAGCGACCAAGAGCATCAATGAGTCAACTTGGCGGATGCACGTAGAACCAGAGTGGGGACACAGGCAGATCAAATCAATTCGTAAGTCTGAGGTTCAAGTGTGGCTCGGCGGGATTAAGAAGTTCACATCCGGTACCAACCCTGAACCCACCGAAGAACCTGCATCACCAACGACGGTGCGGAACTGCCACATGGTTCTCGCACAGATTCTTGACCTTGCTGTGGATGACCGGATGATTGCATCCAATCCAGCCAGGGGTGTGAAGCTTCCTGCCAAGGGTGCGCCTGTGAAGGCATATCTGACTGCTGATCAACTTTCCATGCTTGTCACCGAATGTGGCGATAAAGGCGACCTGGTGGCGCTCTTGGGCACTGCTGGGCTTCGCTACGGTGAGGCCACAGCGCTGAAAGTGGGTGACGTGGATTTCTTACGCAGGCGAGTCAGGGTAGAGCGTACAGTGCGCATCACCAAGGATGGACCTGTGTGGGGTGAACCTAAGACTGGTGAACGTCGAACGGTTGCGATTACGAAGTGGGTGGCTGGCTTGTTGGAGAAGCGGACCCGTGGCAAAGGTAAGGATGATCTTTTATGGACAGCGGGAAACGGTGGTCCACTCAGACCATTAGGCCACACGTCGGTCTTTGCTCATGCGGTGAAGCGATGCCAAGCGAAGGACAATGATTTCCCTAGTCTCACTCCTCATGGTTTACGCCATGTCGCGGCAGGGCTCATGGTGTCCACGGGAGCGAATGTGAAGATTGTGCAGAAGATGTTGGGGCATGCTTCGGCGGCGATGACATTGGATACTTACGCTGATCTATTCGATGCTGATTTGGATAGTGCCGCTGGGCGCATGGATGAACTTCTCACGGGTGTCGTGGAATTGTCGTGGAAAGAGTGAAAGCCACTCCCCGACTTCTCGGAAAGTGGCTCTGACCTTGTGCGCCAAGAGGGGATCGAACCCCCGACCTACTGGGTGTAAACCAGTTGCTCTTCCAGCTGAGCTATCGGCGCGCTGGGATAAACTTTAACACTGTGCGTGCAGGAATATCAAAACGCCTGCACAGACGGTGTTTAGCGCCCTCCAGGAACCAAGCAAGAACCCTGCCAGTCGCCGATCTTTTCGGCCTTAGTCTGCACGAGGCCTGCAAGCTGTGCGGACTCAGAGATCTCCCCGGGGTTGACTCCGTTGCCCTTATTGGCGGCAGGAGTCAGTAGCCAGATGCGACCTTCGTCGCCCAGGTTGCGACTCGCGTCTACCAGGGCATCCACAAGATCGTCGTCTTCTGAGCGGTACCACAAGAGAACTACATCGCAGAGTTCGTCCGTGTCTTCGTCGAGAAGTGCTTCTCCGATGATCTCTTCGATGGACTCGGAAACTTCAGAGTCGGCGTCTTCGTCCCAGCCGATCTCCTGGACGATCATATCGCCCTCAATTCCGAGCAATTTGCCGTAATCTTTGACACCCGGGGCGCCCACTGAAGTAGTCCTCCTTGAGAAAAGTTTCATTAACATCTCAAAGGATACAACTCGAGGCATGGGTTTTCTCCATTTGCCAACTTTTGGTTACCCTGCCTGCGCACCAAACAATTCCACGCGAGCCACCCCGGCACACCCAATTTAGGGGCCGAAAATTGCTCTCGGCGTGAACAATTGCAAAGGTACGTCACAAATGTGCGAAGAGTTACGCAAATGGGCAAAAGGACGTATTCTTGTGGAAAAGCATTTTCTTACTACTGAATTATGGAGGTCTGTTCATGGCTGATTCGAAGTCCCAGGACGCTGACTCTAACTTTCCGCTGATCCGCGACGGCGTTGCTTCGTATATGCACGACGCTGATCCGGAAGAGACCCGCGAGTGGATGGATTCACTCGATGGACTGCTGGATGAGTCGTCGCCTGAGCGTGCTCGTTACCTGATGCTGCGCCTGCTTGAGCGCGCATCGGCAAAGCGCGTACCACTGCCTTCACTGACTTCAACGGATTTCGTGAACACCATTCCAACCACCATCGAGCCTGAGTTCCCTGGCGATGAGGAAATCGAGAAGCGCTACCGTCGCTGGATGCGCTGGAACGCGGCCATCATGGTGCACCGCGCGCAGCGCCCAGGCATTGAGGTGGGTGGCCACATCTCCACCTACGCCGGCGCAGCCCCTCTCTACGAAGTCGGCTTCAACCACTTCTTCAAGGGCAAGGATGCCCCACAGGGCGGCGACCAGGTCTTCTTCCAGGGCCACGCCTCCCCCGGCATGTATGCCCGCGCGTACCTTGAGGGTCGCCTCGACGAGGACGATCTCGATGGCTTCCGCCAGCAGGTCTCCCGCCCGCAGGGTGGCCTTCCTTCTTACCCGCACCCACACGACATGCCTGAGTTCTGGGAGTTCCCAACCGTGTCCATGGGTATTGGCCCAATGAGTGCGATCTACCAGGCGCGCTTTAACAAATACTTGCAGGACCGTGGCATTAAAGAAACCGACCAGCAGCACGTCTGGGCATTCCTCGGCGACGGCGAAATGGACGAGCCGGAATCTCGCGGCCTGATTCAAATGGCGTCCCTGTACGACCTGGACAACCTGACCTTTGTAGTAAACTGTAACCTGCAGCGCCTCGACGGCCCTGTCCGCGGCAACGGCCAGATCATTCAGGAACTGGAGTCCTTCTTCACCGGTGCCGGTTGGGAAGTAATCAAGGTTGTCTGGGCTCGCGAGTGGGACGACCTGCTGGCCAAGGACGAAGACGGCGCGCTGGTGAACATCATGAACACCACGCTCGACGGTGACTACCAGACCTTCAAGGCAAACGATGGCGCCTACGTGCGCGAGCACTTCTTCGGCCGCGACGAGCGCACGCTCAAACTCGTCGAGGACATGTCCGACGAGGAAATCTGGGCTCTGCGTCGCGGTGGCCATGACTACCGCAAGGTATACGCTGCTTACGATCGTGCACTGAAGACCAAGGGCAAGCCAACCGTCATCCTCGCACTCACCGTCAAGGGTTACGGTCTGGGCCACAACTTCGAGGGCCGCAATGCGACCCACCAGATGAAGAAGCTCACCTTGGACGATCTCAAGTTGTTCCGCGACAAGCAGCAGATTCCTATCTCGGACGAGGAGCTGGAGAAGGATCCCTACCTGCCACCGTACTACCACCCGGGCAAGGACGCGGACGAGATCAAGTACCTGCAGGAGCGTCGCCAAGAGCTCGGCGGTTACCTGCCTGAGCGCCGCGAAAGCTACACCCCGCTCGAGGTCCCTGAGATGAGCTCGTTTAAGGCTCTGCTCAAGGATTCCGGCAAGCAGGAAGTGGCCACCACCATGGCCCTGGTGCGTACCTTCAAGTCGCTGATGCGCGACAAGGAGATTGGCAAGCGCGTTGTGCCAATCATCCCGGATGAGGCCCGTACTTTCGGCCTGGACTCGTGGTTCCCAACTCTGAAGATTTACAACCCACACGGCCAGAACTACGTGCCAGTGGACCACGACTTGATGCTGTCGTACCGCGAGGCAACCGATGGCCAGATCCTGCACGAGGGCATTAACGAGGATGGTTCTACCGCATCGTTTATCGCGGCGGCTACCTCTTATGCCACCCACGGCGAGCCAATGATCCCGATGTACATCTTCTACTCCATGTTCGGTTTCCAGCGCACGGGCGACGTGTTCTGGGCTGCGGGCGACCAGATGGCACGCGGTTTCGTCATTGGCGCTACCGCAGGTCGTACCACGCTCTTCGGCGAGGGTCTGCAGCACATGGACGGCCACTCCCCTGTCCTGGCGTCCACCAACCCGGCTGTTATCCAGTACGACCCTGCGTTTGCGTACGAGATCCCATACCTCATCCGCGAGGGCGTGGATCGCATGTACGGCCCTGGCCGCGGTGAAAACGTCATGTACTACCTCACCGTGTACAACCAGCCGACTCACCAGCCTGCTCCTCCGGAGAACCTGGATGAGGAAGGTCTGCACAAGGGCATCTACCTCTTCGACAAGGGCGCGGACAAGGAGAACACCGTTTCCCTGCTCGCTTCCGGTGTGGGTATGCAGTTCGCTCTCAAGGCGCAGCAGATCCTTCAGGATGAGTTCAACGTGGGCGCTGCGGTCTACTCCGTGACCTCCTGGGTTGAGCTGGCGCGCGATGGCGCGGCGAAGAACGTAGAGAAGCTGCGCAATCCTTCGTCGACACCTGAGGAGCCTTTTGCTACCAAGCAGTTGAAGCAGACCTCGGGCCCATACATTGCAACCTCGGACTTCACCTCTGATCTGCACGAGCAGATCCGCCCGTACGTCCCCGGTCGCTACATGGTGCTCGGCGCTGACGGCTTCGGTTTCTCCGATACCCGCGAGTCCGCTCGTCGCTTCTTCAACATCGACGCTGAGTCGATGGTTGTTGCCGCGCTGATCGGCCTAGCCGAGGAGGGCAAGATCGATATCTCCGTCGCAGACGAGGCAGCGAAGCGCTTCAAGCTCGACGATCCAACTTCGGTCTAAGGGCTCTTCGCTTTACGACGATTACCGCTCCCCCGGATTCTCCACTGCACTTCAGTGGAGGGTCTGGGGGTTTTGGTCTTACAGCATGTTTTTCACCAGATACGCCGCCTGCCGCAAGCTCAGATCCGAGTTCTCTCGACGAAGCTCGCGAATGGCATCTTACGAATTCTTGCGTGCATCGATCCCACGTCCGGCGAGGACCCTCGAAGCCCAATCCTGACCCGCTTGGAGCGGATCCGGGTACGCCTTCAATGTCTCACGCAGTGAATCTTCTGGCTTTCGCCAATCTCCAAAAATCTTCGACATTTTTAAAGCTCCTGATTTCCGCCCCAAAACCGATAATATTCCCCTAATATATAAGCGAGCCTAGAGACATTTCGCTTGACGACGATTACCCCTCCCCCGGTTTCTCCGACAACCTTCTTTGCCGACATACCCATATGGGGTATATGATTTCAGGATAGGTGATCTTATATTCTGATTGCCATCATGTCCGATAGATAAGAAGGATTCTGATGAAACGCACTAGTTCAGCCATCGCCGTCGCACTTTCTGCATCTCTCGTGTTGAGTGCGTGTGGCAACTCGTCGCAAAGCACCGATGCCAGCTCCGAGGCACCGTCGAGCACCACCACGAGCACGAGTGCCGCCGAAGACGCCCACAGCGGCCACGGTATGGAAGGTATGGAAGACATGGAGCACCCAGCCGACGGTGGTCCTGCTCCCGAGGGCATCGCAGAAGCCACCAGTCCGACGTACCCAGTTGGCACTCAAGTAGTCCTGCACACCGATCACATGGCGGGTATGGACGGCGCACCGGCCACCATCGTCGGGGCATTCGACACCACTACCTACTCAGTGAGCTACACGCCTACCGACGGTGGCGCTCCCATCACCGATCACAAATGGGTGGTCCACGAGGAGCTCGTCGATCCCGGTCAGGCTCCGCTGGCGGATGGCACCGAGGTCACCCTCGACGCCGATCACATGGCCGGCATGATGGGTGCAAAGGCAACCATCGATTCGTCCACGCAGGAAACCGTGTACATGGTTGATTACACCGCCGACGGCATGACCATGAAGAACCACAAGTGGGTCACCGAGAGCGAGATCAGCCCAGCCGAGTAGTGCCAGCGAAGAATTTCTCGTTCTCGCCTGGCATCCACGGCACGAGCCGATCTGCGGAATAGAAAGCCATCTCCACCGCATTCGCGTGCAACAGATCGGGAGAGTCCGTAACCTGAATATGCACGTGGGGCTGTGTGGAGTTTCCTGTGTTCCCGCATTTTCCTAGCACGTCTCCAACGGCGACGTGTTGTCCAACTGCAACCGCGACGGAGTCGTGCTGCAGGTGCATAAGGGAAACGTACTCGTCGTGAAGCGTCTTGATCATGACCATGTTGCCTGTGATCGCCCGGACACCGCCCTCGCGGAAACGCCTCTTTTGGCTGAGCATGTAGCCGACCAGGTGGAATTGCGAGCGCCGGGCCACGTGATCGTGTGCCTTTGAATACACCTGCTCGATAACTCCGTCGCAGGGCGCCACAATCTCACGGCCGAAGCCGGGAAATTTCTCGTTAGGTTCGGTGAAGAAGGTGGAGGCGAAACCCCAAGGTGCGAGCCTGTCGCGCGAGTCGAGCCCAATGAAGTCGATGGCGTAGCCACTCCCGCCGAGCCAAGTGCCATGGGAGGGGACCTTGCGTGCCGGGGAATTGCGCGCCAACCAGTTGCCGGTGAAGGGGAACTGGAGAAGTGTTGGCATGCCTACATGCTAGTGGCGCGGCGCACAAGGCGCTGGATTGCGGCGTTGACCACCTCGGGGGTTTCCAGCAGGAGCATGTGCCCGGCATGTGGGATAACTTGCAGGTAGGCCTCGGGCCAGATTTCGTTGAGACGGTCGGCCTGCGCCAGAGGTGTCACATCATCCTTGGCCCCGACCAGGATGTAGCCTGGCACCCCGCGCAGTGACGGCCCCGCTTGGAGTTCCTCGTGCTCCTGCAGGTCGTCAAAGTAGCCGACAAAGGTTTCCAGCGGAGTTTCGTGGATCATTGCGGCATGGAAATCCACAAGCTCCCAATCTGTGTCACGCTGGAACACCGCCACGGCAAGCCCCGGCGCGATGATTTTGGTGACTTCCTCACGGAATTTGTCGGCCTCCACAGGCGAGGTTTCCACCGCTTTATAGACGGCATCGGCGGTCGGGGTGGCCAGGATCTGGGGAACTCCCTGGTCGGCAAGCTCTTCCACCGAGGAGTTGATCATGACCAGCCCCGCCAGATTGAACTTGCCCGAATAGCGCCTACTTAAGCTCAGCGCCACCAGTCCGCCGAGCGAATGCCCCACAAGAATCACGGGCCCGGATACGTTGCGCGCCTGGATGACCGCCCAGACATCGTCGGCAGCTAAGTCAACGCTGCACAGCTCGGGTCGCACCGCCCCGGTCTGGCCGTGCCCGCGCAGATCCACAAGTACCTGGCGCACATCCATCTCCCGGAGTGCATCCACTTGCTGGTAGTAAGACTCCGCGGCGAGGGTAAATCCGTGGATATACACCACGGTCACGGGCGCTTCTGCAGATCCGACCTCGTAGTAGTGCACACCCACCCCGTCGTTGTCCACCACACCTTCCGCGTCCAGGTCGGTCAGGCCGGGTGTGCGCTCGGTAGAGTGCAACCGACCTCTAGCCAGTGCGAGGTGCCGGCGCCCACCAGGAGTCAGCGCGCGGGCGTAGTGTGCGGGGTTCTCCATGTGTCCATCCTAAACATGCCCCAGATTTCCCAAGCAGAGGCCCTAAAAAGTAGTACATGTCATAACCAGTTTCTCTTATATAACCCTCATCTATGCCCGAAATATGAAGAGTGAATTTGTTCGTACAGCGCACAAGGAGAACGGTCTCATGACACAGAAAGTCACACAGCAGGCCCCCGAGCAAACACCGAAGAAGGAGAATTCGAAGGCAGGCAAGGCCATCTCCTTTTTCGCAGCGTTTGTTGCCCTCGGCGTCGTCCTTGCTCTCCCCCTTGATTCGCTCGAGTGGCACGGCCAGATCGCGCTCGCGATGTTGGCGTTCGCCGTGATCATGTGGGTCACCGAGGCCGTCGTCTACCCGATTAGCTCGATCATGATCGTGGCACTCATCGCGCTGCTGCTCGGCTTCTCCCAAGACCCAGAGACCGGGGATATCGTCGGTACAGGCAAGGCGCTGGGTGTGGCCATGGAGGGCTTTTCGACGAGTTCCGTCGCCCTCGTTTTCGCAGCGCTCGTCCTCGCAGCATCCATGCAGGCCACGGGGCTGCACAAGCGTATCGCGCTTGTCGTGTTGATGTTCGCGGGTGAGAAGACCTCCAATATCGTCATCGGCGCGATCGTCATCTCCACGATCCTGGCGTTTTTCGTCCCTTCTGCTACCGCGCGCGCTGGCGCCGTCGTCCCGATTCTATTGGGCATGGTCGCCGCCTTCGGCCTGGCTACAAACTCGAAGCTCTCGGCCCTGCTGATCATCACCGCGGCACAAGCCGTCTCCATCTGTCACATCGGCATCAAAACAGCGGCCGCACAAAACCTCGTGGCGGTGGGATTCATCGAGGAGCAGATGGGCCAAACGGTGTCCTGGGGTCAATGGTTTCTCTGGGCCGCACCGTGGTCGCTGCTTATGTCCATCGCACTGTTTTTCATCATGCGCGCTGCCATCAAACCCGAAACGGAATCCATCGAGGGTGGCCGCGAGCTGATCAAGAAGCAAATCGAAGAACTCGGCCCGATGACCTCCGCCGAGATACGACTGGCCGTCATCGCGGTGGTCCTGCTTGGTTTCTGGGCCACCGAGGGAACGCTGCACGACATCAGCTCGGCCGTGTCCACCATCATCGCCGTGGGCTTCATGCTGGTTCCGAAGATCGGCGTAATCGATTGGAGAACAGCACAGCAAAAGGTCGACTGGGGCACACTCGTCGTCTTCGCCGTCGGTATCTCGCTGGGCACGTTCCTACTGGACACGGGTGCCGCCACCTGGCTCTCGGAGCAAACTTCCGGCGCGCTCGGCTTAAGCGGGATGCCCATCGTGGCCACCATCGCCATCGTGTCGCTGTTCAACATCCTGATCCACCTGGGATTCGCCTCGGCGACCTCGCTGGCTTCCGCTCTGATCCCAGTGTTCATCGCGCTGGCCACCACTCTTGATGTACCCAACGGCGGCATCGGCTTCGTGATCATCCAGCAGTTCGTGATCAGTTTCGGATTCCTCCTGCCTGTCTCCGCACCACAAAACATGTTGGCCTACGGCTCGGGTGCGTTTACCACCCGCCAGTTCCTAAAAACCGGCATTCCGCTGACCATCGTCGGCTATTTGCTGATCCTGCTCTTCTCCGCCACCTATTGGAATTGGCTCGGCCTTGTCTAAATCTTGCCGCGCGATTCCAGCTACCATGAACCCATGGAGCTCTCGCAACGCATCAACATCAACCTGCCTCAAGAGCAAGAAAGCAACGCTAAAGACGCGAAGGATCAGGCGCAACCCCACGACGTCGAGGGTCGCCTAGTTCAGCTCATCGCGGAGACCACTGGTATCGACGCGGAGAAGGTCACACCCTCCTCCACCACGGATTCCCTCGGCATTGATTCGCTGTCTAGGATCGAAATCGTTGTCCGCGCGGAGGAGACGTTTGGCGTGCGCATCGAGGCCAAAGACGCAGAGAGCTTTACGACGATTGGCGACTTGGCCACTTACCTCGCAGAGCACGAATAACTGGTGCACAATAGGCGGTGTGAACGCACCCATTTCTTATCTGACTGACATGGATGGTGTCCTCATCAAAGAGGGCGACATCATCCCCGGCGCCGATAAATTCATTGAGAGCCTGCGGAGCAATGACATCCGCTTTATGGTGCTCACGAACAACTCCATGTCCACCCAGCGCGACCTGTCTGCCCGTCTGGCTACGATGGGCCTCGATGTCCCGCCGGAGAGCATCTGGACCTCGGCGGCCGCCACCGGCAACTACCTCACCTCCCAGGCCAAAGCCTCGACTGCCTACGTCATCGGCGAAACAGGGCTGACCACCGCCCTGCACGAAAAGGGTTGGATCTTCACCGACAACAACCCGAATTTCGTCGTCCTGGGCGAGACGCGTACCTACTCTTTCGAGGCCATCACCACGGCCTGTAACCTGATCATCCAGGGTGCCCGCTTCATCTGCACCAACCCGGATGTCACCGCGCCGGGCCCACAGGGAGTTCTCCCTGCAACCGGCGCCGTAGCAGCCATGATCACCTCGGTGACCGGCAAGGAACCGTACTACATTGGCAAGCCCAACCCTGTGATGATGCGCTCCGCTCTGAATAATATCGGCGCACACTCGGAGCGCGCCGTCATGATCGGTGACCGCATGGACACCGACGTCAAGGCTGGCCTCGAGGCCGGAATGCGCACGATTTTGGTTCGCTCCGGCATCTCGGATGACGCGGAAATCGAGCGCTACCCTTACCGCCCCACTATGATCGTCGGCTCGGTGGCCGAGCTCGCCGAGAAGATCCTTGATCCTTTCGAGGACGGCCACTACAAGTAGTTAGCTGCGCTTGTACAGGTCAGTGGAGAGGTACTTGTACCCGTTGTCCGGGTAGATGACCACGATGTTCTTGCCCACGGCCTCTGGGCGCGCAGCGATTTGGATCGCGGCGTTCAGTGCGGCGGCAGCGGAGGTGCCCAGGAATAAGCCGTCAGTCTCGGCGGTCTCCTGGGCAGTTTTGTATGCGTCCTCGGCGGCGACGTCGATGATCTCGTCCATGATGAATCCGTTTTCGCGGTTGGAGCGGATCAAAGTGGGTACAAACTCTTCGGGCAAGTTACCCACGGGAAGTGTGCCGTCGATGATGTTGCCGGTGAAGTTTTCATTCTCAGGACGCGAGGTCTCTGCGCCCTGCACACCAACGACAGTGATCTCCGGGTTCTTTTCGCGCAGGTAACGCCCCGTACCCACGAGAGTTCCTGCGGTGCCAGCGGTGGCCACGATGTAGTCCACTTGTCCGTCGGTGTCTTCCCAGATTTCCGGGCCGGTGGTTTTGTAGTGGTATTCTTGGTTCGCCTCGTTGACGGTTTGCCCGGCGTAGTAGTAGCTCTGCTCCTCGGCGATGCGCTCCATGCCCGCGATCAGGTCGTCGAGGTTGAGGCCTTCTTGCTCGAAGTTGGCAATCTCTTCCACGTCGGTAAACGAGCGGGTGTCCAGCCCGTAGCCCTCGAAGATTTTTACGCGCTCTTCGCTGGTGCCCGGCTCCAAGTACGGGATAAATTTCAGTCCTTCGGCATGCCCGATGCCCACGAGCGATATGCCTGTGTTTCCACTGGTGACATCGATAAGCGTGCTCCCCTCCTCGATCGCGCCCTTGGCGCGAGCGTCCTCGATGAGCGCAACAGCGAGTCGATCCTTGCTGCTTCCGGTGGGGTTGAGGTATTCGAGCTTGCCAATGATGCGCGCGCCGAGGCCGTGCTTCTTTTGGTAATTGGTCAGCTCCACGAGAGGGGTGTTGCCAACGAGCTCGATGATGGACGAGTGAATCTTCGCCATTGGCGAAATGTCCTGTCTAAAATATTTGAACCGCTTAGTCTGTTTTATGACACTTTAACGCGCGCAGACCGTCCGGTCAATGGATTAGACTGATGCGTTATGACAGATACCCTGATCACAGTGGGGCTTGATTCCCCGGAAGCCGCGTCCTTGCTCGCCGCTCTCGATCACGAGTATTCCGAGCGCTACAAGGGCTACACCGGTTTTGGCGAAGACACGGAAGCCACCGACGATTTGGAGATTTTCCCGCCGGTGCTTTTCGAGGAGCCACTTGGCACCCTCCTACTCCTGCAGCGCAACGGCGAGACCATCGCAGCGGGCGGGTTTATCTACCTCGACGAGGAAACAGCCGAGGTCAAGCGGGTGTGGACATCGCCGGAGCATCGTCGTCAAGGGCTCTCGCGCCGCATCATGGAGGCCCTCGAGGAGGCCGCCGCAGCGCGTGGCTACCGCAAGATCTACCTCACCACGGGCCCGCGTCAGCCGGAGGCGGTGCGCTTGTACACCTCACTGGGTTACACGGCGCATTTCGATACCGAGGCAGACCCGGAGGACATCGTGCACTTGGCTTTCGAGAAGCGAATCAGCGACGCGCCTTACTTGGCCATTCCCGCCGAGCTGGAGGGCAAGGCGGCACAGCAGCGAGAGGTAGTAGAAGAGACTTATCAGAGGCGCTCCCGCCCCGAGACTAGGCTCTAGGCGCGCTCGACCGAGGCGTCGAAACCATGTGCGCACGCCAAGGACTCCAGCGCGTGGCCGAAGCGTTCGGTTTCGTCGCGGGATGCTGTAATGACCTCGCGGCAGCGCACGGCACGGGCACCGAAGGTGGTGCGATCGGGCTGCCACCTGGTGAACCACTGCATATCCCAGATGTCTGCACCCGGGAAGGGCTCTGATTCTGCTGGTGAGAGGTACTCCGCCATGAGCTCCTCGACGTGAGGGCGCAGCTGGACTGGCATGTTGGAGATAGTGAGGACACTCGCCACAGGCTGTGCGCAAACAGGCTGCCAAGTGACGGTGGGTGCGGCCAACGTTGTAGTCATGTGGGGATCCTTACTCAGTAAAATGGCACACCAGAATCGACATACAAACACATATGTCCGATGTGGTGTGAGACGAGTTCCGTCTTCCCCAACGGCCTCAAAAATCTCGTTGCGTCCCTGAAGGACACTCTCGATTCTCGCTTCACACCCCACCCACCGGCAACCCTAAAGTAATCCTTTATCCCCCATTTAATAAAGTTTCACTTTAGGGTTGAGGTTGATTTATTCCCTCACCAATACGCTTAATGGCGTCAGTTACCAGCGCCCAAAACTTCGGCGCATCCAGCTTCACGGCCACCTGAGTTGTGCAATCGTCAGGGGCTGGAGCTCGGAAGTCTGCCACGGTCATGCCCACGGTGAGATTACCCGCTAATTCCACATCTAGTGGGACCTTGCGCGTAGACACGATGGACGGGTCGATGATGTAGGCAACCGTGCAGGGATCGTGCACGGGTGGGTTTTCAAAGCCCTGCGCATCTTGGTAGTTCTTGCGGAACGCGCCGAACAGGCCCACGACAAAGTCGGCCACGTCGGTGCCCAAAGCCTTAATGCCGGCCTCCACCTCGGGAGTGGCCAGTGCCTGGTGTGTCAGGTCAAGGCCCACCATGGTCAGCGGCCACGGCTCGTTGAACACAATGTGGGCCGCTTCTGGGTCGATCTTGATATTGAACTCAGACACCGCCGACCAGTTGCCCACGTGGTAGCCACCACCCATGAGCACTACTTCCTTGACGCGCGGGACAATGCGCGGCTCCAGGCGCGCCGCCAGGGCGATATTTGTCAGCGGACCGGTAGGAACAATGGTCACGGTGCCGGGCTCTTCCCGCATGATTGTGTCGATGATGAATTGCACGCCACTACCCTGCTCAACCTCAACGGTTGGCTCGGGCAGCTCGTAGCCGTGAATTTCCATGCCGGTGTCACCATGGATGTCGCCCGCTACTTCGATGGGACGCACCAAAGGCCGCGTCGCACCTGCGTGCAAGGGGGTATCGGTGATGCCCGCAATAGTCATCACCTGGCGCGCGTTGAGGGTTACCTTCTCAAGAGTCTGGTTTCCGCCCACCGTGGTGATTCCCAACAGGTCAATCTCGGGGTTGCCGTGCGCGAGCAGGATGGCAACGGCATCGTCGTGGCCTGGGTCGCAGTCGAGGATGATCTTATGCATTGGTTGCTCCTTGGTTTAAGCCCTGCATTTCTTCCATGGCGGTCTTTGCTGCCAGGGTGTCGGAAATAGTCTCTGGTTTTGGAATCATGAACGAGGTGACAAATGCCAGCGCAAGCAAGATGGCGCCTGCGATCATACCCGCAGCGTAACCGCCCGCATTGTCCACGAAGATCGTGACCACCGCGAAGAGGATGGCAAACGAGATACCCGCGCCCAAGTTGAAGGCGCCAGCGTTCATGCCCGGGAGGTAGCCCTGGTTATCCGCTGGCGAGAGCACGATACCCATGCCGTTGAGCATGATATTCGCGGTGCCGGCNTACATGATGCCAACGAATACCGAGACGATGAGCAAGAGCACCGGGGTTGGGTTCTGCGTAACGAAGATGGCGAAAAGCACTCCGGCAAAGGAGCCCGCGATGCCGATCTGCAGAATGATCTTGTAGCCAAACTTCGCCGCCAAAACACCCGCGATCGGCCCGAAGGCAAGGCCAGCCAGTGCGTATGGAGTCAGCGTCCACCACGAGACCACCTCGGCCGAAAGCCCTGGCCCGTTGACCGAGTCCTGGGCCAGGTTGGGCACCAGACCGTTCATGATGGCGAACACGCCTGTCATGGTCAGCAGAGTGGTCAACAGCAGTGCCCACGTGCGCCGTTGCTTCATGTACTCAACGGTGACCAGTGGGTGCTTGACGCGTTTTTCCACATTCCAGAAGGCAATCACTCCGGCTATGCCAATGACCACAAGCAGCAGCACGAACCACCAGTTGGCGCCTTTAATCTTGCCTGCCTCGTTAAACGCGGTGAGCAGCGCACCGATGGCGATGGCCAGCGGGACAACGCCAGCCCAGTCCATCGGGTAGGTTTCGCGGGCGCGGGACTCCTTCGTGAACAGTTGCAGCGCAATCACCGCCGCCACGCAGAAGCCTGCCATGACCCAGAAGATGGAGCGGAACCCGAAGGTGCCTGCCAACCAGCCACCGGCCAGCGCGTCCACGCCACCGATGCCGCCGTTAACCGAGGTAAGAATGCCCAGGTACAGAGCGTATTGCTTTTCGTTGGCAACGTGTTGGCGCAACATGATCAGGGCCAGTGGCACGGTCGGGCCGGCCACTCCCTGGATCACGCGAGCCAGGAACAAGATGGTCACATTGGGGGCAAGGGCTGCCACGATACAGCCAATGCCGGTGACAATCATCATGCCCACCAGCACTTTCCTGCGACCTATTAAGTCACCCCAGCGAGGCAGGAACAGGGAGAACAGGGCCGCAGCCGTAAAGAATGCGGTCTGCGTCAGCCCGATCTGCGCCGAACTCGCATTGAGCTCGACCTCCATGGTGGCTAGTGCCGGAGAAAGCATCGACGCATTGAGTTGGAAGGCGAACACCGCAATAAGCAGCGCGAGTAGGATCGCCACCGCTTCCCGGGTTGGGGTGCGTCTCGCTTCTTGCACAGTCATTAGATAGGTCCTTTCAATCGAAGCGATTAACCTATCATTATCTTCCTCCCGAATTCACAGGTTAGCAATCAAACTTTAGCGAATTGACTTAATGGAGAAGATCCGCCACAATCGCCGTGTTCGTTTCCTCCCACAGCGGCTTGGCCCAGTCGCCGAAATCGCGATCCGTCAGTGTCACGCCCGCGGTGCCGGCGAGCTCGTGGTCGCTCCAGGAAGGCACCACCCACAGGTACGTGCCACTAATGCCAAAGTGGCCAACCGTCTCCGGAGGCATGTTGTCGCCGGTCCAGTGCGGGTGCTTCTCGCCCTTGATCTCAAAACCAAGGCCCCACGGATTCGGCTTTTGCATGCCGTAGCCCGGCACGGTACCAATCAACCCGGGGAACTGCACCGTAAATGCCTCGCGCACCGTGGATTCTGCAAGCAAGGTCGGGCGCAAAAGTTCCTCAGCAAACTTGGATAGATCGGCCACGGTCGAGCGCGCATCGTGGCCCGAGGAACCCCAGATCACGGTGTCATCCATACCCAGCGGCTCAAAAATGCCCAGCAAAGCGTAGTTACCAAAAGCCAGGCCGGTCTCCTGCTCGAGGATTTCCTGCAGCCATTCGAACCCGGCCGAGGAGTAAATGCGACGCTCCCCCGGCTTCTTCTGGATCTTGCTGCGCATCGCAGCCGACACACCCGAGGCATGCGAAATCAGGTGCCGCACGGTCGAACCCTCGGGGCCGGCAGGCTGATCCAGCTCAAACACGCTCTCTTCCACAGCCATCAAGAACGCATACGCAGAGAGCAGTTTGGTCACGCTCATCAGCTCAAACTCACGGTTGAGGTCACCGTAGGTAGCAGAATGCTTGCCGACGATTGCCGCCGCCGCGTTATCAACCGGCCAGGATCCGAAGTGCTTCGAAAGGTTCATGAGTGTTGATACTACTCATCGTCGTCTTCTTTGTTTTTGCGCCGTTTCGATTCAGGCCGCAAGGTCCACTGCTCATTGGTGTTGGTTTCTTCGGTGTCGTTGAGCAACACGTCGAGGGCATCTTGCACGTCTTGCGCGTCTTGGTCTGAGGACTGCGCCACGTCGTCACGCGAATCTTTTTCCTTCTTGCGCTCGAGCGCCTTTTCCATTTTCTCGTGGCGCCAACTGCGCAGAGTGGGTGGCTCGAGGCGGCGACCGACGGAGCGACCGCGATCCTCGGCCATTTTCATGAGGTCGCGGACCTGCGATGCCGTCATGTTCACGGGGGCGAAGTCTTGGCGGGCGGGGATGTACCAGCCTCGCCAATAGGAGAGCATGGCCAGTGCCACTGCGAGCAGCGGGGAGATGATCATGCCGGGCATGGGGTGACCGAAGTGGTCGAAGAGCCACATGGACACGGCCGCGACGAGTGCCGGGACGGCGTAGAGCTGTTGCGAGCTGAATACGCTGGGGACCTTGCCAATGGCGATGTCGCGGATCATGCCGCCGCCGCAGCCGGTGAGCACGCCCATGAACACGCACGAGAGGACCGGGAGGTTGTAATTCATTGCTTTGACGCAGCCGGTCACGGCCCAAGAACCCAGGATGATCGCGTCGCCGTGGAATTGAAAGATCTCCCAGGCTTTGCCTTTGAAGTCTGTAACCAGGGCGACCAATGCGCCGGCGAGGGCGAGGATGAGATATTCCGGATTGGCAATGGCGGCCACGGTGCCTTGGCCGATGAGCATGTCTCGAATCATGCCGCCGCCGAGGGCGGTGAGCAGGGAGAGGAACATAAAGCCAACGATGTCGAAGTTCTGCTTCCGCGCTATCGTTCCTCCGATGATGCCCATCAGGAATACTCCTGAGACATCTAAGAAGCGGTAGAGGGCTGCAATCTCTGGAGCTGCATTTTCCACGGGCTCCAGTGTAGAACACGGCTTAAGCGTGGGGCGGACGGATGCTTTCCAGCCAGGCCCATTGAGTGAGCTGATCAATCTCGCCGGTCTGCGAACTGACCAGCCCGGCAACGCCAAGGGCAGAGACTGCAATTATCGAAGAAATCTGATTTCGCATTGGCGCCCCTGCCCTGTTCGATCGTGTGTGATTGCCTACAAGTGAATATACAGGCAACACCCAGAATGCCCAATCACAAACTTTATCTTATTAGTCTGACCTTGTACAGCGGTAGAGACAAATACATGCCGCCTACATGCTCCAAGCCGCAGCGGCCGCAAGCGCGCCCACCGCATTGAGCGACCAGTGCAGGCCGATCGGCGCGAGCACCGACTTGGTATGGGCACGCAGCCAGGTGAATACCGCGCCCGCAGCCGAGGTGGCCACCACGGCCAGGCCCACCCCGACCCACTGGCCGAAGATGCCCGTGCCCAGCACGCTGGACAAACCCGAGTTCGAGGCGGTCAGGCCCAGGGAGGAAGAAATGTGCCACAAACCGAACAGCGTCGAGCCGGCGATCAGCGCCAACCGCGCCCCGCCGAGCCGATCAAGGGCACCGTGCAGGACACCGCGGAACGCCAGTTCCTCTGGCAGGACGGTCTGCAGGGGGATGAGCACCAGCGCCGCCAGCAGCGCAAAGCGCGCATTGGAGTAGGTCTCGTTGAGGAAGAACTCGCGGGTCACGGGAAGCAGGACACCGACGGCGACAACAGCCGTGACGACGAGCGCTGCCGCCCCGCCATAGCGCAAGCCCTTGCGCAGACTGGAGGAGGAAATACCCAGGTCTTTCCAGGTCAATCCCGCGAGCTTGGCCATGACCAGGAGGATCAGGGCGGAAACTGGGATGGTCCAGAACCACTGCCCTGCCAGCGTGAAGTGGGCCGAAATGTTAACGGCTACCAAGCTCGCAATCACCGCGGCGACAACTGTGATGTCTTTGACGGGGATGCCTTTTACGGCAATGCGGCTGAACACCTGACTTTGGGGTGGAAAAGTGCGGGCGGTAGCTAAGGTCATTGCGCTAGCGTAACCGGGCTACGCCCACCCGCCAATAGGACCAAGTATGAAGACAGGAAACTAACAGCGAAGTGCTAGCGCACTTTCTAGCGCACGTCGACGAGCATCTTCGCAATCCACTTGCGCAGCAGAACCAGCACAATGCCCACCACGATCGCAGCCACACCAATGATGACGAAGAACTGACGCTCAGCATCGGCCGAAGTTGGGTCGTAGTAGCCACCGAGGGTGCCCGAGAGCGCCGTGCCGGCGGAGACAGCCATGAGCCAGACCGCGAACATGCGCGACTCGAAGGCCTTTGGTGCGACCTTCGTGGCCAGCGAGTTGCCCACCGGGGAGAGCAAGAGCTCACCGATGGTGAACAGGAAGAGGATCCACACGATCACGTACAGCGGCGTGGAATTCTCTCCGCCACCCGCGTAAGGCAGGAAGAAGAACAGGGAGAGGCCGATGATCATGTTGGCCACGCCGAATTTCACAGCCGAGCTCCACTGGCGGTTGCCCAGCTTCGTCCACATGGCCGCGAAGATGCCCGAGAACAAGATGATGAAAATCGGGTTGAAGGACTGCACCTGGCCCGGGGTGAGTTCGAAGCCGAAGAGGCTGCGGTCAAGGCGCTGATCCGAGTACACAGCCAGAATGGTGAACTGGGACTGGAAGATGGCGAAGAAGGCAATACCGCCGATGAGCAGCGGAATGTAGCCCACGATGCGCGACTTCTCCACCGCGGAGGTGAGGTTGGAGTTGTACATCTGCAGCAGTAGCACCACGATGGCCAGCACCGCGATGATGGCGGTAATCGTCGAGAGCCATTCAACATGGATCGTGCCAGTAGCGATAAGTGCCACAACGATGCCGACAACCACAACGGCGCCAAGCGCCCACTTCCAGTATTCGGAGCGTGGCAGCGGGTTTGGAACCTTGTGGCCGGCTTCCTTAATAGTGGTCTTACGCATGGCCAGGTACTGAGCGAGGCCGAGCGCCATACCAATGGCGGCGATGCCGAAGCCCCAGTGGAAGCCACCCATGCCGAAGACCCAACCGGTGATCAGTGGGCCGAAGAGGCCACCGATGTTGACGCCCATGTAGAAGATGGAAAAGCCCGCGTCACGACGAGGGTCGTCGCGCGAGTACAGCTGCCCCAACACGACCTGAGCGGAGGTTTTCACGCCACCGGAGCCGAGCGCGATGCAGACAAGGCCGAGCGCAAGACCCGCGTATCCAGGAACAAGTGCGAGCAGAATGTGACCGAGCATGACAATCACGGCCGACCACATCAGGGTGCGCTCTGGGCCGAGGATGCGGTCGGAGACCCAGGAGGCCACCAGCGAACACATGTACACAAGGCCGCCGTAGGCACCCACGATGGAGAGTGCCTGCGCCTTATTCATACCCAGGCCGCCTTCGCTGACTGAGTAGTACAGGTAGAAGGCAAGGATGGACTGCATGCCGTAGAAGCTGAAACGCTCCCACAGTTCAACTCCGAAGAGGTTTGCTAGGCCCCAGGGCTGACCAAAGAACTTCCGTTCCTTCGGCTGCTCCTCCTGGGCTAGCGCATTTTGGTTAGTCATACTATAGGTTTACTCCTGGTTTTCCCGGGAACCTAACTGTGATCTGGGACCTACTAGGCTAGAACCATGCCCGACCACTCCGCGATCACTTATCGCCCGTACTCCCCCGCCGACGCCCCGGCAATCCGCACCCTGATCAACGATGCCTTCGGCGTCCGCCGCCGCTTCCAGGAGCCGGCACTTACCGCGCTGCTCAGCATGGACCTCGAGCAATCTCTTTACGATGCCACCTTCACCCGCGTTGCCACTCGCAACAACGAAGTCGTGGGCATCATCATCGGCAAAATCCAGGGCGAGGAAAAACTCGATGCCAGGCTCAAGCGCGCCGGCGCCATCGCCACAAACATCGCGCAGGCACTCCCCTACCTCTTCGCGCAGCGCACGGGCGTTCGCGACTGGTTCCGCGAGCAGCGTTCCTACGCCCGAGCCGCCAAAATGTCGCGCAACCGCAACACGCAGCTGAACAACGAGATCATCCTCTTCATCGTCGATTCCAGCACGCGCGGCCAGGGCGTGGGCAAGCGCCTCTTCAACGACTACCTCGCCGAACTGCGCCGCCACAAACTCAGCGACTTCTTCCTTTACACCGACTCCGAATGCACGTGGCAGTTCTACGAGGCCCGCGGCATGCGGCGCGTAGGGGTGTCCAGCTACGCATCACTTATCGACGATTCCCCGCGCGAAATCGAAAGCTACGTCTACGCCGGGTCTGTCTAGCCGGCTTTACTTACCGTTCAGCAGACCCGGAACGAAGCTGAGGCCCTCAAAAAGCTGATCAATCATGTTCAGCAGCGCGCTGAGCACCGGCAGGATCTTCAGCAGCAGCGGCGCGAACGGCCCCGCCTGGCTTGCCACAAGCTGCGAGCTCTGCTCCGTGGCCGGGTCCGTCGGCTTCGGAGTTGCAGTGGTCGTGGTAGCAGCACCGCTTTGCGACGACAGCGTGCCCGCACCCGAACTTGCCGTCTGCTCAGCGGCCGGCTGCGCAGTGGTGGTCTGTGCCTGCGCAATGCCTGCACCAGCAAATGTAAGAGAAACGGCCGTGGCAGAGGCTACGACGAGGCGGGCGATCTTCATTCCAGTTGTCCTAACAGTCAGGTTGTTTTTACACGTTGACTATCGCAGTTGTGACCGTTTTGTTACAAACAAAATGTGCATATTATTAATTGTTTAATGGTCGAGCTCAATACCCCGATCCATAAACTGAGGCTATTCTTTGCTCGGAGAAACGAATGTCATTATGCGGCGCTGTCACCAATCTCGACGCCGTTTTGCAGGGTTTTTGCATCGAGAAATCCACCCTCGGCCATTAATACAACGTTTCAATAGGATTGGGTTTGGATGTTTTGGAGAATTCGATTGTTAAAAGCAATACATCGTTCCAATGGTCTAAATTCCCGCCCTGCTTTCATCTCATCAGTCAGATAAATTTGTATCCATCAACTACTTACTCGCCCGATAAGATATGGCTTACGCTGATAATATAACCGCATGCGAATACGAGATACCTCAAAATGGGGAATTGGAAAGCTTTATCCAGATTTGGACCGGTTTCTGGGTGCCCCTGTATATGACGGATTGCATACGATTCAATTTGAAAATACTTTGGTTGATTTCGGAACGTTTAATCGGCATTCGCCAGTTACAGTTGTGACGTTCCAACCGAAAGTAAACGATAAGACCACTGTCCCAGCGGCGGTCGGGGTGGGATTCACCAAGAAAATTGGGGCGAACCTC
The DNA here is from genome assembly GCF_000379425.1 of Corynebacterium lubricantis DSM 45231. GTDB lineage: Bacteria > Actinomycetota > Actinomycetes > Mycobacteriales > Mycobacteriaceae > Corynebacterium > Corynebacterium lubricantis. Next base: position 38,909 of record NZ_KB902191.1, read on the forward strand.
GTGGCGCTTGCCGATCCCGGGATAGACACTGGGACAAACGTTGACATTGGGTGGTACTACGGGTCTAAGAAATTAGGTGATCTCCTAGCGATCTATGGCCCTGTAATCGAGCATTGCTTAGACGCCTTCGGATCACAACGTACGATCCTTTGGGGTAGTTCTGCGGGAGGCTACGGAGCGCTTCGATTCGGTACGAGGTTTCCAGGATCGCTTATATTCACCATAAATCCAGTGGTTTCTTTAACTCCATATTGGAAGTCTTTCGTCGACAATTACATTACAACGGCTCAAGAAGCCGACGATGACGAAAAGTTCGCCGTAGCCAGGAACTCAATGGTGACAGATATCGCGGACCTATATCCTTCTGGGTTGACTTCGTACTTGGCCATGTACCAAAACACTGGCGACCACAAGTTCCTGCCTGAGCAACATGGACCATTCATTGAACGTTTTAAGAATGACCCGAAGCTCTTCGAACGTCGACAATACGATGGCGAATGGCACTTGCCTATCCCACCAGCGACTCATTTTCCAATCCTCGAGCAGTTCATGAATATGGACGTGGATATTCCTACGGCGATCCAAAACGCAGGTTTCTATTCTCCTAATACTGCGCATCCCGTGGCCTGACTCCAAGCTCTTTCATCAGACCCAAATTCGCTAATCGCGCTACTTGAACTATAGAAATCCAGTTACAGAACTGACAATAAAACTTGTCAACTTATTCGCATTCATTCATCTCTACTTGAGGTTATACTTCGAAAGGTACAGCACAAATTGACGGAACAACTAGAATATGCGGAATACAAAACCCGATTCGAGGACTATATCGATAGCCCCGTCCGTATCGAATTTCCTCTGGCAAGTAACTCCAAACTTAATGCATTGATTCAATTCCGGGGGCAGGATCTTCCAGTCCTTTGCTTGCTACCATCTGCGCAGACCAAAAACCACCGAAAGAATCCGTACTTTTATCGAGAATCATGGATTGAAGACTTTCCCGAGTCCAACATCATCATAATTAGCGATCCGAGCTTAGACCTAGATGAGAATCTACTAGCGGGCTGGTTCATTCACCCGAAAGTCGATTTATCGAAGCTGGTCGCTTCAGCAATTGGGGAATTACTCGAGTTTTGGGGCGCAACCTCCGAAAATCTTCTTTTCTATGGCTCTGCGATGGGTGGTTTTATTGGGATTCAGCTTTCAACACTCATTGAGGGTTCCCACTGCATCGCGGAAGTACCCGAATTGGATGTCACCAGTTACCAATTTCCTGAGGCACTCGAAATTCTCGAAAAATCTATCCTCCAAGGTTCTTTTGTCCGACATCGACGAATCTACCCTGAGCAAGTATCCGTACTTGCTCGAATGAAGAAGGAGTCTCGAGTTCCGAATCTTTCTATTATCACCAATCAAGATGACCCGTACTTCAATGAAGTGATTTCGCTTGCCGTTGATTCGGGAAAACTTGAAAGTACCTCACGTGGGCATCTTAGAATTGATATTTCACCGCAATCCATTGGCCACAAGCCGCTACCGACGGATGAAACACAGGGAAAACTGAAGCTCTACTTAAATCAAATCCATTCCATTACTCACTTCGTTAAGCCACAGGAAGCACTACCTGAACTCCTCGCAGAAACTGAGACGAGTGTACCTGGTGAGATCAATGAACTATTGATACATGAGCTCACTGATCAAGAACGCGAATCATTCAATTCGATGTCATTTGCCGAACTTCGAAATCTAGCCACGGAACGGATCGCGTCTGTTGAATTGACTCGCGACGAGGCCGATAAAGCAAAGTATGTTTCGGCTTTAAAGTCTTTGCAAGGTGTCGCGGAAAAAGACCCAAGTCTCGACTGGCCATATCTCAGAGCAGCTGCCTTAGAAAAAGGGTGGAATCTATCATTTCGAGGTCGGATCTTAGACTTGGCAAATGCTGCTTGGAATCGAAATCGAACAATCGATGCGCTTGTTTATCAATGCAGAGGTATTTTGGCCGAAGTCAGTTTGGAAAATGCTGAAGTTAAATTCAGAACCCTCAAGAGCGAAATCTCAGACCAAGATCAGCTCACAATCGTCGAGATCTTCGAATCAATTCTTCATTACGAACAGGATAAGTACACTCTTTTTGAAGCCGATGTGCGTCGTATTCGGGAAGCTTTGAATCCCGAATTCGAAACGTATTTGCTGATTCCATTTTCTACAGTCGTGTTGGAAGAAGACACAATAACTGCCGCGGATACTCAAACGGCCGAAGAACTAGACAAAGTCTCCAAATCCATTGCCCCTGAGCAGGCCCTTAGCGGGGTCGACTACAACATTGTCGCATCCTGCGACTCTGTATATCTAGCCGCTTTCGGGAAGTTTCTAGTTGAGTCATTTGAGATCTCTTGTTCCGATGAAGCAAGACTGACTCTGATTGTATTAGGAAATGAAAATCACCTGAGAGAAACAACTCAATCACTTCGAGCCATCAGCCCGCGAGTTCAGTTTATTTTCTTGGACTTGACCGCTGAAGAGAATGTCGGCCCCACTTCCTCGCTGATTCGTTTCATTCCAGTCAACGAACTTTTGCGGAGTACTGGAAAGCCTGTGGTTGTAATGGATATAGATGCATTGATCACATCTGATTTTGGTCCTGAGTTCGACGCTTCTCATCGGACCGACATTGCGCTAAGACAATTGGGCGATCGAGTCGCACCATGGGAGAAGTACGCAGCAGGATTTGTAATTTTCTACCCTACTGAAGCCGGAAAATCTATTGCGGAAAACATAAATATTGCGGCTAGAAGCATTCTCCGACCTGGTAAGCCTCAATGGTGGATCGACCAGAGCGCCTTGGAATATGGAATTCGTTCGTGGACTATGAAAAATAGTGCAAAGCCGGTGATCACAAACTTGATTAAGGACTCAGAGAGAAACTTATTCCTACCTACAGGTCCAAGGACAACGAAGGTAAAGCTACTTGAGCGAGAAATTGCGAAACTAAAAGCTTCCTATATTGAATCAACCTAATTTGCTCTGGAACAGGGGCTATCCTGGTTCTCGATTCAGCCTAGTCGTACATTTCAAATGATCCAAGAAAAGTCCAGGTCAAGTCCTTTTGAGTGGTGTATCCGCCAGCGGTTGACTCAGCGATGAACTGACCGCTGACGGAACAGGATTCCTTACGCCACCAGAGCCTCCTGACCGTCACCGACAACGACGCCGACGCCGTCAGCTGCCCGGGCCTTCGCCAGCATCTCCGCCGTCGAGGACAGCATCGCCAGAGGCATGTACCGACGCTGCTGCATCCAGTCCTCATGCTGCTCAGCCAGCACTGCCCCGACCAACCGGACCACCGAATCACGGTCAGGGAAGATCCCCAC
>NZ_KB902192.1 GCF_000379425.1 Corynebacterium lubricantis DSM 45231
AACAACCATCCCAAAGGACAGCAACTATGCGGCAGGGAAACAACCAAGCACACAAACCAACACACAAACAAAAGTACATTGGCACACTATCGAGTTCTCACACAACACTTGCACCCAACACCATCCACACTCACCGAGTGTTTTCTGGCCTTCAGGGCCGGATTTCAATCTTACATCTTCGTTAATTTGAAGTCAATTTGATTGAAACTCCCTGTCGCTCGTTCCGCTCTGCAGCGTTCCTTGCGACTTGAAGAACTATATCCATAAACAGAAACACTACACAAATCGCCTGGTTAAAGCCTAGTTTTAAGCTAACTAATCAGCACGCATTTCATGTCAAGGCTTTCTGAAGACATTTTTTCCAATCAGAACTGAGGATCCGCGTAACCACTATTCAGTTCATAAGAAATTTACTTCCAAACATCGGGTTGTAGCGCAATTTAGCCGTCACAGTGACGTTATTACTTATACATTCCCCTACTTTCGGCAACTCTATCGACCAGCTCGTGCAATTCGTCCCTGGCGAAATTCAACCTGACCGCCTCGTCGATAAGCGGTGCGAGATAGTCTCCCGGAAATCCACGCCTACGATTCTCAAGAATGCGTTCCTTCGCATTCTCCGCAACAAACGTGCCTACCCCTCTTCTGTTTTCGAGAATGCCTTCATCCCGTAAGAGTGCGATCCCTTTTCGGGCAGTTGCGGGATTGATTTCGTGAAAGTGAGCCAAATCATTTGTCGATGCGACTCTGTCTCCGGGCCCATATTCCCCGTCAACAATGGCATCGGAAATCAGGGTAGCTATCTGCCGGAAAAGGGGCTCTGCTTCGTTATCCACAAATCGGGCTTTCATCTTAGTCGGTTAGTTAGTGTTGCAACTTACCGTATAAGTAAGGGAACCAAATCGCAATCATTTTCGTTGACTACTATGGAATACTCATAGTTTTGCCGTTCGCTATCGACTTAATCGGACAACGTCAGGCAGACTAGGGGGGCAATGAAAATTAGTTAGAACGAAAAGATTCGGAATTTAGGAGCCATGCTTGAACGCACATTGGTCTTTGTTGACACGTCTTACCTGCTCGCGAGCTTTTACAACTCGTGGGATACAGGCGCGAGATCACAATTAGAAATAGATCTTCCCGAGGTAGTCAACAGCCTCGGGGACATGATTACCCAACAACTCAACCAACCTATTCATAGACAATATTGGTACGACGGAATCCCTGATTCAGGGCCGCATCGTTATCAACGTGCGCTGCGCACCTGTAATGGTGTGCAATTACGCACTGGTCAATTAATCGAATGGGGTGAACGTCGCACGCAGAAAGGTGTTGATACACGGTTAGTAACCGACATCGTTGTCAATGCCCTGCGCGGTCAGTTCACTGACTTCGTGCTGGTTTCCGGAGATGCGGACATGATTCCCGGTGTGGAAGAGGCGACGAACGCTGGCGTTCGTGTGCACCTCTACGGCTTCGGCTGGGATTCGATGTCGTCGGCATTGCGCCATGTGTGTGATTCCACGACGATTTTGGATCCGCGCGAGGATTTCTGTGATGCCATGCAGCTTCGTGTTCTGGAAGGTCCCCTTCCCCCCAACTATTCGGGAGCGGCCAATTGGTGATGCTGAACCGATTGAGCAGTTTGACGGGATGACTGCGGTTCCTGATCCTCAGCGTCACAAGGACTCAACGACCACGGATGCGGATCATCCAGCGGAAGCTCCTGCAAAGGTAGAGATTGGCATTGGGGAAGCTTTTCCAGAGCGCAAACCGGCAAAATCCAAACCGTCTGAATCCGAGAACGAGCAGCATCAAAACGGTCAGGTCACTACCGACAATGCTGAATCCGCTCCTGAGCCGGCTCCCCCAGTGTCGCATGAAGCCGACGAGCCTAGCGAAGTCGAAACGGAACTGGTCAATTCCCAGTTTCTTCCTTCGTCCACCAAGCAGGCCTCGCCCCAGCCTTCCCAGCTAGGCGAGCCAACCGACTCTACAGGCGTGGAAAAGGACACAGATTCATCTGGGTCCGGCGATGCTATACCGAAGCCAACGCCGAAGCCGTCCATGATGGCACCCCGGAGGAAGCTGCGGTCTCGCTACCTTCCACTACCGGAGGAAGTTTGGTCTTCAGCCGGCTTCCAGACCCCGTTTGATGTGGGCCAGCAGTATGCCACGTGGTGGTATGAAAACGTCGCTTCGGGTGAGCAGCGGGATAAGGCGCACACTCTTTCAGGAGGTGGCTTACCTGCTGAAATTGACCGCCCTTTGCTCCAGTTTGCGTGCGAGACCCTGCATGAATACACGCTTAGTGAAAACCAACGCGTCAACTTGCGCGATGGATTTCACTCGGGCATTCGTGGTGTTTTAATCAACTTCCACAAGGAGTAGGCCACCCGAGCCAAGACAAAAATGCCCCTGAACACGATCGTGAATGATCCTGTTCAGGGGCATTTTCCAACTCAGCGGGGTGAATGCACGCGCCCTATTTCTGTTCGGTCTCGCCCTCGGAATCGTGAGAAGCGTCGCCGGAGGTGTCCTCAGCCAAGTAAGCCTCCGCCTCGTCAATATCCGAATCATGCTCCGAAGCCTGAGAAGAGTCTGCTGCATCGCTCTCTGCTGCTCCAGACCCTGCCGTGAGCTGCTCCGGCGAACGCATCGAAGCACGAATCTCGTCAAGCTTTGCGGAAGCCTTCATATCGGTGCCAGCAGAAGAGATCTCCGACATGCGATCGTTGACCGTGTTGCCCAGGAGCTCCTGTTGGCCAAGCGCATCTGCGTAGCGTCGCTCGATCTTGTCGCGGACGCCATCGAGGGTAGGAACGGAATCATCGGTATTGAACTGACCGATGGTGTCCATTGCCTCGGTAGTCTTCTCCTGCATCGCAGCCTGATCCGCTTGAGCCATCAGCTTGTCCACTTCAGCCAACTGGCCCTTCAGACGAGTCTCCGACTCCTGCTGTTGTTTCTGCGCCTGTGCCGCGGCTTGGTCAGCCTGCTGGTACATGTTCTTGGTGTTTTCCAACTCTTGCTCAACAGCTACCAACTGGGAAGCGAAGATCTCTGCGGTGTTGCTGAATTGCTGTGCTTTTTCGCTGTCACCTTCACCAGCGGCCTTGTCCGCAGCCATCAGGGCAGTGCGTGCCTTCTGCTGGTAGTCTTCCTGAGATTTCTGCAGGCGGTTCATCTGCATTTCAAGCTGCTTCTTATTGCCAATAATGCTTGCCGCTTGCTCGGTGATTTGCTGATGCTGCTTCTTGGCAGCCGCTACTGCCTGCTGAATCTGAACTTTGGGATCGGCGTTCTCGTCGATCTTCTGATCAAACGAAGCCATCAAGTATTTCCAACCCTTGCTAAACGGATTTGCCACTGGAGTGCTCCTTGTTATTGGTATCGGCAACGATCTATTTAAGTCCTCCCCAGTTTACGTTCGGATTTGCGACTTTGCTGTCGACCTGATTCGAACCCGACTCGGTCAATTGGAGATTCACCCAGAGCGCACAAAACCCACCCCGATTTGGGGTGGGTAAAGGTGGGAACAAAGGCTAGCGTTTAGCCCTCTTGGTTTTGGTCATTCTGCTGGTTCTGCTCGGCAACCTGGCGACGAACGTCATCCATGTCCAACGCCTTCACCTGCTCGATCAGGCTGTTAAACGCTGCCGGAGGCAGTGCTCCAGCTTCACGGTAAACAAGAATTCCGTCGCGGAAAGCCATCAGCGTTGGGATTGCCTGAACCTGAAGAGCGGCAGCAAGCTGCTGGTTTGCTTCGGTATCAACCTTCGCGAAAGTGATGTCTTCGTTTTCTTCAGATGCCTTTTTGTAGGTTGGCGCGAACTGCTTACAAGGGCCACACCAGTCAGCCCAAAGGTCGACGAAAACAATGCCGTCCTTGGTCACGGTCTGCTCAAAAGTGTCTTCGGTTACATCGATAGTAGCCATGTATTCTCCCTGTTTTTTCGGATCTTTTGTAAGGTTCCCTTGTATGCCCCAACGATACATGGGGCCGGGATATTCCCGCAGCAGCGTAAAGGAGTAAATGCAATGACAAAGAATTACACAGTGAACGGCCTCAATAGCCAGGAAGATGCAGACACGCTGGTTGCGGAAATCAATGAAGTACCGGGTACCCAAGGCGCCGAGATTGATCTAGTAACCGGGCGCGTGTCCGTCTCAGGAGAGGGATTCGCCGATGATCAGATCCTAGATGCTGTTGAGTCAGCAGGGTTTTCGCTTCTCGTCGAATAGCGAAAGAGAGCGTAGCGGTGCCCGTGCGTACTGACGTAGCCTTATGTCATGTCCACAACAGAACAGAACCCGGAGCCCATCGATCTTAAGCCGCAGGCACCTACCTGTAGCGATGGGGCAAAAGTTGAAATTATTACAGCTCGAGAGGTTCCCCTTGGCGGACCCCGAGCAATGAACGTGCACCGCACCCTCCCGCAGCGACAGCGTTCGCTAATTGGAGCGTGGTGTTTCGCGGACCATTATGGGCCAGAAAATGTTGCCGATACGGGTGGGATGGATGTTGCCCCACACCCGCATACTGGTCTGCAAACCGTCTCGTGGCTCTTCGAAGGCGAGATTACCCACCACGATTCCGGCAATAACCACGCTGTTGTCATTCCTGGCCAGGTCAATTTGATGACCGCTGGTGCCGGTATTTGCCACTCCGAAGTCTCCACCCAGTCAACCACGACGTTGCATGGCGTTCAGCTCTGGACGGTACTGCCAGATTCTGCACGACACGGAGAGCGCCGCTTCGACCACTATGAGCCTGAACTTTTGGCCCTCGACGGCGCACAAGCACTCGTCTTTATGGGCACCTTGTTCGGCGAAACGTCCCCGATCTCGACGTTTACGCCACTCGTTGGCGCCGAAATCCGCCTCGACCCGGGCGCTACACTACCGATTGCCGTCGATCCCGCCTTTGAGCATGGATTGCTTGTCGACGAGGGCGACGTCGATTTGGAAGGCGTCGTTGTTAAGCCCCGGGAGCTTGCTTATACCGGTGTGGGAGAAACCGAACTGCGCATTCGGAACAATGGCTCCACCCCGGCGCGACTGATCCTCATCGGTGGCGAGCCATTCACTGAAGACGTTGTGATGTGGTGGAACTTTATTGGCCGCACACACGAGGAAGTTGCCCAATACCGCGAAGAATGGGAAAACCACTCCGAGCGCTTCGGCGAAACACACGGGTATATTGCCCATCATGCCGACGGCTTCGACAGGTTGCCGGCACCTCCCTTCCCCAAGACTCGATTGAAAGCACGTACGAATCCAGACCCGGTAGCCCGACCAGAGCAAAGGATTGACTAGCAATGAGTGAAGTACGCAAGGCCAACAATCACTTCGAAATTATCGCTGACGACGGGAACGTCGCAGGTCGAATGGATTTCCTTGACAAAGCCAACGAGCGGATTATCTATCACACGGAGATTTCCGAGGAATATGGTGGCCAAGGACTGGCAGGTGCTATTGCCCGAGGAGGCCTCGAGGCAACGAAGGACGAAGGTCAATCTGTGGTTGCGGTCTGCCCATTCGTTCGCGGTTGGCTGGAAAAGCATCCCTCGGACGTCGAAGAGATGGGCGTTGAATGGCGCAAACCGCGCCCTGCTGATTTGCAGTGGCTGGATGAAGAACTAAAGGAGCAATAAAGCAATGACCGAAATTCCTGCAGAAACGCAGCGCGTTCCAAACTTGGGGAAGTTCTTTCCCGAGATCTTCAAGGGCCAAGGCCGGGTCGTGATGCAAATGCGCAAGGTCTACCCCGAGGTAGATCTCTCCGAAGCGCTAGTGGAGCTGGTCAGCACACGGGTCAGCCAAATTAACGGCTGCGCCGCCTGCCTTGATACCCACGCGCCTGCGGCCCGCAAGGCCGGGGTGTCTCAAACCAAACTGGATGTCCTTCCGGCGTGGCGCGAGCTGCCCAATGTATTCGATGAGCAGGAATACATGGCACTCGAGCTTGCTGAGGAGCTCACCATTTTGCCTCGCGGTAGCCGGCACACAGATGTTGTCCGCAAGGCCTGCACGGTTTTTGCAGAGGAGCAGGTAGCGGCCCTGGAATGGGCGATCATCTTGATCAACACATACAACCGAATCTCCATCGCCTCGGAGCATCAGCCACGGACACCACGTTGACATGTACCCCCCCGGGGTATATCGTGGGCGATGTCAACACCCAACAGAGAGGACATCACCATGGCAGTTAAGAACTACACCGTTGAAGGAATGACCTGCGGCCACTGCGAGGCTAGCGTCAAGGAAGAGATCTCCGAGATCACAGGCGTTACCGCAGTAACCGCAGATCACAACACCGGCGCCGTCGAGGTGACCGGCGAGGACTTTACCGACGAGCAGGTCACTGCAGCCGTTGCCGAGGCGGGCTACGCGGTTAAGTAGCGTCGCAGACCCCCACTTTCCCGGAGGATCACCTCCGGGTTTTTTCATGCTTGATTAATACCCCTAGGGGGTATAAACTTGGATGTGGAATCTTGAAAGGAACCCAGATGACATCCGCAGATGTAGATAATGTGCCAGTCAACCTCGCGCACATTGACCTCGGAGTAACAGGAATGACCTGTACATCCTGTTCCAACCGAGTCGAGCGCAAGCTCAACAAGGTCGACGGCGTCGAAGCCAACGTAAACTTCTCCACGGAAACGGCAACGATCCAGTACGACCCAGAGAAGACCGACCGAAATGCACTCATTGAAGTTGTGAAGGGTGCTGGATACGACGCTTTCGCGCTGTCGGACGCTAGCTCAACCGATGCGGCTTCGGAATCGTCGTCAAGCGGAAGTGCCCATGACCAGATCGACGAAGCCCGCGAGCGCGAGGCAGATAGCCTGAAGTCGAAGCTGATCGGCTCGGCGATCCTGACTGTGCCGATCATGCTGATTTCGATGATCCCGGCCCTGCAGTTCACGTATTGGCAGTGGGCCGTGTTCGCCATGACCACGCTGGTCTACATCATCGGCGGTGAACCTTTCCACCGCGCGACGTTCGCAAACTTGCGCCACGGCTCGACCACCATGGATACCCTGATCACCCTGGGTACCTCCGCTGCGTACTGGTGGAGTGTCTACGCGCTGTTCTTCGGCAATGCTGGCATGACCGGCATGAAGATGGAGATGAGCCTCCTACCGTCGGATGCACACATGGACGAGATCTACCTCGAAACCACCGCCGTCGTGATCACCTTCCTGCTGCTCGGCCGCTGGTTCGAGACTAAGGCGAAGGGACGCTCATCCGAGGCGCTGCGCGACCTGTTGAATATGGGCGCCAAAGATGCCGCCGTGATCCGCGATGGCAAGGAAATCCGCATCCCGGTCAGCCAGCTCCAGGCAGGCGACCAATTCATTGTTCGCCCAGGTGAAAAGATCGCTACCGACGGTCGAGTGGTCAGCGGTTCCTCAGCTGTCGACGAGTCCATGCTCACCGGCGAGTCGATCCCGGTCGAGGTCACCGAGGGCTCCAAGGTTACCGGCGCAACGCTAAACACCTCCGGTCGCATCATCGTGGAGGCCACCCGTGTCGGCTCCGAGACCACCCTGTCGCAGATGGCGAAGCTCGTCTCTGACGCCCAGGCCGGCAAGGCTCCCGTGGAGAAGCTTGTTGACCGCATCTCCTCGATCTTCGTTCCTACCGTGATCGTTATTTCGATCATCACCCTGCTCGTACACCTGGGGCTGGGCCACGGCACCGCCTACGCTTTCACTGCAGCCGTGGCAGTGCTGATCATCGCCTGTCCTTGTGCACTCGGCCTGGCTACTCCAACTGCCATCCTGGTGGGCACCGGTCGTGGTGCTCAGATGGGTCTGCTGATCAAGGGCCCTGAGGTACTTGAGTCGACCCGCCAGGTCGATACCATCGTCATGGACAAGACCGGTACGGTCACCTCCGGCGAAATGAGTGTTTCCCAGGTTGTTGCGGCAGAAGGCATTGCTAACGACGACGTCCTCGCCCTCGGCGCTGCTGTGGAAGCAGGCTCGGAGCACCCCATCGCCCAGGCAATTGTGAAGGAAGCAGAACGCTCCATTGCCGTGCCTGAGGTGACTGACTTTAAGAACGAAGCGGGCCAAGGCGTCTCCGGCTTGGTCGATGGAAAGCGCGTAGTGGTGGGCCGTCCTGCCGGTCCCCTCGGCGAGCTGCAGGCTGCATTTGATGCGGCGCAGACCACTGGTGGTACTCCGGTTGTCGTCTCCGCAGATGGTGCGGTCATCGGTGTCATCACCGTGCGCGATACTGTCAAGGAAACCTCCGCTGAGGCTGTCGCTAAGTTCAAGGAGCTTGGCCTCGAGCCTTACCTGCTCACCGGCGACAACCGCGGTGCAGCCGAAGCTGTTGCAGCAGAGGTAGGCATCCCCGCCTCGAACGTGATCGCTGAGGTTATGCCTGAGGACAAGGTCAACGTGGTGAAGAAGCTGCAAGCCGAAGGCAAGCGCGTGGCCATGGTGGGCGATGGTGTCAACGACGCCGCAGCACTGGCTACCGCAGATCTGGGCCTAGCCATGGGCGCCGGCACGGATGTTGCCATCGAGGCCTCGGACATCACTTTGATGAACAACGACCTGCGCTCGGCTGGCGACGCTATTCGCCTCTCCCGCAAGACGCTGGGCACCATCAAGGGAAATCTGTTCTGGGCCTTCGCCTACAACGTCATCTTGATTCCAGTTGCTGCCATCGGTTGGCTCAACCCAATGCTGGCAGGTATCGCCATGGCGTTCTCCTCGGTCTTCGTGGTATCGAACTCCCTGCGCCTGCGTGGCTTCAAGTCCTCACACGCATAGTCTCAATCTGACCCTGCGGCTCCTTTTGCCCTCGAACCTACTCGTGGTTCGAGGGTTTTCTGCTATAAGGTAATTAGACGTGAATAATCCACAGACTTCTGAGCAGCAGCTCACCCGCACGGAACGGCTTGACCGGCTCCCGGTGACACGTAAGCACAAAAAGCTCCTCGTTGGCTCCGGTGTTGGCTGGGCCCTCGACGCCATGGACGTCGGCCTCGTCTCTTTTGTCATCGCCGCGCTGGCCGTCCACTGGGATTTAGACAAGACCACCACCAGTTGGATCGCATCGGTCGGCTTCATTGGAATGGCCATCGGTGCCTCTTTGGGCGGCTTGCTGGCCGATAAGATCGGTCGTCGTCAAGTATTTGCCCTGACACTGCTGATCTACGGCATCGCCACCGGTGCCTCTGCCCTCTCGGTGTCGGTGGGCATGCTCTTAGTGTTCCGCTTCTTCACCGGGCTTGGGCTCGGCGCGGAACTCCCTGTCGCCTCCACCCTGGTCAGCGAGTTCGCCCCGCGCAAAGTGCGCGGACGAATGGTCGTGTGGCTCGAAGCATTCTGGGCCGTGGGCTGGATTTTAGCTGCGATCATTGGCACCTTTGTCGTCGCTGAAGGTGAAAACGGCTGGCGTTGGGGCCTCGCTCTCGGTGCCGTGCCGGCCGCCTATGCGCTCTACATTCGCATGAAAATCCCCGAGTCGGTGCGCTTCTTGGAGGAGAAGGGGCGTCACGACGAAGCCGAGGCCATCGTCCAGGACCTGGAAGAGGGTGTCGATCCCGCAGATTATGACACCACCCCTGCTCCGCCTGCCGAAGAACACACAGACGGCGGAATTTGGTCCAAGCCGATGTGGCGCCGCACCTTAGCGTTCTGGATCGTGTGGTTCTGCGTCTCGTTGTCCTACTACGGCGCGTTTACCTGGATTCCCTCGCTGCTTGTCGATCAAGGCTTCACACTGGTGCGTTCGTTTACGTTCACACTGATTATCACTCTGGCTCAGCTTCCGGGTTACGCCATGGCTGCCTGGCTCATCGAGGTCTGGGGCCGGCGGATTACCCTCGCGGTTTTCCTTGCCGGTTCGGCAGGTGCCGCAGTCTTCTATGGACTTGCAAGCTCCGAGTGGCAGATCATCGCTGCGGGCTGCCTGCTCTCCTTCTTCAACCTCGGCGCTTGGGGCGCGCTCTATGCCATCGGCCCCGAGCTCTACCCCACCGCCATCAGAGCCACAGGTACAGGCGCCGCCGCAGCATTCGGCCGAGTGGGCTCGATCTGCGCCCCGCTGATCGTCCCGCCGCTTCTGGTCTTCGGTGGTCAGGCCGTCGTATTCTCTGTGTTCGCGTCGGCCTTCGCCATCGCTGCGATCGCGGCGTTTACCTTGCCTGAGCAAAAGGGCAAGGTGCTTGATTAGGGCTTCAACCCTGCTTCGCTTAAAAAAGCTAAACGACGATCACCTCACCTGGTGATCGTCGTTTTCTTATGTTCGGTTGTTAGAGGTTGTGTGGTTCGCTGTTATGCGAACAGGCCCTTCAACTTCGAAAAGAAACCTGGACGCTCGGACTGCGTCGCGTCGTTCCACTCATCGATCGAACGAGGCATATTCAGTAACATCGTTGATTCTTGAGTATGAGCGACGGTGATGGAGTCATCGAGGCGTGCCATGGTTGAAGCGCAGGCCGGGGATGCGTTATCAATGGATCGAATGGTCACAGCTAGCTCCTTTCTGTTTCCCTTAAGACTAGGGATCAAATCACCCCCTGTCACCGTTGGTAAGGCAAACCTAACTCGATTGAATTATCCATAGGTAGCCTTGACCAGGGGAAACAGCAATTGGCATAGAAGTTTATGCCACACAAGGGGGTGTGATTGTGACATGCGTCACTACCCCCGATTGTGACCTTCCCCGACCCACTCCCCTAACCGTGAGCCATGTTAACGAAGCGCGAGTAGTGCAGCTGGTGCGCCACCGGAATAGTGTCGATCGGGCCACCACGATGCTTTGCCACAATGATGTCGGCCTCGCCCGCGCGTTCATCATCCTTGTCCTGGGAGTCTGGGCGATAGAGCAAGAACACCATATCGGCGTCCTGCTCCAGGGAGCCCGACTCACGCAGGTCCGCGAGTTGAGGTTTCTTGTCGTTGCGCGACTCTGGGCCACGGTTCAACTGCGAGATCGCAATAACCGGCACTTCCAACTCCTTCGCTAACAGCTTCATCTGACGCGAGAATTCCGAGACTTCCTGCTGACGCGACTCAACCTTCTTACCGGAGCTCATCAGCTGCAGGTAGTCCAGCACAACCAGGTCGAGGCCATGCTGCTGTTTCAAACGACGCGCCTTGGAGCGGATCTCCATCATGGTCAGGTTCGGTGAATCGTCGATAAAGATCGGCGCTTCCTGGATCTCAGACAACCTCGAGGTCATCTTCTCCCAGTCGCCCTCCTCCATCGTGCCGGCACGCATCGACGACAACTTGATCTCAGTCTCCGCCGAAAGCAGGCGCATGACGATTTCGGTGGCAGACATTTCCAGCGAGAAGATTGCCGAGGTCTTGCCATGGTGAATTGAACACGAGCGCATGAAGTCCAATGCCAGGGTGGACTTACCCACACCGGGACGTGCCGCGATGATAATCATCTGACCCCCGTGGAGGCCATTGGTGAGCTTGTCCAGATCGATGAAACCAGTGGGAACACCGGCCTCAAGGCCGCCCCCCATTTCAATCTTGGCTAACTCATCGACAGTCGGCTTGAGCAGGTCCGAGAGAGCCTGGTAGTCCTCTGTGGTACGCGACTGCGCAATGCCGTAGACCTCTTGCTGTGCCAGATCGACGACGGCCTCTACGTCCATACCCTCCGAGCCCTCGTAGCCCATCTGAACCACGCGTGTACCAGCATTGACCAACTGCCTCAGCACCGACTTCTCAGCGACGATCTCGGCGTAGTACCGCGCATTAGCCGCAGTAGGAACTCCCGAAATCAGCGTATGGAGATAAGGCGCGCCACCTGCCCGCTCGAGCTCATTGAAGCGATCCAACCGACCGGACACGATCAGCGGGTCAATCTCGGAGCCCTGCGAGTAAAGATCCATGATGGCTTGGTAAATCAACTGGTGCGCAGGGAAGTAGAAATCTTCCGCCGTGAGTTCCTCGATCACGTCGAGCACCGTATTCGGGCTCAGCAACATCGAGCCCAGCACGCCCATTTCCGCCTGGCGGTCATGGGGTGGTTGGCGATACTCCTGCATCGACTCATCTTGGTGATTGAAATTGCGCTTGCGACCGTAACGCTCTGAACCTTGGGAGCCCTGCGAACCCTGGTGCGAGTCTTGTGGCTCTGGCGGTGGCGTATATCCGTCGTCGAAGCTGGTTGAATCATCTGGCGATGTCACTGTGTTGCCCCTTCCTTCTGCGCTCATCTTACCCATCGATTTAGACACTTAAAGTTGATGTTTCAGCCCTGTGGAAAGGCCCCTACTGAGTGAGTGTTCCACCTCGTCGAGCGTTCTTTTCTCCACTTATCCACAAGAATCTGTGGATAACTCCCAACCCTGCACGTCGCCAGGGCCACCCATCCGTGAGCATTTGTGGATAACCTGTGGATAAATCCGAAAGACCAAAAAACAACTCTTTATATTCCCAGTTCACAGCGCTATTTCTGTTGTGCATAAAACAGTACGGCCGGTGTATAACTATCATCACCTGCGGGTATGCGCGGGCTAGCTGATCTCCATTAATGAAGCAAATTTACTTCCCGCAACGAGTTTCCGGGCGAAAGAATCTGAAAACTATCCACACCCCGGGGCTAGCATGGGACTATGTTTCTCACCCACGCTCGGATAGAAAGTGTCAAAGGTCTCCCAGACTGGCTGCAATCACAACCCGTTGTCCGCGCTCTGTACCACGATGGCATCAGATTTCCTACTAGCATCACAATTTTTACAGGTGAGAATGGAGCCGGGAAATCCACCCTCATCGAAGCGTTAGCAGTCTCCCTTGGCGCAAATCCTAGTGGTGGTTCGCGCAATGCCCGCTTCAATTCGCGGATCGGGGCGGAAACCCCAGTCTCACCGCTGCACCAATCACTAATAACAACCCGGCGGCGCAACCCGACCGATGTGTTCTTCCTCCGCGGAGAAACGTTTTTTGATCTCACGCACTATTACTCCACCCTGCCGAGGGACCCATACGCTGGGCTCATCTCTCGTAGTCATGGCCAATCGCTGATGGAACTGCTCCGTGGCAGGCTAGGCAGTCGGGGTCTCTATTTCTTGGACGAACCCGAAGACGGTCTTTCGGTTTTCGCCCAACTCGAACTACTCGGGAATCTTTGGCACTTAGCCGATCGGGGGGCACAAATCGTATTGTCCACCCACTCGCCGATTCTGCTGGGTATCCCCGAAGCCACGCTTTACTCGCTTGAAGACGATAGCATTCGTGAAACATCCTTCTCCCGCTGCGAGGCAGTAACTGCACACAGAGAATTTCTTGCCGACCCGGTCGGCACCGCTTCGTACCTGGTCGGTGAAGACTAGATGGGAGACTTCATTCGAGCGTTTCAGCTGCGCCAACAACCGCTGGGCTCATCTCCAAATTGGGTCATGAAAGTACCCGCAGTTCAGGCACTGACAAATGTCGGAACTCTTAGCCTCACCAACAGCGTGACCGTATTGACTGGCAATAACGGTGTAGGAAAATCTACCCTTTTGAAGTCTTTGGCGCGAAGTTATGGTTTTGCGCTTCACGGTGGACCTTTCGGGTACGGTCCTCCTGGCCCTCAAGGCGATCTCCACAATTGTACTCGCGTTCAACTCGGTTCTCGCAGCAAGGAGGGCTACTTCTTACGCGCGGAAACGCACTTCTCCCAGGCAAATAGTTTCAGAGACTCAGCTCCAGGGGTGACAAATCTCCATCACATGAGCCACGGGGAGTCTGTCATGCAGGTGGTGGAATCTTTTCATAAAGATGGGTTGTACATTCTCGATGAACCCGAGTCGGGACTTTCGGCGATCCGCCAAATGGCGTTGTTGGCAACACTGCATCGTCTGAGTACCACAGGATCACAAATAATCCTTGCCACTCACTCGCCGATCTTGCTTGCCATACCCAGCGCCAACCTCGTGGAAATTCATGAGGACGGAACCTGGAGTGAGCACACCGAACTACAGGATACCGTTGCATTTCGTGCACTCGACGAGTTCTTCGCAGACCCCGCAGGAATTTCGCAGTTCATGATCGAGGTGACAAAGGACCAATAGATAAAGAGGCGGGCTCTGCACACCTCACATGTGCAGAGCCCGCGTCTAATGCTGTTGTCGTTTGACCTACCTGAGCCTCACGCTCAGTTGGTCGTCGATAAGCGAAGTATTACTCGCCTTCGACCGTGAAGTTCACCTTAGCTTCCACCTCTGGGTGGAGCTGGACCTTAACCTGGTAGTTGCCGGTCTTGCGGACCAGATCCTTTGGCAGGTCGATGGTGCGCTTGTCCAGCTGCGGTCCACCTGCGGCCTGGATGGCCTCAGCAACGTCGGCTGCCTTAACGGAGCCGAAGAGCTTGCCAGCCTCCGAGGTGCGTACCTTGACCGTGACGCCAGTCAGCTGGTCGAGGGTGTTACGCAGTTCCTTTGCGTGATCGAGGTCGCGCACTGCACGAGCCTCTTGGGCACGCTGAATGCCCTGAATCTGCTTCTCTGCGCCGCGGGTAGCAACAATTGCTAGGCCGCGAGGAAGCAGGTAGTTACGTCCGTAGCCGTCCTTGACCTCGACAATTTCGCCGGGAGCGCCAAGGTTATCAACGGCAGCGGTGAGGATCAGCTTCATGATCCATACCTTCCTTCAGTTGAATATTGGTCGTTGTGTGTTGGCTTTAGAACGGAGGCTCGTCGTCCATCCCACCGAATCCACCGGCAGGAGGTGCGGAGTTCCACGGATCATTCTGTGGCTGCTGGCTAGCTTGGTTTCCACCCTGGCTACCCTGCTGAGGTTGGTTCTGGCCGCCTTGCTGGCCGCCGAATCCGCCCTGATTGCCACCGAATCCACCGGTGTTACCTTGATTGGACTGCTGAGGTTGATTTTGGCCGCCGAATCCGCCGGACTGCTGCTGGCCACCCTGGTTGCCGCCGCCCCAGTTTCCGCCGGACCCACCCTCACGTGGGTTGCGGTTAACTTGAGCAGTTGCATAACGCAGAGATGGACCGACTTCGTCCACTTCGATTTCGAACACGGTCCGGTTTTCACCTTCGCGGGTCTGGTAGGAACGCTGACGCAGTCGGCCGTTCACAATGACGCGCATGCCCTTTTTCAGGGATTCGGCCACGTTCTCGGCAACTTGACGCCAAACGTTACAGGTCAAAAACAGTGCTTCGCCGTCTTCCCACTGATTGGTATCGCGGTTGAACGTACGAGGGGTCGATGCAATACGGAAATTAGCTACTGCCGCACCCGATGGGGTGAAGCGCAGTTCAGGGTCAGCAACGATGTTGCCGACAACGGTAATTGGTGTATCTCCCTGTGCCATGTTTTTAGCCTTCCTTTGCCCTAATCCGTAATCAAGGTCTTCTTTGAACTCGCGTGAGCGATTCGAGCCTATAACTGGTGTTCTACCAGTTTCCGCTCTTACTTGTCGGTTCGCAGAACCTTGGTACGCAGGATGGTGTCGTTCAGGTTAAGAACGCGATCCAGCTCTGCAACAGTGTCAGCCTCGCACTCGAGGTTAACTACTGCGTAGATACCTTCGTCCTTCTTGTTGATTGGGTACGCAAGACGACGCTTGCCCCACACATCAACGTTTTCCACCTTGCCGTTATCCTTACGGACGTTCTCGAGGAACTTATCCAGGGACGGGGCAACGGTGCGCTCATCTTGTTGCGGATCAAGGATGATCATTACTTCGTAGTGACGCACGGACCTCATCACCTCCTATGGTCTTATATATTGGTTTTCGGCCATCACCATCTTTAGTGATAGCAGGAGGGTTCGTTGCGTCAAGCAACTTACCCAGGGTACCGCATGGAAAGCCCAGCAAGAAATCGCTGGAGCCTAACCCGCCGACCCTTCAGGCACTGCGACGAACACCGCCAGGCTCACGGGGATCACCGTCATGAACAGGAAAGCAATCACGATGACTGGTACCCAGACTTTCCACGGCTTCTTCTTCATCGCCAAATAAAAGGCTGTGCCAAATAGCGCGAAGGAGATGAAGATGGAGACAATACCCAAGATGGTAGTTAGCGAGAGCATGATTAATCTTTCTGAACCCACTCGTTCGGGGAGGTTAATAAGGGATCGTGACCATGGTGCGCAGCGGCGACCTTGTCCGGGATGTTTCCAAGGATTTGCGTAATCACCAGCACGATCATCGCCACAATGAACCCATCACGCACTAACACGACGAGGTTGAGTACCTCTCCTGGCAGTCCGTTGTTGTCTGATCCAAGCATATGCCACATCAAAATCGGCCAGACCATCATGTCTACGGTCATCCAGCTAAATAGCAGGCGCCAATACGGCAGGGCGAGCATCGCTGGAATGACTAGCCAGAGGGAGTATTGCGGGCTCCACACTTTATTGAAGAGAAGGAAAAACGCCACGATAAGAAAGAGCAGCTCGGCAACCCGTGGCGTGCGTGGCGCTTTGAGCCCGAGAATCAGGATCCCGAGGCATGCCGCGGCGAAGAGCACCAAAGTCACTGCATTGAGAATCTCTGGTGTCCCCGCGTCAGAGTCGAAGCCCGACCAGCCCGTCATGCGGGAAATGACTGCGTAAATCGTGGTCCATTCCCAGCTGCGTTCCGAATTCAAGCGAGTAAATTCCGCCCACGCCTGCGGGTAGCTCAGCATCACTGGCACGTTGATCACAAGCCAGGTAGCCACCGACGTGAACAGCATCTTGAAAAAAGGCACAAAGTTTCGTTTTCGAATCGCCACCACTAAATAGGCCCCGAGAACGAATAAGGGCCACATCTTGAAGGCGGTTCCCGCACCGATCATCACTCCGGCCCAGAGGAATCGCTTATTCCTTGCCAGCAGCAAAGCCGCGACAAGGAACATGATCGAGGGAATGTCCCAGTTGGTAAAGGCATGGACGATCACCAGAGGCGAAGCCGCGACCAGGACAGTGTCCCAGATTCGATTACCCGCAAGTTCCGCAACCATCCGGATGGTACAGATCCACATGATCGACAGCACGAACGCCGTCAGGTAGAAATACCACCCTGCACCTGGCAAAAACGAGTCCACTAAGCCGTAGGTATTGCGGGCAATCCACCCCATTACGCCTTGGAAAAGTCCAGCCAACACCGGGTATTCCATGTACCTGGTGAGATCTCCCTCGACCCAGGAGTACGCATAGACAAAACCTGGCTGATCCAGGCCTCGACCGCCGTAGAGCGGAGTGATGTCGTTATAACAAAACGAGGTGTACTGCCGGTTTCCAGCCCAGTTCAGGCCGATCACACCATCAGCAGTACGCGCCCCACCCGCGCAGTTCGCCTTCGACAGCACCCCAAACGCAAGGAACACCCAGGCCACAGAAATGAGTACCCGCAGCGGAGTCCACCACCGCGCCCGCCCAATGCGGGCGAAGCGCCCCATCGGGCCGCCGAGAAAGCGCACTACATCCCGCGCCATGGGCTCAGTGTGAGCAGGTTGGACCCGGTCAGCGGGGTGCGGCGCCTTTTTGCTTATCGACGATTCCCTCACGCCCTCGGACATTACTGCCATTACAGCTGCAAATCAGGTGGAATGATATCGGGAATCTCAATCTCAGGAATTTCAATTCCGCCGTTGCCTGGGTTTGGAAGTGGCGCTGGTGCTGGCTCCGGTTCTGGAGCTGGGGCTGGCTCGCGCGACGGTGCTGGTTCGCGGCTTGGTGCAGGCTCACGCGAAGGCGCCGGTTCTCTCGAAGGCGCAGGCTCAGCCTCGGATGTCGGTTCTGGCGCTGGTGCCGGAGCCTGTGACTGAGGCTCCGTGTATACAGGCGCCGGTGGGACATAGCTGTAGTTACCACCAGGGGCTCCTGAGCCCCAGGTGATGGGCGCGGCGGTTGGGAAAGTTGTTGCCTCCCGGCCCTCGAGAGAAACGTCCATTATCTGCTTCCAAATGGAAGTGGCAGTGCCGGAGCCGTACATATTCCCGCCCCACTCATTGAAAATGGCGCTGGTGTTATCGGCGGTGCCAACCCACACTGCTGTGGTGAGTTCCGGTGTCGTACCCACCATCCAGGTGTCCTTGTTCGTACCGGTATCACCCAGCTGAGAGGTACCTGTCTTCGATGCCGACGCGCGACCATTCGCAAGCGGCTTATTTGAGTACGCTGCAACTGGCTCCATGGCATTAATCGTGGCATCCGCAACCTGTGCGTTGACGCGACGCTCGGAGTACTCCGGATCAAACTGATAGAGAACTTCTCCGTCCACAGTTTCTACACTTTCGACGAAGTGGGTCGGATGCCAGACACCGTGATTAGCAAGCGTAGCCACTGCGGTTGCCATATCAATGGCGCGCGACTGGTACTGACCAAGCACGATACCTTCGTATGGCTGATCTCCGTTTTCCGTCAGCGTCTCTGGGATCCCGGGCAGCGACTTCGCTATTCCGAGTGCGTGTGCCATGTCGGCGGTGTCCTGGGTAGTGTTCTCCAGATCGTTCTGCAAGCGAATGAACGAGGTGTTGTAAGACTTCTCCAGTGCGGTCGCGATGGAGGTGACGCCGGCGTTCCCGCCGTCCCAGTTATCTACGACAATATTGCCGGGCAACGTCACAGGACCAGAGTCATAAGCCGCGGTCAAAGGAATACCCTGTTGCAGCGCAGCCGCGAGACCGAAGATCTTAAAGGTCGAACCCGTCTGCAGCGCGGCGTCAGCGTAGTCCCAACCGCTGGCATCGTCACCGCCATAATAGCCGCGCACTGCACCAGTGCCAGGCTCAACCACAACGGCAGAAGCGCGCGCGTCGTCCTGCAGAGTAGCTAGATTCTGCTCAACAGCATCAAGTGCCGATTGCTGCACTTTCGTGTCAATCGTCGTGGTGATCTGCAGGCCGCGGTTGGTGACGTCCTCTTCAGAAATACCAATGAGCTCAAGCTCACGAATGACCTGGTTCTTAATCATGCCGTTCGCACCGGTGGCCTCGGTATAGGCAGAGTATTCGGCAGGATTCCGTGTCTCTGGGAAGACCATTCCGGTGCGCTGTTCCTCTGAGAGGGAACCCATTTCAACCAAGCCATCGAGGACGTAATTCCACCGCTGTTCTGCGCCTTCGCGGTTATTCCACGGATCAAGCTGACTTGGCAGCTGGATCATCGTGGCGAGAAGAGCACTTTCTTCGACGTTGAGCTCTGCTGCGGGCTTGGCGAAATAAGCATTCGCGGCAGCTTCGACACCATAGGCATTTCTGCCGAAGTAGACGGTATTCAGGTATGCAGCAAGAATGTCTTCCTTGCTCCACTGGTTCGTCATTTTGACCGAGTAGACCAACTCACGAGCCTTGCGGACATAGGAGTGCTCGTTACCCACCAACGAGTTCTTCACGTATTGCTGCGTAATGGTCGAGCCACCGCCAGCGGAATCATTGCCTGTCAGCTGACCGATCGCAGCACGTGCAAAACCGGTAAAAGAGAAGCCCTGATTGGTCCAGAATTCTCGGTCCTCCGCAGCAAGCACGGCATCTTGCAGATGCACTGGGACATCTTCCAAGGCGATCTGAGTCCTGTTGCCTTCAGGCGGAACGAGACGCGCCAGCTCCGTCGTCGAGTCATTCGCGTAAATCGACGACACCTGGGCGGCCTGCAATTCCTGAGGCTCAGGGACATCGACTCGGGCGTAAGCAATACCAAAAATGATCAGTGGAATCGCGATAATCGCAACCACAATAACCGCGAGCGCCGTCCACAGACTATTCCGTTTCTTGGGCTCGGACGATCCCTTCTTCGAGCTATCGCTTTTCCGCTTCGAAGTCTTATTCTCGTTAGTGTTTTCAGCCACGTAGATTTCCTACAAGTTAGAAGACAGCATTGTGCGCGATCCTGCGAGTCCTAGCACAGCGCTGCCCATGCCAAAATATGTGCCGCTTACAGTGATGCAGGCATACCCGTTTCCGGTTACTTCACTGTTATCTAGAGTTTCTATTGTTATCTATAGTGCAGATTACTTCCTTGCCCTATGTTATGGGAATTGGAAGCCAGCAATTTTTCCAACTAAATCTTAGGCAGTGGCCTTGATGTCTGCCTGAGCTTCCGTAAGAAGATGGTTCCAAGAACAACTTGGACACACTTCCACATTGTGCACCGTCACAGGACCCGACTCCTGGATAATTGCCAAAATTTCGTCGTCGCTACGCGCTGTGCCCGACCTCCGGCCCAACTGCTCGCCGTAAATCCACTTCACCGTGCGCAGCTCGCCTTCGCAGATCGGGCATGGACGACCCGCCGGTGCACCGTGGAATTTTGCGGCGGTGATGAGCAGGAAATCCGCGTCGCAGACCTCTTCACGTTTCATCCTGCCGGCCTGCACATGCCGCAAAACATTTCGGCGCTCCCACTCGTGTGAGATTTGATGACTATAAATAATCACGCTTTCCACCTTACTTGATCGATTAACAGTGCAATTTGCCCTCTAGAAACGTGCTTTTTGTTAGGTACGCCCATAGGCTTTCATTCGATCGTTTCACTAAAATCGAAGGGAAGTTTTAACAGTGAGCAAAATTCGTGTGGCCATCGCGGGCGTGGGTAACTGTGCCACCTCGCTCATCCAAGGCGTTGAGTTTTATCGCAACGCCCCAGTGGACCAGAAGGTCCCAGGCCTCATGCACGTCCAATTCGGCGACTACCATGTTGGCGACCTTGAATTCGTCGCTGCATTTGACGTCGATGCCTCCAAGGTCGGTGCCGACTTGGCTGATGCAACTGAAGCTGGTGAAAACAACACCATCAAGATCGCAGATGTTCCCGTCACTGGCGTGACCGTCCAGCGCGGCCCTACCCTCGACGGACTGGGCAGCTACTACCTGGACTCGATCGAGGAGTCCACCGCTGAACCCGTCGACGTGGTTCAGGTGCTCAAAGACAGCAAGGTCGACGTCTTGGTGTCCTACCTTCCGGTGGGCTCCGAGGAAGCCGACAAGTTCTACGCTCAGGCCGCAATTGATGCGGGTGTCGCTTTCGTCAACGCGCTGCCAGTATTCATCGCTTCTGACCCTGAGTGGGCACAGAAGTTCAAGGATGCCGGCGTGCCTATCGTCGGCGACGACATCAAGAGCCAGGTTGGCGCAACGATTACCCACCGCGTGATGGCGAAGCTGTTCGAAGACCGCGGCGTGCGCCTGGATCGCACCATGCAGCTCAACGTTGGCGGCAACATGGACTTCAAGAACATGCTGGACCGTAACCGCCTTGAGTCGAAGAAGATCTCCAAGACTCAGGCTGTGACCTCCAACCTGAAGGACTCCCCGCTGGCTGGACGCAAGGAAGACCGCAACGTCCACATCGGCCCATCCGATTACGTCGCATGGCTCGATGACCGCAAGTGGGCATACGTCCGCCTTGAGGGCACCGCATTCGGCGAGGTTCCACTGAACCTGGAGTACAAGCTCGAGGTTTGGGACTCGCCAAACTCCGCTGGCATCATCATCGATGCGGTCCGCGCGGCGAAGATTGCACTGGACCGTGGCGATGCCGGCCCGATCCTGCCAGCTGCTGCTTACCTGATGAAGTCCCCTCCGGTTCAGATGCCTGACGACGAGGCGCGTGCGGAGCTCGAAACCTATATTGCTCAATAGAACTCGTTTCTACTGAGCAACTAGTTATAAGTTTGTGACTACACTGGGGACATGACCTCATCTGATCCAATCGAACCCATTGACCCGATGGACATTGCGCGACGCGTCCGTCCCTCAATGACCAAGTTATACGTCACTTACTTCCGCAAATCCGAGCAATCGGATCTGACCGGCCCGCAGCTGTCCATTATGACAAGGCTGCGGGATAACGGGGCCTCTCGCATTAGCCAGGTGGCGAAAGAGGAAGGCATCCGTATGCCGACCGCTTCCAATGCGCTGCATCAGCTAGAACAACGCGAGTTGGTCCGCAGGATCAGAGAAGAAAAGGACCGTCGTGGCGTGCGAGTCGAGCTGACCGAGCTGGGCGAAGCAGAACTGGATCGGGTCGGTGAAGAGCGCACCAAATACCTCGCCGACATGATTTCATCGTTGGACCAAGAAAGCTTGCGTAAGATCAGTGAACTCGCTGATGTGATCAATGTGTTGGCGGATTCTTACGGTAACGAGCAGATTTCCGATAAGGCCGACTAACCGTACATAATGGGGTTAACGGTATCCGTTTAATCCTACGAAGCGTTTCCACTTCTTATGTCGACACATACATCCAATCCTTTGCCCACAAGTGACGCCATCCTTGATCGTCCGTTGCGTCTGCTTGTCGCATGGGACCCAGGCAACTCCGCCTCAGGCGGCCGCGAGGCACTTGAATTCGCTGCCTGGCTAGGCCGCAGTCTACCCGTGACCATCCGGGTGACTTCGACATTTTTGCGCCCGTGGCCAGCAACAATGAGCATGCTGGGCAGTAAATACCAGAAGTGGCGCAACAAAGAATCTGCTGCCTGCGTCAAAGCTGTTACTTTCGCTTTGAAGGATCTTGAGGTCCCCACCTCGCAGTGGGATCGGGAGTACTCAACGTTTACGGATGGCCAGAATGAGGCGCAGTTGCTTACCGACGAGGCCACTCGCTTCGAAGCCGACTTGATTCTCTTAGGATCAAACGCAGCCGCGACGAAGGGGCGCTTCCTGGCAAGCTCCACGGCGGACACGCTGATGCACTCGTCGCCAATGGCGTTAGGGCTGGCACCGCGCGCGGTGAAACTCTCGAAGAAGGGTGTCACTCGCGTCAACTTCGCATTTTTAGACAATCGCAGCGAGGACTCGCCCAGCCTGCAATTTGCCGCGGATATCGCTGATCATTTAGATGTGCCACTTCGCATTATCGCGTTTTCCCCGACGGGAATCGGCGATGTCACCTTGTCGAGTGCCAAAGGGATCGGCAATGAAATCTTCGACGAGTGGAATGAGCACGCTTTGGGCATGCTCGACCTCGCCCGCGACCGCGTCATGGAGTTTCACGATTCACTCGATGTCGAAACGGAAATCGGCACCGGCAAGGGGTGGGCCAACGCAGTGGATTCGCTGAAGTGGAAGAAGGGCGATCTGTTGTGCATGGGTTCACAGCCGATGGGTCCACTCAAGCGGGTATTCGTCGGCTCCACAGCTTCCGAGTTCTTGCGTCACGTTCCAGTACCGGTGGTTATACATCCGCACGAAAGCGCCTAGGCTTGAGGGTATGACTCACCCAGAAAACGATCTCTCCGGCGACTCCGACTACTACAACCGCGTACGTCCTGAAGCCGAGTCTTTCGACGATCTGGCTGATCAACCAGACCCATTACTCGTCGCAAAGCGAAATAAGGCCTCTACCAGGCAAGCCATCACGTACATGGCTGCGTCGATTGTGGGCACGCTTGTGTTCGCTGGCATCCTTGCGGTGATTTTCCGCATGATTGGTGGTCCTCTGTGCGAGGCCGGCGAGGCCACCTGGCTGTGCAGCCCTGGTCAGCGCACCTGGTGGGCGATTCTGACCTCGATCCCGCCGGTGGTCACGCTGATTGGCTGCGCCGTCATCATGGTGCGCAAGCTCAACCGGTACGAGCGGTGGATGCCGTGGATGGGGGTGTTCTGGCTGCCGATGGTGCCATTTACCATGGTGTGGTTGACCTACACCGTTGGCATTTTGGCAACCGACTTTGCCCCCTAAGACGCTTCCTTACGCGGTAGCTTCTGCGTCCGCGTTTTTGTCGGCGCACTCCTTGCAGTATGGGTTCTCCTCCCAGCAGCTTTCGCAGCTGAGGTACTGCTGCCGGCAGTGCGGCTCGTTGGTGCAGTTATAGAACTGGTTCGTGCCCGTGCCGCAGTGGACGCAATGGCCGAGCTGAATGAAGTTCGGGTCGTTGTCGATGCCGAATTCGGTGTGCATGCGCTCGTCAAAAACGAAAAGCGAGCCTTCCCACAGACCCTGGTTGCCGTACTTTTCGCCGTAGCGCACGATGCCACCGTCGATCTGGTAGACGTCGTTGAAGCCGCGGTTCTTCATCAGTGAGGAAAGAATCTCGCAACGGATTCCGCCGGTGCAGTACGAGATGACGCGCTTGTCCTTCATCCAGTCGTATTTGCCGGACTCGATTTCCGCAATGAAGTCATGCGTGGTTTCCACATCGGGCACGACGGCGTTCTTGAACTTCCCGATTTCCGCTTCGCGGGCGTTACGGCCATCGAAGAAGACGACGTCATCGCCGTACTTTTCCACCATCTCATTGACCTCGTGAGGTTTGAGGTGCTGACCGCCACCGATGACTCCGTGCTCATCGACCTTGAGCTCGTCGGCGGCACCGAAGGCCACGATTTCGTCGCGCACCTTCACTGAAAGCTTCGGGAAGTCATCCTTTCCACCCTCGGACCACTTGTACTCCATGCCACGGAAGTACTCCTTGGTCTTCTTCGCGTAAATCTTGCAGTTCTCCATGTCTCCGCCCACGGTGCCGTTGATGCCGTGCTCGGAGATGAGGATGCGGCCGTGCAGGTCGAGCGACTCACAGAGGTCGCGCTGCCACAACCGAATCGCTTCGGGGTCTGGAATGGGACGGAACTGGTAGTACAGGAGGATTTTGCTCTGCAACATAGCAACTATTCTAGTGCTGGGGCCATGCTCGACCTAAATGCAGTTTGTACGCACCCAAGGGAATGCCGCGGGAATGTCGATGTTCGCCACGAGGTTGAATGTTGATGTAGCCACAAAATTAGACTTAAGGAGCTCTCATGGCCATTGAATTCGGCCTCGATACATTCGGCGATGTCCAGTCGGACCTCGACGGTAACCTGTTGCCTCACGCCCAAGTAATCCGCAACGTCGCAGAGGAAGCAGTGCTGGCCGATGAACTCGGCTTTGATGTCTTTGGCATCGGCGAACACCACCGCGAAGACTACGCGGTGCCGTCTCCCGATATGATTTTATCGAATGTTGCCGCACGCACTAAAAACATTCACCTGACTACCTCGGTGATTGTGCTCTCCTCCGACGATCCGGTGCGTGTCTTCGAGCGCTTTTCTACGTTGCAGGCTCTTTCCAACGGACGCGCCGAGATGACCTTGGGACGTGGTTCGTTTACCGAGTCCTTCCCTCTCTTCGGCTATGACCTCAAAGACTACGAGGCGCTGTTCGAGGAGAAGCTCGACCTCATGCGCACGATCCTCGACTCGGACCAATCCGGCGATGCCTTTAGCTGGTCCGGCACCACTCGAGCGGGCTTGGAGAATGCCAAACTCTATCCGCCGACTGAATCCCCTATCCGTACTTGGGTAGCCGTAGGTGGATCGCCGGAATCAGTCATCCGCGCCGCCAGGCAGCGCATGCCGCTGATGCTGGCCATCATCGGCGGAGCACCTGTGCGCTTTAAGCCTTTCGTGGACTTGTACAAGCGGGCCAACGAAGAGTTGGGCCAGCCACAGCAGAAGGTCGGCGCCCACTTTTATGGCTTCGTTGCAAAAACCGACGCCGAAGCACAAGAGCGCCTCTATCCATATTGGGAACGCTCGCAGATTCTGGTTGGTCGTGAACGCGGCTGGCCTGCACCTACCCCAGATCAGTTCCAACGCGAGATCCTCCACGGTGCTGCCCACGTTGGCTCCCCTGAGACCGTGGCCCGCAAAACCGCACAGTCCATCCGCGAACTGGGCCTTGACCGCTTCGTGTTCAAGTACTCGAATGGCCCGATGCCGCACGAGTACTCCATGGAGGCGATTCGCCTCATCGGCGAAGAAGTTATTCCCCGCGTGCGCGAA
The DNA here is from genome assembly GCF_000379425.1 of Corynebacterium lubricantis DSM 45231. GTDB lineage: Bacteria > Actinomycetota > Actinomycetes > Mycobacteriales > Mycobacteriaceae > Corynebacterium > Corynebacterium lubricantis. The sequence goes on from NZ_KB902192.1 coordinate 25,688, forward strand.
TTGCTCGAAGAGGACTAACCAGGAGGACTAACCAGGAGGACTAAAACTCCAGCTCGAATTCGTCGGCTTCGGCGGCGCGCATGACTTCTTGCAGCGCAGCGGAGTCGGCGACGAGCTTTTCCAGCTCGGCTTGGAGTGCCTCGGTCGATTCGAAGGAGCCGTTGACCGAGAAGAAGTTCAATGAACTGTCCCATGCAAAGGGACCTTCGACCTGGTCGGTCTCGAAGAGGTATTGCGCAATGCGCTCCCAGAAATACCCGCTGGGTGCCATCCCTGCTTCGACGATAACCGAGTCCACCTCGGTAGTGCCTGCCTCGAAGAACAAGGTGTAACCACCGATGAACTCAACGTGTTGAAAATTTGTTGCCATAGAACCCATGGGAGCCAGCCTACCTAGCGCTTGTGGTACAGCCCTTTTCGCCAGTACTGAGGCTCGGAAGTCACCAAAACCCCCAGGTTGCGGAAGATGTCTTCGTCAACGCTGCCCAAGATGGTGGTGGTGTGCGCCTCGCAGCCTGCCAGCGACTTCAACTGCGCAAGTGCCCGGCGCGAGGCCTCGTTGTGAGCTGCGGAGACGGAAAGAGCGATCAGCACCTCGTCGGTATGCAGTCGCGGATTAGATGAGCCAAGGTGTTGCGTCTTCAGCGTCTGAATTGGCTCGATGGACTCGGGAGAGAGCAACAGCTCCTCCTTTGAGATCCCTGCCAGGTGCTTCAGTGCATTGAGCAACACACCTGCAGAAGGACCGAGCAGCTCGGTGGTCTTGCCGGTCAGTATTGTGCCGTCGGGAAGCTCGAGGGCGGCACCCGGGTTACCAGTGGTCTCGGCGACCTCTCGCGCACGCCCAACGACCTTCCGGTCCTCGACGGAGCATTCGGCCTTACCCATGATCATGCCGATACGCGAAGAGACGGTGTCGTCTGAGTCGTTGCGCCGCTCGTCGACACGCGCTTTGAAATAGCGCCGGATGATTTCCTGGCGCGATGCCTCACGGCAGACCTCGTCGTCGGAGATGCAATAACCCGCCATGTTCACGCCCATATCCGTGGGCGACTGGTAGGGGGTGGTTCCGGTGACCTGCTTGAGCAGCGCCTTGAGCAGTGGGAATACCTCGACGTCGCGGTTGTAGCTGGTCACGCGCTGGTCGTAGGCGGCAAGGTGGTACGGGTCGATGAGGTTGATGTCGTCGAGGTCCGCGGTGGCGGCCTCGTAGGCAAGGTTGACCGGGTGCTCAAGCGGCAGGTTCCAGATCGGGAAGGTCTCAAACTTCGCGTAACCTGCGGCGATGCCACGCTTGTGCTCGTGGTAGACCTGCGAGAGGCAGGTAGCCAGCTTGCCGGAACCGGGGCCTGGCGCGGTCATGACGATCACGTCGCGGGAGGTTTCCACGTAATCGTTGCGGCCGAAGCCTTCTTCCGAGACGATGCGCGCGGTATCCGTGGGATACCCGGGGATGACACGGTGTCGCGCCGTCTTCAGTCCGAGCCGGTTCAAGCGTTCGACGAACTCCTCGGCCTGGGCGTTGCCCTCTTCGAGCTGGGTCATCACCACGTTTTCCACCAGGAAGCCGCGCTCGCGGAAGACGTCGACGAGGCGGAGCACGTCGTCTTCGTAGGTGATGCCGAGGTCCGCGCGCTTCTTTTGTCGCACCAGATCATGCGCATTGATGCAGACCATGATTTCCACATCGTCTTTGATGCGCTCGAGCATGGCGATCTTATTGTCCGGGGTAAACCCGGGCAGGACGCGGGAGGCATGCATGTCGTCGAAAAGCTTCCCTCCCATCTCGAGGTAAAGCTTGCCACCGATCTCTGCTCGTCGCTGATTAATCTGTTCCGACTGCATCTCGATGTAGCGTTCGCGGTCGAATCCGATTGCATGTGGCACGACGAGTGACCTCCCAGTCTCGCTCGATAAATGAGCCCAAATATGAACGGTGCTATCTTAGCGCACTACGCAAACGCACCCAGCAAAAATCTTTGCTGGGTGCGCTCGCTGTAAGGGCTTAAGCCAGGCCCATTACCTGCTTGAACTCGCGACGACGCGCGTGCAGGATCGGCTCGGTGTAACCCGACGGGGACTTGGTGCCATTGAGGATCAAGTCCTTCGCTGCCTGGAAGCCGATGGACTGCTCGTAGGAAGCAGACATCGGCGAGTACAGGGCATCGCCTTCATTTTGCTTATCGACGACTACTGCCATACGTTCCAGCGACTCGATGACCTGCTCCTCGGAAACGATTCCGTGGGTCAGCCAGTTAGCCAGCAGCTGGGAAGAAATGCGCAGGGTAGCGCGGTCCTCCATCAGATCGATGTCGTGGATGTCTGGGACCTTGGAACAGCCAACGCCCTGCTCAACCCAGCGGACGACGTAGCCCAGGATGGACTGGCAGTTGTTGTCCAGCTCTTCCTTCTTCTCTGCATCCGACCAGTCGGTGGATGGAGAAACTGGGACGGTGACCAGGTTGCGGAAGGAGTCGCGGCGACCAGCTGCGCGCAGCTCGTCCTGGACTGCGAAGACGTCGACCTGGTGGTAGTGGGTAGCGTGCAGGGTCGCACCGGTTGGCGATGGAACCCACGCGGTGTTCGCACCTTCGCGAGGCTGGCCGATCTTGGTGTTGACCATGTCGGACATCAGCTCGGTGGCTGCCCACATGCCCTTGCCAATCTGGGCCTTGCCAGGCAGGCCGCGGGCGATACCGGCGTCGACGTTGTTGTCCTCGTATGCCTGCTTCCATGGGGAAGTCTGCATCTCGGCCTTGCGCACCATGGCGCCGGCCAGCATGGAGGTGTGGATCTCGTCACCGGTGCGATCGAGGAAGCCGGTGTTGATGAAGACCAGGCGATCCGCGGCCTCTGCGATACATGCGTCCAGGTTGACGGAGGTGCGACGCTCCTCGTCCATGACGCCGACCTTGACGGTGAATGGCTCAAGGCCGAGCAGCTGCTCGACGCGGGTGAAGATCTCGTTGGTGAAGGCGACCTCTTCTGGGCCGTGCTGCTTTGGCTTCACGATGTAGACGGAGCCGGTACGGGAGTTGCGGCGCTCATTGTCCAGGTTCAGGCCTGGCAGTGCTGCTGCGACAGTGATGGCCGCGTCCATGAGACCCTCGAAGATTTCCTCGCCATCGACGAGGATCGCTGGGTTGGTCATGAGGTGGCCAACGTTGCGACACAGCAGCATGGAGCGGCCATGCAGACGGCCTTCGGAGCCATCGGCTGCGTTGTAGGTGACGTCGTGCTCGAGGACGCGCTCGAAGGTGCGCTCACCCTTGGAGACGGTGGCGGAGATCTCGCCGGTATTCAGGCCGAACCACGTTGTGTAGCCCAGAGTCTTGTCGGTGCCGTCAACCGCGGTGACGGAGTCTTCGAAGTCCATGATGGCGGAGACTGCTGCCTCCAGGATGACGTCGGCAACGCCCGCCTTGTCCGCCTTGCCCACTGGGTGGTTGGCGTCCAGCTTGATGATCAGGTGCAGGCCGTTGTTGCGCAGAACGATGCCGGATGGGTTGGACTCCTCACCCTGGTAGCCGCGGTAGGCGGCAGGGTCCTGGAGCTCAACTGCGTTGCCGCCAACGGTGACAACGAGCTGGCCGTTTTCCACGGCGTAGCTTTCAACGTCTGCGTGTGATGCACCAGCCAGTGGAACTGCCTTGTCCAGGAAGTCGCGTGCCCACGCAATGACCTTGTCGCCACGCACTGGGTTGTACTTCGCTCCCTGCTCAGCGCCGTCGGTCTCTGGGATGACATCGGTTGCGTACAGCGCATCGTAGAGGGAGCCCCAGCGTGCGTTCGCCGCGTTGATGGCGAAGCGAGCATTGGTGATAGGAACAACCAGCTGTGGGCCAGCCATGGTGGCGAACTCTTCGTCAACGTTTGCGGTGCGGATTGGTGCGTCCTCAGGGCGCTCGACCAAGTATCCGATCTCACGCAGGAACTCGGCATGGGCATCAGGATCAGGCTGACCAGGGTTCGCACGGTAGTAGTCGTCGAGCTGGGTCTGCAGTTCGTCGCGACGCGCGAGCAGTTCACGGTTACGTGGAGTGAGATCCTTCACCATTGCGGCAAAGCCATCCCAGAAGGCTTCCTGGTCCCGGCCAATCGTTGGCAGCAGGGTCTCGTTTACAAAGTTGTACAGTGTTGCGTCTACCTGAAGGCCGGCAGCTTCTACGCGCTCGACGTTGCTCGAAAGCGGAGCCTGATTGGATGACATAAAGTGGATCCTTTCTTGGAGGGGCTCGGGATATAAGCCTTGTTTTCCCTACGGCAAATCCCGCGTGTTGTGTGAAACACCTATCGACAGACTAAGTGATGGCCATCACGCGGTAAATGACTTCGAAATCTTTGCATGCTAAGCCACCCCTGTTGATGCGAATGAAACTTCGTGATTTGCCTCACGTTCGATGGTTTTGGCTATAAAGGCACCTCATTAGCCCTTTTATATACATGCAAGTCAACGCACTCATACGAGTATGGACTAGTCCTTTTTGCAAGTCTTTACATTTGCAAACTTTGCAGGAACCGGCCCTTACCCCCATGCGAAAACTAACAAACGCATTACGTTGACGAACCATGTCCGTTCTGTGAATACTTACGTTCAACACCCCAAGGGCGTGACAAGGTTCACAGCAATTCCTTCGGGTAACTCCGAGCACATACTTCCCCCAGTTCGAAGAAAGGGTCCATTCATGACCACCACAGGACAGGCACGTACCGCAGCAGAAATCCAGCAGGATTGGGATACCAACCCACGCTGGGAAGGCATCACCCGTAACTACACCGCAGAGCAGGTAGAGCGTCTGCAGGGCACCGTCATCGAGGAGCCAACCCTGGCTCGTCGTGGCGCTGAGATCCTCTGGGACGAAGTAACCAAGGGCGACGGCTACTACATCAACTCCCTGGGTGCCCTGACCGGTAACCAGGCAGTGCAGCAGGTTCGCGCAGGCCTGAAGGCTGTCTACCTCTCCGGTTGGCAGGTTGCTGGTGACGCTAACCTCTCCGGCCACACCTACCCAGACCAGTCCCTGTACCCAGCGAACTCCGTTCCTAACGTTGTTCGTCGTATCAACAACGCACTGCTGCGTTCCGACGAGATCGCACGCGTCGAGGGCGACGACTCCGTTGACAACTGGCTCGTTCCAATCGTTGCTGACGGCGAGGCTGGCTTCGGCGGCGCGCTGAACGTCTACGAGCTGCAGAAGGCAATGATCTCCGCTGGTGCTGCAGGCACCCACTGGGAGGACCAGCTCGCTTCGGAGAAGAAGTGTGGCCACCTGGGCGGCAAGGTTCTCATCCCAACCCAGCAGCACATCCGCACCCTGACCTCTGCTCGTCTGGCAGCTGACGTGGCTAACGCTCCAACCGTCATCATCGCTCGTACCGACGCTGAGGCAGCAACCCTGATCACCTCCGACGTTGATGAGCGCGACCAGCCATACATCACCGGTGAGCGCACCGCTGAGGGCTACTACAACGTCAAGAACGGCATCGAGCCTTGTATCGCTCGTGCAAAGTCCTACGCTCCTTACGCAGACATGATCTGGATGGAGACCGGCACCCCTGACCTGGCTCTGGCGAAGAAGTTCGCTGAGGAAGTTAAGTCTGAGTTCCCAGACCAGCTCCTGGCTTACAACTGCTCCCCATCCTTCAACTGGTCCGCACACCTCGAGGCAGACGAGATTGCTAAGTTCCAGAAGGAACTGGGCGCAATGGGCTTCACCTTCCAGTTCATCACCCTGGCTGGCTTCCACTCCCTCAACTACTCCATGTTCGACCTGGCTTACGGCTACGCACGCGAGGGCATGACCTCCTTCGTTGACCTGCAGAACCGCGAGTTCAAGGCAGCTGAGGAGCGCGGCTTCACCGCTGTTAAGCACCAGCGCGAGGTTGGCGCAGGCTACTTCGACGACATCGCAACCACCGTCGACCCAACCTCTTCCACCACCGCTCTGGCTGGTTCCACCGAGGAAGGTCAGTTCCACTAATCACTAGCTCCTGTTACAAGGGCTAGCGAGTTTTAAGGGAAAGACCCAGCACGGGGAGGCGCATTCACGGCGCCTCCCTTTGTGCTTTCTTGTGCACGACACAGAAAACTTTTCAGGCAAATTAGGAGATTTCCACCATGACCGACAACAACACCGAAAACCAAACAGCAACCTGCGACATTGCCGACCTCTACGGCGACAAGGTGCAGTCCTGCGACACACAATTCTTTAACTACGGCGGAAAGACCTCCTTCTGCGGCGAGATTTCCACCATCATCTGCTTCCAGGACAATGGCTTGGTGAAGAAGGTGCTCAACTCGCCAAAGAAGAACGGTGTCTTGGTCATCGACGGCCACGCAAGCATGCACACCGCGCTCATGGGCGACATGATTGCGCAGGCAGCGATTGATAATGGCTGGAACGGCGTGATCATCAATGGCCCAGTGCGCGACCGCGCGACACTGGCGAAGATGGATCTTGGTGTCAAGGCGCTGGGGTCCAACCCGCGCAAGTCCGCGAAGGACGGCGTGGGCACCGTGGATGCCCCTGCGGCTTTCGGTGGTGTGACCTTCCACCCTGGCCACTACGTCTACGCCGACGTCGACGGTGTTGTTGTCACTCCCGAACCAGTGGCCATGGATTAAGTCTCCCCTGGCCTGGCTAAGCTTGTCCTTATGCCTGAAGGACATGTTATTCACCGGTTAGCCAACCATCTCAATGCCGGTTTCCGCGGTCAGGACCTCGTGGTCACCAGCCCTCAGGGCCGGTTTGCCGCCGAGGCGGCCACCCTGGACGGCTCGCGTATCACGCAAGCCGATACCTTCGGCAAGCACCTCTTTGTCGATTTTGATGTCGATCACCCCGAGCACATCATCTACATTCACTTGGGGCTGATCGGCCACCTGCGTTTCGAGCCCCTGGAAAGCTACTGGGGGCAGATGAGGCTTCGCATCGAGGCCAACGACCAAGCCGCCAACCTACGCGGCCCGCAGTTCTGTCGCCTCTATACCGAGGAAGAAATGGGTGCCATTCTTGCCCGCGTGGGCGAGGATCCCATCCGCCCCGATGCCGACCCTGATCGCATTAAAACCCGCGTACTCAAGTCCCGGCGTTCGATCGGTGCGATGCTCATGGATCAATCGCTTTTCGCCGGGGTGGGCAATATCTACCGCGCCGAAACCCTCTTTCGCCTGGGTATTTCGCCTTTCACACCCGGCACCGCGCTTAGCCCCGAGCAATTCGACGCGATCTGGGCAGACCTAGTCGTGGTCATGCGACTCGGCGTCGAAGAGGGTGCTATTAATACGGTGCGCGCCGAGCACATGCCGGAGGCCATGGGACGCGCCGCGCGTGACGACGACCACGGCGGCGAAGTCTATGTCTACCGCCGCGCAGGCATGCCCTGCTATATCTGTGGCACGCCAATTCTGCAGCAAGATATGCAGGGCAGGAACCTCTTTTGGTGTCCCACCTGCCAGCCCGAATAGGACCTTGCCCTAATCGAGGCCGAGTTCAGCTTTCAGATCTTCGTGGGAGATCGCCTCATCTTCTTGGCCAGCCTCGGCTGCAGCGCGAATATCCTCAATGTCCTCCAACGCTTGCACTGCCCGGTCGTAGAAATCCGGAGACACTACCACCGCGCGACGACGCGTCCCGCGACTTAAAATGGTCACAGGCTCGCGTTGAGCAGCGTCGAGGTAGCGGCTCTGCTCGCTTCGAAACTCACTCGGTGTTGCAGTGGTAGACATACACCAAACGTACATCTTGTACAAGATGTACGTCAAGAGTCCCAAACACCTACAATCGGGCTTATGTACGCCTACACCGCAGCCCAGATCCGTGCAGCCGAGAAACCCCTGTTAGACGCACAGGATTCAACCGATCAGCTGATGCAAGCCGCAGCTCATGCAGTGTTCGAAGCCGCAGAGACGATGCTTGCGTGGCCCACTTCGGGTGCGCCCAATCCTGAGTGCAATCGCACCCTGCTTCTTGTTGGTCCAGGTGGCAACGGCGGCGACGCGCTCTACGCCGGAGCCGAGCTCGCCTTGCACGGCTACCCCGTCGATGCGTGGCTGATCACCGGCACAGCCCACGAGCCGGCACTGACCGCATTCAAGAATGCAGGGGGCACGCTTACCGACGATCCACTTAGTGACTCAACCACTTTGTACAGGCTCACCATCGACGGGATGTTCGGCATCGGAGGCCGGGGCGGGCTGTCGCTTGAAGTGGGCAATCTCTTAGAAGTATTAGAGGTGTACACGGATATTCTTGCCGTGGATGTACCCAGCGGAGTGGACGCTGATTCCGGCGAGGTGTCTGATATCTACGTCACCGCAGACGTCACAGTGACGTTTGGGGGATGGCGCCTTGCCCACGGGCTTGCACCCGAATGTGGCGAGCAGCTGCTTGCGGATGTGGGGATTCCGGGACGCACAATTTCCGACGAGTTACAGGCGCAAAACAACCGAGGCGAACTGACCCAGATTCACCGCGCGACGCACGCTGAGCACCAGTGGCCCGCGAGTCTCACCCGGTTGGAAGCGGCTCGGATTTCCGGAAGCGCCCCTGGCCCTTATGACAATAAGTACACCGGCGGCGTGGTAGGCATCTGCGCCGGTAGCGGAAAGTATCCCGGCGCGGCCATCCTTTCCACGGCTGGTGCGGTCAAGGCGACACCGGGCATGGTGCGCTACGCCGGACCGCAGGCCCTCGAGGTGGTGCGCGCGCATCCCGAGGTTGTGGCCACCGACTCCATCGCGGAAGCAGGTCGGGTACAGGTCTGGGTTTACGGACCAGGTGCTGGCACCGATGACCCCAGCGACCTGCGCGAGCTTTTAAATACTGACACGGATCTCATCATCGACGCAGATGGGTTGACGTTGTTTGCGGAAAACGAGGTGCTGCGGCAGCTCGTCGTGAAGCGAAATGCTGTGACCGTTCTGACGCCGCACGACGGTGAGTTCGCGCGGCTGCGCGAGGCGATGGGATTGGAGGAGTCGAATAGGTTGGCCGAGACGAAGGAGCTGGCAGCAACTTTAGGGTGTGCCATGGTGCGCAAGGGGCGCGCGACGATTATTGTGTCCCAGCCGTCGGAGGCAGTTGAGGTCGTGGACACTGGAAATTCCTGGGCGGCGACTCCCGGATCCGGCGACGTACTGGCCGGATTAATGGGAGCCAGGCTGGCACGGGACGTGGCCAAATCCTCCCCGGGTGCGAGCTACGGACTCGCGGATTCGGTGCAGGTCCATGCGCAGGCGGCGCAACTGGCGGCGCGCACAGAATACGGGGAGGAATCCACCTCTGCCTCCGCAATCGCGGAACAAATCCCTGCCGCGACCGCGAAATTGGTTCAGCCGTTTCGTCGGTTCTGAGGCCAGATCCAGGTCATCCCCGCCCACGCTGCGGGGAGCACTCCGGCGAGCAGCACGATGTACCACGGCCACTTCGGCAAGATATCCAGAATGGAGACCCCGCGGGATTTACGCGCTAGGAAGCCGTAATTGCCGCCGGTGATCTTGTTCATCACGCCGGCGAAGGCTGCCCAGGCCACGGTGATACCGACCGTGATGCGCCAATCTTTCCAATTCGGGCGGTAGTCCATACCGAAGGTGAGCACGACTGGCACTACGAGAGCCATGGCGTGGAAGAACCAGTACGCGACTTCTTGGAATTTGCGATTGTCCAGCACGTAGGCCATGTCCGGGGTAAGCAGCGCCATCGAGTTGAGCAACGTGCCCCAGTAATAGGACAGCGCGGAGGCCGTCGGGTTGCCTGCCACGGCGAATGGGGTGGCCATGCGGAGGAAATCGGACACGTGGAAAGGCGCGGTTTCGTCCCACACGATGCGCTTTGGGTGCAAAACGTAGGCGTAGTAAGCAACCACCAGCACACCGAGGATCCACGCGCAGATCTGTCGCGTCGCCTTCACCACGTTGTTGGGAAGTTTACGCACCGCGACGACCAGAATCCCTGAGATGATGATCAGTAAGACCAGGACCGTAAAATGGGTCCGATCGAACTGAGTGATGGTGGGATACGAGCGCTTCGTGTGTCTCGACGTCCAGTTAGGTGGTTGGTAAGGCACAGATTCACTCTAACGAAACTTTTTGGTTGTGGCGAAGCGGGGCTGCGGCTAGTCCGTTTTGGAAACTAGCTCCTCTGTGAAGAGCTTCTCCCAGAGCTTCTCGCGCCCGCGATAGTACAAACCCATGTGCCCTATCTTCTCCTCGCCAAGGTCCTGGGGCTCCAAGCGGAGGTGCCTAATCTCTGTGCCGGAATAGTAGCTTTCCAGATGCGCACTGGCCTTGGCAGACATGACGTCGTCGTCAGTAAAGGTCAGCGTTGTAATTGGCACTTTCACGTTGGCGAAGGTTTGGCGATGCTCCGGCATATCGTCCAGCATGTAGCCAGGCAGGCGACACCATTTGCCCCACTGCGTCATCACGGGGCCCGGAATATCCCCCAGGATCTTGAGTTTCTTTCCCGGGAAGTAGCCCTTGAGCTTGACCGACACCGGCGCGATCACCCACCACAACAACGGGGTAATAAAAAGGTTGGGCGGATCGCTGAGCCGCCAGTAGCCCGTGCCCCCACACGTGAAAATGGCCTTGTCCACTTTGTGATGATCCGTAAATGCAAAGACCTGCGTGCCCAAACTGTGTCCGATCCACGTCAGCGGCAATCCCTCAGCGTCCTCGGCCACGAAGTCCACCACTGTTTTGGCATCCTGAGTCCAGGTCATGAAATCCGCTTTCACCTCCTTGAGCGGAGTACGCGCTGACTCGCCATACCCCTGATAATCGAACATATAGGTGCGATAGCCCTGCTCCACCAACCACTGCGCGAAGGCATCATAAAACCTGGCTTTGGTAGCAATGGCCGGGGCGATCAGCACCGCTCCGCGTGGTGCAGTGTCAGGGTCGCGTCGCGTGACGACGGTCGGCTCACCATTTTCCGCGGTGAGCGTGAATTTTTCCGATTGATGCATGACTATCCTGTCGAAGTTGGTCCAGTGCCGCTACGAATTATCATTCGTTATTGTGGTGTAGATTACATCTTTTGGACCCTGGGATCTACCCCGAGCAGAACTAGCTACTGAAGCACGATCTTGCTTGGGTTGCGTCCAATAGTGTGGTGTACAGCTACCGCCTGGTGAACCCCCCCTGCCGACCAGCAAGGAGACCACCGCGGTACCTTTCGACTCAGCTCCTACACATCCTCGAAAGGACACCAACGATGGCCTCCGCGCCCAATCATATCG
>NZ_KB902193.1 GCF_000379425.1 Corynebacterium lubricantis DSM 45231
TGATGGTGTCCTGGAGCATCTGGCGCATCAGATCGGGTGAGGCTTGGGCCAGCAGGTCGTCGAGGTATCCGGTGGGGTCGATATGATTGGGCGCGGAGGCCATCGTTGGTGTCCTTTCGAGGATGTGTAGGAGCTGAGTCGAAAGGTACCGCGGTGGTCTCCTTGCTGGTCGGCAGGGGGGGTTCACCAGGCGGTAGCTGTACACCACACTATTGGACGCAACCATGGTGCGGTGATTGTCCCAGCCAGGACGATCCAGCCTGAACGCGTCCGGGATTAACAGAGAGTACGGCGATCAGCGAGTCGTCGGGAACATCTTGGTCGGGACCGACGATGCCGGAATTTCCTACGAAGCTTCCCTCCCCGATAACAGTGGTGCCAATATGGATCCAGTCTGCGCTGAGCCTCGTGGAGCTCGCGGTGGAGTGATCCGCCAAGAAGCTGTTGTCGCGAATCCAGGTCAGGTGGGGGATAGTTTCCACCGTGGAGATCTCCACATTGTGGCCAACGCGAGCGCCTAGCAAGCGCAGCCAGCCAGGCGTGAAGCTGGAGGCGTAGATCGGGTAGGCGGAGATGAGCGTGCGCTGCATGATGATGTGGGTTAGCCAGACGGCAGCAGCAGTAAAGCTTCGCGACGAGAAAAACCCAGGTTTGATCACGAGAGACAATAGGCGCACGACGATCACGACACCGGTAAGCCAGGTAGCAGCCATCAAAATAGTGAAAATTGGTGTCCACAGGATGAGCAGTGGGAAGACATCTTCGTAGAGTTCCAGCGCTGCGACTTGTGGGTAGACCAGCATGAAGCCGGGTATGAGGCAGCCGATCTGGAGGAGTCGTATGACTAGCAGGCCGGCGCTGTAGACAATTCTGCGGATGGTGTCGCTGAGGGGAATCTCCAAGCGATTCAGAGACGAACGGGGAGCATCTTCGGGTGTGCGGTCTGGCCAGGTTTCACCTGCTGGACCGAGGTGCTCAATAGGTGAGCCACCCCACAGCTCTCCGGCGGGAATGGTGCCTGTGATGGTTGATCCCGCCACGATCTCGGCAGATTCTCCGACGTGGGTGTTCGGGGTGATAAAAGTTCGCATGGCAACGCGTGCGTTGTCGTCGATAGTGATGGTTCCAATGAGTACTGTGTCGCCGTCGATCCAATAGCCCTGCAGGTCAACTTCGTGTTCGACCACGGCGTGCTCGCCAATAGTGGCCATTCCTGTCACACAAGGTTCTGCTGCAACGTGGGCGGTGGGAGCGACGCGATTACCAAATAATCGGTGCAGCGTCGGTGCCATGGGTGTGCCATAAAGGTTGTCTAGCTGCATGAACGTGAGAAGTCGTCCAGCGGCCCACATGCGTAGGTGTGTCCAGCTGCCGCGTTTGTAGAGTCCCGGTTGCATTCTCGCTGTGAGAATTCGGGCCCCAGCGGCGGTCAGGACCGCCTTGCCTGGCAATGAGTAGACTGCGATCCAGGCGATAAGCAGTGGCCAGCCGGGGATGGAGGGGACCCAGCCGGCGTCGAAAAGCGTGCCGAGACCCCAGACGGCAATGAGGGCGCCGACAACGTAGCGGATGGTGTTGAACAAGTAGAGCAGGCAGACGAAGAAGAACTGGAAGACTCCAGCGGTCGCCGGGATCGGGTCGGCGGGCCGCCGGTGTTCCGTTTCCGATTCAAGCTGACCCAGGTAGTGGGCCATTTCTCCGAGAGTGGGGCGGGCGTAGAGCTCTGCGATTTCCGCAGAGGGATAGGTCTCGCGAATACGCGCTGCGAGTTGGGCAATGGCAATAGAGCTGCCGCCGATCTCGAAGAAGTCTGACTCTGTGGTCATGGGTACGCTTCCGAGTTGTTCCACCCAGAGCTGCGCCAGCTCGTGTTGGGTGTCGGTGAGCCCTGTAAAGTCCTCGTTACCGGTAGATTGCAGCGGCCACGGCAGTGCTTTGCGGTCGACTTTGCCGGAGGTCTTCAGGGGCATGTTCTCTAGGATTGTCAGCTGGGGAACAATGCCGTCGGGGAGGTTGGCCTGCATGATTGCGCGGACCTCGTTCAAATCAATCGTGTCATCGCCGGAAACATAGCCGACGAGGATGCTGTTGCCGCCCTCAGTTTTCTGCACCGCGGCGGCGGTTGCGTGGACACCGGGAGCGGAGTTGAGATACTCGTCGACTTCGCCCAATTCGAGGCGACGGCCGCCAATTTTGACCTGGTCGTCGGCGCGACCTCCGAAGATGAGTCCGTCGTGCTCGGCGACGACGAGGTCGCCGGTGCGGTAAGCGCGCTGCCAGCCCAGGGAGGTCAGTGGGGCGTATTTTTCAGCATCTTTGGCTGGATCTAAGTAGTGACCGAGGCCGACTCCAGCAATGATCAGCTCACCGGTCTCGCCCTAGTTCACAGGTTCTTCGTGTTCATCGACAACGGCGAGTTCCCAGCCCGGAATGGGGCGCCCGATGCGAATTGGAGGGGTGCCATCCATCAATTCCGCGGTGGCGATCACGGTGGCCTCGGTAGGCCCGTAGGTATTCCACACCTCGCGGCCGGGTTTCGAAAGCCGCTGCACAAGTGCAGGTGGGCACGCTTCGCCACCGAAGATGAGGAGGCGGACTGCCTCTAAGGACTTTTCGCTCCACATCGCAGCCAGGGTGGGCACGGTGGAGACGGCAGTAATGCGCTTGTCGACGATCCACTGGCCGAGCACGTCTCCAGAGCGCACGACATCGCGGGAGGCTGTGACAAGTGTTGCGCCTGCGCGCCAGGCCAGCCACATTTCTTCACAGGAGGCATCGAAGGCCACGGACAGGCCTGCCATGACGCGATCGGTTGGTCCGAGTGGTGCATCCGCAAGGTAGGTGAGGCGTTCGGAATCGACGAGTGCTGCGGCGCTGCGGTGACTGACCGCGACACCTTTGGGCACCCCGGTGGAGCCGGAGGTGAAAATGATCCACGCGTCGTCGTCAAGCGTGGGCGGAGTCGTATCGACCGGGATGTTCTCTTCTGCTGGATCGTGGTCGGGGTGGGTGATGAAGAGGTCTTCGCCGAAGTCAGCATCCACCTGGGCTTCAGCCCACACAGTGTTGGCGCGCGAATCCAATTCGTCCCAATCGACGGGAACATAGGCGGCACCTGCGTAAATGGTGGCCAAGATGGCGATATAGAGATCCGTAGTGCCCGATGGAACACGGATTCCTACTCGCGAGCCACGGCCGACACCGTGCTCGTGCAGACGCTGCGCATGCTCGATGAGCACGTCCTTGAGCTGGGCATACGTGAGCGATCCTTCGGTGGCCTCGATCGCGACAACATCAGGGTGATCGGTGATTGTTGCGTTGATGATGTCAACGAGAGTGTGCTCTGGGGGAGCGGGGGCGACACCGAAAATAGCCTTTTCGGGGTGGTCTAGATTATCAGCCATAGTTGTCCTATCGAAAGCGAAAGAGCAGTTGAAAAAGGTCCCAACTGCCCTACATAAGCCGCCTGCATGGGAACACAGGGGCTAATGCAGTGATTGCTAGAGATAATCTAATTCTTCCGGCATATAAAAAATTGATCATATGAGGAAATGTAAGCGGCGTAACAGTTCTATAACATTGTGGTCTCAACCGTTCATGTTGGTTAAATAATGTGATAAGTAAATTGACTTGCCACTTTAATTAACCTTGCATGTTTTTTAATTAATGTTTTGTTGGCCAAATAAGATTCTTCTCATCCCCCTATACAGGGGTGATTAGACATGCGTTGCTTCAGTCCTGCGTCGCAGCCGCGCCGGCAAGTACATTGAAATCCATGAGTTTGAGTAGCACCGTCGCTGTCGCCGACCGCACTTTAACCGCAACCGATCTCGCGCGAATCGGGATCGTAGTCACGGGAGAAAAAACAACCTTCGATCTGCCCATGGACACGCAAGCGCCACCCGAGAAAGTCGGGGTGTTCAACGTATTGGGACGGACATTGATCGTCTCCGCCGACCCGTCATTTACGCGGGCGATCACTGGCCCGGGGCGTTTTGAGGCTGATTGGCTGGTGGCAATAGCTGACGGCACCTCCGATACTGCGGCCTTCGAGGTTTTTGGGGGTGGGGAGTGCGAACGACGCTTTGTATACGCCCAAGGCGAAGTCCTCGAAGACAGTGGCGAGCGCCCATCATTTGAACCGGAGCCGGATGAGGATGGAGTAATCGGCGACCTGGAAGAGTATTTCTGGGCCGTAGTTGAGCGCTCCGGTGCTCCCGCGGCGGCCCCGAAAGGCGACATTATGTGGCTCGAAGGTAAGTGGGCTGAGCTGCGTCTAGAGCACTAAGGAGCGCCCGAGAACGCTAAATGCGTTAGACCCAGGGCAGATACCTAGGTCTAACGCAGGAAGAAAAGTGCAGTAGCTAGCGTGCGGACTTTATCTAGCGCGCTACTGCAATCGCTTCGATTTCCAGCAAGGCCTCGGTGTGGCCGAGCGAGACAACCTGAAACAGGGTGGTGGCGGGGTAAGGCTTGGCGAAAAACTCGTCGATAATTGGCTTGATTTTTCGTGCCGCACTGATGTCCTTGACCATAATGGTCAACTTCACAATATCGGAGAGGCTGCCGCCCGCTGCTTCCATGACTGTTCTGATGTTCTTGAACGTCTGGCGGGCCTGCGATACGAAGTCGGGGCCGACGAGTTCGTCGGTCTCGTCATTGCCAATCTGCCCGGAAACGAAGACTAATCCGTTCGCCTTGATGCCGAGGGAAAGGCCGTATGGTTCTTGCCAGTCGGGATCGTGGGTGACTTGTTCGATCTTGGACATTGCGGGGCTCCTTAAAGAGGAATTAAGCGTTCGCGGAAGCGAGTGCGCGAGCGCGCTCGACGACCTGCTGCTGTGCCTTCGTGTGGTTGTCGGCGGCGAGGTCGCGGAGATGCTCCATCTGTGGAACAAAATCGGCGAGGGTGAGCTCAGAGACAATAAATTCAGCCTCAATACCGAACATACCGCTTAGTACCTTGTTCAGGTAGCTAGTTGCGAATTCCTTGTCCTCGTTCGGGGTGCCAGGGCTGTAGCCACCGCCACGGGCGTTAATGACCACGGTCGGGGTGCCTGCGACGGTACCCTCCGCGCTGCCGGTGCGACCGGTGATGCAGGCCTGGTCGATCCATGCCTTGAGGGTGGAAGGGATGGTGAAGTTGTGCATCGGGGTGCCGATGAGGATCAGGTCGGCCTGCTCCATCTCTTCGGCGAGTTTCGCGCGCAGCGGAGCCTTGTCGCCGGCAGCATGGTCAGCTGCGGTCAGGTGAGGGATCGGATCTGCGGCGAGGTCGCGGTAGATCACGGTGCCGTCTGGGTTCTGAGCGAGCCATTCCTCCTGGAATGCAGCGGAGAGCTGCTTGGAAACAGATGATTCCTTGGTGCCGAGGGAGGAGTCGATGTGAAGAAGAGTTGGCAAGATATTTCCTTAACTTGATGTGACCGTCAAGATATTGACAAAATAGATAATAATTAAATTGACGGTATAGTCAAGTTGGACGAGAGGAGATAGCCATGACTGGAAAGAATGCACCGCGGACCATGCGCGCGGACGCAGTGCGCAACATGCAAAAGATCCGCAACGCCGCGGTAGGAGTCTTTCGGGAGCAAGGCCTCGCCGCTCCGATCGAGGAGATTGCGCGCCGGGCGGGTGTGCGGCCGGGCACGGTATACAACAGGTTCGGGAGCAGGGAAGGGCTTATCGACGATGTCGTGCCCGATCTCGCGGCCGCGGCACTCGGCCAAGCCACCCAATCTGCCTTGGCCTTTGATGATCCATGGGAGGGCTTCGTTTACTATCTCACCCGCATAGGAGAGATTCAGGCGGAGAATGCCGCGTTGAGCGACGCGGTGACCCGCCGGTATATAGAAACGGAGCATCTAACGCATGCCTGCGACGTCTCGCGCAGCCGTGAGCAGGAGATTATCAATAGAGCGGTGCAGGGCGGTTCGCTGCGAGCCGACTTCACCTTAGAGGATGTCCAGCTGATTTTTTGGTCGACGGCGGAGATTATCCGGTCGACGGACGAGATCGCGCCTAATGCTTGGCGACGACACCTCGCCTTCATCCTTGACGGCCTGCGCGCCGGGGCTGCACATCCTTCAGGTGTTGAGGCGCTTTCGCCTGAGCAGGTGCAGAAAATCAGGTTGAAGCTTGGGTCAGACGGGGCTTAGTTGCCCTACTTTTTGCCGAGACCCACACGTCGATCTCGGCGACCACGGGCTTCTCGCCGACGTCGTCGATGCAGTCGATGTGTACGGTGACCAGCTGGCCGCCGGTCTCTCGGGTAATCGTGGAGAAATCCGGGAAGTCTGCCGTTGCCTTGACCGTCAAGCCACCGGTGGACTTGGTGGGGTAGTCGGCGCGCATGCCACGCGGGATCCAGCGGTGGGTATCGGGCACCGAGCATTCACACAGCAGGCCCATGGCGGATTCTGCTCCGTTGAGCGCGGCAATGACGTGGAAGGTGCCGATGTGGTTTTGTACTCCCCACCATTTGCCCAGGCGCACGGTGGCGAACCCGCGGCCGGCCTCCTGCACGCGGGGCAACACCGTGCGGAAATAGGGGGCCTTCAGGGCATAAAGCGTGGAGAAGATGCCGCGCTTCAAGGCGTTTTCGTTGAACTTTTCCCAGAGTTTGGCGGTGGCGCCGGGCTGGAAATCTGCAAGAGATTCTGTGATGCTAGTCATAAAAGCTCAGTGTACGGGTACGATTGTTCATTCGTAAAGGGGTGATTCGTGCCGTGAGAGTTCGGCCTTGACATTGATACCAGTGTCAGGGTTTAAGGTGTGGACATGTGCAACTCTTAGAGTCCAGTTACCGGCAAATCGACCACAACCTTGGCTAGCTTCACCAGCACATTCTCGGCGCTGGCGCGACGGGCTACCGGAAAAAGAGATCGATCCGGCCACATTCTATACAGGTGGGGCGCGCGGTTACACGGATTATCCGCGGTATGGCGCTTGAGGCTGGCGGAAAGCGGACCTAACGCACGACGAAATCTAAAAGCCCAGGTCGCTGTGCGAGAAGTCGTGCGAAGTGCACCTATTTAAAGTTTCAATTTAAAACGGTCACGAGAATGATCAGCGCCAATGGCATAAGAACCACACCCATCAGGAGCCACGAACCTGGGTTCGCCCAGTTGAGGGTGGTGCCCAGCCCGTGTTCGATCAGCACGCGGTCGTCGTTGCGGTTGTAATAGAACATTCCCCAGTGCATGTTTTGGGAGTTCTCATCGTGTCCGACCACGTTGGCTACCCTGCGCTGTGCAGCCATGAGATCACGGACAAACCACACCAGGAGCAGCACGATCCCCGCGATGACAAGCCCGGTTAACAAGGGGCCGCGCAAGAATCCCAACAGGCTAAAAGTGACTGCACCTATTACGAGGGCCGTGAGCGCCAACATGAAATTCGCCAGCAGCGGAACCGTCTCGTTGGTGGTGGCGCGAATGCGGTCGACCTCCTCGACAGACTTGTGGGGTAGCCCCTCGTGCGCATGTTTCGCCTGGTAATGGGTGGTGTACACCACGGAGGGAGCAACCACACCCAAGGGAATTCCACCCGCTGCGATCATCCCAAATACCGCACCGGGAGTCTTCGGTTTGAAGCTATCCGGCTCGCCACTGAAACCCCAGTGCGTCGGCATCGGATCAGGAATCCGATCCCACAACACAAAAAGCAGCACGCCCGAAAGCAAGAAAATCCCGGCCAGCAGATATAACCATTGCCGGGGTACTGGTTTCAGTTCGATGTACTCGGAGTCCACATTCACCTTTTTGCTTAACGACGATTGCCAGCCCCTAATGTAGCAACCTGCGAGTATCCTGGGGCGCACTCAAAACGGTGAAGGAGCAATCACATGAGCGAAGAAACCGGATTCAGCCAAGCTGAGCGCGACGCGATGAAGGCCCGAGCTGCGGAACTGCGTGCCCAAAAGGGTGGCAACAAGAAAGCTAAGAATCTCGAAGCTCTCGAGGCTGTCATTGACGAGCTACCCGCAGGTGATAAGGAAGTCGCAGTGGCCCTGCACCAAATTATGACCGAAGTTGCCCCTGAGCTGGCGGCAAAAATATGGTACGGCATGCCCGCTTACGAAGATGAGGAAGGCGTGGTGGCATTCCTACAGGTAACAAGCAAATTTGAAACGCACTATTCCACACTTGGTTTTAATCAAGGAGCACAACTCGACGAGGGTGATATGTGGCCTACCCACTACGCCATCACCGAGATCAATGACCACGTCAGGGCGAAAATGACCGAGCTTGTAAGAAAAGCTGTAGGTAAATAGGCCGCTAAATCTTATATCTGACCTGAATCTACGGGAGTAGCATTAGAGAAGTACAAGAAGTACTCACGAAAGGCTCGCCATGGCCATCGTAATTAGTGCAACTGAACTGCAGAAACGCTTTGGAAATCACGTTGCTGTGAACGGGATTGATCTGGCGGTAGAGCAGGGATCCATCTACGGCCTTGTTGGCCCAAATGGTGCAGGAAAGACCACGATTCTGCGGATGCTGGTGGATATTCTGCGCCCCTCAGATGGAACGCTGAGCGTGCTTGGTGCCACGCCAAGGGAGTCCGGATCGGAGCTGCGCCGCCGCATCGGATATCTGCCGGGCGAATTGAAACTCAACGAGCGAGTTACCGGCAAGAAGCTGCTGCGCCAGCTGGAAAGGATCAGCGGGTCGGTGGACCAGGAATTCGTCGAAAAGCTTGCTAAGCGCTTCGACGTCGACCTTGCTCGACCCGTTCGGACCTTATCAAAGGGAAATAAGCAGAAGATCGGGCTGATTCAGGCATTTATGCATCGCCCGGAGCTATTAATTCTCGACGAGCCCACCAGCGGTCTTGACCCCCTGATGCAACGGGAGTTTCTTGCGCTGGTGCGCGAGGCGCAAGATAATGGGCAGACGGTGCTGTTGAGTTCGCATATTCTGAGCGAGATTCAGCACGCGGCAGACGAGGTTGCGGTGTTATCCCACGGCAAGATCGTCGCGCACAATGATGTGAATTCGTTGCGTTTGGCCGGTGTGTCGCATGTGCGCGCGATCCTGGGTGGGGCAAGTCTCGACGAGGCACGAGACCGCTTGGAGGCGCTGCCGGAACTATCGAAGGTGTACGTGGCTCGAACCACCGGCGACCTGGTTAGCGTGAGTGCGGCGCTAAAGGGGGAGGTCGATCCCGTGATTAAGGCGCTGGCCGGATTTCATGTGGTGAACTTGTCCATTGAGGAACCGGATCTTGAAGAGTCGATACTTAACCTGTATGAACGCGGGGAGGTCGAGCGATGAAAACGCTTCCGATTTTCACCGGTGACCTTGAGGCTGGCTGGCGCAGTTTGGTGGCGTGGAGTGTGGCTATTATTGCCGTGCTGTGTTTGTATCTGCCGATTTATCCTTCGATGAATACGCCTCAGCTCACCCAGATGATCCAGGCTTTGCCTGCGGAGCTGACGCAGGCGCTGGGCTACGATCAGATCACATCCGGGCAAGGCTATACGCAGGCGACATTCTTCGGATTGATGGGCTTTGTGCTCATTGCAATCGCGGCGATTTCCTGGGGTGCCGCCGCTATCGCGGGGGAGGAAGAATCGGGTCAACTTGAGCTCACCCTGGCTCACTCGGTGGGTCGAGTGCAGTATGCGCTGGAGACGGCGGGAGCACTCGTCGTGAAGCTAGTCCTTCTTGGCGCGGTGGCAACTGTGGTTATTACGGTGCTGAATTCACCTTCTGAACTGGGGATTGGCTCTACTGAGTTGTTCGCGGAGATCTTCGCTTGGGTGGGTCTGGGACTCCTGTGTGGTTGTGCGGCTCTGGCTGCTGGCGCGCTGACCGGCAGGCGAGCCTGGGCGATAGTTGCCGGTGCAGCAGTCGCCGTGTTGGGCTATGCCTTCAACGCACTGGGCAATATGAGCTCGAATGTCGAATGGCTGAAATACCTCTCGCCCTATGACTGGGCGTATAGAAACACTCCGCTACTCGACGGATTCGACTGGGGCGGTCTGGCCTTGCTGTGGGGTTTGTCGCTGGTGCTTATCGTGGTGTCGGCGGTGGCGCTGGCGCGGCGAGATATTAAAGGCTAATCGTCCTGCTTCTTTGCGCGCAGCATATCCAGGCTCATCGTGGCACCAAGGAGAGCTGCGTGCTGGCGCGAGTCAAGACCGGGTCGGATGGTGAGCAAGTACGTGTTTTTGCCGAGCATGTAATTGCTCAGGCCGGTCCAACCGGTGGTGACCCTGGCGAGGGGTTGGCCTTCAGAGGCGATGGCAAAGTCGAGGTCCCAGAAATTGCCGGTGATCTCGACATCGGGGAATCCTGCCATGGTCAGCGACAAGCGTGTTTTCAGGAAAGACCATTTCTGGGAAATGATTGCCAGTGGTTCTTCTTCTTGCGGTAAATAGACCTCATAGGTGTCGAAGACGAAATTTGGCAGGTCCTGGATGATCAGGACGGGCGCGGTGGATGTGCCATCGGCATCGGTCGCCGCCACGGTCAGCCCGCGCGAACCCATGAAAAAATCCTTCAGATCTGTGGATTGCACGACGGTGCCGACTGGTGAGCCGTGCTCGTCGGAGATGGAAAACTCGTCGGCTATGAAAGACTTGGTCTGGGAGATCACTAGAGTGTCCAACGTGAGTAGGTCAGGGATCATAGCTGATCTCCGCGAATCTCGATGGTCGAACCCGGTGGCAGTGCTTCCAGCATTCGGATCTTAGCCAGGACCGGATTCTGCTCGAGAACTTTTGCGCTGGCAAGCCGGGCGCGCGTGGTTTTCACTTCATTGCGCGCGCGTTCCAAGTCCGTTTCGGAATTCACTTTGGCGACTACAGCGTCCTGGAGTGCCGCAGAATAGCTTGCGGGCAGGCTGATGTCCTTCAAAAAAGCAGCGTTCACCTGCGCACCGACTAGTGTTGCTGCCGATTGCGCAGCGGTGAGCACAGAATCGAGCTCAAGACGCGTGCCGACGAAAGAATCCAGCGTTTGCTCCATGACGAGTTCTCGTAGGGCGATCTGCGCCGCAAGGTAGATCTCTTCGTCTGGGCCCTGCGCTTCGGTGATGAACTGAACTGGATCAACTGTCCGCGCCGCAAACGCCAAGGTAAGAGTCACAGTCATGCCGTCAGCTGTCGGGATCGTTTGCGGGTGCATTTGAATCAGACGACGCCGAAGATCAACCTCTAAGAAGCGATCGCCGGGACGTGCGATCTCGCGCTTACTCAATCGCGTGATTGTTCCTTTGCGTTGACGCAATACAGCATGACCAGCCTGTTCGACTGGTGAGCGCAGCGAAGCAGGTTGCCAGGCACCACCATCCGTCAAAGGGGCATACATTGCCCACCCGGGAGTATTTGCACGAGAACGAAACAAAGCCATCTGATCACCTATGGAAGTATTGGAAGGTTGCCGCCGACCGGACTGGTGTTGGCGGGGCACCGGTGCGTCCCCCGGATCAACGGATACGGGTTCGGGCCGGGCCACTGGCGTCCACCGGAATATTCCGGGCAGCGACAACCCTATTCAGTGGAGAGGGGACTTGAACCCCGTTGGCTCCGTGGAGCCGTGCCACAGCGATCCGCATCTGTTCAATCGGGAACACCCACGGAAGGCCGGAAGCGCCCAGCAACCAGGATGCGGTGCTGCCACGAGGATAGCGGAAAGTGAGTTTTGCTATCGCCGAAATCTGCCTTCGTTGCTGACAAGCCAGACGATGAGTCGTCCGGAATCATCGGGAGTGTCGAATTGGTGGCCGGGAAAATAGGCAGTTGATTCCGCCATTGTCTGCTCACTCCACTAGCATCCTGCGCTTAGGAGAAAAGAATGAGGAACTGGCTTAGGGCCTTGTCAGGGTAGTGACTTACCAGCCTCCGCGCTCTATTGTTGTGAGCACCATGAACGAGCAAGCACCCCAGCAACAACCCAAGTTCCTGCGGTTCAGCACGCGCGGGATTGTTCCGGATAACCGCGTGCAAATGTGGGAGGGGCACAACGCGAAAGCGCTGATCCCGCTGGATATTCGCACTATCGACGATCGCCCCATGCAGGCATCCGAGACGAATCTTTACCTGCCCTCGGTGCGGATGGCCAGCGTGTTCGGCACCTCACAGATTGTCGAGCGCTCCGAGAGCTTCATCGCCGATAATCCTACCGGTGTGGTCGCGATTTTCTTCGCCACCGAGGGCGACGCGTTTTTCTTCCATCGCGCCGGGAATATCTCACTTCGGCCCGGTCAGGCAATCGTTTATGATGCAGATCGCCCCTTTGTCAGGGGTTTCAACCACAGGTTCAGGGAGCTGGTGCTTACCATTCCAAAGCAGCGCTACCGCGAGATCCTAGGTCCGAAGGGTCCAGAACTCCCGGCGGTGTTCGAGTTCGGTGCGACAGGAAATCCCGGAGAGCAGGCGCTTGCCCGCCTGGTCAAGGAGTCACTGGCCCGCATCGAAGGCGGCCAGCTGCAGCACATCGACTATTCGGATTACTCAGAGCCGAAGCCTTGGAGCGGCATTGAGGACGAGGCAATCGGGCTGATCCGCAATGTGCTTGGCGAAGATGCGAGCAGCGAGGAAGGACTGATCTCCGCCGCGAAAAACCATATCGAGCTCAATATTGGCGACCGAGAACTGAGTCCAGGCCAGGTCGCCGCCGCCGTGGGTATCAGTGAGCGTCAGCTCAGCCGGATCTTCGCTGACGCGGGCACGACCGTGGGTCGCTATGTGCTCAACCAGCGACTCGGTTTTGCCAAGAGTGCTCTTTCTGCGCCGGAGCAAGATCTGATTTCGGTCGGCGAGATCGGACAGCGCTTCGGATTTGCCTCGCAAAGCCACTTTGGACGCACCTTCCGTGAACGCTTCGAGATGACACCATTGCAGTGGCGCAAGGAAGCTCAGCGCCAGCGCCTGCAAGACTAAATCGGGTGTTTTGGCCCCGTACAGACATGAATTTGTCCGAGGCGGACGATTCCTGCAGTCACACTATCGCTTTGATTGTGACCTGAACTACATTTCTGGGTACCCCAAGGAGAACACCAACGAAGCAAGACCCTTTGAAAGGACTCGACATGCAGTTTCACTACGACGGATACGCAACCGGCGACCCAATGGAAATGCGCGCGGAGGGCAGCGGCATTAACCGCCCCGACGATCTTCCTGAGGTCATGGACGTGCTGGTTGTCGGTGCCGGCCCAGCGGGCACCATCGCGGCAGCTCAGCTCTCCCGTTTCCCGAATGTGACCACCCGCCTTGTGGAGCGCAGCGATCGTCGTCTAGAGCTTGCGAACGCCGACGGCGTGCACTCCCGCACCATCGAAACCTTCCAGGCGTTCGGCTTCGCCCACGAGATCCTCGCAGAGGCCCACGAAATCACCGACATGGCTTTTTGGAAGCCCAACCCGGAGAACCCGAAGCACATTATCCGCGACAACAGCACCCGCGAGTTGCCGCAGCACATCAGTGAGTTCCCAATGGCGCTTCTGACCCAGACCCGCATTATCGACCACTTCAACCGCTTCATGAAAAACGCGCCGACACGCATGGAACCGGATTATGGTTACGAGTTCGTCGACTTCGAGGTGGCAGAGGATGCGGACAACGCCGAGTATCCAGTGACCGTCACTTTGCGACGATCCGCTGGCCCCAAGGAAGGCGAAGAGGTCACCGTTCGCACCAAGTACTTGGTCGGCGCCGATGGTGCACGTAGCCAAGTGCGTAAGTCGCTGGGCTACCGCCTCCAGGGCAAGCAGGCCAACCACGCTTGGGGCGTGATGGACATTCACGCCAACACCGACTTCCCCGATGTGCGCAAGAAGTGCACCATCAAGTCGGACTCCGGCCGTACCATCTTGCTCATCCCACGCGAAGGTGGTTACCTCTTCCGTCTCTACGTTGACCTGGGTGAAGTACCCGACGACGGCAGCAAGGCAGTGCGCAACACCCCACTGCAGGAGGTGATTGATACCGCGAACAACATCCTCGCGCCGTACACCGTGGACGTGAAGAACGTGGTGTGGAACTCCATCTACGAGGTGGGCCACCGCGTCGCCGATCACTTCGACGACCGCGTCTCTGACAAGACCAACGGCGAGCACCCACGCATCTTCATCGCCGGCGACGCCTGCCACACCCACAGCGCTAAGGCCGGCCAGGGCATGAACGTGTCCATGCAGGACGGCTTCAACCTGGGCTGGAAGCTAGGGCATGTGGCCAGCGGAAACAGCCCTCGCGAGCTGCTGCAGACCTACGCCGAGGAGCGCGAGGACATTGCCTACAAGCTCATCGAATACGACAAGAACTGGTCCTCGCTGATGGCAAAGCCGTCCAGCGAGATGGGCAGCGCGCAGGACCTAGAGGATTTCTACCGCGCGAACTCCGAGTTCAACGCCGGCTACATGACGCACTACGAGCCTTCCTCGATTACCGCGGATGGCACGCATCAGGCCCTCGCAGAGGGCTACCCAATTGGACGTCGCTTCAAGTCGGCCATGGTAGGTCGAGTATGTGATCTCGTCGAAACGCATCTTGGACATCAGGCCACCGCCGACGGCCGCGTGCGCGCCTACGTCTTCGCCGGCGCCGACGCGCTCGAAGACGGCACCTCGGATCTGGATCGCTGGGCATCGTGGGCGGAGGAGGCCCTGGATCCGACGCTGGTGGACGCGAAGGTGATCTACCAGGCGCCGTACACTGACTTTGACATCTCGCAGGTGCCAAGCGCGTTCAAGCCGGCCGTGGGCATTTTCGAACTCACCAACGTGGAGAATTCCTTCGGTGTGACCGCGGATTCCGATATCTTCGACAGTCGTGGGATCTCCCGCGACGGCGTGGTCATCGTGGTGCGCCCCGATCAGTATGTGTCCGGCATCTTCCCGCTGACCGATACCGCGGGCCTGGAGCAGTTCCTCCTCAGCTACTTCCCGCAGATGCAAGGTGTGGGCCAGGAGGCTCTCCCTGAGGTCATCGAGGCGAAATAGTCAACACCTTTAACTAAGTGTGGCCAGCCCAATAGTGGCTGGTCACACTTATTTTTTCGGCACGGCGAGAGTAAAATTATGGGTATGGCGACCGAGTTGCTTGCCCTCAACGAATTGAAAATCAATAAGACTAAGGCTTCACTCACGAACGAATATTCCATCGTTGATGCCCACGGCACGCCCGTTGGCAGGGTGGAAGAGTTGTCCACGCTCAAAGAAGCTTTACGACGAGCGCGTACGTTCATGGTGCTTGGCCTCGATGATGCGGGAAACGCCGCCGAGCCCATCTTCGGTTTAAAGGCTTTTCCTCGATTTATCACTGAGACCTACGAGGTGCACTTGCCGGGCCAGGACAAGGCCCTCGCCACCATCGAACAGACCCGCGCGATGGTCAAAACCACGCTGAAAGTCACCATGGATGGATACCCCGAAATTGTGGTCAGCGGAAAATTCTGGGAGCGAGAATTCGTCGCCAAGGCGGGTACGCAGATACTCGCGACCGCGGACATGAGTTGGGAGGGGTTTAAGCGCTACCTCGGTGGGGAGATTGATTATCGTCTGGTGGTTTCCCGTGGCCTTGATCAGAATCAGCATCTGGTCATTCTGTTGGCAGTTGTGTGCCTGGATGTTTTACATTCAAAATGGGTGGAATCCACGAACAGCTAATGTGGAAGGCGAAGAAAACTCAGCGACATCTTTGCCAATGAGGAGGCAACCATGCTTGTCTGTGAAGAACTTTTCCTGCTGCTCGTCAACGATGAAGGTCGCTCCGAATCTGGAGTCGGCTTCCAAAGCGAATCCCTGTCGGCGGCGGTCCTTTTCGATCTCGTATCTGCCTCGCTTATTTCTGTCGGTCTGGGTAAGCGCGATCGGATCCAGATTCTTCAATCCCAGGCTGACCACCCTGTGTTGCAGTGGGCCTTGGATACCCTCGGGGGCAGGAGGAAGCCCTCGACCGTGAATGCCGTTGTTGATTCCGAGTGGTTCAAACCCAAGGAGGAAATTGGTAAAAACTTTGCTCGGTCGGGGTTCGTTGACTACACCGAGAAAAAGTGGGCCGGCATGGTCCCAGCCATCTTCCGAGTCCTTGATCCTGAGCCCGAAAAGGCGCTGCGCTGGCGGCTGGCCGACGTACTCAATAGTCACGCTGTACCGACCTTCCGAGATGTGGTTGTGCTCAATATCCTCGAGGCGGCGGACTGCGCCCACCGTGTGCTCAGGGACGACGTGCCGAACTTGAAGCGCCGCGAACTGCTCAAACGTATCAAAGAGCTAGGCGAACAATATCCCGAAGACGTTTACAGCCCAGCGGTGCGTAGGGCTGTGTGGGAGTTCTACTCGGTTGTGACTTAAAGGGGTTAGGGGGCTTGTTCGGCGCGATTGATTCCAGCGTAGGCTGATGTCAAGTCATAGTTTTGCTCCCAAACAAAGTAGTGAAGGTATTACTAATAATGCAAGATCATTTAGTTCGTCTCCCACGCTGTCTTGAGGGAACGAAAGAACAACTTCTCGATGAAAACTCACAGGCTTTGCAGTACTTGCGGACCTATTATCAAACGAGGCTAGATCCAGAAAATTACTCCGGGAAAGGTTGGTACGCTGGAGCTTTCTTTGATCAGTGGAACTTTGATTCCGTCGAAGTGGAGAATCCGACCCGTTTTACAGCGCAGGACATTGCTGCAGTCCAGTGCTTGAGCATTTCTTTCAAGGCGCGAACCGTTGCTGAAATCTTGTATCTCCGAAACGATGACCTGAACAGCTGGCTCGAAAAAGCAGTAGATGCCTGCGCTCAGTACTCGAAGTTGAGCGATATTCCACCAAGCGTGACCGACTATCGGGGGAAGACCAAAGACGTCTCAGACGACGAATGGGCACCATTTGTACTTGATAAAAAGCTACGTGAAATTGATGATGTTGACGTAGTTACTGCTTCCAAGCTCATCGCCCGCAAACTTCCGCACATCTACACAATTTGGGATAAGAAAGTCACCAAGCTTGCAGGCGTAGAGGATCGCTACATGAGGCCCCTTCAGATCACTCTGCAGAATGATCCTTCAATTGAAGAAAAATTGGAGGCTTTGCGGTTAGCAGCGGGTCTGCCGATCAGCGTGTCGTTGATTCGGATTTACGACGTACTTGCATGGATGGAGCAGACGCATGATCCGATTTCTAGTCAGAACCCAATAGTTGGTAATCCAGGTTAACTACCAAATTAGCGATTGAGATAGCACAACTTCGAGTTACCAAGAGTATGAGAAAGGTCGATGCAATGGATTCCTCGGAGTTTGGCATCCGATATCGAATCGTAGGACCGAAAGGGATGTTGGCGCGTTTAGTATCGCAAATCTTGGAAAGCCAGCGGCAGGGGGCGTGGGTTTTAAAGACTTGCACCCTGGTGTGGAGAATATCGGTGTAAGCGCAAGCGTTCTTGAACACGGTCAGTATCTTGAAGGAGTGAGCCTAGGAAGATAACTAAAGTCGGCGAGTGCAGATCCTGCGCCCCGAATTGCCTGCTACCCCAGCACAACCTTCACCAGATCATCGATATGTGGCTCCATCGTGTCCAGCGTCGGTATCGGGGACGTGGAATCGTCGAGAAGCAAAGGCAGTTCCGTACAACCAAGGATGACCAACTCTGCGCCCTCGTCGGCGACAAGGCGCGCGATGATGTCCACGAATCCTTGTCGGGTGTCGTCCTTGACTATGCCGAGCTCGAGCTCTGTGGCGATCTTGTCCTGGATGTAAGCGATCTCGGAATCATTCGGGAGGATGACATTGATGCCATCTGTGCGAAGCGGGCCTGACAGGAAATCCTCGCGCATGGTGAACTCGGTGCCGAGCAGCAAAACATTACTGACACCGCGCGCGTGAATCTCACGCTGTGTGGACGTGATCGAGCTGATCAGGGGCAGGGGAGATGCTTGCTCGAGGCGGTCGAAAACCACGTGAGGCGTATTCGCCGTCAGGCTTGCGACCTCCGCACCCGCGGCCTGCAAGTTTTTAATACCCGTGAGCAGATACTCGGTCAGGCCGTCCCAGTCTCGGCCGCCAGCGTACTTGAACACCTCGAACGCGCTGAGCGACTCGATAGTCAGTGGCGCGAGGTTGTCAGGACTGGTGGCAGCCTGGACACCTTCGATGATGCGCTTGTAATAAATCACCGTTGATTCGGGTCCGGTGCCACCAATGAGTCCTAACTTTTTCAATGTCCGCGCTCCTTAATTATCCGCCTGGCTTGATCTGTTCAGCGAGATCCTCCACCGACAGCTCGCCGGAGTGGTTCTTGCGAACGGCCTCGCGAGCAGCCGGAACGGAATCCCACGTATTCCACAAAAGTACGCCTTGGACCTTGTCGCCGTCGAGATACCAGACAACGGCCGCGGTCTGGTCGTCGTTCCAGACTTCCTTCACCTCGAACCGGGTGGAGAGCAGTCCGATGGCCTCATAACCGTCAGAGAACAGATCCGAGTAGAACAGCGGCGTGTAGTCGTAGTTTTCGCCCGCCCCAGCCATGTTCTTGCCCGCTGTAGTTCCCGACGCCCACGCGTTATCCACGTGCTCGATATGGCGCGCACCGAAGAGAGGATCGTCGAAGTGTGCGATGTCGCCGGCCGCCCAGACATCCTCGGCACTCGTGCGCAGTTGCTTATCGACGAGCACCGCGCCCTTTTCCATGGTCAAGCCGGCAGCTTCGGCGAGATCCGTATTCAAAATGGCACCGAGGCCGAGAACGGCAACATCGGCGGTGACGGTGTCTCCATTAGCTGCGGTGAGCGTGAGTTCTTCGCCAGCATCGATGGATTCGAGATTGAATCCCGGAACCAGCTCGATGTCATGGTCGTGATACACCTGCTCAAGGTGAGAGACAATGCTGGTCGGGAACATGTGTTCGAGCAAGTGTTCGCCGAGGAAGTAGTTAGTAATCTTCGCGCCGGTGTGGGTAAGCCCGGCTGCGATTTCGGAGCCGATATACCCCCCACCAATGATGGCCACGCGGGAGCCTTCGCGAACGAGCTCGCGCAGCTTGCGGTAATCGGCGACGGTGCGGAAATAGACCACGCGATCGTCGTCAAGCGTGCCAAACTTGCGTGGCGTGGAACCGGTAGCCAATAGGAGCTTGCCGTACTCGACGTTTGTGCCGTCGGCGGTGGTGACGGTGTGCTCTGCTGGGCTAATGCTGAAGATCTTCGTGGAGGTGACAAGCTCCGCGCCGGTATCTGCTGCCGTGGCTAAATCCTGTGATACGGGATCGGGGTTGTCTCCGTTCCAAAGATCCTTCGTTAATGCAGGACGGTAGACAGGGCCGTCCGCATCGGCGGAAATGATCGCGATGGAGGCCTCGGGTTCTGCCTCGTGGATGGATCGTGCGGCTTTGTCCGCGGAAACGCCGCCGCCGACAATGACGTGGTCGTACCTACTTTGAAGCTGTGCCATGATTAAACTCCTTTAAATTTAAACTATACGTAGCTTCCATTGTAGGCTCGGGTGCAGGTCTCTGCAATGGTGCGTCGGGAGGTGTTAATTATGGCCTCCTACGTGCGCTTCAATGCGCATTCGCTCCACCATGTGCGGGTAATGCAGCTCGAATGCCGGGCGCTCCGAACGGATCCTCGGCAGCGAGGTGAAGTTGTGGCGCGGAGGTGGGCAGGATGTTGCCCATTCCAAGGAATTTCCGTAGCCCCAGGGATCATCCACGGTGACAACTTCTCCATAGCGCCAGGACTTAAACATGTTCCAAATGAACGGAACCACCGAGAGGCCAACCACGAAGGAGAAGGTGGTGGAGATCTGGTTGAACAGCGTGAATCCATCCGAGTCGAGGTAGTCCGCGTAGCGACGAGGCATGCCCATATTGCCCAGCCAGTGCTGGATTAGGAACGTGCCGTGGAAGCCAATGAAGGTCAGCCAGAAGTGCCACTTCGCCAGGCCTTCATCGGCCATGCGTCCTGTCATCTTCGGGAACCAGAAGTACAAGCCCGCGAACGAGGCGAAGACAACGGTGCCAAAGACGGTGTAATGGAAGTGCGCGATAAGGAAGTAGGAGTCAGCCAGGTGGAAATCCAGTGGTGGAGACGCCAACATGATGCCGGTCAGACCACCGAAGAGGAAGGTGGACATGAAGCCCATCGCCCAGATCATCGGAGATTGCCAGGTGATGTGGCCGTTCCACATCGTGCCCACCCAGTTGAAGAATTTCACACCCGTGGGCACCGCAATAAGGAAGGTCATGAAGGAGAAGAAGGGGAGTAGCACAGCGCCGGTGACGAACATGTGGTGAGCCCACACCGTCATAGACAAAGCGGCAATCGCGAGAGTGGCGAAGACCAGTCCGATGTAGCCGAAGACTGGTTTTCGGGAGAATACCGGGACTACTTCGGAAATGATGCCGAAGAACGGCAGTGCGATGACATAGACCTCCGGGTGACCGAAGAACCAGAACAGGTGTTGCCACAAGATGGCACCACCGTTGGCGGAGTCGAAGATGTGACCTCCGAGGAGGCGATCGTAGAGCACGCCGAGTGCGGCTGCGGTGAGCAATGGGAAGATCATCAGCGCCATAATGCCGGTGATAAAAATGGTCCAGCAGAAGACGGGCATGCGGAACATGGTCATGCCGGGAGCACGCATGGTGAGCATGGTGGTCATCATGTTGATAGCTGAGGCAATCGTGCCGATGCCCAGCATGCCAACGCCGAGAATCCACAGGTTCGCGCCCACGCCGGGAGTGCTATCTGACGACGAGAGCGGCGCGTACATGGTCCAACCGAAATCGGCCGCGCCGCCTGGGGTAAGGAATCCGGCGAGGATAAGTAATCCGCCCGCGGTGGTGATCCACAAACCGAAGGCATTTAACCGTGGGAAGGCCACGTCTGGGGCGCCGATTTGCAGCGGTACCACGAAGTTGGCAAATCCCCAGACAATCGGGGTGGCGAATCCCAGCAGCATCATGGTGCCGTGGATGGTAAACAGCTGGTTGTATTGCTCGTTGGACAGAAATTGTAGTCCGGGGCTAAATAGTTCGGCGCGCATCAGTAGGGCCATGATGCCACCGGCGAAGAAGAACATAAAGGACATCACCATGTAGTAAATGCCCAGCTTCTTGTGGTCTGTTGTAGTGAGCGCATTCCAGAAAACGGTGCCCTTGAAGCCGTTTCCACTTGGTTCTGGTCTGCTTTGTATCGTTCTTTCTACTTCTCTTGGTGCGACGGCAGTCATCGGAATCTCCTCATGTCCGGGGCAGTCCCGCAGATGCGGGGCCGTCCATGCGCGATACCGGCTTAACTTTTAAGTCGGAGAAACTACTTTTAATCCCGAAATATGTTCGGTATATCTGTGACCATAGACTAGATATGTGCTATACACCACACTATTTATTCGAAAAAACTGAAACTAATTCATTACGGGGGTGGTGCTATGGCTCCCGTCGTTTGGAATGGCTATCTTGGCCTAGCACGCTGGTGACTGTGGTGAGAAGAAATACTGAATCCTCGAGCGCTTCAACCGCATGGCGGTAGTGGGTAAGTGCTTCAAGGTCTCCGGCGTTCAAGATTGTTTCTTCTTGTCCGGAAATTCGAACCTGTCCATGCAAGACGAAAGCGGACGCTGCCGGAGGAGAATTATGCTCGGCCAGCGTCTCTCCCGCGCGCAACGCGATGATGGACTGGCGGAGCGGGCCATCCTTGACTAGAAGTTTTGCTACTCGGCCTTTATTGGATGTGAGCGCTTCGTGGAGAAAATCTTCGGTTAGTTTTTGAATCTTCATCTCCGTTCCGGGCTCGTCGTGAAAATCCTCGGAACCATTGTTCGTGCCCATGTCAGTCCTTCCCGCATTCATAAACTATTTAATACGTAAAGTATCGTACTAATTACTAACTGGTGCGGGAAGGGGTGGCTTGCGAGTCAGAGACTATTGGTGATGAGGCCCAAACGTAGACATTTCAAAGCCGCTGCAGTTCTTCTAGAATTGAAGCATTAATTTCGCATTAGTTTCTGGAGGAAAATAATGTCAGGAAAAGCAAGCGTCCTAGTCACCGGCTCTGGAGGCGTGATCGGGCGCAACGTGGTCGATCATTTCGTTGCCCAGGGCTACAGCGTGCGCGGTATTACTCGCCGTGAACCCGAAGAGCACGAGGGGTGGGATCACATCGCGGCTGACCTTTTGGATAAGCAGTCCACCCTCGAGGCGATGGGCCAGGCGAAAGACACCACTCATTTAGTATTTGCCGCCTACATTGAAAAACAGAATCCTACGGAGTTGATCCAGGTCAACATGGATCTTCTTCACAACACCCTGGACGCTCTCGAGGCTGTTGGTGCGCCGCTCGAGCACGTCACCTTGTACCAAGGGATGAAGTATTACGGAGCGAACTTAGGCCGATTTAAAACTCCAGCCTTAGAAAACGACGAGCGGCTCATCAGCCCTAACTTCTATTACGAGCAGCAGGAACTCTTGCAGCGCGTGGCCTCCGAGCGCGGTTACCACTGGACTATTTTCCGCCCGGAAGGTGTGCAGGGCTATGCGCAGGGAACCCCGATGAACCTGTTGATGGCACTCGCAGCCTACGTGAGCATCACCAGCGAGCTTGGCGTGCCACTGCGCTTCCCGGGGTCGCGCACTACTTATGACCAGGTCTTTTACCAGGTCACAGATGCCGAGCTTCTCGCCGAGGCCACGGAGTGGGCGGGTACCACGAAGGTAGCTTACGACGAGGCCTTTAACCTCACCAATGGTGATGTCTTCCGCTGGAGCCACCTTTTCGCAGCTATCGCCGATCACTACGGGATGAAGCTGGAGGAGCCACAAGAGATGAAGCTTGCCGAGCGCATGCCCACCTACCAACCCCTCTGGAATCAGATGGTCGGCCACCACGGTTTACGCCACATCACCTGGGAGCAAACCGTGGATTGGAACTTCGCGGACATGATCTGGAACTCCGAATGGGACAACGTCAGTTCCACGATCAAGGTGCGCAAGGCGGGCTTTCAGGGCTGCCACGACACCATCACACGCACGCTCGAGCTTCTCGACGATCTTATCGAGCGCAAGATCATTCCGCCGCTGGGCAAGAGCGCGCCAGTGCTGTAGGAGATCTCGAAGCAATGTACTATCCACCACCCTTGCCCCTCCGCTCACCCTCCTGTTATGGTCAGGAACATGAGTATGGGACTTTCCTCGAAAAAGCTCTGGTCTCGTCGCTAACGGCGGTGACTACCTTTTAGGACTAGCACGTCGTTCTGGCTTTTAGCCAAACGACGTTTTCTGCTGCGCATTTCCGGTATTCACTCGCTGCATCCAAGATCAATGCACACTTCGTGCCTTGGCAGCCGACCATGCGCGCCGGGCACGCTTACGCTAAAGCGAGACACCATGCCAGAACTTAAACATCCCCGAACTATTGCCGTTCAAGGCACGCTGATTGCGGGGGAATCGGCCCACATCAGGGCGGAAAATCTCACCACCACCAGAGGCGAACGGACCCTTTTTCAAGACCTGAGCCTGACCGTTTCTTCGCGGACCCGCCTCGCCATCGTGGGTGAAAACGGTCGCGGCAAAACAACCTTATTGCACATGCTTGCCGGTACCGAGCTCCCAGATGCGGGATCGATCACGCGCCATGGTCGTATTGCGTTGGTCGAGCAAGCACTCGAGTTTTCTCCGGGACACACCGTGGGAGCTTTGATTAACGAGGCTGTCGGCGAGGCGCATGCGGCGCTCACGGACTTAGACGAGGCCACCTACGCACTTGAACAGGGAGAAGATGGGGCCGATGCACGATACGCCCACGCGCTCGAGAGTGCCGTGGCGCTTGAAGCGTGGGATGCCGACCGCAGGATCGACATCGCACTTGCGGGCCTGTCGGCCTGTACTGATCGCGCGCGCGAGCTTTCCACCCTGTCGGTAGGGCAGCGCTATCGCGTGCGCCTTGCGGTGTTGCTCGGGTCGAGCACCGACATTTTGCTTATCGACGAGCCCACCAACCACCTCGATGCTGCCTCCCTGCAGTTCCTCACCGATTCATTGAAGGCTAAGGATGGGGCTGTGGTGTTGGTCAGTCACGACCGCAAGCTTTTGAGTGATGTCGCCCAGGATTTCATGGACCTTGATCCGACATCCAATGGGAAACCGAGGACCTATCACGGTGGCTACGGCGCCTGGCTGGAAGGCAAACACAAGGAGCGGGAGCACTGGGAGCAGGAATTTGAAAAACAAGTTGAGGAGCAACACCGTCTTGAAAATGCTGCCCAAGATGCCCGCGACCGCCTGAGCACGGGGTGGCGTCCGCCGAAGGGAACCGGCAAGCACACTCGCGCCACCCGCACGGCTGGTGTTGTCCAAGCCTTCAATCGCCGCATGGAGGAGCTGGAGAAATTCAAGGTCACCGTTCCCGAACCGCCGGGAAAACTGCAGTACCCGTTCCCGCGGGTTAAACAAGGCAGGACCGTACTCGATGCAGCCGAGGTCTCGGTTGAGGGGCGGATTCTTACGCCGGTCACTGTGAAAGTGGAAACCGGTGACAAGTTCCTGCTCGTGGGGCCAAATGGTGCGGGAAAATCGACACTGCTTTCGGTCCTCGGCGGCACACTCGCTCCCACAACCGGATACGTGACCCCGACACCAGGCGCGCGCATTGCCACTTTGGACCAGGAGGTCCCCGACTGGGAAGCCACAAAGACTGCTCGCGCGTTGTACGAAAACCACATTGAGGAAAGTGGCGTGCTCGCACGGCGGGGGAGTGCTCCCACTTTGAAATCTCTCGGATTGCTCGATAGAAAAGCCCTGCACACGCAAGTCGGCAGGCTTTCTCAGGGGCACCAGCGCCGTCTCCAGTTGGCCATGTGCCTTGCCGAGCAACCCGATCTGTTGATCCTCGATGAACCCACCAACCACCTTTCCATTTCGCTTGTCGACGAGCTCACCTCTGCCCTGAGGCAGACGGCCTCGGCGGTGATCGTCGCAACGCACGACCGGCGGATGGTGAAGGATCTCAAGGATTGGAAGGTGATCGAGCTGGGCCTTTACTCACCACCTCACGGTGTGTAGTCTCTAACTCGTCCTATTGTCGAAGGAAGGAAAGGCATAGTGTTCATTCGTCTCGCATTCGTTTAATGAATCCGAACTGCAGAAAAGACGATTACGCATGCCTATAACTTTTCAAAACCTTTCTTTGACCTGGCCTAACGGCACCCCCTGTTTCACCGACCTCAGCGGGGCATTTACCAGGCCCATGACCGGCCTGATCGGTGATAATGGCACCGGGAAATCTTCGTTGCTCAAGGTGCTCGTAGGCCAACTTGAGCCCACCTCCGGCACGATGCAGACTCCCGACAATATTGCCTACCTGCCGCAGGATTTGGGTCTGGACACCGCAAGCACCATTGCCGACATCTTCGGCATCACCCCAATCCTCGCTGCCATCGCCAAAGTGGAGGCTGGTGAATACGCGCCCGAGCTACTCGAGATCATCGGCGAGAACTGGGACGTGGCCGAAGCCGTCACAGTCAGGCTCGCCGAGGTCGGCCTCGAGCTTAAGCTGGATCGCACCGTGGGCACGCTCTCCGGCGGGGAAGCAGTATCGGTCGCGCTTACGGCGGCCTTTTTTACTAACCCGGACTTCCTTGTGCTCGACGAGCCCACCAACAACCTCGATTCCCAGGCCAAAGCGACTCTGATCAAGCTGGTCACGCATTCGCAGGTACCCGTGCTCGTGGTCAGCCACGACCGCGACCTTCTGGCGCACACGACCCAAATCGCAGAACTCTATCACGGTCAGCTCCGGTTCTTCGACGGTAATTACGCGACCTACCGTGAGGCGATCGACCAGGAGCAAGCCGCCGCGGTGCAGGGTGTGCGCGAGGCGAAAGCGGAGGAGCGCAAGCAAGTCCGCGAGCGCGAGGCAATGCAGACCCGCCTGGCCAGAGATGCGCGCCGCGGCAGGAAGTTCGCGGCGGAGAAACGAAAACCGCCCATCGCCATGGGGATGGATAAGAATAAGTCGGAGAGGTCGTCGTCGAAACGCGAAATGGCGGCTGCTGACTCCGTGGCGCAGGCCCGCGACAACTTCGATGCGGCGCAGCGCAAAGTACGTGATAGCGACCAGGTGTTCATCGATCTTCCTGCCACTCGTTTGGCAAATGGCACGCGCGCGCTGGCCGCGGAAGAGCTGACCATCGTCGGCCCGGAGCGCGTGCGCATCGCCGGGCCGAACGGGAGTGGAAAGACAACGCTGCTGAACGCGATTGACCGCGGTGAGGTGGAGTATGTCATCGCGGCGCGCGGTTACCTGCGTCAACGTATCGAGCTGGATCCAACCAAGTCCGTGTTGGCGCTGGTTCTCGACGCGAATCCCGAGACGGATCCGCAGTATGTGCGTAATCAGCTGGCGCAGCTGCTCTTCCGCAACGACGAAGTGCGCGCGCAGGTGGGCACGTTGTCGGGTGGCGAGCGGTTCCGCATCGAGTTCGCAAGGGTGCTTTTGGGTACGCCGGCGCCGCAGCTTTTGCTTATCGACGAGCCCACCAACAACCTAGACATCTCCACCGTTGATTGGCTGGTCTCGGCGCTTGAGGGCTACCAGGGGGCGCTGATTGTGGTGAGCCACGACGATGATTTTTGCGACCGCATTGGAATTGAGCGCGTGATTGAGCTGTAAGGGGCTACCCCCGTTTGCTGTCAACGAAACTTGGGAGTTTCATTCTGGGCCTTTACTGCGCTTTAGGCCTGATTTCATCGGATTTGTAAAGGTCACA
Source organism: Corynebacterium lubricantis DSM 45231 (assembly GCF_000379425.1). Lineage (GTDB taxonomy): Bacteria > Actinomycetota > Actinomycetes > Mycobacteriales > Mycobacteriaceae > Corynebacterium > Corynebacterium lubricantis. The sequence continues at coordinate 26,698 of NZ_KB902193.1, forward strand.
CTAATTTAGTTGATGAGATTTGCTTTACACAGGAACTTATGTGCCTTGAATCACAATCGATTAGTCTGAAGTTGGCCACCCCCGCAGGAAAAGTGACCCAGGCCATAGGGGTCGGAATTGATAACACGTATCACCATTGGTGTGGTTGAATACTTCTCAACTCAATTTGTCCACAAACCCTTCGAATGGGAGACCCCCATGAGCTCGATCCCCACAACAAAAGCGCCCGCCACGGTGGAGCGCAAGACACGGCCTTTCGGCATCCGCGACAAAGTCGGATACATGTTTGGCGACTTTGGCAACGACTTCACCTTCATTCTGCAGTCGACATTCTTCATGATCTTCTACACCAACGTCGTTGGCATTACTGCCGCGCACGTTGGTGTTTTGTTGCTCGTCGCGCGTATCTTCGACGCGTTCACCGACGTGATCATGGGCATCATCGTCGACCGCTTTCCGAACAAGCACGCTGGCTACAAGTTCAAGCGCTGGATCAAGTGGATCGCGATTCCAGTCGCCGTCGCTTCGGCGCTGATGTACATGTCGTTCGTCGCGGACTTCGACTCCTACACGGCCAAGGTCGTGTGGATGACCGCCACCTACTTCCTCTGGGGTTCCATCTGCTACAGCGCCGTCAACATCCCTTACGGCTCGATGGCATCGGTTATTTCCGCTGATCCTGATGAACGTGCGCACCTTTCCGTGTGGCGTTCTACCGGTGGCACCCTTGCGAACATCGTAATCTCTTCCGTTCTTCCTCTTGTTGTTTATGTCACCAACGAAGCGGGCGTCTCGATTCTCTCTGGTGAGCGGATGCAGTGGGCTGCCATCGTCTGTTCGATCCTCGCAGTTGTCTGCTACGCCTTCTGCTACAAGCTTGTTGAAGAGCGCGTCATCGAAGACCCAAATGCTGAAAAGAAGCAGGTCGGTATCGGTAAGATGCTCGCTTCCGTTGTGAGCAACCGAGCACTGCTCGGCCTCATCGTGGCGGCATTGTGCCTGCTCCTGTCGATGATGTTCCTCAGCGGCATGCTCGGCTACCTGTTCCTTGAGTACTACGGTGACGGTCGCCTGCAGTCCCCGGCATCCTTCTTCGGATTGGTTCCTTCTCTTGTCCTGATCGTGCTCTCTCCATGGTTTGCGAAGAAGTTCGGTAAGGCAGAGACGGGTATCGCCGCAATGGTCATCGCTGGCGTGGTACTTATTGCGGCGTACTTCTTGCAGATCTCCAACCCGATCGTGTGGATCGTTTTCTACTCGGTAGCTATGTTCTGTATCGCCATCTTCAACTACCTGATCTGGGCGTTTATCACCGACGTTATCGATCACCAGGAAGTGACCACCGGATCCCGCGACGACGGCACCGTCTACGCCGTGTACTCATGGTCTCGTAAGCTCGGCCAGGCACTCGCCGGCTTCCTCATCGGTGCCTCGCTGACCTGGGTTGGTTTCGATTCCGCTCTCGCCTCCACGGGTGGCGCGCAGTCCCAGGCCGCGCTCGACGGTGTGTACGCGCTGGCTAACCTAGTCCCAGGTATTGGCTGCATCATCGTTGCCCTGGCCCTGTTCTTCCTCTACCCGCTGAAGAAGAAAAAGGTTGAGGAGAACGTTGCAATCCTCGCTGCACGCCGCGGTGAGTAGTTAGTCAGCTTTACGCCCTGCCGGTTGCTGCCGACAGGGCTTAAGCGTGCTCGGGAGCTATCGACCAATATGTGTATTTACCCCCCTCAGCAGGCCCGAAACCCCAAATCGGTTGATAGTAAAACGCAAAAGCCCGGCTTCCACGAAGGAAGCCGGGCTAAAGCGTAAGTACTTACCAGCCGATAGAGGTCAGGTACTCGCGCGAGTCCTTGATGCAATCGAATGGATCACGGCCGTAGGTCATGTCCTGCTCGATGAAGAAGAACTCCGCACCCGCATCCTTGGCGGCAGGCAGCAGCTCAGGCCAGTTCATGTTGCCCTGGCCAACTTCTGCGAACTGCACAATGTTGACGAACTTGTCGTAGCCTTCCTCAATCTTGCCCGCCTCCATCAGCTCCATGGCTTCTGCAGGCAGCTCGGTGACGCGGAAGTCCTTCACGTGGATCAGCTTGCACACGCCCGAGTACTCCTTGAGCATGTCCAGTGGCGCCATGCCGCCGCGCTGGACCCAGTGCAGGTCCACCTCGAAGAAGAGCGAAGGAGCTACACGACGAACAATGTCGAAGATTCGCTCGTCGCCGAACTTGTGCAGGTCAACGTGGTGATTGTGGTAGCACAGGGTGAGGCCCTCGTCGTTTAGCTTGGCTGCGTATGGCTCGACCTCTGCTGCCCATGCCTCCGTGGCTTCCTTGGACACCATGGCGGTAAACGGCATCATGCCGATGCGGAGGAACTTCACGCCGAGGCGCTTGGAGTCGGCGACAATCTTGTCGAAGTTCTCTTCAAGGTTGTCCAACATGGGGTTTCCAGGGCCGAGCGCGACGGAAAGTGCGCCGACCTGGATGCCGAGTTCGCTGATACCGCGCTCGAGGTCAGCGGTGTTCTCTTCGTTCATGGGGATCTGGGAGACCTCAACGCTTGCGATGTTGAGTTCCTTCAGGCGCTCGAGGACGGGGTACATGCCTTGTTCGGCAACCTGGTCCTTGAGCATCATCATTTGTACGCCAATGTCAGCCATTAGTTACGCTCCTCAAACTTTCCTTCAGCCTTGATGCGCTTGTTCAGTTCTTCCAAGTAGGTCTCTTCGTCGAAGTTGACCAAGTCAACTTCCTTACCCAGCCAGGACGAGAGGTGGATGCCGTTGGCCAGGCGCACGCCGTTGATACCGTCGCTGCCCGGTGCGAGAAGTTCTTCCTCGCCAGCGACTGCCGCAGCGAAGTTGCGCAGGACCTCAACGTGCTGCTGGCCCCAGACGGAGTCGTACTCCTTGACCTCGGTGGTCATGTACTTGTCCATGTCCATTTTGCCCGTGAACAGAAGCTTCACGTCTTCCATGCTCATGTCCTTGGACAGGATTTCCTCGTTCTCGACGAGGCGAGTGATGGTGACCTTCTTCGAATCCTCGACGACGATCTTGCCCTTATCCAGGAGGATTTCCAGGCGGTCGGTACCAACCATGTCGTGGGTCGCGGTGATGAAGGTGCCGGTTGCGCCGTTCGGGAAGGAGACCAGTGCGTTAACCTCGTCCTCGACAGCGATGTCGCGCTTGAAGCCGTACTCCGCGCGGGCGAAGACGCGCTCGGGGGTGCCACACATCCACTGCCACAGATCGAGCTGGTGAGGTGCCTGGTTGACCAGGACGCCGCCGCCCTCGCCGCCCCAGGTCGCGCGCCATGCGGACTGGTTGTAATAGCCCTGCGGACGCCACCACGTGGTGATGATCCAGGAGGTGTGGCGCAGTGCACCGAGCTCGCCGGAATCCATGATTGCCTTGATGTCCTTGTACAGCTGGTTGGTGCGCTGGTTGAAGAACACGCCGAACTTCAGTTCAGGCTTGGAGGCGGCGTAGTCGATGAGCTCGTTGGCCTGCTTGGTGTACACACCGACAGGCTTTTCGACGAGCGCGTGGATTCCTTGCTCCAGCGCGTAGATGCCCATTTCTGGGTGCAGGTAGTGAGGCACGGTGGTGACCACTGCGTCGACGTCACCGGAGGTGATCAGTTCCTTGTAGTCGGCGTAGAAAGGCACGCCGTACTCGTCGGCCTTTTCCTTCTTCTCTGGCAGGATGTCGCAGATTGCGCCGATTTCCATGTTGGGAACGCGGCCTTCGTTGAGGAAGTCTGCGTACATGCCGCCTTCGGCACCAAGGCCGATGATGCCGAGTCGTAGTTTGTTACTCAAGGTGTTCTCCTTATATGTGTGTGTTTAGTTATTCGATGCTGAATAGATGCCCTTGGCAATCTTCAGCGAGTTCATTGCTTCGGCAGGCCCGATCCAAAAGGGTTCTGGGTCCCCCAAGTGCTCGTAGAAATCTCGGATGAGCAGCTCGTGGCTGACACCCCAGTAGCTCCTGCCCTCGGTTTCCTGGGTGCGTTCCTCGTAGCGGTCCACGCGCCCGTCCACCCAGGTGACGGTGAGTCCGTCGCGCAATTCGACGAGCGCGGCCTCGCAGTCGAGTTCGAGTTCTACGTCGCGGTGACGGGAATTGGTCAGCGTGCCGTAGAAGCTGGAGTGCACATCTCCCGGGTGTTCGAGATAGGCGTGGGCCGTGTCCTCGACGTCGATGACATCGCCGTACTTGCAGGTGGACACCGCCCCATCAATAGAGCGGGCCGGGCCGAGGAACCACTGCAGGAGATCCAAGGTGTGAATCGCCTGGTTCATGAGCAGGCCACCGCCGGAGCGAACCTGCTGGCCGCGCCACGGTTTCGTCTGGTAATAGCCGGGAGTTCTCGTCCATACCACCGAGGCGTATGCGCCCTTAATCTGGCCGAGTTTGCCGGAATCAATCAGGCGACGCAGCTGTTGGGAGGACACGTTGTAGCGGTTCTGGAAGCACACCGCGATCTTCGGTGCATCCGGGTGCGCGTCCAGGTAATCCACTAGGCGCTGCGCTTGATCGAGCTCGTTGGCCAGCGGTTTTTCCAGGACCACGTTTACACCAGCCTCTAGGGCCTCAAGAGCGAGGTCGATGTGCTGGTCGTGCGGGGTGGTGATGTGCACGACGTCGATGTCTTCGTTTGCCAGCAAGTCCGAAAGGCTGGGGTAAGCCTTCGTGCCGGTCTTGGCTGCGAAGGTTTCTGCAGCTTCTGCGTCCGTGTCGGCGACGGCGACGAACTCGATGCGGAGCTCGTCGTGAAGCGCTTGAAGAGCCTCAGCGTGGACGGTGGCGACGTCGCCGCAGCCAACCAGGGCTGCCTTAATTGTTGAAGTCACGATTGCCTGCCTGTTAGTTGTACTTGGCGCCGATGTTGTCCAAGATGCCGGTCAGCGCCTGCTGCGCGTCGGTCCAGAGGTCGGGGCCACACAGACCTCCGAACTCATCGAAGTCACCGAGGTGAGGCTCGATGGAGAGGAAGCCGTCAAACCCAGTCTCGTTGAGCGTGGCGAGCAGCTCGGGGTATTGGCCGTCGCCCTGACCTGCGGGAGTGATAACACCGAGTGGCTTGTCCGGGGTAGGCACGGTCGCGTCCTTGATGTGGATATAGTCGACGTAATCGCTGACAATGGGCCAGGCCTCGTCGAAGGGTTTGAAGCCGGTCTGGACGTAGTTCGCGGCGTCGTAAATCGCGCGGTAATTCGGTGAATTGACGGTAGTAATAAGGTCCTTCACGCGCTCAGGCGAGTCGCCGTAAATGCCCTTCTCGTTTTCATGGAGCAAGGTGATGCCACCGGCCTCAGCGACCTCGACCATGGCGCGGGTGCGCGCGATCACCTCGTCGCGGAAGTCTGCAGGATCGGCGCCTTCGGGAATGAAGAAGGAGAACATACGGATGTATTGGGTGCCGAAAAACTGGGCCACCTCGACGCCGTGCTTGGCCCGCTCGAGGTGGGCATCGAATGGATCGGTGATCTGAATCTTTCCCAAGTCGGATCCGACGGAGGAGAGCGAAATGCCCGCTTGGTCCAGCTTTTCCTTCGCAGTTTCAAGCTGCTCCTGCGACAGATCCAGGACCTTTGTGTCCCAGGCGCTACGGAATTCTACGTGGGAGATGTTGAGTTTATTAAGGAGGGTGATTTGCTCGTCGAGATCGTGTGCGATCTCGTCGGCGAAACCTGTGATCGTGAACATATTTACCCCGTTCTAGTGAGATATACGCAATTTAGTTCAGTCTACAGAAGGGGATAGACATTAGGTGTGATCTTTAAGGGATTCTCGGCAACTTCGCTACATATTTGTTTCGCAGCGCGTGAAGCCAATTTGGTGAAATGTGATAACCATGCAGTTCACCACTGGAATTGAACACCGTTTTGAACGCTGTTCAAGTTTGGTTTAGTGTATCTAACAATTGCTCATTCTTGATAAAACCTGACTGAAGGGACGCAACCCATGTCTATCCTCGATACCGCCCGTACCCAAGTGCTGGAGCAGGGCATTCCGCTCACCGAGGAGCAAATCCTTGACGTCCTCCGCCTGCCTGAAGATGAGATCTCCGGGCTGATGGAACTCGCACACGAAGTGCGCCTGAAGTATTGCGGGGAAGAAGTCGAGGTTGAGGGCATCATCTCGCTGAAAACCGGCGGTTGTCCTGAGGATTGCCACTTCTGCTCCCAGTCGGGCCTGTTTGAATCCCCGGTGCGTTCGGTCTGGCTCGATATTGCGCAGCTCGTTGAGGCGGCGAAGCAAACCGCGAAGACGGGAGCCACCGAGTTTTGTATCGTTGCCGCGGTCAAGGGGCCCGACGACAAGTTGATGGCGCAGATGGAAGAAGCCGTCGCAGCGATCCATGCGGAGGTAGACATCGAGGTCGCGGCCTCCATTGGCACGCTGACTCCGGCGCAAGTAGATCGGCTCAAGGCAGCCGGCGTGCACCGTTATAACCACAACCTGGAAACGGCGCGTTCCTTCTTCCCGCAGGTTGTCACCACCCACACCTGGGAGGAGCGCCGCGAGACCCTGCGCCTCGTAGCCGAGGCCGGCCTCGAAGTATGCTCCGGCGGCATTCTGGGCATGGGCGAAACCCTGGAGCAGCGCGCCGAATTCGCGGCGCAACTCGCGGAGCTGAACCCCCACGAGGTGCCCATGAACTTCCTCGATCCGCGCCCGGGCACGCCATTTGCCGACCACGAGGTGATGGACAGCCGCGATGCGCTACGCGCGATCGGCGCATTCCGCTTGGCCATGCCACGCACGATGTTGCGCTTTGCCGGTGGTCGCGAGCTCACGCTTGGCGACGAGGGCGCTGAAACCGGACTGCTCGGCGGGATGAATGCCCTGATCGCTGGAAACTACCTGACTACCTTGGGTCGTCCCATGGAACAAGACTTGGACATGATGGACCGGCTCAACCTGCCGATCAAAGTGCTGAACAAGTTCGTCTAATGCGCACGATTATGGATGAAACTCTCCTCAGTGCGATTCTTGTCGGTGACGAGCCCGCGTTCCACCCCAATACGGGAAAGCCATTCGGCGCAGAACAGGTGCTCTCGCCCTCGGCGCGCGCCGGGCTGGAGGCCCCGCGCTTTTGCCAAATCTGCGGGCGGCGCATGAAAGTCCAGGTCCGCCCCGATGGCTGGTCCGCGCAGTGTTCGCGGCATGGGGCGGTGGACTCGGCAGTGCTGGGTCCGGCTTAGTCTTCCTTAGTCCTCGAGATCAGATTCCAGGCGTTCCACGTCTGACTTATGGCGTGACTTAAATATGCGCGGAATCAGGAGCAGGGCAGTACCTGCGCCGATGATGGCGCCCACAACGACGCCACCGGGTCCGGCCCAGGACTGGTCCGTGGTGAAGAAGGAATTGTAGGCCATGCCGGCGAGCATGATCACTCCGGGGATCACGCCAAGCAGCATGTATTTCGTAGGCGAGGTCTGCTTTGGGCGTGGGGCATAGTTGCTCATCCAGGATTGCGAGGCAATCTGGACAATCAACACAGTGAAGATGGGAAGCGCGCTCCACAGCGAATAAGTCGATGGCAAAACCCATGCCAGGATCGCGCCGCTGATGATGGCGGCCAGCGGCATCATCCACATGGCCACGGTGTCCGCTTTATATGTCATGGTTGCCTGGTATTCGTCGTCCGAGGTGCGCTCGGTCCAGTCGACGACCCAGTCTCCGAATTGCTTGATCATTGTTCTTGCTCCTCTTGGCGTACGCCGAAAACTTCTTCGACGGTCTTTCCGAGTTCGTGGCAAATATTGAGGGCTAAGTGGACAGAAGGGGAGTAGTTGCCTTTTTCGATGTTGGCGATGGTCTGCCGAGAAACCCCCGCGCGATCCGCGAGTTCTTGCTGAGACAACTCATTCCAACGACGCCACTTCCGCACCATGTTCGTGTATGTGGATTCCGTCATCCGGGCGTCCTTTCAGTCAACTTCCTTACTCTTATAGTAAAAGGTCATAATTAGAATGTAAAGAAAACTTTACAAAAATGGGCGAAGGAAAAGCCGCCGAGCATCGTGCTCGGCGGCTCCCTAGAGAAGGTGCTATCCCAAAAGCTCAATATTGTCGATCAAGCGCACCGGTCCGACATAAATCGCGCCGACCACCAGCGCGGGCCGATCCAACACACTGTCAACGACAAGCGGCTCCAAGGAGGCGGGATCCACGATTTCTAAGTGGTCCAGGCGCACACCCTCGCTCGCTCCCAGCTGCGCACGCACACCTGCAAGGTCCAATGGTTCGCCCGATTGGGCGCGCTCTTCCAAGGTAAAAAGCGCCCGCGACAGCGCCAGCGCCTGGCCACGTTCAACCTCGGACAGCCGTTGATTTCTACTCGACTCCGCCAGCCCATCGACCCCGCGAATGATCGGAACCGGCCGAATCTCCACGGGAAAATCCAGATCAGCGACCATGCGCCGGATTACAGCGAGCTGCTGCGCATCCTTCTGTCCGAAATACGCGCGATCAGGGCGCGCAAGATGAAAAAGCTTCGCGACGACCGTTGCCACACCATCGAAATGACCGGGACGACTTGCCCCTTCCAACCGCTCGCCCATCTCGCCCGTGCGCACCCACACCAGCGGGAGATTGTGCGCGCCGGGATACATCTCATCCACCGACGGCGCGAAGACAACGTCCACGCCGGCCTTATTTAATAGGTCGCAGTCGGCTTCAAGCTGACGTGGGTAATTGCGGTAATCATCGCAATCGCCCAGCGCCTCGAACTGCAGAGGGTTGACGAAGATACTCGCAACCACTGTCTCGTTCTCGGCCCGCGCGGCGGCGACAAGTGAGGCATGACCGCTGTGCAGCGCACCCATCGTGGGCACGAGGCCTATCGACGATCGCCCCTGCAGAGCCTGGGCAAGGTCAGCCTTAGTGGTAACAACCTGCATTAGAAGGACTCAGCTTCGCCCGGGAATGTGCCACTGGATACCTCGTCAGCGTAGCTGCGCGCGGCCTCCAGGAGGGTGTCGCCGATCGAGGCATATTCGCGCACGAAGCGTGGTTTGCGGCCCCGGTTGAGTCCCATGGCATCCTGCCAGACCAACACCTGGCCGTCAGTGCCGTTTCCGGCGCCGATACCGATGGTCACGATGTCGAGCTTTTTAGTCACTTCGGTGGCAACATCAGCAGGCACCATCTCAAGAACTACCGCGAAAGCGCCGGCCTCCTGGACGGCGAGGGCGTCGTCGATAAGCTGCTTCGCGCTATCGCCGCGACCTTGCACGACCGCACCGCCGAGCTGATGCTCCGCCTGTGGGGTGAAGCCGATGTGAGCGCAGACCGGGATGCCGGCGTCTACTATGCGACGAATTGTCGGCGCGATCCCCACGCCGCCCTCGATCTTGACGGCGGAGGCGTCAGTTTCCTTCATCACTCGGGAGGCGGATAGAACTGCCTGCTTTTCCGAGGCCTCGTAGGAGCCGAAGGGGAGGTCGACGACGACAAGCGCGCGCTTCGCGGCAATGGTGACGGCTTTGGCAAGCGTGATCATCTCGTCGAGAGTGATGGAAAGGGTGCTCTTCTGGCCGAGCACGACGTTCGCTGCGGAGTCACCGACGAGGAGCATGTCGATGCCAGCCTCGTCGAAGATGCCAGCCGTGAGCGTATCGTAGCTGGTCAGGGCTGAAATCTTCGTGCCGTTGGCTTTGGCTTCGTAGAAATGGCGAGTGCGAACTCTTTTTGCATCTATTCCGGACATGCGGATTAGTATAGGTGGCACGCGCTGCTCATATGAATAAAATTCAGACTTACCTCGAGACGGTTTAATGCGAAACACTTATGATTGCACAAGCGATTTAAAGTCAATGAAGTGGTGCGCCCGATAAACTTAGCGGGACTGGAAGAGCAATTACACAGGTAAAACTGTTGTGTTGTTGCTAATCTTTTCTTGTTAAAGAACCGACGAGAAAGGCATTCAGTGCAATGGAGTTACGTGATTACGCTGTAATCTTGCGAAAGAATTGGGTGTTGGTATTAATTTCCTCAATTCTTGGCCTTGCACTGGGGGCCGGAATCACGTTCTTAATGACTCCAAAGTATGAAGCGCATACGCAGATTTTCGTGTCGACCCGCGCGGGCGATGGATCGACCGGCGATCTTGCTCAGGGTGCCGATTATTCACGTCAAGTGGTCAATAGTTACGTCACCGTTTTGACGACAAGCGTGGTGCTCATCCCCGTCATTGAAAAGCTCCAGCTAGATACCACAAGCGAGGAACTAGCCAAGGATGTCAAGGTGAGTTCACCCGCGGACTCCACCCTGATTGACATTCGCGTGCAGGATCCTTCCGCGGAACAATCAGCAGTGATCGCCTTTGAAATCGGGGAGCGCTTCAAGGAGGTCGTACGCACCGAACTGGCCCCAGAGACTCGCGACGGAACAAGCCCGGTCACGCTCACTTCGACGCAACGCGCCCTCGTTCCAGAAGATCCCATCAGTCCAGTGCCGGTGCTCAACCTATTACTCGGCCTGCTGGCAGGTTTCGTCGTGGGATATACCATTGCGGTAATCCGCAAGGCTATGGACAACCGAGTTCACTCGGTGAAGGAAATCGAGGAGATTACCAATATTCCAGTCATCGGTGGAATCTATAAAGATCAGAGCATTGAAGAAGATGCCCTAGTTGTCAGCACCAATCCGCAAAGTTCCAGCTCTGAGTCTTACCGCACCCTGCGCACTAACTTGCAGTTCCTCAACGTGGATTCGGAAAATTCGGTCTTCGTGGTTTCCTCCGCTAATGCGGGCGAGGGCAAAAGCACGACCTCGCTTAACTTGGCGCTCACCCTCGCGCAATCTGGTGCGAAAGTGGTCGTTGTAGAAGGCGATCTGCGTCGCCCTGTTTTTGCAGAGTATTTGGGTATCGAGGGCGGTGCCGGCCTGACCGACGTGCTGATCGACAGAGCAGATCTTGTGGATGTTCTGCAGCGTTGGGGCGATAACGAGTTCTATGTGCTTCCTGCGGGCCGCAGGCCTCCGAACCCGAGCGAACTTTTGGGCTCGGAGAAAATGGAGGAAGTCACCAAGGCGCTTGCCGGGACCTTCGATTATGTCATCATCGATGCTCCGCCGATGCTGGCAGTGGCGGACGCGGCGGTCATCTCAAAGGAAGCTGCCGGCATGTTGCTGGTGGTGCGCATTGATAAGACCACGAAGCAGGAGCTCGACGATGTCCTCCAGGGTCTGGAGACAACCGGTAATAAGGTGCTTGGCGTCATTGCCAATATGCTGCCAGCGAAGGGAACCGACTGGTATCGCTACGGTTCGGGTGTCTATGGCGTGGAGAGTAAAACCCCGTCCCGTCATTCCAGCTCGAATCGACCGAAGAAATTGACCACCGGTCATGAACAGTAGTTTCACAATTCTCACGGTATGTACCGGAAATGTGTGCCGATCTCCTCTGGCCCAACAGCTTTTGGCCGCTCTTTTGGCAGATGAACCAGGCATTGAAGTAGCGTCTGCAGGTACGCATGCGCTCATCGGTGCTCCGATGGATCGGGATTCCCAACAGCAGGCTTACGTGCTCGGAGTGGAGGATTCGAGCGGACATCGGGCTCGACAACTCAATGAGCAGATTCTTGAGTCCGCCGACCTGATTCTTGCATTAACTCGTGAACACCGAAAAGAAATTGTGCAGCTGAGTCCTCGGGTGACTCGCAAGACCTACACTTTGATCGAGCTCGCCCGCTTAGAAGAGGTTACTAACGACGAATGGCTTGCCTCTGAGCTTGACTCAGCTGCTTACACCGAGGATTCGATGGATAGGCTGCGTGCAGGGGTGAAGATCCTCGGGGCAAACCGGAGTGTCCTGACTCCGCTCGCCGACCCGAACGATGAAGACGTGATTGACCCTTACCGGGAGAGCGTTGAGGTACACGAAACCTCCGCCGATCAAATTGCACTCGCGGTTGAATCCGTTGTGCGATTAATTCGCCGCATGATGGCGTAGCTCAATATTAAGGCCAAACTTTCGGGATGCCCCCGGTTCACTAGACGCGTAAAGTATTGCCCATGAGCAAGGTGCGGGGCCCGATCGCGCGTCGGAATCGACGTGTGCGAAAGCGACTCTTGGTCTTGCTGTCTATCTTCGTCGTTTTCTTGATCGTTGCCGCTGGGCTGCTCACTTCGTGGTTTGTGAATCCTCCACAGAAACAGCCCGCAGCCAGTGATGCTGTGGTGGTGATCGCCGGTATCGCCGATGGCAGGCACGCAATGGGAGCTAGCCTGGTCCAAGACGGAATTGCCCCGAACTTCGTTGTTTCGAACCCCTTAGGCACGGAGGAACCCGTCGGCTCATCCTATTGCCGAGGCGATAACCGGCCGTCGGCCGCCGAGCACACTTTTTGCATGGACCCCCAACCCGTCACCACAACGGGTGAGGCGATGACGATGGGGGCGTTGGCAAAGGAAGAAGGGTGGTCGTCGGCAACGCTTGTGACCAGTCGGGTACACGCCCGCCGCGTCGCCGCCAACTTTGAAAAATGCACGGATCTGGATGTGAACGTGATGTACACAAACAACCTCGGCGAATCCAACATCGTTTACGAGATTGCTCACGAAACTGGCGGGATGATCAAACTGTTGCTCTCTAATCCGTGCTGAGAGGCTTGGCGACGAACGGCCCGGCTCCTAGCTTTCCCGTGTCAGGAACCAGCGGGTCAGGGAAGCAAAGAGCTGTGGCTGCTCGATTTGCGTCCAGTGGCCAGCGTGCGGGATGACATGCAGCTCGGCGTTCGGAAGGTGAGTGGACATGTAATAACTCGCTTCCACCGGAATGATCTCATCCTCTCGACCGTGAATGACCAGAGCGTTGTGAGTGATCTCGCCAAGTTCCTCAGGAGAGTAGTTCACTGGTGAGTGGTCTATATGGTCGGAATTTGCGAAGCCGAGTTCGTCTGGGGCGCCTCAATAATAGTTGCTGTTGAGCTGTGGCATCGATGCGGAGTATTTGGACGTAGTGCCGACACCTGAGACGGAAACGTAGGGGAAGGTGGAAGTCGGTGCTGTGGGGTCGCCAGTTGATGCCGCATTCTGAAAATAACCAGCGTGCTTGCTCGACCGGGATGTCAAAGTTATGAATCCAAGGGGGAAAGTTAAAAGTATCGAGAAGTTTTGGTTATTATTTAATGCTAATAAGGGCTAGACATTTATTGGTCAGGCCAAATACGTTCCGTACCTTGGAACACTAAAGGCTTTCATCTCCAGAAGTTGATTTAATCTAAGTCACATTCCCATCCTTGATGGTTCGATACCACAAGAGGGGGGACGTGAACGAATGAACGTCAACGACGGAGGAAAATGTGAGTACCGCAAGCCCTGAGCTCCCAATCGACGGCCTTGATCGCCCAGAAGGACTTGATTCGAATCTTGACGTCAGTGGCATGATAGACACTGACGGCGGGCGAGTGGATCGCCGAGTATTCGTGGATGAGAAGATCTATAAGCAGGAGATGCGACGCATTTTTGCACGCAGCTGGCTGTTTATCGCGCATGAATCTCAATTCGAAAAGCCTGGCGACTTCTTCCAAACCTATATGGGAGAAGACCCAGTAATCGCGACCATGAACAAACAAGAAGAGATCCGCATTCTTCTCAACAATTGCCGCCACCGCGGAGCACGCGTTTGTAGGGCAGATCTTGGCCGCACCAAGAACTTCACCTGTACCTACCACGGCTGGTCCTATGACTTGGATGGAAAGCTGATCAACCTTCCTGGCAAGGAGCAGTACAATGAGGACTTCAAACGAGAAGAATGGGGCTTAATTTCTGTCCCCCGCGTCGAATCATACAAGGGCTTAATTTTCGCAAACTGGGATGAGAACGCTGAGCCTCTCGAGGACAACCTTGGCGATATGAAATGGTACATCGATGCCTTTCTAGATCGTGATGATGAAGGCAGCTACGTTGTCGGGGGCGTAACCAAGTGGGTTCTCGAGGGTAATTGGAAGCTCGCAGCTGAGCAGTTCGCAACGGACTGGTACCACGTGAACATGTCGCATGCTTCCGCACTGATGGTGATGTCTCCGACGGGCAAGGGGCCAAAGAAGGAAATCGCCGAGCGCACGGGCAAGCAGTTCTCGTCCGAAAAGGGACATGGTGCGGGTTTCCCAGTGCACCCGAAGAATCGTTTCGACGCGCAGCCTGTTCACGAATATTACGACTACGACTTCCTACGTGAGCGCTTGTCCGAAGAACAGGTCACCGGCCCATTGACGAACGGCCACGCAACGGTCTTCCCGAACTTCTCCTACCTGCCAGTGAACGGCTCCATCCGAATCTGGCATCCGAAGGGTCCGAACAAGATGGAAGTGTGGGCATGGACCATCCTTGATCGCGCCATGCCAGAAGACGTTGCCCGCGCGCAACGACTCTACAATCTCCGCACTTTCGGACCTTCCGGCATTTTTGAGCAGGACGATGGTGAGAACTGGTCGGAGGTTCAAGCGAATGCTGGTGCTTTTATGGTGTCCAACACTCCGCTGAACTACCAAATGGGGCTAGATACTGAAGGGGAAACTGAAGGTTACCCAGGTATGACCTCAGAACTGTACTCCGACGCAGCAGGGCGAAACTTCTACCGCCGCTGGGCCGAGCTGATGTCGTCTCCCGCGTGGCACGAGAAGTAGTTACTGGATTTTCACCTAAAGCAGAAAGGCAACCCCCATGACCAGTTCTACCGAAGCTTCTCAGCCCATCCACGTCGCAGATCTCGATGACATCGAGCAAGAAGAGGCGATAGTCGTCGACACCGACGTGACGGGATACCGCGAGCCAATTGCAATTTTCCGCACCGAAGACGACGAGGTATATGCGCTCAACGATACCTGCACCCACGAAACTGCTTCACTTGCCGATGGTTGGATCGAAGGCACCTTGGTTGAGTGCCCAATTCACTCTTCAAGCTTCTGCCTGAAAACCGGCGCAGTACAGTGCATGCCCGCTACCGAAAACGCACCGACCCACAAGGTTGAGCTGCGTGACGACGAAGTGTGGCTGTACCCAGGAACCTCGGCTGAAGGAGCAGCTCAATGAGTTCGTCCACCTCAATCGTTGGTGGTGGGATCGGTGGATTTACGCTAGCCCAAGAGTTGCGCAAGGCGGGCTACACCGACTCCATCGCAATAATCGACGAGCACGGATTCCCCTACGACCGGCCTCCACTGTCGAAAGAAGTGCTCAATGGCACCAAGACCGCCGAAGAGATACGCTTCGTTCCTGATTCCTGGTACGAGGACAACAACGTCGAGGTCATCCAAGCGAAGGTCGAGCGTGTCAACACCGACACCAACACGTTGGTGCTTGGAGATGGTTCCGAACGACCTTATGACAAGCTAGTTCTGGCAACTGGTGGTCATGCGCGTCGGATCAATGGCCCTGGCTTTTTCCACGATTCCGTCATCGTTCTGCGCACCCTCGAGGACGCCCAGAAGCTTTCCAAAGCGCTGGTCCCCGACGCGCGCGTCGGAATCGTCGGCGCTGGCCTCATCGGCGCTGAGGTTGCCTCTGCTGCTCGAGATCGTGGCGCAAAAGTCATCCTCGTCGATCCAGCACCAGTTTCTCTTGTCCCAGCCGTCGGCATTGAAATCGCCGAGCGACTGCATGCACTGCACGAGACCAATGGCGTCGAGTTCGTAAACGGGATGATCACCGCAATCAACCATCACGACGATGGCCGTCATACTCTCGAGGTTGACGGCCAGGGCTCCATCGACGTCGATCACGTCCTGCTCTGCATCGGTTTAGTTCCCGATGAGTCGCTCGCAGATTCCGCTGAGCTGGATGTTGATGGTGGAGTCCTCGTTGATCGTGAGCAGCGCACCAGTGCAAAGAACATTTGGGCGATTGGCGATTGCTCCCGCGTTCGCAACGCAGATGGCTCCCTTGAGCGACGTCATGAGCACTGGGACGCAGCAGTACAAGATGCTACTCGTGCAGCTGCCTCAATCGCAGGCACCGAACCACCGCAGGAAAGCGCCGATTGGTTCTGGTCCGATCGGTACGGCATCCATGTTGAGGGCGCTGGCTCAATGGTTGCCGAAGGCACCACGGTCGTTCGCCGGAATGCGGACGGCGAACCGGAGGTTGCGTTCCGCGTGACCCCTGAAAGAAAGCTTGCCGGAGCGGCAGTATTCGATGACTCTAAGGCCATCCGCGCAGCTCGACGCATTATCGATCGAAATATCAGTGTCGACCCAGCCCAACTTGTAGACCCTGCAGTCTCTCTAAAGAAACTGACCCGCTGATCCAAATTTGAAACGAGCTATTCATGACTGACTACTTGCGACGCGAAGACATCACTCTCGGTGAACGCGTAAACGCAGATCTATACTACAAGCTGCAAAATTTTTACTATGACGAGGCTTATCTCCTCGACGAGAGCCGTTACGTCGACTGGCTAGAATGCTTCGACGAAGATCTGTCCTATTGGGCACCAACTCGAACAAATCGTCTGCGTAGACAGCAGGCGCTGTCGATTTCAGAACGAGACGGCCTATCTTTCTACGACGAGACCTACGACTCACTGGCTTGGCGCATCCGGCGCTTCGATTCTGGTATGGCCTGGGCAGAGGATCCGCCATCGCGAACCCGACACCTAATTACGAATATCGCAGCATTTCACGGTAAGGATCCAGACGATAACCAAGTTATCGAGGTTCGTTCAAACTTCCTCGTGTGGCGCACCCGCCTCGAGCGAGAGCAAGACACATTCGTAGGTACCCGCACTGACTTGTTGCGTGTGAACGAAGATTCTTTCAAAGTCTTCGATCGCCGTATCCTTCTGGACTTTAATGTTCTGCCTTCTAAGAACATTTCCACCTTCTTTTAGGAGTAAAAATGCTCAATGGGCATACCACCTTTATTACAGGTGCGGGTTCGGGCCTCGGAGCGGCACTCGCACAACGATTCGTGAATGAAGGCTCAAATGTAGCGATTGTCGATGTTGATTTGGATAGGGCGAGGGAAACCGCGAGCGCCTTGGACCCAGACAAAGTACTACCGCTAGCCGCGGATGTGCGCCAAACAATTGATTTACACAATGCAGTGGACAAAGTCATTGAAAAATTTGGCGGGTTGAACACGGTTATCCCGAACGCAGGTATTTGGGATTACAATCGTTCGGTTTCCCGGCTGAGCGGGGATGAACTATCAGAAATCTTTGACGAAGTTATGGCGGTTAATGCAAAGGGGTATCTACTGACGGTAGAAGCCACATGGCGCCAACTTGTGGAAACCCACGGTTCGATCATTATGACGCTCTCGAATTCTGCCTTCTATTCCGCCGGCGGCGGCCCAGTCTATACCGCCAGTAAGTTCGCGAGCAGAGGTCTCATGCTGCAGTTTGCTTACGAACTAGCTCCGAAAGTCCGCGTGAACGCTGTTGCTGTTGGAGGGATGAGTACCAACCTAAGTGGCCCTTCCTCGGCGGGACTCGATGACAGGAAGATTGCTGATACCTTCGCAAAACGCGAAGCAGGAGGAAACCCATATATTCCACTTCACGACATCTCGCTTGACCCAGCCACATTCACCGGACCGTATGTGTTGCTTGCTTCGCAAAAAGAGGCCGGAAATATCACTGGAACCATTATCAATGCTGATGGCGGAATTTCCGCCCGCGGATTCGCAAAAATTGCAGGAGGTGACGACCTATGATCGTCAACGGCGTAGAACACAATGCAAGTCAATTCAACATCAGTCCATGTACTCAAGTTAACAAGCATGCCGAATACCAACCAGAGCTTATTGCGATGATCTATGAAGATCGCAAATACACGTTCAAGGAGTTCGCGGATAAAGTTCGGACCTGGGCAGCTCATCTAGATGACGCCGGTGTCGAACAGGGGGACCGTGTCGCGTATATTGGCATGAATTCTGAGTCATTCGTGTTTGCTATGTTTGCCTCCTGGTGGATCGGCGCAACCTTTATGCCGTTCAACTTCCGTCTTTCGGCACCGGAGGTGTCGCAGCTTCTTATGCAGGGCACTCCCCACAGCGTTGTTGTGGAAGGATCCCACCTTGAGCTGGCTCAGAGCGTCTTTGGCATCGAGCGCCACCACGTCCTAGTCGTCGACGACGATCCAATTGCACCGCCAACCGGAGATGTTCCCATCTACTGGTCAAAGTCCTCGTCCCTTCAGGGCATTGACACCTCCGGTGTCTACAAGCCACAGGCTCGCGTCATGTCCGACCTTGCGCTTTTGCTATTTACCTCCGGTACCACAGGTCTTCCTAAAGGCGTCCAGCTAACCTTCGGAAACCTATGGTGGAACTCCACGAACGTAGACACGATGGTTGACACCCGCCCTGGAGACGTCACCCTTGCAGCCGCACCACTTTTCCATGTGGGTGCATTGAACTCGTTCGTGATTCGTTCCTTCTATCGGGGCAACACAGTGGTTATCCACCGGAACTTTGATCCCGGTAAGGTGATGGAAGATGTAGAGCGCTACCAGATTGCTTCTTCCTTTCTTGTTCCTGCGCAGCTACAGGCGATGTATAACCACGAGAAGTTTGCCGAGGCTGATTTAAGTTCAATGCGCGCGATCATCTGCGCGGGCGCTCCGGTTCCACCTGTATTGATTCGCGAGTACATGGAAAAGGGACTCGTCGTACAGCAGGCGTGGGGACTGACGGAAACCTCGCCGTTTGCAACTTACCTACCTCCACGCATGACTGAGGAAAAGCTTGGCTCTTGTGGCTTTCCTATGCCATATACCCAGGTCAAACTGGTGGATCCGGATACAGGGGAATCGATCGAAGAAGTCGGACGCACAGGCGAGATGTGGGTCAAAGGCCCAAACGTTGCTACCGGTTACTGGAACAACCCAGAAGCAACCCAAAAAGCATACACTGCTGGCTGGTTTCACTCAGGCGATCTAGGATATGTTGACGAAGACGGTTACTACTTCATTGTCGATCGCCTCAAGGATATGATTATTTCCGGTGGAGAAAATGTTTATCCTGCCGAAGTTGAGCGTGTTCTAGCAGAGCACGAGGATATTCTGGGCAGCGCCGTGGTCGGTTCTCCGGACGAGAAATGGGGAGAGAGTGTTGTTGCGGTTGTCCACCCTCGCGACGGTGTAAATGTCACTCTTGAAAGCATCCAGACTCACTGTGGTAAACATCTTGCACGTTACAAACTTCCACGCAAGGTTATTGTTGTCGATGAAATTCCACGTAACTCTGCGGGTAAGTTGGACAAGCTGAAAATTCGCACTATGGTGCGAGAAATCCTTAGCTCTGAACTCGCGGACGAAGTACAAGGAACGAAGGTGTAGCAGCTATGGCAGATTACACGCCAATTCAAAACTCTGAATTGCGGCATACATACCCGTACGGAAAAACGGATATAGAAGTGCCATTCGGTTTGGTGAAAGAGATGAAGGCAATCATTGACGATGTCTTTAAGGATTATCCAGAGTGTCGTCGCGTCATTGTAGCTGTCGAACAAGGAAATCTCGATGAAATTGCCACCTGCGAAGAAGGAGGTCTGCGTTATGCCATCGATGTACAAACCCGAGATGGGCGTGAACTTTCGCTCATGGTGCATGAACCGAACTGGGTTATGGACGAACCCAGCGAGATAGAAGATTTGGAGCTGTCATGACTTTTCAAGAGGACTGGGATAACTTCTATTCCAAAGTCACCGACGTCGCGCAGACGTTGAAGCTATACCCCATTAGCCGCACCCCCGAGGAGCTTCGCCTGGGCATGCCACTACACCAGGAGATCACCCAACCTGCAGGCATGTTCTCCGCTCCATCACTTTTCGGGCTTGCGGATCTATCGGGCACCTGGCTTGCCATGCAGCATGTCCCAGAAGGCACGTTCCCTCTGGCAGTTTCGTCGTCCATTAACCTTCTGACCAATAGGAAGGAAGGCGACGCGATCTCTGTGTCTCGCCTCGTGCGTGCCGGTCGCACGATCGTTGTAACTGATACTGAGATCATCTCGTCTATAGACGATGCCGTACTGGCGAAAATCATCTGCACCTATTCGGTGCCGGCCCCGCGTAGTAAGTAACGTAATTTCGTCAATTTAAGGCCTGGACTTCCAAAATGGAAGTCCAGGCCTTTTGTTCTGCTAGGTCGCTTGGGGCGTCGAGGCTGCGCTGTGGAGATGAGGGAAGTGGGAGAGTGCGCGGTGTATTTGCGAGGTGCCCCACGGTCGAGATGTTGGAGTGTTTGAGTGGTCACTGCTCGTTTTCCGGTTGCTGTTTGTGGAGATCAAGTGCTTCTTGAGACTTTGAGGTGTCCGCACAGCAGGCTCATTTACCTTTGTGGCAGATCAACGGGTGAGAGTTGTTGGTTGCTGTGGTCAGTGAGTCGTGTTGTTTGGCTTTGTCGAAGGAAGCTACGATTACGGTTTTCGCTGATCCTCGTTCGATGATTTGGCACTATGGGGCCAGTGAATGCAGCAGTGGCACGGTGAGGCTTAGGAAGTCACACGGACGCACGGATGCTCGAATTCATGGAGGTATCGAAGTACAGCTGCGGGGCACTCTCTGGTGTTTGCAGTACCCGATGAAGTCCACACAGTGAAATCTTGGTTGAAAGCTCATTGAGGAACGCCTAAAACCCGCAACTTATTGGTTGCGGGTTTTAGGTAGTTAAACTACCCGGCGAGCCTCAAATTAAGCGTTAACTTCAACCGGCTCGGACGTGATGACCTTCTTGGTTTTAATGTTGTACTTATTATTCTCGATCGCAAGGATGGAGATGGTTGCAATGGCCAGAAGCACGATGAAGTAGATCGCGATGTTGTAGGTGCCCCAGCCGTTGTCCAGAGCGACCAGCCACGTGGAAACCATTGGTGCTAAACCGGCGCCGAGGATCGAACCGGTCTGGTATGACACGGAGACACCGGTGTAGCGATCCTGTGGAGCGTACTTGTCGGCCAAGAAGGATCCGACAGCGCCGTAGGTGGATGCCTGGATGATTGGGTTTCCCACAATGAATGCGAGGCCGATGAGCCAGACGTTGCCGGAGTTAAACAGCATGAACATTGGGAAGATTAGGGCGAGAGAAATGACCACGCCGGTGAGCATGACCCTGCGGCGCCCGAAACGGTCCGAGAGCGATGCGAAAAATGGAATTGCGAAGATGTGCAGGAAGGACGAGAGAGTCAGCAGCATCAGGGCGGTCTGACGGTCGATTGCGCCGGTGTCCACAACGTAAGGGACGATGAAGACTGCGAGCAATGCTTGTATGAACAGTGGGGCTGCGATGGTGAGAGATGCGAAGATGGTGACCTTCGGGTACACAGTAAAGATGCGCTTGATGGGGACGCCGGTGTGGGTGTCGCCTGCCTTGCGGGCGGCCTCGAACTCTGGGGACTCCGTAAGGCTGTAGCGCATGTAGAGACCGATGATCACGAGAACAGCTGACAGTAGGAACGGGATACGCCAGCCCCAGGTCAGGAACTGCTCTTCCGGCAAGCCAGCGAAGAGGGCAAGGACCAAGGTCGAAAGTACGGAGCCGGCAGGGCCACCTGCGACTGCAATGGAAGATGCGAAGCCACGAGCACCCTGCTTAGAGTGCTCAGCTGCCATCAGAGTGGCGCCAGCCCACTCGCCGCCGACGGCAACACCTTGAATGACGCGCAACATCACCAGGATGATGGGAGCGGCGATGCCGATAGCTGCATAGCTTGGCAGAAGGCCGATGGCGACTGAGACTAGGCCCATCACCATCAATGTGATGAACAAGACGTTCTTCCGACCGAAGCGGTCGCCCAGGTGGCCGAAAAGGATACCGCCGATTGGGCGAGACAGGTAACCCGCAAATAGGATGACATAGGACAAGAGCATGCCGACGAAGGGGTCCATGGACTCATCGAAGAAAACATAAGGGAAGACGAGACCTGCGGCAGCGCCGTATAGCAGAAAGTCGTAGTACTCGACCGTGGAGCCGAGGAAGCTTGAGATGAGTACTTTCCGACGCTCACGTGGTGTCGATTCTTTTGCAACTACGCTCCCTTGCGGGGCATTTTCAGCATTCTGTGTTGACATTGGACACTCCAAAGGCTTGATCGTTACTTAGATCACATTGATCGGGACGCCCTTGATTTCAGCCCAATTGTTTCTGTGCGACAACTGGCGTTCCGGTATATGGCACACTTTGGCCATGGCGATTGGCTGGAAGAATGCTAAAAGGTATAGATGAAAACCGTCAATTGTGTGACAATTGAGCGTCTGTGCCACGGGGCGGAACGATATGCGTGAAAGTAGCTATGAACCGCAATAATGATTCAAATCACAACTATTTAGCTGTAGGGAGAGTGTCATGGCGGAAACCATAGAAACAGATGTGCTCATCGCAGGAGCGGGACCGACTGGATTAGTTTTGTCTAATCTTCTGGGAGCCCGAGGAGTCAAGGTGGTGCTCGTCGATAAGCGTGCTCAGCTTATCGATTATCCGCGTGGAGTCGGTCTCGACGACGAGTCCTACCGGACTATTCAAGCAATGGGCTTGCTCGACGAAATTGAGCCGTACACTCTGCCTCACCACGTCATGCGTATTGTCAACGGCAGGGGCGAGGTCATCATGACTAACGACCCCCAGGGGGAGCCATTCGGCTTCCCGCGTAAGTTTGGTTTCCTGCAGCCACTCGTTGATCAGGTGGTTTATGAGGGGCTTGACCGCTATCCAAACGTGACGGCTTCTTTTGGTCGAGAGCTTGCTTCGATTGTCGACCACGGCACAGGGGTCACTGCGACGCTCAATCACGTCACTGGTGAAGAGGGAGAAAATCGTACCGGCGAAGTCATCACCGTTAACGCCCGTTTTTTAATCGGCTGCGAAGGTGGCCGTTCTTTGACACGCAAGTGGATGGGGGTCGACTTTGAGGGAGTTTCGCCTTCTACGCGGTGGGTCGTTGTCGATGTGCGTAACGATCCATTGGGAATCCCGAACGTGTATCTTGGTGCAGATCCCGAGAGGCCATACGTCTCGATCGGCTTACCGCACGGTGTGCGACGCTTCGAGTTCATGCTTTTTGACGATGAACCAAATGAGCGCGTCGAAGATGATGCGTTCGTGACCGAACTGCTTAATCAGCACCTTCCTGAGGGCATCGAGCTTGATATCATTCGTCGTCGCGTCTTTACCCACCATGGTCGTGTTGCCTCTGATTTCCGAAAGGGCAATGTCATGGTTGCTGGCGATGCCGCGCACCTGATGCCGGTATGGATGGGGCAGGGCTTCAATTCCGGTGTTCGCGACGCAACGAACCTTGCCTGGAAGATCGACGCAGTTCTCAAGGGTCGAGCAACGGACAGCCTGCTGGATACATATAGTCAAGAACGCCTCGAACATGCGAAGGCTATGGTCGACCTTTCCCTAACCATGGGAAATGTAATTAAGCCGACGGACAAAAAGGTTGCCTTCGCTCGTGACTTGGGGGCGCGAGCGATGAACCTCTCACCTCAAGTGCGCGACTACTTTTCGGATATGCGTTTCAAGCCGATGCCACGCTACAGCCGTGGCGTCGTCGTCGACCATGAGACTCTGACAGCTGGTAAAGCTGATCGAAAAATTTCGCAGTCGAAGATTCCCCGTTTGGTGCCTTTGCGGAATGCGCTGCGCAAGGACTCGGTTGTTGGCACACAATTTGTCCAACCATGGGTAACTTTCCTGGGCGACAAGGTGCGTCTCGACGATGCACTTGGGAATGATTTTGCCATCCTGAGCTGGGGGCTTGACCCCGCCAAATTGCTCAGTGTCGAATCCCGTGACGAGATAGACGCGTTAGGAATTGAGCTCATTTGCGCAGTATCCCCGAATCAGGTGTCTTGGGCTGAGGAGCAGTGTGCCTCGACCGGTACCCGCGTAGTTGCGGATGATTCCGGTGCTTTGAAGACGTGGTTCGATGTCACCTCGGTGGGCTCGGTTATTTTGCGCCCTGACCGGTTCATTGCCTCTGCGTGTCTCAATGGCAACTTGCAGAAGGCCTTTGAGGCAGTCGTGCGTGCGGGTCACTTCGTGGCATCACAGTCTGGGACCAGTGCCGTCGAGGAGAAGAACTAACGCGTAGCGACGAGAAGCCGCGGTCCTTTTCCTTCTGGAATGGACTGCGGCTATTTTTATTCCTTATATACTTAGTTGGCTGCGATGAGAATCGACTGGTTCGTCGTTCCGATCGGGCCGTGTTCGTCGTAGATCCGGCTGATGGTAACGCCGATACCGTCTGGGCCATAGTTGGCGTCCGGCAGGATACCAATCCACTCGCCTACAGGAAGGCGGTTGAGATAGATTGAAGTGTCCACGTTCATGAAGCTCCATTGTTCGGGAGAAAGCCCCGTACCTAGACCATTCGCCGAGTCGACGATTTTGGCTACCTGTAGCCAAGGAGTATCAGGCTGGCCAGCGATAACTGACGCGTCAGTTTTCACCCAATAAAAAGCACCAGCTTCCCACACCTCGGAGAGGGCGCCTTCGAAGCCGGGGACGGGAGTGCGGCTCGAAATATCGGGGCGAGGAATCATTGCACGTCGAACCTCAATGGTGTCAATATAGGCACCACTCCAACGATTAAAGAACACGTCATCGCGCTTTGTATCTGCTGGGGCTGGGATCTTTGGCGCGAGCTCGCGGCGTAGCTCGGGCAGCTCTTGAGTGTGAAGCCACCACGCACTGCCCTTAATGACATCACGACCCGTCGCGGGATCATGCACGACTGCCTCTAATAGGCTGATGCGCTTGCCGGGGCGGACCACACGGGCCGTGGCTGTAAGAGGAGTCAGAGGGACAGCGGAGAGGATCTCGGTGGTGACACGTGAGAAGCGACCGTGGATTAAGCCAGCATTCGCGGCTTCAAGCTCTAAAGCGTGGGTCAGGAGTGCAGCTGGGGGAGCCCCGTGCTGTAGTGTCGTGCCCCAGGGGCTAGCGGTGTGTTCGGTGGGGGCAAATTCATAGTGAGTGCTGCCATCTTTTTGAAAGCTGCCCTGAGGAACGAAATAAGCAAAATCTATGTTGGTCATTCCTCTAATTTAGCGGTAGTCCAAGGACTCTTTTGGTTTCGTGCCACGGGGTGGAACAGCATGCACAGGGCATCAAAAAGTGGACCAGCCGTTACCGGCGGGTCCACTACAGGGGTCGGGGTCGCGGGATTAGACGCGCGTAGACAGCCATTGCTTGATAACGGTGTTGAACTCGGAAGACTTCTCTACCTGCGACCAGTGGCCACACTGGTTGAAGATGTGCGCATCAGCCGTTGGGATAGTGTTCAGCAGGTCCCAGGTGCGCTGGACCGGAATAACAACGTCTTGTACACCGTGGATCAGCAGTACCGGGACATCCAGCTTTGCCAGCACATCAAAATCAAGCGGGAGGGCGTCACGGTCACGATCGCGCGCCGCCACAACGTCCTTCAAGCGATCAGACGCGGTGTCGTTGAGCGCCGACTGGTAGCGCAAGGAAACCAGCTCATCGGTGATGAGTGTCTTGTCGACAACGAACATTTCCAGCGTCTCCCGGATGCCTTCTTCAGTCAGCTGTGGGTTGGAGTGACTCTTCAGCGCGCCGGTTAGTTTCGCGCCACCGGTACCCATGGAGACGATGCCATGGAGACGTTCCGGGTAATCGATGGCGAACTGGAAGGCGAGCCAGCCACCCAGTGAGTTGCCAACGATCCAGGTTTTTTCAATCCCCAATGCGTCGAGGACGCGGACAGCATGGTTTACCCACTCACGGATGCCGTACTCGGTGCCCTCGGCAACAACACTCTGCCCATAGCCGATGGAGTCGATGGCGATGCAGCGACCAACCTCGGCGAGCTCTGGAAGGTTCAGCCACCAGTTTGCAGCCGCGGTGACACCAGTTCCGGAGCCGTGTAAGAAGAGGATGGGTGCGCCTTCACCAAGCTCGTGGTAGTGGGTGATCTCGCCTGGGGCGGTCTCGAGCCACTTGTCTTCGAGGCCAAAGAAGTCGTCGGTCTTGTAATCAGGAATGGTTGTGTTGGTCATTACTCCACGGTACTGAACCTCACATTTGTGGTGGGGTTGTGTTCCATACAATGGCACGGGTTAACTGGAAGAAAAGAATGAATAGTAGTTTCGCAGACAAAACTCGACGGAAATTAGGTGGAGACGTGACCAATCCAGATACACGAAGTTCAGTGGATAAAGCGTTTAGCTTGCTTCGAGCTTTTAAACCTGGAGACGCAGCGGGCGTGGGTGTGAGCGAACTTGCTCGGCGCACTGATCTATCAAAGTCGACCGCGCACAGGTTGCTGAACACTCTGGTGAAAAACGGGGCCGTCCAGCGCGCCGGTGAGGTTTATCGGCTGGGTGCGCTCTTTACAGAGCTGAACAGGGAAGAAACGACGAAGCAAGGTGAGCTCGTCTCTGAGATTTTGACACCCTTCTTGGCAGCGCTGTTTGAACGGACCCGAAATACCGTCCATTTGGGGTATTTGATTGGTACGGACGTGTCCTATGCAAACAAGCTGTTTTCAGTTTCAGGCGTGTCTACGCCCTCACGCATTGGTGGGCGTGTGCCGGGGTATGCCACGGGAGTCGGGAAAGCGATCATGGCCTGGGATAAAGACCTGATCGAGGCCACGATCCACAAGGGCATGTCGAGTTGGACGTCCAACACAATCACTGACCCCGATGAGTTCCGCGCGGTGCTGGCCAAGGCGCGGGAAGAAGGCGTTGCGTACGACCGTGAGGAAATTTCCACAGGGCTAAGTTGCGTGGCAGCGCCCATCTTCGGGCGGGGACCCATCCCTGTGGCAGCAATGTCGGTGTCAGGACCAACTGATACTTTCAAGCCGGAGGAACACATCACGGTATTGAAGAAGATCTGTGCGACAGCCACAAAGGCATACCGGGCTGCGACCAGAGAACAAGATCCGGATGGGCGTGCTTAAGACGCGCAAAGCCCCGCACCAAGTGTGTTGGTGCGGGGATTCTTGCTCGACTTAGCTGACTGCAGCGCCCTGGCGCTGGAGATCGACTGCAACGTCGATGATCATGTCTTCTTGTCCGCCGACGTAGCCGCGCTTACCTACCTCACGCAGGATGTCCTGGGTAGGGATTCCGTAGCGCTCAGAAGCGCGCTCTGCGTGGAAAAGGAAGCTGTTGTACACGCCCATTTGACCTTGGACGATGGAGCCACGGTCCATCATTGGGAGGCGGTCAACCATTGGGCGCAGTACGTCTTCAGCAGCGTTCTGCAGGCCGGTGACATCTACGTCACCGATATCAATGCCGAGGCGGGTGAAAGCGGTAGCCAAGACCTCGATCGGCGCATTGCCGGCACCAGCGCCGAGGCCGTAGAGCGTGCCATCGATCTGGGTCGCACCTGCGCGCACAGCAAGCAGGGAGTTGGCAACGCCGAAGCTCAGGTTCTGGTGGCCGTGGAAACCGACCTCAGCTTCGTCACCGATTTCGTCCTTGACGGCCTTGACGCGGTCGGATGCCTCTTCCATGATGAGGTGGCCGGAGGAGTCAACAACAAAGACGCACTGGCAGCCAGCATCAACCATGATGCGAGCTTGCTTGGCCAGTTCTGCTGGCTCGAGGCGATGCGAAAGCATGAGGAATCCGCCGGTTTCCAAGCCCATCTCGCGTGCTGCCTGGAAGTGCTGGATGGAGACGTCTGCTTCAGAGCAGTGCGTGGCAATACGAACGATGGAGATGCCGCGCTCCTTGGCTTCCTTGAGGTCCTCGACCGTGCCGACACCCGGCAAGAGCAGAGCTGCAATCTTGGCGTTCTTGGCTTCGTCGACGGCCGCCTCGATGAGGTCGAGCTCATTGGTCTTGGAGAAGCCGTAGTTGAAGGTGGAGCCGCCGAGTCCGTCACCGTGGGTGACTTCGATCATTTCCACGTTGGCATCGTCGAGTGCGCGGACGACCTTGCGGACCTGGTCGGTGGTGTACTGGTGGCGCACGGCGTGTGAACCGTCGCGCAGGGTGGAGTCGTTGAGGCGAATCTTAGTCATGTTGTGTCCTTATAAAACGATTAAGCGTTGACGGCGAGGAGCTCGGCGTAGCGGTCGGCGGTAGCTACTGCGGCGGAGGTGATGATGTCGAGGTTGCCGGCGTAATCAGGCAGGTAGTCGGCGGCGCCGCGGACCTGGATCAGGATGGTCACGCGCGCCCAGCCGTTCCAGTCGTCGCGTGCTTCGTCGAATTGTGGCTCAGCGGTGAGGTGGTAACCAGGAACATAAGCCTGGACTTCTTCGACGCGCTTGGCAATAGCGTCCTTGATAGCATCCTGGAGTTCGCCTGGCTGGCCTGCTTCTGCTGGCAGGGAGCAGTAGACGGTGTTACGCATGAGCATTGGTGGCTCGACTGGGTTGAGGACGAGGACGACCTTGCTGTCCTTCGCACCACCGAGCTGCTTGAGGGCGTTCTGGGTGGTTTCGATGAACTCATCGATATTGGCGCGGGTACCAGGACCTGCAGACTTCGACGCGATGGAAGAAACGACCTCGGCGTATTCAACATCGACGACGCTGGAGACAGCATTGACGATTGGGGTGGTGGCCTGACCACCGCAGGTGATCATGTTGACGTTGTCAACGGTGGCCAGCGAGTCCAGGTTGACTGAAGGGCACAGGTAAGGGCCGACTGCAGCAGGGGTGAGGTCGATGGCGCGGATGCCTGCTTCGCGGTACTTCGGTGCGTTTGCAGCGTGGGCGCCTGCCGAGGTTGCTTCGAAGACGAGGTCTGGCTTTGGATCCTGCTTGACCAGCCAATCAACACCTTCTGCGGAGGCGGTCAATCCGAGCTTGTCAGCGCGCTTGAGGCCGTCAGAGGTGGGGTCGACACCGACCATGTAGATAGGTTCGATGTGCTGAGAGTTGTTGAGCAGCTTAATTAGGAGATCGGTGCCGATGTTGCCGGGACCGACAATCGCTGCCGTCAGCTTTTTTGCCATGAGTTCTGTCCTGTTCTAAAGAAGTTTTGGGTGTAATGAATGAAAGTGTTTTAGACAAAGTCCAGCGTGAGAGTGCCGTGCTTGCCGAAGTCAACGGAGACGTTTTGACCTGCAACAACAGGGGCAGCCGCGCAAAAACTACCGGTGAGGATAATGTCACCGGCCTTGAGCGGGACACCTTGTTCGCCGAGGACTCCAGCAAGCCACTGCAGTGGAGCGAGTGGGTGGCCCATTACGTCGGCACCGGTACCTGCACCGGCTGGTGAGCCTGCAATGCTCATCTCCGCGGTGACCTTAGGAAGATCCTCGGAGTTAATGGCGAGGTTCTCTTCACCGATGACAATGGCACCGCACGATGCATTGTCAGCCACCGTGTCAACAAGAGTGATATCCCAGTCGGCGACACGTGAGTCAATGATCTCGACTGCGAGTCGAATTTCTCCTACCGCTGCGACTGTCTGCTCGAAGGAAGCATCCGCAGGAAGGTCGTCTTTGAGAATGAACGCAAGTTCCGGCTCGACCTTCGGAGCGATGAATTGATCGACCTTGACCGAGTCGCCCGACTTGAACACGAGGTCGTCGGTAAAGAACCCGAAGTCAGGGCTGTCCACCCCGAGTTGCTGCTGCATCGCAAGGGAAGTCAGGCCGATCTTGCGCCCGACGACCTTCCTGCCCTGTGCAACGAAGGCTTCTTCCTGGATCTGCTGGATGCGGTAAGCACCTGCAATATCGAGGTCGGCGATGACAGTACGCGGCGGTGCGATTGGATTCCCAGACTCGTAGGCATCGAGGAAGTCCTGTGCAACCTGCTCGAGCGTTGGCTCTGGAGTCGTGGAAGTGGTTTCAGACATGGTTTTCCTTAAGTTAATTACTGCGCGGACATCAGGCCGAAACCTGCAACGAATTCAGGAATTGGGCGGTAGAACTCGTAGTTCACTTCGAACTCGCCGTTCGCGGCAGCCAGCGCGGAGAATCCAGCCATCCAGGTACGAACTTCATGGGAGGAGTGGCCCGCATCGCGGTCCATGTCATCGGCGTTGTAGGAATCAAAAACCTTGGGGTCCTTGGCAGCTGCTGCGCAATCGGCCATGAACTGCTGATCCCACTCAGGGTTGATGTCGATGATTCCGGTATCCGCAGTGGAGGTCTGACCAGCGGCAATGACGCGAGCTTCACGTGCATCACGGTCTGCCTGGTCTGGGTGACCGTGCAGCATGAAATCCTTCTGCGGGGCGGTTGCGGTTGCCCACTGTGGCAGTGGTGGATCGTGGGAGAGACCGCCGGACGAGATCATCAGGATGCGCTCGTCGCGGCCCTTGGCCCACTCACCGATAGCCGCACCGAGCAGGCGGACGCGCTCGGTCTGGACGAATGGTCGTGCAACACCATTAACAAACACCGGAATCACGGGCTTGGCATCCAAGCTTCCGAGCAAGAGCTCCAAGGGCTGCGCGCCACCGTGGTCGAGTACCATTTCGCGGGAGATAGCAACATCGATGCCACGATCGATGACGAACTGTGCCAGTTCAGCCGAAAGATCTTCAGGGACGTTAAGTGGACCTGCAGTGGTCTTGTAATCGCCCATCGACTCTGCGGAATAGCCCACGCAGAACGGAGGCATCAGATCGTAGAAGAATCCGTTGAAGTGGTCAGGTGTAAAGACAATGACCAACTCGGGATCAAACTCGGCGACCTTCTTCTTTGCAGCCTCGAATGCTTCATTTAGAGCATCGTTAATCTCTGGCTGCGGATCGTTGATACCCAGAAGTGGGCTGTGGGACATGGCCAATAGTGAAACGCTCATGTTGAAGGCTCCTCAATCAAAGTGTTTGTTTATTACACGGAGTCACAGAAGATAGGTTGTGTGATCGTGTGCACAAATTTGATTGTAGGAAAAGAGCCTCAACTAACCGAGTGTCGTTCCGGTGACTGGAACGACTAGGCCAGCTCGCTCATCGCCGCGAGCTGGCTTAAGACCTGTTCCCAACCTTGAGTATTTTCCTCGATGGTCTGCTTGCGTGCCTCCTCGTCGAGGCGCTCGAAACCGGATTCGCTGACCGAAATCTCGGTGTTGCCATCTACATCGCGCAGCGAAAACTGGACCAGCGAGGCGTTCTCGTCGGTGTGTGTTGCGTGCAATTCGCCCCAAAGGAAATCAAAATGGTTCGGCGCATCATTGCGCATAATGCGAATAGGGAAGAAGCCGTGACCCACCCACTCAAAGGTTCCTTCAGAGCCCGCGGTCATGCCATTGGGAAAGTGCGCGGGGTGTTCCCACCACTTGCCGATTGCACTCGGCGAAGTCAGCGTCTCCCACACGACCTGCTGGGGAGCGTGGGCGAGACCGGTCAGCGAAAGCTTTCCGTTGTCATATTCGTGGGTAGTGTCCATGTGCAGGCTCCTTTACAAATCAGCTACTAGGCGCAATCCGTCCGCGGTCGATTCCACGACATGATCAGTCGCAGCTTTTACTCCGTCCGGCGACCACGGGAAAGCAAAAGATGTATCGGCGATCTCGTGCATCGACATATCATTCCAGGAATCGCCAAAAGTAAATACCTCCACGTCCTCGCGCGAAACTCCGAGATGGTTGCCCAACCATTCCAGACCCGCACCCTTCGTCGACCCCTGCGGGATCACGTCAACGAACGTCTGATTTAACACGCATTCCACGGGATAAGTCGCGGCAATCCAATCGCGGATCTCAGCTTGCAACCCAGGGTTGCCGGGCACCCAAATTGGCACCCCGATAAACTCCTGACCAGCAATATCGTCTACCGACATCTCTTCGAAACCGCGCAGAATATTCGTTTCCAGCTTGTCGCCGATCGTGTCGCTGAACCGAGAATCACGCTCATTCAGGCGCGTGCCATAGACAGCAATTCCCTCAACGCTAGAGAGCTTTACGACGATTTCCTGCACCACCGCAGCATCTATCGTCGAGGTACGCAGCGCCGTTCCCTGCGCATCGGTCACGACCGCGCCGGTGAAGAGAACCGAGTAGTCGAAGGAGATGTCAATGCCCGCCAGCGCTTCCTGGGCGGCCGATTTTGATTTTCCCGTCGCGGCGACGGCGAGGTGTCCGGCTGCTTGCCACTGATGAATCGCTTGCAGGTCGGTGGGGGAAATTCCCTGGTCGAAAAGAATGGTGCCGTCGAAGTCAAAGGCCGCAAGCTTCATGGCTTCAGACTACGTGGCAATCTATTGGGCCACCAGAGTTCCGACGTGGCTGGCTCCCAGGCACAGCTGCGCCTCAGAGCCATCGTCCGGGGAAACATGCAAGCTCGATCCGCCACCGGCCACCGAGACATACACCTGGTTCAGCCCCTGTCGCAGGGGAACGCGTACAGATTCGCCGTCGAGGGAAACATCGACATCCATGTCCTCCTCGGCCATGTAATTGAGCAACACGGTCCATTTCAGGTCCAGCAGGGGACCATTGAGCTCATAAGATTCGGTGCTGCAGGCAGCGTCGGACTCAGCGGCAGTACTGCGTGAGGTAAACAGACCAGCCTCGTGGATATGACCCTGGCCATCCACCAGTGCAGGGGCAGTCGTGGATGGGGCCACCGCATCGGGAAGCTGGTGCGACAAAAGATTGTGTGGATAGGTCACAGGCAGAAGTACTTCCAAGGGGACTTGCTGGTCAAGCAGTAGCTCGTTGCGAAGCTGCACTTCAGCTTGGAGGTTTTCGAAGTAGGTGCGAGCGGGTTGCTCGGACCAGACCTGGGAATAGGTCACGCTGCTGACCAACGAGGAGACCACGAAGAGCGCAACGGGGATGCGCGGAATGCGCAGGTAGCGGGCAAGGAAGGCCAGCGTGAGGCTAACAATCACGGCTACTTCGGAGAAGTGGCGCAGCGATTGCACGATTTCATAAGCCGTATCGGAGCCCGAGCGCGCCACGATGATCGCCACTATAGGCAGCAGCGGATATACAAGCGTGGGCACCCACACGACAAGATAGCGACGGCTCCACCAGCCAACCACGGCTATCACAATTAGCCCGGCGGCAATCGCGTACCACTGCGGCGCTGCCCAGGGCGGGGAGGGTTGCCAGCGCTCCCAGTGCCAGGGGCCGCCGGCGGCCACGGGCACTAGGGCATCGAGATAGGTATGGCGGACGAGCTCCCAGAATGACAGTGGCTCGCCGCCAGCGGGGCGCTCCACGACCCACAGGTACAAAGTTGACCAGGCTGCGGCGGGGATCGCCAGCGCCACCGTCAAGCGACCGAGGGCAGGGAGGGAGGCAGGTAATCGTCGTGAAGCGAGCGCGAAACACACCATCATGCCCACCACGAGCGGCACCGCGAAAAGCGTCCGCTCATTAAAAAGTAGACCGATGACCAGCCATAACGCGGCCATCCACGGGCGCGAGCGCCAGGCATAGCCCAGCATCATCGCGATCGCGGCGTGCATGGGCAGCGCATTGACCGCGGCGGCCAACCACGTCGTCGACGGCAGCGTCAGCGGAGTGACCACATAAATCAGCACGGGCGCCAGCGCGAGCTTGCCCGCGATGACCCGGCTCGCCCACGCGACCGATCCCACGGCCCACAGCTGTAAAACGGCGAGCACCGCGACTGCAACGGGCCAATTCAGCGGTGCGACGTTGCCGAGGAACCACTCGATAATCCAGGCTGCCGGCATGAGGTGGCCGTCATGTGTTTGCAGTAAGAGGTCAGAGAGCGGAGCCCGAGCCTTTGACTGCAGAATCAGATCGTCCCAGTAAAACCAACCCTGAGCTGCAATGATGGTCCGAAAAATGGCACCGATGAGCACCACGGCACTGAGCAGCACCGGCGGTTTCTTGAGAGTGCGTAAAAATTCGATGGGCCCGAGTGTAGTTCCTACTAGGCTTGGCTTCATGATTTGGATTGATGCCACGGCCGGGGTCGCCGGCGATATGCTCCTCGGCGCGCTCGTGGATACGGGAGTAGAACTGTCCGCGCTGCAGGGCGCCATCGATGCGGTCGTCGCGGATTCCGTCCGCCTCACCGCCACGCAGGTTACCCGCGGCGGACAGCGCGCGACGAAGGTCGACGTCGAGATGCTGCACACAGATCCACCGCATAGGACCTGGACCACCATCAAGGAAATGCTGCACGCCTCCTCGCTTCACGACGACACCCGCGCCTCCGCGTTGGCCGTTTTCGAACTCATCGCCATTGCGGAAGGCCATGCCCACGGCGTGGATCCCGAGACGATCCACTTCCATGAGGTCGGCGCGTTGGATTCCATCGCGGATATTGTGGGAGTCTCCGAAGGCATTCGTCTGCTCGGAGCAGATGCGGTGACGGCCTCTCCGATCGCGCTCGGATTCGGGCGCATCACCGCGGCGCACGGCGATATCCCGGTTCCAGTACCCGCAGTGGCGGAGCTGGTGAAGGGCTGGCCGACGACTCCTGGGCACATCATGCAAGGTGGCGGGCACTCGCACGACCATGAGCATTCACACGACCACCATCACCACCACCATGACCACGACCATGCCCCGAAGGGTCCCGGCGAGCTGGCGACCCCGACCGGAGTCGCCCTGATCCGGCACTTCGCCAAGCAGGCGGGTCCTCTTCCCGAAGGAACAGTGTCCAAGATTGGTATTGGTGCAGGATCCAAGGAGACTCCGGGCCGCCCGAACGTGGTGCGCCTCTTCATCGTCGACGAGGCGCAGCAATCCTCGGCCAATCCAGATACTGGCCAACTCGTCCAGCTCGAGGCGAATGTCGATGACTTCGATCCCCGCAACTGGCCCGACGTCATCGCAGATCTTATCGATGCGGGCGCGAAGGATGCCTGGCTGAGTAACATTCAGATGAAGAAGGGCAGGCCTGCTCACACCATCCACGTCCTGGCCGGGCCAGCGGATGTCGAGGCAATGAAGCAGGTCCTGTTCCGCTCCACCACCACCTTCGGGGTGCGCTCGTGGCCAGTGGACCGAGAAGGACTCGATCGCCACCACGAGACCTTCAACGTCGATGGCCAACAGGTTCGCGTCAAAGTTGGTACCCGCGCCGGGGAGGAACTCACCCGCCAGCCGGAGTTCGAGGACGTGCGCGACGCGGCCCATCAGCTTGGCGTATCCACGAAGGAAGTCCTCGCACGTGTCATGCGCTTGGATAAACCTAAATAGATAGCACCACTAAATAATCGTGACGGGGTAGCATGACCGGTGGCCCACAGGCCGATCCGAGCATGAAGAGAGTAGAAGACCCCGATGAGTTATGTTGCCGCGTTTGGTACGAAGGTGCAGAACAATAAGTTCTACCGCCTTTTTGTGCGCGTCGGCCTCATTGTTTTTGGTCTCGTCTACGGCTTGCTGGGTGTGCTCGTCTTGCAGATCGCGTGGAATATTAACGACGGTTACCATGACGCGTCGTTTGTCAGCGTGCTCTCGGAAGTAGAGAACCTACCCTTTGGCAACTTAATCCTCATTGTGGCAGCGACGGGGCTGTTCGTGATTGCTGTCTGGCAACTGATTGAATGCCTGTTGGGCTACACACACCTGGGCGGGATCCGAAGGTTCAATCGTCGTATAGCGTCTGCGGGCAGGGCCCTCATTTACTCCAGCGTGGCTGTATTGGCCCTGTTCATGGGGCTAAATATCCAGGGGCCGTTCGGTGAGAGCAACGTCGGAGGAGTCCTGGCGCGTCTGTTGGAATCGACGGCGGGGCGTTGGATCGTCCTGGTCATCGGATGCGTTGCCATTTCGATCGGAATCGGACAGGTCGGCCGAGGTTTGGGGCGGATCTTTGTCGACGAGATGCTGGGCAAGGTTCCGCGCTGGGTAGTAGCCCTGGGGATGATCGGCTACGGAATGCTGGGACTCTCACTGACGCTGATCGGTGCTCTGGTGGCGTGGTCCGCGATTAGTGCGCTGCCACGCTATGCGGGAACGATGGACACGGCGATTCATTTCCTTGTCGGTCTACCCTTGGGCTCAATCCTGGGCACGATTGTCGCCGCCGGATTTATCTGCTTCGCGGTCTTTTGCATGGCGTGGTCGACGCGACCGCTGCACGCGACGGCGCAGTACTAAGCCTGATTTCACCAGGCAATTCGAACGCGCCAAAGTACTTTTGTGTACAAAGGGGTAGTAGCGTCCCGTAATTGCTGAACCTCAACTTTTCAGTGGAGAAGAAAGCAGGAGAATCGATGCAACCGAAGAAAGTGCTCATTTCAGGTTCCTCAGGTCTGATCGGTTCGGCCTTGACGCGCTCGTTTCAGTCGGATGGTGTGGATGTCAGTCGGTTGGTTCGGCGACAGCCACAATCAGAGAGCGAAGTAAATTGGGACCCCGATAGGAAACCGCTCGACCCCCAGGTACTTGAGGGAGTAGACGTTGTCATCAATCTCAACGGCGCCAGCATCGGTCACCTGCCATGGACATCCAAGTATCGGGCACTCTTGCGGAGTTCCAGAATTAATCCCACAAGAACGCTCGCGACGGCACTCCGCGAGAAGGTGGGTTCGGTACCGAAATTTGTTTCGGCTTCGGCAGTGGGATTTTACGGTGCCAGACCGGGCGAGCAGCTTGACGAGACCAGCGCGCCCGGGACTACATTTTTGGCACAACTGTGCGTTGCCTGGGAAAAAGAAGCGCTCTCGGCGGGTGAACGCGCGAAGGTTGCTGTGTTCCGGACGGCTCCTCTGCTGCATCCGCAGGCGACTCTGAAGCCGTTGATTCCACTGACTCGCCTGGGGGTGAGCGGTCCGCTGGGAGGCGGTCGGCAGCTGTGGTCATGGATTTCGCTTGATGACGAGGTCCGTGCCATCCGCTACATCATCAACCACGACATTGAAGGCCCAGTAAATCTGTCCGGGCCTGCACCGGCTAGCGCCAATCAGATTGGGCAAGAGCTTGCGCGTCAACTGAGGCGTCCATACTTTTTGCCTGTTCCCGCATGGGCATTGCGCTTGGTCATTGGGCGAGACGCTGCTGATTCGTTGCTGGCGGAGGTTGTCGCGCTGCCCACGGTCCTTCGTGAGACCGGTTTTGGATACTCGCACCCGACGGTCGAGGACGCCATACATGATGCCTTGGCTACGAAAGATTAGCTTCGGGAGTCCCATGGCCCCACAGAATACGAAGCCTCCATCCGAGTGCGGGCGAGGTTGCGCAGCGCTAAGTCGATACGTTGATCCCAAGGAAAGTTCCGATGACAAAGGAAAATCTCAGCGGACCGGTCATGCCCGCTGAGATTAACGTTGATTTAAGAAGCTACTACTTTGGTTGAATCGGCCTCTTGTGCCGATTCCTCTTCGGTAGTTGCTGTTGTGCCCTGGAAAGGCTTGATCCCGATGAGGGCGACGGCAGCTAAGATAACCACTGCGGCAACGCCGGTGTAGAGGTAGACGGGGGTCCAGCCTGCGTCGAGAAGCGCGCCGACAACAATCGGAGCAAAGATTGCGCCGAATCGGCCAATACCGATGCCGAAGCCAACTCCCGAAGTCCGTAGTGCGGAAGGATAGGACGCTGGAGTTACTGTGTACAGGCCTGCGACACAACCGTTGATGAGCATTCCAACGATGACGCCACTACTAAACGCGAGAGCCGGAATAGAAGTCGTAGTGATGAAGAGAACTAACGTCACCGCGGAGAGAAGAGTGAAGACCATAAGAGTGCGACGAGCATCGAAGCGGAGAGTAACCAGCCCGTAGATGAGAGAGCCGAAGGCGCCGCCAAATGTGAGTGCGAGTCCACCGATGATTCCCTGGTTTTCTGACATTCCGGACTCCACCAGAAGTTTTGGCGTCCACGAGTTCGCAAAGTAGAAACCAAACATGATGAAGAAGAACGCTGCCCAAAGCTTTAGGGTCGTCGACTTAAACTGGCCGGATAGCAGGTCCGACAGCTTTCCTTGTTCAGCATTGCCCTCTTGAACCGGACCAAGGCCAGTCGTGCCATCTTTTCCGATGCGACGAGCGATGGCCGCTGCTTTTTCTTCTGCATTCGCTGGACGCTTGACGCGGAGGAAATCTACCGACTCCGGCAGGCTGACAACAACCAGAACAAGTGCAAGTGCGGTCGCAGCTGCTCCGACAAGGAAAACAGACCGCCAACCGAACGCCGGGATCAACTGAGCTGCAATCATTCCTCCGAACGTTGCGCCAAGACCATATCCGGCAGTGTAAATACTTACGGCCATGCCGCGATTCTTGTTATTGGAGTACTCACTGGTGAGAACGGTAACCGTCGCCAGAATGCCACCAATTCCAATTCCGGTCAGAACTCTCCAGAGTCCGAGCTCAATTGACGAGTTGGCCGTGGCAGACAGTACCAGTCCAGCCAAGTTGATCACGAGGGAGACGATCAGGATATTTCGTCGACCAAATTTATCGGCAAATGGTCCGAGGAGTAACGAACCGAGTGCCATACCAATTAAGCCCGCGCTGAGGAGGAATCCAAGTTGGCTTCCGTTGAGTGAAAATTCCTCGGAGACAGAGTTTGCAGTGAACGCGAGGGCAAGAACGTCATATCCATCAAGAGCATTGAGGAATGTGGCAAGCGCAACGATGTACCACTGGTAACCACTCATCGGAGTGGTATCGATAGCTTTTCGAAGATTCATGGATTTACCTTTATGGGACATCGATGGAAATTTGAGCAGACGAGCTGGCGTTTTCTGAGGAGGCTATGCGCGATACGCAAGCGCAGAGTTTTTCAGAGTTCTTCTTTTGTCGATCGGAGAAGAATACGTCTCGATGGTCGACTTGTCCGGAGGTGTTCAAGATTTTGACTTGGCACAAGCCACACTCGCCTCGACGGCAGTCGGACATCATTTCCACTCCGAGCTTTTCTAGAGCTTCAAGAATTGATTCATTTTGGCCGACTTCGGTGGAGACCCCCAGGCTGGGAATGGCGACGGAGAATTGTTCTGGCTTGAACCACCCGCTGTTTCCGAATGTCTCAAAGCGAAGATTGGTTGGGTCGAGCTCCGCCTGGTTCCACGCACGTCGAATTGCATCCATCAGGCGAATCGGACCGCACATATATAACTCTGTGCCAGGAGACACCGATTCAATCAGCGCAGGGATGTCGATCCTTTTTCCTTGCGAATCGAAGTAGGTATGGAGGCGGTCGCCATGTTCTGCCTCGAGCTCTGCGCGGTAGGCCATAGCTTCGGGAGAGCGGGCGGCGTAATGAATGGTGTAATTGGCGCCTAAGCGACGCAACAAGGCTGCCATCGAACGGATTGCAGTAATCCCAATTCCTCCTGCAACCAGAAC
This sequence comes from Corynebacterium lubricantis DSM 45231, assembly GCF_000379425.1. Lineage (GTDB taxonomy): Bacteria > Actinomycetota > Actinomycetes > Mycobacteriales > Mycobacteriaceae > Corynebacterium > Corynebacterium lubricantis. Next base: position 65,835 of record NZ_KB902193.1, read on the forward strand.
GTATTCTGGAGCTCCGATACGAAGAGGGAAATCTTGCATGGGGCTAGATGCCCGCAGCTCATCGCCGGCCTTTAAGGTGTGCATAAAGGTGGAGCCACCGCGAGAATGCGGAGTGTGGAAGACACTAAGAGACAGTTCGTGATTGTCGTCTGAGGAATCCACGATGGAGTACGAACGGGTCGTCCAATGTCCGTTGATATTTACTTGTACCTTCAGATGCGTGCCTGGACGCACAGTGTGCGGTTGCTCTAGCCGCAGGGTGATGCGACGAATGCGCTCGGCGATCTCGGTGCTGGAGACCACCGTGGCAGATTGCCATTTTTGATCGGTGGACATGATTTAGGCCTTCCCAGGTGCTTTCGTCGTAGGGATGTCGAGGCGACCCTCGTCGGCAAGTGCCTTCTCAAGGATGCGACGGACCCACATACCGCCTGCATCGATGTTGAGGCTGTAGAACTTGTGGTCTGGGTTTGCATCAATTGCTTCTTGTTGTGCAGTGAGCATGTCTTCGTCTTCACCGAAGACCCCGTGCACTCCTTCGCGAAGTTGTGTCGTGATGACCTGACTGTCTAGGCGATAGTTTCGTTGGAAAGACCAGAAGTAGTGCGATGAACGGTCGGATTCTGGAGAGATCGTGTTCATTACGTAGCCATTCACGCCTTGGCTGCGGTCGCCTTCTGGTGCGCCGGTTCCAGCCTTTGCAACACCGACATCAATGCAGATGGTAGACGGGTAGTAGTAATGAATGATCTGCCAGCGGTCGACATTTCCTTCAAAGCCAGGGAACTTGTCGTTCATATTCTTTTGCCAAAACGGTGGCGGGGCAATATCGCGCATCCATCGCGTGACGGTGACGGAGTCATCGGTGTGGGTTACCTCGAACTCCGACTCAGAAAGCTCATCTTGCCCAATGGTGGAAGAGTGAACAAATTCCTCGTGGGTGAGATCCATCAAATTGTCTAGCACCAATTGGTAATTGCAGGCAGCAGCGATGGTTTTTCCATCGCCGGTCCACTCCGGGTGGTCCATCTGGTGCATATCCGGCACCAGGGTGGGGTCTGCTAGTGATGGATCGCCAAGCCAGACCCAGATGTAGCGATGCTGTTCAATGACTGGGTACGAGGGGACAGCGGCGGATGGATTAAGCGTTTCTTGGGCAGGCATGGACATGCAACGACCGGCGGAATTGTACTGGAGTCCGTGGTAAGGGCACTGAATCCCGTCGCGCCCCACTAACTTTCCCTTGGACAGTGGAGCCAGTCGATGCCAGCAAGCATCAGCGAGCGCAACAGCTTGACCGTCTTGGGTCCGATACAGGGCGAGGGGTTTGTTCGCGATTGTGCGAGAAATGATCTCTTTGGAGGTGACTTCATAGGCCCAAGCAGCCACGTACCAACCATTGAGTGGGTGGGGCAGAATCTTGGCGGTTGTTGTCGCGTTTTCGGTTGCAGCAGTCATGGTGCTCCTTATCTCTAAAACTATCTAAATGCTTAGATAGTTGGTGCGGTGAGTCACACTATAAGGGAGGTTGTGATGGAACGCAATATTTGTGTGGGAAAGAATCGACGCGTCTTATCGGGGCTGGTGACCGGCTCGCTCCCCGGTTTGAAACTTGGCGGGCCGAGCGAAACAGGGTACAAAGAAGGGCGTGACCCTAAGAAACGCATTGCTAGCACTGCTTTCGTCCGGCCCGATGACCGGCTATGACGTAGCAAAAAGATTCGCCTCCTCAGTGGGATTTCTTTGGCATGCGTCCAACTCGCAGATCTACCCAGAACTGCGCAAGCTTGAGTCAGAGGGGCTCTTGGATACCCAGGAAATCCCATGGGGAACAAAAGGCGTGACCAAAACGGAGTACTCCATTACCGATCTTGGGATGGAGGAAATTCGTAAATGGCAGCAGGAACCAATGGGCTACACGCCCGATCGAGATCCTGCTCGGCTGAAAGCTGCGTATATGGAGATGGGAAATCCGCAATCTGCCGAAGCGAATCTCCGCGATCATATTGCGCATTTTGAGGATCAGCGTTTAAGGGCGGAAGCGGAAATAAACAGGATCGACTCGGGTACTAGTCCAAACCTGACACGCAGACTTGAAAAGGTGCAAGACAGCGACAGAGAAGCGACGATTGCCTTCAAACGTTTCGCCTACGAGGGCCGCGTTGATCAAGCTGAGGCGGAAATTCGTTGGGCAAAGCGGGGTTTGAAGCTGCTAGAGGAGCTCTACGGCGAGAAGTGACAATTCATGTTTAGCCGCTGAGGGGGCATTTCTCCTCCTCAAGGACTACCGCAATGCGTGCCGTTCAGGCTAAAATCTTTCCAGCTCTTATTCAGCCAGATCGGGAAGGACCCCTCACGCTATGGGCACTGGCTCCTCCATTACTCGCACCATGTTTAAGTCCAAGATCCACCGTGCCACGGTCACTCATGCTGACCTGCACTACGTCGGCTCCGTGACAGTCGACCAAGACCTCCTTGATGCTGCCGATATTCTGCCGGGCGAGCTCGTCGCCATCGTGGATGTGACCAACGGCGCCCGCCTGGAGACCTACACGATTGCAGGTGAGCGAGGCTCCGGAGTGCTGGGCATCAACGGTGCCGCAGCCCACCTCATCGACATCGGCGATACCGTCATCCTGATTACCTATGCCCAGATGACTACTGAGCAGGCGCGCGCCTTCGAGCCAAGCATCGTGCATGTGGATGCGGATAACCGCATCGTGCAGATCGGCAACGATCCCGCGGAGGCGCTTAGCGACGACACGCTGACCCCTCCTCACGCGGTACTGACCCGCAGCTAGCCAGAACGCTAGCTAGCGCGCAGCAATTTGAGCTGCGAGGTGACCTGCCCCGTAGCCGTTGTCGATATTGACCACCCCGACACCTGGGGCGCAGGAATTCAACATAGTTAATAGTGGCGCGATACCGCCCGCGCCGGCACCGTAGCCCACGGAGGTGGGCACTGCGACGACTGGTGCAGACACCAGCCCGCCGACCACGCTCGGAAGTGCTCCGTCCATTCCTGCAACCACAATAATTACGCCGGCTTCGTGCAAGGTGTCCTCATGCTCGAGGAGTCGGTGGATACCCGCAACTCCAACGTCCGCAAGCAAATCAACCTCGCGCCCCAGGTAGTTGGCGGTATGCATCGCCTCACGGGCTACGGGCAGATCGGAAGTTCCGGCGCAGACCACCAAAACCGAGACACCGGTGGGTTCTGGTGTCTCGGCGGGATAGGCAATCAGGCGAGCGAGCGGATCATAAAACGCATCGGGCAGAACCTTGAGAACCACTTTGGCGTGATCATCACTCAGCCTGGTGAAGAGTGTCGTGTGTGAATTGTCGATAGCTTCGGCGATGCCTTGGATTTGCTCGAGTGTCTTGCCTTCGCAATAGATGGCTTCAGGGTAGCCGCGTCGCTTCACTCGGTCGACGTCGAGCCGGGCGAAGTCACCTACTTTGCGTGTCTGCTCCGACATAATTGAGCTTCCCCTTCTTATTTAATGCAGCCAAGGTCATCGCGCGATTTATAAAGGTGCGATACCCCAACGTTAGCGGACGCCTGTGGGTTTTAGCGATCGCGATCGACCATTGCGCAGATGGTACCATATATAGTACTATCTGGTTATGGCGAGGATTGAGAAAATCCTGCAGCAACTTCAATCATCCGAACATAACGTCCGTTATCAAGATTTAGAGAAAGTTTGTGATCACTTTTTTGAACGGCGTCCATCCGCCAGTTCGAAAAAGAAAGGTACGTCGCACCGGACGTATAAGACGCCTTGGGTGGGAGATCCGCGTGTCAACATTCAGGAGGGAAGGAACGGCAAAGCGAAACCGTACCAAGTTCGGCAAGTCTTACAGGCGATCGAGAAAATTCAGTCGACAACCGAGGAAAGTGAGTAGTAATGGACACAACGAACGCGGATAAATACACCTACGAGGTTCGATGGTCGGAAAATGACCAAGAATTTATAGCTACTATTCTTGAGTTTCCATCGCTTTCTTGGCTTGCAGAAGATAAGCAAGATGCGATCTCTGGTGCGCAAAGTCTCGTTGAGGAGGTCGTGCGTGACATGATTGCGAACAATGAGAAAGTTCCGTCTCCGTTGGGGCAGCGGGAATTCTCAGGAAGGTTCAACGTGAGGCTTCCAAAATCATTGCACCGCGACCTGGCTATTTCTGCTGAACGGGAAGGTGTTTCACTAAACACTTTCGTAACTCAGAAGCTTGCTCAGGGGCTGAACTAGTCACCTACTTTGCGTGTCTGCTCCGACATAATTGAGCTTCCCCTTCTTATTTAATGCAGCCAAGGTCATCGCGCCCGACTGAATCCCCTTCAAGTCCACCGTGGCAAAAGTAAATCCCGCGGCACGGGCGGATTCCCTAATCTTATCGGCAATCTCTGGTTCCATCGCACGCACCATTTCATCCTGCGGCAGCTCGATGCGCGCGATCGAATCGTGGTGGCGCACACGCGAATCCGAAAACCCAAGCTCGTACAACGTCAGTTCAAGAGCTTCAATCTGCGCCAACTTCTCAGGATTGACTTGCAGCCCGTGCGGAACTCGCGACGCCAAACACGGGGCCGCAGGCTTATCTGCCACTTTTAGCCCGAAAGCCGCAGCGATCTGGCGCACCTCGGCCTTCGTCAATCCCGCGGCAGCCAGCGGACGCAGCACATTGTGCTCAGTTGCGGCACGCGCGCCGGGACGATCCACGCGCACAGCGTCATCGGCATTCTCGCCGTAGGCAACAGCAACAAGATCATGCTTGTCGACGACCGACTGGTCGATCACCTCAAACATCTCGTCCTTACAGAAATAACATCGGTCGACATCGTTGGCGATGTAGCCCTCGATCTCATCCTCGTGGGTTTCCACCTCGATGACGCGAGCCCCGATCTGGTTAGCAGTATCTCGGGCCATGGCGCGTTCGCGTGCTGCGAAGGAATGAGAGATGGCAGTGATGCCAAGCGTGCGCTCGGCGCCGAGCGCGTAGTGGGCGATGGCGAGCAGTGTGGCGGAATCGACACCACCGGAGTAAGCAATGCCCACGCGACCATGCCGCGGGAAGTGAGGAATTACTTTGTTGATCAGCGCCTGGGCCACTGGATCAGGCTGGGTTAAAGACATACCTATTACCTTAGGCCTGACATGCCCAAAAGCGATAGGGGGCGGGTGGCGTACAGGCACCTGTGAATCTTTGTGCCCACCTAAGTATTTAGCGACGCAGCCTTTCAGATTTTGATAGGACTGGAGGTAGCTACACAGACTTTCCTAACTGAATAACAACGAACCCCACTTGCCTCAATCGCAAAGGACACCTTGGCTATGACCACGGCAGAACGTCCATGGATGGACGAATCACTTTCAAATAAGGAACGTGCTGAAAAGCTCGTTGAGAACATGACTATCGAGCAAAAAATTGCTCAGCTCCACGGCGGTATGGAGACGATCAACATCTACGGAGTGTCCAACTCCATGGGCGACGTTGACGACGAAGAAGAGATGGCACAGCTCATGGCGCAGATCCAGATCGAGCGCCACGTCCCAGAGTTGGAAGAGTTGGGCATTCCACGCTTCCGCATCACTAACGGCCCTGTTGGTGTCGGCATGGGCGACGGCCACCCATCGCCACCAGCAACTGCGCTACCTATGACCATTGGTGTGGCGGCGTCTTTTGATCCTGAACTTGCCTATGAATATGGCAACATCATCGGCCAGGAAACTTCTGATCTCGGTCAGCACGTACTTGAAGGCCCAGGTGTCTGTCTGCACCGCACTGTGACCGCAGGCCGTAACTTCGAGTACTTCTCCGAGGACCCTTACCTTTCTGGCGTGATGGGCGTGGAAGTTACCAAGGCGATTCAGAACCATGACGTCATCGCCATGGGCAAGCACTTCGTGGTCAACGATCAGGAGTACGAGCGCTTCCGCACAAACGTCGAGCTCGACGAGAACGTATTGCGCGAGCTTTACCTACTCCCATTCGAAATGCTGGTCAAAGATGGTGACGTCGCGGCGATCATGAGTGCGTACAACCGTGTGCGAGGCACCTATGCCACAGAGAACCGCTACCTGCTCAATGACGTGCTGCGCAAGGACTGGGGCTTCGAAGGTTACGTCCAGTCTGACTTCTGGTCCGCACGCTCCGCCGCCCCTTCGATCAACGCTGGCCTTGACCACGAAATGCCGGACGCAAAGTGGTTTAACGAGGACAACATTAAGTCCGCGATCGAGGACACGTCGCTAGAAATTGAGGTCGTTGACCGCGCGCTCGTGCGCCGCTACACCCAGATGTTCCGCTTCGGTCACTTCGATTCGGTCTATGATCCAAAGGAAATCGACGCTCAGGCGCACGGTGCCGTCTCACGCAAGATCGGCGCAGACATGGCAGTCCTGCTCAAGAACGACGAGAAGCTTCTGCCACTGAGCAAGGATGCGGGCAAGATTCTAATCGTCGGACAGTCGAAGTTCGCCGAGTTCGCCTGCCAAGGCGGCGGTGGATCCTCCAAGGTTGACCCCCTCTACACCGTCGACCCAGAGCCGGGCCTCAAGGACGTTATTGCAGATCTCGGCGGAAGCAGCGAGTTGTCCTCGTTCATCGTCGAGCGCGACCTCTCCAACCTGGAAGGCGCGGTCGCGGCAGCCAAGGATGCAGACGTGGTATTGGTCATGGCCGGTCTGATCGCCACTGAAGGCGTCGACTCCGAGTCAATGCTCATGCCACATAACCAAAACGACATGGTTGCTGAGCTACTCAAGGCCAACGACAAGACCGTTGTGGTGCTGAAGTCCTCGGCACCGATGGTGATGCCGTGGCTCAAGGATGCAGCGACCGTTCTAGAAGTCTGGAACCAGGGTGCAGAAGATGGCCACGTAGTCGGCGACCTGGTCTTCGGCACCGTCAACCCTTCGGGCAAGGTGCCCACCACCTACCCAGAAGCGGAGCAGGACTGGATCGGAGAAGGCCACGAGGAACGCTACCCAGGCGTCAACCTTGGCGAGGGATACAACACGATCACCTACTCCGAGGGCCTCGAGATGGGGTATCGCTGGTTCGACGCGAACAACGTCACCCCGGCCTTCGCTTTCGGTCACGGACTGTCCTACACCGACTTCGAGTTGTCGAATATTTCGGTACTAGGCTCGGCCGAAGGTGTGAAGGTGACGGCAACTCTGACCAACACTGGTGATGTCGCAGGCTCCGAGGTTGTCCAGGTGTACCTGGGTGTTCCTTCCGAGGGTCAGCCTCCGAAGCGCCTCGTGGGCTTCGCGAAGGTAAACGTGGAGCCAGGCCAGTCCACCACGGTGGAGCTGGACATCGACGCGGCTGCTACCCACCACCCGCTGGGTGTGTGGGACGTGAAGGCGCACGATTTCGTCGTGCCGTCCGGTGAGTTCACCGTGTACGTGGGTACCTCGTCTGACGACGACGCAAACGTTTCCACGTTCTCCGTCTAAATTTAGAACGAACAGCAAGCACTACTGCCACCGTCCAAAATTGGGGCGGTGGCAGTCGTCGTCAAGCGAAAAAGCGTTAATTCGCGGGGATGGTGAGCTCGGCGAGATCATTGCGCTGCGCATCGTCGAGCTCGATCTCCCAGTGCAGCTGGCCATCGTCTTCGTCGAGTTCGGCCTCGTCGAGGACACCGTCTGGGTGGCTGGCAAGGGCTTCGCGGATGGCGTCGGCGGCCGTGACGGTTGCGGCCTGGGCCTTCTGAATGTCATCGTCGTCGCCCTCGCGCTCATCCTCGCGGATGTCGCCGGTGGATGCGTCGACCTCTAGCTCGATGACTTCATTGCCAACGACAACGTCGATGTCGAAGAGCTGGGTGGAATCCTCGCGGTCGACGTCAACAAGGACGCCGTCTGCGTGCTCGGCGAGGACGGCATCAATCGCGTTGAAGACTGGGTCGTCGCCAGATTCTGGAGCTGGCTCGGCAGTTTCGGTTTCGGTTTCGGCTGCGGTGGTGGTGACGGTCGTTGCCTCGGAAGTGGGGTCTGTTGCCGCAGTGTCACCTGTGTTCTCGGAGCATGCGGCCAGCGCGAGGGCGGTAGTGGCGGACAGGGCGAGAGCGATCAATGATTTCTTCTGCATATTGTCAATCTAAGAAATCAGAGTGATAGCACGCGCACCACAACCTGTGACAGACCTGTCAATCCTGGGATTTCGATGAAAGTTCTTTCATCTCAGGTCCCAGGAAATCACAGTTCTAGGTGTCGATTACTGCTTTTGCGACTTCAGGCGGTGCAGGATCTCGCCGGCGTGCTCGACCACCAAAGTGTCTGGGTCCTGCTCAAACTCGTCCCAGTCCAGGGTGTCGGGGTCCGCGTAGTTGAGGTTGTAGGCCTCGCAGACCTCGCGGGGTACTCGCGATGCCAGGGTGATCGTGGTGCGCAGGGTTTCCTCGCCGGTCTCGGCGTTGTATTCGCCCAGGCCACGAACGTGCGTGGAGTGCGCGATCTCGCCCCACGGGTGGTCCTTGAACTTGTCCCACTGCTTGATGAAGTAGTCAATGCAGTGGTAGCCGATCTCGCCGATGCCGGGGTGCATCTCGGAAATCTCGGTGATGTGCGGGGCGTAGACGATGATCTCGCCGCCGTCGGCGCACACCGGCTCCATCTTGTACACACCCTTCGCGCCGGTCCACAGATCTTCGTACATGGTGGGAACCTTGGACACGATGCGCTTATACGGTTCATCCAGCCACTTGATGTGCGTCTGATGGGCGATCTCGGCGTTTGCAGCCCACGCGGATTCGGTGGTGCCCACGGCAACGGCATTGAGAGTGACCGTGTCATCCGGCGCGGTGGTGGCCACGTAGGTCACGGCAAGGCGTTCGCCCTCAATCATCTCTGAGGCGGTGTTCACCAGCTGGCGCACCGGGGTAATGCCGAGCGTGCCAATGATGTCGGAAGCAGTAATCAGGGCGCCGACCCAGTGCGAAATATCAATCACATCGTGCACAGAGCAGCCAGGGAAGAAGTATTTATTTCCGCCGGACATGCCCACAACCTCGTGCGGGAAGATCGGGCCAACCACCAAGTTCACGTCGGCTTCCGCGACAAGCTTGTTAATCTGCACGTCCATCGCACGATCGGTGAGCAGACCGTGCGTCAAACGCTCGATTTCCTCGGCAGGAACAGTACCCAAGGAAACGATCGCCTCTGGGTTCTGCCAATCGTGGTTGACTACCTGGGCCTTGGGGAAGCGGGTAGTGATCTCGCCGGAGTCCACACCCAGCAGCTTTTCAATCGCCGGTTCCTCCATCGCCGCATGCGTACCCAGCGCAATGAGGATCGTGATTGACGCAGCCCGATCCGCAATCGCGTCATACGCCGACTGGATCATCAGCCCGTGCGGGCCGGAACGAGTGCCATCCGGAATGACAATGACAACCTTTTTGCCATCAAAATCGAGCTTGTCCAGTTCGGCATGGACGAAAGTGCGCGCCTCATCGTCGCTGAGCGCGCTGGTAGGGGAGCCCAGTAGTGCCGCCTGCTCGGCGAGGCCCTCGGGGACAGGGATGGTCAGGTTCTCCTTAGTCATACCCTTAGTTTCCCCCGTTGAGCGGTGGGTTTCAAGGCTTTGACAAAACCCGCTTTACGACGAGCGGCTGCGCGCTTAACACGCAGCTTAAACGTTTGGCCATCCCTCTGGCCGAATCATCTGAATGGTGTCGACAATGACGGTGCGCCCACCGAGCACCCCGGCGACCTTTTCTGCCTCATCGCGGCCGCGGGTGAACACGGAAATCAGCTCGTTGGACCCGCCTTCGACGGGCACCGTGTCAGATAACGTGATGCGGTGGGTGGCGCCGATGCGCGGGTAGACCGGCAGATTCTCCACGCTGCCTCCGAGGGAGAGGACGCGGGTACGGGTGACATCGCCTGCGCGAAGCTCTTCGACGTTGTCCACGATGGCCGAGAATCCGTTCTCGACATCGAACATGTACTCCTCGTCCGGTGCCAGCTTCTCCCGCCAGGCTTCGTGTGCCCATGCAGCCTCCTCGCCTTCGGGGGAAGCAAAGAACAACTCGGCAATGCCGTGGAACTGGTCCCAGTGCCACTGGTTGTCCACGGGGCGGTTCTGCACGTAGCCGACCACGTCGGTGACCGGCATGACGTACTCGCCGTGCGCGTTATTCCAGTGCTCATGGAACTTATCCATGGCCTCAGGACTGTCGGTAGGGAAGGTGTCTTCCTTCGGGATCAGAAAGGCAATGCGGTGGTGTAGATTCATGATTTCTCCTTTATTGGTAAGCGCCTGTTTTATGCGCTTGTTTTATGCGATGTATGGCGCAATCGGTGGAGTCACAATTGGGGTTGGGGTGACTACAAGAGATTCGATGTTCTCAGATTCCCCGCCGAGCGCATCCTTGACCTTGAATGCATCGGGCTCAGAAGCCGTCCAGACTGACAGGATGCTTCGTGCTCCAGTGTGAGTTTCTGCGTCATCGAGGTGGAGGCGGCTGACTCGTACAGCCAGACCTTCGGGGATGCGCTTTTCGTCGCCGTCGAAGATGAAGACTCGATTCGCTGTTTGGCGTCCCTCAAGTTCCACCTGCTCGTCGACAAGCGCTGAAAACGTCTCTTCCTCCACCATGAAGGAGTGCTCGTGCTCGCGGATAATCTTCGACTGGTGCGAATCGAAAGCCTCCTGCTCGAGCGCGGCCGAATCGTAGTACAGCTCAGCGATGCCGTCGTAGAGCCCGCGGCCCCACTGCGCCGCTACGGGGCGATTCTGCACGTAACCCTTGAGGTTAACGGTGCCCATAAGCAAGGGGGCGTGGACCATTTGCCAGTCCAGATGGAACTTTTCGTAGCTGGTAGTAGCGATTTTCTTGACGAAGACAATGCGGTGGTGCATGGAAATTCTCCCTATTAATTAGTGCGATTTAATTCTTCTGCGCTGCGGTTTGCCCAGCAGGGAAGTGCGGCAGGATGTACTCGGCCATCTCGTCGAGGACATCTCCGACGGGGCGTGTCGACGATTTGAAGTTGATCATCAGCTGATCGATGCCGATGGACTGCCAGAACATCAAGAACTCAAGTAGTGCTTCGCGGCCGAGGCGCAGACCCTGGTGGATCTGAGTTGGTGCGGCCTTAGGGTCCTCGACGATGTCGAAGTAGGTGGCCTGGTTGAATGGCTTCCATCCCGGTTCACCCTTCGGGGCGGTCATTTGGCGCCATGCCTCGATGTTCTGTGCCTGCTGCTGTGGGGGCAGGGTGTAGTAGAGCCAGCCGTCTGCATTTTTGGCAATCCATTCCGGGGTCTGGCGCGAGGTGCCGGTGACAAAGACTGGAAGGCGCTGGTGGGTTGGCTTGGGCAAGAGGTCCGCGCCGCTCATAGTGCCAAGCGGAGAGTCGATTTCTGGGAAAGACTCATTCTGAGCTCGCTGGATGAATTCGAGGGACTCGCGGAACAACTCTCCGCGGTCAGCATGGTTCTTGCCGTAAGCGGGGAACTCAACCGGGCGGTCACCGCTGGCCACGCCGAGAGTGAAGCGGCCACCGGAAAGCTGGTCAACGCTGGCAGAGGCCTTTGCAATGTCGAGGGGGTGGCGAAGTGGCAGAACCGAGCTAGCCGTTCCGAGTGCAATCTTCTCGGTGATCGCAGAGAGGTAGCCCAGGTAGGTGTAGGTATCAAAGACTTGGCCGGTGTCTCCGAAGCGGGGATCCAGCAGTGGAACGTCGCGGACCCAGAATTGTGCGATGCCACCTTCCTCGGCCTTGCGGACCAATTGCGCATGGTCCTTCATTGTTGGCACCGGGCCTTGGAAGCCTTCGAAGGGGGCAATCACGCCGATGGTCATTCCGTTGGGGTTGTATGCGTAGCGCATACCGGGGTGTTCTGAGAGCGGTTTTTGGTTTGCACCGGTGAGGTTGAAGTCCTGGTTAGTTGTCATGGTGCATAGGTTAAAGCTTGACATTGGTGTTAAGGTCGAGCCCAGTGATGAGTTTCACTTCGAGAAGATTCTGGAGAGGGCAGAGATGAAGATCGGCGAATTGGCAGAACTGACAGACTCCACCCCGCGTCAATTGCGCTACTACGAGCAGAAGGGTTTGATTGGCTCGGAGCGCTCGAGCAACGGGTACCGTACTTACTCCGACGACACCGTCGAACAGGTCCGTCAGATCCGCGCACTACTTGACAGTGGCTTTAATACAGAACTCATCGCTCAACTCTTGCCTTGTGTGCAGGGGCCCGAGGCAGAATTGCCGCCCAACCACAATCCGGAGATGGAGCAGGAACTGCGCACGCAAATGAAGCGAATGGAAGAGCAGATTGAAATGCTCACCCACTCGCATCACCGCTTCGAGTGCTATCTCAAGCGGGTCGAGGCAGAGTCCGAAACCGGAAAGTCGGCTTAGAAGCTACCAGCGGTGGTGCCGTCGGCCCCAATCCACTCGTTGCCCTGCAGAAAGTCGTTGACTCCCCACTGGCGCCGAACCGGCGTGAGTGAATCGTTGTCACGCACATAAACCGGCGGAAGGAACTGGATGAACAAGGGCTGGAAACTCATGGTGTAGCCGCCGACAATATAGAAGGTGATGGTGTCGCCTACTTCGAGAGCGGGCGCATTTTCTAGCTTCATGATTCGGTCGTCTTCCATACAGGTGAAGCCAACGATGACCTGCTCGTCGCGCAGCTCGGTAGATTTGGTCTCGAGGCTGGTCTTAAATGGGCGCTTGCGACGGAATAGGGGGTCAATGTTTGTACGGCTGGCATCCGTGACCACGATTGTTTCCGAATCGATCTCTTTCACATCAATGACGCTCGCATGAAACTCCAGCGGGACAGCCACGAGCGCGCCACCAGGTTCAACGATGAGGCGCGTGTGGTTGATATCTACAACTGGCTCGAGGACCTCCTTGATGGTGGAGACGTACTCGTCGAAGGAAGGCGAGCGGTCTAGGCTGCCGAAGAACCCGCCTCCCACGTCTACCCAATCAAGGTGAAGGTCGTGGGCTGCAATGAGCTCCGCTGCAACCGTGGCGACTGCCCGAAAAACTCCCAAACTCTGAGTCGTGGACGCACGATGCAGGTGAATACCCGCTACCCGCACTCCTGCGTCTTTCAGATCTGCGATGGCCTGATCAAGCTCGCCGTTTTTCCGATCGAAGCCAAAACGACTTGCCTCCCCGTGGGCTCCGCTTTCGCCCGGGCAATACTCCTCGAGTTCCCAATTGACTCGTAGCCCCACACCAAAGTCTTTGTCCGGCATCTCGCGAGCAAGTTCTGCAGTCCATTCGATTTCGCGCTTCGCGTCGAGATTGACAATGGATCCCTCGAGCAAAGCGCTGCGAAGGCGGTCTCGGCTCTTGATCGGCCCATTGTAAATGACCTGATCAGCCGTGTAGTCCAAGGCAAGGGCGAGCTCGTATTCGGTGTCAGAAACCACTTCAGCCCACACATTCTGAGTGCGCATATACGACACCAACCAAGGCAAGGAATTCGTCTTAAAGGAGTAAGACAGAATCGAATTAGGCCAGTGCTTCTCTAAGGCTCCTTGGAAATCTCCGAGGAGTTGATTGAGCGCTGGAAGGTCGATGACAAAAGCGGGGGTTGGTGGCACTGCATTGTGTGGCATGGGGCTCTCCGGATATAGAGCTAGTTTATTGATTCATTCAACTTACCTCAGAAGGTAGTTGAGGGCCTTCAGAATGGGGAAGTCGAGGTCAAGCCCATAACGCATGGCGAGAAATTTACCAATTGGTGTGATCTCCGAGAGATACATATCTCATTCATTTTAAGGATTTACTTACCAAACTATGAAATGCTTGAGGAAGAAACTTTTTGGGATGGAGAATGGGTTGAAAATTGTTGTCGCTTCATCGGGTCAGCGCGCCCACTATATCGAATGGTTCCAACAGGCGCTGATCAATCAGGGGATTCCGGGCGAAGTAATCGCCATGGAATATAGAACAAATAGCTTGAGTATGCGCGTTGCTGATCGGGCCGTGGCCATGCCGGCCTACAACTCGGCGGAATACCCAAAGGTGTTATTAGATTGGGTCGAGGCCGAGCGCCCTGACTTGTTCCTCTCCCTCAACGACTACGAGCTCAACGTCCACTCGCAGGGCCTAGGTCCTGTTATGAAAGTCGTTTGAGCCAGCGGTTGATGCTGGCGATCTGGACGACGGCCTCGAAACGGACGGCGAGTTTGTCGTAGCGGGTGGCCACCGCGCGGTTGTGTTTGAGGGCGTTGAAGCACCGCTCCACGACGTTGCGGCCCTTATAGGCTTCCGGGTCGAAGGCCGGTGGCCGCCCGCCCCGGGAACCTTTGGCCCGGCGGTGGGCTTTCTGGTCTTCTTTGATCGGGATCGTGGCCGTGATTCCCCGACACCGCAGATATGACCTGTTCGCCCACGATGAGTAGGCCTTGTCCGCCAGCACCCGATCCGGCCTGTTCCGTGGTCGACCGGAGCCGGGACGGGTCACCCGGATCCGGTCCAGGACTTGCGTCAGCTGCGGACTGTCACCGGCTTGCCCGGCAGTCAGAGTAAACGACACCGCCTGTAGGTGCTGGTCGCAGGCCAGATGGATCTTGGTGGAGAATCCGCCCCGGGATCGGCCGAGGGCATGGTTATCGGGTTCACCGTCGATTCGTTGTGGTGAGTCCCGCCGTGCCCCGGCGGCGTGGATGTGTGCCCGGGCGGTGGTGGAATCCACGGAGATCTCCCACCCGAGGTGCCCCTGGGCATCGGCCTGGGACTGGAGTTCGGCTTCGATCGTCGACCAGGTGCCGGCCAGTTGCCAGGACCGGAACAACGCGTAGACCCGCCACCAGGGTCCGTACCGGGCGGGAACGTCCCGCCAGGGGCAGCCGATTCGGATGCGGTGTCGGATGCCGTTGATCAGGTTCCGTAGGTCGTAGCGTCGTGGTCTGCCGTACCGGGACAGTGCTGGTAGCAGCGGTGTGAGCACATTCCATTGGGCATCGGTGAGGTCGTGACGGGTGGCGGCATCTAGGGTGGGAATCAAGGCCTCCTGTGTCCGGCGTGGTGAGTTCGCACCCCCCTCGCTACACCGGAGGCCGCCCTATTTTCCAGCTTCCACGCCTGCCCTGGCCCCTACTTTCGCAACAGGACCTAGCCCCTAGCCTGCCGATACTCGAGATCATTGTACGGGACACCATCACATTTCTGGTGCTCTATGCCCTTATACGGTTGGTGGGACGACGGGAATCCGGGTCCGTCGGTATGACCGATGTGCTCGTCATCGTGTTGGTCGCTGATGCGGCGAGTGCCGGGATGAATGGCGGCAGTCAGACACTCGGTGACGGGCTTATCCTGGTTTCCGTCATCTTGTTCTGGAGTGTGTTACTTGATGCGCTGAGTTACCGGTTCAAGTGGTTCCGAAGAATCGTGAAAGCGGCCCCACGTCCTCTGGTGGAGGATGGGAGGTTCGTCCGCAGCACACTGCGACGAGAGTTCATGACCGAGGGGGAGGTGATGACCCAGCTCTGGCTTCACGGCATTGAAGATGTCGCCCAGGTGCACCGGGCCTACCTGGAGCCCAATGGCAGTATCAGCATCCTCAGCCATGAGGACGATGACGACGCCCAACGGGAGTCCGTCCGGAGGGAACGGGAGGAACGAAGAGAAGGACCCATTCGGAGAGATATCAGACCGTCCCATTGACATCAGGCCCTTCGCCCTGGGGGAAGACCCGTCGGAAAGTTATTTGCCGCCTCCTGGGCGGGAAACCGGGTAGCAACCGCCGCATCCTCTGCGCACTGGTGGGTTGCGTCCAGGTAAACGGTGGAATTGTTGGAACTGCGGATGTTTGTTCGACTGCCTGGTCGCGGGTGGGTGACTATGACGGGGATATTCCTGCCTCGCTGTCTGATCCAGCGCGGCATCGCTTTCCAAAGCATGTAGAATGCACTCTCCTATGGCACGCTCAGTTCAATAATTAGAGGCGTCTTCCGCCGCCCTTCCCACACTCCGAGGATGCCGTGATCTCGGTACACTCTGGGGCATGGGATTATTGGATGTGGGACGCATCATTGTCGGACTGCTGCTGTTGGTTGTAGGCGGGGAACTCCTGGTGCGAGGTGCGTCAGCGCTGGCCCGCCGGGTGGGAATCTCCTCACTGGTGGTCGGTTTGACCGTCGTGTCAGCAGCTACAGCCGCGCCGGAACTGGCGATTACCATCGGGGCGGTTTGGCAGGATGAGCCCGGATTGGCTGTGGGAAATGTGGTCGGTAGCAATATCGTCAACATCCTGTTTATTCTCGGACTCTCCGCCCTGATCCTCCCCCTGGTCGTCACACGCGGACTGGTACGGTTCGATGTTCCCGTAATGGTCGCTCTATCGGCCGGGTTGCTCGTGATGGCCCTCGATGGGGTAATCAGCGCGGTCGATGGTGCGATCCTGTTCAGCGTGGTCGTTGCACACACGGTGTGGACGATTGTTGCCAGCCGTCGCCGCGCACGGCCCCCGGTCGATTCCACGGAGACCACCGCCGCCTCCGATACCGGGGACGGAGACGAAAAAACACCTGCCACATCCACTCTCAAATCCCTCCTGCTCATAGTGGTCGGAATCGCGCTGCTGGTGGGTGGGGCCACCCTCCTGGTCGATGGGGCGGTCAACATTGCCACCGGATTGGGCATCAGTAGTCTCGTGGTCGGGCTGACCGTCGTTGCCATCGGTACCTCCTTGCCTGAACTGGTGACCTCCATTACCGCGGTACGCCGTGGTGAACGGGACATCGCGGTGGGAAATATCGTGGGCAGCAACATCTTCAACATCGGACTGGTGCTCGGACTGCCCGCCCTGATTTCCCTCGACGGCATCCCGGTGTCCAGCGCCGCCATCGCCTTCGATATCCCGGTCATGCTGGCCGCGGCAGCAGCTCTGCTGCCCGTTGTCTTCACCGGTTTTGTGGTGGCACGGTGGGAGGGGGCAGTTTTTCTCGGGCTGTATGTCGCCTACACGGGCTATCTCGTCCTTGCAGCTACCGAACACGATGCCCTGGAGGGGTTCACCACCGTGATGGCGGGGTTCATCCTCCCACTGGTTGTGGTCACCCTGATCGCCTTCACCTCCTATGAGATCGGGCTACGTAAGGGGAGAACAGACCCTGCACGTACAGACCCGTCTTGATCCCAGCTTTCCGGATCTGAGGGGGACGGCCTCAACTTCCCTGTGTTTAAAACGACCGATTTAGGCACAGTCCACAGATGTCATCGGCAGGTGTGAACCCCACCTCTCAAGGAAGCTCGAGTGAAGACCATCCTTTCGGAGGGGGAATGTGTCACAAGTTCTCCCACAGCATTTTCGTGACTCAGGCCTTAGGATTGCCCCCTGATGTTCTCTACCACGTTGTGGGATTGATTGTGGTGAGGGTACCCATAGTCGTCATCTGTGATCTGAGCGCCCATTGAAAGGGTTGTGACTACATGCCCGAAAGGGGGATGGGGAGGGGGATCGCTCGGAAGGATTGACGTCTTGCCGGAGAGGAATCACCTTCGGCCGTTAGGATCGCTCGACTGTCTTCGTTTTTGTCGGCGGCGATAGCTTGGATCTACTGAGCCTGCCCGAACCTCTTTACGACTTGTCCGGTTTCTCAATCTCCATCGCTTGCAACCGCCAACTGAAGTTGTGGAAAAACCGCCAATCGGCGTTGCGAGTTACAGGCTGTGGAAGCCACCTGGCCGGATTCGATGGTCCAGACCTGTGTCGTCCACCTGATCAGGGCAGCAAACCGGTGGGTGGCCTATGGAGATCGTAAGGCGGTGTCCGCCGGGTTGAAGAAGATCTACACCGCCCCCACCGAGCAGACCGCTCTGGCGGCGTTGACGGAGTTCGAGGCCTCCGAGCTGGGGGAAAAGTATCCGCAGTCAGTCAAGGTGTGGCGCGATGCGTGGGACCGGTTCATCCCGTTTCTGGAGTTCCCACCGATGGCCAGGAAGGTGATCTACACCACGAACTCGATTGAGTCGATGAACAACGAGCTGCGTAAAGCCACCCGGAATCGGGTGCAGTTCACCAACGATGAGTCTGCGATCAAAACCTTGTGGTTGATGATCTGCAACATTGAGGACAAACGGGCCGCCAAGCGCGCTAAGCAGGGCAAATGGGTCGCGGCGACCAGCGGCCGGCTGATCGAGGGCAGGCGGGTGACGAACTGGAAGCAGGCCATCAACCAGATGTCTGTGGCTTACCCTGACCGCTTCGAGCCCTACCTCTAATAATCACGCCCCACACACAAACAACTTGACACGCTCCCCCACCGGCTTGCATGCACAGTGAGCCACCGGGAAGGCCGGGGCCAACACCCCAACCCTGGAAAGGACAGGGAGCATGCCATTCAAGTTCCCCGAGACCCTGCCAAGCTCCGCGCCGAAGCACTCGCCACCTTCAACGACGCGTACAACGAGAGCAAACCCCCGACCGCGGAGGAACTGCAGTACCTGACCTACCTCACCGACGGCACTGAGAACATCGACGCCACCGTCGCTGAGCTGGACGCCGCAGACCAGCGGACCGCCGCCACCGAGCTCGCGAAGAACCTCAACAAGAAACCCGAGGAACCCGCCGACGACCCGGAGGACCCCGAAGACGAGCCGACCGACAACAGGCGGATTCAACTGGTCATCGCAACACCTCGCATGCGTTCCAGGACGACTGCGCACAGCTGGGGATCCGGCAGTCGATGGGAGCGATCGACAGCAGTGCTGACAACGCGTTGGCGGAGTCGTTCGACGCAGCGTTGAAGCGCGAGGTCCTCCAGGGCCTCGATGATTGAGTCCCGGGGTTTAAGCAGTGTTGCGAAAGTCCGGTGCGTGACACCGGACTTTCGCAACACGACCTAGCGGACCGACTCAGAGAACGTGGTTGCGTTGTCGCTGGGTTGGCATCGCAGTCCCAAGCACTTGTCCTGGACAAGTACCGTCTCTCCGTGGTCTTGCGCGAAGCTGGGATTCCCACTCCCACAACTTTTCTGGGCAGCGAAGTAGACGCAGTTTTAAAGAATGCAACGGAAATTTCCGAATACGTGGTCAAGCACCGGTTCGGCAGCGGCTCCAAAGGGCTTTGTCTAACTAATGCTGCGGGGCTGAGAGAAGCAATCGCCGAGTCTGAAGAAATCGCACTTGACCAAGATGCACGTCCGTGGCGCACACACGAATCGGTCGTCATCCAGGAGCGGCTTCCAGGACCCGAATATGGCGTGGACGGCGCGTTCACGGTCGATGGCATTTCCCAACTTCTCGGCGTCGTTGCTCGTCGCAAAGTGTCCATGCGCGACGGTGATACTGATGTGGCTGTGACCGTGTCCGCGGAACCTTTTCGGAGTCCAATGGTGAAACTGGGTACGCTTTTGGGCGCAACCGGTTCTATCGATGTGGATTTTAAGGAAGATGCGCAGGGGCGCCCGCAGATCATCGACATCAATCCACGTCTCGGCGGTGGATACCCGTTTTGCCACGCAGCAGGCGCTGATCTCCCCTCGGCGATCGTCCGCGCTGTGGCCGGAATGGAGCCGGATCCCACGCTATTTAACTACCAACTAGGGCTCACCTTGGGGCGCCGGGATTCGTTCTCAGTGTTAAAAAATCCGTTGGAAAAACCGTTCGGCCACGTAGCCAGCGCGACGGCATCATCCGAGGACATTACGTACACTGAGCCGCATGCATACCCCGATTCCTGATTTCTTGAATGACATCCTCAACGAAGTCCGCGATCAAGATGGCGGCGAAGTGCTCGATGGCGTACCCCAGATCAAATACGCCAACCCCGATTCATTTTCGCTGGCGTTGTGCACCACAAGCGGGCACGTGTATTCGGTCGGCGACGATGACGTGGAGTTTTCCATTCAGTCGATCTCCAAGCCCTTCGCCTATGCCCTAGCTCTTGAGGAGTTGGGCGCCGACGAGGTTGCCAAGGTCGTCGGTGTCGAGCCGTCCGGTGAGGCGTTCAACGAGTTGAGCTTGGAGGAATCGTCGAAACGCCCGGATAACCCGATGATCAATGCGGGGGCTATTGCGGTGAATCAGCTGATTAACGGGCCCGATTCGACGGTGGAGGCGCGCATTGAGCGCATCGAGGCACTCTTTACTGATCTTGCCGGGCGCGAGATGCGGATCAACAAAGAGCTCACTGACGACGAGATGAAGATCGCCGACCGCAACCTCTCCATTGCGCACATGTTGCGCAGCTACGACATTATTGGCGACGAGGCACACGACGCGGTGTACAGCTACACCGCGCAGTGCTCGTTCATGCTGACCACGCGCGACCTCGCGGTCATGGCCGCGACGTTGGCCAACGGCGGGATCCAGCCGGTGACGGGGAAGCGGGTGTTCAGCGAAGACGCTTCGCGACGAACGCTTGCCGTCATGAGCTCGGCGGGCATGTACAACGCCGCTGGGCGTTGGATGGCCAACGTTGGGATCCCCGCGAAATCTGGTGTTGGTGGCGGACTGATTGGCACCATGCCGGGCCAGCTAGGGATTGCTACCTTGTCTCCGCGCCTGGACGAGCAGGGTAATTCGACGCGCGGCGTCAAAACTTTTGAGCGCCTCTCCGAGGAGATGGGCTTGCACTTAATGAGCGCCTCGTACTACACGGTGCCCGGTATCCGTTCGATTGAGCGCGAAGGCGACGCCACCGTGGTGTCGCTCCAGGGGATGATTAACTTCCCGGCCGCCGAAAACGTGCTCCACGAGTTGAGCGAACACCACCTGACCAGCGACAAGATCGTGTTGGACACTTCGCGTGTGACGGGATTCAACCGGATGGGTCGCCGGGTGATCAAAGAGGGACTGCGCCTGCTGCGCGAAGCGGGTTACGGCTGTGCCATTTACGATCCGGACAGCATGATGGAGGATCTGGAGTACTCGGATGGCACTCAAGCGGAGGAGGTCGAGGACTTCAGCATTACCGTGTCCATCGACGCCCCAGTAGAGAAGGTCTACGAAGCCATTGCGGATCCTTCGAAATGGTGGATGAGCGCTATCGAAGGCAAGGCCGATCATGAAGGTGAGGTCTTCGAGGTCAACGAGCGAGACCAATTCTCCCAGTTCCGTGTGGCTGAGGCGGTGCCTTATGAGACTCTCGTGTGGCACGTTGAGGAGACGGGGCATAACTCGCCGGTGGATGAGTTTAATGACACTGACCTGGTGTTTGAGTTCAAAGATGAAGGCGAGACCACCGAGCTCACATTCACCCACCGTGGTCTTCAGGAGCATATGGACAGCTACGCCGAGGGTACAAACGATTGGATGCAGTTCATCCGTGAGAGCCTCGTGGCTCTGGTAACGGAAGGCGTGGGCAAGCCGGCCGTTTCCGTGTAATGCTTGCTACCCGCCCCAGTCACCCAGCGCGCCCTCGAGGGAGCCTAGGGTGGCCTCGAGCAGCGGGCCACGGTCATTGTCTGGGCAGCCGGCGTCGGACCATTCGAGGCAGGCGGCGTTGAGGAAGCCGATAAATCCCGCAATGGCGTAGCGTCCGCGCATGCTTCCGGGGTTGAGCAGGGCAAGGAGCTCGTCGTAAAGCTCGTCGCGGATTTCTAAACGACGATTGGTGGCCTCAGCGGGCTCATCGCCGCCTCGATGTGCGATGGACCAGGTCAGTGGGTTGCGTTCGATGTGGTCGAGGTAGGTTTCGAGTCCAATGCGAATCTGGTCGCGCCGGGAAGTGTTGGGGGGTACCTCGGCGATAGACGAGCGCAGGCTGTCGAGGAGAGTGTGAAGAACTTCGGAGACCCAGGTGGCATAGAGGTCGGCCTTTGATCCGAAGTAATGGAAGATCAAGGCCTGGGAGGTGCCCGAGGCGGTCGCGATTTCCTGCGTGGAGACCTCGGAGTAGGTGGATGCGCTAAACAGCGATCCAGCAGCAGAGATGATGCTTTCCTTGCGTTGTTCAACGCTTAATCTTCGTCGTGGCGCAGGTGTCATAGTGACAACTATACATGTATTGAGTTAGACTCAATATAAATTACTGAGCAAGACTCAACAAGCATCTTTAGCAAGGAGGAAGTTCATGCTTGAGAACACCATCTGGTGGCAGGTCTATCCACTGGGATCTAGTGGAGCCCCCATCCGGGACCGCGACGGAGACGATTCCGGCCACCGCCTCCGCAGCCTCGAGCCGTGGCTGGACTACCTGGTCGAGCTTGGCTGCAACGGCCTGCTCCTGGGGCCGATCTTTGAATCGGTTAGCCACGGGTACGACACCCTGGATCATTTCAAGATTGATTCGCGTCTCGGCAACGAGGCCGATTTTGACTCGCTGATGGAAGCCTGCAATGCGCGCGGCATCCGGGTCATGCTCGACGGGGTGTTTAACCACGTAGCTGCGACCCACCCGGCCGTGGCCCAGGGTTTGGCGGGAGACACGAACTGGGAAGGCCACGAAGAATTAGCCACTCTTAACCACGCGGACCCGCAGGTCCACGACATGGTGGTTGAGATCATGGAGTATTGGCTGGCCAAGGGGATCTCCGGCTGGCGCCTAGATGTGGCCTACTCGGTCCCTGCCGAGTTTTGGCGCTCCGTGCTGGCCCGCGTGCGCGAGCACTACCCAGAGGCGATCTTCTTGGGCGAAGTCATCCACGGCGACTACGCAGAGATCGCGCAGGCAGGAACCCTGGATTCGGTCACCCAATACGAATTGTGGAAGGCAATCTGGAGCTCACTGAAGGACGGAAACTTCTTCGAGCTGGTCCACGCCCTGGGCCGACACAATGAGTTCTCGGCAGAGATGATCGCAAACACTTTTGTTGGCAATCACGACGTTGACCGTATTGCCTCAACGGTGGGCCAAGGCAAGGAGGTCCTTGCAGCTGCGATCTTGCTGACGGTGCCGGGCATGCCGAGCATCTACTACGGCGACGAACAAGGCTTTACCGGAACGCGGGGCGAAGGATTCGCCGCCGATGATCCGGTACGACCACCACTGCCAGAGAGCCCGGAGGGCCTGGCGCCGGCGGGACAGTGGCTGTATGAAATTCATCAGCAACTGATTGGCATTCGTCGTCGTCACCCGTGGCTGGCCACCACCCCGGTCGAAGTGCTGGAGAACACCAACGAGACGTTGTCCTACACAACGGGCGAGATTCAGGTTGACCTGTGGGTATCTCCTAGTCCAGGGGTAAAAATCACGTCGTCGGAGGGAACTCTTTTCGAGTGGAGCTAGTCCTTTGCCCCAGTTTGGGGCATGCCCGTGACATACATCGCCTGGGCTAGGTGCTCGATGGCATCGATCAAAAGGGAAGTGGTGCGCACCCTACGGGTAATTTTCTGGCCATCGTATTCGCCGATGACGAAGTCCCAGTCCGCATCGGACCACTTCTTTGCCTGCTGGTCAATGCCCTCCAGAACTGCCAGAACATAGGAGTTTAGAAGGGACTGATCGGTGGTGTTGATCTGTGTGGCTTCTTCGCGGGAGTGGCCGTAGCCGATGGTATCGCCAACTGGGCCGAGATCGAAGCGGGTACTAAAATCCTGCTCAGACCACACTTCCTCGGTGTCGGAGAGCTGGGCGAATTGCACGTCCATCTCGCGGCCGGCGTGCCACAGCAACCAGGACACTGAATTTGGGTGATCCGCGGGATGGGCGGTGAGCTCGGCGGCGGTGAGCTCGCGGATCCCGGCGAGGGAATCGCGAGTGCGTTGAACAAGGTCAATAATGAAATCACTGGTGTTCATGCGCCCCACCGTACGCCGGTTAGCGCAAGTAGTCTCGCGCAACTTTGAGGGCCACCGTGAGCAGGCCATTCCATTTCTCGGAGCCCATGGACTCGGGCCCAGCAATAGTAATTAAGCGCTGGTCAGCGATGGTACGGGCCTCGGTGAACTTCAGCAGACCTCCGTCGCCATGGCGGCGGCCGACCCCGGATTGCTTCCATCCTCCCATCGGCGCGTCTAGGCTTGCCCAACCAGCGGCGTAGCCCTCGTTGATATTCACTGTGCCTGCCTCCAATTGGGAGGCGATCGCGCGGGCGGTCTTCGACGGCCCGAAGATCGAGGCGTTGAGGCCGTACCCAGTGTCGTTGGCTTTCTCAATGGCCTCCTCATGGGAACGGATAACCTCAATGCGCACTACTGGTCCGAAGACCTCCTCGTGGAAAAGCCGTGCTGATTCAGGCACATCGCCCAGGACCGTCGGGGCGTAGAAGGCATCGCCGAGATCAGTAAGGCGCTTGCCTCCAGCCAATACGGTGGCACCTTTAGATACGGCATCGTCGACAAACTCGGCGACGCTATCGGTGTGCTCGGAACTGATCAACGAGCCCATGTCCGTGTCCCAGGAATTGTCGGCAGCAATCACCATCGAGTTCACTGCCTGGGAAAACTCCGAAATGAACTCCGAGGCAACGTTTTCGTGGACGTAAATGCGCTCAATGGAAATGCAGAGCTGGCCCGAGTTGGAGAAGCACGCATCGCGGACTCCGCGCACAATGGATTTAGGGTTGGCATCGGCAGTGACAATCAGTGGATTCTTGCCACCGAGCTCGCCGGAGAAACCGATGAGGCGCTCGCCCGCCTGGGCCGCCAAGGTCTTGCCGGTCGCGGTAGAGCCGGTGAACATCAGGTAGTCGCACTCCGCGACGATCGTCTGGCCCACTTTGCTGCCTGGGCCCGGAACAACATTGAGAACGTCTTCGGGCAGACCGGCTTCGCGCAGCAGTTCGGCGCCCAGCAGGGCTGTCATGGGGGTGGTGGAATCGGGTTTGAGGACGACCGTGTTGCCCGCCAAGATGGCGGGGATGGCATCGGACATCGACAGGGTGAGGGGGTAATTCCACGGCGCAATTATGCCCACTACCCCCACGGGGGAGTGCTCAACTTCGGTCTTCGTCAAGATGGGCAGGGCACCTTTGGCGCGCTGAGTTTTGAGCAAACGCCCCGCCGCGTAGGCGTAATGGCGGGCAGTGATGGCGTTCTCCAAGACCTCCTCAAAAGACGAACGGCGATTCTTACCGTTCTCTTCTTGAATGGTGTCCATCAGCTGGTCCTGGCGTTCCAAAACAAGGTTGTGGTAGCGCAGGAAGATCTTTTTGCGCTCGTTGACGGGGACCTGTGCCCACCGTTTTTGGGCTTGCCGAGCCCGCTGGAAAACCTCGCGGGTTGTGGTCTCGTTGTAAAGTGGCACGTCTCCTACCGACTCTCCCGTTGTTGGGTTTGTCACAGAAAGTGTCGCGGAAAATGTGGTCTGTGTCATAAGGTCTAGCGTATGCGATCAATATTTATTTCGGGCGGTGCCCAAGGAATCGGCCGTGAAGTGGCCGAAAAATTTGCTGATGCCGGCTGGCTCGTCGGCATTGGCGACGTGCAAAACGCGGATTGGGCCCAGGGCGACGATCGGATCGTCGCAACGCACCTCGATGTTACAGATGCAGAATCCTGGGAGAAAGCCCTGGCCGAATTCGCCACGCACACCGGCGGCACGATCGATGTGTTTGACAACAACGCTGGCATCATCATCGACGGCCCCGTCGCGGACGCAGATCCGGAAAAAGTACAAAAGATCGTGGACGTCAATGTCACCGGCCTCACCCTCGGAGCGCGGGCGGCGCACCCCTACCTCAAGGCGGCGAAGGCGGGCCAAATGGTCAGCATGAGTAGTGCTTCCGCCATTTTCGGCCAGCCCGATATCGCCGTGTACTCGGCAACGAAGTTCTACGTCTACGGCATGACCGAGGCGCTGTCGCTGGAATGGGAGAAGGACGGCATCCGTTGCGTCGACGTCATGCCTCTGTGGGCGAAGACGAAACTATCCAACGTGAGCGCGTCGTCGATAAGCAAACTCGGCGTTAATCTCACTGCTGGGCAGGTCGCCGATGCCGTCTGGCGTGCGGTGAATCCGAAAAATCGCTACGACCGGGGCCGCATGCATTATGGCGTCAACGGGACCGACTGGGGCTTTTATGTCCTAAGGCAGTGGGTGCCGGATCGCGTGGCACGGTCGGCGATTAAGATGGTTGCAGGTTAATCGGCGGCTGAGGAGGTGGGGTGCATGACAAGCGCACCTGATTTCCTCGCACGCTACGACTCGATGAGTTGCGCGGCGGCCCACGAGGTCATCGGCACCTATTCCACGAGCTTTTCTCTGGCGACAAAACTCCTATCCAAGACGGTGCGCACCGATGTCCGCAACTTATACGCCATGGTGCGCATCGCCGACGAGATCGTCGACGGTACGGCAATCGCTGCGGGTATCAGCGATGTCGCCTCGCTTCTCGACGATTACGAAGCGCAAATCCTGAGCGCTCCGCAACAGCGCTTTCATACCGATCCCGTGGTGCACGCCTATGCGCTGACGGCGCGACGCTGCGAGTTTTCCAATGGCCACATCCGGGCATTCTTCGCCTCGATGCGCCGGGATTTAGAGCACGCGAAGCTTTCGGCGAGCGAACTGGATACCTATATCTATGGCTCCGCGGAAGTCATTGGTCTGCTGTGCCTGAATATCTTCCTCGTCGGACACGACGTGGCGCCTCGTGAGCGCCGCGAGATGGAACAGGGCGCGCAAGCTTTGGGCGCGGCGTTTCAAAAGATTAACTTTCTGCGAGACATTCACGAAGACTTCGAGGTGCTGGGGCGCGAGTATTTTCCAGGTGTGAGCCCGGAACACTTCACCGATGCCCAAAAGGCGCAGTTGGTCGCGGAGATCCGCGCGGAACTAGCAACAGCGCGCGCCGTGATGGGAATGTTGCCCATGGAGGCGCGCGTAGGAGTGGTCGCAGCGACGGACCTCTTTAGCCAGCTCACCGATCAGATCGACGAGACCCCGGCCCGTGAGCTTGCCCGGCGCAGGATCAGTGTCCCACAGTATAAGAAGCTGGCCATCGCCGCGCGTGCGCTGCCAACGGCGAAAAAGATGTCTCGCTAAAAGCGCCTTCGGCGCTGGAAACAAAGGAAGATAACCATGAAGAAAGCCACCGTCATCGGTGCCGGTGTTGCAGGTCTTGCCACCGCGGCCTTTCTAGCCCGCGAGGGCTATGACACCACTGTGGTGGAGAAGAATGACACCGTCGGTGGCAGGGCAGGCGAGCTCACCGTCGACGGGTTCCGCTTCGATACCGGACCCTCCTGGTATCTCATGCCGGAGGTGTTCGAGCACTTCTTCAACCTCTTCGGCACCTCCACGGAGAAAGAGCTGGAGATGGTGGACCTCACCCCGGCCTACCGGCTGTTCTCCGAGGGGGAGGCCCCGATTGATGTGCGCTCTGGAATTAATGAAGCCGCCGAACTCTTCGAATCCATCGAACCAGGTGCCGGCGAAAAAATCCGCGAGTACTTGGACAGCTCCAGCGATGTCTATCGCATCGCCACCGAGCGCTTCTTGTACACCACCTTCACCTCGCTGTGGCCCTTCCTGCATAAGGACGTCCGCGACCGACTTGGCCTGCTGATCACGCTGTTGACCCGGCCACTAGATAAGTACGTCGCCGAGCGCTTTCATGATCATCGTCTGCGCCAGATGCTTACTTACCCGGCAGTGTTTTTGTCCTCGCATCCCGAGCGGACTCCGGCCCTGTATCACCTCATGAGTGAAACCGACTTGGTCCAAGGCGTGCAATATCCCCAGGGCGGGTTCACCGCCGTGATCAAGGCGATCGAGAAAATCGCGCGCGAGCAAGGCGTGAGCATCCAGTTGAACACCGAGGTCACCGCGATTACCACGGAGGGTAAGGACGTGACCGGGGTGCGCGTGCGTCGCCAAGATGCCTCCGTGGACACTTACGCCTCCGACATCGTGGTCTCTGGCGCAGACCTCCACTTCACCGAGACCAGGCTCCTGCCACCGGAAAAGCGCACCTACCCGGAGAAGTACTTCGGCACCCGCGAACCAGGATTGAGCGCTGTGCTGGTCATGCTCGGCGTGAAGGGGAAAATACCTGAACTCACCCACCACAACCTGCTCTTTAGCAAGGATTGGGACAAAGATTTCTCGGTGGTCTTCGACGGTCCGAACGCGCAGCGTCCACTGAATTCATCGCAGTCGATCTATATTTCGATGCCGTCGGCAACCGATCCGTCCACCGCACCTGATGGCGACGAAAACCTGTTTATCCTGGTCCCCACACCAGCGATGGAGGGGCTTGGGCGCGGAGATGCGTATGCCGAGCAGGCATCACCTGCAGTAGAAGCGATTACCGAGGATGTCATCGACCAAGTGGCCGCGTGGTGCGGTGTGGAGGACTTGCGGGAGCGCATCGTCGTGAAGCGAACGCTCGGACCGCAAGACTTCGCCGAGCGCTATCACGCCTGGCGGGGCGGGGCGATCGGGCCGTCGCATACGCTGCGCCAATCGGCGTTTTTCCGGGGCAGCAACGCGTCGAAGAAAGTGCGCGGGTTGTATTACGCGGGTGCCACGACCGTGCCTGGTGTGGGTGTGCCCATGTGTTTAATCTCCGCGGAAAACGTGGTGAAACGTCTGCGCGGAGATTCATCGCCGGGCCCGCTGGCCAGCTAGAAGGGGACTAGAAAGAAGAACCCTGAAGGGAGACTGCAGGCAGCTTGATGTTGAACGTAGCCAGCAGCTCCTGGAACATTGCGGCCACGTCAGGCACCTGGATGGTAGCGACGTTGGCGACTGGAATGTTCACGGAAGGAACACCCTGTGGCGCTAGGCTAATGACTTGGCCCTGAGGTGCAGGCTGGGATGGGGCCGGGCGAGAAGGCGCAGGCTGGGACGGTGCTGGGCGAGATGGCGCGGTGTTGCCACCGGTGTTGCCAGTATTTCCGCCCTTGAGACCACAGCGGTTAGCGGCCTCGTCGACGCGAGCAAGTGCTGCGCGGATCTCGTTGCCGCGAGAGTCGAACATGGCCAGCGCGTTAGCCTGGGCGACCTTGTTGTTGTAATCAGCTTCGTTGGTCCAGTAACGCTCAGCTTGCGCACAGGTGATCTGGCCAGCGGGCAGGGCGTTGAGGGCATCGTCGACAACATCGGCGTTTGCGACGGCAGGGGACAAAGTGATGGCGGTAGCGGCAGCTACTCCGGCAATGACGGTGCGCATTTTCATGTCTCGGAGTATTCCACAAGTGTCTTGGCTGGGAAAGTTATAGGAATAACCGCATACGCGGATTATCGCCATGCCAAGGGTAAATAGCCATCTTGCCGGTGCTTGATCTAGGTCAAGGAAGTGTGCGCTTGCTGGCCATATCGTTGGAATTGTTCAAGGAAATTATCTAGTTCACCTTCGTAAGGATGAGAGCAATGACAACGAATTTTTGGAAAACGTGGGGAGTGTCCATCGTCTCGGGCGTGCTGATACTTCTCGCCTTTATGACCGGGGATGTCGATATTACCGGCTCCCACCACGGCGGCGAGTTTAATCTTGCGGCCGGACTCTTGATTGCGGCCACGGTGGTGGCCGGCTACCAGATTGTGAAGTCGGCGATCCAGGCGCTGCGGATCAAAAACATCTCCATTGACCTCCTGGTCTCCATCGCAGCCATCGGCGCGCTGATCTTAGGAAACTGGTGGGAGGCCGCGGCGGTCACCTTCCTCTTCGCCATCGGCGGCGCCCTAGAAAAGGCAACTCTCAACCGCACCCGCAAGGCGCTCTCCGACCTGGTCGATGCCGCGCCTGAGACCGCAACGAAGCTTAACGACGACGGCTCGACCGAAACCCTCGAGCTCTGGGAACTCGAACCCGGCGACACAGTATTAGTGCGCAACGGCGAGCAGGTACCCGTAGACGGAACCGTGATCTCCGGACACGGCGGTGTCGACGAAGCTCAGATTACTGGCGAGTCCGTCCCCGCCGAGAAAGCCGAGAACTCCGAGGTCTTCGCCGGTACCTGGCTGCGCTCCGGCGTGCTGCGGGTGCGAGCCGAAGGGATTGGTTCCGACTCGACCCTGGCAAAGATCATCCACCGCGTCGAAGATGCCCAGGACGATAAGGCCAAGTCCCAGACCTTCATGGAGAAGTTCTCCCAGTGGTACACCCCAGGTGTGATCGTCGCGGCGGCTGTCATCGGCCTGATCACCCAAAACGTCGAGCTTGCCCTGACCCTGCTGGTCATCGCCTGCCCCGGCGCGCTGGTTATCTCGATCCCAGTCTCCATCGTGGCTGGTATCGGACGCGCAGCACGTGACGGCGTCCTGATCAAGGGCGGCGAATATCTCGAAACCGCAGCTAAGGTCGACGTGGTCGTAGTGGATAAGACCGGCACCATGACCAAGGGACGCCCATCGCTGACCGACGTCATCGTGCTCGACCCTGTCTACTCCGAAGATGAAGTACTGACCCTGGCGGCACGCGCCGAAACCGCTTCCGAGCACCCGCTCGCTGAGGCAATCATTCAGGGCGCTGAGGCCCGCAACCTCAACGTCGAGATGGTCGAATCCGCTGAACCCGTTGCTGGCAAGGGCATCCGTGCAGACGTCGACGGACACACCGTCGCAGTCGGTTCCGCGGACCTGCTCGATGGGGCAGTAGATAACGCTCCAATCCTGCAGCTGAATGAGCAAGGCAAGACCGCCATGTTCGTCGGTGTCGACGGACACGCAATCGGAGTGGTGGCTGTGGCCGACACAATTCGCGACGACGCCCTCGAAGCCGTCAACGCGTTGCACAACCGCGGCATCAAGGTAGTCATGGCCACCGGCGACGCCGAGGCCGTAGCCCGCAACGTTGGCGCTGAGCTTGGCATCGACGAAGTCCGCTCCGAGCTCATGCCCGAGGACAAGCTCACCATCGTCCAAGAACTCCAAGCCGACGGCCACACGGTGGCCATGGTCGGCGACGGCGTCAACGACACCCCAGCGCTTGCCACCGCTGACATCGGCGTGGCGATGGGTGCGGCCGGCTCCCCAGCAGCCATCGAAACCGCTGATATCGCGCTGATGGCCGACCGCCTCCCACGCCTGCCTTACGCCTTCGGCTTGGCCCAGCGCACCGTGCGCACCATGCGCGTCAACATCGCGATCGCACTGTTCACCGTCTTGGTCCTGTTCATCGGTGTCTTCGCCGGAGATGTGACCATGTCGATCGGTATGCTGGTCCACCAGGCATCCGTCCTGCTGGTCATCGGCATCGCGATGCTCCTGCTGCGCCCAACGCTGAAGGAAGACAGCGTGGCAGACAAGAAGGTGGAGCAGATCGACGACAAGGTCTCCGCATAAGTCACGCTTCTAAGCACCGCTTCACGACGAGAAAACCGCCGGCCCCGAAAATAAGGGGCCGGCGGTTTTTGGGCTAACGGCTAAGCGTCGCGGGCGCGACGGGCGAGCCAGTTGCCTAGAGATTGAATTCCCTGCACAACGATGATCAAAATAATTACGGTAACGAGCATCGTGAAGGTATCAAATTGCTGGTAACCGTAGCTCAGCGCAAGGTCGCCGACACCGCCACCGCCGATATAACCAGCCATTGCTGTTGCCGAAATCAAACCAACTGTAGAAGTGGTGAGTGCCAAGATGATCGAAGCCCTAGCCTCGGGAAGCATAAAGTATCGAATGGTCTGCCACATTGTGGCGCCCATGGATTCTGCAGCCTCAAGTATTCCGCCATCCACTTCGAGCAAAGCCTGTTCGATGAGTCGCGCAATAAACGGGGCGATGTAGATCGTCAGTGGGACAAGAGCCGCTGTTGTTCCAATCGAAGTTCCGGCGATCAACCTGGTCAGTGGCACAATAGCGACCATCAAGATCACGAAGGGCAGCGATCGAACAATATTGACCAGAAGGTTTGTCAGCGAGTAGATGAACCTATTGGGGCGAAGCCCATCAGGTCGGAAGATGACTAGAATCAGCGCAATCGGAATACCTAATAGGGCACCGATGCCAAGAGAAACCCCCACCATATAGATGGTCTCAACACCGGCGTCTATATATTGTTGCGGAGTGACGCGGGTATCAAATGTTTCCATCCAACTCATGGCAAGACCTCCACGTTGAGTCCTTGTCGATTATTGAGGAGTTCGAGGGCTTCGTCGATACGTGATCTATCGGCTTGCAACCCCAACACCATCGTGCCGACAGTAGTAGCACGTAGGGGAGCGTCGGAGGCTTGGTAGAGGCTGACGCGAACCCCAAGATTTTCGAGATCGCGCAACAATGTACGGGCGGCTCCGCCGGAATGAACAACGCGGACAAGCGTTCCTACGTCGCTGTCGCGCAACTCTTCGACGATGGATTCCGGGATACGTTGGGGTACAACGGTTTCTACGAATCGCCGAGTTAATGATTGTTGAGGGTGCGAGAAGATGCTCTCTACAGTTCCGTTTTCAATTAGCTCACCATTTTCGAGCACCGCAACATAATCGCCGATCCGGGCGACAACATCC
This sequence comes from Corynebacterium lubricantis DSM 45231, assembly GCF_000379425.1. Classification (GTDB taxonomy): domain Bacteria; phylum Actinomycetota; class Actinomycetes; order Mycobacteriales; family Mycobacteriaceae; genus Corynebacterium; species Corynebacterium lubricantis. The sequence continues at coordinate 98,102 of NZ_KB902193.1, forward strand.
ATTTGGTGCGTAATGATGAGGATGGTAATCCCTAGTTCCTCATTGATCTGAGTGAGCAAATCCAGGATCTGCGTAGTGGTCAGAGGGTCGAGTGCGCTCGTCGGCTCGTCGCAAAGCAATACGCGAGGATTGGTAACCAATGCACGAGCGATCCCGACACGCTGACGCTGCCCGCCTGAGAGCTGGCGTGGCCGATGTTGCGCACGATCAAGCAGACCTACGCGCTCAAGTGATTCTGAGACGCGTTGGTCGATCTCCGATTTCGGTGTGCCAGCTAAAACCAATGGCATGGCCACGTTGTCGGCAACAGTCCTAGAATTGAGCAGGTTGTAATGCTGAAATATCATCCCAACTTCTCGACGAAGCGTGCGTAACTCGGACTCATTTAACGCAGCAGGAATTCGATCGAGAACAGTCACCTGGCCAGCCGAAGGGGTTTCCAGCCCGTTAACAGTACGGAGCAAAGTGGACTTACCTGCCCCCGATGTTCCGACGACTCCGTAGATTGACCCAGCAGGTACGTCGAAACTAATCGAATCGAGGGCAGTGATTTGCTTAGCGCTATCGCCGTAAAACCGCGAGACTCCGCGGAATTCAACTGCAGCTTGAGTCATGAACTACTTAGCTCCTCAAGGAATCTGGGATGAACCAGTAATTGTTAATGTTCTCTTCTTCGACCAACTCAAGGAAACCCGGATCGCGGTAGGCGTCACTGACGGCCTGGACCCAATCAGAATCCTCTTCGTCCGCGCGGGTAACAGCGGCCAAAATCAATTCGGGCCGGAGTTCTTCCTGGAAGAGCTGCAGATTCGGGTCGACCTTGGATGCATAAGACATGGACCCTGGGATCACGCCCCAGTCAATGTCTGGCAGCGCGCGAGGGATTGTGGCCGAATCCATGGGCTCGATCGACAGATTATATTGATTATCCTCAATATCGTTGACCGAGAGTAAGGCTGGATCTGCGTCCGGATTAATAGTGATCCAACCGGCCTCTGCCAGCATGTTCAACGAGCGCGAAAGGTTAGATGCATCCATAGGGACTGCGACAGTTTGACCGTCTGCGACATCTTCGAGTGATGCATGGCGCTCGGAGTAGAGGCCTGCCGGAACTGTTGGGATCTCGGTGAAGTTGATCAGGTCAGAACCGGTCTCTTCGTTGAACACGCCTGTGTAGGCCGAATGCTGATCGACATTGAGATCTACCGACCCCTCTGAGACGGCAGTTGTTGCCTGCTGAAGATCAGAAAATTCGGTGTATTCGATTGTGTAGCCCCGTTCTGTGAGGATCGGGTCGATTCCATCTTGGAAGAGCACTGAGTAAGGACCTGGTGAAGTGCCAACACGGATAGTGTCGTCATTTCCTTCGGATGACGAGCAAGAGGCAAGCCCTAAGGCGAGGGCTCCCGCACCAATGGCGGCGGTGATACGAGTGAGAAGTTTCATGATCGATCCTTTTTAACGGAAAACATATGACAAATATCGGAGTCTATTTAATAAAGACAACTCTGTCTATATAGGGTAGGTCGATTGGTACCCCCGATGGTCAATTAGTCCATCCAATTTTTGGCTACCGCGCTAAGAGGATCTTTCAATTTCTAACCCTGATTTTTGCTACCCTCACGACTATGACTTCGGACACACAATCAGGGACTCAAAACTCATACTTCGTAGCACTTGGCGAGGATCGGTATATGCCCACTGCGCATGCAAGCGGTGCATGGCGAGAGGACGAACTCCATCTAGCGCCAGTCGCAGGCTTAGTAATTCACCATATGGAACGCTGGCGTCAGGAAAACATTGACCCCTCGTTGACATTTAGCCGATTCAGCATGGACATCCTCGGCCAGATTGGTCGCGAGGAAATCCAATTAAGCACCGAAGTGCTTCGACCTGGACGCACGATTGAACTGATTGAAACCACCGCTGTGATTGCTGGCAGGGCCACGATTCGGGCGCGTGCGTGGTTGCTGCAGAATGGCGATACATCTTCCGTTGTGGGCGAAGAATTTGATGCGCTTCCTCGATTTGAAGAATGCGAAGATGTTACAGGCGAGCTGGGGTGGCCTGGTGGCTTTATTGCGAGCGTAAAGGCCGCGCAAGCCCCGGGGCGGCGCCCAGGGCGGAACAAGATCTGGATTACCTCCGAACTCCCACTTGTGGAAGGAGAGGAGGCTCAGCCGCTAGCGGAGTTCTGCAAGTTATTGGACACGGCAAACGGCGTCGCCGTGCGTCAAAAACCAGAGGAGTGGATGTACCCCAATGTCGATCTCACCTTCCACATCTTCCGTGAGCCGCAGGGAATTCAAATGGGATTGGACACCCGCGTGGCTTTCGGGGCCAACGGCATCGGATTAACCAGCTCGGTAGTCCATGATGCCGAAGGCCCCGTGGGCACGCTTAATCAGTCCTTGACGTTGAGGAAACTCTAGGTTTCTACTTTTCGCCGTGAGGGACGATGACTGCTCGGCCGGCGATCTTGCCGTCGACAAGCGCTTGGTAAGCCTCGAGCGCATCGTCGAGGGAATAAGTGGTGACCTGTGGCTTGATCTGGCCAGCCTTGTACATATCTACGACCTCGTGGAGTTCCTCGACGGTGCCCCAGTAGGTGTTGACTAGTTCGGCTTCGTAAGGGGTGGTCATAAACGCCCAGTCGTAGGTAGAGAGGTCGCCGATTCCAACGATGGTGACTCGCCCTTGAACTGCGGCCGACTGCATAGCGGTTTTGACGGTCGCGCCAACTCCGACGAAGTCGAATACAGCGTCGGCGCCCTTTCCGCCGGTGATCTCACGGATCTTTGCGACCTGATCTTCGCCCCCGGGCACGGTGACGGCTCCGAGTTCTTCTGCCGCGGCCATGGCCTCTGGCTTCATGTCGGTAGCAATGACTGTAGCGCCGGTGAGTGCCTTGAGAATCTGCACACCGACCAGGCCAAGTCCGCCGAGGCCGATGACGAGCGCCGTCTTGCCACCGCCGTTGAGGTGGGGAAGTGCCAGCTTGATAGCGTGGTATGGGGTCAGACCTGCGTCAGAGAGCGGGGCTGCATTGATGGGATCTGCATCGCCGAGCGGAATCAGGTTGCGCGCCGGGGCGATGACGTATTCCGCCATGCCTCCGTCGAGCCCAAGACCCACGCCTGAGTAAGGCATGTCCGCTGCGTTTTCACAGTAGGTGTCCTGGCCGCGGGTGCAGGCGCGACAGACTCCGCAGCCAACCGGGCCGTACACCAAGTAGGCTGCGCCGATTTCAATGCCTTTGACACCTTCGCCGAGTTCTTCGGCCCAGCCGGAGTTTTCGTGACCCAGGGTGAACTCTGGGTCCATTTTGGGATTGAGGCCTTCTTCGAATTCATTGAAGACAGCAACATCGGAGTGGCAGGCGCCAGCTCCCGCAACTTTTAGGAGAACTTCACCTGGTCCTGGGGTGGGTTTTTCAATGTCTTTGAGCTCGGGAAAAGTTTTATAGCCAACGTGGCGGACGGCTTTCATGGGGATCTTCCTCTCAAAAAACTTCGGGGGAATTACACCTTCAACGCTACTTTCCTTAATGAAAAACCGCAGGCAGATGGCTTTTTGGAAACCATTTTCATGTTTTCACTTTACAAGTGTAAACCGAATGTGAAAGTATGTCTCACATCACACGCTGATAGCTGGTGTGGTTGCACGAACACTTTCGCTACTCCCAGAGATTCAAGGAAAACCTATGAGCTCACGCACCGTTTCCAAATGTCCCTTTGCTCATGGCTTTGATGCCATGGGCGATGCCTACTACCGTGACCCAGCCTCGCATTTTGCGGAGTTTCGCGAGGAGACCCCAACCTTCTTTTACCCGTATTTGAACGCGTGGATCGTCAATAAGCACGAAGACGCGATGACCGTCCTCGGCGACTGGAAGAAATTCTCATCCGCTGCAAACTCTTCGACCATCGAAGTCCCTGAGAAATACCAGGAGTTCATCTCCGGCGAGCTCATTTCGCGCGTGCTTGTTGGTTCCGACCCGCAAGGCCACACCACTGCCCGTGGCGTCGCACAGCTCGGATTTCTGCAGGAAGACATGGATGCTCTCCAGCCTGAGATCGAAGCCCGTGCGCATCGCATCATTGACAAGTTTGAAAACAACGGTTCCGGCAATTTACTCGAGGACTACTGCCTCGAGCTCACCACCCAGACTTTGCTCGCCCACATGGGCCTCGATTACTCCTGGGATCCGACGATTCGCCAGCTTCGCGACGACTTTTTCGCCGTTCTCGCCTCTGCTCAGGAGCCGCTTCCCGAGCCGCAACGCTCCGAGGTCTGGGAGCGCTACGTTGACGGCAACCTTAAGCTGCGCAAAGTTGTCGAGGAACGTCGCGAGTCTACCGAGCGCGACCTGATCTCCATCATGGCTTCTCAGAAGGATGAAGAGGGAAACTACTTCCTCGATGCCGACCAGATCGCCATTCATCTCACCGAGTTCTGCGCAGCAGGCACTGACACCACCGCCCAGGCTATGGCGAATGCAGTGCTTTTCTTAAACAAGAACCCGGAGGCGCTCCAGGATGCCCTACTTGAACCAGAGCTGTGGCCGCGAGTTTTTGAGGAGACGGTCCGTCGTCGCCCTTCGTCGACCTTCGCGTCCCGGCAGGCGATGATCGATACCGAACTCAGCGGTGCCAAAATTGAAAAGGGCGACATGGTGTGGATCGCCCTATCCTCGGTAAATACTGACCCGGATTACCAAGAGCGTCCATTTGAATTCGACATTCACCGCCCAGATCCGCAGGATCATATGTCGTTTTCCACCGGCCGTCACAAGTGCCTAGGTAACCCGCTGGCCCGCGTCCAAGGCTCCACCGGCCTCAAGGTGCTCTTCGAGCGCCTCCCATCTGTCACCGTTGATGACCCAGATTCCCTCGACTTTGTTCGCATGGCGCTGCTTCCTGCCCGTCGCTCCCTGAACGTTCACTGGGACCTCGAGGATATTGAGCGCTCCAAACAGAACACCGTGCGCACCCTTGATCTGCGCATCGCCGAGCGTATCGACGAGTCTGAGGGCGTCGTCTCTCTGCGTCTCGAGCATCCAGACGGTGGCGAGCTGCCCCAGTGGAAGCCGGGCGCACACATCGACCTGCACTTGCCTGGTGAATTGGTCCGCCAGTACTCGCTGTCCGGAGACTGTGATGATCGCTCGTCGTACCGGGTGGGCGTGCTGCGTGAACCAGCAGGCCGTGGAGGTTCTGCCGCAGTGCATGACGAGCTCCACGAGGGCGGAAACGTGACCGTCTCGTGGCCACGAAACAACTTCCGCTTCGCAGATTCCCCGAGCTACCTGTTCATTGCTGGTGGCATTGGCATCACCCCAATCTTGGCCATGATCCGCGAAGCTGAACGCGATGGCAAGGATTGGCGTCTGCTCTACGGAGGTCGCACCCGCAGCTCGATGGCCTTCCTGGACGAACTTGCCATCTACGGTGACCGAGTCACGCTGGTGCCACAAGACGAGATGGGTCACCTCGACCTGCCTTCGGCGCTCGACGAAGTTGCACCAGACACACTGATCTACACCTGTGGGCCTGAGGGCTTATTGCAAGCGGTGGAGAAAACCTCCGCACACTGGCCGAAGGGAAGCCTGCGACTCGAGCGTTTCGCTCCGAAGGTGATCGAGCGCGATGGTGACGACACCTCTTTCGAGGTCGAGTTCTCCTCGACGGGTGTGACACTGATGGTGGACGCGAAGGAGTCCATTCTGGAGGCAGCAAGTCGTGCCGGTGTCAACGTGATCTCCTCCTGCGAGGAGGGCACGTGCGGAACCTGTGAGACCCGCATCATTTCGGGAGAAGCAGACCACCGAGATTCCATCCTCACTGAGGACGAGCAGGCCGAAAACGACACCATGATGATTTGTGTTTCCCGGGCAGCAAAGGGTTGCAACAAGCTCGTCCTCGAGCGCTAATTAGGTACATATTTCAGATTCAAGAAAGCAGGATTATTCATGAGTGATCAAAAGCTGGCAGGTAAAGTCGCCGTAGTTTCCGGAGCGGGTTCCGGAATGGGCCTGGCAACCGTTCGGGCATTGGCCGAGGAAGGCGCGACTGTCTACGCTCTCGATGTCTCCCAAGATAAGCTCGACCAGGAATTCAGAGATGGATCTGCCACCCCGATCAAGGCTGATATTTCTGATTCCGCAGCAGTAAAGGAAGTGTTCAAACAGGTCGAGGAAGATCACGGGAAGCTGGACATCCTTGTGAACGCAGCTGGAGTGGCCATGCCCACTCGCGAAGCAAACGAGCGCGTCGATGCCATTAACCACACAATGATTGAGGCTGCCAAGAAAGGCGAGACCTACAATCCAGAGTTCTTCGAAGACATTAGCGACGAAGAATTCGACCGCGCGATTCGTATCAACTTGCACGGCACTTTTTATATGATCCGCTCTGCAGTGCCGTTGCTGAAGAAAGCCGGTGGCGGCGCGATTACTAACTTTGCCTCGGTGGCAGGATTGGTTTCCTTGCCCATGCCGGCCTACTACCCGGCCTCGAAGGCAGCGATCGTGGGCATGACTCGCTCGTCGGCAGGCGAGCTTGCTCCCTTCAATATTCGCGTCAACGCGCTTGCTCCGGCCGGCATTAACACCGCATTGCTCAAGCAGTCCGGTGACGAGCACGTGCAGGCATTGCTGGCGATGCAGCCGCTCAAGCGTGTGGCTGATCCAGAGGAGATCGCGCAGACCCTGGTGTTCCTGTCTTCTGATGCAGGTGCGCACTACACCGGCCAGATCTTGTCGCCTTCCGGTGGCGCGTTCCTCGCGTAAGCCGACATAACACTCATTCCAACTTTCTTAAGGAGAACACCATGGCATTTGATCTAAAACAACTACAGCGCGTTGAAGACCAGATTCAGCACGATATCGACAGCGAACTGTGCGACGGTGTCAACGTCATCATCGCTCAGGGTGGAGAAATTGCCCTGCAGGGCACCTATGGATTTGCGGAGCGCGCGATCGGACGTGAGTCCAAACGTGACGACATTTACCGCATCCTTTCCCTGTCCAAGGGCTTTACCAACGGCTTGGTCTACCGCGCACTTTCGGAGGGCAAGCTTGCCCTGTCGACCCGCGTGATTGACGTGATCCCGGAGTTCCTGGGTACTGATCCTTTCCATATGCTGCGCAAGGACCAGATCAATGTGTGGCACCTACTCACTCACACGGCAGGAATGCCCTCGACCCCAAATCCGGGCCTAGGACCGGACCGTTTTGGCGTGCTTGCCGACGTCATCGAGGCGCTTTCCACTGTCGATGCTGTATTTGATGCTGGCACCAAGGTGAACTACTCGCCATCGATCAACCATGCGCTACTGGGGGAGATGGTTCGTCGTGTTTACGGTTATGATCACTTCCGGGATGCTGCGCGCGAGCTCCTTTTCGATCCATTGGGCATGAACGAAACCGCTTTCGGCTTGCCAGCTGAGCGCGCGGATCGGGTTGTCCCGCTGAAGGTGTATGTCCACCCCGAGGGATTCCTCTCCGCTGACGACATCGAGATTCTGAATGATGTCATCATCGGTGACAACGAGATGCCATGGGTGGGAGCAACAACCACAATCGACGACGTGTTCAAGTACGTTGAACTGCTCCGCAAGAAGGGCGAGCATGACGGCGAGCAGCTCATCGGCCGCCAGGTCATTGAGGAAGCGACCCGTATCCAGACTGGTGACATGATCAACGAGCTCTACGCAGGTGTGAACGCGGGTCGTGGTTGGTTGCCTCCGAAGGGAAATTTCGGTCTTGGCGTGGTCATGTCCGGTGTGGGTCACGCACCGAACTTCTTCGGTCCATTCACTTCGCCGGATGCCTTTGGGAATAACGGTGCAGGTTCCACCCTCTATTGGGTCGACCCAACAAATGATGTGTCGTTCGTATTCTTGTCCTCGGGCGTTTTGGACGAGGCCGACAATGTCGAGCGCTTCCAGCGCTTGTCGACGATGGTTTCTGCCGCCATCAAGTAATTACGCCAGTGAAGCACAGCCGAGCAGTGGGTCAAGACAGCGCGACGACCCACTGCTCGGTCAGGTTTTTCATTACCTGTTCTTCGTTGTCTAAGAAACCCCGGCCGTAGAGAAAATAGAAACTGCGATCAGTTCCCAGAAAGAGGTTGACGAATTTCAAGCGAAAGCCATAATCGTCGCCTCCTGGGAAGTTTTCCGCGATGGCGTTTATCATGGTGAGCCATTCTCGGGCGACGTGCTTGTCTTCGGCGACGGCTTGCTCGATGGCCAGGAATTCCTCGGAGCTATTAATCCAGGTCTGGGCGAGGCTCTCCAACCAAGGACGAACATACTCGGCAGAGTACTCGGGCGCTTTACCCAGTTCGAGTACCAATTCGCGCAGATCCAGCCGGACCGTGCTGAGGTGCTCCAGCACAATGGCGGGCTTGTTCGGGAAGTGCTGATACAGCGCGGTGCGACTGAAACCTGCGCGCGTAGCAATCTGGTTCATGCTCGTTGCGTTGTAGCCCTGCTCGCGAAAAAGGTCAAAAGCGGTCGCGAGAAAATGCTGGTGCGTCTCAGCCTGTTGTTTCTCCCGTAGATTCATCGCCTCTTAGAGTACTTGATTGCAGGTAGGGATATCCCTAACGCTTAGTCCTGAGGTTAAAACGCATCTCAGTAAATTGTCCCACTTCGCGGATCTGCGGGGCACCCAATTGGCCTGATTCAATGCGGCGGGGGAGGGTCGGCTTCCCGGCGGGGAGAAAGACCGGTGCCACGGTCAGGATGATCTCGTCGAGGGCGCCAGCATCGTAGAACTGACCAGCAAGGTCACCGCCTCCCATGACCCACACGTTGGTACCTGCAGGGGTCGAAGCAGAGATGTCAGAAAGTGCGTCTGCCACTGAAGAATTGATCACACGGATATTTGTTCCTTGCGGAAGTGGCAGGTCACGGCTGGAGAACACCCAGGTGGGGCGATCCCCGTAGGCGGCAGTCCAGGCCGAAGGGGCGTCGATAAGCTTCATCTCTTTTAAGAGCCATTCGTAGGTGGTCGAGCCCATGACAATCGCACCAACGTTGGCAAAGAAACTGTCACTATCAGCTTCGGCATCGGCCGCGCCGGGGACGTCGAAAAGCCATTGCAGAGAGTTGTTCTCGTCGGCAATGAATCCATTGAGCGTGGTCGCAGTGTTGTAGATGACTGTCATTTTCCCAACGGTACCGATTCCGAGATCTACTTACGATGGGGCCATGGGAATCAAGAGACTAGATAATGTTGCCATCGTCGTTGATGATTTGAACGAGGCGGTGGAGTTCTTCCAGGCGCTCGGCATGAGGCTGGACGGCCGTGCCGACATCGAGGGGGACTTTGCCGACGAGGCCGTGGGCCTGGAAGGTATTCGCAGCTCGATTGCGGTGCTGGAAACCCCCGACGGTCACAGCCGTGTCGAGCTGACCACCTACCTGAACCCACCACAGATCGAAACTGCACCCATGGCACAAAACGCGCTGGGGATGCACCGGATCATGTTCGCCGTGGACTCCATTGAGGAGACTTTGGCGGCGGTCGACGGCGAACCCCTGGGAAGCATCGCCAACTACGAAAACACGTACCTGCTGTGTTACCTGCGCGGGCCCTCAGGGATCATCGTTGCGCTGGCGGAGGAGATCGGGAAGTAGGCTCTCACCAACGATCTGCTAAGTCTGTGAAAGTGCATTTATAGGGGGTAGGCAGGGGCTTTCGTCGATTGGCAAAGATCAATCGTGCCTACCTGCACGTTCCTTTAAAAGGTCTATTCCTTAAGGGGGTAGTTGTTGTATCTTTATAGGTCGCATCAAATTCATTTTCCTAGACAGGTGTCAATCGTCTAGACCATAGTGGTGTCTCACACACTTATTCCCGGCGGTGCCATAAGCCACGACGCAGGACGCGCGGGATGCGGAACACTATGTGAAAGGTCAATGAGATGACGACGACTCTCGCCGACATGATCAATCAGGTCAACAATGCCGATAAGTTCACCGACCTCGGTGCAACTGAGACCAAATGCCCGTACCTCAACGGTGAGATGGATGATCTCAGTCGCGACGAAGCCCTGGAAATCTTCGGGGAGCCCGGTCAGGGCGCGGACAAGGACTTCGATGCGCTCGGGCAAGAATTTATCGACGACCCGTGGAAGCACACCGAATGGGCATTCAATAACCAGCCGGTGTTTTACTCCCACAAGCTGGGCTACTGGGTGGTCACGCGCTACGAAGACTGCCTGGCCATTTTCAAGGACACGGACAACTACTCGGCGCACACAGCCCTGGAGAAGGTCGTTCCGCTGACCGACGACGCCAAGTCCATCCTGAACGATTACGGTTACGACTTCCGCGACACCATTGTCAACACCGATGAGCCGATCCACAACAATCGTCGTCGCGCGCTGGAAAAGCCCTTCAACGTCGATGAGCTGCGCAAGCTTGAGCCGATGGTGCGCGAAACTGTTGATTCCTACATCGACAAGTTCATCAATGACGGCGAAGCGGACATCTTCAAGCAACTGCTGCACATCTCGCCTTTGACCGTGGCACTGAAGTTCATGGGCGTGCCAACCGAGGACATGGACAAGATCCACGAGTACTCCATGGCACACGCCACCACGACCTGGGGCAAGCCAACCCCGGAGTCGATGAACGATGTTGCCGAGACCAACGGCAAGTTCTGGCAGCACTCCCAGCGCGTGCTGAACAAGCTGATGGCCCAGGAGGAGGTAGAACCGCAAGCCGGCTGGGTGCCTCACTCTATTCGTGCGCACCGCGAGGACCCTGAAGCAGTTCCGATGTACTACCTGCGCTCCAAGACCATGTCGGCTGTGACCGCGGCGCACGACACCACCGCAAACTCGGTGTCCAACCTGCTCATTTTCATGCTCACCGAGCGCCCAGATATCTGGAACCTGCTGAAGGACAGGCCGGAGCTGATCCCCAATGCGATCGAGGAATCCTTCCGCCTCAACGGTGGCTCCCACGCGTGGCGCCGCCGCACCCTCAATGAGGTGCAGGTTCGCGGCATCACCATTCCGGCCGGCGAGCGCGTTCTCATGGTCACGTCCGCAGCGAACCGTGACCCAGAGATGTTCCCGGACCCACACACTTTCGATCTCTACCGTGACAACGTAACCAAGCACCTGCTCTTCGGCTACGGCATGCACCAGTGCATGGGACGCAACCTGGCGCGTCTACAAATCCAGGTACTGCTCCAACAATTGCTCAAGCGCCTTCCACACCTCGAGCTGGTCCCGGACCAGGATTACGGGCGTCTGCCATCGGTGTCCTTCCGCGGCCCTCAAACCATCAAGGTCACCTGGGATGCAGCACAGAACCCGGAGAACTTCGGCCCGATCTCCAGCGAGAATCCCGAGATCATCTACAACGGACCCTCCCGCTCGCTGCGCACACGCACGATGGAAGTCACGGAGGTCACAGAGGTTACCGACAAGATCCGACGCTTCACCCTGACGCCGACCGACGGAGCAAAGCTGCCACGTGCTTTTTCCGGTGCACACATCGAGATCAACGCCGGAGGCCTCAACCGCCAGTACTCGCTCGTCCACGCCACTCCAGACTTCTGGGAGATTGCGGTGCAGCGTGAAGACGATTCCCGCGGCGGCTCCCAGTGGCTGCACGACAACGTTCAGGTTGGTTCCATCGTTGAGGTTCGGGGCCCACGCAACAACTTTCGGTTCTCCACCGATGCAAAAAAGCTGATCCTGGTCGGCGCCGGTATCGGCATCACACCAATGCTGGCCATGGCTGACGAGGCTAAGTCCGAGGGGATCGATTACGAGCTGCACTACTCCGGCTCCTCGCGCACCAAGATGAGCTACCTTGACGACGTTGTGCGCGACCACGGTGCCAACGCCACCTTGTACATCTCCGACGAAGACACCCGCATGGACATCGGCCAGTTTGCCGATCGCTATGAAGAAGGCATCCAACTCATGACTTGCGGCCCAGACCGCTTTACTTCCGAGGTACTCGAAGTAACGAAGCTGTGGCCGGAAGATACCGTTCGTCGTGAATCGTTCACCGCAACCACGCTGCTGGACCCTGACCAGAACGAAGAATTCACCGTGGAGCTCAATTCCACCGGCGTGGAATACCAGGTGCCGGCGAACATGACCTTGCTGGAAACTCTGGAGAATGCCGGCGTGGAACTTTACGCGGAGTGCCGTGAGGGCATCTGCGGCACCTGTGAGGTGGGCATTGTCTCTGGCGAAGCAGAGCACCTCGACCAAGTTCTAACTTCCAAGGAAAAGAATGCCAACAACTCCATCATGACCTGCGTTTCGCGCGGCTGCGGCAGCAAAAAGCTCGTGCTGGATATTTAAGCAAAAAGGAGAAACACCATGGCACACGTTGATATGTGGGACATTTTCAAAGACGTCCCCGATGCTGCGCTGGCAAAGCATTTCCGGAACTATCTGGGTGAGGGCGAGAACGCTTCCTTGATCGCAGACCAATCAGATGCGGAAATCGCAGAATTGCTCCGGACCGCATCGACCGGGGCTGAGGATGATTTCGCCGTAACCAAGATCTTTGATTACGCGCTGAAGTTCGTCCACCATAATGGCTAGGCCATAATGGTGAGGTATGAATCAAAAAGAGCGGCAATCGGCGGAAACGAAGCAGAAATTCGTCGATGCCGCCTTTGAGCTCTTCGAGGAAAACGGCTACGCCGAAACCTCGATGAACGCCATCGCCCAGCGAGCTGGCTTCAGTCGCGCCAACCTCTACCTGCACTTTTCCAAAAAGTCAGATATTGTGCGGGTGCGGATGAAAAAGATCGAAGTCGACATCTATCTCCCCTTTGCAGAGCTCTTCGCCGTTCGCGCCCACGACGAAACCACAGTGCGCGAATGGCTGGAGCATATGCGGGAGATGTGGAGCCAATTCAAGGTGGAGTTTCACGCCATGGAGCAGGCCATGTCCACCGACGAGCAGGTGGCCAGCGAATGGTTGGATATGATCAGGCGCATTGCACGACAGTTGCCTGGGCTTAGCGACGACACCCAGCGCTACCAGGACTTCATCGCCCTATTGATGGGCCTCGACCGCAATTTTTACTTCCTTTACGTCCGCAACAATCTGCTGCATGAGGAGTATGTGCTGCAGGCTCTGACCCGTCAATGGCTCACTCTGTTTCGGCGCTAAAACTGACAGCGCTAGCCCTCCGCACCAACAAACCGAGTGACCAGGCTGTAGTAAGCCTTCGCCGTCAGCTCGACATCCTCAACGTGCACATACTCGTCGTGAGAGTGGAGCTGCTCCAAGACCTCGCTGAACTGGCGCTCCTTGGCATGCAGCGCAAACCCGTAGCCCACGCCACCAAGGCGGCGGGCAAAGCGCAGATCGGAGCCGCCCGCCGAGATAGTAGGAACCACGGCGGCGCCGGGGAAGAACTCCTGATAGGTCTCGGCAATGGCCTCGAAGAGCGGGCCCTCGGTCGGCGACAGCGTCGCATCTTCCGTAATCAGGTGCTCAATTTCGACCTCACTGGCCAGCTCGCCCAGTGCATCGCGAAGCAACTCGTCGATCTCTTCCTGGGTCTGACCAGGAAGGGGGCGGATATCTAGTTCGATCCACGCGTGCGACGGCAGCACATTGATGGCACCGCCCGCGCGCAGCACAGTGGGCGCAACCGTCAGGTGGCTCATGGCGTGCGAATAGCGTGCGAGATCGCCCAAGGCCTCGTAGTTGTCACCCGAGAGCAGTTGCTTTTCGGTCTCAGGGTCGAACTTGAAGGCGCGAACGTAGCCCTCCCACAGCGAGTCGGACTTCACGGTGGGCTCAAGCGCCGCTAATCGACGAGCGACTTCTGCAATCTTGGCCACCGTCAAATCGCGGTTATACGGGGTTGACCCGTGGCCAGGCTCGCCGTGAACGTGGATCCGGCGCTGTGCCGCGCCCTTTTCGCCCACGACCACAACAAGCGCGTCGGAGCCGTCACGCACCGGCAGATGCGAGCCACCGGTTTCTGAGAGGCAGTTCTTCCAGGAAATAGCCTCTGGTTCGTTCTGTGACAACCATCCGGCTCCCAGGCCTCCGCGCGCTTCTTCGTCGGCAAGCCCAACGAACGTCAGCGTGCCCTTCGGCTTCATGCCTGCGACCTCGCGGGTCACGGCCGCCATCGCCGCGGTGATGAAGAGCATGTCGGTTGCGCCACGGCCGTAGATCTTGCCGTCGACGATGTCCGCGCGGAACGGGTCCTGGGTCCACTTGGGTTCGTCGACTGGCACGACGTCGGTGTGGCCGAGCAGGGTGAGCGGCTCGGCATCCGGGTCGCTTCCTTCGACGGTGAAGGCGATGGAGACGCGTCCGGGTTGAGGCTCGAAGCGCTGGATGGAGACATCGGTGTTCGCGAAGAACTTTTCCAGCGTCTCTGCGGTGCGGTACTCGGAACCGGAACTGCCGGTGAGATCGTTAACGCAGGCGTTTCTGATGAGTTCCTGCAGTAGCTCGATAGTCGTATCAGTCAATGACATGGCTATCAGCGTACTCGTACCGCTAAAGGTCGAGTAGGTCCACGAGTTCGGTGAGCGCGTCCTGGGCATCTTCCTGAGATCCAGTTAGGGATTCGGCGGCGATCGCAATGCCGTATTGTTCACCGTCGATCTCGATGTAGCCGAACTGGCGCGAATGGAAAGTGCCTTCGTCAGTATCTGACCAGCCTCCCTTGAACACCGCGTTGTCGATTTCGCCCAGCCCCCAGCGCTGTTCGTCGATCACGTTGCTCATTCCCTCGATGACAGGATTATCGGCATCGAGCTCAGTCAGCGTGTAGCCAAAGTGTGCCTGGGCAGGAACAGACCACTCAGTCATGCCGTAGGCCGAAGCAATCTTGATGGTCGTTCCGCTTTCCGCGACGATATCTTCGACTTGTTCCTGAGCTTCGCTTTCAGACCCCAGGCATTGCCACAGCGCATAGGCAGCATCATTGTCGGACCACTCGAGGGAGGCAGCAATCAGCTCGTCGCGACGCTCATCGCTATAAGAACAATTTTCCAGAGAGGCCAGAGCGATGGGGACCTTGATCGTCGACCAAACAGGCATTGTTGCCTTCGAACCGAAGGACATCTGCTGCTCGGGTGAGTACATGGCAATGGCAATGCGGGAGTCCAAGTCCTCCTCGTTTTTCGCAATCTCTTCCTTGAAGGCGTCGGAATCGACCACTTCGATAGGTGCCGAGGCCGTCGCAGGGGACACCAAAGCGTTGTCACGGTAACCATCGATGGTTCGCGGACTTGAGATGCAGGAAGTTAGAAGTAGCGCTGATGCGAGAGTGGCCGCAGCTGCGCCCTTGCGAAGAGTCACAAGGAGGTATTATGCCACTGGTTCGCTGGCATGCAGACTTAGGTGGATATGTCACATAACTTTCTGCGGTGCAACTATTAATTGATTATATGTCTGAAGGGCTCTCTCCAGACTCCTGTGCGCGCCACTGGCGGAGCAACTCGTGTCCGTCACGGCCACTAATCGTTGGAGTGTTGGGATAATGCTCGGGCTGCGACAGTGCCGAGGTCGTGCCGTGAGAGAGCACGTGTTCCTGGGGACTGAGTCGACGGATTGCCACCTGTTTAATTCGGTCGGGATGCTCAAAAATCGCCTCGCCGTAGATCAAAGGATCGTGCTGACCATCGTCGCCGATCAGAATCCAATTAATCTCCGGAAATTCGATGAATAAGTTCCTGATCTGCACTTTCTTATGCTCTTGGCCGGAGCGAAATAGACCAGTCGGGGTAGGGCCCCAATCGGTGAGTAGCAACGGGCCACGAGGCAAGTGGTGTTTCTCAATGAAGCTGACCAAGGTGTCGTACGTATTCCATGCACCAGTGGAGATATAGAACACTGGTGCATTGGGGTCATCTTCTAGCAGGGCGGCATAAAACTCGTCCATGCCCGGGATGGGTTGGCGAGTATTGGTCTTTTTCACCCATGAGTTCCACGCCGCGAGTGCAGCTCGGGGAAGCATGGTCACGATGATGGTGTCGTCGATATCAGAGATCAGACCCACCTTGGTGTGGTCCGCAATGATGTGTACGGGTGCGGTGACTGGTTCCTGGTCAGGAAAAGCGCCATTACCCACAACCGAAATCTCCGCCTCGTGCCACCCTGGCTCCAAATTATGTCCCGCAAGCAGAACATCGATGTAGCCATTGGCATTAGTTTTCGAGTGTACTTCGGCATCTCCGAGACGCACTAGAACGTCGATCCCGGGGACCTGGGTGGTGAAAAACTGCCGATAACCGCGCATGACCAGCGTCTGAGGTTCGGTGTGCTGCGCCATCAGAACGCGGCCCAAGACGTGAGCGCGTTGCGACGAGCCATAACCCGTGTAGCCCGTCGCCTCCGGGACCCACCCTTGTTCAGACTTCTTGCGCATACCGCGGCGATTGGCTCGGGTTTCAATTCCTCGAACAACATCGGCAATTCCCATGCCACGAAATTCTACTGGGAAACCCGACTAGAAGCCGACTAGAAGCCGGCTGGAAGAAAGATTATTTAATTCCGCGAAGGGTGGCACGCACAAGCCGAATTGTATGCTCGCTTTCCGGCATCTCGTCGTGCAATACCTGCCCCTTGGGCTCTAAGTCCTGAATCCAAATATTGCGGACCTGGCCGTCGATGTTCGAGTTCAGAAAGCACGACTCGGGTGGCTGGACAATGGCGTCCGAGCGCGTGGCAATGCAGGTATAGCTCACGCCTGGTTCCACGTCGCCTCCCTCGTTGGTTTTGCGCAGAAAGTCGGACCCGGCAATCTGCTGGAATGCGGCCGCGCCAAGGGCACGGTCGATCAGCGTGTGCATCGTCTTCTCTGCGGTTTTCGTGGTGACCAGGGGACTGGCGATGCCACCAAAGGTGGTGCCGTGGTTGGGAGAGGACAGGCAGATGAGGTGACGGGTCTTTTCCGCACCGCCAAGGTGGCGCATCCAATAACGCAGCAACAGCCCACCTTGAGAATGTCCCACCAGGATCGCCTTGGCCGCTTTCGTATGTGCCAGTACACCAGAGATATAGGCATCGACTTCGGTGGCAGAATCCTCGATCAAACGGGTGCCGTGGTTGCCAAAGTTGAGGGCATAGACTTCCCAACCGTCTTCGCGCAGGTTCTCGGACAGCGATTGCCAGACATCACGGTCTGATCCTGTGCCGTGGACCAAGATCACGGGGTAATCGCGGGTACCTGGGCGGTAATCGTCCTCAAAGTAACGGCGCCCGCGCACCTTCGGCACGAAGGGGAGGTTCTTGTCGGATTTCAGGTGAATATCCAACGACGCCATGGCTTCGGCTACGTCGTCGGGGATCTTATCCACTGTGACATTTTTGGCATGCTCAACCAAGTTGTCGGGTAGGTCTTTGGCGTCTACCCGCCAGATTTTTGCTAATTGATCGCGAAATGACGAGACTTCCATTGCGCACGATAGTACTAAAAAATCGCTAGGGTGAGCACTATGGAGCAAGTGGAATCAGTAGATGAAGCAGTAGATGCGCTCATCGAGATGTACCAGCGTTCGTGCGCGCTGGCCGGTGAGGTCCTCGACAGCCATGACTATGCCGGATACGCCAACGTTCTTTATCCCAAAGTCCGCGTAGATATTAACGAGTGGGCACCCATCGACCGTACAGAACCCTTCGGCTACGTGGATGAAGCCGGAACTTATTCCGCGACGGTATCCCGCCCCGATCTGATGTCGGGATACCTGCGCGGCCAGCTCAAACGCCTCACCGACAACTACCCGTCGACCATGTATGTCGGGTATTCCGATACCTCGATCCCGCCGGAGTACATCCGAGGCCTAGGCGATGTGTCGGAGGCGCGCCGGGCCGGCACTGGCTCGTCGGCGATACCGCGGCCCACCCTCGACGAAGTCCACGATGCGATTATTGATGGCGAATGGGATGCCTTCCACGGCGAGGAAAAGCCACTATTCCACTTCGGCCCGCAGCGCTTCGATATCGCCTGCGCGCGCATCGAGCACTACACCGGCATCGAAGTCGATACCATGCAGCGCTACATTCTGTTCACGAACTACGCCATGCACACCACCGAGTTCGTTCGCTTTGGGCTAGCCGAGATTGCCAATCCTGAGTCGCGCTACACATCCATGGTCTTGCCGAATGGGAAGAAGATTACCCAAGCTCAGGCAGCAACCATCGGTGTGGAACAGCTCGACCTAGGCTCGCGGCACCAAATGCCCCGCTACGACCTGGTTGCAGAAGATCGCACCGGCATCACCATGATCAATATCGGTGTGGGTCCGTCGAACGCGAAGACCATCACGGACTGTCTGGCGGTGCTGCGCCCCGAAGCCTGGATCATGATCGGGCACTGCGCCGGCCTGGATGCCCGCATGCGCATCGGTGACCTGATCCTGGGTAATGCCTACGAGCGCAAGGATCATATCTTGGAGCACCACATCAAGGCGGACCTCCCGGTTCCTGCCGTGCCCGAGATCCAACGCGCCCTGGAGAAATCGGTGAAATCAATCTACGGTGACGCCTCCTCGCTCATGCGTACCGGCACCGTGTTGTCCACCGATGACCGGAACTGGGAGTGGCAGACCCCGCAGGATCTGTGGGAGTGGCTTCGCGGTTCGACAGCGGCGGCCGTGGATATGGAATCGTGCACGTTGGCCGCCAATGGCTATCGCTACCGCGTTCCCTACGGCACCTTGTTGGCAGTCAGTGATCTGCCGCTGCATGCGGTGCCAAAGCTTCCTGCCGCAGCGCAGGCCTTTTACTCTAACTCCAAGGAAGCCCACGTGATGTGTGCGGTGCGCGCCGTGGAATCGCTGACGGAAGACCCAGAGCGGTTGCGCACCCGCAAGTTGCGCCGCTCGCTAGGTGAAGTACCTTTCCGTTAATGCACGACTCTTTTCAGGACCCGCAGATCCAGCGCATCCACGACAGTGCGCTGCGCTCGATTGCGCGCGTCGTCAACGAAACTACCCATCCGACCGACCCCGACCAGGCCCAAGAGCAGATCGCAGACCAGCTCAAACACGGCCCGGCCCTCGTGCTCACGGGTGCTGGCATGTCCACCGATTCCGGTGTACCTGACTACCGTTCGCCCGGCGGCAGACTTTCCAACGGCCGGCCGATGACGTATCAGGAGTTCGCGCACGACCCCGTCGCATCACATCGCTATTGGGCCCGCGCGTACGTCGGCGTGAAGTACATGCGCGCCGTCGATCCGAACCGTTCACACTACGCACTCGTCGAGCTCGAGCGCGCCGGGGCGATCAACGGCATCGTCACCCAAAACGTCGATGGGCTGCACGCTCGCGCCGGCACGCAGTCGCTCGTCGCGTTGCACGGTGATATGGAGACGGTCACGTGTCTGGATTGCGGGTACATAGAAAAGAGATCGCTTTTCGACGAGCGCCTGGCCGCCGCCAACCCCGGGTACATGGACGGACTCGGCGATCATCAGATCAACCCCGACGGGGATATCGAGCTGCCGGAGGACAAGGTCGCCGAATTTCATATGGTCAGCTGTGTGAACTGCGGTGGGCGCCGACTAAAGCCCGACGTGGTGTATTTCGGGGAGTCGGTGCCACGGCCTCGTCGTCAAGCAACTGCTCAGCTTCTCGCACGTGCCACCTCGCTGCTCGTCGTGGGCTCGTCGTTAGCCGTGATGAGTGGCTACCGCATCGCCATCGAGGCGAGGAAACAGGGCAAACCCGTCGGCGTCATCAACGGCGGGCCCGGGCGCTTCGACCCGAAGGCGACCACGGTGTGGCGCACTCGGATCGCGCCCGCCTTTGACACGCTTTTGGACGAGCTGGATCTGTAAACTCGCACCCATGACAGCTTTTGAAGAGCTCAAAGGAGTGGGCAGGCCAGCACGGGACGCTTTCGCCCTAGCTGGATATCCGGACTTGGAATCGCTTGACGGTGTGCCCTGGGCGACCGTGTTGGATCTGCATGGCGTGGGTCAGCGCGGGCTGGAGCGCGTGCAGGCTGCACTTCAGGAGCGCGGCTTGAGCATGCAGGGCGCGCCCGAGCCACGGGAGCGCGTCAATGAATTTACTGCGGGCGCCACCGGAAAAAGCGATAGTAAAACGGCTATTACAGGGGTGGACCCGCGCGATTACATCGACTCGATTGAGGGCCGGCGCAAAGAGCATGGTCACATCTTGCTCGATGTTTATGGCCGCGCCACTGGTGTGGCCCCAGCGATGTGGGGGCCCACCATGATTGGGTACGGCGAGATGCACTACAAATACGAAACTGGGCGCGAAGGCGACATGTTCATCGTGGGATTTAGCCCGCGGAAGGCGAAGTTGTCGCTCTATGGCATCGAACCCGTCCCTGAACTGGGAAAATATACCTCGGCGGTGTCGTGTACCTATGTGAACAAGCCCGAGGACATTGATTTGGAGGTCCTCGAGCGGCTTGTGCGCGAGGCGTGGGAGAAGGGACCAGACGCGTGTTAAGTAGCGAGCTGATCGGCAAAGAAATTCGCGGTTTCGGCACCGAGCTTGAAATCGACGACTACACCGGCGCCTTTTCCGGCTACCTCGCCCTTGCAGGATCCGATGCGGGATCCGATGCGGGGCAGTTTGTTTCGGTGGAGTTCGTAGAAACCGAGACTGATTTTGGGCCCGACGGCACCAGCTTCGAACCAGAGATGACGCTGACCGAAGTCGAGGACCCGGGCGGGGAGTTCTGGGAACTTGCTGGTGTGATTTCTACTGTGCAGGAAGTCTACGAGACGATCACGGCCTTCGACGACGGTGTGGAGGTCTGGCACTGGAAGCGCACCGCGGGGCTCGTGCTTGGGTGTGAGAACGGCACAACATTGAGCTTCCACTGCGGCTCACCCCGTGCCCCTGAAGTGGTGATGCGTGTTAATGCACCCCTCCCACCAGTGGATACGCATGTGTATCAGCAGCATCAGAAGAGAAAATACTCCTACGAAAGGCAAGTCACAGCACCGCAGTAGGTTTTTTCCTAAACTCGATAATATGACTGCTCTGTTGTTCGACCTCGACGGCGTGGTGATGCGCCCGCGCACCGACTCGGACCGGCTGCGAATAGAACGTGCAGCTGGCGCCACCGACCCTGAAGCGTTCTGGGACGTGTACAAGGAATTGCGCCCCGCCTACGAGGCGGGAGACGTCTCCGACTACAGGTGGTGGCAGCAAGTAGGCCTGCGCGCCGGGTTGGATGATCCCGACATTGCCGAAGCGATCGTAGCCGACTGGGAATCCGCGACGGTGGTCAACGACGAGATCGTTGAGATTTTAGAAAAGCTCCGCGAGGCCGACTACACCTGTGGGATCGTAGCGAACGTGACCGAGACCATCGGAGACAAGCTGCGCTCCAAATATGCATGGATCGATGCGCTCGACGCGGTGATCTTTTCCTGCGATATCGGCATTACCCAACCCGATCCGCGTGCGTACGAAGTGGCAGTCGATGCGCTCGGCGCGAATTTGAAAGACACCATCTATTTCACAGCCAACCCTGACCACCTTGCCTCAGCACGCGAGGCCGGCCTGCAGGCGCGACCGTTCACCTCGATTAAGGACGTCCATGATTTACAGCTTTGAGGGCAAATCACCCTCGATTGATCCCAGTGCCTATATCGCCCCAGAGGCAACCATCATCGGCGATGTCACCATCGGCCCCGATGCCTCAGTATTCCCGGGTGCCGTGATCCGCGGCGATGTCGGCCCGATCAGGATTGGTGCCAGGACGAATATTCAAGATGGAGCGGTCCTCCACGTCGACACCGGGGGAGAGACAGTGCTTGGCGACGATGTGACTGTGGGACACTTGGCGCTCGTGCACTCTTGCCACGTCGGCGCGGGAACCCTCGTGGGGATGCATTCGTCGATACTGTCCCGCGCCGTGGTGGGCGCAGGCTGCATCATCGGTGGAGGAGCTGTAGTGCTGGAGGCTGCCGAGATCCCCGCAGGTCATCTCGCAGCGGGGGTTCCCGCGAAGATGCGCCGCGAGATCACCGCGGAAGACCAAGCAGGTTTGGTCGAGCACGCGGGTAGGTACGTGGAACTAAGTCGCCGGCACCGAGAGGGGCTCGTGGAGGACGTAATCTAGGGCGACGGCCCGGGCGATATCGCGCACCACTTCACGGTGGGTGGGGATCATCCGCAAGTTGAGCTTTGTGTCCTCCGGCAGGCTGGCGCGAACCTGGCGCGCGAAGATTCCAGGGGCGTTGGGGTCGTCGAGAAATGCGGACCCAGCCACAACGAAGGTCGTCGGCGAGTAATTGCGGATCAGTTCAGCAGCAACGCTGCCGAGCTCACTCGCACGTCGATCCAGGCAGCCGCGTGAGGCGGGGAAGCGCTTGCCTAACTCAACTGCGTCTTTGAGAGTGCGAAGTTCCGGGTCGTTAATCCCGCTGAGCAGCCCATCGGTGGTCAAATCGGGTCGGTCGATGGTAATCGAGGACACCCCGTCCTGGCCGGAAATGGCGGCGCCAACGGAGTCGTCGGCAAAGAGCGACATGATGCCCGAAGGGTGCACGGACTCGCTGGACTGGATTTCGGAACCGATAATGGCTGGCACAATCCCCGATACCGTGACGGGAACGGAGAATTGCTCCCGTAATTGAGCCGCGATGTTGACGTTTTTCCAGCCCAAGTTGGAAGCATTGACCACACCGTCGCGGGAGACAGTCCCCGAGGTGGTGACTCCGACACTGGACAGGGGACGATCCATTCCTGCAGTGAGCCGGTTCAGTCCAGCCATGATGTGTTGGACGAAGTCGTCAGGCGTGACGGCGGCGACGGGAGTGGAAATATCGGTGTCGCGCAGGGTGTGGCCCTTGATATCAAACAGCGCGATATACGTTGAGGAAGTACCCACAGCGATGCCAGCGTGGATGCTGTGCGTTTCAGCGATCTCGAGGGGGATGGTGGGGCGCCCACGTCCCTGCGAGCGCGTGAGGTCATTGCGCTCTACCGCGTATCCGGCCTTGATGAGGGCAGACATTGCTCTAGTGATCGTGGGTTGGGAAAGGCCGGTCGCCTCAACGAGTTCGCTGCGCGAGGTCACCGGGTTGAGCCGAATGAGATGCAGGCACTTGGCCGCAGGGGTGCGCAGCCGAGAAAACGGTGGGTGGGACGAGGACATGTGAAGATAATACGATGAATGTAGACTATCCTGTCTTTATTACCCCCGGAGTTTCTAGACTGCTCATTCTGTTTTGGGTTTTGAATAACGCCAGAATTTAGGTACTGCCAGCATGGATACTGCCGTTCCGACGATGACGAGGATACCGCCGATGAGGGTGGTTAGCCCTGCCCCCATGAACTCGCCGGCCCAGCCGTGGGCCAGGTCGGCGATGCGTGGGCCACCGACGACGATGATGATATAAACCCCCTGGATACGCCCCTGCATCTCTGCGGTTGCAGACTGTTGGAGGATCGCGTTGCGCAGACTCGCCGAGAACATGTCGGCAGCGCCACCGATCACGAGCATCAAGACCACCAGCCACGCCCAGACACTTACTGCCGGTGGGCTCACCATGGTGAACAATCCCGCCAGAGCGACGGCACCTCCCCACACGGTGATGCAGATGACGACAGCTTTGCCCTGTTGGGCAACACGGGAGACCCACCCGGAGAACACTCCGCCGACGACCGCACCCACGGCGATCGAGGAGTATAGAAGCGACAACATGAGCGGTGAGCCGCCGAAGTTGACCTCCGCCATCTCGGGGTAGAGGGCACGGGGCATGCCGAATACCATGGCGATGGCGTCAAGGAGCATCGCCATCAACAACACCGGCTGCATCCACAGGTACTTCAGCCCACTGGCGATCGAACTCAGACCAGGAGCCTCGACCTTCCCCGCGGGAGGCAGCGACGGAAGCGATACGACCGCGCCGAGAGTGGGGATGAGGAAGGCGACGTCGAGGAAATACACCCACGAGAAACCAATGAATGGGATCAACGCACCGGCGACAAGCGGGCCAATGACCGCGCCGGCCTGCATCACCAACATATTCAGGCTCGCACCCGCAGCGAGCTGATCGATGGGCAGGATGGACCTAAAGGTCGCCGTCCTCGTTGGTTGGTTGACGGCGAAGAAGGCTTGCTGCAGCGCAAAAATGCTGAGGAGCACCCAGACATTGGCGTTGCCCAGCATGGAGACGATGAAGAACGCGCTCGAGCTTAAAATCATGCCCAGGGTGGACACGATGAGCACGAGGCGCTTGTCGAAGGCGTCGGCAATGGCACCACCATAGAGCCCAAACAAGACCAAAGGCACGAGGCCGAAAAGTCCGGTCAACCCGACATACCCAGACGACCCAGTCAGGGAGTAGATCTGGGCGGGAACGGCCACGACGGTCATCTGGGCGCCAAGTTGGGTCAGAATATTGGCGATCCAGAGCTTTCGATATGCCGGAACTTTCAGCGGTCTTGTATCCGCAAACATCTCACGCATGTGGTGAAATGTTAGGCCACGAGTGCAGGAAGTACCTCAGCGGCTGTGCCTTCAAGCACAACGGTCGCCAACGCACTGAGATCGGTGCGTTTCGGCGTGACCTCGATGATGGGGGTGCCGGCGTCGTGAGCGAGCGCGGGCAGGCCCGCGGCGGGGTAGACCACCCCCGAGGTGCCGACGATGACGACGAGGTCCGCCTCCCGCATCCGTGATTCCGCTTCGTCCCACTCTTTGGCAGGGAGCCCCTCACCGAACCACACCACGCCCGGGCGCACCAGATTCTTGCACAAGGGGCAGGTTGGTGGGGTGAGCCGGGCAACCGGCTCTGAAGGAAACTCAACCTCTCCTTTCCAGGGGCGCGAGCAGATGGAGCATCGAAAACTAAAGAGGGAGCCGTGGAGGTGGACAACGTCGGTGGATCCGGCGCGCTCGTGCAAGTTGTCAATGTTTTGGGTGGTGACAGTGACTTGGGCGTCGGCATGCTGGGCCCACTCGGCAAGGGCCAGATGCCCGGCATTGGGTAGGGCGCGTTGCGCCAGCCCCGCGCGCCACAGATACCAGGCCCACATTGGTTCCGGATCGCGTGCCCATGCATCAATGGAGGCCATCGCCTGCGGGTCTACATTTTCCCAGACCCCTGTGTGAGCATCGCGGTAGGTAGCTATCCCTGAGTCAGCAGACATTCCGGCACCGGTAAAGACCTCTATCTTCCCAGGTGTCTCCCCGGCGCGGGAGGTAACGCGAGAGACAAGATCACGAGCTTGGATCATTCCGTCCACCATGAGTATCAGGATAGATTACTAGGATGAAAGATTATGGTTGCGAACACGAAGAACTCGGTGCACAACAGTTTTAAGAACAGCATTAAGAATGTGGCCGTGTACTGCGGGTCTACGCATGGAACGAAGCCGATCTATGCTGAATCTGCACGCCTGATGGGCGAGACAATCGCGAAAAACCAGCAAGTCTTGGTGTTCGGGGGCGGCAACATCGGGCTGATGGGCGAGCTTGCAGATAGCGTGCTCGCCCACGGCGGGGAAGTCATCGGGGTGATGCCGAGGCACTTGGTGGACAAAGAAATCGCACACCAATCGGTCACACTGGAAATCGTCGAGACTATGGCGGAACGCAAAACGCGCATGGAAGAACTCGCGGATGCATTCATCGCGTTGCCTGGCGGAATGGGCACGATGGAAGAGCTTTCTGAAGTGCTCACCATGCAGCAGCTGGGCTACCACGACGGGCCCGTCGGCCTGCTCAACGTGGACGGATTTTGGGATCCATGGATTGAGCTGGTGGAACGTATGGCCACACACGGGTTCCTTCAGAAGAAGTATGCGGATGCCCTCGTGGTTTCCGAAGACCCCTCCGACCTGCTACAACAATTTTCCACCTGGGTAAATCCGGGAATCAAGTGGGCAGAAGGCTAAGAATTCGTTAGACTTCCTAGCCATGACTTCATCGTCAACACCGTTATCTTCTGACCAAGACCCTCAGGAACCAACAACGCGCCAAACGTCGCTGCTTGACGCAACGTGTGAGAACTTTGTTTATGACATGGCAGAGCACTCGCCTACCTTGGCAACCGAGCTGGGAATCGTCGGATACGACGGGGAACTTCAGGATTTCTCACCTGAATACTGGGATTCGCTCGCAGACCGAATCCGCGAGCTGATGGCTGACGTGGATGCACTCAATGACGGCACCGATGAATCCGATGACGAGGATGATTTCGACAGTGTCGATCATGTCACCGCAGCGATTCTGCGTGACCGCATGGGATTGGAATTAGAGCTCCTTCACCAGGGAGAGTTCCAGGCACAGCTCAACAATATTGAGTCACCAGTTCAGACGATCCGCGACACCTTTTCTCTGATGCCGACGGATACTCCCGAACAGCTCGAGGCGATTGAATCCCGTCTCTCTAAGGTTGCCCACGCCCTGCACGGCTACCGTGAGTCCCTCGCAGACGCGGCGAGCCATGGCCTGGTTGCGGCTCACCGCCAGATTGATGCCGTCATTGACCAGTGTGAAAACTTGGCCGATGAGGGAAGCCTCCTCGAGTCGTTGGGTGTGGACCCTGAATCGAGCGCTGTTACCTCCGCCAAGGCCGCATTCGGCGAAATGGCGGACTGGCTGTCCACCGAACTCAATCCGCTGGGTTCTTTGGAGGAAGCCTTCGGACGCGAACGGTACGAGCTCTTCTCTGAGTACTTCGTGGGCTATCAAGTTGATCTCGACGAGGCCTACGAGTGGGGTCTGGACCAGCTGCATCAAATCGTCAGCAAGCAGAAGCAGCTGGCGCGCAAGCTTTACGGCGATGATTGCCCCGTCCGCGTTGCCTACCGGCGCTTGAACGAGGAGTCGCGCTACACCCTCGAAGGCACCGACGAGCTACAGCAGTGGATGTCCAAGGTCTCGCACCGCGCGATCGAAGAACTCGACGGAATGCACTTCACCATTCCAGAGGAGATCAAGGAGCTGGATTGCCGCATCGATCCGGCAGGCTCCGGTGGCATTTTCTACACCCCGCCAGCCGACGATTTCTCCCGTCCGGGCACCATGTGGTGGTCGGTGCCCAAGGGCCAGACCACATTCCATAAGTGGCAGGAGTTGTCCACGGTATTCCACGAAGGCGTGCCAGGGCATCATCTGCAGCTCGGCATCACGTTGACCGAGAAGGACAATCTCAACCTGTGGCGTCGCACGATGAACTGGCACTCGGGCCACGGTGAGGGCTGGGCGCTCTACGCCGAGCAGCTCATGGATGAGTTCGGCTACATGCGTGACCCGGGCATGAAGATGGGTCTCCTGGATTCTCAGCGCCTGCGCGCGGCCCGCGTAGTGCTGGACATCGGCGTGCACTTGGGTAAGAAGGTTCCGGAAGGATCTGGCGTGTGGGATGCCTCCTACGCGAAATCTTTCCTGCGCGACAACACCGCGATGGATGAGGCAAACCTCTCCTTCGAGCTCGATCGGTACATGGGGTGGGCAGGCCAGGCACCGTCGTATGCGCTGGGTCAGCGCGCCTGGGTGCAGCTTCGCGACGATGCGCTTGCCGAAGGGCAGACGCTGACGCAGTTCCACGACGCGGCACTGCGCCTGGGTTCGATGCCCATGGACCTGTTGCGCAATGAAATCTTGAACAACTAGAGCTTCTTCAAGATTTTCGGTAGCCATCCTGCCATGAGCAGGATGGCTACAAGTCTGATCAGCTGGATCGCCACGACTGCGGGGCCTGCCCCGCCCTCCGCCGAGAGTGCGAGGACCGTCTCCAGGGCGCCGGGACTCGTCGCTAAATAGCCCTCAAAATAGGAAATGCCGAGCCAGACGGACACCACCCACCCCATGGCGGCGCATGCCGCCATGACTACGGCGATGAAGATGAGTGTGGCGGGGAGCAGCCTGCCGAAGCGCTTCAGCGCGGGCACCGAGAGGGTACCGCCGCAGACCCAGCCGATGGCCAAGAAGGAAATGATCGACAAGGGCGCGGGAACAACCACGCCACCTGCGCCGAATTGCGTGAGGAGATACGAGACAAGCACGGTCAGCAGCAGCGGGCCGAACACGCTGGGCACCGGAAGGCGGATTAATTTGGCAAGCGGGTTACCCAGCACCGCGATGGCGATGACAACGAGCCACATCCACCACGGCACGCTGGCCAGTGGCGCGATCGTGCTTTCTCCGGGTCTGTCGAGGAAGGAAGCCACCAGTGGCAAGGTCATGGAGACGGCCAGGAGGCGCAGGTACTGGGTCAGAGCGACGTAGCGGGCATCGGCACCTAGCTCGTGCGCGATGACCGGCATGATCGAGGCGCCACCAGAGAGCATGGAGAGGATGCCGGTTTCGTGCGAGACACCGTAGCGGGACAGGAGAATTCCGCCACCGAATCCGATGCCCACGGTCACAGCGGCCACGGCCAGGCCTGCCGGCAGGTAACCCAACAGCTGCATCGCGGGTACCCCCACCAAGGGGACCGCGGCGAGCACGCCGATGATGCCGCGCCCAAACGCGTAGAACTTCTTGTTGATCACAAGTTCTCGCCCCGTGCCTAACGCTATGGCCCCGGATGCGATGATCGCGGCGAGAATCCACGCTGCGGGAACATTCCAGGCGGTGAATGCGACACCGAGCCCGAGGGACGCCACGACAACAATTATCCACCTGAACACGTCACTTACACTACCGTTAGAGGCATGAGCCAATACCTTTTGAGCATTTATCATGAACCAGGCGTTCACGCATCCGGCACCGCTTACCAGTCCGAAGAAGAGATGCAGAACGCATTCGACAAGGTCGCGAAGTTCAACGAACGCATCATGGCTGACGGCCAGTTCGTCTACGCGTGTGGCCTCACCCCGCCAGAATCCGCGCGCCGGGTCAATATTGACGGCAGCGTTTTGTCCGGCCCAGCTTCTCCTGGCGATCGCCAGTTGGGCGGGTTCTGGGTCATTGAGGTTGCTGACGACGAGACCGCACTTGCGGTAGCGCAGCGCGGCGCTGAGGCGTGTGGGCAGCAGGTGGAAGTTCGGTCTATGCAGTGATAGTCCTGCTCCTCGCAGCGGCGGCTGTCGCTGGGTGGGTGGATGCTGTTATTGGCGGCGGAGGGCTCATTCTGATCCCCGTCCTCATGGCTTCCACCGGCCTGCCTGCGGCCAGCGTGTTGGCCACGAACAAGGTTGCCGCTGTCTTCGGCACGGCATCCGCCGCATTCACGATGGTGCGCAAAGTCGGCGTGCCACGGCGGGTGTGGGGCTACGCCGTTGTCGCGGCGGTGTGCTCGGGGCTGGGAGCGCTGGCCGTCTCGCTGATTAGCGACGATGTTGTGCGCCCCTTCATCATCGTGTTGTTGGTTGCCGTCGGTATCTTTGTGGCGTTCAAACCGTCGTTCGGTCAAGGCGATGCGAAAGGCACGGCAACGCGCACGCGGGTGCTGCTGGGCCTTCTTCTTGTCGCAGCGATTGGCTTCTACGACGGAATCTTCGGCCCGGGAACCGGCATGTTCTTGATTATGGGCTTTACCGCAATCTTCTCCCAGAACTTTTTACGCTCGGCGGCCATGGCCAAGGTGGTCAACACCGCAACAAACCTCGGTGCTCTGGCCGTCTTTATTGCAGGTGGACACGTGGAATGGGGGTTGGCGTTAGCGTTGGCGGTCGCCAATGTCATCGGCGCCCAACTAGGCGCGCGCACCGTCCTCGGAGGCGGAACTACGCTGGTCAGATATGCCATGTTGACACTTGTTGTCGTGCTCACGGTGTACTTGGGTATTCAGGAGTTCAGTTCGTAGAGCGCCGCATCGAGCGGGAAAACCTACAGCCTTTTCACAAGACGATTGTCAGGTATCCGGCAGATCACTTCTTTAACATTGAAAACATGCATTATCCAGAAGGCGTCATTGAAATCCGCCTTGACCACAACGCCGACCACGAGATCGATGAGGAGTACGCCACCAGGCTCATCGAGGAGACGCAGTCTTTCGCTCGGCGCTTCCCCACACAGCAAATTCACGTGGTAGGAACCACGGAGGCGATGCCTGTCCTGGCCATCGCGCTGAGCATGCAGGACGATATTTCCGACAACGTTGTTTTGGTCGAACATGGGCACGAATGCTCGGAGCATCGTATTGTGGTCTCCGCCGACTACATCTTGGACGGCACGTCAGTATTGGTCTAGCCGCAAAGCTAGCTGCGGTTTTTCGTGCGCGCTGTCGCCTTGGCACTCCAGGGGTCTTCCGGCCAGGGGTGTTTTGGGTAGCGCCCACGCATTTCCTTGCGGACCTCTTGGTACGGTCCATCCCAGAAGCTGGCTAAGTCATCGGTGACGGCAAGTTCACGCCCAGCAGGCGAGAGCAGGTGGAACAGCACGCGCTGGCCCACAATCTCCGGGGAACTGGCCAATCCGAAACATTCCTGCAGCTTAACGCGCACGATGGGTCGGCCCGTGGAGTAATCAACGCGCGGGTGTGAGCCGCTGGGCACATTGAGTTTTTCGGGCACGAGTTCGCCGAGCTTCGCCGCCTCCGGCCACGGTAATTGGCGCTGCAGTGCCGGGTACACATCAATCTTTCCGATCGGCCGGCCCTTCGCTACTTCCATCAATTCAGGCGAATAGTCGCCTTGGCTGACATCGGGCCACGGCGCGCCCACGCGCTGGTGCAGGTAGTCCAGCCGATCCTTCAATCCCTGCGCCTTCTCCGACAGCGCGAAGGCCGAAAGCCCCACACCGTGCAGCGCGTCGGCGGCTTCGGCGGGAGAGAGCTTGACCGGGGTGGAGCTCAGCTCGATCGCCCCGACCGCCTTAACTCGCCTGCCTCGGACCTTCCCATCGACCAGGCTTGCGCGAGCCTCCTCCGTGATCATGTGCGCCGGTACATCATTCAGCGCGGCCGCGGAGTGAATGATGGCCCCGCGCGCGGTGAGTTGCACCTCGGCGGCGGCGATCCATTCTGGCGCCCCCATTTCCACACCCAAGCTCGCGCGTGTGCCCGCGGCAAGTAAGTATTCGGAGCCCACGCGCCTGCCCACCCAGCCTGGGTAGGCGGCAGCGACCACGTCGCCAGCGGGCACCGGAGCTGACTTATCGACGAGTCGTGCCAACCTGGACATCTGCTGCTTCGGAGCGCGCAGCCGTGCAAGATCGCCGCTCAACCCCTCCGCCAGGACGGCGACAGTGGGGGCAGCTCCCGAGCCGTACTCCACGAGCGCGTTGCCCAGTCGGGGATCGAGGGGCATTTGCGCCAGGGTGGTGCCGCGGTCCGTGATATGGCCGGATTCGTCGATGACCCCGAGTAAGCGGAGCGACTCTTCCGCGTCGTCGAGGGCGGGCGCGGGCGGGGCGCTGAGCAGGGGCAACCCGACGCCGCGGGGAGTGCCCCAGGCCGCCAAAGTGAGTGTCGCATCGGTGAGATCCGAGGTAGCAATTTCCGGGGTGATCTCGGCGGGAAAGTGCTGGTAATCGTCTAGAGAATAGGCGCGTAGGACCGTCCCCGGGCCGAGACGGCCCGCGCGCCCGGCGCGCTGGTCGGCACTCGAGCGCGCCGTGGATACGGTGACCAGGCCGGTCATGGCACGTGCCGCGTCGCGACGAGGAACCCTGGACAGGCCGGCATCAATAACGCGGTGCACACCTGGGACGGTGATGGAGGATTCGGCAATTGTCGTGGCCACCACCACCTGCGCGTCACCGTTGAGGGCTTCGTCCTGTTCCTGATTGCTCAGCCGACCGTGGAGGGCAGCCGCGTGAATGCGCTGGGCGGCAAGGCCTTGGCACACGAGCTCCACCTCGCGCACGCCGGGCACGAACACCAGGGTGCGCTCGTTGGTGTCGCTAGCGGCAAGGTCGGCAATGTGCGCATAGAACTCGCGGGTGCCCCGGGCCCGGCCCTCGTGCGGGTGATAGGAGATTTCCAGGGGATGGGTCACAGCGTCGGTGGACAGAATCTGTGCGCCCATGTGCTCGGAGAGGGTACGCGCGTCGAGGGTGGCGGACATGGCGGCCAGGTAGAGGTCGTCGCGAAGCGCTGCGACTTCCATGACCATGGCGAGTACGAGGTCGGTGTCGAGCTGGCGCTCGTGGACCTCGTCGACGATCACAGCGCCGACGCCTTCGAGCTCCGGGTCGCGCAGGAGCCGGTTGAGCAGGACTCCCGGGGTGACGAATTCGACGAGCGATCCGTCGAAGTGCTCTCCGCGGATGGAATATCCGACGCGGTCGCCCAGGGGGGAATCGTCGAGAAGCGCAAGCCTGCGTGCAGCCGCGCGGACGGCGACGCGACGGGGCGCGGTGACTAATGTCTTGCCTGCGATATTGCTGATCGCCGGTGGCAGGAGGGTGGTTTTGCCTGTTCCCGGGGGTGCTTCGACAACGAGCGGGCCAGTTGCGGGCAGCTGGTCGATCACATTGGCGACGGGGAGTCCGGCGCCGATGCGGGAGAGGTCGAATGGAGCGGGCATAGGCATCAAGGGTAGTAGAGGGGCTGACAAAAGTTATCAATTGTTCAGTAGGCGATGTATAGTCACTGTGTGCTGACTATTACTTCAAAACTGGACGTGATGAATCGTCTCGGTCGCGCGATGGCCGATCCGACTCGCTCGCGCATTCTGATGACTTTGCTCGAAGGCCCGAGCTACCCGGCGGAATTGTCCCGCGATCTGGACCTGACCCGCTCAAACGTGTCCAACCACCTGACGTGTCTGCGCGACTGCGGGATCGTGGTGGCCGAACCGGAGGGGCGCAAGACGCGCTATGAAATTGCGGATCCGCACCTGACGGCCGCGCTGAACTCGCTGCTCGAGGTTACCCTTGCCGTCGATGAGGATGCTCCGTGCATCGATGCGACGTGCGAGGTGCCGGGGTGCGAAGGTGCGGGGGCCGCGCAATGACCGAAGTGATGAAGCCTCAGGTTGAGGGCAGCGACCTCGACGATGATGACGATGACGACGACGGCCCGTGGTGGAAAGACCGCGAGGTCATGCCGGCGGTACTGTCCGGTGTGGCGCTGGTCCTTGGTCTGATCTGCGAGTGGACCGGGCTTGAAACGGTAGCCCAGGTCCTGTTCTGGGCCTCGCTACTGCTGGGTGCCTCTACGTTTACACCTGGAGCGATCCGGAACTTGTTCAAGGGCAAGCTGGGTATCAGCCTGCTGATGACGATCAGTGCGATCGGCGCCCTCATTCTGGGCTATGTCGAAGAGGCCGCAGCGCTGGCGTTTTTGTACTCGATTGTTGAGGCACTCGAGGATAAGGCTATGGACCGCGCACGCGGCGGGCTGCGCTCCCTGCTTAAGCTCGTGCCCGAAACGGCGACGATTGGCCGCGGCGGCAAGCGAGAAAACATCGCGGCGAAGGATCTCGAAGTTGGCCAGCTGATGCTGGTTGCGCCGGGCGAGCGCATCGCCACCGACGGAATTGTGCGCAGCGGGCGCAGCACCCTGGATACCTCGGCGATTACGGGAGAATCGATTCCCGTCGAGGTCGTTGTAGGCGATACCGTTTCCGCCGGCGCGATCAATACCTCTGGCGCACTTGAGGTAGAAACGACGGCAGCCGGCAGTGATAACTCGCTGACTACCATCGTCGAGTTGGTCGAACAGGCCCAAAATGAAAAGGGCGAGCGGGCGCGCATCGCCGACCGGATTGCCAAGCCGCTGGTGCCCGGCGTGCTTATCTTGGCCGTGCTTGTCGCGGTGCTCGGTTCGCTTCTGGGCGACCCGGAAGTCTGGATCACGCGCGCGCTCGTCGTGCTCGTTGCGGCCTCGCCTTGTGCGCTGGCCATCTCAGTACCGCTGACTGTCGTGGCTGGTATTGGTGCCGCCAGCAAGTTCGGCGTGGTAATTAAATCGGGTGCGGCCTTCGAGCGCCTCGGCACGATCAAGCACGTCGCCGTGGATAAGACCGGCACGCTGACTCGCAACGAGCCGACCGTCACCGCGGTTCTGGCCGTTGACTCGGTAAGCGAACAGCAGGTTCTTCAGTGGGCTGCGGCCCTGGAGCACAGCAGCTCCCACCCGCTGGCCACCGCGATTACCCAGGCAGCACCCGAAGTTGTCGAGGGAACCGAGATTTCCGAGCGTGCAGGCCACGGCATCGAAGGCACCGTCGACGGCGCGCGCATCACCGTGGGCAGCCCGCGCTGGATCGACGCAGGCGAGCTTGCAGGGCAGGTCACAGGGTTAGAGGACCAGGGGATGACGGTGGTCGTCGTCAAGCGCGAAAACGATACGGTCGGTGCGATCGGCGTGCGCGACGAGCTTCGCGACGAGGTCCCACAGGTCGTTGACACCCTCGCAGATCAGGGCCTGGGCGTGACCATGCTGACCGGCGACAATGCGCGGACCGCCGCGGCGCTCGCCCGGCAAGCAGGAATTAGCGACGTCCGCGCCGAGCTGCGCCCAGAGGACAAAGCGAGCGCCGTTGCGGAGTTGTCGCAGTCTTCGTCCGTGGCGATGATCGGCGACGGAATCAACGATGCGCCTGCCCTGGCGAGTGCCGATGTGGGCATAGCGATGGGTGTTTCTGGCTCCGATGCGGCCCTCGAATCCGCCGACGTGGTCTTTACGGGAAGCGACCTGCGCCTCATCCCGCGTGCGCTTGCTCACGCGCGGCGCGGCGGTCGGATCATCAACCAGAACATCGCGCTATCCCTGCTCATCATCGCGGTCCTGATGCCGCTGGCGATCACAGGTGTGCTCGGGCTGGCCGCTGTGGTGCTGGTCCATGAGGTCGCCGAGATCTTCGTCATCCTTAACGGGCTGCGCGCCGCCCGGGTGGACAAGTCTCTGGACTAAAGGAGTGCTACAGTCCCCTCTGAATTCTTCAACAAAGAGGGGAGCTGGGATGAAGAAGTGGCTCTTATTGGGCGGCGTGATCGCCTCGGAGGTGACCGCAACGCTGTCGCTGCGCGCCGCCATCGACCAGCCCGCATGGACCGCAGTCGTTGTGGCTGGCTACCTGCTGGCCTTTGTGTTCCTGGGTCTCACGCTGCGCGAAGGGATGAGCGTCGGCGTTGCCTACGGCATTTGGGGAGCAACCGGCGTGGCAGCGATCGCGCTGTTGGCAATGGTGCTTTTCGACGAAATGCTCACACCCGGGGCCCTCGTAGGCATCGTTTTGATCATCATCGGAGTCGTGCTGATCGAAACGGGATCCTCTGAAAGTTCCCAGGAGCCTTCTCAGAAGCCTTCTCAAGGGGTTCGCGCGTGAGCTGGGTCTGGCTGCTGTTGTCCATTGCTGCCGAGGTCACTGGCACCTTGTCCATGCGGGCAAGTGACGGGTTTCGAAAGAAGAAATGGCTCATCCCGATGGGCCTGGCATATATTGTCGCCTTCTTCTTCCTCGGACTAACTCTGAGCTCAGGAATGCCGGTGGGTGTGGCCTACGGGCTCTGGACGGCGATCGGCATCGTCGCCATCTCGGTTCTGGCCAAGGTGATCTGGAACGAACCGCTGACAGGCCGCATGCTCGTGGGCATGGGCTTCATTGGGGTCGGCGTGCTGCTGGTGGAGCTCTCCTAGTCCATCTGCAGCACGGTGCGTAGCTCCGCGAATAATTCCGGGCGAATGCTGTGGGTGACGGTGCGGCCTTCCTTAGATTTTTCCACCAGCCCGGCCTCGGTCAGTTTCTTTAAGTGGTGCGACACGGTGGGCTGGCTCAAATCGGAAAGCTCCGTGAGTTCGCTAACCGTCATTGGCGCACAGTTTTTCTTCGTCAACTGAGAAAGCAAGCGCAGCCGGGCGGGATCGGAGAGCACCTTGAAGATCTGCGCGTAGCGCTGGGCCTCGTCCTCGGTCAGCGGGCCGGCACCGAGGGAACAGCAATCGTTGAGGTCGGTCAGCGGGAGGATCATCGGGGTGGACATACCCCCACTATATATTGACACGTATCGATATGGAACCTAGTTTTGATATTGATAAGTGTCGATGTTTTAGGTGTGAAGTGAAAGGATGCGATGAATACTCGCATGTCATTTTTGGACCGCTATTTGCCGGTCTGGATTCTGGTGGCCATGGCCGCAGGGCTGCTGATTAGCCAGGTATTCCCGGGTATTGGAGATGCGCTCGGTGCAATGGAAGTCGGGGGAATCTCTATTCCGATCGCCATCGGCCTGTTGATCATGATGTATCCGCCGCTGGCTAAAGTGCGCTACGACAAGGCTGCCAAGATCGCCGCAGATAAGCGCCTCATGCTGGTCTCGCTCGGGCTGAACTGGATTGTCGGCCCGCTTCTCATGTTCGCGCTGGCGTGGATCTTCCTGCCGGACCAGCCGGAACTGCGCACCGGGCTGATCATCGTCGGTCTCGCACGCTGTATCGCCATGGTGCTGGTGTGGTCCGACCTCTCGTGTGGCGACCGCGAGGCCACCGCGGTGCTTGTGGCCATCAACTCCGTCTTCCAGGTGCTTATGTTTGGTGTCCTCGGGTGGTTCTACCTGCAGGTCCTGCCGGGCTGGCTGGGGCTCGAAACAGCCTCGGCTGATTTCTCCTTCTGGGCGATCATGAAGTCCGTTCTCGTATTCTTGGGCATCCCGCTGCTGGCGGGTGCGCTGACCCGGATTATCGGCGAGAAAACCAAGGGCAGGCAATGGTACGAGGAGAAGTTCATTCCACGCATCTCCCCACTGGCTCTAATCGGTTTGCTGTACACCATCGTGTTGCTCTTCGCGCTCCAAGGTGACCAGGTCATGGAGAACCCGTGGGCCGTGGTCCGAGTGGCTATCCCGCTGGTCCTGTACTTCGTGATCATGTTTGGCATCGCGCTTGTCACCTCCCGAGGATCGGGAATGAATTACGCGCAGTCCGCGTCGGTGTCCTTTACCGCGGCCGGAAATAATTTCGAGCTCGCAATCGCCGTGGCAATTGGTACATTCGGAGCTACGTCCGGCCAAGCACTCGCCGGAACTATCGGGCCACTCATTGAAGTCCCTGTCCTCGTGGCACTTGTTTACGTCATGCGCTGGCTTGGCCCGAAACTTTTCCCCGGCGATCCGACTCTGCCCCCAACAACTCCCACCGAATCTACTTCTCTCAAGGAGAACTCCCATGTCTGATTCTGCTCACAAACCCCAGGTCCTGTTCGTGTGCGTCGGCAACGGCGGCAAATCCCAGATGGCTGCAGCGCTGGCCGAAAAGCACGCCGGTGACAAGCTGGAGATCCATTCGGCCGGCACCAAGCCGGGCACTAAATTGAACGCACAGTCCGTAGAATCCATCGCCGAGGTCGGCGCCGACATGTCCCAGGGCACTCCGAAGGGAGTCGACCCGCAGCTGCTGCGCAGCGCCGATCGCGTGGTCATCTTGGGCAAGGACGCACAGCTCGAATTGCCCGAGGATGCCCAGGGCACCCTCGAGCGGTGGGAGACCGACGAGCCTTCCGAGCGTGGCATCGAAGGCATGGAGCGGATGCGCCTTGTCCGCGATGACATCGATGCGCGGGTACAAAAGCTTATCGACGAGCTGTAGTCCCAGATTTCCAAGTGATGGCGGATAGTTGCTGGGCTAGGCCGAGAATCGCACGGTTATCGACTCTGATGGCGCCTAGTTGAATGCTCACTGGCAAGGGGGTCTCCTCGGTGGAGGATAGGTAAAGCGGTAGGGAAATCGCTGCGCCTCCGCTCATATTGAAAATGGAGCCCCACGGAGTCCAGCGTGTTTGAGTCAGGAAGTCTTGCTCTGGTCCCAATGCCGTGAAGGATCCGATTTCTGGTGGCTCATGCGACAACATGGGACTGAGCAACACATCGACGGGCCAAGCGGCGCGTAGCTCGTCGGCGGACCCTTCCAACCTTGAAATATCCTTTTTCGGCGGCGTGCTGTGGGCATTGTCGCGAAACCACTCGACGATGTCACTTGAAGGTGCCTCAGCGCGAGAGACTTTCGCACTAAATACGCGGCGAAAACTCCCAAACAGTCCCGCAGCGTCAAGGGCCCCCGGATCAAGGTCTATGACGTCGTGGCCTGCTGCAGCAAGCGTGTTCGCTGCTAGTTCGGTTGCGCGAATGGCTTCGGTAGCAACATCAGAGCGCGACATATCGTGAGCCAGCAGGGGAGAGATAATCACACCAATACGCAGAGTTCGAGGTCGGGCAAGTCTTTCGACGTTGTGGGCAAAGAGCGTCTCCGCCAACGAACGCGTGAGAACTCCTTGGGCACTGAGCATTCCGCCAATTGGCGTATGCGAAGGTTTGAAACCAACTAGTCCGCACGCGGCCGCGGGAATGCGAATCGAACCGCCGCCATCAGAGCCATGGGCGATATCGACGAGCCCCTGTGCGACCGCAACAGCGGCACCTCCCGACGACCCACCAGGAGTGCGAGCCTCACCTGGCCATAGCGGGTTGTGTGGAGCAGGAAGGCCAACAGGTTCGGTGTAGCCAGTCATGCCCAGTTCGGATGTGGCCGTTTTGCCTGGGATGATGGCGCCTTCTGTCAGTAGCGTGCGCACCAACTCTGCAGATTGAGTCGCGTGACTGCGCCGATGAATCGAGCCGTATGTTGAAGGCATACCCGCGACATCAGTTAAGTCCTTGATGGGGACGATTCGCCCGTGCCAGCGTCCACGTCGCTCCGGTGGCACCGTGTCAAGATAGGTCGCACGCTTCACTGTGGCGCCAAAATCTAGGTGGCTGAAGCCATGTTCTTCCGGAGACAGTCCGGAGATCTTGTGGATGAACTGCTTCACAATGTTTGTAGCACTTACAGAACTCAATATTCCCCAGGCTCCAATTCCTCACGCTCAAGCGTGTCGCCTGGCTGATTGAGGGTGCGGGTCACCTTTCCCGGCACACCCATGACCAGGGAATCGTCGGGAATATCCTTCGTGACTACTGCACCGGCGGCAACCACGCAGCGATTTCCAACGGTCACTCCGGGCATGACCATGGCGCCAGCGCCGAACCAGCAATCGTCGCCAATTGCGATAGGGCGGGCGCGCTCCCAGCCCTTGATGCGCATCTCCACGTCGTTGACGGGGTGTTCGGCGGTAATTAATTGGCAGCCGGGGCCGAAAAGGGTGTTGTTGCCCACGGAGACAGGTGCGACATCGATGATGATGCAATTGAAGTTCATGAAACATCCCGAACCGAAGGTGGTGTTGATCCCGTACTCGAGGTGGAGTGGGGCAAAGGTTTCCGGGACACCAGAACCGGGGGCTAGCGCCTCCGCTAGGATTGCTTCTCCTTGCGCCATATCGGTGTTGGCAAGATCGTTGAAGCGCTTCATGATGGAGCGGTTTTTCTCGTGCTGTTGCACGATCTCAGGTCCTCCCGCGATATACCACGCGCCACTTGTCATTCTGTTAAAGTCGTGCATGGAACCAATCCTACAGATCCCTACTTTTTATTAGTGTGACCTGCGCTAATGAAAATACTTTAAATTTCTACCATGATTGGTGACGTGTCAGGAAATGGCTAATTTTTAAGGAGTAAACATGGGTAAATTTGACGGAAAAGTAGCACTTGTTACCGGCGGCGGTTCCGGTATCGGCGAAGCGATTGCGAAGGAGCTCGCTGAAGGCGGCGCGAAGGTTATTGCAGCCGATCTCAACCTTGAGGGTGCACAGCGCGTCGTCGACGAGATTAAGCAGGCCGGCGGCGAGGCTGCCGCATTCCAGATGGATGCTTCCTCCAAGGAAGACAACAAGGCAGCGGTTGATTTCGCCGTGGAGACTTTCGGTTCCCTCGAGCTGGCGGTCAACAACGCTGGCATCGGCGGCAATAATGCCCCAATCGGTGAGATCGATCTGGAGAACTGGGACAAGGTCATCGGCATCAACCTCAATGGTGTGCTGTACGGGTGCCACTACCAGATCGCCCAGTTCCTGAAGCAGGACAACACCGATAAGACCGCAATCGTGAACATGTCGTCTATCCACGGCGTGACCTCGGTCTGGGGCAACTCGGCGTACGCTGCAGCGAAGCACGGCGTGATCGGCCTGACCAAGAACGCTGGTGTGGAGTACGCTGCCCAGGGTATTCGCGTCAACGCCGTTGGCCCTGCTTATATCGAAACCCCGCTGCTTGCGAATATGTCGAAGGAAGCTTACGACGGCCTCGTCGCAAAGCACCCAATCGGCCGCCTCGGCCAGCCAGAAGAGGTAGCGAAGCTCACCGCGTTCCTGCTCAGCGAGGACGCATCCTTCATCACCGGCTCCTACCACCTGGTTGATGGTGGCTACACCGCTCCATAACCACGTGCGGGAGCGTGCGTCGATAAGCATTATGCTTGTCGGCGCTTTTTCGCTTTACGACGAGGCGTGACTCCAGGGAACCGTCAGGGAGCCCCCTAACAATGGTCTAGAACTCATTGCGGGGATGTGGGTGATCTGGCACACTCGGCTGCATGGTAAACAAAGTAGCAGTAGTAACAGGTGGCTCAGCAGGTATCGGCGAGGCGACGGCGCGCGCACTCGCCAGCGACGGGTGGACGGTTTACGTCGCAGCTCGTCGTAAAGATCGCGTGGAAAAGATCGCCGAGGAAATCGGTGGTATTCCCGTCGAGCTCGACGTGACCAGCCAGGAATCCGTGGACGCGCTCGTCGCGCAGCTCGACCGGGTGGACCTTTTGGTTAATAATGCTGGCGGCGCACGTGGCACTGACCCACTCCGAGAAGCCAACGAAGACGACTGGCGCTGGATGTACGAGGTCAACGTCCTAGGCCTCGTCCGTATTACCAAGGCGCTGTACCCAATGTTGCTGGAATCCGAGGGCCAGATCATTAACGTCGGTTCCGTGGCGGGCTTCCGTGCCTACGCCGGTGGCTCGGGTTATAACGCCGCGAAGTTTGGTGTGAGCGCGCTGACCCGTGCGATGCGTTTGGAGGAGGAGAATAACCCGATCCGCATCTGTGAGATCGCGCCTGGCCGAGTTAAAACCGACTTCTCCAAGAACCGCTTCAAGGGCGACGAGGAAAAGGCGGACGCGGTATACGCAGACAAGCTCAACCTGTCTGCGGAAGATATCGCCGAGGCAGTGCGCTGGGTCTCCTCGCTGCCGAAGCACATGAATATTGACACGATGAACATCATGCCGCGGGACCAGGCGCGGGTGTAATGAAAAATTAATCCCGCTGCCTGAAGCTTTAGGAAGCTATCGGACAGCGGGATTTTCTTTTTGTAGTGCTTTACTGGTCGGCGTATGGGTCGCGGATGCCGAGGTACTGCACCGAGGTGTACTCCTCGATGCCCTCTAGGCCACCTTCGCGGCCCATGCCTGACTGCTTGACACCACCAAACGGTGCGGCTGCATTCGAGATCACACCCGTGTTGACACCGAGCAGGCCGAACTCGAGTTGGTCGGAAACCCTAAAGATCCGCGACATGTCCTGCGAGAACACATACGATGCTAGGCCGTATTCGGAACTATTCGCCAGGCGGATCGCATCAGCTTCATCCTTAAACGTGACCACGGGAGCAACGGGGCCGAAGATTTCTTCTTTCAGGATCTGCGCATCACGCGGCACATTGTTGAGCAGCGTAGGCAGGTAGAAGTAACCGTTGCCGCTACCGCGTGCGCCACCGGTGACGACCTCAGCACCATCACTGACGGCACCGTCAACCAACGCGGAGACAGAATCGAGGGCTTTTTGTTCCACCAGCGGACCCACGGTGACGCCGTCGTCCATGCCGTTGCCCACGACTTGTTCTTCCAGGCGTGCTGCAAAGCGACGGCTGAACTCCTCGGCGACGGATTCATGCACCAGGAAGCGGTTAGCTGCGGTGCAGGCCTCACCGATGTTGCGCATTTTCGCACCCATGGCACCTTCGACAGCAAGGTCGAGATCAGCGTCGTCGAAGACGATAAACGGTGCGTTGCCGCCAAGTTCCATGGAGGTGCGTAGCACCTTATCGGCTGCCTTCTTCAACAGCTGCTGGCCAACAGGGGTGGAGCCGGTAAAGGAGACCTTGCGCAGGCGATTGTCGTCCATCAGCGGGTTGGAGATCGCAGAGGCGGACTTACCGGAGACAACGTTGAGCACACCGGCTGGTAGGCCAGCATCAAGCATGGTTTGGGCGAAGTACTGGGTGGTCAACGGGGTCAGGCGTGCTGGTTTCAGTACCATGACGCAGCCAGCTGCGATCGCTGGGGCGACCTTGCGGGTGGCCATGGCTAGTGGGAAGTTCCACGGGGTGATCAGCAGGCATGGTCCGACGGGTTTGCGTGTGGTGATCATGCGCAGGTTGCCTTCTGGAGTGGCACCGTAGCGGCCGTAGAGGCGGACTGCTTCTTCGGAGAACCAGCGTAAAAATTCGTTGCCGTAGGTGACTTCGCCGCGGGCTTCTGCTAGTGGTTTGCCCATTTCGAGAGTCATGAGGGTGGCGAATTCTTCGGCGCGTTCCTGGACGAGTTCGAAGCCACGGCGCAGGATTTCGGCGCGTTGTCGTGCCGGGGTGCGGGCCCAGTCGTGTTGGACGGCGCAGGCAGCATCGAGTGCAGCAATAGCATCCTCGCTGGTTGCTGAGGCAAGGGTGGCGATGGTTTCACCGGTAGCGGGGTTTTCCACGTCGAAGGTGGCGCCGTCGGAGGCGTCACGCCAGGAATCACCAATCAACAAACCAGTCGGAACTTTAGCAAGTAATTCAGAAACATTAATGGTCATGACTATTTTCCTTCCTTGAGTGGAGTGATGAATTTCTCCACCAGACCGCGCGCTGCGGAATTGAGCTGCTGTACGTCTGCACCCACGAGGACGAAGTTTGCTCCAGCATCCAAGTAGTCCTGTGCTTGCTCAAGGTTGCATGTGTTGATAGCAATTGACTTGCCAGTATCCGCAGAGGCCTTGATGGACTGCTTCACACCGGGAACGACGTCAGGGTGGGTCTGTTGCCCCAGAGTACTCCTCGAGGCGTCGGGTTTAGACGGGCTGATTCTGCTCAGCCGAGCGATTCAGATTCTCACTTGCGCACTTTGATACTCCAGTAGTGATGTTCCTTCGTGTGGGGCAGTGCAATCTGCAATGCGAGATTGCAGTCACCCGGATTCTCGTCGTGAAGCGATGCCCAAACATTCTCCGAGTACTGCAGCTTTACGCATGAGTAGTATTCTCGTTGCCCATGACCCTTGCCTCCTTCGCCGCGCTCATCGGAGTGTGGCTCGCTGCCATTATGAGCCCCGGTCCTGACGTCTTTCAGATCATGCGTGTCGGGGCCA
The DNA here is from genome assembly GCF_000379425.1 of Corynebacterium lubricantis DSM 45231. GTDB lineage: Bacteria > Actinomycetota > Actinomycetes > Mycobacteriales > Mycobacteriaceae > Corynebacterium > Corynebacterium lubricantis. The sequence continues at coordinate 141,180 of NZ_KB902193.1, forward strand.
GATCAAGGCGCAATGGAATCTTGTGCGCACTGGGCATTGTCTTCGGCAACACTATCTGGCTCGTTGCCTCACTGATAGGCTTGGCGGCTCTTATCCAGGCAGTGCCGGAGATCCTAGCGGTGCTGCAGCTCGTGGGTGGTTCATACCTGATATATATGGGATTCGGCGCAGTCCGCAGTGGCTTAGCGACGAGAAAAGCACCAGCAACTACAACTTTGCGTGGACCCGAGATGACAGGTCAGCAGGCATTTTGGCTGGGTGTGCGCACAAATTTAGCGAACCCAAAAGCCGTGTTGTTCTACGGCGCGGTCTTCGCCCAATTCGTGCGCCCCGATATGGGAATGCAGTGGATGTTTATCATCGCGGTGACACTCATCGTGATCGCCCTACTGTGGTTCACCCTTTTTGCCGTGTTTATCCGTGCGATTGCTAAACCACTGGAAAAGTACGGCTTTATCGTCGACATTGTTGCGGGCATCATCTTCATCGCGCTGGGCGTGTGGATGGTCGTCGAAGGCGCAATGGGCCTATTCGGGGCAGTGGATTTAGTCTGACTCTTCGCTTAGGGAAGGCCTGAAGTAGGCTGAAGCACTATGGACGTAGCTATCCACGGAGATTCCATTAAATTGGGCCAGTTTCTCAAACTAGCCAACCTCGCAGACACTGGCGGTCACGCCAAAGAACTCATTGCTACCGGTCAAGTCATTGTCAACGGTGAAGAAGTAGCGCAGCGCGGACTTGTTTTACACGACGGCGACGAAGTGCGCGTCGGCGGCGTCACCGCGACGGTGATTGCGAACTCCGAGGACACGGACTTTTTCGACGAGCGCACCGCCGACGATGATTTTGATCCTGAAAAGTGGAGGAACCTCTAGCAAATGCCAGCATTTGAAGCCCGTACCGGCATGCCCTACTGGGTAGAAAAGACCAGCCAGGACAAGCGGAAATCTACCTATTTCTATTCCAAGATCTTGGGGTGGGAGGTCTCCGAGGACGCCTATAGCATGGCTCGCGTCCAGGGACTTCCCGTTGCTGGCTTTGTGCAGCAGCCGAAGGAAGCCACGATGAATGACACCTGGGTGACCTATTTCCTCTCCGGTGACATTTACGGGGACACCGCCAAGGTTGAAGAACTCGGTGGACAGGTGCTCTCGCAACCGTCGGAGGTCTCCCTCGGAGTGATGAGCCTGTGCACAGATGTTGCAGGTGGACTCTTCGGCTTGATCCAGCCCGCAGGCGAAGAATCCTTTGTCGCTGCCGGCGAGCCAGGGACACCGGTATGGCACGAATACACCGCCAACCGCGAGTTTGAAAAAGTCGCCGATTTTTACCGCGGACTCTTCAACTGGGAAACGGTCACCAAGGACGGTTACGCACTCGCAGTCGAAGACGGAGGAGCCTTCGCAGGCATCTGGGACGCAACCGGCCAATTCCCGCTGGAAGTGCCAGGATTCTGGCAGTCCTACCTTGGGGTTGTTGATATTGATGAGGCTGCCCGCCGGGTTCCCGAGTTCGGTGGCGAAGTCATCCGCGGACCGCAGGACTCTGCCTTCGGGCGTCTGCTCTTGGTTGCAGATTCAACCGGTGCGACAGTGATGCTGTGCGAGGTTGAAGAGCCAGTCGAGGAAGATGATCTCAGCGAAGCTGATTCCATCCTGGACCTCTAGGGAAAGTGCCCGTGGGTTCGGATCCGGGTTCGTGGGTTGAGCTGCCCGACTACGCCGAGCGGGTTTTAGCCATCGTCGATAAGCTTGGCCCAGGTCAGGTAGCCACCTACGGTGAGGTCGCCGCTGAAGCTGGCACCGGTCCGCGCCAAGTCGGCGCCGTGTTGCGGAAGTGGGGAGCCGCAACGAATTGGTGGCGTGTGGTGCGCGCCGATGGAACGGGCCATGACCCCGTGCGTCAGATTCCACTGTGGGATGCCGAAGGTATCGCGCACGACGGCAACCGTGTGAAGTTTCACTAAGACATTTTTCATTAGTGCATTTACAGGTGGATCTGCTTATGATCACTGTGATGGTGTCGCAGCATACACACTTGGTGTAGGGTCGCGTGACCAGCAAAGTAAAAGGACTGGGTACATGAAGAAGTTTTGGGGCGTGTTTCTCGCGCTGCTCCTTGCCATGTCCGGTGCACCTGTGGCCAACGCAATACAGCTTGATGCCGAGGACGTCAATGAGCGGACGGCTCTGGCCCTGGTGCATTCCGATGGCACGATCGATGCCAGCGAAAACGCCGAAGATCCCCGTCCAGCGCTGTCACTGAGCAAGTTGTATCTCGGCTATTGGGTTATTTACAACGGGTCCAAGAAGCACAAAAGCCAAGTCGAGGAGATGCTGCGGCTCTCCCATGACGGCATGGCCACGGAAATGGACCGCGCCTACCCCGAAGCTATCGATGAAATTGCGAGCGACTTTGAGCTTGAATCCACCTACCGCAATGGCTATTGGGGCAAGACTCGAACGTCGGCAGTCGACGTAACGAAATTCATTTCCGCAATCTCTTATGATCCGCGAGCCAAACCCGTTTTTGAAGCGATGAGCGAAGCTGCGAACTATGCGCATGACGGATTCTCACAAGATTATGGCACCTCGCAGCTGCCGGGCGTGGAAGGAACCAAATTCGGCTGGTCCAACGACCACGAGACTACTGCCACCGTGTCGTTCGGGGAAGATTGGGCAGCAGCCTCCATGACCTTCGGCGATACAAAAACGAACACCAAGGACACGCTCAAAGGCTTCACTCCGGCGCTCGAAATTTCCAGTGACGACCTGGAACTAACCGCGCAGGGTTGGGCGCTGGCACCCGCCGACGTAGAAAGCGTGGATCAGCTGTTTCCGCAGTCAACAGTGACGTACGACAACGGCCCACTGTCTCACGGCTGGCTGCGCTCTGTCGGAGCTTCCGAAAAGATCGTGATGATCGCCGAACTGAGCGATCCTTAACAGTCCTTAGCGGTCCACGCTCCCCAGGAACTCGGCCACGTCCTTAATCTTCTGCCGACTAACCTCTGGAGTGGCAATGCGATGCGTCGAGTAATACTCCTTCACTTCCACATTGCTGAGACCATCCACTTTCGGGCGGGAGGCGATCTCGTCGTCAAGCGCGATCTGGACGAGCGTGCGTGGCCAACTTGCGGCCTCCGAAATGCGCGCTTCTCCGCGGATTTCGGCAGGCAGATTGCCCAGCGACTCGAGGTCAGGGAAGGTGAGCACCAGACCGTCGACCAGCGGCGCGACGAGGGCGGCGAGTGCCGCGCCGGAGCTATACCCCCACGCGCTAATCGACGAAGGGGAGTGGTGCTTGGCGTAGCCGATCGCCTGCTCGACCGTGTCGCGCATTTCTTTCACGGTGTGTTTCGGGGCGAGCGGGTAATCCACGTCGAGGATCGTCGTGCCGGACAACTCCGCGACGGCCGCGACCTCGGGGCGCCACGAGTGCTCGAGCGCATTGCCCGAGCCGCGCCACCAGCCGCCGGAGTGCAGGGAAATCGCCCAGCGGCCGGTCGGTTCGGAAGGCGTAAACTGGCGAGCGCCGATGCTGAGCACATCCTGGACCTGAACATCGCCTGCAAAGGCGACTCCTGGCATGGAATGATCGACGGCCGAGCCGAGCATGAGCATTGCGGCATGCGTAATCCGGTCGGGCAAAAGCGCGGTGTATTGGTCCGCAGGAAAGGGGTCTCCCGCGCCACCCTTCCACGGCGGAGTGAAATCCGGCAGCGGGTAGGTGGCATCAATATACGAGACTAATTGTTCGAGTTGTTGCTTTTCAGGCAGCGTACGATGGACTCCTCCGACATTAAAATCGGCGGAATCTTGCTCGTTGACGGGGTAGTTGTCGTCGGGATTGCCGGGCTGCAGTTTTGGGGGTGGAGTCATACTTACAGCGTAGGCGAGAAATGAGCGCTAGATTTGAAAGAAGAAAGAACTTCTTGAGGAGGAAGCCATGAGCGGGACAGCAAAAATCTACGATGCCGATGTTTACCCAACCAAAAGCCAGATTGCAGAGAAGTACGGAGCCATCACCGACCTGGTTGGCTCTTATAGGTTCGTCGACCCCGAAGATATCGTGGGAATTGAGATCCTCGTAGGCAAGGACATGGAAGGCCGCTGGATGCAGCTTCCGCTGGTCTACACCTCAGATGTGATCGAAGGCGAAGCACTGATCACCACGATGAAGCATTCCATCCTTGGCAAGCGCTACGTGGGTGTCGCCACGGCAAGCCCGGCCGCAGTCAAGGAAATCATCCGCGTCATCCTCAATGGAGACAACGGTGCAAGCTACTCCGACGGCTCCGGCCCCCAGGTCGAGGTCAGGGGGTCAGGCGACGAGCCGGCCGAGGTGGGAGACATCGAGATCCGCGAGTACACCCGTCAGAGGGCAACAGGTGCAGTGCTTGTCGACGGGCGCTCCCGCTCGTTTTTCCTACGCATGCCAAACCTGCTCCTGCGCCCCCACGAAACTGCCCGCGGCCACACCACGTCCAGGATGCGCCTGAGCGGCTGGCGCCCAAACAACCCAGAAGATCAGCGGATCTTGGCTGAACTCTCCTGGGGTGACTACCAGAAGTAGGGGCTTATACCTCTACCAGATGGTGACGCGCTGTTCTGGCGCAATCCACATCTCCGAGTTCTCATCGACGTCTGGGAAAGCGTCATAGAACTCGGAGATATTTGCTGAAATGACATTGCACCTAAACTCGGCAGGCGAGTGCGGGTCGATGGCTAGGTACTGCTGTGCCATCTCTGGGCGGATAGCGGTGCGCCACACGCGAGCCCAGGACAAGAAGAGGCGCTGCATGCCCCCAAATTCCTGGCTGGCGAGCTCCTCGCTGGCGTCATCGATGTCGAACTTCTGAGTGGCACCATCCTCCAGGCCCTTGTCCTCGAGATACATCTTGTAAGCGATCACGGCAATGCCCAGGCCGCCAAGATCGCCGATATTCTCGCCGAGCGTGAACTCGCCATTGACACCGTCGATGCCCTCTTTACCTTTCAATGCGGACGGGACCAGGCCGTCGAACTGGTCGACGAGCTTCGAGGTGAGCTCGTCGAAAGCATCACGGTCTTCGTCGGTCCACCACGAATTCAGGTTGCCCTGGCCGTCGTAGCGCGAGCCCTGATCGTCGAAACCGTGCCCGATCTCGTGACCAATCACGGCGCCGATCGCACCGAAGTTCTCGGCGGCATCCACCTCGGTGGAGTAGAACGGTGGCTGCAGGATCGCAGCCGGGAACGTGATGTCATTTACTACTGGGTTGTAGAAGGCGTTGACGGTCTGCGGGGTGGTAACCCACTCGTCGCGATCCGCAGGCTTGCCCACCTTGTTGAGCTGATACTCGTGCTCGAAGGCGGCACCTTTACGCACATTATCGACGAGCTCACTGCCCGAAACAGAGAATTCTAAGCCCTCGAAGTCGCGCCAATTATCGGGGTAGCCGATCTTGGCCTTGAACTGGCTGAGCTTTTCTAGGGCCTTGGTGCGGGTCTCTTTTGTCATCCACTCCAGCTGACCAATGCGCTCACGGTAGGCCCGCACGAGGTAATCCACGAGCTCAAGCATGTTGTCCTTGGCCTCGGCCGAGAAGTATTCCTTCACATACGCCTGGCCGATGTCCTCGCCAACGAGCGATTCTGCAAGACCCACGCCGCGCTTCCAGCGATCGCGCTGTTGCGTCGCACCTGAGAGGCGGGTGCCGTAGAACTCGAAGTTCTTCTCACCAATCTTCTCAGCGAGGGTGCCTGCGCGAGAACGCAGGATGTGCCAGGTGGCCCAGAGCTGCCAATCTGCCAGATTCTCGGGACGCAGCATCCGGGATAAGTGCTGGGTAAATGTTGGCATCATGTCGATGACGCGTCCGTCCTTCACACCAGACCCACGCAGCAGGGTCTGGATGATGGCAGGGAGATCGCCCAAATCGACCGGGTTATAGGTTGCTACTGCATCACGAGTGCGAACGACATCCCAGTGCCCTGCTGCCAGCTCTGTTTCCAGGTTGACGATCCTGGTCGCGGCTGCCTCGGTGGGCAGGCCGAAGAGGTGAACCGGGTCGATAAATTCGAGCATCTCGGCGATGTGCGCCTGGTAGGCCGCAAGGACTTCCTTGTGGTTCTCGGCGCGGTAGTAGGCCTCATCGGGCAGACCAAGGCCCGATTGGACCAGGTAAGGCACCGAATCTTCGCCCTGAGAGTCCTTCTCAATGTAATAAGTTATCGGTGCGCCGATGCCGATGCGCTCCAACTTGCCTAAGTTTGTGGCAAACTCGTCGATATTGGCCACGGAAAGTAACGCGAAGTCCTCTTCCAGGGGAGCCACTCCACTGTCGTTGATGGCATCGGTGTCCATGAAGGATTTGAATAAATCGGTGGCACGACCAGCACCTTCGGTGACGAGCTCGTGGACGTGGGCCTCGGCCTCGTCGCGAAGCGCATGAAAAGTACCGTCGACGCCACGGTCGTCGGGGATAATGTGGTGGTCAAGCCATGGGCCATTGACAAATTGATACAGGTCGTTCATGGTTCCACTCTAACGATTAGGCTGACCATATGTCCCAGTATCGGTTCGGTCCCAGAAAAACTGGCAGACTTTTTACAGTGTCTGTCCTCGCGACCGTCCTTTTTCTTGCCATTCCCTCGATCGTGTCGTGGTTTGCGCCACCGGTTGAAGCGGAGCGGGAAAAGGTAGTCATTTCGAGTGAGCAAAGCGACTGGGCGGTCGAGTTCCCCGAGCTCGATTGTTACTGGGACCCGTACGGCCTCGCCGGCCAATCGTGGTGGTGTGAAGACATCTACGTGCAGGGCTCGTCGACGATGTGGACCGATGACCCAGAAAAGACGCTGCGCAGGCAGGTGCGTGCCAACTCCATGGAGCTTGATGGTTCGAGCGGGGTAGTCATGGAGTCGGGGGACAACCTGATGTATTTCTACATGCCGCCGGAGGGCAGCTTGGAGAAACCGACCCTGGCTATGGCGATCCGTGGTGGCGGCGAGGCTGGGGGGAACGAGAACGAGGTGCTGTTCGCCATTGCTGATGGCTGGGACATCGCTGGGCTGACCCAGGTGGGCGCTGACCTCTGGGAGGGGCTGGCTGGGACGCCGATGCAGGAATCCTTCAGCGATCATCCGCTGTTTCAAGAGCAGGATTCTCCGGAGATTCCACAAGCCCCGGGCCAAGACTCAGATCCGTTCCCAGGACTCCAGCCGTGGCTGGAACCCGCGCCACGGGAGCAGGAATTCGCAAGCGTGAAGGAGAATCATGTCTCGCCTGTTTAGAAACACATTGATCGTACTGCTGGTATTGACCGGCCCCTTCATGATCCTGACCATGATTTTCCAGGGATTCTTCTCGCCGCTTCCGAGCCTGGTGAGCTACCTCATCGGCGCTTTGTACGCCCTGGTCTGCCTGGCGATTCTCCGGAGAACTCCCCTCTGGCCGAAGTGGAGCACCACCGGAACCTGGTGGGTGCTTGCCGCGCTGCTGTGGGGTGCGGGCGTGAGCTACGCGGTGGCAGGTGCGGTGGGATACTCGGCTGTTGACATGTCGATGGCCCTGCGCTGGGAAGACGCGATCGCCTCCTTTGGAGGGGCCTGGCCGGAAGAGGCCGCGAAAGCCTTAGGCGTGCTATTCGTTTTACTGTCCTTCAAAAGGTTTAACCGCCCCTGGCACGGATTTGTCGTGGGAATGATCGTCGGGCTGGGCTTCGAGACCTTAGAAAATGCCATGTACGGCTCGATGCTGGGCATGTTCCACCCTTCCAGCGACATGCTGGGCATGCTGCAGACGTGGGGCATACGCATGGTCTTCCTGCCGTTCTTGCACATCGCCTGGACGGGCGCGGTCGGTTGGGCGATCGGGCTTGCCCTCTATACCGGCGAGAAGTCGCTGGGGTGGAGGATTCGCGTTGTGGCGATCTATTTCCTCTATGCCTTCGCCTGCCACTTTGCATGGAACTATTCGCTGGATGATTACACCCTGTTCGTGGCGAAGAACGTCATCGTGGGCATCGTGATGTACGCCGTTTGGATTTATGTCTGGGTGAAGGCCTGGCGTGCCGCGACGTCGGATCGTAGCTACGTGTTCACGCACAAGCCGTTGCGCTCGGTGTCGGAGGTAGAAGCGCTTGATGCGCAATCACCTGAGGCAGCGGTGTCCGCAGGGGGGTAATTCCACCCTAGGATTAAGTGATGTGCGCCACATAAAAAACGTGTGACCGGCCCTTTTTCTGTCGCGTTAATGGTATGTCTTGCAAGGTAGGGGCCTTATATTGTTTTCTATAGAGCGATAGACAGGCAATCAGTAAAGGTGGACCACAATGCGTCAAACAGGGCTCTACAATCCCGCCTACGAACACGATGCGTGTGGCGTGGGATTTGTTGCTGACATTAAGGGACGACCAAGCCGAAAGATCATCGACAACGCGCTGACAGTGCTCGACAACATTGATCACCGCGGAGCAGCAGGTGCAGAGGAAAACACCGGCGACGGCACTGGCATCCTCATGCAGATCCCCGATGCGTTCTACCAGGAAGTCACATCCTTCGATCTGCCTGCGGCCGGCGAATATGCCACGGGCATTGCCTTCCTACCCCAGACACGCATGGCCGAGCTCGACGCTCGCCGTGCAATCGAGGAGATCGCCCGTGAAGAAGGCGCCAAGGTATTGGGCTGGCGCGAGGTGCAGGTCAACCCCGAAGATCTGGGCAAGATGGCGCTTGCAGCCATGCCTACATTTGCACAACCCTTCCTGTCCGTGCCGGGCAAGTCCGGCATCGAGCTCGACAGAGTGATGTTCTTTATCCGCAAGCGCGCCGAGCGCGAACTGGGCGATCAGACGGTGTACTTCCCGTCCCTGTCTGCTCGCACCATCGTGTACAAGGGCATGCTGACTACAAGCCAGCTTTCCGAGTTCTACGCTGATCTTTCCGATCCGCGCATGGAATCGGCCATCGCGCTCGTGCACTCGCGTTTCTCCACGAACACGTTCCCATCCTGGCCTTTGGCGCACCCGTACCGTTTTGTTGCGCACAACGGCGAAATCAACACGGTGACCGGCAACGAAAACTGGATGCGTGCCCGCGAAGCGCTGATCAATTCTGAAGCGCTCGGCCCGCTCGACCGCGTCCTGCCGGTCTGCACCCCAGAGGGCTCAGACACAGCGCGTTTCGACGAGGCACTGGAACTGCTGCACCTGGGTGGCTACAGCCTGCCTCATGCAGTCAGCATGATGATCCCGCAGGCCTGGGAGCACTCCACCGAGTTGGACCAGGAGCTGCAGGACTTCTACGAGTACCACTCCTGCCTCATGGAGCCCTGGGACGGCCCAGCCGCCGTCACATTTACCGACGGTACCTTTGTCGGAGCCACTCTCGACCGCAACGGCCTGCGACCAGGGCGCATCTGGATCACCGACGACGGCCTCGTCGTCATGTCCTCCGAGGCCGGTGTGCTGGACATTCCTGCAGAAAAGATCGTCAAGCGCACACGCGTGCGCCCCGGACACATGTTCCTCATCGATACCAAGGCCGGGCGCATCGTTCCCGATGCCGAGATCAAGCAGAAATTGTCGTCCCAGGCTCCGTACGGCAAGTGGATCGAGGAGAACTTCACCCCACTGAGCCAGCTCGATCAGGTCTACTACGAGTACATGCCGCACAACCGCGCGGTGCTGCGTCAGCGCGTCTTCGGGATCACCGAGGAAGACGTGGATTTGATCATCCGCCCGATGGCGCTCTCTGGTGCCGAGGCGATTGGTTCGATGGGCTCGGATACCCCGATCGCCGCGTTGTCGAACCGCCCCCGCATGCTCTTCGACTACTTCGCGCAGCGCTTCGCCCAGGTGACCAACCCGCCACTGGATTCCATCCGAGAAAAGAACGTGACCAGCATGTACACCCTGCTGGGCGCGCAATCCGACGTGCTTAACCCGACCGCCGAGGCGGCTCGTCGCATTCGCCTGGACTCACCGATCATTGACAACCACGCGTTTGTCACCTTGTTGGAGGCAGGCGAGCCCTTCGAATCCCGGATCATCTCGGGCCTGTACTCCGTGGCCCACCATGGAACGGGCATGCGCGAGGCGATTGAGCGTGTCAAGCGCGAGGTCTCCGAAGCCATCAACGATGGTGTCAGCCTCATCGTGTTATCGGATCGCGATTCCGACGAGCGCTTCGCCCCGATCCCGTCGCTGCTGCTGACCTCCGCGGTGCATCAGCACATGGTGTCCGAGCGCACCCGCACGCGCGCCTCGCTGGTCATCGAGTCCGGCGACTCCCGCGAGGTGCACCACCTGGCTATGCTCATCGCCTTCGGCGCGGACGCCATCAACCCATACATGGCCTTCGAATCCATCGATGAGCTACGCATGCTCGGCCAACTCGGCGAGCTCGAGCTCGACGACGCGTGTACCAACTACGTCAACGCGGCCACCACCGGCGTACTCAAGGTCATGTCCAAGATGGGCATCGCCACCGTCGCGTCCTATCGCGGTTCGCAGCTTGCGGACGTCACCGGGTTATCGCAGTTGCTTCTCGACGAATACTTCGGCGGGATGCCTGCACCGATCGGCGGAATGGATCTGGATGCCGTGGCCGAGGACGTGGAAAAGCGCCACCGCGCAGCATTCTTGCCGCGACCTGAGGAAAACGCACACCGTGAACTCGAGCTCGGCGGTGAATACAAGTGGCGTCGCGAAGGCGAGTACCACCTGTTCAACCCGGAGACCATTGCGAAGCTGCAGCATGCGACGAAGACCGGCCAGTACGCAATTTTCAAGGAGTACACCACGGCCGTCGACGACCAGTCCGAGCGACTGGCCACCCTGCGCGGCATGATGGACTTCGACTCGCCACGCCCATCCATCTCGGTGGACGAAGTCGAGCCAGTGGCCGATATTGTCAAGCGTTTCTCTACCGGCGCGATGTCTTATGGTTCGATCTCTGCTGAGGCTCACGAGACTCTCGCAATTGCCATGAACCGACTGCATGCCATGAGTAACTCTGGCGAAGGCGGCGAGGATCCGGCTCGCTTCGAGATGGAGCCCAACGGCGATTGGCGCCGCAGCACCATTAAGCAGGTCGCCTCGGGACGCTTCGGTGTGACCAGCCACTACCTGAACAATTGCACCGACATCCAGATCAAGATGGCTCAGGGCGCAAAGCCCGGCGAGGGTGGCCAGCTGCCTCCGAACAAGGTTTACCCTTGGATCGCCGAGGTACGTATTACCACCCCAGGCGTGGGTCTGATTTCCCCACCACCGCACCACGACATTTACTCCATCGAGGATCTCAAGCAGCTCATCTTCGATCTGAAGAACGCCAACCCGGATGCCCGCATTCACGTCAAGCTTGTTGCTCAGGCCGGCGTGGGCACCGTGGCCGCAGGTGTGTCGAAGGCACACGCCGACGTTGTGTTGGTCTCCGGCCATGACGGCGGTACCGGGGCCTCCCCGCTGACCTCGCTAAAGCATGCCGGTGGACCGTGGGAGTTGGGCTTGGCTGAAACCCAGCAGACCCTGTTGCTCAACGGCCTGCGCGACCGGATCCGAGTCCAGGTTGATGGCCAGCTGAAGACTGGCCGCGACGTGGTCATCGCTGCGCTGCTCGGTGCCGAGGAGTTCGGCTTTGCCACCGCACCGCTGGTGGTGGAGGGCTGCATCATGATGCGCGTGTGTCACCTGGATACGTGCCCCGTGGGCATCGCTACCCAGAACCCTGACCTGCGCAAGCGGTTCACGGGCCGGGCCGAGCATGTGGTGAACTTCTTTACCTTCATCGCTCAAGAAGTACGCGAGATCCTAGCGGAGCTGGGCTTCCGCTCTATCGACGAGGCGGTGGGACAGGCACGCGTGCTGAAGCAGAAGGAGAACTCGCCGGGCCGTTCCGAGCTACTGGATCTTTCGCCAGTGTTCCAGCAGCCTGAATCCGAGTTCTTCCGGAACCAGAACCCACGTCAGACTCGTGATCAGGATCCTGGGTTGGAAGGTACCCTTGACCAGCGCATGATCAAGGATGCGCAGCTAACCATTGATGCGGCGGCGGCAGCGTCGTCGTCAAGCGCCCCTGCGTGGATGAGCTCCTCGGACGCGCCGTCGATCCGCTTGAAGTACCCTATCCGCAACATTGACCGCACCGCAGGAACCATGACGGGCTCGCAGCTCACTCGCGCAGCCGGTCGCGACGGGCTGCCTGAGGATTCTGTAACCGTGACCTTCACCGGCTCGGCGGGTAACTCGTTCGGCGCGTTCGTGCCTGCGGGTATGACGCTGGATCTGGTCGGTGACGCGAATGACTTCGTGGGCAAGGGGCTTTCGGGCGGCCGGATTATTGTGCGTCCGCACCCGGATGCGCCGACGCAGGCGGGCTTTGATGAACCTGACATTATTGCCGGAAACGTCATCGGTTTCGGCGCGACCAGCGGTGATCTCTACATTGCCGGCGAGGTCGGGGAGCGCTTTTGCGTGCGTAACTCGGGTGCCACCGCCGTTGTCGAAGGCATTGGAAACCACGGTTGCGAGTACATGACTGGCGGGCGCGTGGTCGTGCTGGGCCCGGTCGGCGAGAACTTCGGGGCCGGCATGTCCGGCGGCGTGGCGTACCTGGCGCCGCAGGAGAACTTGGGTGCGCGCGTCAATCACGGCCTCGTGGACTTCGAGGAGCTCGACGCGAAGGACATTAAGTTCCTCGAAGAAATCGTGGCGAAACACAAGAAGCTGACCGGCTCGCAAATCGACATCGACGTGACCACGCTGGTCAAGGTCATGCCGCGCGACTACCGCAAGGTTTTGAACATCACCGCAAAGGCCCAAGCACGGGGCGAAAACGTTGGACAAGCAATCATGGAGGCAGTGAACTAATGGCCGACCCACATGGATTCATGAACTACGAGCGCAAGGAACCGGCTCACCGCCCCGTTCCACTGCGGTTGATGGACTGGCGCGAGGTGTACGAGAAGGCACCCGACGGCCAGATTCAAGAGCAGGCTACGCGCTGCATGGACTGCGGCGTTGCGTTTTGCCACGAGGGCTGCCCGCTGGGCAACATCATTCCCGAGTGGAACGACCTCGTGCGCCAAGAGCGCTGGCAGGAAGCCTACGATCGTCTGCATGCGACCAACAACTTCCCGGATTTCACAGGTCGCCTGTGCCCGGCGCCGTGCGAGGGCGCGTGCGTGTTAGGCATTAACGACGACGCCGTGACCATCAAGAACGTCGAGTTGGACATTGTCGAGCGAGCTTTCGACGAGGGCTGGGTCGAACCGATCCGCCCCACCATGCAGACCGGCATGGCTGTCGCCGTGGTTGGTTCTGGTCCCGCAGGTATGGCTGCCGCCCAGCAGCTAACCCGCGCCGGACACCGCGTGACCGTGTTCGAGCGCGATGACCGCATTGGTGGTCTGATGCGTTACGGCGTTCCCGAGTACAAGATGGAAGCCCGCTACATTGACCGCCGCATCCGCCAGATGGAGCTGGAGGGCACCGAGTTCCGCACCGGTGTTTCGCCCACCGCGCGCGACCTGGCTGGTTTCGATTCCGTGGTGCTGTGTACCGGTACGGCCGTGGCCCGCGAACTTGCTGTCGACGGCCGCGACCTCGAGGGCATCTACCCAGCAATGGAGTATCTCACCGCGCAGAACCGCGTCAACGAAGGCGACATGTCGGTGTCTGCGATTAACGCTAAGGGTAAGAAAGTCGTGGTCATTGGTGGCGGCGACACCGGTACCGACTGCTTCGGTACCGCGCTGCGCCAGGGTGCTGCGAAGGTGACCCAGTTCGACATCCGTGCGCGTGCACCGCAGAACCGCGCTGCCTCGACCCCATGGCCGATGTATCCGCTGACTTACCGCGTGGCTACCGCGCATGAGGAAGGTGAGTACGTGGTGACCGGCGATGAGTCGGCAGATGAGATCGCAGCACTTGGCCTGGCGACCCGTGGTGCGGGCGAGGCCTTGGGCAAGCGCATCTACTCTGTGAATACCGTCAGCTTCCACGGTTCCGATGGCAAGGTGGAGACGATCCGCGGCAACGAAGTCGAGGTCATCGACGGCAAGCGCACCCCGATGGAGGACACCGACTTCGAGTTCGAGGCTGACCTTGTGCTCGTTGCGCTGGGCTTCACTGGCCCAGAGCGCGGCGGCCTGGCACATGAGTTGGGCATGGAGTTCGACGCCCGCGGTCGCATGGTCCGCGACAACGAGTACCGCGCTACCGTGCGCCCACTCGTGCCAAACTTCAAGCCACAGGTCTACGTTGCCGGCGATAACGGCCGTGGCCAGTCGCTGATTGTGTGGGCGATTGCCGAGGGTCGTGCGGCTGCAGCTGCCGTGGACAAGGACCTGATGGGCGAGACGGCTTTGCCGGTGGCGGTGTCGCCATCGACGGCGCCGATCACGCTGTAATTTTTCGGGTTTATATTGACGGATATGCTGTTTTGGAGGCTCTGAAGGGCTGAAACAGTAAATCCGTCGATATTGTCCAAAACTAAGAGTGCTCGAGCAGCCCCAGCAGGTGGCGGCGCATCTCGCCGGTATCCGATTCCGCCGCACCGTGGCGTGGCCTGCGGATATCCACCTTGAGGTCCTCGATGATGGTTGCGTCCGGGCCGGGTGACATGACCAGGATGCGGTCGGAAAGCAGAATGGCTTCCTCCACGTCGTGGGTCACCATGACAACGGTGCGCCGGTTAGTTTCCCAGATCTCCAGCAGCAGGTTTTGCAGCTCGCGGCGGGTCAGGGCGTCGAGGGCTCCGAAGGGCTCGTCGAGAAGCAAAATCTTGGAATCGATGGCAAACGCACGCGCAAGACCGACACGCTGCTGCATGCCGCCAGACAGGCGGGCGGGGCGGCGGTCGGCGGCATGACTAAGGCCGACTTTGCCCAGCACGTTGTCGGTACGTGTGGCGCGCTCCTCGGCGCTGAGCTCGGGGTGAGCGGAGAGCAGACCGAAATCGATGTTGTCGCGGGCAGTTTTCCACGGCAGCAGGGCGTGGTCCTGGAAGACGAGGCCGCGCTCGGGGCCGGGACCAGTGATTTCCGTGCCGAACGCTGAGACGGTGCCGGTGGACGGAAAGGCGAGGCCGGCGATCATGTTGAGGATCGTGGACTTGCCCGAGCCCGATGGGCCGAGCAGGCTGACGAACTCGCCCTCAGCGACGTCCAGCGAGGTGGGGCCGATGACGCGGGTCTCGCCGTAGGACTTGGTGATGTTTTCGACAGAAATAGTGCTAGTCATGGCGAACAACCTTCTGAATAGAAGCGACGAGGTGGTCGAGGATGAGACCGGTGACACCGATGAGCAGGATCGCAACCACGATGGCATCGATATCCAGGCGGTTCCACATGTTCCAGACGAAGAAGCCGATGCCTTGCCCGCCGACGAGCATCTCGGCAGCCACGATGACCAGCCAGGATGTGGACAGCGACAGGCGCATGCCGGTGACAATCCCGGGCAGCGCCGCGGGGAAGAGTACGTGACGCAGGGTCAGCCAGCGGCTCGACCCCAGGGTGGCCGCGAGGTTGAGGTAGCGCGGATGGATGTCGTGCACGGCCGAGATCGTGTTAATCAGCGTGGGCCAGAGCGCAGAGAGCACAATGACGAACACGGCGGTGTTCTCGGCATCCTGGAGCAGAGCCAACCCAAGGGGCAGCCACGCTAGGGGCGAAACCGGCCGCAGAATCTGCACGGCCGGGTCGACCGCGCGACGCATCGTTGTGGAGGTGCCCAGCCAAAAGCCCAGCGGAATCGCGATCACCATGGCGATGACAAAGCCGATGAGCACGCGGCGCAGGCTGGCCAGCAGGTGCCAGAAGATACCCACGGAGGCGGGCCCGTCCCGGTAGAAGGGGTTGGAGAGAATCTCCACGCCGCGCTGCCACGTGCGCGCCGGGGTGGGCGCGATGTCGGAGAGCCAGCCGGCCGACACGGCGATCTGCCACAGCGCGAGGAAGGCAGCCAAGAGCACAAGGCCGGTGACAACGGCATGCCACACAGGGGGAGAGGACTTCTTTGTCATGTACGATTCCTAGTTTTTCCTAGCGGTATCCGGCAGTGGGGCGGGTCGGGTCGAAGACGTGGCCATTGATGGTGACGGGGTCGTCGTTGGTCACGGCATCCTTGGGCAACACAGCAAAGGCCGCGTCGCGGATCGCGGTGTCGTCGAAAGTCAGGCGCGTGCCTCCTAAGTCCCACCGCGCGAGCTGAGCCGCCATCCACGTCAACGCTGTCGACGAGGTCGGGTCACCGTAGCTCAGGTAGTTCGGGTCGCTGACCTGCTCGCCCTCCCAATTCAGATATGAACCGGTCAGACCCGCAGCAATGAGGCTTTCCTCCTGGTTGAGATATTTCTCCGAAGCCAGCAAAGGTGCCGACTCGTGGACATGGGCCGGGTCGTCGACGAAGGACGCGCCTTCGTGCAGCGCCGCGACGATGGCATCTGCCGCAGCGGGGTGAGCGAGGCGGAATTGCTTGGACATCACCACGGAGCAGCATGGGTGGCGGTCCCACATCTCGCGCGTCAGGGTGAAGATCCGGCCCGCTCCGCTGGCGAGTGCGCGCTGGTTGAACGGCTCTGGCCCGATGAAGCCATCGATGGTACCCACGGAGAGCTGCGCGACCATGTCAGCGGGGCGCAGCAATCGCAGCTCCACGTCGGCGACGGGATCGATGCCTCCGGCGACTAGATAGTCGCGCAGCAGCAGTGCATGCACCGAGTATTCGAAGGGGATGCCAAGAACCATGCCGCGCATGTCGGATGCCGAGGAGACGTGCCCATGATGCTTCGCAGCCAGGGTCAGCGCCTGCCCGTTGGTATTTTGAGTAAACGAGAGCTCGGTCGGGCGCGCAGCGTTAGTTGCAGCGGCATCGAGCGCGATCGGCATGGGTGAGAGCATGTGTGCCACGTCGAGTTCGCCGGTGGCATAGGCCGTCCACAGATCGGCCCAGCCGGCGAATTTCCGCAGCGAAATCTGCACCCCATGCTTGTTAAAGAGGTCGAGGGAATCGGCGGCCAGCAGCGGGGCGGCGCAGCCGATGGGGACGAAGCCGATGGTGACTACGTTGCCGGAAGCAGCATTGCTTGACGACGAGCCCGTGCCGCAGGCGGCAAGCGTGCCCAAAGTAGCGCCTGCTCCCGCGATGCCAGCGGCTCGCAGTAACGCGCGGCGAGAAAGGTATGGCTGCATCGACGCTCCTGAAACTCTTAATAGACCGAACAGTAGACCGAACGGTCTTAACAACTGCAAACACACTAAGTGCTGGAAGTTTAAAAGTCCACCTCCAGAATTGGAGCGAATAAAAATCACAGTACAGACCACTTAGTCTATGAATTTAATTCTGCACGGTACTGATTTTCGGGCGGGCAAATCGTCGTCAAGCGAAATTGACACTTGTGCATAAAGTGTCAACCTGTACACTGTGCTCATGGTCACACAACATGAAGTGTCGTTGCCGTTGCCTCCGATGGAGCCACAACTGTGGGGCACGCACGATGAAGCGAAGCCGCTGTCTGCCTCGATCATGGAGATGCTGGAAAAGGTGCTCGGCGCCACCGCGGAGCAAGTCAACCGAATTGATCCGCGAGACATCGCGCTCTCCCAGGTGAGGTTAAGCGATGCCGACTTGGGCGAACTCGCGAAAATTGTCGGGGCTGAACATGTCTCCACCCAGCACGATCAGCGGCTGCGCCGCGCCCGGGGCAAGTCCTATCCCGATCTGCTTGATATGCGCTCCGCGCACATTGATGCGCCCGACGCGGTGGTCGCACCTGCGACGAATGAGGAGCTTGCCCAGCTTCTCCAGCACTGCGCGCGCGAGCGAATCGCCGTGGTCACCTTCGGAGGAGGCACGTCTGTCGTTGGCGGCATCACGCCGAAAGACGGCGGGCTGCGCGCCGTCATCAGCGTGGACATGGCGCGCTTTACAGAGCTCAGCGACGTGGATCCCATCTCGGGAGAGGCAACACTCGGAGCCGGTCTGACCGGCCCGCATGCCGAGATGCTGCTCGCCGAACACGGCCTACAGCTGGGACATTTCCCGCAGTCGTTCCCCTATGCCACGATCGGCGGCTACGCCGCAACGCGCTCCTCGGGGCAGAATTCGGCAGGATATGGGCGTTTCGACGAGATGGTGCGCTCCCTGACCGTGGTCACCCCGGCGGGCATCATCAAGGCGGGCTGGAACGCACCGCAATCCGCCGCCGGGCCCGATCTGCGCCAGCTTTTCTTGGGCTCGGAGGGCACCCTGGGGATCATCACCTCGGTGCGCGTGCGGGTGCATCCGATTCCGGAGACGAAGCGCTACGAGGCCTTCCGCTTTCCTGACTTCCGTGCGGGCGCCGAGGCCATGCGGGCCGTGACCCAAACAGGAACGGGTGCGACAGTGCTGCGCCTGTCGGATGAAATGGAGTCGGCGGTGAACCTATCGTCGACAAGCGCGATCGGTGATTCGGCCGCTTCCAAAAACAAGGGCTGCCTCATGCTCACCATGTTCGAGGGCACCGAAGCGCACACCCTGTCGCGGCACCAGGAAACGCGAGAGCTGCTGCTTACGCTGGGTGGTGAGTCGGCCGGCGAAGATCCGGTGCGGGCGTGGGAACGGGGTCGCTTCGGTGCGCCCGTTCTGCGCGACGGGCTGATGGATAACGGCGCGATCTGCGAGACACTGGAGACTGCCACCGACTGGTCGAACCTGTTTAATCTCAAGCGCGCGGTCACCGAGGCCATCACCAAGGCGCTCGCCGATTCGGGGACGATTCCGCTGGTCATGTGTCATATCTCGCACGTTTATGCCACCGGAGCATCGCTGTATTTCACCATCATCGGTGGCCAGCGCGGCGAGCCGGCACAGCAGTGGCAGCCGATCAAGGAGCGCGCCTGCGAGGCGATTATCGCGGCGGGCGGCACGATCTCGCATCACCACGCGGTGGGCACCGATCACCGTCCCTACTTGCCAGGCGAGATCGGCGAAGCGGGCCAGCTATTGCTCCAGGGAATTAAGGCGCAGCTGGATCCCGCGGGCATTCTCAATCCTGGAAAGCTCGTCTAATGGTGGGCAACATTCTTGATCACCAGCAGATCCGCCGCGTCGCCGTGCTGACGAACCCGGCCGCCGGACGGGGCATCGCCGCCGAAAGGGCCGTCGAGGCGCGCCGGGAGTTCTTCCGTCGCGGCATCGACGTGGTCGCGCTTGCGGGAGCCAGCGCCGAGGCCTCGCGTGAGCTCGCCCGACATGCGCTTGACGACGACCTGCTCGACGCCCTCGTCGTCTGCGGCGGCGACGGGCTCATTCATCTGGCATTGCAAGAACAAGCCGGGAGCAAGAAGCCTTTGGGCATCATTCCCGCTGGTACCGGCAATGATCACGCCCGCGAATACCGCATCCCCCTCGATGTGCGCGGCGCAGTGGATGCGATTGTGGGAGGCTATTCCACACATACCGATCTGGGCGTGATCCGCCACGGCGACGAGGAGCGCTACTTCGGCACCATCGCGATGGCGGGATTCGACTCCCAGGTCACGGAGCGGGCGAACACCATCAAATGGCCGCGGGGCAAACTGCGCTACCTGCTGGCTTCGGGGATTGAGTTTCCCAGCTTCCGCGCGCGACCCGCCCGGCTGGAAACGCCAGACGGAGAGGAGCTCTTCAATGGTCAGGCGATCCTGTGTGTCGTTGGCAATACAAAGTCCTACGGTGGTGGGATGACCGTTGTTCCCGACGCCGACCATCACGACGGGCTCTTCGACATCACGGTGCTCGAAGAGGTCCCGCGGCGCACGTTTCTATTGCAGGCACGACAATTCATGGCAGGGGATTTCTCCGGGCTCGGCGGCGCAATCAAACGCTTTCGCGTGCCCGAGGTGACGCTGCACATGCCTGGTGTGAACACATATGTCGACGGGGACCGGAGTTTCCCCACCCCCGTGTCGCTGCGCATCGCACCAGGTGCGGGCCACTACTTGGTGCCCAAACCATGACCGAGCCACGAACTGACACCCAAGCGGCCCTCATTCAGGCTGCCCGTGACACCTTCATCGAGACCGGTGCGTCTCGCGCAACCATGGCGGGCATCGCCCGGCGCGCCGGTGTCTCGCGTCAGACCGCCTACAACCATTTCGCCTCGGTGGACAAGCTCGCGGCCGAGGTTATGACTGCCGAGGTCATCGCCCTGTTGGGAGAGGAGGGGCCGGAGGAATTCGCCGGAGATGCCGACGATTTCATCGATCGCGTCATTGACGTGACCTCGCGTGCCAGGGACAACGAACTCTTCGTCGCGCTGATCCGCAAAGACCCCGAGGTCTTCGTGACCTATCAATTCGAGCGCCTGGGCTCGAGCCAGAAAATCATCATTTACTTCATCACCTCCATGTTGGACAAGGTCGCCGAGTCCGGCAGCTCGCCCGGCTTAGCGGAAAGAAACAGACACGACATGGCCGCGATGATCCTCATGATTACCCAGGCCGCCGCTCTGAGCCGCGAAGCAGTTGTGCCCGAGCTCAGCAGCGACACCGCATGGAAAACCGAACTGACAACGATGCTGAAAGGATATTTATCAGCATGAAAGATTCCACACGATTGAATGCTTCGCGACGAGCAACCGACCTACACGACTTAGCCACCGGCACGGAAGGTGTCGATGTGGTGGTCATCGGCGGCGGGATTACCGGGGTCGGCATCGCCCTCGACGCCGCGACGAGGGGCCTGAGCACGGTGCTCGTCGAAAAGCATGACCTAGCTTTTGGTACCTCGCGTTTTTCCTCGAAACTTGTCCACGGTGGCCTGCGTTACCTGACCAAAATGGAGTTCGGAATCGCGCGCGATTCCGCTGTGGAGCGGGGCATCATCATGGAGCGCACCGCGCCGCACCTCGTGCGCTCGCTTCCACAGGTGACGGCCTTGGGGTCGGATACGAACCTGTTTCAAAAGGCCGCGATGCGGGTGGGTTTTCTGGCCGGAGATGTCCTGCGCAAGCTCGCGGGTACCTCGGTGAAAACGCTGCCGCGTTCGCGCTATGCGGGGCCCGAGGAAGCCGCGTTGTTGTGCCCGGCCGTTGCTCGCGATAATCTCCGCGGGGCGTGGGTCAACTTCGACGGTCAGATGGTTGATGACGCGCGCTTTGTTACCGCGGTGGCGCGCACTGCGGCGTCGGAGGGAGCGCGCATCCTGACTCAGTGCGAGGTGCTCTCCGCAGACGGGACGAGCGTGCGGGTGCGTGATCGCATTGACGATAATGAATTCACGCTGCAGGCGAAAGCAGTGATCAACGCGAGCGGCGTGTGGGCGGGAAACATTGACCACGCACTGAACTTCCGGCCCGCGCGAGGCACACACGTTGTGATCGACGCCGACCGGCTCGGGAATCCGCAGGGCGCTCTGACTGTGCCGCTCCCGGGGTCGATCTCGCGCTACCTCTTCTTACTCCCGGCTCCGCACGGGCGCGTGTACTTGGGATTGACCGACGAGGATAATGGTCCAGAAATCCCCGAAGTGCCCGCGACACCGCAGGAAGACATTGACTTCTTGCTCACCCACATCAACCGTGCGCTGGATAAAGATCTGACCCACGACGATGTCATCGGTGCCTTTACCGGTCTGCGTCCCCTGCTTGACACCGGTGAGGATGCGGCTACCGCAGACCTCTCGCGCAGGCACCACATCATCGAGTCAGAAAACGGTGTGATCTCCATTGTCGGAGGCAAGTTCACGGAGTACCGGCTCATGGCCGAGGAGACTCTCGACGAGGTCGTGCGCCTGAGAAATCTCAGCGCTAGGCGTTGCGTGACCACGACGTTCCCGCTGATCGGCGCGCCGGGTCACCGCGACTACGCACACGTGGCACCCCGTGATTTGTCCGATCTGCCGGAATCGATTGTGCAGCGCTTCGGCAGGGAAGCACCTGAGGTGATCAGCGATGCCACTGTGGAGCGGCCCCTTGACCTCGTCACGGGAACCGATCTCACGCGGGCGGAAATCGAATTCGCAGTCACCGCTGAGGGCGCACTCAGCGTCGAAGATGTCCTCGAGCGACGCACGCGCATCGCACTTGTGCCAGCGGACGCGGAGGCTGCGCGCGAGGAAGTTATCAGCATTGTCAATCATGCATTGGAGGCAGTTCGATGAATCTTGTACCCCGAATCCTGGCAGCGACTCAAACGCGGGCCCCGCGGCTGACCGCGAAGGTGTTGTCGAGGCTGACCAGCAAGAAATCCAGCAAGAAATCCCACTCTGTCGCTGAATCGGCGCCCTTGCAGCCGACGAATGACCCGGGTGGCCGGACGAACGGGATCGCCGCGGCGAACCGGGCTGCGGGCATCCCGGGGGCGTAGAACTGTCCACTCGATACACAACCAGCCTGGCATAGAGAGTTTCGCGGGATTGGTTGCAAGCACAAGAAAAGGCGTGGCCCCTTTAACGGGTCACGCCTTAACTAGTGCTACTCGAACAAGTACTACTCGATGTCTCGGATCTTCATGTCCGACGGATGCCACAGGCCGGAGCGGGTGATTTCCTCATAATCGATTTGGGCGAGGTCAGGCTTTTGCCCAGTCGAGTCCGTGCGCTGTTCGTACTTGGCCACGGAGCCCCAGTCGCGCTGCCAATCACCGCGAAGGTAAGCAGGGATTTCGTAGGAGTAGTTCACAGCCTCGGCCGTGCCCAACGAACCGCCACCAAGGAAGTCCATGAACCCAGAGAGGGAGGCCTTACCCGGCGCGTCAGGGGAGATGCGGAACTCAGGGATCTCGGTGACACCAGCGTAGTGGTCAAATGGACGCTGATCTGGGAACTGCAAAGAAATCGACCAGTCCAGCAGGCCAGGTGTATCGGCCGGGATGACGTCGTTCATCGACTCCAGCTCAGGCACACGCGGCGGGGTCACCGCGATCCAGTCTTCCTCTGCGAGCGACTTGTCGGAAGCGACAATGCGCACGACATTGGCTTCGGCAGGTAGGTCTTCGATGGGGTAGCGCAGGTTGCGCCACGAAGGGGTCGGACCAGTATCCATCATCTGGACTTCGCCAAGGGCCTCTACTCGGCCTGCTTCGGTGAGTGTGCCGTACTCGAGAAGGAGCTCCTGACCGTCCTGCTCGACGCCATTGATGTCATCGTGCTTGATCTTGCCTGCTACGGACACCACAACGAGAGGCGCAGTTTCTGTAGCTTCGGGAAGCTCGAACCACTCGGTCTCGATCTCGGCGGCGTTTCGAGGCTCCTCCTCGTAGGAACCCAATACCGGGATGCGGGTGTAATCCAGGTTGAACGGCAGATTCACCGTCGAACCGTTGACACCGGTGTCTTCGGAATCACGGTTGCCCTGAGTCCCAGATTGCGACGTGGATTGCTGGGCAATCGCCTCCTGGGTGGTGTCTTCTGCGTTATTGGTTGTTTCTGGAACACCCGCGGAGGTGGAGTCTTGCTCGGTGCCTGTGCGGGATTCCGTGTTCGCGTTGCCGGAGGTGGTCTGCGGGTTATCGCCGATGGCGCCGACGGCAGCCGACGACATGTTTTCGGGCTCGATAAATCCTGGCACGCCGTCCGGGGTGAAACCACGGTTTTCGCCTGAATCCAACGATCGTCCCAGCGGAGTGCCGTTGATCGGGGTGAGGAAGGAATCGTTCGTATTGGTTTCCATCATGACGTCCTTGGCTATACCCGAGCTGTCGCCTCCGAAGGAGCGCACGTTGCCCATACCGACGGAGTAGGCAGGAGCCTGATCGATGAACGACTTTACAAAGGACAAACTAGAGAAGGCCACCATGAGCACGCACGCGATCGCGATAGGTGCGGACATGATTCCGGCGAACTTGCCGCTGGCTGCTTTCTGGTTTGCCTCAAACTCGCGGAGGCGCCCGGCTTGTTCGGCCTTACCTCGTTGGTAGGAGTGCTTAAAGGACTGCCAAATGCCGATACCCAGCACGATCATGGCGACAAGCAGCATGACCGAGCTTGCCTCGATGGCCTTGAACTGCACAGGTCGATCCCACCACGGGATAGCGAAGGAGGATGCGTACCACCAGGCGTTCCAGCCGGCGAGGGTAATGGCTAGGAGGAAGAGCACCGCCGCGATAGAGAGCGTGCGAGCTCTGACCGATTTCATCGCGATCTGCGACAGCACAACCGCACCCACAGCCGCGATGGCACCTGCGATACCCGCGTAGATACCGAAGTGGTGGGTCCACTTTGTCGGGGTGAACATGAGGAAGAACATCGAGAAGGCCACGATCAGCAGCAAACGCTCGGTGGGGGCCTTTGCAATACCGGGCACGTTGCCGTGGCGGGTGAAGCTCCACACGATCAGAATCAGGCAGAAGAGCATGGTGAACATGGCGAAGCGACGCGACATGGACCCGTCCACAGACTGCTGGAAGAGCGTGGAGTAGCGCACCCATTCGGAGTACCACTCCAGGGCCGGCCCGACTGCGGAACGCACCGAGGTGGACTCCACCACAGCCATTAACGTCTGATCGGCAAAGACAGGGACCAACACTGCAGTGCCAGCACCGAGGAAAGGCCCAATATACGCAGCCCACGGGGCGTGGTAGAGACGTGCCTTCATGATGCGGAACAGCGACGGGATGGCGACTAAGAACACGCCAACCGCCATCAAGCCGGTCGGGCCTGCGGTCAAGGTAAACACCGCGGTGATCGTGCCCAGGGCGGCTGGGAAAAGACGCTTCGTGGCAATCGCGCGTTCAAACAAAGCCCAGGTAATAATGGTGCCCACTGCCACCATCGGCTCTGGCCTCAGACCGTTGTTATATGGCAGCCAGAAGGCCAGGAACATAAACGCTGCGGTCCAATATGCCACTCGTCGTCCAGCGACGGCTTCGCCGAGACGTGGAAGGATTTCGCGCGAGAGGAACCACCAGATCAACAAACCGGCGATCAGCGTTGGAAGGCGCATCCAGATCGATGCCGTGGACACCTGCGCGAAGGCAGCGAGCAGGTCGTAGAACGGGGAGCCGAAAGGCGATTCCGGCACGCCATACCAGCGGTAGTAGTTCGCCATGTAGCCGGATTCGCTCGACGCCCTGGCCATCGTGAGAATGAAGCCGTCGTCGGAGGTGTTGGCGCCGAAGATGTGCCAGAATCCGAGGACGAAAACGACGAGCCCGTCCAGAGGCTTGAACGTGCGCCAGTTCTTGTTGAACAGTGCGATCCTGCGACCGTCGAGCTGATCCATGCGCCACAGGGACCACAGAGCAACCAACGCCAGCAGAATGCCACCGACCATGGAAATGAGCTTCAAGGTAGTCGGTGTCGTGGTGAAGCGGGAGTTGATCTCTACATCCGCTTGTAGACCTGCGGCTGTGAGCGCCTCCGCGTCGCCCTCGATCTCGGAGTAGATACCGGTGAGCTGCGGGCGCAGATCATCCTCGGTGGTCTCGTCGAAACTCGTGCCCGGAATCGCAACATGCACACCGTCTTCGGTGGCTGACAATTCGACCACGGCATCGGCAGGGAGGGAATCAAGCTGCTGCGGGGTGAGCTCGAAAACGACCTCGTTGAGCGAGCTCACGCTCAGGCCCCCACCAGACGGCGCGGTCACGAACAGCCCACGGTCGTAGGCCTGCTCGGAATCGTCGGGAAGCGTGCCCACTACCGTGCTCTGACCGTCGCGCACAGAGTTGATTGCCTCGACCGGGATGCTTAAATCCAAAGATTCCGGGGCCATGGAGATCAACGGTGCGTTGACAGAGTTCAGGGAGTCATTCTGCGGCCAGCTAAACGACGATTGCGTCTGGCTGACCGGAAGAAACGGTGTTGCCACGAACAACAGGAAAGATAGTAGTCCTGAGACGATCGCAAGGTTTTTGAGCCATGCGGGGGCCTTTTGCGGCGCCGGTTGGCGAGGTGGCGCCTTCACCGCGCTGCCTGGGTTTTCAAGCTGTGAGTTCAATTCTCGATCCTGACTTCTATTTACTTAATCCGGGCAACTACAACGAAAGGCCCAATTTGGGTGGAGTCCCAATCGGCGCTGTCGAACACTTCTGGATTAAAGATCAATCCTTCATAGCGTACATTTGGCTGGCTCGGGTAGATATCTTCGGCGATGTGCGTCTTCCATCCTGGGGCAGGCTCGGTGGAGTTCTCGGTCGTTGTATCGAGGGTCCCGCGGAAGATAAACACATCCGGACTGCGCCACGGAGCAGCATCGAGTTCTTCCTTGAACGCCTCGGGATCGCCCTCATTGGCGTAGGACGCTTGGGCCCAGTTCGCGATTGTTTCATTGCGGGCGTCGAATTCGCCCAGCGGATTCGCATAGTGGCTGGTGAAGGCGTTGAAGCCGTGGTACGGGCGGTAAGCCATGAAGTTGATCTCGTCGGTAAGCACGACCGTGTCGTTGGGTACGTACCCGTAATCGCGAATGAGCTCATCAATCTGAGCGTAGTAGCGGCCAGGATCCGGGGCATAGCGGTCGGCGCGCTCGCCATAGCCATCGGTGTCTTGGTACGCCTGATCGATGTGCGACTCATTCTCGCCAGGAATTTGCTGCACATAGACCAGCCCGCCGAGTGCGAGGATCGCGATGAAAGCGACGGTGATACGACGGTTGGTTTGATCACCGAAGCGGCCGGGATAGAAGTACTCCGGGCCGCGATAGCGCAGTTCAGCGAGTGCCAGCACACCTGTCGTGGACATAATCAGCACGATGAGGGTTTCCACGCGGAAACCCAACAGCGTGGTACCAAGCACGGTTGCCAGCATCGAGAGCAGCGCCCAAACATAAAAAACACCGGTCGCGATGGCGAGCACACGAACTTCCGGGTTGTTGAACCGGAACAACATGTACAAAAAGCCAAACAGGCACAACAAACCGATGATGGAGAAAGACAGGAATGGAATCGGGAACATTGTTCCCTCCTCCGGCAAGAAGTGCTGCGCTGTGGATGCACCCATGGGGGCTCCGGAAAGCACTGCCATGACGTAAGGCCCCCAGGCGACCAGCGCGATGGCGATGGCGCCGAAACCCATCACCATGAGTTGGCGGATCGGAATCCAGCGGTTCTTAACTGTGGAAGAAAAGGCCGCGACGAACGCTAACACCACCACGGCCAGCGCCACGGTTCCCGTAAATAGCGTGTAGAAGCTGGCGGAAACGCCCAAGTAGATCATGATGGCGATCGTTGCTGGCCACGAGCCGTGCAGCGCGCGCTGGGTGAGAACGATGATCGCCGGGACGAAGAGCGCGACGACGGCCGCATACGGTTCGTCGGGTGTCATGGTCAAGACGATGCAGATGGTGACAAGCGAGATTCCGGTAGCGAGCGGGAGCGAGCCCACGAGCTTGCGCCAGATGGGGCCGAGGCAGGCAGCGGCCGCGGCCATAGAGACCAGCGCCCACGGTTGGTACACCTCCCAGCCAGGCATGTTCAGCGCATTCGCCATGCGTCCACCAAGCCAGAACCAACCAATGGGGTAGTAGGTGGGCAGGTCGATATAGTTCATGTCCTGATTCGCAAACGTGTCCGTCATGCGAGTGAGGAACTGGGTGCGGAAGCCCTGATCGACCTGGATTCCGTCGAGGTAGAGCTTGGTGGCGGACAGCGGAATACCCAAAGTGGTGACGACAAGCGCCGACGGTGCCAAGTAGCACACGGCCTCAGAGGCAATCTTGCGCCACGTGGCGCGCGTGTCCCCGCGCTTGCGGGCGCGCAGCCACAACAGCACCACTGCGACAACCGCGATGAGGATAAATAGTGACGCCGCAGTAGTCAGTGCGCGCGTGACATTCGAGGTGCTAAACGCCGGCAGCGAGATGGAATGCAACACAAACCAAGCACCAAGAGCAAGCACCCCGCCGAGCACACCGTAGACCACTACTGAAGCAATGGTCCGCCCAGTCGAAACACTATCGGGAGTGCGTTCGGCTGAGGTATAGGTGGGTGTGTTCGTCGGGGTGCTTGGGGGAGCGTTCGTTGGGCTTGGCGAAGACCCGGTGGGTGAAACTGTCATGCAAAACAGTCTCCCATATGCCATCAAATTAGAGGTTAAGCCTGCGCATAATCGGGGCAGGAATATGCTGTAGCACGAAAGAAACAGGTCCGAATGCCTTATGGACAAAGATATTCGACTTGTTGTGCAGCACTGCCTCGACGGTCTCGTGAGCCACCTCGTCGACGTTGACGGTCAGCGGGGCTTCTTTTTCAATATCCGCGGTCATCTTGGTGCGGACCTGGCCCGGGCGAACCACGACGACGTTCACGCCGGTGCCGCGCAGCGCCTCACCCAGCTGGGAGTAGAAGCCGTCCACGCCAGCCTTGGCGGAGCCGTAAACAAAGTTGGAGCGACGCACCTTCATACCGGCAACGGAACTCATGGCCACGATGGTGCCGTGGCCCTGGTTCTTCATGGCCTGGCCGAGGAGAACACCGACAGAGACAGCGGCGGTGTAGTTGAGCTGGGCAGAGGCAACAGCGGCCTGCTGGTTCTGCCAGAGCTCTTCCTGATCACCGAGGGAGCCGAAAGCGACGATGGCAACATCCACGTCA
This sequence comes from Corynebacterium lubricantis DSM 45231, assembly GCF_000379425.1. Taxonomy (GTDB): domain Bacteria; phylum Actinomycetota; class Actinomycetes; order Mycobacteriales; family Mycobacteriaceae; genus Corynebacterium; species Corynebacterium lubricantis. The sequence continues at coordinate 169,659 of NZ_KB902193.1, forward strand.
CCCTTGGAGTAGACCTCGGAGATAACTGCCTCGTGGGTGTCGAAGGCGGTCGCGTCGAAATCAATCACGTCGACAACGCTCGCACCGGCCTGCTCGACCTGGGCGCGGGCTTCGTCGATACGCGGCGAATCCTTGCGTGCTGCAAGGGTGACCTTTGGAGCGCCACCGCGGGAGACGAATTCCTTGACAATGCCAAGGCCGATCTCGGAGGTGCCGCCAAGAAGAAGAATGTGTTGTGCTTGACCTACTGCGTTGAGCATAGGGCGGTCCTTTCTAGTGGAGTTCCAGACGGCGGGACATATCAGAAGCGAAGAGGCCCTCCGGGTCGATCGCGTTGCGGGTCTTCAGCCAGCCCTCAAGGCCTGGGTACATCTTGTGGAAGTTCTCCGCAGAGGTGCGGGATTCCTTCGCCAGGTAGAGGCGGCCGCCGAATTCCATGACCTGCTCATCGAGGCGGTCGAGGAACTCGTTGAGGCCATCGCGGATCGGGAAGTCCACGCAGACGTTCCAGCCCTTCATTGGGTAGGACAGTGGCGCGCGGTTGCCCTCGCCAAACAGCTTGAACACGTTGAGCGCGGAGTAGTGGCCGGACTTCTGAATGTCGTAGATGATCTGCTTGAAAGGTTCAACGGCATCGGTTGGCACCACGAACTGGTACTGGAGGAAGCCAGCTGGGCCGTAGCCACGGTTCCACTCGGCGATCATATCCAGGGGCTGGTAGAACTGCGTGAGGTTCTTCACGTCGTTCTTCGAATCCTTGCCCATGGCGTAGTACAGCTCGCCGATGGTGTTCATGGTCAGCTTGTTCATGGTCCAGGACGGGAAGATATCCGGCACCGTCATCAGCTGAGGGGCGGTGAACTTCAGCGGATCCTTCGCCAGCTTCGGAGCGAACTCCTCAAGCTGCGCCAAGGTAGCCAGCGAACCACGGGAAATGGTGGAGCGGCCAGTCTTAGGCGGCGGGTTGATCGCATCGAACCATGCAGACGAGTAGGAGTAGTTTTCCTCAGCGCCGTTGGAGTGCTCAGCGATGGTCTCATCCAAGTTCGAGGTACGCACAGTGTCCGAGATGAAGTACGCGGTTTCCGTCTTCGTCATCTTGATCTTGGCGCGCAGGATGATGCCGGTTAGGCCCATGCCTCCAACCGTTGCCCAGAACAGGTCGCCGGAAGGATCATCGGAGGAACCTTCTGGCTCGAGGTGCAAAACGCGACCGTCTGCGACGAGCAGTTCCATGGACACGACGTGGTCACCGAAGGAACCATCGGAGTGGTGGTTCTTGCCGTGAATATCCGGCCCGATTGCGCCACCGATGGTGACCTGGCGGGTACCAGGAAGGACAGGGACCCACAGGCCATAAGGGATCGCGGCGCGCATCAGCTGATCCAGGGTCACACCACCGTCGACGTCCACAATGGCGGAGTCTGGGTCGATGGAGTGGATCTCGTTGAGCGGCTGCATATCCACGACGAGGCCGCCACCGTTTTGGGCGGGGTCACCGTAGGAGCGGCCCATGCCGCGGGCAATGATGCCGCGCCGGGCGTGCTTCGGCAGCGATTCGTTCTGCTCAGCAACGACCTTGACAGCGTTGATGACCGTTTCCGGGCTCGTCGCAGAAAGGACGTGCGCAGTGGTTGGCGCCGTGCGACCCCAGCCATAAAGTGATTTTTCAGTAGTGTGCAGTTCCATCTTTTCCATTCTTGCTACTCGATGGTTGTAGGGGATGGAGAGGTAATTCCGAATTCAAGCCTACCGGTGTGTTCTCCCCAGAGGTGCAAAGAATCCTGTGAAATAGGTCGTATCTATCAGGCTCTTTGTAGAATCTTTTAGAGGTCCATGATGTCTTTGATTTCCTGCGGCAATTCTTCCTGCGAGGTGATCGTGGGCAAGCCCTTTTCCTTATGATCCGCCAAGATTCGGTAGACGTAGCTGCGCGAATGTGAATCAAGCAGGGGCAGCTCCTGGGCAATCAAGCGGACCATGAAGTCGCTCAAAGGGACATCAACCAGCTGAGCTGCCATGTGAGTCGCGTTCGGGTCATCGCCTTGGTAGTGCTTTCTCATGCTTTCCAGGCTAGTGGAGCGTGTGCGAGATAACCTAAGCAAAATACTGCACTTCACCAATTGCGATACCGATTACGATGGGGACCTATGACACGGAAGCAGACTTCGGCACAAGATCAACTAGAAATCGATGACATCGATTACAACGCGCTGGACAACACCACCGGCGGACGCGCCATCCAAGCCGGATTCGTTTTCGCGGCGCTCTCTGTCCCTGATTATGTTGCGCCAGGCGCCCCACGCGTAGCGACGATTGCGGTGGTCGCCGTAGCAAACCTCGTCACCATTGCGGCATTCAATGCCTTCGACGAAGACCCACGCAATGACCTTTCTGCAATCTTGGATTGGGAATCTGAAGCGGGTACCGAGGAAGTTGCCTCTCCAGCCAAGACTTGGGCTGTTCTGCTGGGCTTGATCGTTGTGGGAGCTTTGGTCCTAGCTGGAGGCGAGAAGCTTGTCGGAGCGCTGGCAAAGCAACTGCGCAAGCGCGGAGTGACCAAACCACACACAGTAATCGGCGGGGTCGCCGCAGCACTGGCGTTTGCGCTGATGGAACTCCAGGCACGCAAATGAGCGAGGAACAGGTTCAGCATCCGGTGCTGGCAATCGTCGATAAGCACGATGCCCGCACCGTGATCTGGCGCGTGGAAACGACCCCTGGGTTCGAACCGCTCTCCGGCGCGTGGATCACTGAGAGCACCGCCGACGTTGAGAATCTCGTCTCTGGTGCCGTGGTTATTCCCGTGGGCGAACACGACGACGAAGTCCGCGCGATAGAGGGCGCGGGCCCGTTTACCAGCATTGAGTCCATCACGGCAGAGCTGAAGAAGGCCGGAGTAGCCCTCACGAAGGAACTCGAGGAGCAGCCGCAATACACCGGGGAGCCCAGCGCGGAAACTGCCTGGGCTAACGCCATCAAGGTCACTGAGCTGGTCGAAGCGTGGCGCGCCTTCGAAACACGCCGACGTCAACGCGACGGCGACGAGCTGCGCGCGCTGCCAACGCCACCACTGGAGTGAGCACACGGCGTGCCACCCGATTAAGCCAAAATCGCTACGCTTGGCACTATGGCAGGAAACTTTTCGGATGAGTTCGACGGGCGCAAGGTCATCGACCTTGCTGCGGCTCGCGCTTCCCGAAATCGTGCCGGAAAAAGGAGCAGCGGAAACACTGTCCAAAAGTCCCGGTACGGGAACACGCTCCTGATTCGCGCAGCGGCGCACGTCGCCGGGGAAGAAGTGATCCGCCACATCGGGATCGACGAAAACCTCCAACTCGGCCAGCTCGGCGACATCATGGCCACGGCCTTTAATCTTGGTGAAGAGTCGGTTCCCAGCGGTTTTACCGTGGAATCAGATAGTCAGCGCTGGCTGGACCCGCATCACTTAGTTGCAGAGTATTTCTCCGACGAGGGCGACGGCCTGTACTACCACTGGGGCCTGTGGACCTTCAGCGTGGTCCTCGGCGATAAGTGGCCACGTGATGAGGGCACGCCGCGCGCACTGTGCGTCGGCGGGCTGGGGGACTTCGGCGGCGTGGCCTTCGACCTTTCACGCATCAACGAATTGCTTACCGACGATGGCGTGGCCCAAGAAGTGCTGTCAAAAACGCGCCCTGAGGTTGCTGGCGTGATCCAGCGCTCCGGGGTTTTCGACTTCATTCCGCTGCTACATGCGATGGATTTGGGTCGCAGCGTGCGCCTCGATGCCGACGTGTCGCACACCCTGCAGGGCCTGCCGCGGGAAATCTCGCGGCAGGGTGTTGATGCGTTTTGGTCGACGGTGTTGGGGCTGGCGTGCCTTGCTTCCGACGAGCTGACTGACCAGGTGATCGAAGAGACCATGGAAGCTCTGGGTTGGACGACGGCGGAGGGCTCGTCGTATAGCGCAGCGGAGATCACGGACATGTGCGCGGCGTCTCTTGCCGAGCTCCAACGGGTCGGGGGCTATCAGGAGCCTGCGCTGGCACCGATCGATCGTCTTGAGCTTTACCGTGAGTTGCTTCGGGCATCAGGGGACTAGGAAGGGGTAGGATTGTCCGGCGTGCCTACTATGCCCCAAGATTCTCCTGAAAATTCGACACCCGATGATCAGGTCACGTCTGAGAAGCACCAACGCTTTGACGACAATAACGCGCTGGTCCAACTGGTGCGGTTTACCACCGTCGGTATCTTCACCGCGCTCATTGACTTCTCGCTGACCTGGTTCTTTACCTTCGTTGTCGGATGGAATCGCCAGATTGCCAAGGCGATCGGTTGGGTCTTCGGTACGCTGGCGGCCTACCTGCTCAACTCTCGGTATACCTTCAAATCCGAGGTCAACGCGAAGAAGGCGCTCGCGGTATTTACCTTGTATGCCTCGACCTTCTTGATCCAGCAGTTCATGTACTGGGTGACCAACGCGCCACTGCTTGCCTTGGGATTCGATGGCACTGTCAAGGACGCGATCTCGTTTGTGATTGCCCAGGGCGTGGCAACCATCACTAACTTCGTGCTCCAGCGTGTCCTGATCTTCAAGAAGGACTAGCCTAGGACTTTATGGCCGATCCGATATCAACTGCGTGGGCAGCACTTCGGGCAGCCAATCTGCATAAGTCCGATGCGCTGCACGCACAAGCAGCACGATTCGGAATGACGGGATTGGTGTCCGCTGGCCTCGATGTTGCGTTGACCTGGATTCTTCAGGTCGGATTGGGTGTCCTCGGCCAAGGCTGGGCGCGTTCGGTGGGCTATATCGTCGGCACCACCGTGGCCACGATCCTGAATCGAAAATTTACCTTCCGAGCACCGTTTTCTTTACGACGCTTCATCGCGGTGGCGGTGCTGTACTTCGTCAGCTGGTTGGCCAACGTGGAGATCTATCAGCGGGTGTTCACCTGGCTCCACGAGGCGACCGTGCTCACGGAAACCCCAGTCTTGCTGATCGCCTATGTGATTGCCCAAGGCATCACCACGACGATCAACTTTGTGGTGCAGCGCTCGGTTATTTTTAAGCCACCACGCAAGCCTCGGGAGAGCTAGGGCCTGCGGAAATCCTCGCGCGCACCGCGGCGCAGCAAGGACAGCCAGTTCCGGAACTCCTGCGGGTTTTTGCGCTGAATCAGGAAGAACCATCCGAAACGCACCACTTCTTGCAGCTTCATCTGCTTCATTCCGCGCTGATTAATAATGTAGCCACGGTTGCGATAGGTAAAGAAACGCTTCGTTTCATTATCGGGGAATTGCGCATGGGCTTTGCCACCCAAAATGGGATGGAACTCGCCCGACCCGTCCGGGTGTACATACGCAGTGGTCAGCGCGGTGCCGAACTTCAAGCCCGATTGCTTGAGGCGGCGGTGGTATTCCACCTCGTCGCCGCGGATGAACAGGCGGTAGTCGGGCACACCAATGCGCTCCATTGCGGCCGCTGAAATCAGCGCTCCATTAAAGAGTGAGGCGATTCCGGGCAGGAAGTCGCCCTCCAACTCGTCGCGACGCCTGCGCCACACCACACCTTGGCGCAGCGGAAATGCTAGGCGCTGCGGGTCGTCGATATTCGCCACCACTGGCGAGACCTCGTGCAGGCCCTCGCGGCCGGCCACGCGGTACAGCTCCTCCAGAACACCGTGATCGGCCGGGCGTCCGTCATCATCAGCGCACCAAATCGCGTCGGCGCCCAGCGCCAAAGCATGCAAGAAACCGTACGCAAAGCCGCCGGCACCACCCAAGTTGGTGCGCGAGGGCAGGTACACAGCACGCTCGCCCGCTAGCTTTTCGACGAGCTCCCGCACCTCGTCCTCACAACCATTGTCAACAACGATCACCCAATCCACGGGGTGGGTTTGATTCACCACTTGCTCCAAAGAATTGCGGAGCAGCTCGACGCGCTTGTGGGTGACAATCACCGCTGCAGTCGTGCCACTGGGATCAAGTGTGGGAGTTTCAGCCATAGCGCTTATTCTGCCACCCGTGCTTGCTTTGTGGCGGGAGGCATCACTGCTCGCCGGGCTCTTTCGCATCCTCGTTGTGGAAGCGTTGGATGAGACTGCGCACATTGTCTGCTGCTTCTTTGCCTTCGTAGGCTTCCACGACTTCGTCGACAAGCCCGGCTTGGCGGATTTCGCCGTGGTCAATCCACAGCCCCGTGTTGCACAGCTGGGCGAGGAAATCATTGGAGTGGGAGGCGAAGACCAGGATGCCGGAGCGCTCCACCATTTCAGCCAGGCGCACGCGCGCCTTGGCCATGAAGGCGGAGTCAACGGCGCCGATGCCCTCGTCGAGAAGCAAAATCTCGGGCTCGATGGAGGTGACTACTCCAAGGGCGAGGCGCACGCGCATGCCGGTGGAGTAGGTGCGCAGCGGCATGGAGAGGTAGTCGCCGAGCTCGGAGAACTCGGCGATTTCGTCCATCTTTTTGCGCATCTGTTTGCGCGATTGGCCGAGGAAGAGGCCGCGGATGATGATGTTTTCGTAGCCCGAGATCTCCGGGTCCATGCCCACACCCAGGTCGAAGACGGGGGCGACGCGGCCGCGAACATCGGCGACACCGCGGGTGGGCTCGTAGATGCCGGAGAGCAGGCGCAGCAGCGTCGATTTACCAGCGCCGTTATGTCCGACAAGACCGACGCGGTCGCCCTCGCGGAGGTGCAGATTAATGTCTTTGAGTGCCTCGACGACGATGGTGTTTGATTCGTTTTTGCCGATCGCGCCGCCAGCCGTGGACATCATCGCGTTCTTCAGCGAGCGTGATTTTGCGTCGAAGATGGGGAAGTCAACGCAGGCGTTATAGGTGTCAATGGAAACCATGGTGGTGTTCCTTTCTTTCTTAGACCTGACTTAAACCCAGTAAGGAACGCGGTAGCGCCATTGGCGCATGACCAGCACGGTCAGAAGCAACCCGACGACGGTGCAGCCGATGACGATCCACCAGTGATAAGCCTCAACGTGTTGGCCGATCAGTGGGGCACGGACGATTTCGAGGTAGTGGAACAGAGGGTTGATCTCGACGATCTTGGCCTGCTGCGCGACCTCGCCGCCCCGGACCTCGAGGGTGTGGGTCGTCCACACGATCGGGGTGACATAAAACAGCAGCTGCACCAGTGCCTCAAGGAGTGGGGCGACATCGCGGAAACGCGTGGCGACGATGCCGAAGAACATAGCCACCCACACACCGTTGAGGATCAGGAGTAAAAGCGCGGGGACGAACATGAGCACTTCCCAGGTCAACGGGATATCCAGCAGGATGACCATGAGGACCCAGATGATCATGTTGTGCGCCAAGAAGAGCACTTGGCGCCACACTAAGCGGTAGACGTGCACGCTGAGCGCACTCGGGAGCTGTTTGATTAGGCCTTCGTTTTCAATGAAGACGGTGGAGCCTTCTTTGATGCAGCCAGAGATGAAGCCCCAGACGATGAAGCCCACGGTGACGTGTGGGAGGAACTGCCGCCAATCGATCTGGAAGAGCAAGGAGTACAACAGGCCAAGCGCGATGGCCATCACGCCGGTGGCGATGGTGATCCACAGCGGGCCTAGCGTGGAACGCTTATAGCGCTGCTTGATGTCTTGCCAACCGAGTTGGAGCCATAGTTCGTATTGAAAGAAGCCGCGCGTAAGGTCACGAAATGCAGCACCGAAAGTCTTGGATTGCGACTTTGGTGTCTCTTCGTGCGCGTCCGAGGTCATTCGGGCTACATCGGCGCGTAGTTGGTTATTGTCCAGCACCTATCCCACCCTAGTCGGCTGCACCTCAATTCCTAATGCAGCTCGAGGTGCTTAAGGCAACCTTTTTGCGAAGCAGCGTCTAGTGGGACGTAAATGATCTCCTGATATGTATGGTGCTGGTGAGGGGCCTGGGAATTGCCTAGGAATTGCCATAGGGTTCTACTTTTTGGTGTTTGGGTGGCCCAATTGCGCTCGGTATAATGGAAGTTTCTTGGAGTGAACCATAAATAGGTAGCGCTTCGAATTAAGGGTTACCAAGCACGTGGTTAACGTGGTTGAATGGTTGGTTGATGAAGGTCCGCAAGGAAAGGGCAGGGAATGGCGTACGACGTCTTTGAAGTTCGTGGGTTGTATACCTCGCTCTCGGATGGCTGGACGTACCTCAATGCGCACGACTGCCCTCAGATCCCCGAGCGAGTTTCCGCCGCCGTGGCACGGTCGTTTCGGATGGCCACGCAAGCAGTCCACCCGGAAGTAAAAACGGGCACGCATTCCCGCAGCAGCGTGGGGCGCCCCGAAGGCGATGCTTTTGCAGCTGACGCCCGCCATGCGATCGCCGATCTGGTCGGCTCTTCTGCAAACAGGGTTGTCCTCGGGCCGAGCCTCCCAGTGCTTTATGCCGCCCTCGCTTCGGCAATGCGCCCGATGTTTCGGCACCATTCGTCGATAGTTGTGAGCTCTTTGGAAGATGCCGCGCTAACGGTCGCCTTCAAGGGTCTGAATTCGGATATCCGCTGGGCGCAGCCGGATCTTGCCACCGGTGATCTTCCGGCCTGGCAGTACGGTGAGCTCGTCGACGGTGGAACCCGCCTTGTCAGCATTCCCGCGGCTCATTCCGCACTGGGCAATGTGGTAGATGTACAGGGCATTGCCGAGCGTGCACGCGAGAAGTCCCGTGCGTGGGTGCTAGTAGATGCCACTGCCTATGCCGCGCACCGCGTGGTCGACCTCGGGGAGATGGGCAGCGATATCGTCGCTGTGGACATCGGGGCGCTGGGCGGGCCACAGGTAGCTGCATTGGTCTTTCGCGACGAGGCAATGTTTAAGCGCCTCGAGTCGCTGAACCCTGCGCTTGGAAAACAGGCAACTGGTATTGAGAAGCTCAGTCTCGATGTCGCCCCCGGATTGGCTGGTGGCGTGTCGCCGCTGGTGGAACATGTGTCGAACTTAGTTCCCGTCACCGAGCGGATGAGCCGACGCAATCGGGTTGTGCGCTCCATGACCGAGCTGGGCGATTACTTGGATAGCCTGCGCGACGATCTCTACGGATACCTCGGCGCCCTGCCGTCAGTGCACATCGTGGGTGCCTCCGGCGAGGCAGCGCAGGGGACAGCGGTCGATCGTTTGCCACGCCTGTCCTTCGGCGTGCGCGGGGTACCTGCTGAAACGGTATACCGCCGCCTCGTGGACAACGGGCTGATCACCACCGTGAGCAAGCCGTCACCGCTATTCACTGAGATGGGTGTCGACGAGATTGGCGGGGCCGTCACGGTGGCGCTCGGCCCCTTCAATACGGAAAGCGATATCGAGCACCTCACGCGTGTCGTCGCTTCTTTGGCTTAGTTTTTCGACCTAGGGCGACTCAGCCTTTCTGACCACGTCCATCGCCTCCTGATAATTCGAGGTGGCGGCGTCCTTGCCGTTCCACACAGCAATATTGCGCACGTCGGGCATCATGTCGCGGTGGAAGACGGGGTCTAGGCCTGCCTTCTTTTGAGTGGTGTAGTTCTTTAGCAGCCGCACGGCTACCGTACTCAACGGGATAATCGCGCAGAGGTTAATCAGAACCATGATGCCGGCGAAGGTGTCGCCGAGCGCCCACACCAGCGGGACAGAAGCGATTGCTCCAAAGAAGACACTCGCCAATACCAGCAGGCGAAAGACCAACATGACCACCTTGGAATCGGTGAAGTACTGGATATTGGCCTGGGCCAAGTAGTAGTTGCCCAGCACCGAGGAAAACGCCAGGAAGAACATCACGGCGGTAATGAAATGAATGCCCCAGTCACCGACGACGGCCGCCAGCGCGGACTGTGTCAGCGAAGACGACTGGATGTCTCCGGTGGCGTAGTCAACACCAGAGAGCAAGATAATAAACGCGGTAATGCTGCAGACAAGCAAGGTGTCGAAGTAGACGCCGAGGGTCTGGACCAAGCCCTGCTTCACCGGGTGGGAGACGGTCGCGGTCGCAGCGGCGTTGGGGACAGAACCCTCGCCAGCCTCGTTGGAAAACAGGCCACGGCGCATGCCGTTCATGAACGCGAGCCAGAAAGCGCCCCAGACAGTAGCGGTAGCAACGGGGCGGAAGCCGAAGGCACCAGCGATGATGTCAGTGATCATGGCTGGGACCTGGTTGAAGTTGATCACGATGACCAGCACACCGACGATGACGTAAGCGCCGGCCATGAAAGGAACCAACCACTGGGTCACGCTGGCGATGCGCTGCACGCCGCCGAAGATGACCAGCGCGGAAAGCACTGCCATGCCGAGGCCAACAAGCGCCTTCGCGGTGGTGGATGGGGTGCCCAGGGAAACGGTGATCGCCTCAACGACTGCGTTGGACTGCAGCGCGTTGTAGACAAAACCGAAGGTGATTGTGATGGCCACGCCGAAGATGACGGCCAGCCAGCGAGCGTTGAGGCCAAGGGTCATGTAGTACGCGGGTCCACCACGGTAGCTGTCGCCGTCCTTGACCTTCCACAGCTGCGCCAGGGTCGACTCAACGAACGACGTCGCGCCACCGACGAGGGCGATGATCCACATCCAGAACACCGCGCCGGGCCCGCCCAGGGTGATGGCGAGCGCGACACCTGCAACATTGGCGGTGCCCACGCGTGAAGCCGCGGAAATCGTGAATGCCTTGAACGCGGAGATGTCTTGCTTATCGGCGTATTCGCCGTCCTTCGCTGGCTTTTCGACGACTGCCTTGAACATCTCCGGAATCATCCGGATTTGAACAAGCATCGTCTTGCCGCCGAAGTAGAGTCCGGCGGCAACAAGGAGGAAGGGTAAGACCATCCACAGGTTGTCATTGACAACGTTGGTGACGAAGTTTTCCACAGATTCCATGCCGAAAATGTTACTTCAGTCACATCAACTTCGTGTAATTGTTTGGGTTTTTACACCTCAAGCACGAGTTTGCCCTTCACAGCGCCGGTCTCAAGCAGTTCGTGCGCCGTTGCTGCTTCGGCCAACGGAAGCGTGCGATCAATCGTCGTTAAGATCTTTCCGCTTTCAATCAGCGGCCACACATTCTCCACCGTCGAGCGACAAATCTCGGCCTTCTGATCGAGCGGGCGCGCGCGCAGCGTGGTCGCGTGCACCGACTGGCGCCGCGGCATCATGCGCCCCAGTGGCAACGTGCCCTTCGCACCGCCCTGCACCGCGATGACGATCAGCTTGCCGTCCATTGCCAGACACCGCACGTTGTCCTCGAGGTATGGTCCGCCAATAATGTCCAGGATGGCATTGCATGAGCCCTTGAGCTTATCGACGAACGACTCTTCCTTGTAGTTAATGAGAATGTCCGCGCCGAGCTCTTTACAATGATCGAGCTTTTCCTGCGAGCCCGCCGTGACGGCTACTTCTACGCCCAGCGCCTTGCACATCTGGATGGCAAAGGAGCCGATGCCGCCGCCTCCGCCGTGGATGAGCACGCGCTGGCCTTCCTTGATGCCGGCGAGCATACCCAGGTTTGACCAGACAGTAGCGGCGACCTCCACAATCGAGGCCGTATCCGTGAGACTGAAGCCCTGTGGGACTCGCATGAGCTGACCCACTGGTACGGCGACATATTCGGCGTAGCCGCCACCCGCCAGCAGGCAACCGACTTCCTCGCCTACCTCGCGGTCGGTGTCACCCGCGTCGACGATGGTTCCGGCGCATTCGAGGCCGATGATCTCTGACGCGCCCTGCGGGGCAGGGTAGTTGCCCTTGGCCTGGACAAGGTCTGCGTGATTGACGCCGGCCGCGGCTACTTTGACGAGCACCTCGCCTGGTTGAAGTTGCGGGGTCTCGGTTTCCTGCAGCTCAAGCGCGCGGGGGTTTTCTGGGTCGGTCTGAATGATTGCTTTCATAGTACCCAGGGTAGAGGAACTTAAAGGGCCATACGCTATACTTTTCTCCAGTCTCCGGAGAGGCCTTGAAGGCGTTCTCCGGTGATGGAGACGTGGCAGAGCGGCCGAATGCACTGGTCTTGAAAACCAGCGAGGGTTAAACCTCCGCGGGTTCAAATCCCGCCGTCTCCGCAATCACTAAAACCGCTGGTCGTGATTGACCGGCGGTTTTTCTTATTTATGCAGGTAGGGGTCTGAGTGCTATATGGACGGGGGCGGACAGGAAATGACAAGAAGTAACATGGGTAAGGGAAAGTTAAGGGAAAGAGAAAAGGCACCGGGGAGACAATCGCAATGGCTAAGCGCTCACGTCGATCATGGGGGAAAGTAGCAAAGAAGGGAAAACGGTATTACGCGGAATACACCGGTCCTGACGGCGCACGTCACACGCCGGGCAAGTCATTCCCCTCGAAATTAGATGCTGATGGTTGGCTGAGCGCTGAGAAGCGATTAATCGACCTCGATGCTTGGACTCCCCCGGTACAGCGCGGGCAACAAGAGCGGGCGGACTTGCTCACGGTGGGGGAATGGCTTGATAAGTTCCATGACCTCCTTGAAACGGGGGCTAAGCCCTTAAAGCCGACAACAGTACAGAATTACCGTGACGTGACCCGTAAGAGAATTACCGCGCCTATCTCGCCGGGAGACGCGGACCCTGACGTGACGTTCCTTTACTCGATGCGCTTAACCACTGTTACCAAGAACGATATTTATCGATGGTGGGATGCGGTGCAACGCAATTACGACACTCCACCGACAAATCAGCAGGCCTATAAACGCTTGAAGGCCGCGTATGCTGAAGCGGCCCGGCGCGAGATGATTTTAGTTAATCCGGTGGAAATTAAGAAGGCTGCGGCAAAGATTAAGCCCGATGAAAAGTATTTGCCAAGTGATGAAGAATTAGCCAAGATTCTTCATGGTATGAATGACCGATACAAGGCCGTCACCTCGTTAATTTTTCATCATGGGTTACGCATTGGGGAAGCAATAGCCCTGGAAGTGAGGCATGTTCATGTCGAATACCTACCTGTGCCTTACATGCCAAGGGTCACTGTGACGATTGAGCAGGACTTGGCTAGGTTAACTCCTAAGGGTGAGAAAACATACATGCTTTTGCAGCCTCCAAAGACTGAGGCGGGCAATAGGGAAGTGCCGACTATGCCGACTGACGTACCCTACTTTTTAAATCACATTGCGCGCTACGTAAATGGGCAAACAACAACGGTGCGAACAGTGGATGGGGTAAAGGAAGTTGAATTATTTACTACTACATCTCAGGGCCGGGTTTTGATGGATACTTCATACCGTTCCGTGCTTGACCGTGTGAAACGCGCCGTGGGTGTGAGTGCTGAAATTGACCCGCATACCGGCAGGAACTTCATCATTACCATGCTCGCCGAACAGGGGGCAACACTGAAGGAAATTGGCACGTTGCTGGGGCAGGCGGACGTATCGGTGATTTTGGAAACGTACCTCAAAGTTCGGGGCGGGCGGACAACCACACTGATGGATAGGGTTAGCCAATCGCTTGGAAAGGTATAGAGAATGAGTGGGAGTCTTGCCGGGCTACCTGTAGTAGATGTTCGGGTCGTGCTGGAAAATGAAGGTACATTGTGGGGCGAACTCAATGACCGTGAGCAACAGGAAGCACTTGTGCGTGTCTGGGATACGCACGCCCTGGACGGTGAAGGCGTGATAGACCTCGCTGGTCTTGGCTGGGAGGCTGAGGGGGCACCACTTACGACGTTTAAGTGGATACGCGTGACCCGTGTAGGCAAGAGAGGTACGCGGATTATGGCCACGTTCTACGTACTGGAGAAGGCCGGGGAACTGTACGACGTGTATTTAGGCGTTCCTAGGAAGAAGGCGCGACCTAACCCGTTCGTGGACGGTACGCGCCCCCTGAGGCTTAATGAAGGCCGAAAATGGGGCGATAAGGAAGGCAAACAACGTGAAGCCCTATTCGGTGACCCTGAGGGATGGGAGAAGGATTATCGCCGTGAGGTCAACCGTGACCCGTTGGCCATGTCTAAGCAATTGGCGAACAGAGGTGAGAGCCACCGCAATGATGAAGTTGTGGCAGTGCGGGACCCGTATAGCAGGGCATGGCAAGTGAGGTTTAACACCGGCAAGAACTCGTTCATGATTAGCGGAATGAAGTTAGGGCCTTACCTTTACCGGGCAAGACTTACAGGTGAGCATGAGTTACCTTATGCCGTTTTGCAACGCGCTATCCATGGTGGCCACAAGCACCGTTGAGGGCCGGGGGTGGCCAGCATAGGCCGTTTAGTGATAACGTGGTTGCACCGTAGCAATACGGGAATGGAAGGATATTTGACCTCCCCTACTTACGATTAGTGTCGTTCGTGGTTGTACTTAACCTGGTCCTTACGTGCCGGGCATGTTTTCATGCCTGAACGAAATGGAAGGTTACGCCACAATGGCTACCCATGATCCTTATATCAACGGCACTAAGGCAGCCGACTACGCAGGTTGCAGTGCGCGCACACTCCGTAGGCGTGTAGCGGAAGGCAAACTTACTGCCTATCGTTCCGGTCGTATTGTGCGTTATAAGAAGTCTGACCTCGACGCTATGTTTACCCGCACCGATACGTGGGCGGTGAACTAATGGCCATGGAACTGCAAAACCCCGCGCCGGGGGACGCGGGGAATCGCAATAAACACCGGGTGAGTGTCACCGCTGACTCTAACATCACATTAGACGATACGCAGGCTCAAACTGAGCGCGCACTTTTGCATGGACTCCTAACATCACCGGTTCGTCTCGTAATTGGACTGGCTGACGCATACCTCCAACCTCGCGACTTTCTGGACGAACAGGCCCGCACCGTTTATCGCGCCATTCTTGCTGAGGCAAACGAGATAGCGGAAGCAGGGGAGACAGATAAAACGGTTAACCCTACCCGCGTAGTCAATGCGCTGCGGGCACAAGGGGAATACACAGGCACCGTGCCTAGGCTAATGGTCAATGTAAGCGCCACAGGGATACCAGCGCCCGCATGGGCAACAACTGAGCGCCTAGCCCGTGACCTCGTTGGGCAACGCCTGAGACACGCCCTGGAGGCGGTTGGCATCACGTTACAAGCGGCCTCACACGGTTCACACGCCGATATTCGCCTAGCCCTCCAGCACGCGCGCCACCTTGAATCGTTAGCGAAGCGTGCCGGGGTGATTGAGGAAACAGGTGAGGTGAAATGAATGCCGACACCTGGACTAATCAACTCGACCAGAATGAAACAACTGGAAAGTATTACAAGACAGGTAGGAACTTCACCACCGTTGCCTTGCATGACCCGTGCTTGCAGGGAATCGTGTTCAACGAGTTTGAAAACACCTTGTGGAAGAACGGCGTGTCTCAACTCCCGTGGCATACCAGCATAGGGGAATGGACCGACACAGATATGGGTCAATTAACCGCGTACATGGAAAGCATACTTGGTTCGTATAACGACAAGAAGGCCTTCACCGCGATTGATTATGCAGCGCGACAACGCCCGTACCACCCCGTGAAAGATTACCTAGAATCGTTGCCCGCATGGGATAAGGTGCCAAGGCTCGACACTTTGCTTGTGGAATATCTTGGGGCCTCGGACACTAAATATGTCCGTGCCGTGACCCGCAAAACGCTTGTTGCAGCCGTAGCGCGTGTTTACCAACCTGGAAAGAAGTTTGATTACGTGCTGACGCTCGTAGGGCCTCAGGGACTAGGGAAATCGACCTTGTTTTCTTGCCTTGCCGGTAGATGGTTTTCTGACTCACTGACGCTGAAAGACATGAAGGACAAGACCGGGCCTGAAAAGTTGCAGGGGTCGTGGATTATCGAACTTGCTGAACTCGCTGGAATGCGAAAAACAGAAGTGGAAGAGGTTAAAAGTTTCATCACCGCCACCTCGGACAAGTACCGGCCCGCTTATGCACGCAATACCGTCACTATTGCACGTCAACAGGTCCTCGTGGCCACGACGAACGCTGAAGATGGGTTTTTGAGGGACGTTACGGGTAATCGCCGGTTTTGGCCTGTACATGTTGCAGGGGGCACTTCAGTGGGACCGACAGACCTTACACCGGACGTTGTGGCACAAGTATGGGCTGAAGCCTTGCACTACTACGTAGACGGGGAACCTTTGTACTTGTCTAGGTGCCTGGAGTTCGTGGCAAGTGAAGCACAAAAGCAATCAATGGAACACGACGATAGACAAGGAATGGTGGAAACGTACCTGGACACACTTTTGCCTGACGGGTGGGAGGATATGGACCGTGTGTCTCGGGTTCAATGGCTTGGGAAATCGCCGAGAGATAGAGCGGGGGTTTACCTACCGGGTAAGCACCGTAGAACCACCGTATCGAACATGGAGATATGGGCTGAATGTTTTGGCAATCTTCCCTCAGAAATGAAGCCGCAAAGAGACGCGCCAGAAATCAAGAAAATCATGTCTCAGATTGACGGGTGGGGCGCGCGTCAAGGTACTGCCCGTGTGGGGCCTTATGGGAAGCCGTACGGGAAGCAGCGCCTATACAGCCGTGGGGAGGTGGAAAAGGTGGCAACTACCTAAACCGGGTAGGCAACGAGAATTAGGCTCGTTGCCGACGTGTTGCCTACCTTGTTGTCCCTTGTATGTACTGGTTAAACCATGTAAATCACCGATTAGCAACAAGGCAACAAGATATTGAATAGAAGAGCACAGGAAAGTGGGGAGGCATAGAGGTGCATAAGCGTATGTAGGGTTACAGACTTTTGAGACATACCTTGTTGCCCGATCAGAACACGCGTAGTTTTCACCCATGACCTGTGTAGATACATTGCAACAAGGTTGGGTAGCGGCCTTGTTGCTTATTGCAAAATGTCTAAATCCAACCAAAAATGGAAGGAAGAAATGTTTGACACTAAGAAGATTGACGTAAACCGGCCCGCCTCCCACCCCGCAAACCAGTAAACCCGTTTTTCATCGAATACAGGAACCCCGAAAATACCGGGGAGAAATGGAACTAGTTATCATGAATGCCATTACGGAACTTGCCTTGCAGCACCGCAAAAAGACGGCCTTGCAGTTACGTCTTGAAGGTATGACATATACCGACATTGCCGAAAGCATGAGCATGAGCGTGAGCACAGTTCATGGCTACGTCAAAGACTCAATAAGCGCTATTACGAAAGAAGATGCTGAGGCCCTACGTGATGTTGAAGTGGCCCGCCTTGATGCTCTCCAACACGCAGTTTGGGATAGAGCGCTAGACGGCGAACTAAAGGCCGTGGACACTGCCTTAAAAATTATCGACCGCCGTATTCGACTCCTAGGCCTTGATATGCCTCAACAGGTTGCTATGGGCCCGAACGACGTTGATCTCGATGCGACGGTGGAGAAATTGCGTACTGAGTTTCTAAGAATTGAACAGGCAGCGTGGGAGAATAACATCCTAGACGGGTAGCCACTACTAATTGTTACTTCACGTTGAAACTCACCCCCGCTATGGGTGTGTAAGCCTAGGTGAGACACTTGCGCGCGTGTTGTGTCGTGATTGGCTCGTTTTGTCGTACAAACTGAAGATTTGACACTACTGAAAGGGAGGCACGCGTGCTGGTAACTAGAAGTTACGAAAACGATGAAGTTGTACCAGAGCACATTAGAACTAAATACGATTGGCTGGAGACAAATAATGCCGCTGCGATTTTGCAGGCCACGTCCCCAGAAGAGTATGCAGATTTAATGGCGGTGCTTGAAACCTTTGAGTTAGTGCCTAATCAGTGGATGGTTAAGGGAGGAAACCGTGGCGAAATTCCTGACATCTTAGACGGGCTTTTTAGAACTAGAGGTTGGAAAGAAACACGTATTGATACAGAAGTAAAGGGCTACCTGTATACAAACTTTGTAAAGCGTGGCGGGAACTATGACCCGCAGGACGTCACTGAAGTTGAGTCTGTTTACAGCGAAGGCTTTCGCGTGGACAACCACAAGGGCCGCGTAATCGTAGACGTGGAATGGAACGCGAAGGACGGAAACCTCGACCGCGACCTTGCTGCATACCGTTCGTGGCATGAATTAGGGCTTATAAATGGGGCCGCGATTATTACTAAGTCACGTGCTGAATTGCTGGAACTGGCCCGAAGGCTCTATGTTCGTTACCAACGTCGGTTACCTGAAGAAAAGCGGCATGCGAAGTTCAATCCATCGTTGCCTGATGAGGCTCAACTTAAGAAATTCAAACTGCCAATTGACCTCACAACTTCAACTGTTACAGCCTTTGATAAAGCCGAGATTAGGGTAAAACGCCAAGGCGCAGGGACTTGTCCTATTCTCATTGTTGGAGTGGGGCCGGGTGCATGGAGTGGGGATGAGTTCACCGGCGATGATGAAAGACCACAACACGTTAGCCCCGATGGGTGGATCAGTACCGTAGATTGACCAGCGAATAGATCTAATTAAAGATCTATTGTGGTAGCCTGTGCGCATGAGTAATAAGCGAACTAAGGCTGAGCCATTGCGCCCTGACCTTGAACCAGCGCCGTTGCCTGAAGTGGTGGGCGGGTTCTCGACTGTTTTAGCGGACCCGCCTTGGAGGTTCCAGAACCGCACAGGGAAAGTTGCCCCTGAACACCGTCGATTAGATCGTTATTCAACGATGACCCTGGAAGATATAAAAAGCATTCCAGTCAACGACGTAACGGCAAATAATGCTCATTTGTATTTGTGGGTACCTAACGCCCTTTTGCCAGAAGGCATACAGGTGATGGAGGCCTGGGGCTTTCGCTATGTCTCGAACATTGTATGGGCCAAACGTCGTAAAGACGGTGGACCAGATGGGCGTGGAGTTGGTTTTTACTTCCGTAACGTCACAGAGTTAATTCTTTTTGGAGTTAAGGGAAGTATGCGCACCCTCCCACCCGCGCGTAGCCAAGTCAACATGATTGAAACTCGTAAACGAGAGCATTCTCGCAAGCCCGATGAACAGTATGACCTGATTGAAGCGTGTTCCCCCGGCCCCTATTTAGAAATGTTTGCGCGGTACCCGCGTGACGGTTGGACTGTGTGGGGAGATGAATCAGATTCTGAACTGAAGCCGCGCGGTGTAGTGCATAAAGGCTACGGCGGGGGCGAGATTGATTCGTCGCAAATGAAACTGGCAATGCCTGACGCAGGTGTTCGGGTAAGCGCTGAATCACGCGCTGCGACCGCTCGTGCATTGCGAGACGAGTATGAAAACGGTAGTTCGTTGCGAGATTTAGCAGCAGACTATGGCTATAGCCTCCAAAAGGTTCGCACACTACTTGAAGAGGCCGGGGCTGAGTTTCGACGGCGTGGACGTAGCCCCAAAATGGCCGAATAATCCAAAGGCCAAAATGTAGCCCGGCGCGTGGGGCGCGGGGGTGAGCGTGACTTTTAAGGGAAAGTTAAGGGAATGACGATAGATTAATGGGATAAAAATAGTACCTGAAATGGCATTATACCCTAATTTGGTTCCATACCCGCCGTCTCCGCAGGTGAAGTCTCGCGATATCGTTCCGGTTTCCGGCGGTGTCGCGAGATTTTTTTATTTGAATCTTCAAAGAGGTGCACTTTGCTAGATATCACCATTATCTGACCTGGGGTTTTGATTTTCGCAGTGCGTTAGGTCCGGGTAGGGCGGACCTAACGCACGACGAAATACAAAAGCCCAGGTCGCTGTAAATAAAGTCGTGCAAAGTGCACCTCATGGGGCACGACCAAGGAAATTTTACCGCGGTTAAGCCGGGAAATGTGTGACTCATACCACTCTGGGTGTCCCATGAAAAGAGTTTAGGCGAGTGATATTTAGCATAGCCTCACTTAGGTAAGGCTATGCTAACTTCTAAAACGTTATTTGGCGGGGAATACCGTTTTAAAAGGAGAACAGCTCTTGTTGGTCGCAACATTTATCATTGGCCTGCGCGAAGGCCTCGAGATGTCGCTCGTCATCGGCATCTTGCTCGCGCACCTGCGGCGCACGGGACGAAGTTACGCCGCGCCCAAAATTTGGTGGGGTGTGGGCTCAGCTGTCGTGGTGTCTTTCATCGCCGGCGCCATTCTCACGTTCGGCCGCTACTCCTTGTCCTTCAAGGCGCAAGAGATCATCGGCGGAACAATGTCCATCCTGGCCGTCGTGATGATCACCAGCATGGTGTTTTGGATGATGTCCCACGGTGCCACGCTCCAGCGTGACCTCGAAGAGTCAGTGGATAAATCAGTCGCGAAGACCGCTACTACCGCCGCTGGCTGGGGGATCTTCTGGTTGGCCTTCGTCACCGTTGCCCGCGAGGGTCTGGAAACCACGATCATCATCTTGAGTTGGTCCTCGGCTGCGCAAGCCTTCATCGGCGCGATCCTGGGTATCCTCATCGCCGCAGTCCTCGGCGTGTTGCTGAACCGGGGCATGGTGCGGATCAACCTGTCGGTCTTTTTCATGTGGACGGGTGGCCTGCTCATCATTCTCGCCGCGGGCATCCTCGCCTACGGTATTCACGACCTCCAAGAAGCAGCCGTCCTTCCGGGCCCATTCTCAGGTGCGCCGATCACCCCAACCGACCCGCTGACGGGGGCCGTGCTTGTTGGCTTCGCTAGCTCACCGTTCTGGTTGGCGGCCTACCCCTTCGGTTGGGCGTGGGATCTTTCGTCGTCAATTGCTCCCGATGGCTTCTTCGCAGCTCTGGCAAAGGGCACTGTCGGGTGGACACCGCAGATGACCTGGCTCGAGGTGACCATCTGGTTCCTCTTCATCACTGTTGCTTTGACTGCATTCCTATTCAAAGTGCGTGCTCAACTCAAAGAACGCCGAGCCGTACCGGCGAAGAAGCCGGTGCCAGTATCGACTAACACCATCGTGAAAATTAAGGAGCTCCAAGCATGAAAACGTCCCGACTCATCTTCTCTGTCCCCGTGCTCGGAGCACTCGCGCTGACCGGTTGCGTGGCCAACTCTCCGTCGGATAGCGCGAACGCGGCCAACAACATCACTATCAACTCCACAGATTCCGAATGCGCCGTCTCTCAAGCACGGGCAGAGGCGGGCAATATCACCTTCCAGATCACCAATGGCGGCCCGCGGACCACGGAGTTTTATGTGCTCGGAGCCGACGGGGTGCGCATCGTCGCTGAGCGAGAAAATATCGCGCCGGGCCAAACCGCCCCGCTGACGGTGTCATTGCAGGAAGGCGACTACTTCACCGCATGCAAACCCGGCATGACCGGTGCGAACGTCGGCGAAGCTTCCTTCACAGTGGCGGGCGGCGCTGCGCAGGCCGAGGGCGCCGATACTGCCCAGTCAGATCAGGTCACCACCGCCTACATGGACTTCGTGAAAACTGAGGTCGAGGCGCTGCAACCCATGGTGAACGATTTCGCCCAGGCGTATATGCAAGGCGACGACGACACCGCCCGCGACCTCTACGCCGACGCCCGCGTGCACTACGAGCGCATCGAGCCCGTCGCCGAGGCACTCGGTGTCCTTGACCCGCGGATCGACTATCGCGAAATTGATTACCGCGCCGAGGCCCCATTGCTTGAGCAGGATAGCCCCACGTTCACCCAGTGGCTGGGTTTCCACCGCATGGAGAAGGACCTCTGGGTTCCCGCGCAAGACCAGCTGCAGCCCGACGGCACGAAGGCGTGGGACGGCTGGGAGCCTTCCATACCTGAGCAGCGCCAGGTCATCGGCCAGACACTCATCGACGATGTCGCTTTGTTGCGCGACGAAGTCAACGATCCTAGCTTCGCGACGAACCACCAGCTCTCCTTGGCCAGCATCTCCAACGGTGCGTCTGCCTTGCTAGAAGAAGTGGCCGTGACGAAAGCCACCGGTGAGGAAAACTGGTGGAGCCACCGCGACCTGTGGGATATCCAGGCCAACGTCGAGGGCAGCCGCAAGGCCTTTGAACTCGTCGCCCCCATCGCGGAGTCTAAGGGTGCGGAGGCCACAGCCGAGATGGAGCAGATTCGCTCCGAATTTGATGCCACCCAGGCGCTTTTGGATAAGTACGGCAACCTGCAGGATGGGTTTGTCACCTATGACCAGATCACCGACAGCCAGCGACATGAGCTGATGGCGCAGATCGATGCCCTGCGCGAACCCGCCTCGAAGCTGACGAATGCGGTCCTGGCGGAAGGATAGTGCGATGGCACATGAACTAAGCGCACCCCAGGGGATGTCTCAGGGCCTGTCGCGGCGCGGTTTCCTCGCGCTGGTTGGCCTCGGCGGAGGTGGTGTTGCCGCAGGCTATCTCACCCATGCAGCAAGCAGTGCCCACGCGGCTCCCAGCAGCGGAGGCAGGCCAGAAAGCAGCGACTTGGTCTACGATTTCTTCGGTGCTCACCAGGCAGGCATCGTGACCCCGCAGCAAGACCAGATGCACATGGCCGCGTTTACCGTGGACGCGCAGACCACCCGCGAGGAGCTTATTGAGCTGCTGCGTGATTGGACGTTTGCTTCCTCGCGCATGACCCAAGGACTCGATGTCACCGACTCCGGTGCCTTCGGTTCGGGGCCGTATCTGCCACCCGACGACACCGGTGAGGCCCAAGGGTTCGGCTCTTTCGGGCTCACCATCACTTTTGGATTCGGGCCCTCCCTATATAAGGACTCCTCAGGCAACGATCGATTTGGCATCGCCGATCGGATGCCCATGGAGTTCACGACGCTGCCCACGATGGTCAACGACTTCATGGACCCGACCCACTCCGATGGCGATTTGTGTATCCAGGCATGCGCGCAGGATCCCCAGGTGGCGGTGCACGCGATCCGCAACCTCACCCGAATTGCCATGGGACGGGCGACGCTGAAGTGGTCGCAACTGGGCTTTGGTCGCAGTTCCTCCACCTCGGTGGAGCAGGCCACTCCGCGTAACCTCTTCGGCCTCAAAGACGGCACGAACAATCTCAAGGCCGAAGAACACGACATGCTTGATAAACATGTCTGGATCCCCGAGGCCTCCTCTGTGCCGCAGCTCGCAGGCGGCACGTACTTGATCGCGCGGCGCATCAGAATGACCATTGAGGTGTGGGACGGCGTCCGCCTCGAGGAGCAGGAACGCGTGGTGGGCCGGGATAAAGCAGAAGGCGCACCGCTGTCGGGCGGCGACGAATTCACGGCCCCGGATTTCGCAGCCCTTGGTCCTACGGGCAAGCCGCTTATCGACGAGCGCTCCCACCTGGCACGGGTCCACCCCGACGCAAATGGTGGCATCTCGATGCTGCGCCGCGGATACAACTTCGTGGATGGAAACGATGCGCAAGGACGCCTGAATGCGGGGCTCTTCTTCATCGCCTTCGTGAACGCGCCAGACCGTTTCGCCCGAGTGCACCAAAACATGGCGCGCGACGACATGTTCACCGAGTATCTCAAGACCACCGGATCCGCGGTCTTTCTAGTCCCGCCTGGAATCTCAGAGGGACAATATATCGGCCAGCAGGTATTCGGGTAGCTGGTGCTGGTGCTAAGCAGGGCTAAAGCTCAAAGTACAGAGGTGCGTGCAGAGAACATCCCGGGTTAAAGGGGTGCCCGCACGCACGGCAGGATGCCGCCTGAGAATATTCCGCGTAGTCCATTTCGTGTCCGCAGGCTCCGCACAAAGCTGCGGCGGCTCCGGCAGTGGGCATGCGTCCGAACGAGTGGTCCGTATTGTCGCGGTGGCACTGAAAACAAGCCCACCACTTATGGCAAGTGGCGCAATAGTTTGCAATCACGTCGCGCTCGGAGTGGTAGTGGGCACAGCGGCCTTGCTTGTCCACATCCGTGCCCCGAACTACTGTATTCGCAACAAAGTCCATGCGCCCCATTCTAGGAGTGCATGGACTTGTGCTGGTTCTTAGCGTTTTGTATCTAGCGAGTGACCGACTCAGCTTGCTCACGCTGTGCCGAGGTGCGTGCTTCTTCGGACTCGATGACCGTTGTCGCTGCTGGGGAGCGCGGGATCAGTGCGGTACATACGGCACCGACAAGTGCAGCAGCTGCGAAGATGTAGAAGGCGTAGGTGGGGCCAAGGCCTGCACCGATGATCAGACCACCGATGAGTGGGCCGAAGATACCGCCGAGGCGTCCGAAGCCTGCGGTCCAGGCCACACCGGCTGCGCGAGCCGAGGTGCCGTAGTAGTTGGCAGTCAGGCCGTAGGTGAGCACCTGGGTGCCCAGCACGCCGATACCGGCGAGGGCGATTGGGACGTACATCGGAGCGACAGTGTTGAACTGTGGCAGGATCGCCAGCGAGATTGCCGCCAACAGGAAGGTGGAGGTGATCACGGTCTTCGCGCCAATGCGGTCGGCGAACTTGGAAGCGATAAGACCACCGATCACTGCGCCACCGTTCAGTGCGAGCAGGGAGTAGAGCGAGTCGTGCGAGGAAGCGCCGTTGGCCTGCATGATCTTCGGCAGCCAGGTGTTCAGACCGTAAGTGGACAGCAGGCCGATGAAGCTCATCGCGCCGATCAAGATCGTGCCAGGCAGGTAGGAGCGGGAGAAAATTCCTGCGAAACCGGTCTTTTCCAGGTCGGACTTCTTCTGGTTGTCGCCGGAGGTGGCGCGCTTGACGGCAGCCGCGGCGGCTGGCTCAGCCATGAACTGGTCCTTTGGCAGACCGAAGCGGTCACAGGTGGCCTCGGCTTCGTCGCGACGCCCGCGGGTCATCAGCCAGCGTGGGGATTCCGGCAGTGCGAAGTACGCCAGTGGCAGCAGGAAGATTAGTGGGGAGGCGCCGATCATGAACAGACCGCGCCAGCCGATTGCGTCCTCGAAGAGGAGGGCGAACACGGAAGCCATCACGCCGCCGGCGGGGACGCCGGAGTACACGATTGCGTTGAAGAAGTTCTTGCGGTTTGCCGGAGCGAACTCGGCGATGATGGCACCGCCGGTGGCAACGATCATGCCCACACCGAGGCCGGTGAGGAAGCGCAGGAAGCCGAACATGAAGATCGAATTGGCCAGGGCGGTGACCAGCATGCCAATTGAGAACCAGGCGATGGCGGTGATCATCACTTTACGACGACCGAGGCGGTCACCGACGGCACCTGCGGAGAGTGCACCGATCATCACGCCGATCATGGCGTAGGAACCGAGGGTGCCGCCCACTGCTGGGCTGAGCTGGCCGATCTGGGTTGGGTCTTCCAACAGGGTGCCGAGGACGGCGCCGTAGATGACGAGATCATAGCCGTCGAAAAGAATAGAGATACCGACAATGGCGAGGACCATGTAGACAGTTCTCTTGTGTTTTGGCGAGGCCCATGTGGTGCCTCGCGCTGCGGTCTGAGTGGTTGACACAATGCGCTCCTTAACAAACTTTCTTATTTGTGACAGTAAGCACATTCAACGTGGGTTATTTGATTGGCGAAACTAGGGAGATGCCCAAAGAAACCCCGGGAGGATGTGTGCGCATGGTGAACTCGATGTTGCGAGAGCGTACAAGTTTGCTTTTTGGGAGTACGGGTGACATCGACCAATATGGCGAAAACGGCTGGTAAGGAGGGTGCTTTAGGCAAATCGGTCGATGGTTATACCTTTTTATTGCGCCCCGCGCCCTTCTGCCACGCGTCGATACCTCCGCGCAACGAAACCAGCCCCCGAATACCTTGTTTCTGCAGCGCAGCCACCGCCTTCGCGGAGCGTACTCCGGCCGCGCACTGGAAAACGACAGTTCGATCAGCGTCCCGAACCTGCTCGGGTACGAACCCACCCAGGATCTCGCCGAGCGGAATGTTGACCGCGCCGGGGATATGAAAAAGCGAAAACTCCTCGGGTTCGCGCACGTCAATAACCGTAACACCTGCAGGAATCTCGTCGACCTCATCCACAATGGGCACATCCGAGACCTGCTGCGGCGGCGCGGAAGCGAGCACGCGCTCGGTCACCGCTGGATCCCCCGCGAGTGGGATGTACTCCCACTTTCCAGTCAGCGAATCGTAGTAACCCAGGGTGCCTACAAGAGGCTCGCCGACCCCGATGATTAGCTTGAGCGCCTCCATGGCCATGGCAGAACCAGTCACCCCCACCACAGGTCCGAGCACCCCGGCCTGCGCACATGAGGGCACTACGCCGGGCGCGGGCGGGGTGGGGAAGAGGTCCTCGTAGACGGGCCCGTGACCTGCCCAGAACACCGAAAGTTGCGATTCGTAGCCCAAAATCGAACCCCACACGTGCGGGATTCCCAGGCGTGCAGCCGCGTGGGAGGCGATGTGGCGGGTATCAAAGTTGTCGGCGCCGTCCAGGATCACGTCGGCACCCTCAAATAATTCCAGGGCATTATCCCAGGTCAGGCGCTGATCAAGCTGGATCACTTCCACATCTGGGTTCAAATCCTGTACGGCCGCGGCCGCCGAGGCCACCTTGGAGGTGCCGATTCGCTCCGTGGTGTGGATGACTTGCCGATGCAGGTTGGAGAGATCAACCACGTCGTCGTCGATAAGCGAAATGCGTCCCACACCGGCACCCGCGAGATACAGCAATGCCGGCGAGCCGAGGCCGCCTGCGCCGATGACTGCGACGTGCGCGCCGAGCAGTTTTTCCTGCGCGTCGGTGCCTGTCAGGGTGATCTGGCGACGGTAGCGTGCGATGTCCATTAGTTCAGCCCCACCCACTGCGTGTCGCCGGAAGCCAATTCCTGCTCCTTCCAGATGGGTACCTCGGCCTTGACCCGATCCGCGAGCTCGGAGGCCGCAGCGAAGGCGTCCCCGCGGTGGGCCGCGGCCGCGAGAACAATGAAGGCTGCCTCGCCGATGGGGATGGGGCCGGTACGGTGTGCCGTCCAGACGCGCACATGCGGATGCTTGACGACGATTTCCTGCGCAATCCTGGTGATCTCCGCATCAGCGGTGGGGTGGCTGGAGTACGTCAGCGTAGCCACGCGCTGGCCGCCGTCGTGGTCGCGGACGATTCCCTCAAAGCTGACCAAGGCGCCCATCGCGCGTGTCATCGTGGCCTCGCGGGCGGCAGGCAGGAGCTCTTCGAGGTGATCCTCGGTCATAAAAGCGCCGATGACCTGGCCTGTTTGTGCGTAGACGTAGTCAGGATCTTTAGTGGACATTATTTCCTTCAATCGTGTCGATGATGTGTCCGAGTATCGGCTCGAGCACCGTGCAGCCGTCTTTCACTCCGCCACGGGAACCGGGCAGAGTCATCAAGAAAGTGTGGCCGCTCACCCCGGCAATGGCGCGAGAAATGATCGCTGTGGGCACCTTCTTTAAGCCTTCATTCCAGAATGCGTGAACGATGCCGGGGATCTCGCGCTCGATGTGGGGTGCGACGGCCTCCACCGTGAGATCGTCCGGGGTCAGGCCAGTTCCTCCGGAGGTGAGCACCACGTTGGGGAGGTTGTCCTGAGCGAAGAGCTCGTCGATCGTGCGCTGAATATCTTTGTCGGCCACCACTACCGCATCGGGGGTATCGAAGCCCTGCTCGCGCAGAAATTCCACGGCGAGAGGACCGGAGCGATCCTGGTAAATGCTTGTGGCAGCGCGCGTCGAAGCGACGATGACAAGTCCGGTACGCATGGATAGCTCCTAAATTTTAAAGGGGGTAGACGGTGACCAGGCTACCGGCTTGCACCGTGGTTGACTGCGGGATTCGAATCAGGCAATCCGCGGTCACCGCCTGGGAAATTAGGTGTGATGCGGCCCCGCCGATAGGCATCGCACTTACGGTGGCGTCCGCGTAGTTGAGGTGAGCGCGACGGAACTGCTCGCGCCCGGGGATACCTGTGGTTTCTTCGCTGAGTACGGCCTCTAAGGAAGGCGGCACCGTGCCTAAGAAGGGGGCGACGTAGAGCCGGAAACTGACCCACGTGGAGACGGGGTTGCCGGGCAGTGCGATCACCGGGGTGCCGTTCAGCTTTGCCAGGCCCTGTGGGCCACCGGGTTGCTGAGCAACGTGCCCGAACCAGCCCGAAGGCTCGAGGACCTGGCGTACGACCTCAAACTTTCCGGCACTGATTCCGCCGGAGGTCACTAGCGCGTCCGGCTGGTACTCGTCGATGGCCTGTTCGAGGTCGGCGCGCAGGGCCGCGGGGTCGTCGTTAGTGGACACATGGCCGACCACTTGGATGCCATAGTGCTCAGCGAGCGCCCGCAACATGGGCGCATTGGAGTCAGGGATGGTCGCAGCACCCGGGGCACCGATTTCAGCACCGCCGGTCACGATGACGATGCGGCCGGGACGCATGACTTCTACCTCGGCGATCGATTGAGCCGCAAGCGTTGCGACGACTGGCGCAGTCACCTTAGTTCCCGCAGGTACAACTATCCCGCCCGCAGGTATGTCAGATCCTTGGCGACGAATGAACTGTCCCGTTGGCACTGCCGGGACCTCAACGAATGCGCCCTCACTGCCAAAAGTGGGCGGAACACACTTTTCTACCGGGACGATCGCAGCCGTACCGCGGGGGATTCTTGCGCCCGTCATGATTGGGGCGATTGCGGCGGAAACGCCGTCGGGATAGATCTGATCGGGATCGGTGCCAGCGGCGACGGTCGGGCCCACGCGGAACTGCCCTGGGGTGCCGTTGATGTGGTCGATGGAGAGTGCATACCCATCCATCTGCGAATTATCGAAGCGTGGAGATGGGTGCTCAGCTATCACATCTTCTGCGGTGACTGCCTGCGCGTGGGCAGCATCAACCAACCCGAGGGAGATAGTTCCTCGCCTGCCAAGAAGGGATTCGACTGCCTGTGCGTGTTGCTCTGGTGTGCGTGCCATAATTACTTCCCGATATTACCCGGGACAACTGGTAGAAACTTCCACTAAAGCCTGGGATAGTAGAAGCCGAGATGGAAATTCACTATTTTGCTGCAGCACGCGCATCAGCCGGCACCGCAACGGAAACGCTGGGCGGAGATTTCTCCACGCTCAGCGACGTGCTCGATGCCGCGATTCGCCAACACGCCGAGCCAGTAGAAGGAGCACTGCCATTGGCTGAGGTGCTTGATCGCTGCACCTATTTACTCGACGGGCACCGCGCAGAGCGCAACGCACCCGTGGGCGGCGCGCAGCGGATTGATGTGCTCCCGCCGTTTGCCGGTGGCTAGGCGTTAATCGCGTCCCACACGGCGAGGAACTGATTTGCTTCTTCCTCGGTGGTCACAGAAACACGCAGACCCTCGGGGAAAGCACGAGCAAGGATGCCCTGCTCGGCGAGGGCCGCGGCCAGAGTGTTGGCATCGACGCCTGGAAGCCAGACGAAGTTCGCCTGCGAATGCTGTGCACCGATGTGGTCTGCGACGCGGTCTCGGATAGCCACGGTTTCATCCGTGCGCTCCAGCAGCTCGTCGGCGCTGCGTAGCGAGGCAACGGCGCCTGCTTGCGCCACCGCGGACACCCCAAAGGGGATAGCTACCTTGTCTAGCGCGGTAATCAATTCTTCCGAGCCGAACGCATAACCGACGCGCACACCAGCTAGGCCATAGGCCTTGGAGAAGGTACGGAGTCCCACCACGTTGGGGTAGCGCTCGATAGCCTCGGTTGCTACGACGGTATCTTCATCACGATTGAACTCGAAGTAGGCTTCGTCGAGGCCAACAACCACGTTGGTAGGGACCTTCGCCATGAACTCGTCGAACTCTGCCTGAGTGATGATTTGGCCCGAAGGGTTGTTGGGATTGCAGAGGAAAATGAGGGACGTGGAATCGTCGATAAGCGATGCCATGCGATCAAGGTCGTGCTTGCCGTCCTCCCGCAACTCCACGGGGCGTGGCTCGGCGCCAACAACCTGGGCGAAAATGGGGTACGCCTCGAAGCTGCGCCACGGGTAGATCACATTGTTGTGCTCGGTAGAGGTGATCTGGACGAGCTGCTGGCACAGCGCCGAGGAACCGTTGCCTACCGCGACCTGCTGTGGGGTTACGCCCAGGTGGTCGGCGAGCGCTTCCTTGAGCTCCTGGGCGCCCATATCCGGGTAGCGGTTGGCGGTGGCTGCTGCCTGCGCCATTGCCTCGACGGCAGACGCCAGCGGAGGGGTGGCAACCTCGTTGGAGGAGAGCTTTAAGGCCGTGGTGTTGCGCTTGCCTGGGACGTAGGCGGGGATCGTGGAGAGGTCAGGGCGAATCATGTGTTTTAGTCTAGTGCGGGTGGTTTGGTTTCAAACCACTGCATTAGGTACGATGCTTTATGGCCTGGAGATGTGCCAGAGTGGCCGATTGGGGCTCCCTGCTAAGGAGTTGACCACGCAAGTGGTCCGCAGGTTCAAATCCTGTCATCTCCGCCAGGCGCCCGTAGCTCAACGGATAGAGCATCTGACTACGGATCAGAAGGTTGGGGGTTCGAATCCCTCCGGGCGCACCAAATTTTTAGGTGTTATGCCCTCGCTCTCTGGAGTCGGGGGCGTTTTTCGTTTCGAGCTTGTCGGGTAGCTAGCCGGGCTCGAGCCACACGCTCGTGAACGCGGAACGGTCTGCACAAGAACCGGAAATCGGTACTGGTCTTCTGATAAATTCATTGACACGGCAAATTAGCCGGATATTTAGCAATTCCCTAATTCGCGTTGACAGAAGTCAGAAATTCGTTCTATGCGTGGTTTCGGGAGTTTGGGAGAGAGCGATCAATGAACAATCGAACAATCAACCTCATTAGTGACGACGATCCACTATGGACGGAGTTATTGACTCATGTCCGGCACGACCTCGATCACCTCCCCGAGTATCTCGGTTTTCGTGACAAGCACGCTGGCACAACTACGAAGATGTTTGTACTTCAAGAGGGGGAGAACCTTCTTCTAGTACCACTCGTGTTTACTCCCCTCGAACCTGGGTTCGTGGACGCGGCCTCACCACAGCTTCAATCCTCGCCGGTTTTTTCCGCGGAGTCGACTCCGGAATGGAGAAATGCAGCAATCGAGGAAATGCTGGAATTCTTGCGAGACAAGGGAGTCGTCTCGCTCTTTCTGAGAACCCACGCATTGCTTGATTCTGTGCACGAAGATTTCACGCCGTTTGGCACAGTAATGGAACATAATCTGACTTACGCCGTTCCACTGCAGGGTTCGCTCGACGAGATTCGTTCGCGAATGCGCAAGAACCACCAGCGGAACATCAAATCTGCAAAGAAGAAAGGACTTTCCGTAGTACAAGATACGGAATGGGAAAGTCTTGAAGAGTACCACTGGATTTATAGCCAAACAATGGAACGCGTCGGCGCCACCGATGAGTTTCGTTTTACCAAAGAGTACTTTGAAGAGCTGCGGGATGTTCTTGGGAGCCACGGTTCACTTTGGGTGATAAGAATCGATGGCGTGTTGGCTGGAGCTCACCTAGTTACTGAGGTGGATGGCACGGTGCAATACCTCTACGGTGGAAGCCACCCAGAATATTTCCGAAAATTCCCTCAAATTGCGCTATTTGATGCAGTCCTTGAATGGGCGTACGAGCGAGGGAACGATTATTACTTCCTCGGTGGTGGTTTGCAAGAATCCTTGCACCATTTCAAAGCCGGAATTACCGATTTCCATCCGCGGCCTGGAAGCGTTCGGATCGTGGTAAATCCAGAAGTATTCAATCGTCATTGTGCCCAGTGGGAGGCCACTTATGGGGAGAAGATTGAAGATCACGCTGGCTTTTTCCCGCCGTATCGACGTACCTTCGATGAGTGATTAGTTACTGAGCTTATTTTGATTAGGCTCTCCGGGCCCGCATCCTTGCATCCCAGCCCAGACCAACTCAAAGGCGCCCGTTAGACGTTTGTGCACCGCAGGGGTGTATTGGTCCTCGCCACGCACGACTACTTGGTAATAGATCGCGCCGTAAATGGCATCAAGTGCTGCGTCGAGATCCACATCAGCTTGAATGTCACCACGCTCCTGAGCAATGCGTAGCGCTGCGATTGGTGAACTGCGTCGAAGCTCGACGCTGTTGCTCCAATAGGATAACTGCAGATCGTGGTCGGCCATCATCAGTTCAAGACGCTTGCGGAAACGTCGGAAAGGATAGTTCGGCCCGACCGAATCATTAATGGGATCCTTGGGGAAAATCGTCTGTTTTAAGGCAGTCTTCACGTCTCCCGTTGTGTCGATGGCTACTGGTTTGCGACCTTTGTCCAGCGCTGCAGCCATCAAATCGGTCATCGAAGGCCAACGCCGATACACCGCCGCCCGGGACACCCCACTTTCAGAAACGACGGCGTTCACCGTGACTTGTTGGTCGTTGTCGATCAATCTGAGAGTCGCATCGAGGATTCTTTCGTCGAGGCCTTCTTGCCTCGGCCTGCCAGGGCCTGGATTAACGGGAATCGTACGAGTCATCGGGTCCAACGGTCCTCTCTTTAACAACGTGAGGGTGAGTACAACAAGTTTCTTGAAGGGGAGGTTCTATTATAAACGGAACTGCTGGAGTTCAATGCCTCGTCGCAAAGCGAAATCTACTGCCGCAGGCCACCGGTGACCATGCCCAGCAGGCCACGCGCGAGTGCCAGCACGGCGGCACCGATCAGGGCTGGCCAGAAGCCGTCGATGATTAACCCCAATCCGAATTGATTCGAGAGCCAGCCGGTCAGCGCAAACACGGCCGCGTTTAAAACGAGCACGAAAAGACCGAAGGTCAGGCAGGTGATGGGTAGTCCCAGGGCGCGCAGGATCGGGCTGACCACGGCGTTTACCACAATGAAGATGGCGGCCACGGCCAGAAAAGCAAGGACAAGATCGTTGCTCGGATCGCCGGTCCACGTGGTGGAGGGGCCCACCAGGTCGATGCCAGGGACGAGGGCGGTGACGGCCCATAGCGCGAGGGCCGTGATGATGACGTCGAGGAGAAAGTTAAACAGTCGGGCCATGGTTTTCCATTCTACTGGCCATTCCTGGCCTTATGCGTAACATCAAGGACGTGAAGCAGACTGATCAGCTGGCAATCCTCGAAGATGTTATGCGCTCTGACCAGGCAATTAGCCCGGAGCGCCTCGCAGAGCTCCAAGAAACCTTATCCGGGGTCAGTTTGAAAGACCTGATCGCACTCCTCGAGCGCACTACCGCCTCCCGCGGCGCAGTCCTCTTCCGGCTGCTCCCGCGCGACCGCGCCATCCAAGTCTTCGATGCACTCGATCCCAGCCACCAGGCCGACATGGTCAAGGCCCTTGGCAGTGACAATGTTGCGGATGTGTTCGGGGAGCTGGATCCAGAGGATAGAGCATCGCTTCTCGACGAACTCCCGGCCGAGATTTCCGAAGGAATGCTGCGTCACCTTGATGCCGAGAAGCAAGACGCAACCTGGACGGTCCTTGGCTTTGAAAAGGGCACCGTGGGCCGGCACATGTCGCCTGAAGTTCCCGATATCACTCCCGACATGACGGTGATGGAAACTCTGCGTAAGCTGCGCACGATTGCCGACGACGTGGAAACCATCTATACCCTTCCCATCGTGTTGGAGGATAGGAAGCTTGT
This sequence comes from Corynebacterium lubricantis DSM 45231, assembly GCF_000379425.1. Lineage (GTDB taxonomy): Bacteria > Actinomycetota > Actinomycetes > Mycobacteriales > Mycobacteriaceae > Corynebacterium > Corynebacterium lubricantis. The sequence goes on from NZ_KB902193.1 coordinate 202,904, forward strand.
CGGTGTGACATCTCTGCGTACCTTGTTTACTGCAGGTAGCGACGAGCTGGTTGCCAGCCTCATGAGCGAGCCCGTGTACGCGCACACCCATGATGATGCCGAAGAAACTGCACGCTGGTTCCTAGCACTCGATCTCATGGCCATGCCCATCGTGGATGAGTCGGACCGCCTAGTGGGCATTTTGACGTTCGACGATGCTCAAGACATCGTCGAGTGCGAAGATACAGAAGACTCGGCACGCGCTGGTGCCTCCGAGCCACTCGGTCAGCCCTACCTTTCTACGCCAGTGGGAAAGCTCGTGCGCTCGCGTATTATCTGGCTCGCCGTGTTGGCGGTATCGGCATTGTTGACGGTCCAGGTGCTGGATACTTTCGAATCCACCCTGGAAAAGGCTGTTGTGCTCTCCCTTTTCATTCCGCTACTCACGGGCACTGGTGGAAACACAGGAAACCAGGCGGCAACGACGATCACCCGCGCCTTGGCGCTTGGCGACGTGCGCAAACGCGACGTTCTCCAGGTAATGTGGCGTGAAATGCGCGTGGGCTTGATGCTCGGCGCGGTCCTGGGGCTTGCCGGATTCTTCCTCGCGTGGTGGGCCTACGGGCTTCCCATCGGAATCATTATCGGTGTGACATTGATTTTAGTCTGTACGATGTCGGCCACCGTCGGCGGCGCGATGCCCATCTTGGCTAAAGCAATCGGCGCCGATCCAGCCGTATTTTCTAATCCATTCATCACTACGTTCTGTGACGCTGCGGGTCTGATTATTTACTTCCTGATTGCCAAGTCCGTGTTGGGGATTTAACAGTGGGGTAATACGGTAACGATTTCGTTTGCCTATAGACGTGATCGGTACCACAAAGATAATGTGAATCGCATGTCATCTCATTCTGGAATTACTGGAAAACCTGTCTGGATCGACCTGTCTACCCACGATATCGAAGGTGCACAACACTTCTACGGCGAACTGTTTGGCTGGTCCTTTGAGGACCAAGGAGAAGAATTCGGCCATTATCACATGGTCAAGCATGGAGAATCGCTCATCGGTGGAGCGATGAGTTCACTCATTGGCCCCGAGGGGCCGCTCGATGAGCCGGTCAACCCGACAATTTGGAGTGTTTACCTCGGAACGGACGATGTCGCTGCGGCTTCGCAACGAGTCACGGAAAGCGGCGGAACAGTCGTAGTTGATCCGATGCAGATCGGAGAGCTCGGATCCATGGCCGTTGCTGTTGACCCCGCAGGGGCGATGATCGGCCTGTGGGAATCCGACACTGTCGAAGGTGCCTCAACCATGTCCGAGCCTGGCCTGCCGTGTTGGTTTGAGGTCATGAGCAGTGACTTTGACGCGGCGAAACCATTCTATGAAACCGTCTTCGGCTGGGAGCCCAACTTTACTCTCGAAGATGGCTCTGAATCCCGAGAGGCACCAGAAAGTGGATTCCGCTACGCCACGAACTTTTCGCGCGACCGCGTTTCGGCGGGACTGTGCGATGCCGCTGAATTTGTCCAGGAATCCTATTGGCGGGTGTATGTCTTGGTCGATGATGTCGACAAAGCAGCAAAGCAGGTCGCTGAGCTCGGCGGTTCCGTGCTCGACGGGCCACAAGATTCGCCGTTTGGACGTCTCTACACCATTTCCGATCCGCAGGGCGCACAGCTACAGATCCTCTCAGGTGGAAACTAGGAATATCTAGCCACTATGTGAAAACCCTATGGATTAATTGTTCTGGCAACTGATTGAAATAAACCCGTTTGGGGGTGAAATGGTCTTACTAAAGCCATGTTTTCGGTGGCCCGAGTGTGAGGTGTGCCTAATTTCCCTAATTGATTCCCTAAAAATGAGGTAAATCACTAACCTCTTATGAGTCATATTTCCCGTGCCGTAGTGATTTGTCATACATCATCGGCAATCAACAATAAGTAGAAATGGAGGAAGCCGTGAGCAACGTAGAGACTCAAGAGGAGAAACTCCGCGCACCAGGCGAGGACACTGAAATCCGCGAGCAACGCGAATGGCACCGCCAAGCTTTTGGTATCGTGCTCGGCCTCGGTTTGGCCGCGCTCGTGTACTTCTTTTTCCCGCAGAACGCAGCGGAGGTAGTGCTGCAATCCACCGGTGCTGATCCGGAGACGGAATACAGCTACCACTCAATGCGCGTCGTCGCCGCCGTCACCGTCTGGATGGCCGTGTGGTGGATGACCGAGGCTATTCCGCTAGCCGCAACCGCGTTGATCCCCATTGCTGTTTTCCCAATCACGCAGGTAGCTACCTTTGCTGAAGTGGGTGCGCCTTATGCTTCCTCCACGATCTTCCTGTTCCTGGGTGGCTTCTTGCTTGCTCTTGGCCTGCAGCGTTGGAACGTGCACCGTCGTATTGCGCTCGGTGTGGTCATGATCGTTGGTACCTCGCCGAAGCGTCTCATCCTGGGCTTCATGTTGGCTACTGGCTTTATGTCCATGTGGGTGTCCAACACTGCGACCGCAGTGGTCATGCTGCCAATCGGCCTGTCGGTGCTGGCTCTTACCGCAGACACTGTCGGTGGTTGGAAGAATCAGAAGAACTTCGCTACTGCATTGATGCTGGCTATCGCTTACTCTGCCTCCATCGGCTCGCTGGCGACCCTGATTGGTACCCCGCCAAATGCTCTGCTCAAGGGCTACATGGAAGAAGCGCACGGCATTACCATCGGCTTCGGCCAGTGGATGATGGTCGGTCTGCCAATTGCAATCATCTTCACCTTCTTGGCATGGTTCGTGCTGATCACCGTGTTCAAGCCAGAGATGAATGATATTCCTGGCGGCAAGGACCTGATCCGCAAAGAGATCGACAAGATGGGCAAGTGGACCGTCCCGCAGATCATTGCCACAATTATCTTCGTGCTTGCCGCTTTGACCTGGGTGTTCCTGCCGCTGGCCATGGACTGGTTTGCTTGGGATTTTGCCTATGACGATGCCATCGTCGGTATCATCGCAGGTCTTTTGATGTTCCTGCTGCCGTCCGACACCAAGACGGGTGTGCGCATCTTGGACTGGAAGACTGCAAACGAGATCCCATGGGACGTGCTGCTCCTCTTCGGTGGTGGCCTCTCGCTGTCCGGCATGTTTACCAAGACTGGTCTGTCTCTGTGGATTGGCGAGCAGGCGAAGGGTCTGGCTGTTCTGCCGACCTTCCTGCTGATCGGCGCCGTGGCGTTGCTGGTTTTGATCCTCACCGAGTTCACCTCGAACACGGCAACTGCTGCGACCTTCCTCCCAATCATGGGCGGTGTTGCAGTGGGTATCGGCCTGACTGATTCTCCTGCTGGTGAGATGAATGTTCTGCTGCTGACAATCCCAGTGGCTCTTGCTGCAACTTGTGCGTTCATGCTGCCAGTGGCTACCCCGCCGAACGCGATTGCTTATGGTTCCGGCTACGTCAAGATCGGCGACATGATCAAGGGTGGCCTGTGGCTGAACCTGATCGCCGTCGTCCTGATTACCCTCGCCGTGTACTTCATCGCAGTTCCGGTATTCGGATTGAGTGTCTAGAAAGTTACATCGAGTTAAATCAACGTAAACGGCTGGTCTGACCAGCCGTTTTGTTGCTTTCTAAGAGTCCGTGTAAAGTATTGTCTCGTTGCTTAAGAGATAATCCGAAAGCAACGAACACAACTGAAGCGCCCGTAGCTCAACGGATAGAGCATCTGACTACGGATCAGAAGGTTGGGGGTTCGAATCCCTCCGGGCGCACAAATAAAGTGTGCGGTCTCAAACATTAGAGGTTTGGGGCCGCACACTTTTTTATTTGAACCTTTTAATAGGGGGTTAAGTAGCAAAAAGTGTGTCTGGCTCGGCGTGTTGTTTAGGTGCCGATCCAGCCTTTTTGGATTCCGAGGTTGTGGTTGTACTCGTTTCCGATAGCGTTGTCGTAGAGCGCTGGTCGTCCGGTTTCGTGGTCGGTGGTGTTCGGGTTGGTGGTGGTGACGGTTACTTTGGCGAGTGCGTCACGGCCCCAGTTGAAGTGCTCGGCGATCGTGTGTGGATCGTCGGGTATTTCTGTGTGGAGGTAGAGCCACCATTCGATCATGCGGCGTTGTTTTTCTCCGCTTCTGCCTCGGTGGTATCTAGCGAGTAGTTTTAGTGGCGAGTTGAATCCGCCTTCGAGGGTGTTTGTTGTTGATGCCCATGTGGTGCGGGGGTCGGTGGGTGTTGGTGGTTGAAGGTAGCTGAAGAGCCAGTTGTTTTTCTTGAGCCACAGCAGTGATCTGTAGGCTTTACGCACCCTTAGGTGGGTGTATTCGTATCTGCCGGTGATGATGCTGAGGGATTTTTCTTCGATGTAGGTGCCGTAGACGGTGTCGAATTCTTGGAGTGTGGCCATCCACGCTGCGGCTTGGTCGAGGTCGGTGATTTTTGTGAGTTGTCGAGCAAGTTGGTAGATGGTTTTACCGGCGTGGGTGCGTGTGCCGTCGATGAAGATTTGGTCGTAAATGCGGTGTGGGTCTGGTGTGTTCGGGATGTCGATGTACCAGTAGGTGGTGAAGCGTCGGGTCAGTGTTGCGCGGCTGATGCCGTGGTGGTGGGCGCATTCTGTCATGGAGTATTTGCCGGTGGCGTGGTGGATGAAGGCGCGGAACATTGCTCGGTCGTGGTTGTCGGGGCGTCGTTTGATGTCAGAGGCTCCACAGGTGGTGTCTTTGCAGCGCCAGCGGGTGGTGCCTTTGGTGGTGGTGCCGTTTTTCTTCATTTCTCCGGTGCAGACGGGGCATCGGGGTCTGTTTTGTTTCATGCAAACAGAAAACCGCACCTGATATCACAAGTGCGGTTGGGGTGGCGGTATTGAAGCTGTGGACCTGGTTTATAGGCTGCTGGGGACTATATTTCCGGGTATTAGATAGTCTGACCAGTCGATAGTCAGGATTTCAGACACACATTCTGCTACTTAACCCTTAATAGGTGCACTTCGCACGACTTTGTTTTCTGCGACCTGCGGTTTTATATTTCGCCCAACGTTAGGTTCAAGCTTGGGGCTCCAGATGGTCGAAAAACTGACCTAACGCCGGGTGAAAACTAAAACCCCAGGTCAGATAATGGTAATTTCTTGCAACGTCCACCTTTTGCCATGCGGGATGGGTGCACTTGTCTTTGATTGGGGCTAAACTGACATATGTGGATATTGGATATCCGATTAGTTGGCTGCAAGGGGAAGTTATGTCTAGTGACAAAGAACTCGAGGCAATCATCGTCGGTGGGTCCTTGGCGGGATTGGTCGCCGCGCTGGCCTTGGCGCGCACAGGCGCATCGATCACAGTGGTGGAACGTGCGAGTCGGCACCGGACAGGCGCGGCGCTGACTACCAGTCCGTCCGAGCTCACTCGCGTGCTCGGGCCGGAACTTGGCGCCAAGGTGGCGGGCAAGCTAGCGGAGCCGGGCCGCAGACTCAGCGGGTCCCAGTCCATCGTGTGGCACGACCTGCGCGCTGCCCTGGTCGACGCGGTCCATGAAAGCGAAAATGTCACTCTGCGTGAGGGGATCGAAGTAACGCGGATCGACGAGGGTGAAACCTCAGTCTCCGTGGAACTAGAGAGCGGAGTCATCCTAGAGGCGGACTTGGTTATTGGTGCAGACGGCCATCGAAGTATTGTTCGCCACGTAGTGGCACCGGATCGTCCGAATGCTGAATTTGCTGGATATCTGCTCTGGGTCGGCATCGCTGAGGAACGCGACCTAAACCTTAGTGGCGGGTGGCCCCACGGCTTTGACATCATTTCGGCGGGCCCGGAAATCTTGCTGGGTTATCCGCTTCCGAGCCCAAAGGGAAGCCTAGAAAAGGGTCAGCGTCGTCTGGGCTTTGCGTGGTACGACGCTGGGCATAATCAGCTGCTTCGCCAAGCGGGAGCCGTGCGCGACGGGGTGGTGCGCCATTCGATGAAGCCGGAAGATATCCCTGAAGAGATCTATCAAAAATTGGCGAGGAAATCCCAACGTCGCTGGCCGGATCCGTGGCGCGCCGCGATTGAGGATTGTGTCCGCAGGCGCGATATTACGGCTACTCCCATCGCCGAATATGTGCCTGAAAGGTTAGTCAGTTCGCGGTGTGCGTTGGTGGGAAATGCTGCGCATGTGCCGACACCCATGACAGGTAGGGGCTTTGCGGTCTCGGTCGATGATGCGGTCGCCCTTGCAGAAGTCCTAGCCTCCACAACGCCAAATGAGATTCCGGCCGCGCTGCTGGAATACGAAAAAGATCGACTTGGGTCAGCCCGAAACCTGGTTCAGTCGGGGCAGAGCTTCAGTCGATCTTTTGCGGGCTAGAGCCGACCTAGAACACCTCGATGCGCCCACCCAGCGACTCGGCCTGGACCAGCTGGCGGACCCAGTTGTGGCCACCTGGGTGCAGGCGCATCACTGGCCGCGACGAAATCTTGACCGGTGAGACGGACTCGCGGCGAGCACCCGAGCGAGCCTCCATGCGGGTATGCGCGCGGTGACCTGCATCCACGAGCTCCGCAATATTCGGGCTATCCGAATCCAGATCATTGCGCGCCTTGGTGAGCAGCTCGATCATTTGATCAAGTGAGTAGACCAGCGCGGCGGCGTTAGTTTCACACATCGCACGTACGAGCTCGGGAGCCGTACCTGCAACGCGTGTCGCGTCCTTGAAGGAGCCTGCGGCCAGGGATTGGGACAAGGTGCCACCTTCGTCGCCGACAATGGAGAGTGCCTCTGCAATCACGTGAGGAAGATGCGAAATCCGGCCCACAGCCTCGTCGTGCTTGCGCACCGAAGCAGGTACGGCTTCCGCCTTCACTCCAACGGCCATGCGGCAGACGTCCGAGAAAAGGTCGATCCATTCTGCAGGAACTGGTTCGCCGGCCTGTTCCTTCTCGAGTGCATAGTCGTAGGTAATGACCCACGCCGCGCGGTGGAAAAGACCTTCCTGAGATGCGCTCCAGCCCGACTTCTCAGTACCGGCCATGGGGTGCCCACCCACGTAGCGGGTTTCAAGGCCGCGCTCGCGAATGAGGTCATAGACGGGTTTCTTCACGCTGACAACGTCGGTGATGCCACACGTTGGCGCATGCTCGATGATGTTGTCCAGCACGTTTGCAACAGCATGCATGGGTACGGCGATGACAATCATGGCACCGTCTGCCTCTGCGCGCTGCAGGGTAGCTACCAGGTCATCGGATACGTCGTAGCCTTCTTTAGCGGCGGCCCGGGCGCCGGAAGTTGAACGATTAAAGCCGTAGACCGCTTGGGTACCACCGGCGAGATCGCGCATCAGCGAACCACCGATTAATCCGAGGCCGACTAGGCAAATTGGACGGGAGACATCTCTTGAACTCACAGTGTCAATATTGACACATTCCGACTACTCTGACTAGGCATGGATACCTCTCCGGGTTACCCCGACGGTTTCGCCGTGACCGTCGCGTGGGTGGATGGTGCATGGACGGTGCGGGCATTTGACGACGACTTCTCACGTTTTTCCACAAGCATCAAGGCAGTACGCAATCTCCGCAGTGAGGGAGCGGCATTCGCACTGCTCAACGTCGAGGAAGAATATTTTGTCATCGTGCGCCCAGGCCCGGAACGGGTTTTTGCATTTATTTCCGATGCAACCATGGCCGTCGACGACGATTTCGCTGCCGACGTGCTCGATGAGTTAGGCATTGACATCCCTGACCTTGACCCGGATGAGCTCGATCAGATCGAGGGATGGGCTGAGGGCGACTTCGACATTTTGGACGATCTCGGGTTGTCGGAGGAGCTATTGAGCGTGCTTGCCGACGACCAAGACTCCGATCCCTCGGAGATTATCCAACGAATCGCAGACGAGATTGGATTCGGGGACCAATTGGAGCGCGCGCTGTAGTGGTGCAGCGACTGTCGGCGCCTGAGCGACGTGCCACCGAGCGGATGCGTCGGGCATTAGAAGTTGCTCAAGCAACTCCGCCAGGAGACATTCCGGTTGGCGCGGTCGTTTTCGCACAGGATGGGCGCGAGCTGGGGTGGGGAGTGAATCGTCGTGAAGCGAATGGCGATCCCACCGCCCACGCTGAAGTCGAAGCCATCCGTGCCGCCGCGACGGCATTGGGCACGTGGCGGCTAGACGGCTGCGAATTAGTGGTCACGCTGGAACCGTGCACGATGTGTGCGGGAGCCATTGTTGGGGCGCGCGTGGAAAGTGTGGTATTTGGGGCGTATGAGCCTCGGACTGGGGCGGTGGGGTCCATTGTCGATGCGTTGCGCGATGTGCGGCAATTACATCAAGTTCAGGTCCGGTCCGGGGTGCTCGAAGAAGAATGTGCCCAGCTCCTCGGGGATTTCTTTGAGCGGCTCCGCTGAGGGTGTGCAACCTTTTGATAACTATATTGTTATCTTTCTGTGATGTGAATTTCGCTAGCGTGGGGAACGTACCGATGAAAATCGCAATTCAAGGAGTTTGAACATGGCAGATCTGCAAAACGAATTCGACAAGGCATCCGGCAAGGCAAAGGAAGCTTTCGGCGAAGCTACTGGTAACAAGTCCGCAGAAAACGAAGGCAAGGCCGACCAGACCAAGGCCGACATCAAGGACAAGCTCAACGAGGCCGGCGACGCTATCAAGGATAAGGCCAACGAGGCGCTGGGCAAGTTCCAGGACAACAAAGACAACTAAGCGCGACAACTAAGCAATTTGGATAACGGGGCATTCAACCGTTAATCTATTTGGCGGTAGTGTGTCCGAGCGGCCGAAGGTGCTCGCCTCGAAAGCGAGTGTGGGTCAAACCACCGCGGGTTCAAATCCCGCCACTACCGCCAACTTACTTTTAGCCCCTGACCACAACGGTCGGGGGCTTTTCTCATTCATCAATTACGATGGGGGAGAAACTCTTCAACTGTCTTTCGTGAGGAACACAATTCACTGTGGCGAAACTTCTATTCCGGCTGGGACGCTGGTCGTATAACCAAAAATGGCGCGTAGTCATTGTCTGGCTGCTTCTGCTGATTGGCGTCGCGGCGGGAGCAACGAGTTTGGCCAAGCCATTCTCCTCCGACTTTGCTATCTCCGGCACTCCCTCGATTGATGCATTGCACGGTGTTTCCGCAAACTTCCCGGATCAGGGCAACCCGGTCAGCGCCCCGTCGGTCAACCTTGTGTTCGCCGCGCCCGAGGGCGAGACGCTGACTGATGCTGAGAATAAGGCAGCGGTCGACGAAGTCATCACCTACCTCGAGGACAACCTCGCGATGACCGGTGCGGAGCGCTTCGGCAACCCCGTCGACGTGTCCGCAGCGCAGACCGAGACCATCATCCAGATGGAAACAGAGATGGGTCTGCCGGAAGCAACCGCGCAGGCGGATGCGGCAAACGTCGCGTTGCTTAGCGACGACCAACGCATCGGTTACACCACCTTCAACTTTGACGCGGAGTCGAACTATCAGGTCGATCAGGCTGACCGCGACGTGGTTACTGCAGCCATGGAGATTGGCCGCGACCAAGGAATTCAGGTCGAAGCTGGTGGCGCTGGTTTCGGCGATCCGATTGAGATCAAAACCACCAGTGAGATTATTGGCCTTGTCGTTGCGTTCTTCGTGCTGATCTTTACTTTCGGTTCCCTCGTCGCAGCAGGCATGCCAGTGATCTCCGCGGTGATCGGCGTGGGCATCGGCGTGATGCTGACTGTGGGACTGACGCACTGGGTCGAGCTCAATGAGGTCACCCCGGTCTTAGGCGTGATGATCGGCCTGGCCGTGGGCATTGACTACGCGCTGTTCATCCTCTCGCGCTATAGACAGGAAAGACAACGAATGTCCGGCCCGGAGGCCGCAGGTATGGCGGTGGGCACCGCGGGCTCCTCGGTTGTCTTCGCCGGTTTCACGGTCTTCGTCGCTCTCGTGGCTCTGGCTATTGCGCAGATCGAGTTCTTGACGTGGATGGGACTCACAGCAGCAACCACGGTGCTGATTGCCGTGCTGGTTGCACTGACCCTGATCCCGGCACTTCTGGGTATCCTCGGCGACCGCGCCTTCGCCGTGAAGATTCCAGGTGTGGCCGGCAACCCGAAGCGCGGGCAGAAGGTGGGCAAGGACCTATCCAAGGTCTCGTTGGGTCGCAAGTGGATCAACTTTGTGAAGCGCTTCCCAGCGCTTGTGATGGCGGTTGTCGTGCTTGGCCTCGGTGCGATGTCGGCACCGGTGTTGGATATGGAGCTCTCCCTTCCATCGGACAGCACCAGTAACAAGGACACCACCCAGCGCAAGTCTGCCGACCTGATGGCGGAGGGCTTCGGCGAGGGAGTGAACTCACCGTTCCTAGTCATCGTGGACGCGCACGGAGTCAACCCGGACGCCCAGGCACTCGAGCCTTATATCGAGGCTCAAGCGGGCACCGAGCCTGCGACCGCAGCGGCACTGAGTTCCTTCCTCTACACCGTCGGTGAGATTAAGAGCGTCAACGGCATCAAGCACGCGCAGCTGATTACCGTCAACGAAGACAACACCGCCGCGCAGATCCTGGCCACCCCGACTACCGGCCCGGATGACCAGGAAACCGTGTCCGTGGCGCACGCCCTGCGCTCGGTGGGCGAGCAGGTCCAAGATGCCACCGGTGTCGAGGTGGGCCTGACGGGCCTGACCGCGGTGCAAATGGACATCACCGAAGAGCTCGCGGGAGCAATGCCGATCTACCTTGCCGTGGTGGTCGGCCTGGCGATCATCTTGCTGCTGTTGGTCTTCCGCTCGATCATGGTGCCGGTCGTGGCAGGTCTTGGCTTCCTGCTCTCAGTCGGCGCTGCCTTCGGCGTGACCGTCCTGGTCTGGCAGGAGGGCCTGTGGGGTCTGGTAGACACACCTGGTCCGCTGCTGTCGTTTATGCCGATCTTCCTCATCGGCGTGACCTTCGGTTTGGCCATGGACTATCAAGTCTTCTTGGTCACAAGAATGAAGGAGCAATACACCAAACGAGGCGGGGAGAAATACCACAAAGGTGTGCACAAGGCCGTGGAGGAATCCACGGTGGAGGGCTTCGTCGAGGGCTCCCGCGTGGTCACGGCTGCGGCGATCATCATGATCGTGGTCTTCATCGCTTTTATCGACCAGCCCCTGCCGTTCATCCAGATTTTCGGCTTCGCCCTCGGCGTGGGTGTCTTCTTCGATGCGTTCTTCATTCGCATGGGCTTGGTCCCGGCGACAATGTTCCTCATGGGACGCGCCACCTGGTGGATGCCGAAGTGGCTCGATAAGATCCTGCCCAACCTCGACGTCGAGGGTGCGGGCCTAGAGAAGGAATACGAGGAGAAACTGGCCGCGCAGGAGCGCCAGCGGGACAACACGCACCCGGACACGGCAGAGATTGTGGCGCAGCAAGGATAAACCCCTAAAGTGGGAAAGCATGACTACACAGCCTGAGTCCCACGAGGATCTCTCCTTCGAGGTGGGCGACCAACTCGAGCCCGGCCCCGGCCGCCACGGACGCACCGGGGTCATTCACACCCCGCATGGTGATATCCAGACTCCGGCATTCATCCCGGTAGCCACCAAGGCCACAGTGAAAACGCTGACCCCAGAGCAGATCCGCTCCACGGGAGCGCAGGCCATCTTGTCCAACGCCTACCACCTCTATTTGCAGCCCGGCCACGACATTGTCGACGAGGCCGGCGGCCTTGCGAAGTTCGAGAACTGGCAAGGGCCCACCTACACCGACTCCGGCGGCTTCCAGGTGATGAGCCTGGGTGTCGGCTTCAAGAAGGTCCTGGCCATGGACACGGCCAACCTCACCCGCGATGACATCCGCGCGAAGGACAAGGAACGCATGGCGCATGTCGACGACGACGGCGTGGACTTCAAGTCCTTCATCGACGGCTCCAGCCACCGCTTCACCCCCGAGGTCTCGATGCAGATCCAGCACGGCCTCGGAGCGGACATCATGTTTGCTTTCGACGAGCTGACCACGCTTGTGGACACCTACGACTACCAGGTCGAATCGGTCGAGCGCACCCGCCGCTGGGCGCAGCGCTGCATCGACGAGCACACCCGCCTGACCAATGAGCGCACCCACCGCCCGAAGCAGTCGCTCTGGGGAGTTGTGCAGGGGGCCCAGTATGAAGACCTTCGTCGCGAAGCAACCCGCGGCCTGCTCGAGCTCGACCGTCGCGCCGTGGACGAGGGCAAGCGCGGCTTTGGTGGCTTCGGCATTGGTGGCGCGCTGCAGAAGGAAAACCTGGGCACCATCGTCGGCTGGGTCACCGACGAGCTGCCAGCCGAAAAGCCACGCCACCTGCTGGGCATCTCCGAGCCCGACGACCTGTTTACCGCAGTCGAGGCCGGCGCCGACACCTTCGACTGCGTCTCGCCGACGAGGCTCGGGCGTCGCGGGGGCGTGTACACGCTCGACGGCCGCGTGAACCTCACGGGCGCGCGCTACAAGCGAGATTTCGCGGGTGTCGACGAGGAATTCGGCGGCTACGTTTCCAACAATTACTCGCGCGCGTATATCCATCACCTGCTCAAGGCGAAGGAATTTCTCGCGGGCACGCTGTGCACCATGCACAACCTGGAGTTCATGATCCGCCTGGTGGACAATATCCGTTTGTCCATCAGCGAGGGCCGTTTTGAGGAGTACCGCGACGAATTCCTGGGCCGGTACTACGCCAACAAGCGATGAGCGGGGCGGGGCGTTACGCACCTTCGCCGAGCGGGGACCTGCATTTAGGCAACCTGCGTACGGCGGTGCTGGCTTGGCTCTTTGCCTGTGGCACGGGGCGCGATTTCCTCCTGCGCGTCGAGGACATCGACACCGCCCGTTCTTCCCGCGAGTCCGCTGAGCGCCAGATTTCCGACCTGGTTGCCCTCGGCATAGACTTCGATGGCGAGGTGCTCTACCAGTCCTCCCGTTTTTGCGCCTACGAATCTGCCCTTGCTCAGTTGCAGGACGCGGGCTACGTCTACGAGTGCTACTGCTCCCGCAAGGACATTCGCGAGGCCTCTTCCGCGCCTCACACCACGCCCGGCATGTACCCCGGGACGTGTCGCAATCTCACGGAAGAGCAGCGCGCTTTACGACGATCGCAGCTCGCCTCCCAGGGTCGCGTCCCGGCTCTACGACTGCGCTCTTCTGTTTCCTCGTTTACTGCTACTGATTACTACGCAGGCCTGATTGAGGCACCGATCGACGACGTGATTCTGCGCCGGGGCGGGAATGCCTCGCAGGGCCAGGACTGGGCCTACAACCTTGCCGTGGTCGTCGACGACGCCTACCAAGGCATTGACCAGGTAGTACGCGGCGACGACCTGCTGGATCAGGCACCCACCCAGGCCTATCTGGCCTCCCTTTTGGGCCTGCCTCCGGTGGAATATGTCCACGTGCCTTTGGTGCTGGGCCCCACCGGTGAGCGTTTGGCCAAGCGCGATGGTGCAGTGACTCTGCGCGAACTCGGCTCCGCTTCCTCGGTGGTGCGCTGGATTGGTGAGTCTCTGGGGGTGGCAGGGGCTGCTTCTTTGGCTGAGATCCGTGAGCGCTTCGACCCTGCCGCGCTGCCTCGCGAACCGGTGGTCTGGCGCGGGTAGATCGGCCGTGCGGTCGGCCGCGCGCGGTTGGTCGAAAACCACCGGGTTCAATTTCGACCACGTGGAAAAATTCGGGTGATTCTGTAGGTCGGATGGTCGAAAACTAGCGTGTGGTCGAAACCGGTTTTCGACCACCCGGTGCTGTCTTGGACCGGGCCTCCGGTTGCTCGATACTGGGGCGAGCTGACTTCGAGCAACCGAAAAGCGGAATCTATTTTCCCAGCTCATGTCCTCGATATTAAGGAGAAAATGCCGGTTGCTCGATAATGAATATCGAGCAACCGGTACGGTCCCGGTTAGCCCTGACCGGGAGGCATGCCTCCACTAGGGCCACCAGCACCGCCAGGTTCACCTGCGCCGCCGGACATGGACTGATCCTGCTCGGTGGTGGGGTCGATGGGTACTTCGATGCCGGCTTCGAAACCCTTGGTGGTATCGCCGGTGATGGTGGCCATTTGTTGGTCCCAGCCATCGGAAAAGACGTTGTCGGATTCCAGCGACATGTCGTTCAGGTTGGTCATTGAGTTTCCGTACACATCGAGCGCGTAGACCGAGGTGGCCGAAGCCTCATCGAAGGCGATCTGCGAGGTCAAAATATTGTTGGTGGAATCGGTGATGCTCTCACGATCGGGGAAGACCTCGAAGTGGATGTGTACCCAGCGCCCGGCGTAGCAGCCGGGGAAGATGGTGTCGAAGGTGACCTGCCCATATTTGTCGGCGACCTGTACGCCTCGTAGATAGGTCTCGTCCTGGAGCTCGGTGTCGTACATGGAGTAGCGGCCGGGAGCGTCGCAGTGCCAGATATATACCGCGGCGCCTTCCATCGGTTGGTTGTTGTTGCTCATGTCCACGAGCGTCATTGTCAGCGACAGGGGAATGCCCTCTGCCACCGTGTCGGTATCGATGGACTTGGTGATGTCGCGTCGCTCCACACCCGAGATCTCCAGAACGTCGGGGCCGTTCGAACCGTCGCCAGGGTAGGGGCCTTCGGTTTCTGACTTCATTTCGGCCAGCGCTGCGGCTGCCGACGAGGTCGTGCTCGCGTCCGAAGCTGCGGAGCTGGTGGTCGCAATGCTCGCAGCAGTAGAGGAGCAGGCGGCCAGTGCGATGCCTGCGCCACCGAGGCCGATGAATCCCAACATTTTCCTGCGGGAGAAGACGGTGCCTATGTCGAAACCAAGACCCTGATCTTCGAGATCTTCTGATTGGTTGGGCAACACTCTGCCTTCGTATTCGCGCAATTGCTCAGCCATAGCCTTGAAAGCCTTTCTTGTTCGGGTGTGTGGACTGATAAGAACAAGCTAAAGGGTCTATCTGGGCAGGCTCTGCGATCGTCCTAGAGCGCACAGGGTAAAACCCTGTAAATAAAACGTCCCAATGACAGTAAGGTGTTGTTTTCTGTGGCTTTTTCGGGATGAGTGGCGAATTTCTGGCAAAAATTCCCAAGAATTATGTCTGTATATATCCGAGCAAGCACAAACAAGAACCGGGAGTGAAAGAAAAAACCAGCTCCCCGCAAAGCGAGAAGCTGGTTTCCATGTGGCGGAGGATAAGGGATTTGAACCCTTGAGGGTATTGCTACCCGCACGCGTTCCAGGCGTGTGACATAGGCCGCTAGTCGAATCCTCCATGACGTTCGCATGACGCTTACGTCGTGGCATTACTTTAGTTGATCCTCGAGAAATCAACAAAACGGCAGGCCATCACGCTAAAGCGGTCCTAAAGATGCAAAACAACTGCAATCAAGAAGTGTCACGCCGATGCTATTTGGCATTGGTTGGCTCCCCCGGCTAAAGTGAGGGTCAGGATCTCACGCGGTGCGTATCTTGTGAACTCCCCCAGGGCAGGAATGCAGCAAGGGTCAACGAGCTCTAGCAGGTGCGTGAGGTCCCTTTTTTGTGCCCGAGAACCAGGCCTGGGCTGCATCGCAGGGTTGCCCCTGCAGCGGTGTCTATGGTCTGACTACGATATAGATCAATACTGTTTTCAAAGAAGAAAGCTGAAGCATATGTCGCTGCTGAACCTCGATTCCAACGAACTCGCCCAGTTGTCCGAGCAAGTACGTAAGCAATACGACGAGCTAAAGGCAAAGGGCCTGAAGCTCGATCTGACGCGGGGTAAGCCGGCGGCGGAGCAGCTGGATTTCTCTGACGCACTCCTCGGGCTTCCAGGGCAAGACAATTTCACGTCCGAATCTGGGGAAGACGTTCGCAACTACGGCAATCTCAAGGGCATCACCGATATTCGTTCCATCTGGGCTGAGATCCTCGGCGTGAGCATCGACCAGATTGTGGCCGGTGATGCCTCGAGCCTGAATATCATGTTTGATCTTGTCACGTGGTCGTACATGTTCGGCAACAACGATTCTGAGCGTCCATGGAAGGACGAGGAGACCGTCAAGTGGATCTGCCCGGTCCCAGGCTACGACCGTCACTTCACCATCACCGAGACGCTGGGCTTCGAAATGGTCACGATCCCGATGCTCGAGGATGGCCCAGACATGAACGCCGTTGAAGAGTTGGTCAAGGACCCACAGGTCAAGGGCATGTGGACAGTGCCGGTGTTCTCTAACCCAACCGGTGTGACCTTCTCGGAAGAGGTCGCGGATCGCCTCGCAGCAATGGAGACCGCAGCGCCAGATTTCCGCATCGTCTGGGACAACGCCTACGCCGTGCACCCCCTTAGCCACGAGTTCCCCGAGCTCTACAACGTGATCGACAAGGCAGAAAAAGCTGGCAACCCGAACCGTTTCTGGGTCATGGCCTCTACCTCGAAGATCACCATGGCGGGCGCTGGCGTGTCCTTCTTTGCATCTTCCACCGACAACATCGCCTGGTACACCTCGATCGCGGGCGTGCGCGGAATCGGCCCGAACAAGGTCAACCAGCTCGCGCACGCGCAGTACTTCCACGACGCCGAAGGTGTGAAAACGCTGATGCGCAAGCACGCAGACAGCCTCGGCCCGAAGTTCAGCGCCGTCCTTGATATCTTGGATGAGCGACTTGGCAGCTATGAGGTTGCCCGGTGGTCGCACCCAGAGGGCGGCTACTTCATCTCCGTCGATGTCATCGATGGCACCGCGTCCCGCGTGTGGGAACTCGCCAAGGATGCTGGCATCAAACTCACCGAGGCGGGCTCGTCGTATCCGCTGCATCAGGATCCGAACGATCGCAATATCCGTCTCGCCCCGTCGCTGCCACCGCAGGAAGAGGTCGTGGAGGCGATGGATGGCTTTGCTACCTGCGTCCTGCTCGCAGCAATTGAGAAGCTCGAGGTGAAATAATGACAGGCGAAGAAAAAGCAGTCTGGCTCTCTAACGTTTATGGGGAGATCGCGCTCCAGGATATTGAAGGACGTCGCATTGCGTTCGCCACGCTTAACGACGATTACAGGATCGCCAACACCGTCGGTTTCTCCGACGTGGACACCGGCCTTGTGATGCAAACCGCCCCATCGATCGAGGTGCGCTGCGAGCTCGCAGTGGGGTCGTCGCAAGCAACGGACGCGGAACTCGCTGCCGCAGCCGTCGGCGCGTGGAACTTCCTGGAATCCGGCAATTACACGGTGCAACCTGGCACATTGCTGCCTGATTTCGTGCAGCAGACCGCGCTCAAGGAACTCAAGGACATCACAGTCGAGCACGGCGTTCTGCGCGAACCGACGTGGTTCCCACAAGGCACCCCGAACTATTCGGAGCCCGGCCGAGTCACGCTCATGCTCGAGTTAGTGCTGCTGACCAATGATGAATACGTCATTGCCAGCGAACGTGGCATTGATAAGTTGGATACCCGCTTGCGGCGTCGTCGCACGGACGTGGGCGATCTCCGTCGCGATCGGGACGCTGATTAGAAGCACACTAAAAGAGGTAGGGTAAATCCGTGGCTTTGTACCGGAAATATCGTCCCGCAACGTTCGCGGAAGTTGTTGGCCAGGAGCAAGTAACCCGGCCCCTGAGCAATGCGTTGGACTCGGGCAGGATTAATCATGCCTACCTTTTTTCCGGCCCCCGTGGTTGTGGCAAGACATCGTCGGCACGCATCTTGGCACGTTCGCTGAACTGCGTTGAGGGACCGACTTCGACGCCGTGTGGGGTGTGCCCGTCGTGTGTTTCGCTGGCTCCTGGTGGCAGTGGCAACCTCGATGTCACCGAGCTCGATGCCGCGTCGAACCGTGGTGTCGAGGACATGCGTGAGCTGCGTGACCGCGCGTATTTTGCGCCCGCTCAGTCGCGCTACCGCGTCTTCATCGTCGACGAGGCCCACATGATTACTGCGGAGGGTGCGAACGCCCTGCTCAAGATCGTGGAGGAGCCCCCGGCCCACCTGATTTTCATTTTTGCTACGACCGAGCCTGAGAAGATCATTGGCACGATTCGGTCCCGTACGCACCACTATCCTTTCCGTCTGCTCACGCCACAGGCAATGCGTTCCCTGATCGAGCGCACCGTGGAATCCGAGGGGGTCACAGTCGATCCCGATGTGTACCCGCTGGTCATCCGTGCTGGTGGTGGTTCTCCGCGTGACACTCTCTCGCTTCTAGACCAGCTTCTCTCTGGCAGCGGGCCCGAAGGGTTGACCTACGAGGCGGCGCTTCCGCTGCTGGGAGTGACCGACGAGGGCTATATCGACACGATGGTCGATGCCCTTGCTACCGGCGACGGTGCCTCTGCTTACCAGGTCATTGACCAGGTCATCGAAGCGGGTCATGAGCCACGTCGCTTTGTCGCCGACCTGTTGGATCGCCTGCGCGACCTCATCGTCATTCAAAACGTGCCCAACGCTTTCGGGCAGGGCCTGGTCAACGCGCCGACAGATCGCGCCGAGGTGCTCACCGCCGAGGCCGCACGCTTCCACCCAGCGCACCTGGCGCAGCTCGCCGAGGAAGTCAATGATCGCATTTCCGCAATGCGCTTCACGACGAGTCCCCGCCTCCTGCTGGAAATCATGGTCGCGCACCTCCTCGTGGTGCCGACCTCCGGCGCGCCAGCTACTCCGGCAGTCTCCGCGACACCTGCCTCCGGCGATTCTGCTGCAGTCCCTGCCCAGCAGCGCAGCCAACCCGCACGCGGTGGGGGAGCAGCTGCTGCCCAGGCTGCGGCAGCGGCGGCAGCAGCTGGGAAGCCGAAGAGCTCGTCGACACCTGCGCCGCGCCAAGCCCCGAGACCCGAACCTGCTCAACCTGCACAACCGGCGGCACAGCCTGCACAGCCGGTTGCGCCACCTGAGCCCGTGCCTGCACCTGAGCCTGAGTCCGCACCCGCACCCGAACCCGCTAAGGAGCAGACTCCGCAAGCCCCAACTCCGGATTTGCTGGACAGCATCAAGGAGAACTGGACTGAGCTGCGCCAGTATGTGGGCACCCGGAACAAGGTCGCCGAGATTATGCTCACCGAGGCCAGCGTCTTAGGGATGGAAGACTCCACCCTGGTTATCGGGCACAACACAGGAGCGCTTGCGCAGAGGATCAACTCGGAGCGCAATAACGCCGACATCGTCGCAGCATTTTCCGAGAAGCTCGGCATGCGCATCGCTGTGAAATGTGTGGTGGGCACGGATCCGCAGGCCGCGGGTTTTAGCTCGTCGAATAGCGCGCCCGAGGTCTGGAACCCCGCACCGCAATCGCAGCAGACCAAGCAGCAGGCGAAGGAGCCGGACCCAGAACCGGAACCTGAGCCTGAACCGGCTGCTCCCCGTAGTGGCTGGGGTGCCCCCGTCGCAATTCCGGGCCAGCAATCTGCGCCCAGTCAGCCAGCCACGCCTGTAGAAACACCTCCACCTGCTCAGCCAAAGCACCCAGAACCTGCATCTTCGCAGGACGATTGGCGTGCCGTGGCTGCGCAGGCCGCGCAACGTGCCGCTGAGCGCGAAAAGGCTGCCCGCGACGAGATCCCGCTCCCACCGGAACCCATGGACGATGCGCCGCCACCGCCGGATATGTACGAGCCGGCAGCGCCATCCCAGCCTCAGGCGCAGCCGCCCCAGCAGCCGCCGGCACCTTCTCAACCAGAACCGCAAGCCCCTCCGCAGCCAACGGCACCGACCCAGCCACAGGCACCGGCCGAGGAATACTCGCAAGAGGCGGAAGAGCGTGACATGGTGGATCAGACGAAAGAACCGGCGCAGTTCGATCGTCGCGATGCGACTGCCGTAGCCATGGAACTGCTCGAACGCGAACTCGGCGCGAAACCCCTGTAGCGCTGTGTTCGCTAAAGGCGAGCGCCCGCAACGGCCATGCGCGCTAAACTGGGCGACGATTAACCCGACTCCCAACGGAAAGTAGCAAGCCATGACTCAGCCAGATATGAACGAACTACTCCGCCAAGCAGCAGAGATGCAGGCACAGCTGCAGCAGGCTCAGGAAGAGCTCCTGCAGGCAAGCGTGACGGGCACCGCGGGCGGCGGTCTCGTCAGCGTGACCATGACTGGTGGCAGCGAAGTCACCGACGTGCAGATCAAGAAGGAAGCCGTCGACCCTGAGGACGTCGAGACCCTTCAGGACCTTATCCTGGCTGCTTACCGTGACGCGCACACCCAGGCGAGCCAACTGGCGCAGGAAAAGATCGGCCCGCTTGGCGGCGGCGCCGGCGAGGGCAGCCCGTTCGGGGACTTCATGTAAGCCCACTCGGCGAACACGCACCCTCACGCCCGGTTTCTACCGGGCGTTTTTGTATGCTGGAGGAATGTTTGAAGGGCCGCTACAAGATCTTATCGACGAATTCTCGCGCCTCCCCGGCGTCGGCCCAAAAAGTGCCCAGCGCATCGCGTTTCACTTGCTGAAAACGGATCCTGAGGATATCGACAGGCTGCGCGCGGCACTGGCTGCAGTGCGCGATGGGGTGACCTTCTGTCGCATCTGCAACAACGTCTCGCGGGAGGAAGTCTGTCGCATCTGTGCGGATTCCGGACGAGATAAGGGAACCATCTGCGTTGTCGAGGACGCGAAGGACATCCAGGTAATTGAGCGCACCGGCGAGTATCGCGGGCGCTATCACGTACTGGGTGGTTCCCTCGACCCGCTGGCCAATGTGGGGCCGAAGGACTTGGCAATTTCTGCGTTGCTCCAGCGCATCGGTGGGGTTCTACAAGACCTCGAAGGCGACGAGGCGCCCGAGATCACCGAGGTCATCCTAGCCACCGACCCAGACACCGAGGGCGAGGCCACCTCGTCCTACCTGGCCCGGTTGCTCAAGGATTTCCCCAACCTCACGGTCTCCCGCTTGGCCTCCGGGATGCCACTCGGTGGCGATCTCGAGTTTGTGGACGAGCTCACGCTCTCACGCGCGCTGTCAGGCAGGCTGAAGCTGTAAACCCAGCGTGGTTCCAACGTGGTCGATACCAGAATCGACCACGGTAAATTTTCACTGACGCTAGGTACGAACTGTCAGACTTTAAATCAGCGTGGTCGATTCTGTTACAGCTGGATCACCCTTGACGGTGCCTGTCGAGGCTGGGCGTACCGGCGCAGGGCTTTTTGGATGTTTCGCACGTAGGCACAGCTTCCCTGTGCGTCCAATCGAAGGGCAGAATAGTAGTGGCGCACGAGTGGAAACCCCGCATTGAGCAAGAGCCGTTCGCGATCCCGCTCCTTTTGGCGTACTTCTTCAGGGATATCGCCGTAAGTCCCGTCGTATTTGCTTCTACCGTCTAACTCACTGATCAGAAAACCGTTAATGAGCTGGTCTGCATAAAAGGTATGTCGGGAACCACGCTCATCTGTTATTTGAATTTTCGCTTGGTATTCAATGCTCTTGACTTGCGGAAGATTCGCTTCTATCAGTCGGAAACGGGCGAGTGATTCCATCGGGCTATCCATATTTGATTCGGATAAGTCGATAGTGCTTCGGAGTTGTTGTATTCCTTTTGCGCCCGTAAACGGCAGTAGCTTTTGGTGCAGTCTGTCTTTGGTCAGGTGGGAGTGTATCCGCCGTGCAGAATCCGTAGCTACCAGAGTTTCTAGTGTTCCATAAGCGCGTTGCATATGAAGTAGAACTTGAGCCAGACTCACAGTCTGGAAACCCTGGCTGGAAGTAAAAGACTGAGAAGTGCGCGAGGAAGTCAGAAACCTAGTGCCTGGTCTCCACTGTGAGGTCAAGTCCTTTTGAGTGGTGTATCCGCCAGCGGTTGACTCAGCGATGAACTGACCGCTGACGGAACAGGATTCCTTACGCCACCAGAGCCTCCTGACCGTCACCGACAACGACGCCGACGCCGTCAGCTGCCCGGGCCTTCGCCAGCATCTCCGCCGTCGAGGACAGCATCGCCAGAGGCATGTACCGACGCTGCTGCATCCAGTCCTCATGCTGCTCAGCCAGCACTGCCCCGACCAACCGGACCACCGAATCACGGTCAGGGAAGA